>NZ_CP162511.1:1398216-2796432 GCF_040939305.1 Herbiconiux sp. A18JL235
AGGCGCGCATCGTCATCGCCCAGGCCGAGCTCGACTTCTGGCTCTCCTCGATGGGCGAGCGCTCCCAGTTCGCCTGGTCGACCGAGCCCGAGGAGATCGACGCGTTGCGCACGGCCGTCGAGGAGGGTCGCGTGACGACCTTCACCGACTCGATCGAGGTGGCGCCCGGCATCGAGCTCATCCAGGTGGGCGGCCACACCCCCGGCCAGGCGATCGCGCGCATCCGCACAGCCGACGGCGATGTGCTGCTCGCCTCCGACGCCGTGCACTATTACGAGGAGTACGACGACGACATGCCGTTCGCCTTCGTCGCCGACCTGCCGGGTATGTACGCCGGGTTCGACCGCATCCGCGAGCTGCTCGACGGCGGCGTGAGTCACCTCGTGTGCGGCCACGACCCCTCCACCCTCGATCGTTTCACCGCCGTCACCGCCGGCCCGCTCGCCGGCATCGCCGCCACCATCGGCACCCCACGAAAGGACCCCGCCTGAGATGACCGATCCCACAGCGACCGATCGGCCGGCGACGACCGACCGCATCGGCTTCATCGGCCTCGGCAACATGGGCGGCCGCATGACCCGCCGCATCGTCGACGGCGGGGTGCCCGTGCGGGGCTTCGACATGCAGCGCGCCGCAGTCGAGGCGGCGGGCGCGACGCCGCTCGAATCGGCGGTCGCGGTCGCCGAGCAGAGCGACGTGGTGTTCCTGTCCCTTCCCGACAGCAAGGTGGTCGAGCGGGTGCTGCTCGCCGACACGGCCTTCATCCCCGCGCTCCATGAGAACGCGGTGGTCGTCGATCTCAGCACGGCGTCGCCGTCGTCGACCCAGCGCATCCACGAGAAGCTCGCGGCGCGCGGCGTGCACTACCTCGACGCGGGCATCTCCGGCGGCGCGGCGGCAGCCGAGAAGGGCGCTCTCACCCTCATGGTGGGCGGCGACGCCACGGCCCTCGACCGGGTGCGGCCCGTGCTCGCCCACTTCGCCACGAACGTCTTCCTCATGGGCGGCTCGGGCGCCGGGCACTCGACGAAGCTGCTCAACAACTTCCTGAACGCCATCAGCCTCTCGGCCACCGCCGAGGTGATGGTGGCGGCGAAGAAGGCGGGGCTCGACCTGGCGACGGTGCTCGACGTGCTGAACGCCAGCTCCGGCGTCAACTTCGCCACCCTCAACCGCTTTCCGAAGATCATCACGGGCGACTACCTCAAGGGCGGCCTCACCAACGCGCTCATGATGAAGGACGTGGTGCTCTACGTCGACCACCTGCACGAGCTCGGGGTCGCCTCGCTCAACGCGCCGGGCCCGATGGCGAGCTTCGGCCTCGCCCAATCACTCGGCTACGCCGACCAGATCAGCAACACCGTCGTCGACGCGATCGGAGACGTCTCGGGCCATGTGCGCCTGCACGAACCCGAGACCCCCGATTCGCCCGCAGCCGGCACGGCACGACCCACCGACACGAAGGACTGAAGCCATGACCAACCACGACGCGACCAGGGGCGAGACCTACGAGGCCGGCCTCCAGGTGCGCCGCGAGGTGCTCGGTGCCGAGCACGTCGAGCGCTCGCTCGGCGCGGTGACCGAGTTCTCTCGCCCCATCCAGGAGCTCGTCACCGAGTACTGCTGGGGAGCGGTCTGGACGAGCGACGGGCTCGATCGTCGCACCAGGAGCCTGCTCAACCTCGTCATGCTCACGGCGTTGAACCGGCCGCACGAGCTCGGCGTGCACGTGCGCGGCGCGATCCGCAACGGGGTCACCGTGGAGGAGATCCAGGAGGCGCTCCTGCAGACCGCGGTCTACGTAGGGGTGCCCGCCGCGCTCGAGTCGTTCCGTGTCGCCGAGTCGAAGCTCACCGAGATGAAGACGGCCGGCGAGCTGTGAGCGACGTGACCCGCCCCGTCGTGGCGTTCATCGGCCTCGGCAACATGGGCAGCCCCATGGCCGAACGCCTCGTGACGGCGGGCTACCACGTGATCGGCAGCGACGTCGCCGAGGCCGCGCGCGAACGCCTCGTCGCCGCGGGCGGCGAGAGCGCCGAGAGCGCAGCGGATGCGGTCTCCCGCGCCGACCTCGTCATCCTCATGCTCCCCAACTCGGCGATCGTCGAGGCCGTCGTGACAGGTGGCGACTCCGAGGGCGGTGGCGTGCTGGCGGTGGCCCGCCCCGGAACCCTGTTCGTCGACATGAGCTCCTCCGAGCCGCTGCGCACGCGCGCGCTCGCCGAGACGGTCGCCGCGGGCGGCGCGCGTCTCATCGACGCGCCCGTGAGCGGTGGCGTGAAAGGTGCCGTCGCCGGCACCCTCACCATCATGGTGGGAGGTGCCGAGGCCGACCTCGCCGACGCCCAGGGTGTGCTCGAGGTGCTCGGCAAGCCCGCCCTCGTCGGCCCGGTGGGCGCGGGTCACGCGCTGAAGGCGATCAACAATCTGATGTCGGCAGCCCACCTCTGGGTGACCAGCGAGGCCATGCTCACCGGCATCGCCTTCGGGCTCGACCCGAACGTCATGCTCGACGCCATCAACACCTCGAGCGGGCGGAGCGGGTCGACCCAGCTGAAGTGGCCGAACTTCATCGTGGGGGAGACCTACGACTCGGGCTTCGGCCTCGCCCTCATGCTGAAGGACATGCGCATCGCCACCGGTCTCGCCGAGAGCCTCGGTGTGCCGCACACGTTGAGCGACCGGGCCGTCGAGCATTGGACGACCGCCGACGCCGAGCTCGGCGTCGGCGCCGACCACACCGAGGTGGCCCGATGGCTGCGGCAGCAGGAGAAGGAGAACAAGTCATGACCGCCGAGTCCGCCGACGCCCGCAAGGCCGAGATCCGCCACGAGTACGAGGCCGCCCACGGCGAGTGGGACGGCGGAACGCAGGCCGTGCTCGACCTCGACCCCGAGTTCCTCGCCGCGTACTCGAAGCTCGCCGCCGTTCCCGACCGGGTGGGCGCCCTGCCCGAGAAGGTGCGCCACTTCGTGCGCCTCGCCGTCGCCGCGAACTCGACCCACCTCTATCTGCCGCCGGTGCGCGGCCACATCCGTCGCGCCCTCCAGGCGGGTGCAACACCGGCCGAGGTGATGGAGGTGCTCGAGTGCTGCGCCACCCTCGGCATCCACTCGATGAACATCGGCGTGCCCATCCTCGTCGACGTGCTCGAGCAGGAGGGCATCCGCACGGGTGCCGCCGAGCTCGACGAGTACCAGGAGCGCCTCAAGGCCGAGTTCACCGAGAAGCGCGGCTACTGGCACAGCTTCTGGAACGAGATCCTCGAGCTCGCCCCCGAGTTCTTCGACGCCTACACCGAGTTCAGCTCGGTGCCCTGGGTCTCCGGGCCCCTGGAGCCGAAGGTGAAGGAGTTCATGTACATCGCCTTCGACACCGCGGCCACCCACCTCTACACCTCGGGCCTGCGTCTCCACATCGAGAACGCGGTGCGGTACGGCGCGACCGCCGCCGAGATCGTCGAGGTGATGGAGATCGCCGCCACCCTCGGCATCCACGGCGTGTTCGAGGCAGCCCCGGTGCTCGTCGAGGAAGCCAGGAAGCTGTCATGACCCGGCCGGCCCCGGATGCCTCGCCCTACGAGCTGAGCGCTGACGCCGAGCAGCGCTTCCGCGAGCTGCTCGGCGACGACGCCGTGGTCACCGACCGGGCGGGCCGCGACGACTACGCCGACCCCTATTGGATCAAGGGAGACCGCAGCTACGACTCCTCCGCCGTGCTCTACCCCTCGAGCACCGAGGGGGTGCAGGCCGTCGTGCGCCTCGCCGACGAGCTCGAGGTGCCGCTCTGGGTCTCGTCGCAGGGCCGCAACAACGGCTACGGCGGGCCCTCGCCGAGGGTCGCCGGCTCGGTGCTGGTGAGCCTGCGCCGCATGAACCGGGTGCTCGAGATCAACCCGACCCTCGCCTACGCCGTGGTGGAGCCGGGCGTGAGCTGGATGGAGCTGCACGCCGCCATCGCCGAGGCCGGCCACAACGACCTGCTCGTCTCGGTGCCCGACCTCGGCTGGGGATCGGTGGTCGGCAACTCGCTCGACAGCGGGGTCACCTACCTTCCGCTCGGCGTCGACTTCCAGGCCCCGACCGGCATGGAGGTGGTGCTCGCCGACGGGTCGCTGCTGCGCACCGGGATGGGCGCCCTGCCGAACTCGAAGGCGTGGCACACCTACAAGCGCGGGCTCGGCCCCGTGCTCGACCCGCTGTTCGTGCAGTCGAACTTCGGTATCGTCACGAAGATGGGCTACTGGCTCATGCGCAAGCCCGACGCCTACGCCCCGCTCTTCCTCACGGTGCCGCGCACCCACCAGCTCGAGCAGGCCATCGACATCCTGCGCGAGCTCCGGCTCTCCGGTCTCATCCGCGGCGTGCCGGTGATGCAGAACACGCTCACCCTCGCCTCCCACTTCCCCGAGCTCCTCGGCCCCATGCAGGCCGAGGGCACCCTCGGCGAGGAGCAGCTCGACGCCCTCGCCGACGCCTCAGGGGTGGGTCGGTGGGGGATGCGCACCGCGGTCTGGGGAGACGAGGTGGTCGTCGCCCGCCAGGTCGAGCGCATCACCGAGGCGTGGTCGGCGATCGACGGCGCTCGGGTCGACCACCACCGCACCTTCCTCCGCGACGAGTGGGACCAGATCGTCGACTTCGCCGACAAGGTGCAGGCGGGCATCCCGAACCTCGACATGCTCGAGTCGATGCCCCCCGGCTTCGGCCACGTCGGCTTCTCGCCGGCGGTGCCGCTCGTCGGCAGCGAGATGGTGAAGGTGGTCGAGCTGATGGAATCGACCGTGAAGCGCGAGACCACGGCGAGCTTCCTCGTCGGCATCTGCGTCGCCAACGAGCGCACCGCCGTCGTGGTGGGCGGCTTCGGCTTCGACACCGCGAACGACGCCGACGTGCGCGACGCCTACCGCACCGTGAAGACCATGATCCGCGAGGTCGGCGAGCTCGGCTACGGCGAGTACCGCGCCCACCTCGATTTCATGGACGAGGCGGCCGCCGAGTACTCCTTCGGCGACCACGCCTACCTCCGCTTCGTCGAGCGCATCAAAGACGCCGTCGACCCGAAGGGCATCCTCTCGCCCGGCAAGCAGGGCATCTGGCCCGCGAACCGCCGCACCACCTGATCTGCACCATCCACCCACCCCGCAGTAGAGGAGCAACGATGCCCCACCAGATCACCGAGGCCGATCTCGCCGCCTTCCGCTCCGAGCTCGCCGGGCCGCTGCTCGAGCGCGGCGACGACGGCTACCAGGCCGAGATCGACGGCTTCAACTCGCTCTCGCCGATGGCACCCGACCTCGTCGTCGGCGCCACCGGCGAGGCAGACGTCCAGGCCGCGGTGCGCTTCGCCGCCGCCCACGACCTCGAGGTCGTGGTGCAGGCCACCGGCCACGGCTCGTACCGCGGGGTCGATCACGGCCTCCTCATCCGCACCCACCGGCTCGACTCCGTCACCGTCGATGCGGAGGCGGGCACCTACACGATCGGTGCCGGGACGCGCTGGATGGGCATCCTCCCGCAGCTCGCCGAGCACGGGCTCGCCGCCGTGACAGGCTCCTCGCCGAGCGTCGGCGCCGTCGGGCTCACCCTCGGCGGGGGCGTCGGCCCCCTCAGCCGCACGCTCGGCTGGGCGGCCGACCGTGCGGTCTCCTACCGGGTGGTGATCGGCGACGGCTCTGTGGTGGAGGTCGACGCCGATCACCACCCCGACCTGTTCTGGGCGCTGAAGGGCGGCAAGGTCGGGCTCGGCGTCGTCACAGAGATGACGCTCGAGGCCGTGGCGCTGCCGCAGATCTTCGGCGGCGGCCTGTTCTTCGCGCAGGAGCACATCGACCAGGTGCACCACGCCTGGCTCGACTGGGCGGCGACGCTTCCCGAAGCGGCCAACACCTCGATCGCCATCCTCCGTCTTCCTCCCGAGGGTGTCCCCGAGCCGCTGGCCGGGCGCACCCTCGCCCACGTGCGCTTCGCCTACGTGGAGGAGGGAGCGGATGCGGCCCGGCTCGAGTCGCGCGGGGCCGAACTGCTCGCGCCGCTTCTCGAGGCGGCCCCCGTCTACCTCGACTTCTGCGGCCTCCTCCCGACCTCCGAGGTCGGCACCATCCACGCCGAGCCGTTCGGCCCGCTGCCCATCTGGGAGCGCGGCGAGTTCCTCGACGAGATCGACCACGACTACGTGCAGGCCGTGCTCGACCAGGCCGGCGGCTCGGTCGAGTCGCCCTTCGCCACCGTCGAGACCCGCCTGCTCGGTGGAGCCATCGCGCGCGACGCCGCCCTCCCGAACGCCATCGGCGGCCGCGGCGCGAAGTACTCGCTGCTCGTCATCGCCGCGGTCATCCCCGGGCTGAACGACGAGGCGCTGCCGGTGGCGGGGCCCGCTCTGTTCGACGCCGTCGCCGACTACTCGCACGACGAGATCAACTACAACTGGGCCGGCCATCCGACGCCCGCCGCCTTCAGGCGCCTGTGGCCCGCCGAGACGGCGGCGAAGCTCGCCGAGGTGCGGAAGCGGTACGACCCGGCCGGCACCTTCGCCTACGGCCACTGACCGCCCTTACAGAGCCCCCATATAAGAGGAACGAGACCATGACCAGCATCGAAGGGCGCGTCGCCGTCGTCACCGGGGGAGCCTCCGGAATCGGCCGCGGCATCGCCGAGCAGCTCATCGCCGAAGGTGCGACGGTGGTGATCGCCGACGTGCAGCAGGATGCGCTCGAGGCGACAGCCGCCGAGATCGGCGCCGTGGGCATCCGGGTCGACGTCACCGACCCCGAGAGCGTCGAGTCGCTCGCGGCCGAGGTGATGGAGCGTTTCGGCTCGGTGGGCATCCTGGTGAACAACGCCGGGGTGGGGCCGCTCGCCCGCATCGCCGACCTCAAGCTCGCCGACTGGAAATGGCTCATCGACGTGAACCTGTGGGGGGTCATCCACGGGGTCACGACGTTCCTTCCGCTGCTGCAGGCGAACCCCGACGGCGGCCACATCGTCAACACGGGGTCGATGGCCTCGTTCGCGCCGATGGCGGGCGGCGGTGCCTACGCCGTGACCAAGTACGGCGTCGCCGCGCTCACCGAGGCCCTCGCGCTCGAGCTCGCCGAAGACGGGTCTCCGGTGCACGCCACCCTGCTCGCTCCGGGCACCGTGCGCACGAACATCAAGACCAGCACCCGCAACCGGCCCGCCGGTGCCGAGGGCGCGCTCGAAGACGTCGACATCTCAGAGGGCGTCGCCTCCGAACTCCGCTGGATCGACCCCATCGAGGCCGGCCGCATCGTCACCCGCGCCATCCGCAACGACGACCTCTACGCGCTCACCCACCCCGACTGGTGGGGCATCGTCGAGGCGCGGCAGACCGCCATCCGCGAGGCCTTCGAGAAGTACCCCGCCGTGGTGGACTCCGCCGGGAGCGAGTCGTGAGCACCTGGCGCGGAGAGGCCGGCGTGCTGCGCGCCATCAAGGAGCCGTTCTCGATCGAGCAGGTCGAGTTGCTGCCGCTCGACCCCACCCGCGTGGTGGTGAAGACGCACGCCAGCCCGTTCTGCTCCACCGACGTGAAGAACTGGATGGGCAAGCTGTACAAGATCCCGCCCACCATCCTCGGGCACGCCTCCATCGGTGAGGTCGTCGAGGTGGGCTCGGCGGTGCCTGAGTCCGCCGGCATCAGGGTCGGCCAGCGCGTCGTCGTGCCGGGAACCCCCGAGTGCGGGCGCTGCTACTACTGCTCCATCGGCGAGCCGTGGCAGTGCAGCGAGCTCTTCGATCTCGGCGGCATCTACCCCGACATCGCCCAGGGCGACGACGGCGCGCAGATCTCCTGCGCCGGATGCGTGGGGGGCTACGCGGAGTACATGTCGATCTCGGGCAACCAGGTGTTCCCGATCGAGAGCGATCTCCCCTCCGACGTGCTGTCGATGCTCGGCTGCGGCATCTCCACCGGCGTGGGCTCGGTGTTCAACGTCGCCCAGGTGCAGCCGGGAGAATCGGTGGCCATCGTTGGTGCGGGGCACCTGGGTCTGTGGATGCTGCAGGCCGCCCGACTCGCCGGTGCCGGCACGGTCGTGGTCGTCGAACCGCACGAGGGGCGGCGTGCGCTCGCAGGTGAGCTCGGGGCCGACGTGCTCGTCGACCCCGGAGCCTCGGGGTCGGGCCAGGCCGCCGACGACGCGACCGAAGGCGCCGCCGAGGCGCTCGCCGCCGTGCGCGCCGCCACGGGCGGACGCGGCGCCGACGTGGTGCTCGAGGCCGCCGGCCCCGCGGTGTCGCAGAGCTTCTCCGTGCAGGCCGCGCGCCGCGCGGGCCGCATCGTGCTCACGGGGTTCGAGATCGGGGGCGCGACCCTGCCTCTGCCGCAGGTGGAGACCGCCTTGCAGAGCCGCCGCATCCTGAGCTCGCAGAACGGACAGGTGCACATGAAGAGCGACCTGCAGCGCTACACGGCGCTCCTCGAGCGGGGTCTGCTCGACCCCGACCCCATCATCACCCGCCGCTACCCCCTCGCCGAGCTCGACCTCGCCCGCGACCGCTCGGGCTCGCTCGACGACGTGTGCGGCATCATCGTCTTCGACCACTGATGATGCCGCACACCCGCTACTCGCGGTAGCGCGCGGGCCACACCCCGTGGCGGCCGGGGGAGAGGATTCCCTTCGGGTCGACCGCATCCTTGATCGCCTCGGTGAAGCGACGGTAAGCGTGGTCGCCGAAGGAGTACTGCTCGCTCGCCAGGTCCATGAAGTCGAGGTGGGCGCGGTACTCGCCGTAGCCGAGCGACGCGATCTCCTCGATGAGGATGCGCACGGTCTCGAACGTGCGCGCCACGTCGGCCTCGTTGGTGCGGTCGAAGCTCACCGAGCTCACGATCATCGCGCTGCGGTCGTTCGTGGGGAAGATGGCGCAGACGAAGTTCGTGCCGGTGCGCTCGATCACCCTCGCCTTGATGCGGTCGACCACGGCGGTCACCTCGGCGCCCTGCAGGGGCACGATGGGGGAGAAGCCCACGTGACCCACCCAGTCTGGCATCTGCTCCATCATCTCCATGGTGGGGATGCCGGCCGAGATCTTCTGCATGAAGGTGCTGATCTCGTCCCAGTTCTCCGGCGTGAACCGCCCGAGCTCGTCGACCCTCGAACCCTCGATCGCCGACCAGGCCTCACGGATGCGCGCCAGGTGATGATCGACGACCGGCCCGTCGCCCCAGAGCGCGGTGCGCACCCCCCACCTCCCGATGCCGGTGGCGTCGGCGAGGCCGTCGAGGCGTTCCTCGCTCCAGGTGGCGTCGGCCCCCGGGAACATCCCCATGTGCTCGGGGAACTGCGTGCCCATGGTGATGAGGTTCTGCAGGTTCGGCACGCCCCTGATCACGCCGTCGAGCCGCAGCTCGCGGATGATGTCGACCGCCTGCGCGAGCTGGTGATCGCGCGGCACGGAGAGGTAGAGCGGTGCGTAGACGCGGGGGCGGCGCTGCAGCCACACGCCCATCCGGGTGACGATGCCGTAGTTCGACTGGGTGAACAGTGCGTCGAGCGTGGGCCCGAGGCCGCGCTTGTAGAGGTGCCACGACTTCGAGTCGGGGATGGCGCCCATGCCGGTGCGCAAGAGCGAGCCGTCGGCGAGCACCACCTCCATGCCCGTGGGGGCCTGGAAGTCGACGCCCATGGGCAGGTAGGTCATGCCGTTGTCGAGCGAGTTGCCGATGATCGACCCCCACCCGATGTCGGGCACCGAGAGCATGAGTTCGTCGCCCTGCTCGTGCAGGGCCGCATACAGGTCGAGCCAGCGCACCCCGGGCTCGACCACGGCGTAGGCGAGCTCGGTGTCGATGTGCAGGATGCGGTTCATCTCGCGCAGGCTGATGAGCAGCGACCCGGCGACGCGCGGCGACGGCCCACCGTAGCCGTTGTTGCGGCCCTGCGAGGAGGTCCACACCGGCAGCTCGTGACGCGCGGCGATGCGCACGACCTCCTGCACCTCCTCGACGGTGCGCGGGAAGACCACGCCGGAGGAGTCGTAGCTGCGGTCGTCGTGGAACCAGTAGGGGTCGCGGAAGGTGTCGCGCTCCTCCTCGGTGAGGAGCATCCGGTCGCGGCCGAGCAGGGCGATGAGCTCGTCGCGGGCGGCGTCGGTGAGCACGGCGGGTTCGGGTCGGCGGGTGGGCATGGGCGTCAGGCTCCCGCGGGGGACGAGGCGGGGGACGAGACTGCGGTGTCGCCGGCCAGGCCGTTCACCCGAGCGGCCTCGGCGTGCTCCTCTTCGGAGACCTCCTCGAGCCACTCGGTGCCACCGAGCGTGATCGCCGTGTGACCGAGCAGGGTCTCGGCGGTGCCGCCGTGCCAGTGCCGTTCACCGGGCTCGATCCACACGGTGTCGCCCTCGGCGATGACCCGCGGCACCCCGTCGGCGCCGCAGACGAAGCCCTTGCCGCGGAACACCTGCAGCAGCTGCCCGTTCTCGTGGTGGTGCCAGTAGGTGCGCGAGCAGGGGGTGAAGATCACGGTGTTGATCTTCACGTCGTCGCGCCCGCCGAGCACGGGGTCCTGGAACACCTGGCCCGTGAAGGTGCCGGTGGCGGTGATGGAGGGGGCACCCGATCGGCCCGAGATGATCTGCATACTGCACTCCTTGCTGAACGTCGTCGTCCTCGCCACAAAGTAGTTGTAGCTGTTGTAACCAAATGCTAGCATCGCCTCTGTCGCCGGGGCAGCTGCCCCGCCGCATCAGTCAGCGCAAAGGGGCGAGACATGACCGAAGTCGAGATCACGGCCGACGGCCCGAGCAAGGGCGAGTTCCGAGATGTCATGGGGCGGTTCGCCAGCGGCGTCACCGTCATCACCACCACCCTCGACGGTGAAGACCTGGGTGCCGCCGCGAGCGCGGTGAGCTCCCTCTCCGACGAACCGCCGAGCCTGCTCATCTGCCTCAACGTCACGTCGACCACGGCGCAGGCGATCGTGAAGACCGGCACCTTCGCCGTCAACGTGCTCGCCGAGGACTCCGCACCCATCGCGCAGCGCTTCGCCAGCAAGGCGCCCGACAAGTTCCAGACCATCGCCGTCGAGCGCGGCCAGACCGGGGTTCCCCTCATCGCCGGGTGCATCGCCCACTTCGAGTGCGTCGTCGACGAGACCGTGCGCGGCGGCACCCACCTCGTCTTCCTGGCCCGCGTGGTGCGGGTGTCGTCGAAGCCGGGCAACCCGCTCGCCTACTTCCGCGGCTCGTTCGGCCGCATGGAGACGGCTCCGGATGCTGCGGCACTGCACGCGGTGCGCGACTACGTCGTCGGGGCGGTCACCGACGAGGCCCAGCCGCTCGACGCCGAGGCGATCGCAGCCGAGCTCGACATCGAGGTGGGTCGCGCCTACCAGTCGCTCGTCGCCCTCACCACGGAGGGCCTCGTGCGCCGCACGGGCGCCACCTTCCAGGTCGAGCCCGTACCCGACCAGGTCATCTTCGACTACTACGCCGCCAAGCTCGCCATCGAGATCGGCGCCGCAGCCCAGACCGTGGGTGCCGTCGGCCCTGACCAGCTCGCCGAGCTGCGGGCGCTGCTCGAGGCCACCCTCGAGTACAGCGTCGACGGCCAATTCAGCGACCCCGAGGGGTGGATCCGGGCGAACAACGCCTTCCACGAGTACCTCGTGGGGCTCGCCGGCAGCGTCATCCTCACCGAGACCTACAAGGGGCTGCGGCTGCCGGCGATGGAGCAGCGCGCCATCCGCGAGTCGACGAGGGCGACCGCCGCGCTCCACGACGACCACCGGGCCATCGTCGAGGGCTACGAGAAGGGCGACGTCGCCCTCGTGCTCCGCACGCTCACCGCGCACGCGAAGCGGCCCCAGGAGACGCGGGCCGAGGCCGCCGCGGCGGCCGGCCTCGTCTCCTGAGGCCGCAGCCTGAACCTCGTCACATGACCATGCCGCCGTTCGCGTTGATTGTCTGCCCGGTGATGAATTGAGCCTCGTCGCTGCAGAGGTAGACGATCGTCGCCGCCATCTCCGACGGTGGAACGACGCGCGGGATGGGCTGCAGCGCCACCATCGACGCCAGCAGCTCCTCGTCGTCGGGGAGCATGGGCGTCTTCGTGGCGGCCGGGGCGACGGCGTTGACCCGGATGTTCTCCTTGCCGACGAGCGCGGCGATCGCCCGGGTCATGCCGAGCACCCCCGCCTTGGCCGCGGGGTAGGCGGCGGCGAGCGGGTACGGCGCGAGGGCGCCGACGCTCGAGATCGTGACGACGGCTCCGCCTCGCTCGCCGTTCTTGCGGAGCAGTGGCAGGGCGGCGCGCACGCAGTAGAAGCTGCCGGTGAGGTTCACCCTGATCACGAGATCCCAGGCCTCGTCGTCGATCGTCGACGGGTCGGGGTCGCTGTTGTTCTCGCGCAGGCGCCACGGTGCGTCGGCGATGCCCGCCGCGGTGACCAGGGCGTCAAGGCGGCCGTGGTCGGCGGCGACGCGCTCGAAGGCGGCGTTCACGGCGGTGCTGTCGGTGACGTCGACAGCGAGGGCGGTCACGCCGTCGACTCCGGCCCAGACCGCGTCGAGCGCCTCGGCGCCCAGATCGAGCGCGTAGACAGCCGCCCCCTCGGCCACGAGACGCTCGGCGACGGCGCGCCCGATGCCGGAGGCCGCCCCGGTCACGACCGCCACGCGGCCGGCGAAGCGCCGCGCGCCCCAGGTCTCCACCTCGGTCTGCCCTACTCGAACAGCAATGGTCTCGTCGTGGTTCGGCATCGTCGCCCTCCCGTCCTGGCGCACTGCTCTGTCGCGCCACTTGCAATTTGTCAGATTGTCGTACAACAATGATGCCGACTGTAGACGCAAGTCGCCGTCGACACCACCGGATTTCGAAGGAGAGATCTCACGTGCACACCTTCCCCCGACCCCGATCGGAGCGGCTCTCGGTCGAGCGCGTCACCGTCGACGCGAGCTGCCCCGAGTGCGGCGGCAGTGACATCCGGAGCTATCGCGCCCTCAGCGAGGGCGGGTGGTGGCAGGTGGTGAAGTGCCAGGACTGCCTCGCCTCGCTCGAGCGCACCCCCGCCCCCGCCCTCGGCTCCTTCGTGCCGCTCGGCACCACGGTCTGAGGCGGCGGCGATGATCGGAGTCGATGTCGGCGGCACCTTCACGGACGTGGTGTCGATCACCGACGGCAAGGTCGCGGTGACCAAGGTGCCGAGCTCGCGCACCGACCCGGCGGGAAGCGTCGTGGAGGGGGCGAGGCGACTCGGCGTCGACGAGAGCGCGGTGTTCAACCACGCCAGCACGATGGGCTTGAACGCCGTGCTCGAACGGCGTCTGCC
Organism: Herbiconiux sp. A18JL235; assembly: GCF_040939305.1. Lineage (NCBI taxonomy): Bacteria > Bacillati > Actinomycetota > Actinomycetes > Micrococcales > Microbacteriaceae > Herbiconiux > Herbiconiux sp. A18JL235. The sequence continues at coordinate 1,411,508 of NZ_CP162511.1, forward strand.
GAAGATCGGTCTGCTCACCACGGAGGGCTTCCGCGACGTGCTCGACCGCGGCTCGGTGCACCGGCCGCTCAGCGCCCAGACCGACCCGTCGTGGCGCCGCACCTTCGGCGACGCCGCCCGCCCGCTCGTGCCGCGCTATCTCCGCCGCGGGGTGGTGGAGCGCAAGACCGCCGACGGCGCCACGCTGATCGAGCTCGACGAGGCGCAGGCGCGCGAGCAGATCGAGCTGCTCGGCCGCTGCGGGGTCGAGGGCGTCGCCATCTGCCTGCTGAACGCCTATGTCGACGACGCCCACGAGCAGCGGCTGCGCGAGCTGGTGCGCGAGATCCTCGGCGACGAGGTGGAGGTGTCGCTCTCGGCGACCACCTCGCCCCTCGCCAAGGAGTACGAGCGCGCCTCCACGACCGTGATCGACGTCATCATGAAGCTGCTGTTCAGCGACTACGCCGGGCAGCTCCACACCGAGCTCGGCGGCCTCGGCTTCACCGGGCAGCTCAACTTCGCCGACTGCGCAGCCAACCTGCTGCCGTGGCAGGAGGCGCTGGAACGCCCGTTCCGCATCCTGTTCGCCGGGCCGGCCGCCGGCACGGTGTCGAGCGGGCACCTCGGGGCGGCGATCGGGCGGCGCGACATCCTCTGCGCCGACGTGGGCGGCACCTCCACCGACGTGTCGATCATCGTCGACGGTGCGCCGTTCGTGCAGAACACCTTCGAGATCGAGCACGACCTCATCATCAACGCGCTCTCCACCGAGGTGTCGAGCGTGGGAGCGGGCGGGGGCAGCCTCGTCACGGTCTCCTCGTCGGGCGGCATCCTGGTGGGTCCGGGCAGTGCGGGCGCCGAGCCCGGCCCGGCGTGCTACGGCCGCGGGGGAACCCAGCCCACCGTCACCGACGCGGCGCTGCTCATCGGCATCCTCGACCCCGCGGGGTTCGCGGGCGGCGAGTTCGAGCTCGACGTCGAGGCGTCGCGCCGTGCCTTCGAGTCGCTCGACACCCCGGTGCCGTTCGAGGAGCGCGTGCGCACCGCCTACCGGCTCGCCGTCGCGCACATGGCGGAGGAGATCCTCAACGTGGCTGTGCGCCACGGCGTCGACATCCGCGACTTCAGCCTCATGGCCTACGGCGCGGCGGGCGGGATGCTGCTGTCGGCGGCGCTCGACCTGCTGCCCCTGAAGGAGGTCGTCATCCCGCCGCATCCGGGCCTCTTCTCGGCGATCGGGCTGCTCTCGGCCGACCAGGTCTACTACGAGGCGGAGAGCGCCTACGTGGTCTTCGGCCCCGACACCGCTGCCGGCATCGACGAGGTCTACACGCGCATGGAGGAGCGGCTGCGCTCCCGCCTCGGCCAGGCGGCCGAGGGGCTGCCCGTGCGTCGCAGCTTCGACGGGCGGCTCGTCGGCCAGAGCTGGGAGACGCCGTTCGTGCAGATTCCCGCCGGGCCCATCACCGCCCGGAGCATCGCGGATGTGGTGGCCGGCTTCCACGACAGCTACGAGCTGCGCAACGGCAACCGCTTCGACGCCTTCCCGGTGGAGGGCGTCACCTACCGGGTCGAGCTCGTCGTGCCCTCGGAGAAGGTGTCGTACGAGCCGGCTCCCGAGGTTCCGCCCTTCCCGGCCGTGCCGGAGGGCACCACGACGCTCCGCCACCTCACCGCGGAGCCGATCGAGGCCGAGTGGTTCTCCCGCTCGGCGCTCGCCGTGGGCGCCACGGTGACGGGCCCCGCGGTCATCCGCGAGGAGCTCAGCACCACCTTCGTCGCGGCGGGTCAGACCGCGACCGCCGGCCGCTGCGGCGAGCTGATCATCACCTCGAGGAGCGACGCATGACCATCATCGACAGGCCCGCATCCGATTCGCGCACGACCCCCACGCTCATCCGCGACCTCGACGAGGCCGCCTTCCGCGAGCACTACGACTGCGACCGCTACACCGCCACGGTGCTCGGCAACCGCTTCGACTACCTGGTCGAGCACATGAGTGCGAGGCTGCTCACCGGCGCCTTCTCACCCGTGCTGCGCGACTTCTACGACCTCGCCTGCACCGTCGCCGGGCCCCGCTCGCTCGGCTACCCGGTGCCGGCGGCGAGCAACGGCATCGTGCTCATGGCGGGCACCACCATCGACGCGGTGCCCAACATGGTCGAGGAGTACGGCATCTCGCGCCTGCGGCCGGGCGACGTGCTCATCGCCAACGACCCCTATCGCACCGGCAACCACAACAACGACCTGGTGTTCACCCGCCCGGTGTTCGACGGAGACGAGATCGTCGCCTTCGTCACCCTCAACGCTCACCAGCTCGACATGGGCGGCACGGTGCCGGGCGGGTTCAGCGCCACCAAGCAGAACGTGTTCGAGAACGGTCTCGTGCTCTCGCCGCGACTGCTCGTGAGCGAGGGTGTCAACGTGCCCGAGTCGTGGAACGTGATCTTCGACAACGTGCGCATGGCCGAGGTGCTCTACCCCGACATGAAGACCGTGTGCTCGAGCCTCGAGCTCGGCGAACGGCTGGTGCGGGAGTCGATCGACCGCTACGGGCTCGCGGCCTTCCACGGCGCCATGCGCTACGCCACCGACGTCGCCGCCGAGCGCATGGCCCTCGGCATGGCCGAGCTCCCCGACGGCGACTGGGAGGCCGAGCACGGAGTCGACTGCGACGGGGTCGACGACACCGAGAGCTACCCGGTGCACGTGGCCATCCGCAAGCGAGGCGACCGCATCGAGGTCGACTTCTCGGGCACGCACCGGCAGGCGCGCACCTCCATCAACGCCACCGCCTGGGAGGTGAAGACCGCCATCGGTGTGGCGCTGAAGTACAACGTCGACCCGCGCGGCCGGTTCAACTCGGGGCTCTTCCGTAACATCGACATCCTCATCCCGGAGGGTTCGGTGGTGTCGGCGCTGCCGCCCGACGGAGCCGTCTTCCTCTACTTCGAGCAGAGCCAGGTCATCCTCGCCACGGTGCTCATCGCGCTCGAGAAGGCGCTCGGCGACCGGGCCATCGCGGGCGACCGGGCGGGAACCAATCTGCACACCGCTTTCGGGGCCCGCCCCGACGGCTCCCCGTGGGTGTCGGCCATGCAGTGCGGCGGCGAGATCGGGCCGTTCGGCGCCAACCGCCACGGCGACGCCGACAGCCAGTGCATGTCGTACCTCGCCAACGGCATCGCCCCCTCGGTCGAGGCGGTCGAGAAGGAGAACCCCGTCGTGATGCTGCGGCACGAGCCCGTCGCCGACACCGCGGGGCCGGGAGTGCACCGGGGCGGCAACGCGATGCTGCGCGACACCCTCTGGCTCACGGATGCCGCTCACTCCATCATCGAGCTGCGTCACAAGACGGTCACCGGCTTCGGGGTGAACGGGGGAGGCGGCGGCGTGAACGGCGGTGTCTGGATCTTCCCGCCCGACGACTCCGGCGAGGCACAGGTGCCCGGCACCGGTCGCGACTCCTTCGCGGCCGGCACCGCCTGGGCCGGGGTCATCGACCCGGCGACCAACACGCCGTCACCGACCGGAGAGTACGTGTATCCCTTCTCACGATCGACGGTGAGTACCGGCCGATCGGTGCTGCGCTACATCACGAACGGCGCGGGCGGATGGGGCGACCCGCTCGACCGGGAGCCCGATCGCGTGCTCGTCGACGTGCGCGACGAGTACGTGACGCCGGAGGGTGCAGCCCGACTTTACGGCGTCGTCGTCGAGGGAGACCCTCGGCGTGACCCGGAGGGTCTGTCTCTCGATCTCGATGCCACCCGAGCCCTGAGGGAGCGGATGCGCGCCGAACGAGCGTGAGTTCGGCGCTGTAAAGCCTGAGCGTACGACTCGTCGAATCCGCTCTGGACTCAGCCCTCCGAAAGTGTATGATTACCCCATTGTCCGACAATCAATGTCGGACAAACCGACAATGATGTCACCCAGAAAGCGAGCGATCACATGCACCGTCGCACCACAGCAGCTCTGCGAACAACAGCCCTCCTGGCCGCCGTCTCCCTCCTCGCGGCCGGCTGTTCCTCCGGTGGAGACGCCGGAAGCACCGACTCCGCCTCGGGCGGCGACGTCGAGCTGACCTACCAGAGCCCCGAGGGCGAATGCGCCTCGGGCCCCCGCGACGGTGTCGACTACGACACCGCCGACGCCCTCATCAAGTCGTTCCAGCAGCCCTCCGAGGGTCTGCTGCAGACCGAGAAGCTGCCGCAGCCGCTCGGGCCCGACACCACCATCGCCTTCCTCAACAACGACACCGCCGTCGCGGGGATCATGTACGCGGCCATCCAGAAGGCCGCCGCCGACGCCGGCATCAACCTCGTGAACGTCAGCACCGGCACCGACGCGCAGAGCATCAACAGCGCCCTCAACTCGGTGGTCGAGCTCGACCCCGACGCCGTCATCTCCGTCGCCATCGACGCCACCTTCTACCAGGACCAGCTGAAGCAGCTCGAGGCGAACGGCGTGCCGATCGTCTACTCCTCGCAGCCGAACGCCGACGACTTCGGTCTCGACGACTCCCTGGGCGGCTACAACGGCTCGCTCGTCAACGGCAAGGTGCTCGCCGCCGGCGCCGTCGCCTTCACCTGCGGCACCGGCGACGACTTCGTCTTCTACAACATCCCCGAGCTCGGCTTCTCGGCCATCCAGCTCGAGTCGACCCAGGAGTACCTCGCCGAGCTCTGCCCCGACTGCAACCTGCGCGTGGTCGACATCTCGATCGCCGACCCCAGCCCCGCCGACAAGATCGTCAGCGACCTGCAGTCGCACCCCGAGACCGACTACTTCATCACCCCCGCCGACCAGTTCCAGATCGGTCTCGCCGACAAGGCACAGCTCGCCGGCCTCACGAACGCCTACGGCTTCGGCCAGTCGTCGCTGCCGCCGAACGTGCAGCAGCTCGCCGACGGCCTCCAGTCGGCAGGCTTCGCCGTCGACCTCGACATGTACATGTACCTCACCCTCGACGAGGCCTTCCGCAAGATCCAGGGCGTGTACAAGCCGTACGACGACTGGGAGGCCGTGAACCGGTCGGTCTCGCGCGTGCTCACCCCGGCCAACGCGGGCGAGTACCTCAACGGCTTCGTGGCCTACCCGGGCATGCAGGACGACTTCAAGGCCCTCTGGGGCAAGTAGACCCTCACGGGCACGTAAAGGAAATGGACACCATGACTCGACGCATCACCTCGACGCTCCGGGCGGCAGCCGTGCTCGGCGCCTTCTCCCTCCTCGCCGCCGGCTGCTCGGCCGGCGGCGACGGGGGCGGCTCCACCGGAGCCGCCGGCGACTCCGTACCGCTCACCTACATGGCCAACGACGGCTCCTGCGCCAGCGGCCCCGCCGACGGCATCGACTTCGCCACCGCCGACGCGCTGGTGAAGACCTTCGAGGAGCCGGCCACCGAGATCCTCGCCACCGAGAAGCTCAAGGAGCCGATCGACCCGAACACCAAGGCGGTGTACCTCAACAACGGCACTCCGATCGCCGCCCTGTTCCAGGCGGGCCTCCAGACCGCGTCGGAGGCGGCGGGCATCCAGTTCGTCAACGTCGACACGGGAACGGATGCGCAGAGCATCAACTCAGCCCTCAACTCGGTCGTCGAGATGAATCCCGACATCGTCTTCGACCAGTCCGTCGACGCGCGGTTCTTCCAAGACCAGCTGGCTCAGCTCGAGCAGCAGGGCGCCGCGATCGTCTACGGCGGGCAGCTGAACGCCGACGAGTTCGGGCTCCGCGACTCGCTCGGCGGCGCGGGCAGCATCGAGGTGAACAGCAAGGTGCTGGCGAACGCCGCCGTCTCGCTCACCTGCGGCACCGCGACGGAGTTCGTCATGTACTCCATCCCCGAGATCCCGGCCTCCGAGATCCAGAACGAGGCGGTTCCCGCTGCGCTGAAGGAGCTCTGCCCCCAGTGCAACATCCGCACGGTCGACATCTCCATCGCCGACCCCAGCCCGGCCGACAAGATCGTCAGCGACCTGCAGGCGCATCCGGAGACGCAGTTCTTCATCTCGCTCGCCGACCAGTACCAGATCGGCCTCGCCGACAAGGCGCAGCTCGCCGGCCTCACCAACGCCTACGGCGTCGGCCAGTCGTCGCTGCCGCAGAACATCCAGCAGATCGCCGACGGCACCGAGGTCGCGGGCTACGTGGTCGACTTCAACATGTTCATGTGGCTGCAGGTCGACGAGGGTCTGCGCGCCATGCAGGGCATGGAGGTGCCCTACCTCGACGGTGACTGGGAGTCGGCGGCGCGTGCGGTGTCGCACATCGTCACCGTCCGCAACGCCGACCAGTACCTCACCCCGGCCGGCTACGTCGCGCTCCCGGGCTTCGAGGACCAGTTCACGACGCTCTGGGGCAAGTGATCAGATGACGAATCTCTCGCCGACCGTCGAGGCGAGCCGCGACACCTCGCCGCTGCTGCACATCGAAGGCATGATCAAGGACTTCCCGGGCAACCGGGCCCTCGATGACGTGTCGCTCGATGTCCGCAGCGGCGAGGTGGTCGCCGTCGTGGGGCACAACGGGTCGGGCAAGTCGACTCTCGTGAAGATCCTCGCCGGGGTGTACACCTCCGACGGCGGCACCGTGGAGCTCTCCTCCCACGACGGTGTCGACACCTCGTTGCACATCATCCACCAAGACCTGGGGCTCGCGAACGAGCTCACGGGCATCGAGAATCTGGGAATCACGCACTACAAGGGCGCGTCGTCGTTCGCGCCCTTCGACCGCAAGAAGGAGCGGGCCAAGGCCCGCGCCCTGATCAGCCGGTTCGGCGAGCCCTTCGACGTCGACGTGCCGATCAGCAAGCTGGCTCCGGCGCAGCGCTCGATCATCGGCATCGCCCGCGCGCTCGACGGGTGGCAGCATCCGCGCAACGTGCTCATCCTCGACGAGCCGACCGAGGCGCTCCACGCTTCGGAGGTGAAGGTGCTGTTCGACGCGGTGAAGAAGCTCGCGGCCGACGGTGCGGGTGTGATCTTCATCTCGCATCGGCTCGACGAGGTGCTCGATCTCGCCGACCGTGTGGTCGTGCTGCGCGACGGCCGCAAGGTCGCCGACGTGGAGCGGGTCGGGCTCGACCACGACCGGCTCGTCTCCTACGTCACCGGTATCCCGGTGGGTGAGGCCGAGCATGGCGAGAACGCGCGGGTGCACGGCGACGTCGTGCTCGAGATCCGCGGCCTCGCCGGTGAGATCCTCGACGGCATCGACCTGCGGGTGAGTGCGGGCGAGGTCGTCGGTGTCGCCGGTGTGCTCGGCTCCGGTCGTGAGGCGCTGCCGGCGATGATCTTCGGATCGGTGCCCGCTGACGTCGACTCGTTCACCTTGGCGGGGAAGTCGTATCTGAAGCGTTCACCGGGGGAGAGCATCCGTCGTGGTGTCGCGTTCGTGCCGGGTGACCGGGCCAAGCTGGGTTCGGTGCGGCCGATGACGGCGCGCGAGAACGTGACGCTTCCCGAACTGAAGTCGCTGACCACGGGGCTCGGTGCCATCAGCACCGCCCGGGAGAAGGCGCACGCGGCGTCGCTCGTGGAGGCGTATGACGTGAAGCCGCCGCGGGCGGAGCAGGTGTTCCAGCAGTTCTCGGGCGGTAATCAGCAGAAGATCGTGTTCGCGAAGTGGCTGCGGAACAAGCCGCGGTTGCTGCTGCTCGAAGAGCCCACTCAGGGTGTCGACATCGGCGCGAAGCAGGCGATCTACGACGCGATCGACGGCGCGGCCGAGGGTGGGGCGGGCGTGCTCGTGTGCTCCTCCGAGGCGAAGGAGCTGGTGCGGCTGTGTGATCGCGTGCTGGTGCTGCGCGACGGGAGGATCGCCGCTGAACTGGCGGGCGACGAGCTGACGGAGACGCGGCTGGTCATCGAAGGCTATGGATTGAAGAGCGAGGACGAGCAGTGAAGAAGACCGAAGCAATCAACCTCGCGGAGGAACCCGACGTGCGGTCGGGCCCGAAGCGCGGTGGCCTGGCGGCGGCGCTGTCGTTCCGCAACATCAGCGCGATCTACATCTTCATCGTGCTGTTCGCGGTGTTCGCCATCATCACCCCGCGCACCTTCCTCACCCCCGGCACCTGGCTGGTGCTGCTGGATGCGCAGTCGATCACCGTGCTCGCGGCGATCGCGGTGCTCATCCCACTGGTCAACGGTGTGTTCAACCTCGCGATCGGTGCGGAGGTCGGGTTCGCGGTCATCCTCGTGGCGGTGCTGCAGACGAAGCTGCAGCTGCCGTGGGGCATCGCGATCCCGCTGACCATCCTGGTGGGTGCCCTCATCGGCATCGTGTCGGGCCTCATCATCACGAAAGGGCGCATCGACTCGTTCATCGCCACCCTCGGCATGAGCTCGATCCTGCTCGCGGGGCTGGCGTTCCTGTCGGAGAACCGGCAGATCATCGGTCTCGAAGACGGGTTCCGCCTCTTCGCCACCGGCGGCCTGCCGCTCGTTCCCGACAACCCCGCGTTCAAGCTCACGAACCCGGTGTTCATCATGCTGCTGGTCGCGCTCGTGGTCTGGTACGTGCTCGAGCGCACCCCCGTCGGTCGGCGCATGTACGCGGCCGGGTACAACCCCGACGGCGCCCGCCTCTCGGGCGTGAACGTCGCCCGGCTGCAGATCGCGTCGCTGTCGCCGGCGGCATCATCGCCGCCCTCGCCGGTGTGCTGCTGGCCTCCCGCATCAACGCGGGAGACCCGACCGTGGGCCCGGGCCTGCTGCTGCCCGCCCTCACCGCCGTGTTCCTCGGATCGACCCAGTTCAAAGGCGGCCGCTTCAACGTGTGGGGCACCGTCATCTCGGTGTACGTGCTCGCCGTGGGCATCAAGGGCCTCCAGCTCCTCGGCGCCCAGAACTGGGTCAGCGACCTGTTCAACGGCGTCGCCCTCCTCGCCGCCGTGGGCCTGTCGCGCTGGGAGCGCACCGCGAAGCGCGGTGCCGCCATCCGCCGCGCCACCCCCACCTTCGGCCGCAAGAAGGCCTGACCGGTCTGCGCGCCCCGCGGCCTGCGCGCCCAGCGCGTTCCGCGACAGAGCGCGAAGTGCCCCCTCCCACGGCGGGAGGGGGCACTTCGCGTCTTCTCGGCGGCTCTTGTCGGGCGTGCCGGACTACAGCAGGTCGCGCCGGGTCACCTCGGCGATCGCGCTCCAGTCGGCGTCTTTGAGGTCGGGATCGGCGAGGGCTGCCTCGAAGACCGCCTCGAGAGCCGGCATCGTCGCGGGGGAGACGCCCCCCGCATCCGCCACCTGGCGCGCGAGACCGAGGTCTTTGCGGCCAAGGCCGATGTGGAACCCGGGGGGCGTGTACTCGCCGCGGGCGATCATGCCGCCGTAACCGGAGTAGACCACGCCGCCGAACAGGGTGCTCGACAGCAGCTCGGTGAAGAGCTCGGGGTCGACGCCCTGGCGCTCGGTCATGGCGACCGACTCGCCGATCGCCTGCATGGCGTGGATGATGTTGTAGTTCACCGCCGCCTTCACCGCGTTCGCGACCGAGGGGCGATCGGAGACGCGCCAGGTGCGCTTGCCGAGCTCGGCGAAGTACGGCTCCACCCGGTCGAGCGCCTCGGTGGGCCCCGCGGCGAGGATGTTGAGCTGCCCCGCCGCGGCCACGGGCGGGCGCCCGAGCACGGGGGCCGCTACGTAGACGGCTCCTGCCTTCTCGAACGCCTGCGCCAGCCGGTCGGCGAGGTCGGGGCTGATCGACGCCATCATGACGTGGGTCGCACCACGGCGCCCGAGCTCGGCGATCGCCGCCTCGTCGAGCACGCTCTGCACGGCCTCGTCGTTGGCGAGCATCGAGAACGACAGCTCGGGCGCGAGCGCCTCGGCGGCACTCGCCGCCCGCCGGGCGCCCGCGGCCTCGAGTTCGTCGACGGCGGCGGGGGAGCGGTTCCACACCACCACGTCGTGGCCGGCGTCGACGAGGCGGCGGGCCATGCCCGAGCCCATCGAGCCGAGGCCGAGGAAGCCGATCGTGGTGCGGGCGGCGATCTCACCGGCCTCGGTGGTGCCGTCGTGCGTGGGGTCCGTGCTCACGCTTCGCCGCGTCCCCACGTGGTGTTGAGGTGCGACTGCGAGTCGCGCTCGAGGTTCAGCGGTCCGTCGATGGTGTAGTAGCGCTTGCCCGCCACGAGCAGTTCCTCGGCCGGGAACTTCGTGATGACCTCGCAGCCGTCTGCGGTCACGACGACCTCTTCCTCGATGCGGGCGGCGCCCCATCCGTCGGCCGAGGGCCAGTAGGTCTCGAGCGCGAACACGTTGCCCTCCTGCAGGGTCTCGGGGTGGTCGAGCGAGGTCAGGCGCGAGAAGATCGGCTTCTCCCAGATGGACAGGCCCACGCCGTGGCCGTACTGGAGGGCGAAGGCCGCCTCCTCGTCGGCGAAGCCGAACTCCTGGGCGGTGGGCCACACCGAGACGATGTCGGCGGTGGTGGCGCCCGGCTTCACCAGGGCGATGGCGCGGTCCATGTACTCGCGGGCGCGGGTGTACGCGTCTCGCTGGGCGGAACTCGCCGAGCCGACCGCGAAGGTGCGGTAGTAGCAGGTGCGGTAGCCGTTGAAGGAGTGCAGGATGTCGAAGAACGCCGGGTCGCCGGGGCGGATGAGCCGGTCGGAGAACACGTGCGGGTGCGGCGAGCAGCGCTCGCCCGAGATCGCGTTGACCCCCTCGACGTACTCGGAGCCGAGGTCGTAGAGGGTCTTCGCGACGAGACCGACGGCCTCGTTCTCGCGCACGCCGGGGCGGAGGAACCGGTACAGGTCTTCGTAGGCGGCGTCGACCATCGAGGCGGCCTGGGTGAGCAGGCGGATCTCGTCGGGCGTCTTCACCCGACGCGCCTCCATGAACACCTGCTGGCCGTCGACGACCTGGATGCCCTCCTGCTGCAGGGCGAACAGGATGGGCAGCTCGATCACGTCGACGCCGAGCGGCTGGTTCGCCAGCCCGAACTTCTCGAGCTCGCGCTTGATCTTCTTCGCCACCTTCTGCGCGATCTCGGCCTCGGGCGGGAAGGCTCCGCGGAGGGTGGAGATGCCAGCGCGCGCGCCCGACTCCAGGCGCGGACGCTTGGCGCCCTCGTGCGGGGCGTTGGGGTCGGCGTCCATCTCGGCGGTCGTCGTGTCGAGCCAGGGGTTGTAGAGCTTGTGGTGCTTCGCCGCCGACCCGAAGTCCCACACCACGGGGTCGGTGTTGCGCGTGAGGAGGGCGAAACGGATCAGCTTGTCCATCGCCCAGGTGCCGATGTGCGTGGCACTCATGTACCGGATGTTCGAGAAGTCGAACGCGAGCACCGCACCGAGCTCCGACAGGTCGAGCTCGGCCTTCAATCGGGCCAGGCGGGCGTCGCGCAGCCGATCCATGTCGACGCGCTCCTCCCAGTCGACGGCGTTGGTCCCGGTCGTTCCGGTGCTCTTCATCGAGTCCTCCTCGTATCGCTGATCTCGCGAGTCATGGTGTCGCCGACGTGCTTGAAACTGCACGGGCGTACAGCATGACTTTACAGCACCCAGACCGTACAATGGGAGATCTTCGGTCGGACGTGCAGTGCAGAGCCGCACCACGAGACCATGACTTCCAGGGGAGCCCAGATGCCGGACAGCCTCGGTGAACGCCTACGCGAAGCCCGCACCAAGCGCGGACTAAGTCTGCGCAGCGTCGCGCAGTCGCTCGGCGTCTCGGCCTCGCTCATCTCGCAGGTCGAGATCGGCAAGACGCAGCCCTCGGTGCAGACGCTGTACGCGCTGGCGAGCCATCTCGGCGTCTCGCTCGACGAGCTCGTGGGCCTGCCGGCCGGGCCTGCGCCCGAAGACACGAAGACCCCTGAGATGTTCGGGCACTCGGGGCCCGCGTTGCCCGACGTGCAGCGGGGAGCAGAGAATCCCGTCATCGAGATGGAGAACGGCGTGCGCTGGGAGCGGCTCGCCGTCGGTGCGGGCGGCCCCGTCGACGCCCTCCTCGTCACTTACGAGCCCGGCGCCGCGAGTTCGGTCGAGGGCAAGCTGATGAGGCACGCCGGTGTGGAGTACGCATACCTGCTCGAGGGCGAGCTCACCCTGCACATCGACTTCGACACCCACGTGCTGCAGCCGGGCGACTCGTTGCAGTTCGACTCGGTGCGACCCCACCTGTACTCCAACCAGGGCAGCGTTCCGGCGAAGGGTGTGTGGTTCGTCTTCGGGCGGCGTCAGCACAACCAGTCGATGCGGGATGCACCTGTGGTGTCGAGCGCGGCGGCGGTGGGTTCTGCGTCGGCGCCGGGATCGGCGGTCGACGTGCTCCGCGCAATGGACGGGCTGTAGGGGTTCGGCGGGGCCGGGTGTCCCGGGGGTTCGGCGGGGCCGGGTGGTCGTGGCCACCTCGGCCCCGCCCCGTCTTGTCGTTCTGTGTTCTCAGCTCTTCCTGTGCACCGCGGGGCGCGCATCCGTCGCCCAGGGGTCGACCAGCGTCTTGATCTGCGTGCTGCGGCCCTCGAGGAGGGGCTGGAGTGCGTCGTCGGCCACGCGGTCGAGCGGGATGACCTCGCCCGCGATGTCCGACCAGTCGTCGCGGGTGCCGAGCAGACGCACTGCCTCGGGGAAGTCGGTCGAGAAGACGTGCGCGACCGTGCCGATGATCGTGTACTCGCTGAGGGTCCACTTTCCGAGGGGCAGGGCCGGCTCGCCGCGCTGGATGCCGACCGGCACGATCGTCGCGCCGGGCTTCGCTGCGTCGAGCACCGAGGCCAGGCCGGGGCCGGAGCCGCTGACCTCGAAGAACACGTCGACATCCATGCCGAGCTCGTCGAGCTGCTCCGTGAGCGAGGTGGTGCCGGCCTTCAGCGTCTCCGCCGCGCCGAGGCGCTGAGCGAGCTCGAGACGCTCGTCGTTCAGGTCGACGACGAGCACGCGCGCCCCGGTGGCCGCGGCGGCGACGGTGATGAACGCCCCGATGCCGCCGACGCCGACCACCACGGCGTCATCGCCCGCCGACAGTCCGCTGCGCCGCACCGCGTGCACGGCGATCGCCATCGGCTGGGTGAGCCCGAGGGTGTCGAGGGAGAGACCCGAGTCGGAGACGTCGAGCGTGATCGACGCGGGTGAGACGACGTAGCCCGACAGCCCGCCGTCGTGATGGAAGCCGATGGTGGAGTAACTGCGGCACAGGTTGGTGCGGCCTTGGCGGCACGGCTTGCACTCGCCGCAGGAGATGCCCGCGCCGCTCACCACGGTCGCGCCGACCGGGGGTGCGGTGACGCCGGGGCCGACGGCCTCGACGACGCCGGCGAACTCGTGGCCGAGCGCGACCGGCGGCTTCGCGAGAGCGAGGTGATGGCCGAACTCGGTGGCGTCGCTGCCGCAGACGCCGCAGACCGCGACCCTGATGAGCACCTCGCCAGCCCCGGGCGTCGGTGTCGGGTGGTCTTCGATGCGCAGATCGCCGACGTCGTGCAGCACTGCTGCGCGCACGGTCTTCTCCAGGGTCACGCGAAGGCCCCTTCGGTGAGGGGCAGCTGAGCGGCGGAGCGCTCGGAGATCATGCGGCTGAGGAACTTCTCATAGACCGCGAGGTGGTCGGGGTGGTCGAGGTAGCTGTCGAGCCCTGCCGCATCGTCGAGGATGGCCGCGACGCCGTAGTCGGCGCCGGCCGGGCGCAAGTGCAGGTTGGGCCCCGCCGTGTAGGACTTGATCTCGGGGATGCCCTTCGCCATCTCGCGGAGGGCATCGGTGAGCCCGCTCACGTCGGCTTCGGTCACGTCGTCCTTCCAACGGAATGAGGCGATGTGGAGGATCATCGGTTTCCTGCTCTCTTCGTCGAGGTCTGCTTATCGGCCGAGTGTCCTGATCGACACCGTGTCCAGTATCAATTTACACTTGGACTGCGCGATGTCGAGATCATCGGTTCGTATGACAATTCTCGGATGTCGCGCTAGTCTCACAGTGCCGTCACGCAATACCAAGGGAGGTAGACGGATGAGCGGACCTCGCATCGCTGTTCTGGGGGCAGGCGCCAACGGCGCCTCCATCGGGGCCGATCTCACGAACGCCGGTCTCGACGTGGTGCTGATCGAGCAGTGGCCGGCGCATGTCGAGCGGATGCGCGCCGAGGGTGTGCGCATCATCACCCCTGAGAGCGAACTGCACGTGCGCCCGAGGGTCATCAACCTCTGCGAGGTCGCCGAGCTCCGGCAGTCGTTCGACGTGGTGCTGATGCTCATGAAGGCCTACGACTCCCGTTGGGCTGCAGAGCTCATCCGCCCCTATCTCGCCGAAGACGGCCTCATGGCCGGGGTGCAGAACGGCATGACCGCCCGCGTCGTCGAAGACGTCGTGGGTGCGCACCGCACGATCGGAACGGTGATCGAGTGCTCGGCGACGATGAACGAGCCCGGGGTCGTGCATCGGCACACCGGTGTCGATCGCTCATGGTTCGCTGTGGGTGAGCTGCCCGGCGGGCCCGCGGGGCGCTCCGAGGAGATCGCCGCGCTGTTGCGGCACTCCGGCACCGTGGCGCACTTCGACGACATCGAGGCGGCGAAGTGGATGAAGCTGGTGAGCAACTCCACGTTGCTCGTCACCTCCGCCATCCTCGGCCTCCCCATGCTCGACGCCCTGCACACCCCGGGTTACCGGGAGCTCATGGTGGCGGCGGGCAACGAGGCGATCGCCGTGGGTATGGCCCTCGGTCACCCTGTGCTCCCCATCTTCGGTCTCACCGCCGACGAGATCTCCGACCCCGATCGGGTGGTCGAGATCATGACCGACAAGCTTTTCGCGGGCTTCGTCGTTCCCGGTGCGACCACGACCGTGCTGCAGGACTGGGAGAAGGGCCGCCACAGCGAGGTCGATGACCTCAACGGACACGTGCTCGAGGTCGGGCGTCGCCTCGGCGTGCCGACCCCGGTGAATGCTGCCGTGGTGGAGGTCGCGCACCGCATCGAACGGGGCGAGGCGCGCCCCGAACCCGGGCATCTGGCGGAGCTGTCTCGAGCCATCGCGTGAGGTCGCCCGTGCTGGCGACGGCGGCGACCCTCGCCGCTGGCGCCGCCGTGGCCGTGCAGACCTCGGTGAACGGGCACGTCAGCGTCGACACCGGGTCGCCGGTGCTCGCCACGGCGGTGAACCACGGCTCGGCGCTCGCGATCGCCCTGATCGTCGCCCTCGCGATGGGCGCCCTCCCTCGCGCGGTGCGGTCGCTGAAAGCGCGGCGGAGCGAGATCAAGCGCTGGTGGTTCTTCGGTGGTCTCATGGGCTTCGTCGCCGTGCTGGCCATCATCACCGTCACCCCCGAGGTCGGTGTGGTGGCCGTCGGGGTGGCCATCACCCTGGGACAGCTGATCGGCTCGGTGATCGCCGACTCCTTCAACCTCGGGCCCGGAGGAAAACGCCGCCTGAACCTGCTGCGCACCGTCGGGCTCGGTGTCGCAGTCGTGGCGGTGCTCGTGGGCGCGATCGGTCGCTTCGACGTGAGCAACGCCCTCGTCATCCCGATCGTCGTGCTGGCGGGTGTCGTCATCGCCATCCAGCAGGCCGCCAACGGCTGGCTCGTCGTGGTGACGGGCGAGTTCGCGGCGATGTCTGTCATCAACTTCCTCACCTCGGGGGTCTTCGTGGGGTTGGCGCTGGTGGTGTCGTTGTTCGTGCATCCGATCGACTTCGGGTCGTTGCCGCCGTGGGCTCCGCTCGGCGGGCTGCTCGGCGCGGTGATCGGAGTGGTGACCGCGCTCACCGTGCGCACCATCGGGGTGCTGAGCGCCATCCTGTGCATCGCCGCCGGCCAGGCCATCGCGTCGGTGCTGCTCGACCTGGTGGTGCCGGTCGACGCCCTCGGGCTCACGCCCACCGCCGTCGTCGGCGCGGTGCTCGCCGTGGCGGCTGTCGGCATCGCCGGGCTCGGGGCAGCCGCTGCGGCCCGTCGTCGCGGCCCGATCTCAGACGCCGACGCGACCACGGCGGTGGCTCCCCGATGACTCGACGGCATGCAGGTGCCGGCTCTCCGCCGACCTCGAGGGCCGGCGGGCGCCGCGGACGGCGCTCTGACGCCGGCTCCTCGGCGATCGGGTGCCCGAGGCCGGGCCCCAGACGCAGCCGTGGCGCTGCCTTCTCGGCGACGGGTGCTCGGCAGGTCGCCGGAGCCGCCGCCGTGCAGACACCGCCCGACAGGAACGGAGAGCGCCGATGCCCACACGAGTGACCGCTGCCGTCGCCCATCGCGGCGAGACCGAGCTGAGGGTCGAGACCATGACGCTGCGTGACCCGGGGGAGCGCGACGTGATGGTCGAGATCGACGCGACGGCGTTCTGCTACAGCGACTGGATCGCCGTGCGGGGCGATACCGGGCTGCCGGGTCTCGTGCCCGATCCCTACCCGGTGGTGCTCGGGCACTCTGCGGTGGCGCGGGTCGTCGAGCGCGGGGCGGCATCGGGCATCGACGTGGGCGCGCGGGTGATCGTGACGGCGACTCCGGAGTGCCGCGAATGCTTCTGGTGTCGCAGCGGCCGCATCGACCAGTGCGAGAAGCTCTTCGTGCCGGCGCCGGTGATCGGCACGCTCGACGACGGGCGCGAGGTGCGGGCGCCCGGGGCGTCGGCGACGTATGCGGAGCGGAGTGTTCTTCGCGACATCCAAGTCTTTCCGGTGCACAGTGATCTCCCTGATTCGTGGCTGGCGATGTTCGGCTGCGGCATCATCTCGGGCATGGGAGCCGTGGTGAATGTGGCGCGGGCCGAGAGTGGCAGCTCGGTGGTGGTCGTGGGGTGCGGGCAGGAAGGTCTGTGGATGATTCAGGCCGCGCGCATCCTGGGGGCAAGTCACATCGTGGCTGTCGACCCGCTCGAGGAGCGGCGGGAGCTCGCTCTTCGAGTCGGCGCGACGGCCGTCGCCGACCCCGGTCTGGAGCCGAGCGCCGAGGGAGCCGAGCGGGTGCGCGACGTCGTTCTCGGAGCGACGGGCGGGCGCGGCGCCGACTATGGCTTCGACGCCGGCGGCAGCGTCGAGTCGGTGCAGCAGGCGTTCGCGCTGACGCGCATCGGTGGTGTCGTGACGATCACCTCGTACGTCACCCGCGACACCTCGGTCTCGCTCCCGCTGTTCGACCTGGCGCTGCGCGGGCGCGACCTCCGAAGCTCGCAGAGCGGACGGCTCGACATGACACGCGATCTGGCTCAGTTCCTCCCGTGGCTCGAGTCGGGCGCCGTCGACGTCGACGCCATGCTCGGCCCCGTGCGCCCCCTCGCCTCGATCAACGACGCCCTCGCGGCCTCCCGCGACCGCACCGAGATCACCCCCATCCTCACCCCCTGACCCCGGCCTCCCGTCACACGTTCTTGCGGACAAAGTCCGTGAGGAGCTCCGTTGTCACGGACTTTGTCCGCAAGAACGTGGATGGGACTGGGGAGGGAGCCTCGAGTCGGTGTGGGGCACGTGCCGAGCCCGAGCAGGGGGCGTTGGTCGCGCAAAATGCTCGGATCCGGCGGGATAAGCGCACTTCGAGCGACCAAGGTGGGTGGGGTGAGCAAGGCCGGCGCGGGTGAGGTGACGAGGCAGGTGGTGGTGATGCGGCGCAGCGATGATGTGCGTGCCGCGACGCGCCGCGACGCAGCGAGGCGCGGGTGAAGAGACGGGGGGAGCACACGAGTGCGCGTGGAACTCTAAGCCCCCGCGCCCGGCGTGGTGCGTGCCGGGAGCGGGGGCCTGAGGATGCGCGCCGCGTGGTGCTAGGCGCGCCAGACGGACTTCAGGGAGACGAACTCGCGGATGCCCTCGACGGAGAGCTCGCGGCCGATGCCGGAGTCTTTGGTGCCGCCGAAAGGGAGCTCGGGGTAGGAGATGGACATGCCGTTGACGAAGACGGCGCCGGCGACGAGGCCGTCGATGACGGCCTCCTCTTCGGCGGAGTCGTTGGTCCAGACGGCGGAGCTGAGGCCGAAGGTGGTGTCGTTCGCCACAGCGAGGGCCTCCTCGACGCCCGAGACCTTGAACACCGTGGCGACGGGGCCGAAGGCCTCCTCGGCGTACAGGCGCATCGACGGGGTGACACCGGTGATGACGGTCGGCGGGTAGAACCAGCCGTCGCCCGAAGGAACCGTGCCGCCGGTGGTGGCGGTGGCACCCTTGGCGACCGCGTCGTCGACCAGCTCGACCAGGTCGTCGCGGCCCGAGGAGGTCGCGAGCGGCCCGACGTCGGTGGTCTCGGCGGTCGGGTCTCCGACCCGCAGTGCCGCCATCGCCTCGGTGAACCGAGCCACGAATTGGTCGTGCACCTGCTCGTGCACGATGAAGCGCTTCGCGTTGATGCAGGCCTGACCGTTGTTGGTGGTGCGCGAGGTGACCGCCGTGGCGACGGCTGCCTCGAGGTCGGCGCTCGGCAGCACGATGAACGGGTCTGACCCGCCCAGCTCGAGCACCACGTGCTTCACCTCGGAGCCCGCGATCGACGCGAGCGAGCGCCCGGCGGGCTCGGAGCCCGTGAGGGTGGCGGCCACCACGCGCGGGTCGCGCACCACCCGCTCGACCCGGGCCGCGGGGATGAGCAGCGCACGGAACGACCCCGTGGGGAACCCGCCGCGCTCGAACAGCGTGTCGAGGTACAGAGCGGCCTGAGGCACGTTGGAGGCGTGCTTCAGCAGGCCCGTGTTGCCCGCCATCAGAGCAGGGGCGGCGAAGCGGATGACCTGCCAGATCGGGTAGTTCCACGGCATCACCGCGAGCACGGGCCCGATCGCCTCGTAGCGCGTATACGCACCGGAGGCGTTCATGCGCGAGGGTTCCTCGATGGTGCGCCCCTGCAGGAACGCCTCGGCGTTGTCGGCGTAGAAGCGCATCGTCTTCGCCGACTTGTGAACCTCGGCTCGCGCCTGCGCGAGCGTCTTGCCCATCTCGGTGGTGAGCATGAGTGCCGCTTCTTCGACGTCAGCGTCGAGCAGATCGGCCGCCTTGTGCATCCACGCGG
Organism: Herbiconiux sp. A18JL235; assembly: GCF_040939305.1. Classification (NCBI taxonomy): domain Bacteria; kingdom Bacillati; phylum Actinomycetota; class Actinomycetes; order Micrococcales; family Microbacteriaceae; genus Herbiconiux; species Herbiconiux sp. A18JL235. Next base: position 1,430,418 of record NZ_CP162511.1, read on the forward strand.
CACGCTCGGCGAAGGTGCTGGTGCGGAGCGCCTCGAAGGCCGCGACGGCCTCGCCGATGCAGGTGTCGACCTCCTCCTCGGTGTGCGCCTCGAACTCGCGCTCGGTGACGCCGGTGGCGGGATTGATGGTGGCGATGGCCATGGTTGCCTTTCGGTAGGGAAGGAGGGAAGCGGAGAAGAAAAGGGGTTACGGCGCCGCGAAGATCTCGGGGTGCCGTGCCAGCTCGAGCCGCGTGCGCCTGATGTGCGACGCGAGCACGCGCTCGGCCTCGTCGGCGTCTCGCCGGCGCACGGCGGCCACGAGCAGGTGGTGTTCGTGGTGCACGCTGCGGTCGCCCTCGGAGAGGAAGACCGAGGTGTACGCGCGCCGGTAGGGCTGCGTGCGGTTCCACAATCGAAGCACCGTGTCGAACAGCATCGTGGTGGTGGCGGCGCTGTAGGAGGTGAGGTGGAACTCGCGGTCGAGCCGGAGGAAGGTCTCGATGTCGCTCGCCGACTCCATCTCGAGGGCCAGGTGCTCGAGCTCGTCGATGGACTCGGGCGACAGCAGGGGCACGTTGTAGCGCAGCAGCAGCGGCTCGAGCCGTTCGCGCACCTGGTAGACCTCCTCGCTCTCGGCGAGGTTGAGGCTCGTGACCCACGCCCCCGTGTTCGCCACCACGGTGACGAGCCCCTCGGCCTCGAGCATGCGGAGTGCCTCGCGCGCGGGCACACGGCTCGCGCCGTAGCGCTCGGCGACGTCTTCTTGCCGGATGCGCGCCCCCGGCGGGTGCACCCCCGCGAGGATCGCCTCACGGAGTTCGGCCGCGACGCGGGCCCCGGCGGCGCCGTGGCTGGTGTGCTCGAGAGTCATACCGGTCATTCTGCCGGGTGGGCCGGGTGCCAGAGCTTGACCGGAACATCTGTGGAGGAGTGCTCGTAGGCCTTGCCCTGGGGAAAACTCACCAGCTCGAGCTGCAGGCCCCACGGGGCCTTGAAGTAGACCCAGCGCTGCCCTTCCGCGGCCTGCTTGCTCGCGACAGGCTCTCCCATCACCTCGACGCCGTGCGACCGCAAGTGCTCGACCGCCGCATCCATGTCGTCGACGTAGATCGCCAGGTGATGACCCCCGATGTCGCTGTTCATCGGCGGAACGAGCACCTGCTGCCGCTCGTCGTCGGCGGGCACCCGGTACTCGAACACCTCGAGGTTCGATCCGTTCCCGAGCCGGTAGAACCGGATCTCGCTGATCTCGGTGCGCGGCGACACGCCGATCTGCACCTGCATCCAGTCGTCGTCGGCGCGTTTGGCGCCGAGCGTGTAGACGTGCACCGCACCCAGCACGCCCACGAGGAACGCCTCCGCCTCGTCGAGATCGGGCACGGTGATGCCGATGTGGTCGATGCCCCTGGCTCCGGGGATTCCGTTGCTCATGCGACCTCCTTGACGCTTCGATTGGATCCATTATGCGCGCAACGAGTGCCGAAAGCCAGAGAAGAAGCAGAACCGTGCTTGTAATTGGATGCAATGTTGTCTACCGTGAGATCACCAGATGTGCCGCCGGGCGCATCCGTGCGGAAGGAATGGCGAAGATGCCGAAGACGCGTCGACTTGACACCGGGGTCTCGTGGCAGCAGCTCACGACAACGCCCGCAGACTGGAAGGCGGCCGATCCTGCCCTGCTCGGAACCATGCTCGCCGAGCTCCACCTCATCAGGGCGTTCGAGGAGACGGTGCTCGAGCTCGCGAGCGAGGGCCTCGTCCACGGTCCCGCCCACTCCAGCATCGGTCAGGAGGGCGGTGCGGTCGGCAGCATCGTCGGTCTCGGTTCCACGGATGCGGTGAACGGCTCCCACCGCGGCCACCACCAGTTCCTGGCCAAGGCGCTCACCCACGTGTCGCAGGGAACCATCGACCCCGCGAACCCGGTCACCCCCGCCATCCAGGGCGTGCTGCAGAAGACGCTCGCCGAGATCCTCGGCCTCGCGCAGGGCTACTGCTCCGGCCGTGGCGGATCGATGCACCTGCAGTGGTTCGAGGCCGGCGCCCTCGGCACCAACGCGATCGTCGGCGGCGGTGCGCCCATGGCCACCGGCAACGCCTGGGCGCAGAAGCACTCCGGCACCCGCGACATCACCATCAACTACTTCGGCGACGGCGCGGCCCAGATCGGCTCGGTGCTCGAGTCGATGAACCTCGCCGCGGCCTGGAAGCTTCCGGTGATGTTCTTCATCGAGAACAATCTCTACGCCGTGTCGACCCGCGCCGACGAGATCACCGCCGACACGCGGTTCTCGGTGCGCGGCCAGGGCTTCGGCATCCCCTCCTGGCGCGTCGACGGCATGGACCCGCTGGCCGTGCACCTCGCCACCCAGGCGGCCGAGGAACGGATGCGCGCCGGCGACGGCCCCACGATCATCGAGGCCGAGGTCTACCGCTTCTTCCACCAGAACGGCCCGTACCCCGGCAGCGCCTTCGGCTACCGCCCGAAGGACGAGGAGGCCGAGTGGCGCGCCCGCGACCCGCTCGACCGCGTCGCCCGCGAGATGACGAAGCTCGGACTCATCGACGAGGCCGGTGTCGCCGCTGTGCGCGAGGCCGCGAAAGCCGGCATGGCCGCCGCCGTGGCCGAGCTGCTGGAAGCCGACCCCGACTCCGAGGGCAAGCGCCGCATCCGCCCCGACCTCTGGCCCGACCCCGGGTACGTCGACGTGGGCGTGCGCGGCGACGCGAGCGAGCTCGGCGCCCTGACCGTCGCCGAGCCCATCGAGCACGAGGGCGGCTGGCGCGACCTCAAGTTCGTCGACGCCGTCTCAGGTGTGATGGACCGCCGCATGGAGACCGACCCGCGCATCGTGGTGCTCGGCGAAGACGTGCACCGCCTGAACGGCGGCACCAACGGCGCCACCAAGGGCCTGGCCAAGAAGTACGGCCCCGACCGCGTGCTCGGCACCCCCATCAGCGAGAACGCCTTCACCGGCCTCGGTGGCGGGCTCGCCCTCGACGGCCGCTTCCGGCCGGTGGTGGAGTTCATGTACCCCGACTTCATGTGGGTCGCCGCCGACCAGGTGTTCAACCAGATCGGCAAGGCACGCCACATGTTCGGCGCCAACACCCCTGTCCCCTTCGTGCTGCGCACCAAGGTCGCGATGGGCTCGGGCTACGGCTCGCAGCACCTCATGGACCCGGCGGGAATCTTCGCCACCAGCCCCGGCTGGCGCATCGTCGCCCCGTCGACGGCTGCCGACTACGTGGGCCTCATGAACGCCGCACTCGCCCTCGAAGACCCGGTGCTCGTGATCGAGCACGTCGATCTCTACGGCACCGCCGACCGCGTGCCCGAGGGCGACCTCGACTACATCCTCCCGCCCGGCAAGGCGGCGGTGCGCCGCGAGGGCTCCGAGGTGACCGTCATCAGCTACCTCTCCATGGTGCGCCACAGCCTCGAGGCCGTCGAGCAGACGGGTATCGACGCCGAGGTGATCGACCTGCGCTGGCTCGACCGCGCCTCGATCGACTGGGACACCATCGGGGAGAGCATCCGCAAGACCAACTCCGTGCTGATCGTCGAGCAGGGCGCCCAGGGCACCTCGTACGGCGGCTGGCTGGCGGATGAGATCCAGCGCAGGTTCTTCGACTGGCTCGACCAGCCCGTCGAACGTGTCACAGGAACGGAGGCGTCGCCGAGCATCTCGAAGGTGCTCGAGCGCGCCGCCATCGCCCGCACCGAAGAGGTCGTCGCCGGCCTCGAACGTGTTCGACTCGGATTCGGAGACCGCTGATGGCCACGCTCATCCGCATGCCGGAAGTTCTCGCAGGCGCCGCAGAGGGCGCCATCCAGTCATGGCTGGTGCAGGTCGGTCAGCCCGTCGTGGTGGGCGAGCCGCTCGCCGAGGTCGAGACCGAGAAGGCGACCGTCGAGTACGCCGCCGAGATCGGCGGAACCCTGCTCAAGGTGCTCGTCGACGAGGGCGCCTCGGTGAACGTGGGCGACCCCATCGCCGTGGTGGGCGAGCCCGGCGAGAGCGCCGACGGCGTGACCCCGGATGCTCCTGCTGCTGCGGGCGGGGTCGCTCCGGATGCTGCGCCCGCGTCGGGCGGGAACGCTCCGGATGCGCAGGCCGCGCTCGGCGCGACGGCTCCGGATGCCGCTGCCGCCGCCGCGACCGCCGCCGAGCCGAGCTCACCCGCGCCCGAGCCGGAGACCGCCCCCGAGAGCACGAGCTCGCCGGTCGCCGACGCGCCGACCACGCTGCCGTCGGACGGCAGCCAGGCCGACACCGCTGCCGCCTCCGGCTCCGCGTCCGCTGCCGCCTCAGGCGACGCCGGCGCCGACACCGGCGGCCGCCTCTTCGTGAGCCCGCTGGTCCGCCGACTCGCGAAGGAGCGCGGCATCGACCCCGCGACCCTCCGCGGCACCGGCCCGGGCGGCCGCATCGTGCGCGCCGACCTCGAGCGCGGCCCCGTTGCGGGCGCCCAGCCGACCGCCCCGGCCACAGCAGGGTCCGCCGACGCGGCGACCCCCGCATCCGCGCCGGCTCAAGCCGCGCCGGCCCAGGCCGAACCCGCCCCGGCACCCGCTGCCGCGAAGCCCGCGACCTCCGCGGCCCCCGCCCCCGGCGGCGCCGGCTTCACCGAGGTGCCGCACACCGGCATGCGCCGCGCCATCGCGCGTCGGCTCACCGAGAGCAAGTCGACGGTTCCGCACTTCTACCTCGTCGCCGACTGCCGCGTCGACGAGCTGCTCGCGTTGCGGAAGTCGGTGAACGAGGCGTCGCCGGTGAAGATCTCGGTGAACGACTTCGTGCTGAAGGCGGCGGCAGCGGCGTTCGTCGAGGTGCCCGAGGCCAACGCGACCTGGAGCGACACCGCGGTGCGCCGCTACGACAGCGTCGACATGTCGGTGGCCGTCGCCATCGACGGCGGGCTCGTCACCCCCGTGCTGCGGGGTGTGGAGAGGTCGTCGCTCTCCGAGATCGCACGCACCGTCGCCGATCTGGCGAGCAGGGCCCGCTCCGGCGGCCTCCGCCAGCACGAGCTCGAGGGCGGCAGCTTCGCGGTGTCGAACCTCGGCATGTACGGCGTCACGGAGTTCTCGGCGATCATCAACCCTCCGCAGTCGGCGATCCTCGCCGTGGGTGCGGCGCGTCAGCAGCCCGTGGTCGTCGACGGCGAGCTCGCGGTCGGCACCGTCATGACGGTGACGCTCTCGGCTGACCACCGGGTGCTCGACGGCGCTCTCGCCGCGCAGTGGCTGGCGGCATTCGTGAAGAAGATCGAGAGCCCGTTCTCGATCCTCGTGTGACGCCGGGCGCGGCCCGGTCGATTCCGTGGTTTTTCCGGGGATGTTCCCCGGGAGCCCGTCGTTGACCGGGCCGCGCCGTCGTCCGTAGCGTCGGAGGGAGGCACGGCGAGCGTGCCGCCCGCAGCGAAGGAGCCGCACCCATGACCGACGTCACGACCCGGAGCGCAGTCGCGCCCGCCGCCTCGGCCCGCATCTCGCCGCCCGCCGAGGTGCGTTTCGCCATCGACGACCTCTACGCCACCTACCTCTGGGCCCTTGACACGCAGGACATCGAGGTCTACCTCAGCACCTTCTGGCCCGAGGCCGCGTTCATCGAGACCCAGCTCGACGGGGAGGTGCTGTCATGGGAAGGCGTCGACAGCATCCGTGAGTTCACTGCCTCGCACTTCGGCGGCTACAACGGCCACCAGCACCGCGAGTCGAACCGGGTCTACCTCGACGGCGACGCCCCCGACCGGGTGCGGCTGCGCTCGTACTGGTCGACGACCCATCGCGAGGCCGACAGCGGCGAGGTGTCGCTGAGCTCCACCGGTCACTCCTTCGACACCATCGAGCGCCGTGGCGACGAGTGGCGCTTCGTGCGGCGCTGGGTCGAGCGCTGGCCGGGGAACGCGGAGCACCCGCTGCGCTCTGCCACCCATCCCGCGACCGAGCAGCACCCCGACCCGGCCGGCCCCGCGCAGCACGGAGGGTCGCACTGACGATGACGGATGCGCCACCCCGCAGCGAGGCCGACGCCGACACCCTGAACGAAGCAGCCGCCGCACCCCGCGCCGCCCTCGACGACTTCCTCTCACGCGCCGCCGCGATCGTGGGCGCCGAGCACGTCTCGGCCCCCGACGACGTCGACGACTACCTCGACGTCTACGCCCTCGGAGACCCCCTGGCCCATCTGCCGGGCGGCGCCGTGCGCCCGGCCGAGGTCGACGAGGTGCAGGAGGTCGTGCGCGCGGCGAACGAGTTCGGCGTCGCGCTGTGGCCGGTCGGTCGCGGCAAGAACCTCGGCTACGGCGGGTCGGCGCCGAGGCAGAGCGGCACGGTCGTGCTCGATCTCGGCCGCATGAATCGCGTGCTCGAGGTCGACGACGAGACCGCCTACGCCATCGTCGAACCCGGGGTGAGCTTCTTCGACCTCTACGAGGAGCTCCGCCGCCGCGAGTCGCGGCTGTGGTCGTCGGTGCCCGACCTCGGGTGGGGGAGTGTCGTCGGCAATGCGCTCGAGCGCGGCTACGGCTACACCGCTCACGGCGACCACCAGCAGTTCATCTGCGGACTCGAGGTGGTGCTGCCGACAGGGGAGCTCATCCGCACCGGCATGGGAGCGATGCCCGCCTCGGAGGCCTGGCCCCTGTATCGCGGCGGTTTCGGCCCCGGCTTCGAGGGTCTCTTCCTGCAGTCGAACCTCGGCATCGTCACGAAGATGGGAATCTGGCTTATGCCCCGCCCCGAGCGCTTCGCGGCCTGCCGGGTGGCGATCGACAGCGAGAGCTCCCTGCCGGCGCTCGTCGACGCGATGCGCGAGCTCGGTCTCGAGGGGATGATCGACGGCGTGGTCAACGCCGCGAACGCGGTCGGCGTGGCCGCCGGCAGCTCCTCGCGCGAGCGCTGGTACGACGGCGACGGGGTGGTGCCCGACGAGATCGTCGACACCATCGCCTCCGACCTCGGCATCGGCCGGTGGAACGTGAAGTTCGCCGTGTACGGCTCCGACGCGATGCTCGACCTCAAGCTCGCCCGCATCGACGAGGTGCTGGCCGGTATCCCGGGGTCGCGGATCGTCGCCCATCGCTACGACGGCGACGCGTCGGCCGAGGAGGTGGAGCCCTTCGACCACTTCGCCGCGGGCATCCCCGGCATGCTGCTCGCGGGCGGTGTGCGCTGGCGCGCCGACCGGCCCACCGGTGCCCACATCGGCCTCTGCCCGGTGTCGCCCCTCACCGGCCGCCACGTCGTGGAGGCGGGTCGCATCATGCGCACCCACATCGAGGCGGCCGGCTTCGACTACATCGGGGGCTGGCTCGGCACCGGGCGTCACGCGGTGAACGTGCTGATGATCTTCTTCGACGCCGCCGACGCCGAGGAGTCGGAGCGGGTGAAGCGCGCCTTCGGCGAGCTCGTGCCGCTGCTGGCCGACGCCGGCTACGGCGAGTACCGCGCCCACCTCGACTTCATGGACGCCGTGGCCTCCCGCTTCGACTTCAACGACTCCTCACTGCTCCACTTCACCCGCACCCTGAAGCAGGCGGTCGACCCGAGGGGCATCCTCGCCCCCGGAAAGCAGGGGGTCTGGCCGCTGTGACGGTGGCGGTCGCAGCACGCAACGGGGCCACGGATGCACGGGTGACGACCCGCGCACTGGTCGCCCGGGGTGACGGGTCGGCGCCCGAGGTGACGACGGTCGAGCTGGTGCCGCTCGGCGAGCACGACGTGCTGGTCGAGCTCGCCGCCGCGGCTGTGTGCCGCACCGAGCTCATGACGGTCGACCGGGCGGAGGCGGGCCATGAACGACCGAGCGGTGCGGATGCGCGCATCACCGTGCTGGGACACGCCGCCACGGGCACGGTGACGTCGGTCGGCCCCTCGGTCACCCGGGTCGCTCCCGGCGACCGCGTCGTGGTGACCGGAACCCGCCAGTGCGGCAGCTGCTTCTACTGCCTGAACGGCGCGCCCGGCGCCTGCGACGAGATCTTCGCCCTCATGGAGCGCCGCGTCGGCACCACCGCCGACGGCGAGCCGGTCTGGAGCGACGGCGGCATGGGCACCCACGCAGAACGCATGGTGTTCGTCGAGTCGAACCTCGTGCGGGTCGAGGGCCTCGTCGCCGCCCGTGAGCTCGCGCTCCTCGGCTGCGGGATCACCTCGGGTGCCGGTGCCGTGCGCGAGGTCGCGCGGGTGAGCGCGGGCCAGTCGGTCGCGGTCTCCGGATGCGGGCACCTCGGCCTCTGGATGGTGCGGGCCGCCGCTCTGGCGGGCGCGCATCCGGTCGTCGCGATCGAGCCCCACCCGTGGCGTCGGGAGCGGGCGCTCCAGGCCGGGGCGACCCACGTTCTCGACCCACGGCTCGACGACCTCGACGCCGATCGGTCCTTCGACCTCACCGCGGCCGTGCGCGACCTCACCGAGGGCCGTGGCGCCGACGTCGCGCTCGAGGCCGCGGGCACCACGCTGGCGCTGCGGCAGTCGTTCGAGCTCTCACGGCTGGGCGCCACCGTGGTGCCGACCGGTCTCGAGAGCGAGACGGCTGTGGTGTGCCTCGACAACCTGCAGTACTCCTTGGGCTCGCGCACCATCAGGGGTGCACAGTGCGGGGGAGGCGACGTGCTGCGCATGGTTCCCGAGTACGAGCGGATGCTCGCCGGCGGCGAGCTGCCCGCCGAGCTCGTCATCACCTCCGAGCACGCGCTCGACGAGGCCCCCGCCGCCTACGAGCTGCTGCGCGACCCGCGCTCGCTCACCGCCATCATCGTGCTCTCCGGCGGCGGTCCCGCCCCCGACCACCCCATGCCCCTTCGAGAGGAGCCCGCCTCATGACCCCCACGACCTTCGCACCCGCTCCCGCCGGGCCGCGTCCCACCGGTCCGGCCACCGATCCGGCCGACCCGGTCGCCGCCGCCCGCAGCCTCCGCGAGCTGCTCCGAGAGCAGCAGGACGAGGCCGAACGCCTCGGCCACTACACCGACGAGATGCACCAGAAGATGCTCGACCTCGGCCTCTACCACCTGCTCGCCCCGGTCGCCTACGGCGGTGCCGAGGTCTCGCTCACCACCTGGCTCCGCACCGTCATCGAGATCTCGACCGGAGACCCCGGGTCGGGCTGGTGCTACTGCCTCGGTCACTCCCACGTCATCCAGCTGGCGTCGCTCTGGCCCGAGCGGGTGCAGCGGGAGGCCTTCAGCGACCCGGCGGGCTACTTCCGGGCGTCGCACAGCCTGGCGCCGGCCGGCACCGCGAAGAAGGTCGAGGGCGGCTACCTGCTGAGCGGAGTCTCGCGCTACCAGTCGGGTTCCCCTTACTCCACGCACGCCATCGTCTACGTCACCGTCGAGGGGGAGACGACCTCCGACGGCGCCCAGCGCACCGCCCAGGTGCTGCTGCCGAGGGCGCTCTACCGCCCGCTCGACGACTGGGGCGGCGACCGCGTGCTCGGCATGCGCGCGAGCGGGTCGAACTCGGTGGCCTTCGAAGACGCCCTCGTCCCCGCCGACCATCTCGTCGACGCCACCTGGGCGGGTGAGACCGACCCGGCTCTCACGGGCGCCGCACTCCACGGCAACCCGCTCTATCTCGGCAGCGTGCAGTCGTTCCTCGGCGCCGAGCTCGCCGCCGTGGCCGTCGGAACCGCCCGCGCGGCGCTCGATGAGTGGGAGGCCCTGGCGCGCATCCGTTCGGCTCCGCTCCCGCCGTTCGCGAAGCGCGACCACGACCCGGGCAGCCAGCGCCTCTTCGGCGAGGCGACGGTGAAGACGGATGCGGCCGAGGCCATCCTGCTGCAGGCCGTCGAGACCGTGGAACGCTGGGCCGCCGACTTCGTGGCCGGCCGCGCCCCGCTCACCCGGGCCATGGACACGCGCCTGAACGGCCTCACCCTCGAGGCCGGGCGACTCGCCGCCGACGCCGTCGACCTCCTGTTCCGCTCGGCGGGGAGCTCGGAGGCGCGGCCTGGGCGCAAGATGGAGCGCTACGCGCGCGACATCATGATGTACCGCACGCACGCTGCGACGCAGTACGGTGCGTGGATGCAGGGCATCGGCGCCACGGTTCTCGGCGTGCAGAAGTCGGCGTTCGACCTCCCCGCCGTGCCGGCTGCGCCGGGCACCCCTGCCTCCGGTGCCTGAGCGTTCAGCGCGCGTCGCCCGCTGCGCTCGCCGCGCCTGTCGTGCCCGCTGCGCCCGCTCCGCCCGCTGCGCCCGCTGCGCTCGTCGCGCCCGCGTCGCCCGGCCAGGCGCGCGTCGCGGCGCCGATCACGGCGCGCGCCCACGGCGATGGCCGGGTCTCGGCCGACCAGGCGAGCGTCGCCCACTCCACGGGTGCGCTGGTGACGAGCGGTCGCACCGCCAGCGCTCGGCCCTCCTGCGAGACGTCGCCGAACGGGCGGTGGATGTGCAGGGTGTAGCCGAGTCCGCGACCCACGAGCGATCGCGCGAGCTCGTGACTCGGCGTGCGCAACCGCACCTTGGGCGTCACCCCCGCGGCGTTGAACATCGAGAAGGAATGGGTGGCGCCGGGCTCGGTGCTCAGCATGATCCAGTCCTCGTCGGCGAGCTCGGCCGGGGTGATGCGTTCCAGACGGGCGAGCGGATGCTCCGCCGGCAGCACCACGTTCAGCGGCAGTGGCTTCAGCCTGATCGCCTCGAGCTCGGTCGGCTGCCGGTGGTCGAGGGTCACCGCGAGATCGATCTCGCCCGAGAGCAGCCTCGGCCAGAACGACTCCTCGAGCCCGATCTCGACGAGCGGCGTGACCCCGGGCTGCTCGGTGGCGAGCCGTTCGATGATGGGCGGGAGGATGACGGGGGCCATCTCCTCCGCGCATCCGATCGTCACCGAGCCCACGAGGGGCGCGGGGGTGCCGTCGGAGCTCGCTCCGCCCGATACCGCGATCTCGAGCTCGACCGCGTCGTCGAGCAGCACCCGGGCACGCTGCCGCAGCAGCCTGCCGCTCGCGGTGGGGGTGACACCCTGGGCGCGGCGACGCACGAGGAGCTGCACGCCGAGGGCCTTCTCGAGGCCGGAGACCGCCGCAGAGACCGCCGACTCCGAGGTGTGCAGCTCGGTCGCCGCGAGCGCGATCGATCCGGCATCGGTGACCGCGAGGAAGCACTCCAGCTGGCGCAGATTGAGCGCTGTCGAACGCATCGGCACCTCCTCGTCGCGCACCACCGCCATGCTACGACACCGCCGGGTACGAGACGGCGCGCTGCGACACCGCCGGGTACGACACGGCGCGCTGCGACACCGCCGGGTACGAGACGGCGCGCTGCGACACCGTGCGCTGCGACACCGCCCGCTGCGACACCTCCGGGTACTGCACCGCTGGACGACGACGAGAGGCGATCCCCATGACAGCAGCCGACAGCACGAACGACACCGCTCCCGACGAAGCGCCCGACAGGACACACACCGAAGCCCTCCGGGGGCGGGTCGCCGTGGTCACGGGCGCCGGCTCGGGCATCGGCCGCGCGCTCGCGCTCCGGTTCGCCGCTGCCGGGGCCCGGGTGGCCGCCGCCGACATCGAGCTCGACGCCGCCGAGAGGGTCGCAGCCGAGACAGGCGGGTCGGCCTTCCGGGTCGACGTCAGCTCGCTTGCGAGCGTCGAGCAGCTCGCCGCGGGAGTGGAGGCCGCCCTCGGCCCCGTCGACGTGCTCGCGAGCAACGCGGGGGTCGCCTCGACGGCACCTCTCGAGCGCATGACCGACGCCGACTGGAGCTGGCTCCTCGGCGTCAACCTCTACGGCGCCGTGCACACCATCGGCGCCTTCCTGCCGCAGCTCAGGCGCACCCGGGGGCGCATCCTGGTCACCGGATCGATGGCAGGCCTCGCGCCCGACCCCGGCATGGGCGGCTACGGCGTCACGAAGTTCGCCCTCACCGCCTACACCGAGGTGCTCGCCGCCGAACTCGAACCCGACGGCATCGGCGTGACCCTGCTCGCGCCCGGTCCGGTGCGCACCCGGCTGGGCTCCAGCTCGCGCAACCGGGCCGACGACGCGCCGGGCGCGGGGCTCGTCGACGTCGACCTGTCGGCGGGCGACGGGGGAGGCCTCCCGTGGCACGACCCGCGCGACGTCGCGGACGTGGCGGTGGAGGCGCTACTAGTGGGGCGTCGCTATGCGATCACGCATCCGGAGTGGGCGCATCTCGTGACGGCTCGTCACCGCGCGATCGAGAGCGCGTTCGACTTCGAGCGGTAGCCGCTCGCACGCCCTTTCCGGGGCTCGCGCCTACAGCTTGACCGGGTCGCCGTGCGGGTACGTGCGGGCGTCGACGACCGAGGCGCTCCAGGCGGCGTCGTGCCGCCTCCACTCGCTGGACGGTGCCACCGCGAGGCCCATGGTCTCGAGGGTGCGGCAGGCGATGCGGGCGACGGTCGCGGAGAAGTCCCCGTCGAGGTGCAGCACGGTGGTGGCCAGCACGTCTCCGGTGAAGCGCAGCACGCTCAGGCGCCAGCGATGTCCCTCACGGCACACGACGACCTCGTCGGCGAGCGACCTGTCGAAACGGATGCGCGCCGGGTGCATCCCCGCTGCGCCACGCCCCGCATCCATGACCCCTCCGATCACCCCGCCCCCCTCGACGGTCGCCGAGAGGTGATTCGCTAGGTGATCTAACCATATTCGGGGGTCGTCCGCACGGGGTGTGACGCGCATCCGGAGCCCGCCGACGACGGACGATCAGAAGTCGTCGACGTGGAGGTGGTTGCAGGTGTCGGAGAAGTCGCGGAAGTTGATGAACGAGGGCTCGTTGCCGGCGGCATAGCGGCAGTTGGCCTGGCCGACGCGGGATCCGGGGGGCATGATCGGGTCGAGCACGGCGATGAGGTTGAGGGAGGCGTCGTTGGCGCCGAGGGTGGGCACGCCGCCCACCGAGGTGAAGTCGACGGCGTGGCCGCCGCCCTGCATGTAATGGGTGGAGGCGGTTCCTGCGCCCTCGATCTGACCGGTGCAGCGGCGGTTGATGTCGGAGACGCCCGCGCTGCCGAAGGCACGCACCGCAGCGACGAGCGCCTGCAGGATGGTGACGTCGATGCCGCAGTTGGCGACGTCCTGGCCCTGGGCGATCCAGGCGATCTCGAAGATGTGATCGGGGCTCGAGCCGTGGAACTGTCCGTTCGCGACATAGCCCATGAGCTCCTCGGCGAGGGCCTGGGCGTCGTCGGAGACCGGACCGACGACCTGCCCGCCCTGGTGCGCCGCTGCCGCTGCTGCGGCGGCCGCTGCGGCTGCGGCGGCAGCTCGGGCGGCGACCCCGGCCTGATACTGCTCCTCGGTGGTGGCGAGGTTCTGCTGCAGGCTGGTGAGCTGCGCATCGAGCTCCTCGCGGTGCGCGTTCTGCTCCTGCAGTGCCGCGACCATCTGGCGCTGGGCCTCGGCGGCCGCCTCGAGAGCCGCCTGGGCCGCATCGGCGAGGGTGCCGAGTTTCGCCTCGGCGACGTCGGCCTGTTCGGTGAGCGAATGCGCGGTGTTGCTGTCGAGTTCGGCGGAGGCGTAGATCGCGTTCACGGCCTGGGTGAGCTGGCCCGCCGAGCTCAGCTGGGCGAGCAGGTCGTCGGCCTGGCCCGAGCTCGAGGTGAGGAGCATCGAGGTGAGGTCGGAGCCGCCGGTGCGCACGAACTGGGCGGCGATGAGGGCGGCACGACGCTCCGACTCCGCCGCCTTCGCGGTGGCGGCGGTCGACTGGGCGGTCAGGGTGTCTGCGCGTGCCTGGCCGGCCGTGAGGGCGGCCTGCGCCTCGTCGTTCTCGGCGGTGCGTTGCTCCACGAGGGCGCGCGCGGCCTGGGCCTTGGTCTCGAGGTCGGCGATGACGCCCTTGATGCGGGTGATCTCGTCCTGCTTCGCACTCTCGCTCGAGCGCGCCGCGAGCACGTCGTCCCAGCTGGGGTAGTCGTCGGCATGGGCGGCCGGCAGAGCGACCGGCGTGAGGGCGGGCGCGGCGGCGACGGTGGCGGCGGCAGCGACGGAGAGCGCGAGGAGGGCGGCGAGGAGCGGGGAGCGGCGGGCGCTGCGTCGGGCGCGGGCGCTGGCGCGGGCGCGGCGCGCGGTGGGTGAGTGGTGGGTCATGTGTCCTCGGAGCGTTCGGGAGCGAGCGGAGCGCCCAGACAGCAATTCAACCCCTGGGCTGCTGTTCGGTCGGCACCGCCCACGGTGATTCGCGAATCGGCGGGAGGTGGGGATCAGGCCGTGGAGCGTGCATCCGTGGTGTGGTGGTGGGTGCATCCGGGTTGCGGGGAGCGGCTGTTAGTGTCGGCGGATGCGCAGATCGGCTGGTTCGGCACGGAGACCGGGCGACGATGGGGGCGACAGCCCCGGACGGTTCGGGGCGGCGGCGACCCGCGAGGTCGACCCGCGGCGGGTGGGAGCGGTGAGCATCGCCTACAACCCGAGGGCCGATGGGTCGGCCGACCCGGGTGAGGTCGTGTGGACGTGGGTGCCCTACCAGGAGGCCGACGGGCGCGGCAAAGACCGCCCCGTGCTCGTCATCGCCTCCGAACCGGGCGGTACCGTGCTCGGTGTCGCACTCACCTCGAAGCCTCACGACGACCGGTGGGACGTGGCGATCGGGAGCGGGCCGTGGGATCCGGCGGGCCGTCCCAGCTGGGTGCGCCTCGAGCGGGTCTTCCGGCTCCACCAGGGCGGTGTGCGGCGCCGGGGTGTGGCGCTGGGGTCGCGCGAGTTCGAGGCTGTCGCGGGGGAGCTCGAGCGGATGTTCGGGTGGCGTTCGTCGACGCGACCGGCTTCGTCTCGCTCGGCTTCGTCGGGTGGTAGGCCGGGCGTGCTGCGCCGCATCCTGGGAAGGATGTTCGGTCGGGGTTGAACCCCGATGTCGGTGGCATGGTGTTGACTCATCCTCATGAACGACACCACCACCGCCCACCTCCGCGAGAGCGTGCTCCGGCACGAGTACACGGAGGCGCTCGCCGCCGTCGTCGCCGACGAGCAGGCGATCGCCCGAGCAGAGGCTGCGAGGGTGTCCCATCTGGCGCGGGCCGCCGAACTCGGCGACCTCCTCGCCGAGCGCTCGGCCGCTGTCGAGGGTCGCCGGTGCACGGCGGTCGATCGTGAGTGGGCGCGCAGATCCCTGGCGGCCGAACTGTGCTGCCTGTCGCGTCGCTCCGAGCGCACGGTGGCGCGGCTCGTGAACGAGGCCGAGTCCCTGGTCGCCATCCTTCCCGCCACTGTCGATGCGCTGGCACAGGGCTCGATCTCCTACCTCCATGTCCGTGCCCTCCTGTCGCACGCCCGCACCCTGCCTTCCGATGCGGTCTGCGAGTTCGAGGTCGCCGTGCTGCCCGATGCAGAGGCTCTCACCCCGGCGCGTTTCGACGAGCGTGCACGGCGACTTCGCGAGCACCTGCATCCGGAGTCGATCGCCGAGCGCTCCCGTCAGGCCCACGACGATCGTGGGGTCTGGCTCGACGCAGAGCGAGACGGCATGGCTACCCTGCACCACCACCTCGCCGCCGTCGACGCCCTCGCCATCCACGACCTCCTCGATCGCACAGCTCGAAGCCTCCGCGCTCCCGACGAACCGCGCACCCAGCTGCAACTCCGCTCCGACGTCTTCCGCGACCTCCTCCTCGACCCTGCTCCGTGCGGCGCGACCGCCCCCGGCGGCGCACCAGCGTCACCGTCACCCACACACACCGTCGACTCTGCGTCTCCGTCGCGCTTCCCATCGCGCCCGCACGCCATCGACTCGCGTCCGACGGCCCGTCGGCCCCGCATCACCCCCACCGTCATCGTCACCATCCCCGCCGACACCCTCCACCGCGGCGCACTCACTCCAGCTGGCCGCCCTCACCGCAGCGCAGACGCCCAGGCCGGCCTGCCTCACCGCGGCGCCACCATCCCCGCCGACACACTTCACCGCGGCGCACGCACTCCAGCTGGCCGGCCTCACAGCGGCGGCGTCCACACGGTCGACGACATGCTTCACCGGCGGTCCGATGCCTCCGACTACACGCCTCACCACGACGCCGATGCCCCTGCCGATCTGCTCGGCTACGGCCCCATCCACGGCTCTGCCGCGCGTCGGCTGGCCGCGGGTGCTTCATCGGTGTTCGAGCTCGTGTACGACCCCGCCACGGGTGCGCCGCTGAGCTTCGGGCGCACGCGCTACTCCCCGCCGGCCGCGCTACGAGCTCTCCTCCAGCACGACGACCGCACCTGTCGCTTCCCCGGATGCTCCCGCTCCGCCGACCGCTGCGAACTCGACCACACCCTGGCCTGGGAAGACGGGGGAACCACCGACCCCACCAACCTCGCCCACCTCTGCTCCCGCCATCACCACCTCAAGCACAGCCGCGGCTGGTCGGTCACCCAAGACCCTTCGGGCTCCCGCACCCTCACCTGGAGCACTCCCACCGGCTCCCACCACACGACGACTCCCCAAGGTCGTCCGGCAGAGCCACGCCCATCCCCGTCACGCCCACCAGTCGCGTCGTCGTCCCCGCCACCGCCGACGGTGACCTCATGTCCATCTGGCCAGTCGGCAGCCTCGTCCCCACCGTGGCCGGCCGCGGACTCGTCGCCGTCTCGCTTGGATCGGTCACATTCCGCCCTGATGCCGCTCGCTGCTGAGCGCTCGCAGACGGAGCACACGGCATCCTCGCAGTCGGAGCAGCGCCGCCCGACGGCTTCCGCCATGTTCGCCCGACCGGATGCGCGGACTGCCTCGACCGCGCACCCTCCGCGGCACGGCACAGCTGATTCGCTTCGCGCTCGTTCTTCCCATGCGCGGGTGGCGTTCGGTCCCGTTCCCGACCCCACCACCGACTCCGAGACGCCATCTCTGCACGCCGGCGCTCGCGGAATCCTCGCCGAATGACTCAGGGCCGGACGCGCCACCCTGGCCACCAGCGCCACCGACGTCAGACCGCGCTCACGACCAACCCCGGCTCGCCACGGCGACGATGACCCTCCACCGTTCTGACCCTCCCCTTCTGACCCTCCACTTCTGACCCTCCACTTCTGACCCTCCACTTCTGATCCTCCACTTCTGCCCCGCCAGTTCTGCCGCGCCACCGTTCTGCCGCGCCACCGTTCTGCCGCGCCACCGTTCTGCCGCGCCACCGTTCTGCCCCGCCACCGTTCTGCCGCGCCACCGTTCTGCCCCGCCGCCGTTCTGCCCCGCCACCGTTCTGACCCGCCAGTTCTGCCCCGCCAGTTCTGCCACGCCATTTCCGACCCGCCAGTTCTGTCCCGCCAGTTCCAAGCCGACCGTTCCGACCCGCTAACTCCGACCCGCCACAGTTCCGACCCGCTAGTTCCGGCCCGCCAGTTTCGACTCGACCGTTCCGACTCGACCGTTCCGACCCGACCGGTTCTCATCCGACCGCCCCCGCCTCCGCACGCCTTCGCCATCCAGCGCAGGGCAGGCGCGTGCGCTTGAGTGCGGCGAGGCACCGCACCGCACCGCCTCACCGACCCGGCGCTGCCCTCCAGCGCAGGGCAGGCGCGTGCGCTTGAGTGCGGTAAGGCACCGCACCGCACCGCACCACCTCATCGACCGGGCGCTGCCCTCCAGCGCAGGGCAGGCGTGTGCGCTTGAGTGTGGCGAGGCACCGCACCGCACCGCACCACCTCACCGACCCGGCGCAGCTCCATCGAGCGGGTTCGCGGCGAGGCGCGCAGCGAGGCCGCCCGCGAGAGCGACTCCGGGGGACGAGTCGGGCTTGGCCGCCGCCTGCACCTCGAAGCAACCCACGAACTCCTCGGGGAGGGGGGGCCGCGGGAACCCGGCCACCACCAGTGCCCGGTACTCCTCCGACCACCGCTCGACACCCCGACCCGAGATGTCGAGCCCGGTGGCCTCACACAGGAGGTACCCTTCAGGATCGTCGACGGCCGAGACATCGTCCTCCATGTGCCGCACGATGATCTCGGCGGCACGTCGACGACGGTCGCGCGTCCAACCCGCACCGGCACCGAACACCCAGGCCACTTCACCGCCCGCGTACTCGAACGACAGCGTCCGGTTGTCGAACGACGACTCGATCCCGATGTCGTGCAGTACCGCCGACACGAACAGCAGCTCATCATCGACCTCGAGCCTCTCGACCCGGGCGAGCTCAGCCGCCCACAGATACGAACGGATGCCGTGGTTGAGCATCGCCTCTGAGTGGTAGGTGCTCGCCACATCGAGCGCCGCCACGGACGACGGGCCCTGCGGCAACCACGAACACGTCGAACGAGAAGCAGAAGCAGAAGCAGAAGCAGGAGCAGAAGCACAGGTAGATGCGGATGCGGGGGCGGGGTCTCGCCGCAGATCGGTCATGCGCCCAGTCTGCCGACGCAGCACCCGCAGGTGTCGCGCATCCGCTCTCCCAGCACCGGAATGGCAGGATCGCACCGCAAGACTGTCCGGAACGACCCGCCCGACGCCGACCAGGCGCGAGCGACGTCCCCGCCCCGCCGACCTCACCGCCCGGGGTACTGCGGTGCCGGGTTGTTCGTGCGGATCACCTCGAGCCGCGCCCGGTACTCCACTTCGTCGATGTCACCCTGCGCGAAACGCTCGGCGAGAGTGGCCTCGGCCCGACGCCCCGGCTGGTCGGCACCGACCCGCTGCGCCCACGCCGCCCTCCGCCAACGGCGCCCGACCGTGGCGAAGAGGACGGCGATGACGGCGATCCAGAAGAGGGGGACGAGGAGCAGCAGGAACCCGGGACCACCTCCACCCCACCCCCACGGGTGGCCGACGAGACCCGGATGCGCGGCGACAGCCGCAGAGGATGCGAGGACGACAGAGCTCAACACGATCGACTTCTTTCGGTCACGGGTTCCGGCGGAACCTCTTCCCCTTCACCGTCGCGCATCCCGCGAGGCAGCGAATCCGCCCGGGGGTGACATCTCCGTCGGACACGTACGCCCTCGGGATGCACCTGCGGCCCGCGGCCCGCGGGCCTGCGGCCGGGCGACGCGCCGACGCGAATCAGGTACCCGGCGCGACGAGCCCGGCGTCGTAGGCGACGATGACGAGCCGCACCCGATCGCGCGCACCGAGCTTCGCCATGATGCGCGACACGTGCGTCTTCGCCGTGAGCGGACTCAGGTGGAGCGCCTCTCCGATCTCCTCGTTGGTGAGCCCCCGACCCACGAGCGCCAGCACCTCCCGCTCACGCGCGGTGAGCACCGAGAGCACACCCGCATCGACGGATGCGGTCGGCGCGTCGGGCGCATCGGGCACGTCCCCCAGCGATTCCCCCTGGGCGACACGCTCGAGCAGCCGCCGCGTCACCCCGGGGCTGAGCAGCGCGTCGCCCTCGGCGACCACCCGCACCGCCCTGATCAACTCGACCGGCTCGGTGTGCTTCACCAGGAATCCACTCGCCCCCGCCCTGATCGCGCGCCCGACGTACTCGTCGAGCTCGAAGGTCGTGACGATCACGATGCGGGTCGCCTCGAGCCGGGGATCTGCGGTGATCTGCTCCGTGGCCCAGAGGCCGTCGCCGTCGGGCATCCTGATGTCCATGAGGAGCACGTCGGGCCGCTGAGCGCGCACCAGCTCGACCGCCTGCGTTCCCGACCCGGCCTCGCCCACCACGGTGAAGTCGGGCTCGGAGTCGAGCAGTGCCCTGAACCCCGCACGGATGAGGTGCTGATCGTCGGCGAGAGCGATCCTGATCATGACGAGCCGCTCAGCTCGGGCAGATCGGCGATCACGCGGAAGCCCCGGCCGTCAGCGACGGGCCCCGCCGAGAACCGGCCGCCCAGCAGCTCGGTGCGCTCCCGCATGCCGAGCACGCCGCGACCAGAGCCTATAAATGCGGGGCCGCCGGATGCTGGGCCGCCGGGTTCGCGTGGGCCACCACGACCCGGACCCCCGACCGTCGTGCCCCCGCGAGCGGGCCCGGGGTCGTCGACGGTCACCCGGTAGCCCTCATCCGTCACCACGATCGCCACCTCGGCCCGGTCACCGGCCGAGTGCCTCACCACGTTGGTGAGCGACTCCTGCACGATCCGGTACATCGCGAGCTGCACCGCCGCCGGGGCCGCGTGCGCCGCCGGATCGACGGAGGCCTCGACCCGCAGCCCCTGCGACCGCACCGAGTCGAGCAGCTCGTCGAGCCGCCTGAGATCGGGCGTCGGCACGAGCGGGGCGGGCGAGTCGGTCCGCACCCCCGTCATCTCACCCCCGTCTCGCAGCACCCCGAGCACCGACCGCACCTCCTCGAGCGCCGAGCGACTCGTCGCCTTGATGTCGGTGAGCGCCTTGGCCGCCTCCTCGGGCCGCGACTCGAGCAGGTGCAGCCCCACCCCGGCCTGCACACTGATCTGGCTGAGCGAATGGGCGAGCACGTCGTGCAGTTCGCGGGCGATGCGCATCCGCTCGGCCTGCACCTCCGACCTGCGTTGCTCCTCGGCGAAGCGCCGCGCCTCGTCCCAGCGGCGACGCCGTGTGCGGATGCTCTCCCCGATCGCCACGAACAGCACCAGCGCCAGCGACACCGCCACGACGAGCGCCGGCTGCCACGGCACCCGCAGCGCGATGCCGGCCGCGAGCGTGACCACCCAGCCGACACCGAGCGAGATCCATGCCCAGATCCGCGCCCCACGCACGACAGCACCGATGACCGCGAACGGCAACGCGACGTAGGGCGGTGCCGCGTCGCCCGAAGTGACGAGCACGTATCCGGATGCTGCGGCCACCACCACGGCGACGACCGGTCCTGGGAACCGCCGGGCGAACACCAGCGCCACCGGCCCCGCGACGGCGAGCACGAGCCGCGCCGTGAACCGCACCGGATCGTCGTCGAAGCTCGACACCAGGGCCCGCGCGTGCCAGCGGAGCAGCGCCGCCGGAACCTGCACGACGAACGAGACCACCACCGGCAACCACAGCGTGAGCGGCCCACCCAACCGGAACCGCGGCCACGCGGTGGCGGCGGCCGGGGGGCGCTCGTCCGGATGCGGCATGCGTCGATCGTAGCCTCGGCCGACCGGGCGGGCGTCGTCCGGCAGAACCGCATCCGGAGCGCGCGACCCCGTGGCGTACTCCCGGGGGAGTAGCTGAGCGTCGAGGTGCGGCGGGGAGCCGGCCCGGGTCAGGCCCCCAGTCGGGCTCCCAGCTCTGCAGCTTCGGCGAGGGCTGTTTCGAGCTCGGCCTGGGAGCGGGGAAGCTCGGCGGCGAGGGCGGCCACCGAGTCGGCGAGGGTGAGGCTCGTGGCGACGACGGTGACCTCCATGCCGAGCGAGGTGCCGAGGATGAGCTGCAGCGGGGGCACCGTGTGGTCCCAGCCGTCGGTGGGTGAGCCCGGGTCGTAGGAGGCGCCGCGGGCGGTGACGATGACGGCGGGCCGGCCGGCGAGGGGCTGCGAGTCGACGTCGAACGGGGCGGTGACGCCCGGCACATGGATGTAGTCGACCCAGGCCTTCAGCGACGACGGCAGCGAGTAGTTGTACATCGGGGCGCCCACGACGACGGCGTCGGCGGAGACCAGCTCGGCGATGAGCGACTCCTGGAGGGCTTCGGCGTCGGCCGGCGGTACCGCTCCCGGCGGGCGCAGGCGTGCCGGCCAGTGCAGGGCCGCATCGGGGATGTGCGGAAGCGGGTCGCGGTGCAGGTCGCGGTGGGTGACCGTGTTGCCCGGCGCCGCGGCGATCCAGGCGTCGGCGAAGGCGCGCGTGATCGACCGTGATCGCGAACGCTCCGGATCGGCGGAGGAGTCGAGGTGAAGAAGGTGTGCCATGGGTTCACGCTACCGGCAAGCTCCGTGCCGCTGTCAGGTCGGGCTTCGGATCACGCGCGGCGGCTCGCGCCGTCAGGGCGCGAGCCGCCGCGCGGCATCGAGGGCCTGCCGGGTCGCCCGCACCGCGTCGATCCCTCCTGCGTCGAGGGCTCCGCCCACCACCTCGTGCGCGATGCCGCGTTCCGCGAGCCCGGCGGCGAGCGTCTCGTGCGACACCTGACCCGCGCAGACGATCACCACATCGGCCGGCACGAGCTCTCGCGTTCCGCCCTCGAGCACGACGAGCACACCCTCGGGGGTGATGCGCTCGTACTCGAGCCCGCTGAGGAAGGCGACCCCCGCCTGCCGCAACTCGCCGAGTGCGACCCATCGCGAGGTGATGCCCATCCCGGCTCCGAACGATCCCGACCGGCGCAGCACGGTCACGTCGGCACCGGGCCGGAGCACCGGGTTCAGTCCCGCCCCGACGTGAGGAGCCCCGACGTGAGCAGCCCCGACGTGAGGATCACCGAGCAGGCCGAGGGATGCTGCGACGGCGCGAGCCCGCTGCGGCAAGGCTCCCGACTCCAGGGCGGTGCCGGGAACGGGGAGTCCGTAATGGTGCTCGAACGACGCGGCGCGTTCGGCCGGGTCGTGCGAGAGCACGAGGAACTTCGCCACGTCGATGCCGATGCCCCCGCCGCCGACCACCGCGACGCGCCCGGGCGGCACCCCGTCGCGGAGTGCCCGCTCGTAGCTCATCACGTGCGGCAGTTCGGCCCCGGGCACCTCGAGCGACCGCGGCCGCACGCCGGTCGCGACGAGAACCGCATCGAAGCCGCCCGCGAGCTCGTCGACGGTCGCCGTGTCGCCGAGCCGTAGCTCCGCCCCGAGCGCGGCGAGCCGCTGCTCGTGGTA
Source organism: Herbiconiux sp. A18JL235 (assembly GCF_040939305.1). Taxonomy (NCBI): domain Bacteria; kingdom Bacillati; phylum Actinomycetota; class Actinomycetes; order Micrococcales; family Microbacteriaceae; genus Herbiconiux; species Herbiconiux sp. A18JL235. Next base: position 1,453,004 of record NZ_CP162511.1, read on the forward strand.
CTCGACGGTGAGCGCGTAATCCTCCTTGGTCGGGATGCGCGCGGCGAGCGCGAACTGCCCGCCCAGCCGGTCGGCAGCCTCGAACACGGTCACCCGGTGGCCGCGCTCGGCGAGATCCACGGCGGCGGCGAGGCCGGCCGGGCCGCCCCCCACGACGGCGACGCGCAAGGATTCCCGAGTCAGCGCCACCGGATACACCGACTCCCGGGCGGCCCGGGGGTTCACGAGGCACGACACCGGCTGCATCCGGAACGACCTGTCGAGACAGGCCTGGTTGCATCCGATGCAGGTGTTCACGCTGTCGAACCCGCCGGCGCGGGAGCGCGCGACGATCGTGGGGTCGGCGAGGAACGGGCGCGCCAACGCCACGGCGCTGATCGCACCCCCATCCCTCGCGAGCACGTCTTCGGCGTCGCGCAGATCGGTGAGCCGGTTGCTCGCGATCACCGGAACGGCCGTCGGCGAGCCCGGCTCGCCCGGCAGCGAGATCGCCCGCGCGACCGCCAGCGCGTAGCCGAGCCAGACGCCGTGCGGCACGGCGGCCTGCACGGTGGGCACCTTCGACTCGTGCCAACCGATGCCGATGTTGAGGGCGTCGGCACCGGCACGCACGAGGTCGCGGGCCAGCGCATCCGTCTCCTCCTGGGTGCTCGAGTCGGGAACGAGGTCGGCACCCGACATGCGCACCACGACGGGCACCTCGAAGCCCACCGCGCGCCGCACCGTCCGCAGCACCTCGATCGCGAAGCGTCTGCGGCGCACCGCGTCCCCACCCCAGTCGTCGTCGCGTCGATTGGTGACCGGCGAACAGAACTGATTGACGAGGTAGCCCTCTGAGGCCATGATCTCGACCCCGTCGAACCCGAGCTCGACGGCCCGCTCGGCTGCCGAACCGAAGTCGCCGACGGTGCGCAGGATGCCGATCTCGTCGAGCTCCACCGGCACCACCGCGCCGGCGCTGCGCCAGGCCAGGGGCGACGGGGCGACCGGATGCACGGGGCGGCCCCGCGCATCCGTCACCCCGTCGAGCAGGGCGTACCGACCGGCGTGGAACAGCTGCGCGATGATGCGGCCGCCCTCGGCGTGCACCGCCTCGACGGCGTGTGCGAGGCGGGCGTCGCTCGCCGGGTCGCCCAGCACACTGAAGTCGCGGGCGCCGCAACCCTCCGCGTTGACGGCGAGCCCGCCGGTCACGATGAGGGCGGCGCCCCCTCGGACGCGCTCGGTGTAGTACGCCGCGAGGGCCTCGCCGCCGTCGTCGAGGGTCTCGAGACCGGTGTGCATGCTGCCCATCACCACGCGGTGGGCAAGCTCGAGGGCGCCGAGCCGCCAGGGGGAGAAGGTGCGCTCGAGCACGGCGTGCCTATTCGCCGCCGGGCATGCCGAGCGGCGTGCCGCGGTCGCCGGCCACACCGGGTTCGCCGGCCTCATCGGGCTCGCCGGCCTCATCGGGTTCGCCGAGCACGGCGGCCCGGAGGGCGCCCGTGGTGTCGGCCCAGAACGGCGGGGCGACGACGGTGAGGCCGCCGTCGACGGTGAGCACCTGTCCGGTGATGTAACCGGCCTTCTCCGAGAGCAGGAAGTCGGCGGCATCGGCCATGTCGTCGGCGGTGCCCGGCCGCCCGAGCGGGATCTTCTCGAACACCGTCTCGACGGGTGCCATGCCGGGAACCCGGTTGTAGAAGTAGTCGAGCGAATCGGTGTCGATGAGTCCGCCGTTCACCGCGTTCACCGTGATGCCGCGCGGGCCGAACTCGTTCGCCATGTACTTCACGTACGACTCGTTCGCCGCCTTGGCGGCACCCAGGGCCGCGTAGGTGGCGAAGGCGCGCTGCGAGCCGTAGCTGGTGATGGCGAGGATGCGGCCGCCGGCATCCATAAGCTCGGCAGCCCGGATGGCGCCCAGCACGAACGAGCGGGTGTTCATCGCGTAGCTGCGGTCGAGGTGGTGGGGCTTCAAGTGTGCGACGGGCTTGAAGGCGCTCGCCGCAGCGTTCGCGACGAAGCCGTCGAGGCGGCCGTAGCGCTCCTGCACCGCGTCGAACAGGGCGTCGATCGCCTCGGGCTGCTCGACGTCGGCCTGGATGGTGAAGCCGCTGCCGCCCGCGGCGACGACGTCGGCGAGCGACTCCTCGGCGAGCTCGGCGTTCACCTTGTAGTTCACGACGACCGCGGCGCCCTGCGCCCCGAGCTTCCGGGCGAGCAGCCGGCCGATGCCGCGGGAGGCGCCCGTGATGACGACGACGCGCGGCGTCGCGCCGGGGGTCGAGCCGGGGATGGTGCCGGGGGAGTCGGTCATGCGGGGTCCTTCCGAGGGTGGGCGGCGGCGCGCTTCAGCACCTCGCGCGCCACGACGGTCTTCTGGATCTCGTTGGTGCCCTCTTCGAAGCGCTGCGCCCGCGCATCCCGGTACACCCGCTCGATGGGGTTGCGGCGCCAGTAGCCCTGACCGCCGTGCACCTGAAGTGCCTTGTCGGTCACCCGTGCGAGCATGTCGACGGCGACGATCTTGGAGGCGCTGGAGAGGGCGCCGGCATCCGCTCGGCCCTCCTCGTAGGCCCGGGCCGCCTCCAGCACGAGCGCTCGCGCCGCAGCGATGTCGGCGTAGTTCTCGGCGAGGTAGGCCTGGATGACGGGGCGCTCGGCGAGGCGCTTGCCGAAGGTCTCGCGCGTCAGCGCGTAGTCGACCGCGAGCTCCTGGGCGCGCTCGGCGAGCCCCACCGCGCTCATCGCCACCGACACGCGGCTCGGCAGCAGGAAGCCGCCGAGGGCGACGGCGAGACCCTCGCCCTCCTGCCCCACTCGTGCGCTCACGGGCACCCGGGCGTCGCGGAAGCGGAGGACGGCGTGGTCGGTGCCGCGCACCCCCATCGTGTCGGAGTCGTCGATCACCTCGATGCCCGGAATGCCGGAGTTCGGCACCAGCAGGGCCACCGTGCCGGCCGCCCCGTCGGCGGTCGAGGTGCCCTCGAGGCGTGCGAAGAGGAGCCAGTAGTCGCACTTCACGCCGAAGGTGATGAGGTGCTTCTCGCCGTTCAGCACGTAGTCGTCGCCCTCCCGGCGCACGGTGCTGCGGATGTCGGTGCCGGTGCCGGCCGTGGCCTCGGTGAGAGTGAAGGCGATGAGCGCTTCCCCCGAGACCGAGTGGCGGAGCAGCTCGCGCTGGGCGTCGTCGACGAAGGGTTCGAGGGCGCGCCAGAGTCCGTTGTTGACGTGCACGAGCATCCGGATGGAGCCGTGCGATCGCGACACGATCTCGAGCAGCTCGAGGTAACGCGAGAAGGGGATGCCGCGCCCGCCGAGAGCGACCGGGGCCGCGAGGCTCAGCCAGCCCCGCTCGCGGAGCTCGTCGTAGAGCTCGCGGGGCACGTCGCCCTCGGCCTCGATGCGCTCGGCCCAGACCTCGCCCGGCCCGCGCACCCAGGCGTCGAGCTCGGCCTTCAGCGCGTCGAAGGCGATGTCGTCGAAGGCGATGTCGTCGAAGGCGGTGTCGTCGAGGTGGGTGTCGGTCACGATCGTTCCTTCTTTCGTGCGGCCTGGTCGGCGCGTTGAGCCTGCTCGGCCGCGAGCATCGCAGCGACGCGCTCCCTCAGCACATTCTTCTGGATCTTGCCCACCGGGTTGCGCGGCAGCGCCTCGATGGTCTCGAGCCTCTCGGGCCAGTAGTACTTCGACACCCCGGCCGCGGCGAGGTGGTGCTGCAGGCCGGCGAAGTCGAGCTGAGGCACACCGGCGGCGGGAACCACGAAGGCGCAGGCGCGCTCGCCGAGCCGGGGGTCGGGCATCGCCACGATCGCGACGTCACGCACAGACGGATGCGCGAACAGCAGGTTCTCGATCTCGACGACCGGCACCTTCTCCCCACCCCGGTTCACCACGTCCTTCACCCGGCCGGTGATGTGCAGGTAGCCCTGCTCGTCGAGCACGGCGAGATCGCCGGTGCGGTACCAGCCGTCGGCGGTGAACACCTCGGCGGTGAGGTCGGGCCGGCCGAGATAGCCGGCGAACATGGTGGGGCTGTGCAGCTCGTAGTTCCCCTCCCGGCCCGCGGCGAGCTCCACCCCCTCGTCGTCGACGATGCGGATGCGGATGCCCTCGAGCGCACGCCCGTCGCTTCCCCAGGCGGAAGCAGGAGGGTCGAAGGGTGCAGAGAGGGTGCCGAGGCAGGTCTCGGTGGTGCCGAACGCGCCGCACACCGCGGTGTCGAGCACCCTCGTGGCGCGCCCGGCGAGTTCGCGCGGCACGGCCGCGCCCGTGGCCACGAACACGCGGAGCGACGCGGGGGCGGGGGCGCCCGACTCGACGGCGTCGACGAGATCCATGAGGAAGGGGGTCGCGGCCTGCACGAAGGTCGCACCTGCTTCGCCGAATGCCTGGTCGAGAGCGACCCCGGCGTTCCACTCGGGTTGCACGACGGCGGTCGTGCCGAGCTGCCAGCTCAGCACGAGTCCGTAGAGGAAGCCCGTCTGGTGGGCGAGGGGCGAGGGGATGAAGACCCGGTCGGCGGGGGTGAGGCCGAGATGCCGTACCTCCATCGCGGTGGCCCGTGCGAGCGTGCGGTGCGTGTGCTGCACGCCCTTCGGCTCGCCCGTGGTGCCCGAGGTGAAGAGCAGCTGCGCGAGATCGTCGGCCGCGGGGCGGCGACGGCGCAGCGCGGCTCGGTCGACGGCCGCGGCGGCGAGCGCGTCGTCGAAGTCGCGGTGGGGCCACGGCATCATGCCAGGAGCGGGTAGGGCGTCCCCGGCGCCCGGAACGTCTGTGCGACCTGGGGCGACCAGGCCGACCGGGGTGGGGGTTTCGGAGGCCTCGGACGCCGGCGCGAGGGCTCGACGTGAGGGCGCCGCGTCGGTGCCGGCGCGCGCGTGCCCCGACGGGTCGCGGTCGCCCACGACGAGAACATGCTCGACGCACAGGTCGAGGCCCTGCACCTCCGCTTCGCGCGCGACGGCGGCGAGCTCGTCGGCATGAAGTCGCCCGCGGAACGACTGCGGCACCACCACCACCCGTGCGCGCGACCGGGAGAGCACCATACCCACCTCGCGCGGCCCGAACACCGACATCACGGGTGCCACGACGGCGCCGATCTGCAGTGCGCCGAGGGTCACCGCGACGCACTCCGCCCAGTTCGGCAGTTGGTAGGCCACCGACTCGCCCGGTTCGACTCCCAGATCGAGGAGCACGGCTGAGACCCGGTCGGCCTTCCGGCGCAGCTGTGCCCAGTCGAGCGTGATCGGCCGTTCGCCGACCTCGATCACCGCGGCCGAGCCGCTGCGCAGCGGGTCGTCGGCCACCGCGTCGACCAGGTCGGGGAGCGCCGTCACGATGCCGGCTTCCGGTCCCGCGGGGGCACGCTGAGCTCGAGCCCCACTCCCGTCATCGCGTCGAGGAACGCGGGGTAGGAGATGCGGTACGCATGCGGATAGGTGAGGCGCGACGTCCCCGAAGCCCGGGTCGCCGCGACCGCGAGCGACATGAGCACGCGGTGGTCGTTGAACGACGACATCGGCGCCCCGACGAGCGAGTCGACCCCGGTGACGACGAGTTCCGACCCGCGGTCGTCGAGCCGGCCGCCGAGCTTGACGAGCTGGAGCATCGCGTTCACCCGGTCACTCTCCTTGAGCCTCACATGGGCGACGTTGTGGAAGCGGGAGGTGCCGTCGGCGAAGCTCGCGAGTGCCGAGACCACAGGCAGCAGATCGGGGATGGGCTGGAAGTCGAGGTCGATCGGGGCGAGCGTCAGCCCGTCGTGGCGCACGCGCACGAATCCGGTCGGCTCGTCGCGCTGGAGGGTGAGACCCATCGTCCGCACGATGTCGAGGAACTCGGCCTCGGGGTGGTCGGTCTCCTGCGACGCGCGCGCGTGCAACCCGCGGAACAGCACGTCGGAGGGGTGCAACGCCGTCGCGGCGAGCCCGAAGGCCGCCGAGCCGATGTCGGGCGGCACCACGTACTCGGCCGGCCGGGCGGTCTGGCCGGGCTTCACGGTGTACCGACGCCAGTCGTCGGAGACCTCGACCTCGAGCCCGAAGTGCCGCATCATGCGCACCGTCAGGTCGACGTACGGCTGCTCGTTGAGCTCGCCCAGCACCTCGATGGTGGTCTCGCGCCGCGCGAACGGAGCGAGCAGCAGCAGGCCCGAGAGCCACTGCGAGAGCGTGCCGGGAATGGCGACGTGCCCTCCCTCGGGTCCGCCCGGCTGCACGACGATCGGCGGGCAGTCGTCGGTCGACTCGTAGCGCACCCCGAGAGTGCCGAGCGCGTCGAGCAGCGCCTTGATGGGCCGGCGCCTGAAGTACTTCATGCCGGTGAGGGTGATCGGCCGGTCGGCGAGCGAGGCGAGACCCGTCATGAAATAGAGCGTGGTGCCCGAGGAACCGACGTTCAGCAACCCCTCGGCCGAGTTCGAGCCGTGATCGACCAGCGGCTCCCGCGTGGAGTACGGCCCGCCGTCGACCACGTAGCTGTCGCCCACGATCTCGATCCGCGTGCCGAGAGCCCTCAGCACCCCGATCGTCCACACCACCTGCCGGGTTTCGGAGAGACCGCGGATGACGCTCCGCCCCGGCGCCAGCGACGCCAGCACCAGGGCACGGTGCAGGTGGTACTTCGACACCGGCACGGTGAGTTCCCCCGCGATCGCGCCCTGCGACCCGCCCACGACCAGCTGCACTTCCTACCCCCATACGGTTCCCGGGCTCCGCTCAGGGAGACCACAGGCTTCGACCAAGGTTTGCGTGACCATCTTGCCATCCCGCCGGAGCACGGATGCGCGCAGAGGCCTCAGAGCACGGTGCGCACGATGGGTCGGTCGGTGCCCGCCACCCTGATGTCGACCGAGCGGATGTCGGCGGTGGCGATGCTCGTCGAGGCCGACAGGTTGCCCGCATCCTCGCCGTACGCCGTCCAGCTCGCGACCGTCGTCTCGGCGCCGGCGCGATCGGTGACGACGAGATCGTAGGTGACACCGTCCTCCCGCGAGTCCGCCGTGGCCTCCACCCACTTCTCCTGGTAGCTGCAGTCCCAGTCGAAGCGGGTGCCCCACCCCTTCTCGGTGACGAGCAGCTCGGCGTCGATCCAGCCGGGCTCCACCTGCGCCATGGCGCGGAGCGCGGTCGCGGGAGCGGTCCCCGCCGTTCCGGGTTCGGTGGCCTGTTCGGTGGCGGGCTCGGTGGCGGCGACCGGTGGTTGAGCATCCGTCTGCCCGATGGTCGCGATGGCCCAGCCGCCGCCGACACCCGCGAGCGCGAGCACGAACCCGGTGCCGGCGACGAGCGCGACGACCCGGCGCCGGGCCCGGCTCCGTCGGCGGCCCACCGAGCGGGCGAGAGCGCGCACCGGGGAGGGCTGGTGGCCGGCACCCTCGTCGCCGCCGTGCGACGTTCCGAGGCCGGCGAGGTCGGCGTCGGCCCCGGCACGTGCGGCCTCGGTGTCGTCACCGAGGAGCGCCGTCGCCTCGTCGGCCGACAGCCGGGAGAGGATGCCGGGCATGCCGGCGAGCTCGCCCACGGCGGCAGCGCAGGGCGGGCACTCGGTGAGGTGGTCTTCGTAGGCGCGGCGCTCGTCGGCGGAGAGCATGCCGAGCACGTAGGCGGCGTCCCAGTCGCGGAACGGATCGGGTGCGTTCACCGGGTCACCCCTCTTTCCTGCAGGGCCAGGCGCAGAGCACGCAAGGCGTAGTGCGCGCGCGAGCGCACGGTGCCGACGGGAACGCTCTCCTGCGCGGCGATCTCTACGGCGGTGTGCCCGAGATAGTACGAGTTGACGATCGTCGACCGGTGCTCGGGCGAGAGCGCGAGCAGCGCATCCGACAGCAGCCAGCGGTCGAGCACCGCGTCGGTCTCGTCGTGAACCGGCCGCTCCGGAAGCTCGTCGGTGCTGAACTCGCGGTTGTGCCGGGCGCTCCTGCGGTCGTCGATGACGAGGTTGCGGGTGACCGTGTAGAGCCAGGAGCGCACCGCCTCGTCGTCCTGCTCCAGCACGGAGGGCTTCTTCCAGGCGCGCAGCAGAGCCTCCTGCACCAGGTCTTGGGCGAGCTCGGGGTCGTGGGTGAGCCGCAGCGCGTAGCGCAGCAGCGCCGGCCCGTGCGCATCGTGGATGGCGCGGAGGAGCGCTGCCTGGTCGTCGGACACCTCGTCCTCCCTCCGCCTCGCGCACACCGCTTCACCCGGTACAACGAACGACCCGGTCCGAACGTTCAGGCCGAGGGCCGAATCGTCGCACCGGATCGTCAGGGGGTGTGGAACACGCCCGCCGCCGCATCCGCGGGCGCCTGCTGCTTCATCACGAAGTGCTGCTTCTTGCCTGTCGCCGTGTAGGGGAGCTCGTCGACGAAGGCGTAGCGGCGCGGCCGCTTGAAGCGGGCGAGCGTCACGCTCTCGCGGCAGTGGCGGTCGAGTTCGGCCGCGGCGGCGACGGCGTCGGCCAGGCGCCCCTCGCGCGGCTTCACGTACGCCACCACCACTTCGCCCCACTCCGGGTCGGCGAGTCCGGTGACGATGCTGTCGGCGACGTCGGCATGCGCGGCCAGCGCCTCCTCGACCTGCACCGGATGCACGTTCTCGCCCCCGGAGATGATCATGTCGTCCTTGCGGCCGATGATCGTCACGATCTCGTCGTCGTTCCAGGTGGCGAGATCGCCTGGGTACATCCAGCCGTCGCGGAACTTCTTCGCCTGCTCCTCGGGGTTGTCGACGTAGCCGTACCCGCTCTTCACACTCCTCATGATCACCTCGCCGACCTCGGTGCCGTCCTTCGCGACCAGGTCGTCGGGGTCGGCGAAGCGGTCGTCGTAGACCTTCACCACCGCCACGTCGTCGTCGAGGCACGCGCGCCCTGCGGCGCCGGCCGCCTCGGGCAGGTCTTCGGGGCGGAGGTAGGTGTTCCAGAACGCCTCGGTGGTGCCGTAGCCGTTCGCGATGCGTCGGGTGAGCGTGCTCTGGTAGCGCAGCGCCGCGGCGCGGTCGAGCGGGGCGCCCATCGTCACGATCCCCGAGAGGGAGCTCAGGTCGCGCGGTGACGCCTCCTGCACATCCGCGAGGCGTTCGAGGTTGGTGGGGGCGCCGATGACGTAGCTGAGCCGATGCCGCTCGATGAGGTCGAGCACGAGACCGGGCTCGAACTGGGGGAGCGTCACCACCTCCGACCCGACGTAGAAGGCGGTGTTCGGGCCGGCGCAGTAGTTGCCGCCGCGGTGGAACCAGGGAGACATGTTCATCGTCTTGTCGGTCGGCCCGAGCGGGAAGTGCATGATGGCGTCGTGGGCGCTCAAGGTCTCGTTGAGGCTGGTGAGCGGAACCGCCTTCGGCATGCCGGTGGTGCCGGAGGTGTAGAGCCGTGAGGTCTCGTCCCACACGGTCGCCCCCGCGGGGGCGTGGAAGCTCGGTGCCCCTTCGACGAGCAGCTCGGCGAAGGGGACGGTGCCGGGGAGGAGCCCGGCGCCATCGGGGTCGCCGACCGCCACGAGCACGTCGGGTGTGTGCTCGGCGAGCTCGAGTGCGGTGCGCACCTGCTCGGCGAGCGCGGTCTCGTAGACGAAGATCTTCGGCCGCGACTGGTCGAGGATGTGCGCCGTCTCGGCCGGCGCCAGTCTGAAGTTCATGGGTGAGGAGACCGCCCGGAGGCCCTGGGCGGCCACGTAGAGGAAGGCGAACTCCGGGCGGTTGATGAGCTGGTAGCCCACCAGGTCGCCCACCCCGACGCCGCGCTCGGCGAGCCCGGCGACGAGCGCTCCGGTCACCTCGCCGAGGCGCCGGTAGGTCCACGACTCGCCCGAGACGGAGTCGGTGATGGCGGTGCGGTTCGCGTAGCGGTGCACGTTGCGCTCCACCGCCGACGCCCAGGTGAAGTGCTGCTCGAACACCTCGCGGAAGGCGGAGGTGTCGTAGTCGGTGTTCGGAGTGCTCATCGTTCCTCGTTCTCGTCCAGCCTGCATCCAGATATACAACCGTCAGGCGGCTCGGGGCCATTCCGAAACACCGGGTCGGGAACACCGGGCGCCGCGCCTGGCTAGTCTTTCGGCATGGGCACGGATGCGGTCGACGTCGCGGTGGTGGGCAGCGGGCCGAACGGTCTCGCCGCCGCCGTGACGATGGCGCGGGCCGGCCTGTCGGTGCGGGTGTACGAAGCCGCGGCGACCCCGGGCGGCGGCGCGCGCACGGCCGAGCTCACCCTCCCGGGACACCTGCACGACGTGTGCTCGGCGGTGCACCCGATGGCGCTGACCTCCCCGTTCTTCACCGCGTTCGGGCTGCGCGAGCGGCTGGAGTTCGGAATCCCCGAGATCTCCTACGCCCACGTGCTGAGCGGCGGCAGGGCAGCGCTGGCCTACCAGGAGCTCGAGCGCACCGCCGAGGGTCTGGGCGTCGACGGACCTGCCTGGCAGCGCCTCGTCGGGCCTCTCGTGGCCAGACTCGACGCCGTGGTCGAGAGCGCGCTGTCGCCGATCGTCTCGGTGCCGAAGCATCCGGTCGCGATGGCGCAGCTCGGCCTCGCCGTGCTCGCCTCCACCCGGTCGCTGTCGGCGGGATTCCGCACCGAGAAGGCAGCGGCGCTCCTCGCCGGGGCGAGCGCTCACGCCATCCAGCCGGTGAGCTCCTTCGGCGGCCGCAGCGCGGGTGTGCTGCTCAGTGCCCTCGCCCACGGCAGCGGGGGCTGGCCGCTGCCGATCGGCGGGTCGCGAGCGATCGTCGGAGCGTTGCTGGCCGATCTCGAGGCGCACGGGGGAGAGGTGGTGACGGATGCGCGCATCCGTTCGCTGAGGGAACTGCCGCCGGCGCGGGCGGTGCTGCTCGACGTGACCCCTCGGGCGCTCCTCGGAATGACGGGCGACGTGCTCCCGGCGCGGTACCGGCGGGCGCTCGAGCGCTTCCGCTACGGGGACGCCGCCTCGAAGGTCGACTTCGTGCTCGACGGGCCGGTGCCCTGGGCGAATCCGGAGGTGGCCCGCTCGGGCACCGTGCACCTCGGTGGCAGCGCGGTCGAGATCGACCGGGCAGAGCGGCTGGTGGCCGCGGGCCGCCACCCTGAGCGCCCCTACGTGCTCGTCGCCCAGCCCGGGGTGGTCGACCGTGGGCGGGCCCCGGCGGGCCACGAGGTGCTCTGGGCGTACACGCACGTGCCGCGGGGGTCGCAGCGCGACATGACCGAGGTCGTCACGGCGCGCATCGAGGAGTACGCGCCGGGCTTCCGCGACCGGGTGGTGGCGTCGGCGGCGATCACCGCCAGGGGCTACGAGTCGTACGACGCGAACTACCCGGGCGGCGACATCTCCTCGGGCACGGCGAGCTTCGCCCAGCTGCTTGCGCGGCCGGTGCTCTCGCCCACGCCTTGGCGCACGCCGCTCTCCGGGGTGTACCTCTGTTCATCGAGCACGAGCCCGGGGCCCGGCGTGCACGGCATGGCGGGGTACGGCGCGGCCCGGGCCGCCCTCCGCGACGTGTTCGGGGTGGCCGAGGCGCCCCGGCTCGGGCCTGCGGGGGCACCTCCACCACGATCTACAGGTCGAGCGAATCGCCCGGCTGCAGGTTGACGTACTCGCCGCCGCCCTCCGCGGTGGCCCAGGCCAGGCGGTCGGCGGCCATCGACTTGCCGGCTACCGAGAGCACCATCTCGTGGGTGCCGAAAGCGCGCTTCGGTTTCACCTCGAGCACGTAGTCCATCGCCTCGGCGATCTTCATCCACGGAGCCCCCGCCGGCACGGCCAGCGTGTCGACCTCGACCCCCTCGGGCACGGCCCAGGAGTCGCCCGGATAGTAGAGCGTGTCGTTCACGAGCACGCCGACGTTGTCGATCACCGGGATCGAGGAGTGGATGACGGCGTGCCGGCCGCCGAAGAAGCGCAACGAGAACGGCGCGACCTCCACCGTGTCACCCGGATCGACGCGGGTGACGGCGAAGTCCGAGGCGGCCCGCACCACACCCTCCGGCCCGTACAGCATCGCGTCGGGGGAGGCCTCGAGGATGCGACGCAGCTGGTCGGGGGTCCAGTGGTCGGGGTGCTCGTGGGTGATGACGACGGCGACGGTGTTCGCGGCATCGGTGATGGGGGTGGTGAACGAGCCGGGATCGACGAAGAGCTTTCTGCCCGACTGCTCGAGGAGGAGTGCGGCGTGCTCGAATTTCGTGAGTCTCATGATGTTCGACTCAACACCGCGCCGGGGCGTCGCGCAACGTGGGGCGCCGCGCGTCGGGCGTCGATGGCCCACGGCACCCTGCCCGAGATCGATGCGGGATAATCGACCGCTATGGGCTCCCCTCCGAAGCGGATCGTCGTCGCGATCAACCCGAACGCGTCATTCGGCGCCACCCGCCACGTCGGGCCGGCGGTGGTGGCGGCGCTGCGAGCGGGCGGTCACGAGGTCGTGCCGCTCAGCGCCCCCGACTTCGACGGCCTGGTGCGCATCGCGCGCGAAGCGGTCTCCGACCGGGCGCGACCCGCCGACGCACTCGTGGTGGTGGGCGGTGACGGCATGGTGAACCTCGGCGTCAACCTCGTGGCGGGCACCCCGGTTCCGCTCGGCATCATCCCCGCCGGAACCGGCAACGACTTCGCGGGAGCGGTGGGGGTGCCGACGGGAGACATGGATGCGGCGATCGCCCATCTGCTCGCCACCCTCGACACCGGCCCCCGCACCGTCGACGCGGCCAGGGTCTCGGGCGAGGCGCTCGCCGAACCGCGCTGGTTCGCGGGGGTGCTCTCGGCGGGGTTCGACGCCCGCGTCAACGAACGCGCCAACGGGATGCGCTTCCCGAAAGGCGCCTCCCGCTACGTGCTCGCGCTCGTCGCCGAGCTCATCACCCTGAAATCGCGCCGCTACCGGCTCGAGATCGACGGCGAGACCGTCGAGGTCGACTCGTGCCTGCTCGCGGTGGCGAACAACACCACCATCGGCGGCGGCATGCGCATCGCCCCCGACGCCGAGCTCGACGACGGCCTGCTCGACGTCTTCATCGTGAAGCCGGTGTCGAGGCTGCGATTCATCAGGCTGTTCCCCAAAGTGTTCTCGGGAACCCATGTCGGTCTTCCCGTTGTGGAGTTCCGCCGAGGTCGTACGGTCTCGGTCGCTGCCGACGAGATCGTCGGGTACGCCGACGGCGAGCGGTTCGGCGAGCTTCCCCTGCTGGTCGAACTCGTGCCGGGCGCGTTGCGCGTGCTGGCCTGAGGTCGATTTGGAATCGCCGGAGGCCCTGTGGCATACTCGTTAAGTTGCAAAAACGGCCCCATCGTTTAGCGGCCTAGGACGTCGCCCTCTCACGGCGGTAACGCGGGTTCAAATCCCGCTGGGGTCACAACACGACAGAACCCCCGGTCTCGGCCGGGGGTTCTGTCGTTTCCGGGTATCGGCACGTCAGGCGCATCAGCGTTTCCGGGTATCGGCAGGTTCGGGGCATCGGCATGTTCGGGGCATCGGCGTTTCCGGGGGATCGGTGCAGACTCGACAGGGAGACGCATCCGTCACCCAGAAGGAGCCACCATGACCGACAGCAACGAGCCCGTCGACCTCAGCGACATCGAATACCCCGACTACGCCGGGTACCCCGACGGTGAGGGCGTGGTCGGCAACGGCCCCACCACCGAGGCAGTGCCCTCCGGCGTCGACCCGAGCGTCGCCGACGAGCCCGAGAACGACGACGCCGAGGTGGCGACCGACGATGACGACATCGTCGAGAACGACGGCTGAGCGGGCCTGCACGTCGCCGGTGGCGCGGGTCAATCCCCCGATCGCCTGACGCGGAGCCACCGGGCCGCTCGATAGGCTCGGCCCCATGACGTCGACGCAGTGGGGTGGGCTCGTCGCGCTGATCGCGATCGCCGTCGCGACCCTCGCCCTGATCGCCCTGCACCTGCTCCCCACCGGGCTGTCGCCGTTGCGCGACCCGGTGAGCCGTTACGGCATCACCCGCTTCAAGTCGGGGTACGCCACCGCCGCATTCGGTGCCGGGATCGCCGGCATCGGCTCCCTCATCGCCGTCGCCGCGCTGCCGGGCTCGCTGCCCACCGTCGTGCTGCTGGCCGTCTTCGCGGCGGCGCGCATCCTCATCCCCTTCTTCCCGATGGACGCGCCGGAGGCGTCGAAGACGACCACGGGGCGGGTGCACGACCTGCTCGCGGTCCTGGCGTTCGGCGGTGTCATCGCCGCCATGTTCGTGGCGGCCGGCATGCTCCACGACGCGGGACTCACGGCCGCCGGACTCGTGGCCACGATCGGCGGCGTCGTCGGGGTCGTGGGCACCCTGCTCATGCTCGTCTCACGCCGGAGCCCGCGCCTGGCCTGGGGCTTCGGCTTCGGCGAGCGGCTCATCTACCTCGCGTTCATCGTGTGGATCGCCGTACTCGGCACATCGGCGCTCACGAGCTGACCCAGGTCACCTCTCTGACCCAGGTCACCTCTCTGACCCAGTTCACCTCTCTGGGGCGTGCCGCCTCAGCTCGCGCGCAGCACGTTCTCGGTGAACGAGTTCAGCCGGGTCGACAAGCCGTGCGCGCGCAGCGCGATGACGGCGTCGGGGTCGGGCTGCAGCTCCGACCTCGGCGGCACGATCCTGATGAGGTTCGAGCAACCCAGGTCGCTGCAGATGTACGTGCCGACGGTCGAGCCGTCGAAGCCCGCCTGACCCGCACGCGGTGCGCTGAACAGCGTCACCTGCCCGCCGGGGAGCGGGGTGCGGCAGAACGTGCACATCGCCGCGATGCCGGGCCGCGACCGCGAGCCCGCGGCCTTCAGCAGGATGCCGACGGGCTCGCCGTCGCGCCAGAACACGATGTACCCGCGGTGGATGGCGTGCGGGTCGCGCCAGCCGAGGAACTCCCGGTCTTCCCACACGATCTCATGGAGCCCGGGGAGCACCATGCGCTCGAGCTCGTGCTCGCTGATGTTGGTGAACGACCCGCGGATCTCCGCCTCGGTGAGTGGCTTCATCGGTACGAGCGTAAACCTCGGCCGTCGACACGGCAAAGCCGGTGCGGCACCTACTGCGATGCGCGCGCGATGGCATCGGCGGCACGTACGAGCGCGAGATGCGAGAAGGCCTGCGGGGTGTTGCCGGCCTGCCGTGCGCCCTCGACGTCGTACTCCTCCGAGAGCAGACCCACGTCATTCGACAGGGCGACGAGCTTGGACATGAGCGCCCGGGCGTCGTCAAGCCGCCCCGAGTGCGCATACTGCTGCACCAGCCAGAACGAGCAGGCGAGGAACGGATGCTCGCCGCCGGCGAGCCCGTCGACACCGGTTTCGGTGCGGTAGCGCATGAGCAGGCCGTCGCGAAGCAGCTCCTTCTCGATCTGCGCGACGGTGCCGAGCATCCGTGGGTCGTCGGGGGCGACGAAGCCGATCTGCCCGAGCAGCAGCAACGAGGCGTCGACCTGCGTTCCGCCGTAGTGCTGCACGAAGGTGTTGCGTTCGGCGTCGAAGCCGTGCTCCTCGATCTCGGCCCGGATGGCGTCGCGGAGCTCCGCCCAGCGCGCGGAGTCGCCCGGCAGGCCGTAGCGCTCGACGGCCTCGACGCCGCAGGCGAACGCGGCCCAGATCATCGCGCGGGAGTGGGTGAAGGCCTGCTGAGGCCCGCGGATCTCCCAGATGCCGTTGTCGGGCCGCTGCCAGGTCTTCTCCAGAAAACCCAGCAGGGCGCGCTGCAGCGGCCAGGAGTACTGGTCTTCCTCGACGCCGATGCGCCGTGCCTCGCGCAGGGCGATCATGAGCTCGCCGAAGATGTCGCCCTGGTACTGCGTGGAGGCGTCGTTGCCGACACGCACGGGGGAGGAGCCCTGGTAGCCGGGGAGGCTCGGGACTTCGTACTCGGGCAGGTGCCGCTCGCCGGAGAGACCGTACATGATCTGGATGTCGGCGGGGTCGCCCGCGATGGCCCGGAGCAGCCACCGGCGCCAGTGGCCGGCCTCGGCCTCGTAGCCGTAGATCATGAGCGCGCTGAGCGTGAGGGAGGCGTCACGAATCCAGGTGTAGCGATAGTCCCAGTTGCGGGCGCCGCCGAACTGTTCGGGCAGGCTCGTCGTCGCGGCCGCCACGATGCCGCCCGTCTCGGCGTGGGTGAGGGCTCGGAGCACGAGCAGCGAGCGCCTGACCGCGGCCGCGTACTCGCCCTCGATCGGCGCCGCCGACGCCCACTCGCGCCACCAGGCCAGAGTGTCGTCGAGCTGCTCCGAGACGTCGAGGGCCCCCGGGGGGTTGCGGTGCGACGGGTACCAGGTGAGCACGATGTCGACCTCGTCGCCCTCGCTCACCTCGAACTCGGCGGCGTGGGCGTGATCGGTGGCCCTGAGGGCGGGGCCCCTCACGATCACGGCGTCGGGCCCGGCGACGCCCACCACCGCGTGGCCGCCCTGCTCGGGTGCCTGCCGCATCCACGGCAGCGCGTCGGCGTAGCCGAAACGGATGGCGAGCTCTTCGCGCAGGCGCACCGTGCCCTCGACGCCCCGCACCCGGCGCACCACCTCGGCGCGGCCCGCGCCCATCGGCATGAAGTCGACGACCTCGGCGACACCCCCCGCGGTCTGCCAGCGGGTGACCAGCACGAAGGTGTCGTCGATGTAGGAGCGGGTGCTGGTGGCGCCCGGGTCGACGGGGGCCACGACCCAGCGCCCGTGCTCCTCGGTGCCGAGCAGTGCGCCGAAGGTCGACGCGGAGTCGAAGCGGGGCAGGCAGAGCCAGTCGATGCTCCCGTCTATTCCGACCAGGGCCGCCGTGTGGCAGTCGCCGATGAGCGCGTAGTCCGCGATGGGGAGTGACATGATCCGATTCTGGTGCGAACCACCGACACGCGCACACGGGCGCGCGGGGGCTCCGGCCGTGCCGCGCCTGCCCCCCCCCCGGTTGTGCTCCGGCACCCGCCGATGAAGAATGTCGAGGTGAAGTACCGCGGAACCGTGCTGGGCGTCGTCGCCATGACCTTCGTGGTCGGCGTCGCGGTGGCCACCTCCGTTCCCGCGGCCTCGCTCGCGACGGTCGGTTCGTTCGACGACATCCGCATCGACGCCGCACCCGGGGCGGAGCAGTCGTTCGACGCCGCGTCGGGCCAGCTCGCCGCCGTCGCCCGCGACGGCTACGTGATCCACACCCCCACCCCGACTCCCACGCCCAAGCCGGTCGCGTCGAGTCAGGGCGGCTACGGCGGTGCCCAGTGCCAGGCCGGTGCGGATGCGGTGACCGAGACCGCGGGCTTCTCACCCGTCTACCCCGACGGCAACCGCATGTCCGACCTGTTCGGCCCGCGCGCCGAAGGCTTCCACAAGGGCATCGACATGCTCAACGGGCCCGGTGTGCCGGTGCACGCGATCGCCGACGGCATCGTCATCGGAGCCTCCGGCAACGGGGGCACCGGCGGCGTCTACATATCGATCGCCCACAAGGTGGGGGGCGTGGCGGTCTGCAGCATGTACATGCACTTCCAGGACGGCTCGCTCATGGCGGGCGTCGGCGACACCGTGAAGGCCGGCCAGGTCATCGGTCTCACCGGGCGCACGGGCAACGCGACCACCGAGCACACGCACTTCGAGCTCTACGGTGCCGACGGTGTGCGCTACGACCCGATGCCGTTCATGACGGAGCACGGCATCATCTGACGCGGGATCGCCGCATCCGGTGCCGTCGCGTCTCCCGACGCCGACCGGGGAGTCAGGATGCGTGTCCTGGGTCGCGATATATCTTGACATCGCGAACCCTCGCGATCTATCGTGTCTGCAGAAGCAGAAACGCGATATAACGCGACTTCGACCGGGAGGTCATCATGGTCTTGGAGAAGTGGATCGTCGACGGTCCGAAAGTCATCGACATCGAGCTCGTGCGCTCGCTCAAGGTCGGCCTCATCGGCGGGCAGGTCGACATCATCGGGCACGACGAGCCCGGAGCACGCATCGAGGTGCACTCCGTCTCGGGCAAAGACCTCAAGATCTCCATCGACGGCGACGCCCTCGAGATCGACCACCCCCAGCTGCGATGGGACAACTTCATCGAGGTGTTCAAGTCGTGGCGAGGCAACGCCAGGGCCGACGTGAGCATCCTGGTGCCGCGCGACGTCGCCCTCAAGTTCGGGGTCATCTCGGCATCGGGGCTCATCTCGGGGCTCACGGCGGATGCTCGGGTGAGCACCGTCAACGGCGACGTCGTCGTCGACTCGGTGACGGGCGACCTCGACCTCAACACGGTGAGCGGCGAGGTTCTGGTGCGCGACCACACCGGGCTCGTCAACGCGCACACCGTGTCGGGCGACATCACGGTCTCCGGCGCCATCCGCCGCTTCTCCTGCGACGGCGTCGCGGGAGAGGTGTTCGTCGACACCACCGGTGTGCCCGACGAGATCCAGAACAACACCGTCTCGGGCGACCTGACGGTGCGGCTCGAGGCGAGCACCGCGGTGCGCTACAACGTGAACTCGGTGTCGGGCACGCTGCAGCTCGGCACCTCGACCATCAAGGGCCTGCGCGGAGGCGGCTACAACGGCCGCACCGGCGAGCTCGACGGCGCCTGGACGGAGTTCAGGGCGAACTCGGTCTCCGGAGACATCACCGTCATGTTCCGGGAGGGGCAGGGCGAGCCCGCCTTCGACTCGGCTGCCTCGACCGGGTCTTCGTCCGGCGCTCCGTCGTTCGACGAGGGGGCGACGGCATGACTCCGCTCTTCGGCCATGGACACCTGCGCCTCTACCTGCTGAGCCTGCTCGACGAGTCGCCCAAGCACGGCTACGAGCTCATCCAGGCGCTCAGCGACCGCTTCGGCGGCACGTACAGCCCGAGCGCGGGCACGATCTACCCTCGTCTCGCGAAGCTCGAGGAGGAGGGCCTCGTCACCAAGACCGCCGACGGGCGGAAGACCGTCTACTCCATCACGGATGCGGGGCGCGCCGAGGTGGAGTCGCGTCGCGGTGAGCTCGACGAGATCGAGGCGCAGCTCTCCGACTCGGTGCGGCGCATCGCCGACGAGGTGCGCTCGGGGGTCAACGAGGCGATGAAGAGCCTCAAGGCCGATCTGGCCTCCGCCGCCCGCGAGGCGCGTGTCGCGGCGAAGGAGTCGGCGCGGTCGGCCCGGTCGGCGGGAGCCTCCGGGGCCGGGTGGTCGGAGACCCGCGGTTCCGACGCATCCGGGTTCCCCAGCCGGGCCGAGTCGGCCGAGGCGCTGCGGTCGGCGGACGTCGCGCTCACCGACTTCAGGCAGTCGATGCGGCTCGACCTGCGAAGGGCCTCGGCGCGGAGCCTCGACCCCGCCATCGTCGATCGGCTGAAGCTGCGGCTCGATGAGGTGCGGGCCGAGTTCCGCGACGAGCTCAAGCCACGCTGAGCCTGCGGCCCAGGAGGTAGCCGCGCCGACCGGATGCGAGGACCGGTCGGCGCGGCTGTACTATGGGCGGAGAAGGGGAGTATCCACTTCGCTGCCATCGTCATCACGGTGCCCGTCGTCGCGCACCCGGGGGCAGCGGTTCCCGCATCCGTCGACCCGGTCGTCGCGCTGCGGGCGCAGGAGAGACTTTCGCGGCTTCGTGCTGTCTGAATTCTCCTGAAAGGTCGCCTCCGTGCAACTGCCCCTCGCGTTCGAGATCGTCTCGCTCGTCGTGCTCGTGCTCATCCTCGCCGCCGACCTCGTGCTGGCGTACAAGAGGCCGCACGTGCCGTCGTTCAAGGAGGCGACGCTCTGGGTGGTGTTCTACGTCGGGCTCGCCCTGGTGTTCGCACTGCTCATGCTGCTGTTCTCCGACGGGGAGCAGGCGGGCCAGTTCCTGGCGGGGTGGCTCACCGAGTACAGCCTGTCGATCGACAACCTGTTCGTCTTCGTCATCATCATGTCGCGCTTCAACGTGCCGAGGAAGTACCAGCAGGAAGCGTTGATGGTGGGCATCATCATCGCGCTCGTGCTGCGCGGCATCTTCATCCTCATCGGGGCGCAGCTCATCGAGTCGCTCAGCTGGATCTTCTACATCTTCGGCGCGTTCCTGCTCTACACGGCGTTCAAGCAGGCCTTCGGGCACGACGACGACGAGGGCGCAGGCGAGAACCGGCTGGTGCGGATGCTGCGGCGGCGGGTCGCCATCTCCGACGACTTCGACGGGGCCAAGGTGCGCACCGTGGTCGACGGCCGCAAGATCTTCACCCCGATGATCATCGTGTTCATCGCGCTCGGCTCGACCGACCTGCTCTTCGCACTCGACTCCATCCCGGCGATCTTCGGCATCACACAGAACCCGTTCATCGTGTTCACGGCGAACGTGTTCGCGCTGATGGGGCTCCGTCAGCTCTACTTCCTGCTGGGGGGCCTGCTCGACCGGCTCATCTACCTGCACTACGGCATCGCGTTCATCCTCGCGTTCATCGGGGTGAAGCTGGTGTTCCACGCGCTGCACGAGAACGAGGTGCCGTTCATCAACGGAGGTGAGCACATCGAGTGGATCCCCGACATCGACACCTGGACCTCCCTCGCCGTCATCATCCTCTCGATGGCCGTGGCCACCATCGCCTCTCTCGTCGTCATGAAGCGACGCGGAGCCTCGGTGAAGGAGGAGCTCAAAGAGGCGGCCCAGGGGGACCGCGGCGCCGGCGAGTAGGCATCAATTACTCAGGCTGCCCAGGGCGCCTCCGCCCCCAGGATTGACGGCACCACGTCGCGTCGGCGTGGATGGTCACTCGATCCTGGAGGATGCCATGTCCCGATCCGTTCCCCGCGTGGGCCCCCTGCTCGCCGCAGCGGCAGTCGCCGCCCTCGTGCTCGCCGCCCCGAACGCCGCGTCGGCCGCCGATGCCGACGCGGTCGACGACGCGTACTCGCTCTCGACCGGCACCGTGCTCACGGCCGACGCCGCGTCGGGGCTGCTCGCCAACGACCTCGGCGTCGACCCAGGGCTGGGTCTCCTGATCTCGCTCGAGACACCGCCCGTGCACGGCACGCTGTCGGGCATCACGGCCGACGGGTCGTTCACCTACACTCCGCTCGAGGGGTGGGCGGGCGTCGACACCTTCAGCTACTGCCTCAAGCTCCCCGTGCCCCTGGCCTTCTGCGCCGGGTCGACGGCGACCGTGACGGTCACCACCACGCCGGTGATCGAGCGCATCGACGGAGCAGACCGGTACGCGACGGCGGCCGCCGTGTCGGCTGCGAAGTTCCCCGCGGGGGTCGACACGGTGTTCGTGGCGTCGGGCGAGGTGTTCCCCGACGCGCTGTCGGCCTCGGCGGCGGCAGGGGCTGAGGATGCTCCGGTGCTGTTGGTGCAGAAGGGCGCCATCCCGGCCGTCGTCGACACCGAGCTGCGCCGGCTCGCCCCCGACCACGTCGTGCTGCTCGGCGGGTCGAACACGGTCTCCGCCGCCGTGGAGTCGGCGCTCGGCGGCTACGGGGCGATGGATGTCACCCGCGTCGACGGCGTCGACCGCTACGCCGTCTCGGCAGCAGTCTCGGCGCGCACCTTCGCCCCGGCGCGCCCGGTGGTGTACATCGCCTCGGGCGAGGTGTTCCCCGACGCCCTGGCGGGCTCGGCGGCAGCCGGTCATCTCGGAGGGCCCGTGCTGCTCGTGCAGAGGGATGCGGTGCCGGCGACTGTGGCCACCGAGCTCGAGCGACTGAAGCCGCTCGCGGTCGTGGTGCTCGGAGGCGAGAACACCGTCACCGAGGCCACCCGCGCCGAGGTCGACCGCCTCGCCGGCCTGGTGGGTACTCGCATCAAGGGCGCCGACCGCTATGCGACCGCGGCGACCGTGTCGGAGAAGTCGTTCCTCCCGGTTGTCGACCACACGGTCTACGTGGCGTCGGGCGAGGTCTTTCCCGACGCACTCGCCGGCTCGGCCGCGGCCATCCGGGCACACGCCCCGGTGCTTCTCGTCACCCGCGACGGCATCCCCGCCGCCACCGCGACCGAACTCGATCGCCTCAACCCGACGCGCATCATCGTGCTGGGTGGTTCCCACACCGTCTCCGCGGCGACCTACGACGAGCTCGCGACCCACCTGGGGTGATGGGCGGGCCCCGGCGCTCGGCCGAGGTGCCTACCTGCCTGCGTTCCTGGTTCGGGCGCCGCCGCCGCCGAGGCGGGTGCGGGGGCGGGGGCGGAGGAGGAGTGCCGCCCCCGCGAGGACGAAGGCCAGGGCGGCGAGGGCCGGGAGCGCGACGGCGTGCGGGGTGGAGCCCGTGGCCGCGAGGGTCGAGCCGTCGCCCGCGCCGGAACCCGGTGTCGGCGAAGGGGAGGGGCCGGGAGGCGGAGCCGGCGTCGGTGTCGGGGTCGGTGAAACCGCGGCGGTGACGTCGAGGTCGGCCTGGGCGCGGAGGGCGGAGCCCGAGCCCCGGAGAGTGAGGGGCGCCGTGCCGACCGGGGTGACGGCGGGCACGGTGGCCGAGAGCGATGCGGTGCCGGAGCTGTCGGCGATGGTGGCGGCGATCGCCGTGTCGCCGAGGGTGACGACGACCCCTTCGCCCGGGCGGTAGCCCGTCGCCGCCAGCGGGATGCGCGAACCTTGCTCGGCGGCGGGCGGGGCATCGAGCGGCACCGGCGACTGGGCAGCGAGTGCCTCCGCACAGGCATCGCCCTGGAGGCCGTAGGGAAGGGTCGAGGGGTCACCGTCGACGACGGGAACCGCCGTGTCGCGCAGCAGCACGTTGTCGAAACCCGCACCCACGACCCCGGCGCCCGTCACGAGTCCGAGGCTGGTGCCGAAGCCCGAGCGGCGCCCCGCATCGGGCCGTCGCGAGCCGAGCGGAACGTCGACGGCGGCGCACCGCTCGCCCGCTGCGATGGTGAACGGCAGCGCGTGCATGTCTTGGGGGGCGGTGTAGTGGGTGAGCCAGCCGCTCACGGGGTCGGTGGTCGGCGCGGCGAGCACGACGGCGACGCGCGCCGACTCCACCGAAGCGTCGACGTCGACGGCGCCGTGCACCACCGAGAGCGCCGTGCGCGGCACGACGGCGGCCTCGCCGATCGACGGAGCCGTGACGAACGCGAGGTCGGAGAGCAGCACCGCGCCCGTGCCCACCCCGGTGAACAAGACCGACTCCACCCGGCTCAGGTCGACGCCCTGCAGTGCCGAGACCGGGATGCGCAGGTCTTGGTAGAGCATCTTCGGCAGTGCCGCGCTGGAGCCCGGCAGCCGGGTGAGTGCCGCGCCGTACTCGGCGGCGTCGACGGTGGCCGACCCGCCCGCCGTGTCGACCACGGTGACCGTGAGCGACACCGAGTCGGAGATCGTCTCGTCGGGCATCGCCCGCACCGTGAGGAATTCGGCGCTCGACGTGTCGAGCGCCCCGCCCGGAACGTCGACGACGAGCGTCGACGGTTCCGCGCGGCCCGCGGGCTCGGTCGAGTACTGGAAGTGCACCGACGTCGTCGTCGGGATGCGGGCGCCGTAGAGCGAGTCGGCGAACTCGCCCGCCTGCTCGGGGCGCACGTTGCCGGTGAGGCAGAACGGCAGCGACGAGGGATCGGCGATGTTCTCGGTGCTCTGGCAGTACGACGACACCCCGCGTCCGGTGGTGGTCACCTCGACGGCCGGGTCGGCGAAGGTGTTCACGTCGAGACGGGCCGACGAGGGGTAGACGGCGGTGACGCGCACATCGGCGCGACCGATCGACGCGGGCCGCGCATCCGAGCCGTCGAACTGGCCGAGGAATGCCGTCTCGTCGCCCAGGGTGAGCCGGAAGAAGCCGGCCACGTAGGCGGTGCCCACCGCGTACTGCTCCTCACGGCTGAGGCGAGAGGGGGCTGTCGAGCCGCAGGTGGGGTCGTCGGGCCCGAGCATCGGGTTCGTGTCCCAGTCGTCGCCCGACTCGAGGTACTCGGGCGAGGACCACACCGTGTTGAAGGCGTTGTGGTTCGCCCCCATCACGAGCACCGACGATCGCAGCACGTCGTCGCCGAAGGCGTGCCGCGAGTCGTTGATGTAATGCTGACCCTGCAGGTCGGTGAGGTCGCCGTCGCAGTAGGGCAGCACCACCGCCGTGGGCACGTCGGGCAGGGCGGTGCGGGTGAAGTCGGTGGGGGCGAGGGGGAGCACCGAGGCGATGCCGAAGGGGCCGCCCGGGGCGCCGACGAGCGTCGAGGCGTTGAGCACGGCTGCGCGCACGACCCCGTCGCCCCCGCGCGAGTGCCCCATGAGCCCCACCCGGTCGAGGTCGAGGCGCCCGACGAGTGCCGAGCCGATGCCCTCGACGGGGCCGGCATCGGCGGCGCGGAGCAGCGCGAGGTGGTCGAGCACGAGGTGGCCCCGCGCATCCGTCCCCTGGTCCGACCCGTGCATCCCGTTGAGGCGGTTGATGGCGTTGGCAGAGATCGACACCACGGCGTAGCCGTTCGAGGCGAGCGCCTCGGCGGGGCCGTCGTAGCCGAGGTAGCTCGGGATCTCGGTCTCTCCCTCGGCGCACGGCCACACCGGAGGCGCCTGGTCGTCGTCGGTGGCGCACGCGATGTGCTGACCGTGGAGGAGGATCGCGACGGGCAGTTCGCCGGCGAGCCCCTCAGGCAGGTAGACGGCGGCGCGCATCTCCCCGCGGGCGCCGTCGAACCCGTAGATCTCCTCGGCCTCGTCGCCGAGGTCGTAGTCGGCGCGCTCGACCGTGTAGGGGCCCGCGGTTCCAGGGTCGAGGTCGAGCCAGGGAGCGGCCGACGGCACGCTGCCGGATGCTGCGGGCCCGTCGCCGAGACCTCCGTCGTCTCGCGTGGCCGCGTCGCGGGCCGGGTCGCCCTCCCCGCTCCAGCCCACGAGCACCTGGCCTGCCGTGAGCACCGCCTCGTCGGGGGTGACCACGCTGAGCGAGGTGCCGTCGGCGGAGAGCACGGCGGCGCCGAGCGCCACCCCGTCTGCCCAGAGCACCGGAACGGCGGAGCGGTCGGGGAGCTCGCTGACGGTCTTGGTGACGCGGTAGCCCGATCCGTCGGCGAGTGCCTCGACCGTCCAGTCGGCGCCCGTGGCCACCGGAGCGGCCGGCGCGGAGGTGCCCGCGGCCGGGGTGCCCGCCGCAGGCGAGGAGCCCGCCGCAGGCGAGCCCGCTGTCGGCGAGCCCGCTGCCGATGCCGCCGAAGCCGCGACCGGCGCCCCCGTGAGCGCGAACGAGCAGAGTACAGCGAGAGCGCCCGTGAGCACCCGACGATCGAACCGAGTCATTGTTCCCCCTGGGCACGACAGTACAAGACGAGCGTGAGCCACCACGACCCGACGACACGGCAGTGGTACGATCGGCAGGTGCTGTTCGGTCGCCTTCTCCTTCGCTGCCGCGACGAGTCCTAGTTCTCAGGCCTCCCTCGTCGCGGAGTTCGTCGTTGGCTGACCCACTTACTCTCCGAAGGACACGCGAATCATGAGCACTCCCGCGAGCACCCGACCCCGCACCCTGGCCGAGAAGGTCTGGGACGACCACCTCGTGGTCAAGGGCGAAGACGGCAGCCCCGACCTCATCTACATCGACCTGCACCTGGTGCACGAGGTGACGAGCCCCCAGGCCTTCGACGGCCTGCGCGCCGAGGGCCGCCCCCTCCGCCGCCTCGACCTCACCATCGCCACCGAAGACCACAACACCCCGACGCTCGCCATCGACAAGCCGATCGCCGACCTCACGAGCCGCACCCAGATCGACACGCTGCGGAAGAACGCGCAGGAGTTCGGGGTGCGCCTGCACTCGCTCGGCGACGTCGAGCAGGGCATCGTGCACGTCGTCGGCCCGCAGCTCGGCCTCACCATGCCGGGCATCACGGTGGTGTGCGGCGACAGCCACACCTCCACCCACGGCGCGTTCGGCGCGATGGCGTTCGGCATCGGCACCAGCGAGGTCGAGCACGTGATGGCCACGCAGACGCTGCCGCTGAAGCGCTTCAAGACGATGGCCATCACCGTCGAGGGCACGCTGAAGCCGGGTGTCACCGCGAAAGACATCATCCTCGCCGTGATCGCCAAGATCGGCACGGGTGGCGGCCAGGGCTACGTGCTGGAGTACCGCGGCAGCGCCATCCGTTCGCTGTCGATGGACGGCCGCATGACCATCTGCAACATGTCGATCGAGGCGGGCGCCCGCGCCGGCATGGTCGCCCCCGACCAGACCACCTTCGACTACCTCGAGGGCCGCCCGCACGCTCCACAGGGCCAGGACTGGGACGACGCGGTCGCCTACTGGAAGACCCTCCCCACCGACGAGGGCGCCGTCTTCGACGCCGAGGTCTTCATCGACGCGGATGCGCTGGAGCCGTTCGTGACCTGGGGCACCAACCCGGGTCAGGGCGTCTCGCTCAGCGACGTCGTGCCGAACCCGGCCGACATCGACGACCCGAACGAGCGCGCCAGCGCCGAGCGGGCCCTGGAGTACATGGACCTGAAGGCCGGCACCCCGCTCAAGGAGGTGGCCGTCGACGCCGTGTTCATGGGCTCGTGCACGAACAGCCGCATCGAAGACCTGCGCGCCTTCGCGAGCATTATCAAGGGCCGCAAGAAGGCCGAGAACGTGCGCGTGATGGTGGTTCCGGGCAGCGCCCGCGTGCGCATCGAGGCCGAGGCCGAGGGCATCGACAAGATCGTCGAGGAGTTCGGCGCCGAGTGGCGCTTCGCCGGCTGCTCCATGTGTCTCGGCATGAACCCCGACCAGCTCGCTCCGGGTGAGCGCTGCGCCAGCACGTCGAACCGCAACTTCGAGGGCCGCCAGGGCAAGGGCGGCCGCACCCACCTGGTCTCGCCCGTGGTCGCCGCGGCGACCGCCATCCGGGGCACGCTCTCGGGCGTCGCCGACCTCGACGAGACAGCGGATGCGCAGCGCGAGATGGTAGGAGCCTGATACCCATGGACAAGATCGACATCATCACCGGGGTTGCCGTTCCGCTGAAGCGCGCGAACGTCGACACCGATCAGATCATCCCCGCCGTCTACCTCAAGCGCGTCACCAAGACGGGCTTCGAAGACGCTCTGTTCGCCGCCTGGCGCAGCGACCCCGAGTTCGTGCTGAACCAGCCCGCCTACCAGAACGCCCGCGTGCTGGTGGCCGGCCCCGACTTCGGCACCGGCTCGAGCCGCGAGCACGCCGTCTGGGCGCTCCGCGACTACGGCTTCCAGGCGGTGCTCGCCCCGCGCTTCGCCGACATCTTCCGCGGCAACTCCGGCAAGCAGGGTCTGCTCGCCGCCCAGGTCGACGAAGACGACGTCGAGAGGCTCTGGGCGGCCATCGAGGCGCAGCCCGGTGTCGAGATCACCGTCGACCTGATCGAGCGAACCGCCGCCATCGGCGACCTCTCAGTCTCCTTCGCGATCGACGATTACACTCGGTGGAGGTTGCTCGAGGGTCTTGACGACATCGGGCTGACTCTCCGCAACGAGGCGGCCATCACGGAATTCGAGAGCCGCCGCGAGAGTTGGCGACCTAGAACACTTCCGGTGAAGTAATCGAATCGGTCGAACAAGCGACAGAAGTCAGTGCAGGTGATCCAGTGAACAGTCTCGTCCAGGATGCGCGGAAGGCAGCCGAACGCGTCGGATTGACATCCGACACGATCGTCATCAACGGCGGCCGTCCGCTCCGCGGAACGATCGACGTGCGTGGGGCGAAGAACCTCGTCACCAAGGCGATGGTGGCCTCCCTGCTCGGTGACACCACGTCGACCCTGCGAGACGTTCCCGACATCAGCGATGTTCACGTGGTGGCGAGCCTGCTCGAGATCCACGGGGTGAAGATCACGGGCAGCGCCGCCACCGGCGTGCTGCAGCTCGACCCCGAGAACGTGGCGAGCGCGAAGAGCGCCGAGATCGACGCGCTCTCGGGTTCGAGCCGCATCCCCATCCTGTTCTGCGGGCCGCTTCTGCACCGCCTCGGTCACGCGTTCATCCCCGACCTCGGCGGCTGCCGCATCGGCGACCGGCCCATCGACTTCCACCTCGACGCGCTCCGCGCCTTCGGTGCCGTGGTCGACAAGCTCCCGAGCGGCATCAACATCACTGCTCCGAACGGGCTGCGCGGCGCGAACATCGAGCTGCCCTACCCGAGCGTCGGCGCCACCGAGCAGGTGCTGCTGACGGGTGTGCGCGCGATGGGCACCACCGAGCTGAAGAACGCGGCCATCGAGCCCGAGATCATGGATCTCATCGCCGTGCTGCAGAAGATGGGCGCCATCATCTCGGTGGAGCCGAACCGCACGATCTTCATCGAGGGCGTCGAGACGCTGAACGGCTTCAACCACCGTGCGCTGTTCGACCGCAACGAGGCGGCATCCTGGGCCTCGGCGGCGCTCGCCACCGGCGGCTCGATCTTCACCACCGGCGCCAAGCAGTCGGAGATGATGACCTTCCTCAACGTCTTCCGCAAGATCGGTGGCGCCTTCGACATCGAAGAAGACGGCATCCGCTTCTACCACCCCGGTGGTGACCTGAAGCCGGTCGTCATCGAGACCGACGTGCACCCCGGCTTCATGACCGACTGGCAGCAGCCGCTCATCGTCGCCCTCACCCAGGCTCATGGCACCTCGATCGTGCACGAGACGGTGTACGAGAATCGCTTCGGTTTCACGGATGCGCTCATCAAGATGGGTGCGAACATCGAGGTGCACAAGGAGGGGCTCGCCGACCCGAACCGCCGGGTTCCCCGCCGCCCGCTCGAGCAGGCGGCGGTCATCACCGGGCCCACGAAGCTCCACGGCACCGAGCTCGAGGTTCCCGACCTGCGCGGCGGCTTCAGTCACCTCATCGCCGCGCTCGTGGCAGAGGGCCGCTCCGAGATCTCGAACGTGGGTCTGATCGCCCGCGGCTACGGCGACTTCGTGGGCAAGCTCGAGAAACTGGGCGCCGACTTCTCGTTCCTCCGGTGACGGCGGCGGTGTCTCCGGAGCCTGTGCCGAAGCGCCGTCGTCACGAGCGCACGGTGGCGTTCACCATGCTCGAGGCCCTCGTGGTGCCGTTCCTCAACGTCATCGCGAAGCTCGACATCCGTGGTGGGGAGCGCATCCCGGCCACGGGCCCGTTCGTGCTGAGCCCGAACCACTACAGCAACATCGACCCCGTCATCATGGCGTGGGCGGTGTGGAAGCTGGGGCGGGCGCCGCGTTTCCTCGCGAAGGCGTCGTTGTTCAAGGTCCCCGTCGTGGGTTTCGCGCTGCGCCGCAGCGGGCAGATCCCGGTCGACCGCGCGGGGTCGGGCCGGGGCAACGCTCCGATCGCCGCCGCCAACGACCTCGTGGAGCACGAGAAGGGCGTCATCGTCTACCCCGAGGGCACGCTCACCCGCGACCCCGACATGTGGCCGATGCGCGGCAAGACGGGGGCGGTGAGGCTCGCGCTCGAGCACGGCGTGCCGCTCATCCCGGCGGCGCACTGGGGCACCCAGGAGGTGCTGCCGCGCTACTCGAAGAAGCTCAGCGTGTTCCCGCGCAAGCGCATCGAGATATCCTTCGGCGAACCGGTCGACCTCGACGACCTGCGCGGGCAGCCCATCACCCAGAAGGTGCTCGTCGAGGGCACCGACCGGGTGATGGCGGCGATCACCGCCCTGCTCGAGGAGCTCCGCGGCGAGACGGCCCCTGCCGAGCGCTGGAACCCGGTGGCGCACAACCAGACCGAGTACGGCCGGCTCGAGGAGCGCGAGCAGTGAGCCGCGCCTCCCGGGGGCACGCGCCGGCGCCGCGCCCCCGCGTCACGGTGCTGGGGGCGGGCAGCTGGGGCACCACCTTCGCGAAGGTGGTGGCCGACGGCGGTTCCGACGTCACCCTGTGGGCCCGCCGCCCCGAGCTCGCGAAGGAGATCCGCGAGGCCAAGCGCAACAGCGACTACCTGCCGGGCGTCAACCTGCCCGCCTCGGTCACCGCCACCTCCGACGTGGCGGCGGCACTCGACGGCGCGCAGTACGTGTTCGTCTCGGTGCCGAGCCAGTCGCTGCGGGGCAACCTCGGCGACATCCGTTCCGCCCTGCCGCCCCAGGCGCCCATCACGAGCCTCATGAAGGGCGTCGAGAAGAGCACCGGCCTCCGTATGAGCGAGGTGCTCGAGACCGTGCTCGAGATCGACCCGGCGCGCATCGCCGTCGCCTCAGGGCCGAACCTCGCCCTCGAGATCGCGAAGGAGCAGCCCACCGCGGCGGTCGTGGCCTCCACGAGCCTCGAGACCGCGGAGAAGGTGGCGACGATCGCCACCAACCGGTACTTCAGGTCGTACGTGAACACCGACGTCATCGGCACCGAGTTCGGGGG
The DNA here is from genome assembly GCF_040939305.1 of Herbiconiux sp. A18JL235. NCBI lineage: Bacteria > Bacillati > Actinomycetota > Actinomycetes > Micrococcales > Microbacteriaceae > Herbiconiux > Herbiconiux sp. A18JL235. Next base: position 1,483,130 of record NZ_CP162511.1, read on the forward strand.
CGTGCTGAAGAACCTCATCGCGGTGGCCATCGGCATCGTCGACGGCGTCGGCTACGGCGAGAACACCAAAGCGTCGATCATCACGCGGGGACTTGTCGAGATGACCGATTTCGCCGTGGCCTACGGCGGGCATCCGGAGACACTCTCCGGCCTCGCCGGGCTCGGCGACCTCATCGCCACGAGCGGATCGTCGCTCAGCCGCAACAACACCGCAGGGCGCCTGCTCGGCCAGGGCTACAGCTTCGCCGACGTGGTGAAGTCGATGCAGCAGACGGCGGAGGGGCTCGCCTCGGTGGCGCCGGTGCTCGCGCTCGCCGAGGCCCAGGGCGTCGACATGCCCATCTGCCGTCAGGTGAGCCAGGTGCTGGCCGGTACGCTCGATCCGAAAGACATTGCCCCCCACCTGACGACCGACGACGACTCGGCGCCGCAGGGCGAAAGGACTCTCGATGCCAGGCAAGACCAGGGTGGTGGTGCTCTTCGGAGGTCGCTCCAGCGAGCACTCGATCAGCTGCGCCACGGCGGGCGGGGTTCTCGAGGCGATCGATAGCGACCGCTTCGAGGTCGTGCCGGTGGGCATCACCCGCGACGGGGCGTTCGTGCTCGAAGACGCCGACCCGGCGAAGTTCCGGCTCGACGTCGAGGCCCTGCCCGAAGTCGTCGACAACGGCACCCGGGTGCACTGGCCCGAGTCGACCAGGTCGCGCGAGCTGACCGTGCGGGAGGCCGACGGCGCCGAACGCTCGCTCGGCGACATCGATGTGGTGTTCCCCATCCTGCACGGCCCGTTCGGCGAAGACGGCACCGTGCAGGGGCTGCTCGAGCTCATCGGCCTGCCCTATGTGGGTTCGGGCGTGCTCGCGTCGGCGCTCGGCATGGACAAGCACTTCACCAAGACCGTGCTCGAGAAGGCCGGCATCGCGGTGGCGCCGTGGCGCACCGTGACGGCGCGCGAGTGGGCCGCGGCTCCGGATGCGGTGGTCGCCTCGGCGGGGGCGCTCGGCTATCCGGTGTTCGTGAAGCCCGCCAGGGCCGGCTCGTCGGTGGGCGTGAGCAAGGTCTCGGCCCCCGAGGGTCTCGCCGCGGCGATCGAGGTGGCGCTGCGGGAGGACTCCCGGGTGCTCATCGAGCAGGCGGTCGTGGGCCGCGAGGTCGAGTGCGCCGTGCTCGGCGGGCGGGGCGGCGGGTCGCCGCGGGTGTCGGTGGCGGGCGAGATCGTCATGACCACGCGCGAGTTCTACGACTTCGAGGCGAAGTACCTCGGGGCGGCCGGGGTCGAACTGGTGTGCCCTGCCGCGCTCGAGCCGCACGAGCTCGCCGAGATGCAGTCGCTCGCCGCCCGCGCCTTCGCCGCCATCGACGGAGCCGGGCTCGCGCGGGTCGACTTCTTCCTCACGCCCACGGGCTTCGTGGTGAACGAGATCAACACGATGCCGGGGTTCACGCCCATCTCGATGTTCCCGAAGTGCTGGATCGCCTCGGGGGTGTCGTACCCGGAGCTCATCGAGGAGCTCATCGCGCTGGCGCTGGAAGGCTAGGGCGCGGGGGTCTCGCTCGGCGCGGGGGACTCGCTCGGCGCGGGGGTCTCGCTCGGTGCGGGCGTCTCGGTGCCGAGCACGTCGTCGGCGTTGAGGCAGGCCGTGGTCTGCGGGATGGCGGCGACGGCGGCCTCCAGGTCGACGAGGGCACTGGTGCCCGAGACCGCGTTCGAGTCGACGACGACCTGCACGGCGGGGGTACGACCGTAGGTGGTGAAGACGTAGGTGGGGGCTTCGGAGTCGTCGCGGATCCAGTCGACACCGTTCACGTTGTCGCACGGCAGCGTGGTGGGGCCGTAGGGCTCGACACCGCAGCGCAGCAGCACCGAGGCCGGGTCGCCCCAGGCGCCGGTCGCCTGTGCGTCGGTCTCGCGGCGCTCGGCATCCGCCGCCGTGTCGGGAAGGCGCACGATGACGTCGGCGCAGGCGGGGTCGGTGGCGTCGGGAGCGGGCTCCAATGCCACGGCGGCCGAGCACCCGGTGAGGAGGGCTGCGGCGGCGAGCGCGCTGGTGGCGAGCGACGCGGCGCGGAGGGCCGTGCGGCGCCGGCCACGAGGACGGGCGGCGGTGGAGCGGGAGGTGGAGCGTTCGGGCGAGGACATCGCTGTTCAGGCTACCGTTGTGAGGTGCTCCCCGACTCCGGTTTCGCTGCGAACGACGGCCCCGACGACTCCGAGACCGGCCGGGGCGACGCGCGCGTCGACGACTCCGAGACGCTCGAGGCGGTGGGGGAGGGCGAGACGCTGCGCCGCATCTTCCCCCGACTGCCGCACGCCGAGGCCGAGTTGCTCGGCCCGGGTGACGACGCCGCGGTGGTGGCGGCGCCCGACGGCAGGTTCGTCGTGACGACCGACATGATGATCCACGGGCCCGACTTCAGGTCGGCGTGGTCGACCCCGCACGACCTCGGCTGGAAGGCCGCGATGACGAACCTCTCCGACGTCGCCGCCATGGGCGCGAAGCCGACGGCGCTCGTGGTGGCGATCGCCGCGCCGCTCGAGACCCCGGTGTCGACGCTGCTCGGCATCGCCGACGGGCTGCGCGACGCCTGCGCGCTGGCCGCTCCCGGCTGCGGAGTCGTGGGAGGCGACCTCTCCGTGTCGTCGACCCTCACCCTCGCGGTCACCGCCTTCGGCGACCTCGACGGCCGCGCTCCGGTCACCCGGTCGGGAGCCGGCATCGGCGACGTGCTCGCCGTGGCAGGGGACCTCGGCCGGGCGGGCGCGGGGTTGTGGCTGCTGTTCCGCGACGGCGTCTCGGAGCGAGACGGTTCGCTCGTTCCCGACGAGGTGAGGGCTCGTGCGGCGCACGCGGCGCATCCGCAGCTCGTCGAGGCCCAGCTCGCCCCGGTGTCGCCGATCGGCCTGGGGGTGCAGGCAGCCCTCGCGGGGGCGACGGCGATGCTCGACGTCTCCGACGGGCTCGTGCTCGACGCGCGGCGGCTCGCGGTGGCGAGCGGATGCACGGTGCGGCTCGACCCCGCAGCCGTCGCCCGCGAGGCGAGGGCCCTGAACGACCTCGACGCCGTGGTCTCCGACCACGCTTCGCACTTCGTGCTGGCGGGCGGAGAAGACCACGCACTGCTCGCGACCTTCCCTCCGGGGGTCGACCTGCCGCACGGGTTCCGTCGGCTGGGCGAGATCGGGGAGCGGCTCGGTTCGCCCGAGCCGGTGCTCGTCGGCGACACGCCGTACTCGTCGATCGGCGGCTGGGACCCCTACGCGGGGTGGGACGGCGCCGCCGGCTGAGCCGTGCATCCGGCGCGCCGAGGTGGTGGGGTCAACCGGCGGGTGAGGCCCACCAGAGCACGGTCTCGCCGTAGGCCTTCGTGCGGTCGAGTGCGAGACCGCCGGGCCAGCGGGGCTCGGGTGAGCGGCTGCTGCGTTCGACCAGCACGACGGCGTCGGGGTCGAGCAGAGGCACCAGCAGCTCGAGGTCGGCGGCAAGCTCGGTCTCGTCGAGCTCGTAGGGCGGGTCGAGGAAGACGACGTCGAACCCGGCGCCCGGCACCACCGGCAGGCCGCGCAGGAACTGCTGCACCGCTTGGGCGGCGACGACCACTCTGGCCGGGGGAGCATCCGCTGCCGCTGCGCCGGTTGAGCGCACGGCGCGCTCGACGGTCGCGGCGTTCTGCCGCGCGACGCGCGCAGCGCCCGCGTTGCGCTCCACCAGTGTGACCGACGCGGCACCGCGGCTGAGGGCCTCGAGCCCGAGAGCGCCGGATCCGGCGTAGAGGTCGAGCACGCGCAGCCCGTCGAGGCCGCCGCGCGCGTCGAGCGCCGAGAAGATCGCCTCGCGCACGCGGTCGCTGGTGGGTCGGGTTCCCGAGCGGGGCACGGAGAGGGTGAGGGAGCCTGCGGCCCCTCCGATGATGCGAGTCACGTGGAGCACCCTATCCTCCGACCGTCATCACCCTCGACCTCCGGCACCGCCCGGCTGTCGGCGGCCGCGCCTAGACTCGAGGCATGACCGGCCCCGCTCGCACCCCCTCGGGCGGCAGCACGGCGGGGTCGACGTCGGGGCACGCCGCGGCGGGCCTCACCCTCGACAGCAAGCTCAACGGCCTGCTCGGCGGGCGCACCGCGGGTGCCTTCGAGAAGGCCTTCGGTATCGCCACCGCAGGCGACCTGCTGAGCCACTACCCGCGTCGCTACGCCCGGCGGGGCGAGCTCACCGCCATCTCGAAGCTCCCGCTCGACGAGAACGTCACCATCGTCGCCGAGGTGCGCGACGTGAAGGAGCGGCAGATGCGGGCGCGCCGCGGCTCCCTCACCGAGGTCTCCATCTCCGACGGCGAGGGCATCATCACCCTCACCTTCTTCAACCAGGCCTGGCGTGCCCGTGAGCTGCGGCCGGGAGTGCGCGGCATCTTCGCCGGCAAGGTCTCGAACTACCGCGGCGCCCTGCAGCTCGCACACCCGAACTACGAGCTGTTCGACGAGTTCGGGGGTGCATCCGGGTCGGGGCTCGCCGATCCGTCGGCGCTCGACGACGCCGAGGCTCGCCGCTGGGCCGAGATGCCCATCCCCATCTACCCCGCCACCTCCACGTTGCAGAGCTGGCAGATCGCGAACTCGGTGGCGCTCGTGCTCGACGCCCTGCACGGGGCCGTACCCGACCCCGTGCCCGCCGAGCTCCGGGCGGAGCAGGGCATCCTGCCGCTCGGGCGCGCCTACGAGCAGATCCACCGGCCCGAGAAAGACGGGGAATGGATGCGCGCCCGCGACACGCTGCGCTTCCACGAGGCCTTCGTGCTGCAGTCGGCTCTCGTGAGTCAGCGCCGCGCCGCGCACGCCGTGAAGACCGCCCCGCGGGTGCCGAAGCCGGGCGGCTACCTCGAGCGCTTCGACGCCGCGCTGCCGTTCCGCCTCACCTCCGACCAGCAGCTGGTGGGGTCGGAGATCGCCCGCGACCTCGCGGGCGACATCCCCATGATGCGTCTGCTGCAGGGCGAGGTGGGTTCGGGCAAGACGCTCGTGGCGGTGCGCGCCATGCTCGCCGTCGCCGACTCGGGCGGGCAGTCGGCGCTGCTCGCGCCCACCGAGGTGCTCGCCTCGCAGCACCTGAGGTCGATCGTGAAGGTGCTCGGCCCCGACCTCGCCGCCGAGCTGATGCCCACCCTGCACACCGGTCAGCTCTCCACCGCCGAGCGCAAGAAGGCGCTGCTGCGCATGGTCTCCGGCCAGGCGAAGCTCGTGGTGGGCACGCACGCGCTGCTGTCGGAGAAGGTGCAGTTCTACGACCTCGGGCTCGTGGTGGTCGACGAGCAGCACCGCTTCGGTGTGGAGCAGCGCGACACCCTCCGGCAGAAGGGTGCCACCCCGCCCCACGTGCTCGTCATGACGGCGACACCCATCCCGCGCACCGTCGCGATGACGGTGTTCGGCGACCTCGACGTCTCCACCATCTCCGAGCTCCCCGCGGGCCGGCAGGGCATCGAGAGCTTCAGCGTTCCGCTCGCCGAGAAGCCCGGCTGGGGGCCGCGCATCTGGCAGCGGGTCGCCGAGGAGCTCGCGCAGGGGAGGCAGGCGTTCGTGGTGTGCCCTGCGATCGACCCTGCCGATCCGGTCGAGCCCGCCGACCCGGCCGAGAGGGGAGAGGGCGACGCGACCGCGGCCGCCGCCGGTGATGCTGACGGCGCGACAGCTCCCGCGAAGGCGAACGTCGTCGACACCCTGGCGCAGCTGAAGGCCATGCCCCTGCTCGCCGGTCGGCGCATCGAGGCGCTCCACGGGCGGATGGCGAGCGACGAGAAAGACTCCGTGATGAGGGCCTTCGCCGCCGGCGAGATCGACGTGCTGGTGGCAACGACGGTCATCGAGGTGGGCGTCGACGTCCCCAATGCGTCGACGATGGTCGTGCTCGACGCCGACCGCTTCGGGGTGAGCCAGCTGCACCAGTTGAGAGGCCGCGTCGGCCGGGGCGGCGTGCCGGGCCTGTGCCTCCTCGTCAGCCACGCGGAGGCCGAGTCGGTCGCCAGGCAGCGGGTCGATGCGGTGGCGGCGACGCTCGACGGCTTCGAGCTCGCCGAGGTCGACCTCGAGCTGCGACGCGAGGGCGACGTGCTCGGCAGCACCCAGTCGGGCGGTCGCTCGTCACTGCGTCTGCTGCGGGTGGTCAAAGACGCCGACCTCATCCAGGAGGCGCGGGCGGCGGCCTTCGCGGTGGTGGGCGACGACCCCGGGCTCGACGAGCATCCGGCCCTCCGCGACGCCCTCGAGCGCCGTCTGCGGGAGTCGGAGCGCAGCTTCCTCGCCAAGACCTGATCGTCGCCGCATCCGCCTCGGGGCAATTGGGCTTCGCCGACCATTGATAAATGCGCGTCGCGGGCGCACAGTGGATGTCAACAGGCGGAAGTCAGCGGGCGGAAGTCCGCACGGTGACCTCCGTGGAGACGAGGTGGACATGTCAATCCTGAAGCCACGACGCACGAAGCATGAAGGTCTCAGCGTCGACTCCCTCCCGGTGCTCGGTGCCGGAAAGCACCGCAGCGCCCGCTCCGGCGCCTGCTTCATGGAGTACGCCTCCTTCCTCGCCGGTGAGCGATGGAGCGACCATCCCTCCTGCACCCACGCCGGGCTCGCGCACCTCGCCCGCGCCGTGAACGACCTCACCTCGAACGAGGCGCGCGGCCGGCTGGCTCCCCTCGTGCCCGGGGTCATCGGTCTCACCAGCGACGACATCAGGCTCGACCTGCTGCTCGCCGTGCACACGGTCGCCCTCTCGCTGCCCGAGGCCCCCGTCGACAGGCAGCACGCCCTCGCCGTCGGTGCCCTGGTGTGCCGGGCGGCGCTGCTCCGCCTGCCCGACGCCGAGGCGCCCGATCACGTCGAGGCGACCGCCGCGGCTCTCGCCGAGGTCGAGGAGGCGCTCGCGGCGGCACCCGACGCCCATCGGTGGGCGGCGAGGTTCCTCGACCGCAACCTGCGCTGGCAGCGCGGCGAGATCACGCGGCGGCAGACCCAGGCGACGATCGCGATGGCCGTCGACGGGGTGCGCTCGGCCTGCGCCGACTTCCCCGACGACCGCCTCTACGCGTTGCTCGCCTCCTCGATCGCCCTGGTCGAGAGGTTCGTCGCCGCGGAGACCGGTGCCACGAAGGCGATGCCGGCCGTGGCGGCCGAGAAGGTGCGCAGCCAGCTCGTCTCCTGACGTCATCGCCGCATCCGCCCTTGATAGCCTTGGGGCATGAGCAGTGTGGCCGTCGTCCCCGGTTCCTTCGACCCCATCACCCTCGGTCACCTCGACGTGATCGAGCGCGCTGCCTCGATCTTCGAGGAGGTGCACGTGGTGGTCGTGCACAATCCCGACAAGCAGGCGCTCATCCCGATCGCCCACCGGGTGTCGCTCATCGAGAAGTCGCTCGACGAGCGCGGGCTCGTCGGTGCGGGCATCGTCATCAGCTCGTGGAGCATGGGCCTGCTCGTCGACTACTGCACCGACGTGGGCGCGACGGCGATCGTGAAGGGCATCCGCTCCCAGATCGATGTCGCGTACGAGACGCCGATGGCGATCGTCAACCGCAACCTCGCCGAGGTCGAGACCATCTTCCTGCTCCCCGACCCCGCCCACGCCCACGTCTCGAGCTCCCTCGTGCGCCAGGTCTCGGCGCTCGGCGGCGACGTGGCGCCCTACGTGCCGGGCGTGGTGGCGGAGTTCCTCAAGCACACCGCGGACTGACGGGTGGCGCGCATCCCCGTCGGCTATGCCGCGATGCTGCAGCAGTTCGCCCCGAGCGATGCCGTCGAGCTCGCGGTCTACGCCGAGAACCACGGGTTCACAGGGGTGATGGCTGCCGACCACTTCCAGCCGTGGGTGCCCAAGCAGGGGCAGGCCGCGTTCGTCTGGAACGTGCTCGCCGCGCTCGGTGAGCGCACCGACGGCGACATAGGGCCCGGCGTCACCGTGCCGAGCTTCCGCTGGCACCCCGCGATGGTGGCGCAGGCGTCCGCCACTCTCGGGGCCATGTACCCCGGGCGGCACTGGCTCGGCATCGGCCCGGGTGAGGCGCTCAACGAACACGTCGTCGGCGGCTACTGGCCGGAGGCATCGGAGCGCATCAACCGCATGTTCGAAGCGGTCGACGTGATCAACAAGCTGTTCTCCGCATCCCTTGCAGGAAAAGACGCCAAGCACCACGGCCCGCACTTCACCCTCGAGTCGACGAGGCTCTGGACGATGCCCGAGAAGGCTCCCGAGATCCTCGTGGCGGCGGCGGGCCCGGTCACGGCGAGGCGCGCGGGGCGCACGGTCGACGGCATGATCAACCTCGGCGCGCCGCTGGAGAAGATCGCCGGTCTGTTCGCGAAGTTCGACGACGGGGCCCGCGAGGTGGGGCGCGACCCCTCCACCATGCCCAAGGTGCTGCAACTGCACCTCTCCTGGGCGCCGACCGACGAGGAGGCGCTCGCGAACGCCGTCACCGAGTGGCCGAACGGCGGCATGAGGTTTCCGAAGGCCGACATCAGGAGCCCGTTCGAGTTCGAGCAGATCGCCCGTCTCGTGCGGCCCGACGACTTCGACGGGCGGCTCAACATCTCGAGCGATCCGGATGCGCACCGGGCCTACATCCAGCGCTTCGCCGACCTCGGTTTCGACCGCATCTACCTGCACAACGTGGGGCGCAACCAGAAGGAGTGGATCGACGTGTTCGGTCGCGACGTCATCCCGAAGCTGCACCGGTGAGCGGGGGAGAGGGTGCCGCGCCGGTCGAGACGCACGAGGAGGGCAAACCCGCCGGCTGGGGGCTGCGGGTCGCGGCGTTCGGGGGCATCCCCGAGATCACGGCGGGTGACGACCTCGTGGCGCTCATCGGTGACGCGGTGCTCGCCGCCGGGTTCGAGCCGCGAGACGGCGACGTCTTCGTGGTCACGAGCAAGATCGTTTCGAAGGCGGAAGGGCGCATCGTGGCCGCAGCCGACCGCGAAGACGCCATCACCGCCGAGACGGTGCGGGTGGTGGCCACCCGGGCGCACCCCGGGGGTGTGACCCGCATCGTCGAGAACCGGCAGGGCATCGTGCAGGCGGCGGCCGGGGTGGATGCGTCGAACACGCCGGAAGGCACGGTGCTGCTGCTTCCCGTCGATCCCGATGCCTCGGCGCGGGGGCTCGCGCGCGGGCTGCGGGAGCGGTTCGGGGTGCGGCTCGGGGTGATCGTCTCCGACACGCTCGGCCGGCCGTGGCGGCAGGGGCAGATCGACCAGGCGATCGGGGCGGCGGGGGTGGCGGTGCTCGACGACCTGCGCGGCTCGCGCGACAGCTTCGGGCACCAGCTCGTCGTCACGCAGGCGGCGGTCGCCGACGAGCTGGCCTCAGCGGGCGATCTCGTGAAGGGGAAGGCGAGCGGGATGCCCGTGGCGATCGTGCGCGGGGCAGGGCACGCCGTCGTGGAGTCGCTCGACACCCCCGCCCGCGCCCTCACCCGCACCGGGCCAGGAGACATGTTCCGGCTGGGCACCGACGAGGCGCTCGCGGAAGGGCGCGCGGTGGGGTACGCCGAGGGGTACCAGGCGGGGTTCGCCGCGGGGCTCGCGGCGGCGGAGGCGGCGAGCCGCGAGCGGGGCGCGCAGGGCTGAGGCGGGGGAGCGGGCACGGGGCGGGCTGCCGCAGGGCCTGCCGCGCGCCGCGCGCCGGCACGCGCCCCGGCCGCACTCCTACCCGCACCTCCACCCTGCGTCTCCAGCGCCCCCCGCCGCGCCCGGCACCTCACCGGATGAGGCGGCTCAGCACGGTGCGCTCGCCCAGCGTCCAGCTCGTGCTGGTGAGCAGGTAGAGGCTGGCCGCCAGCGGCACGAACGCCGCGAAGGCCACGGTGAGCAGCGGGAGCCAGCTGAGCAGCCGGCCGACGCTGCCGTCGGGAGCCAGCGCGGCGAGAGCATCCGCCGTGTCCGTTCCGCGGGGGGCCGGCCGCCCGGGGGCCATCGCCGCGGAGGTCCCACCGGGCGTTGCGAGTCGCATGGAGAGACGACGCGAGAGCACGGCGACCACGGCGATGACGAGCAGCACGATCGCACCCACGACCACGCCGACCGGGTCGTCGCCACCGGTCAGCGCGGAGACGAAGCTGCGGCCGAGGGGTGCGCCGAGGAGCGTCTCGGTGAGCAGCGAGTTCGGATGGCCGTTCACCGTCGGCAGGAGGAACACGCCGTAGACGAGCGAGAGCACGGGGGCCTGGATGAGCAGGGGGAGGCAGCCCGCGAACGGCGACGCCTTCTCCTCGGCGTAGAGGGCCATGGTCTCGCGCTGCAGGCGTTCCGGGTTCTTGGAGTGGCGGCGACGCAGCTCCTGCAGTCGGGGGGCGAGCCGCTTGCGCATCAGTTGCGCGCGCGCCTGCGACACCCCGACCGGGATGAGGGCAAGGCGTACGAGCACGGTGAGCAGCACGACGGCGGCTGCTGCGGCGCCGGCTCCGGCCACAGGGGACAGCAGCTCGGTGAGGAACTGCACGACGGCGTAGGCGCCGTCGAGCGCCGCCGCGACGGGCGGGAATTCGTAGATGTTCATGGGACTCCTCGATCAGTGACGGATGGACCGTGTGATCGCCGAGGAGATGAACGGGTGCCCGGCGCGGGCAGGCGCGCCGCGGCATCACGCACCGCGCGGTGCGGTGCGGCGTGGTGCGGTGCGGGAGTCTCCTAGGCGATCGCGAGGAGACGCCCGGGAGCCCTCGTGCGGGGCCGCCCCGGCGCGTCGGGCCGGGACTGGGTGATGACGGTGGGGAGGTCGTCGTCGGCCGCCTCGCAGCGTCGGGTGTGGCGGTGGCGGGTGGAGGCCGCGAGGAGCACGACGGCCAGCGCCGCAACGGCGCAGGCGGTGGTGACGACGGCGGCCAGGGCCAGGGCGGTGAGGACTCCGTCGGTACCGGTGCCGGTGCCCGCGCTGCCCGCTGCACCGACCGCACCGAGCGCGGAGAAGATCATCGCCGAGGCCGAACCCACACTCAGCAGGCCGAGCAGCACGCTCAGCCGCCGCAGGAACGGCGACTGGTCGAACGCGCTCCACAGTCCCCGGGCGCTCACGCCGACGCCGGCCCCGGCGCTGTCGCGCTCGAGCCAGTGCGCGTCTCGCCGGAGGTGGTCCATACCCGCGATGCTATCGCGCCCGGATGGGACACCGCGCGGTGGTCGGGTGACCGCGCTCCGGCTGGGCGGTCCGCCCGGCCGGGTGATGCGCCCGCGCCGGCTGCCACGCCCGGGCCGGGTGGTGCGCTCGGGTCGACGGTGCGCTCAGGCCGGGTGTGCCGCCGGGGTCAGGCGGCCTTCATGTACTCGCCGGCCGGGCCGGAGCGGCGCACGAGTGCCCCGGGCGCGATGGTGCTGTCGCGCTCGACGCGCGTCTCGTCGGCCACCCCGGCGCGGGCGCCGATGCGCGAGTGGCTGCCGATGCGGGCGCCGCGCCCGATCTGTGCCCCCGCGCCGATGTGCACATTGGCCTCGATCAGCACGCCGGTGCCGATGGCGGCTCCACTCTCGACCCAACTGCCGGGGCCGATGCTGGCCCGCGGGCCGACGCGCGCTCCGGTCTCCACGTACGAACTCGGGTCGACGAACGCACTCGGGTCGACCTCGGAGCCCACGGCCACGAAGCCCTTGCCGTTGGGGTGGCGGCGATACCGCGACACCTCGCCGCGTTCGCCCTCGATCTCATGGAATGTTCTGCTCACGTTCGAGACAACATCGCATGCATCCGTATCATTCCCGGAAAAAGAACGATCGTTCTGGATTCACCCCGCCCCGCCCGCTTGACACCTGTCCCGTCGTCGCGAAGGCTGGAACACGCGAGAACGACACATGTCGGGAGGTGAGATGGTGCCGACGCAACCGCAGACGGCGCTCGCGCCGACCTCCACGGAGTCTCCGCGACGTCGACGACTGGTGGTCGTGACCGCGATCTCGGCGGCGGCCTACGCCGTCTTCTCCCAGGCCTCGATGGGCCGCTGCCCCGGTGGCGGTTCAGACGCGACGGGCCTCGGCGAGGGATGCATCTCGGTCACGCTCTCCCCGAGCCCCCTGGTGTTCCTGGCGATGGCGTCGATCCTCCTCGTCGCCCTCGCTCGCATCGCCCGGCGAGCTTCAGACGCGAGCGTCGCCGAGCGCCTCGGCGATCGAGCGGCCGCCGCCATCGGGCTTCTCGCGGTCGTTTCGCTCGCGGTCTGTTATCTCTGGTGGGCCACCGACCCGACCGCGGGGTGGTCTCCTGGCGAGCCGTTCTCCACCCTGCTGCCGTTCCCCTTCGCCAGCGTCGACATCGAGATCACCCGCTGAGCGCATCGGTCCCCGCCGCCCGTGCACGATGACCCCACCGCCCGTGCACGATAATCGGGACGGTGAGTGATGCGGCAGCGGTGTGGACGGTCGTCGTGCCGGTGAAGGGAACCCCCGCCGGGAAGAGCCGGATGTCGCCCGGCGTCGACAGCGCTCTCCGCGCCCTCCTCGCCGAGGCCTTCGCCCTCGACACCCTCGCCGCCGTGCGTGACACGCCCTCCGTGGGCCGGCTGATCGTCGTCACCGATCCGGAGGCCGGCCCTGCCACCGCGCGGCGAGCCACTGCGCTCAGGATCCCCGACGTCGAGATCGTCCCCGATCCGGGCAGCGGCCTCAATGCCGCCGTCATCGCGGGCCTGGGGGCAGCGGGCGACGCGCACCGAGCCGTGCTGCTCGGCGACCTGCCGGCGCTCGTGCCGCACGACCTGGAGGAGGCCCTTGCCGCAGCGGAGACGCATCCGCTCGCCGTCGTCCCCGATGCGCAGGGCACGGGGACAACTCTCGTCACGGCGCGACCCGGAGCCGTGCTGATACCGCGATTCGGGGCAGGATCAGCGCGCCGGCACCGCGAGGCGGGGCATGTCGTGCTCGACGTTCCGGCCGACTCGACGCTCCGGCTCGACGTCGACACGGAGGCCGATCTCGCCGAGGCGGTCGCCCGGGGTGTCGGTGCCCACACCCGTCGCGCGCTCGCACCCGCGGAGCTCAGCCCTCCAGCAGTGCGTGCGCCGTCGCCTCGTCGATGATGAGGTCGGTCATCACGCCGGCCGCCAGCGCCCCTCGCAGCGCCGGGAGCTTCGACCTGCCCGACACCACGCACACCCGCCGCGCGACCTTCTTGAGCACCGCCAGCGACGGCCCCGACGAGCGGGCGTTCATCGGGATGTCCTCGCTCGACCCGTCAGCGCGGTAGAACACCGTCGCCACGTCGCCCACCACCGCCGAGCGCCCGAGCTGCTCGAAGTCGGCGTCGTCGAGGTACCCGCCCACGTACACGTGCGAGGGCACCTCGGCGTAGGCCGAGCCGAGCCCGAACAGCGCGATGTCCATGTGCTTCTGGATCTCGAGCACCCGGCGGATGCTGCGCTCGCGCCAGAGCACCTCCTTGGTACGCGGGTCGTCGAAGAACGCCGGCACCGGGAACTGCTGCACGTAGGCGCCGAAGGCTGTTCCGAAGCGGCTCATGATCTCGCTGGCGTAGCCGATGCCCGTGGTGCGCGCGTTCGAGGCACCGTTCAGCTGCACGATCTGCGAGTTGTGGGTGACCTTCTCCTGCAGGTGCCGCGACACCGCCGAGAGGGTCGACCCCCAGGCGATGCCCATCGTCATGTTCGAGTCGAAGAAGGGGCCCAGGATGCGTGCGGCACTCATCGCCACCCGCTCCAGTCGGTCGACCTCGGCCGTCGAGTCGGGCACCGGCACGACGTGCGCCGTCACTCCGTGGCGCTCGCGGATGCGGTCCTGCACCGACGACAGCCGATCGACAGGAGACTTCACCTGGATCTCGACGAGCCCGGTATCCCTGGCGTAGCCGAGCAGCCTCGACACCGACGACCGCGAGGTGTGGAGTTCGCTTGCGATGGCCTCCATGGTGAGGTCTTGCATGTAGTACAGATGTGCGGCCCGGAGCGCGTCGCGCTCCTTCTCGCTCGTGAAACCGTCTCCGGCCATGCGTCGTCGCATCCTTTCGAACCAGGAACTGCACATATGTGCAACGAGCTTGATCATATGTGAACTTGGTCGTAGAACTGTATGTCGTCGCATGGATTGCCGCCCGCAACCCTGACGTAACACGAAGGCGAGTACACAGTGAGCACCTCACAGACCGACATCCGCTCCGACGTCCAGGCCATCCGGAGCAACCCCAGAACACAGGTGCTCATCATCGGCGGCGGCATCAACGGCATCGGCACCTTCCGCGACCTGGCCCTCCAGGGCGTCGACGTGGTGCTGGTCGAGCGCGGCGACTACGCCTCTGGTGCGTCGAGCGCGTCGAGCCACATGATCCACGGAGGCGTGCGCTACCTCGAGAACGGCGAGTTCCGCCTCGTGAAGGAGAGCGTGCAGGAGCGCAACCGGCTGCTCCGCCTGGCTCCCCACTACGTGAAGCCGCTGCCCACCACCATCCCGATCTTCTCCACCTTCTCGGGCATCCTGAGCGCCCCGCTTCGCTTCCTCACCCACAAGTCGGGAAAGCCGAAGGAGCGCGGCGCGCTGCTCATCAAGGTGGGCCTGCTCGGCTACGACTCCTTCTCGCGCGACGGCGGCACCGTGCCCCGCCACAAGTTCGTGGGCCGCAAGAAGTCGCTCGCGAAGCTGCCGAAGCTGCGTCCCGACGTGAAGTACACCGCCACCTACTACGACGCCGCCGTCGAGAACCCCGAGCGCCTCGCGCTCGACCTGGTTCAGGATGCGCTGGCGACGGGCCCGCACGCCCGCACCGCCAACTACGTCGAGGCCGTCGGCGCGAACGGCGACCCCGTCGTGCTCCGCGACACCGTCACGGGCGAGACCTTCGAGGTCACCGCCGAGGTCGTCGTGAACACCACCGGCCCCTGGACCGACCTCACCAACGCAGCCCTCGGCGAGGCCACCCGCTTCATGGGCGGCACCAAGGGGTCGCACATCGTGCTCGACAACCCTGAGCTCTACGAGGCCTGCGCCGGTGGCGAGGTGTTCTTCGAGAACAACGACGGCCGCATCGTGCTCATCTACCCGCTGAACGGCCGCGTGCTCGTCGGCACCACCGACCTCGAGGCCGACCCCAGCGAGCCCGCCCTCTGCACCGAGGAGGAGGTCGACTACTTCTTCGAGCTCGTCGGCCACGTCTTCCCCACCATCACGGTCGAGCGCCCGCAGATCGTCTACCGGTATTCGGGCATCCGCCCGCTTCCCGGTCACGGCGACACCGCCCCCGGCTTCGTCTCGCGCGACTACCGCATCGAGCAGGCGAGCTTCGGCTCGTCGAAGACCGTCACGCAGCTGAGCCTCGTCGGCGGCAAGTGGACGACCTTCCGCGCCCTCGCCGAGCACCTCGCGAACGACACCCTGGCCCTCCTCGGCCGCAGCCGCACCGTGAGCACCACCGACCTCGCCATCGGCGGCGGCGTGGGCTTCCCGCAGACCCCCGCCGCGGTCACCAACTGGGTGAAGGCGAACGGGGCCGACCTCGGTGAGGAGCGCACGCGCATCCTGCTCGCCCGCTACGGCACGAACGCCGCGAAGGTGATCGCGCACATCGTCGCCGCCGAGGAGACGGATGCGCCCCTGGCCACCCTGCCGGGCTACAGCACCGCCGAGATCGGCTACCTGATGGGCGAGCACACAGTTCACCTCAGCGACCTCGTGCTGCGCCGCAGCATCATCGCCTTCGTCGGCTCGCTCGACCAGGCCGTGTTCGACGAGCTCAGCGAGCTCGCCGCCGCGGCCCACGGCTGGTCGCCGGAGCGTCTCGCCGACGAGCGGGCGCAGGCGGCGGAGAATCTTCGCTTCTTCCACGGCATCGTGGTGGAGGCGTCGAACAAGACGGCGGCGGGCGCCGTCAACTAACCCGAGGGCGGCGTGGGTGCCGCTCCGAACGAAAGGTCAATGTGGACAATCTCGGAATCGACTTCGTCGCCGAACTGGTGGGGACGGCGTTGCTCGTGCTCCTCGGCTGCGGCGTCGTCGCGAACGTGGCGCTCGTGCGCACGAAAGGTTTCAACGGCGGGTTCCTGATGGTGAACATCGGCTGGGGCCTCGCGGTCTTCGCCGGTGTCATCGTCTCCTACGCCTCCGGCGCCCACCTTAATCCGGCGGTCACCCTCGGACTCGTGGCCAACGGCGCGCCGACGTTCGGGTCGGAGGCCACCTCCGTGCCGGTGAACTTCCTGTCGGTCATCGCCTACATCGGGGCGCAGATGATCGGTGCGATCATCGGTGCCGTGTTCGTGTGGCTTGCCTACAAGCAGCACTTCGACGCCGAGCCCGAGGCCGGCAACAAGCTCGGCGTGTTCTCCACCGGGCCCGCGATGCGCTCCTACGGATGGAACCTGATCACCGAGATCATCGGCACCTTCGTGCTGGTGTTCGTGGTCATCGGCTTCGGCCGCAACGGCGACGGCGGCGGTCTCGCCGCGCTCGGTGCTCTGCCGGTGGCTCTGCTCGTGATCGGTATCGGCGCCTCCCTCGGTGGCCCGACCGGGTACGCGATCAACCCCGCCCGTGACCTCGGCCCGCGCATCGCCCACGCCCTGCTCCCCATCAAGGGCAAGGGCTCCTCCGACTGGGCCTACTCCTGGGTACCCGTCGCCGGCCCCATCATCGGCGGTCTCCTCGCCGGCTGGGCCGCCATCCCGCTCCTGCCCATCCTCACCTAGTCGGCCGAGCATCCGTTCGACACCAGACGACAGCATCAACGAAGGAGTTATGTCATGACTGACGAGAAGAAGTACGTCCTCGCGATCGACCAGGGAACCACCTCGTCGCGCGCCATCATCTTCGACCACGCCGGCACCATCGTGTCGACCGGCCAGAAGGAGCACGAGCAGATCTTCCCCAAGGCGGGATGGGTCGAGCACGACCCGATGGAGATCTGGGACAACGTGCGCGAGGTCATCGGCCTCGCCCTGTCGAAGGCCGACCTCACGCGCCACGACATCGCCGCGGTCGGCATCACCAACCAGCGCGAGACCGCCGTGGTGTGGAACAAGAACACCGGCAAGCCCGTCTACAACGCGATCGTGTGGCAGGACACCCGCACCCAGCCCATCGTCGACCGGCTCGCCGCCGGTGACGAGGCCGGCCTCGAGCGGTTCAAGCCGATCGTGGGTCTGCCGCTCGCGACCTACTTCTCGGGCACCAAGATCGTCTGGATCCTCGAGAACGTCGACGGCGCCCGCGAGGCCGCCGAGGCCGGCGACCTGCTGTTCGGCACCACCGACACCTGGGTGCTGTGGAACCTCACCGGCGGAACCGACGGCGGCGTGCACGCCACCGACGTCACGAACGCCTCCCGCACGCTCTTCATGGACCTCGAGACACTCCAGTGGCGCGACGACATCCTCGCCGAGTTCGGCGTGCCCCGCAGCATGCTGCCCGAGATCAAGTCGTCCTCCGAGGTGTACGGCACCGTCGAGTCGTCGAACCTGCTGCGCGAGGTTCCCGTCGCGGGCATCCTGGGCGACCAGCAGGCCGCGACCTTCGGCCAGGCGGCGTTCGACGCCGGCGAGTCGAAGAACACCTACGGCACGGGCAACTTCCTCATCTTCAACACCGACACCGAGATCGTCCACTCCAAGAACGGTCTGCTCACCACCCTCGGCTACAAGCTGGGCGACCAGCCGGCCCACTACGCGCTCGAAGGATCGATCGCGGTCACCGGCTCGCTCATCCAGTGGCTGCGCGACAACCTCGGCATCATCGGGTCGGCGCCCGAGGTGGAGACCCTCGCGGCCTCGGTCGAGGACAACGGCGGCGCGTACTTCGTGCCCGCGTTCTCGGGTCTGTTCGCCCCGTACTGGCGGTCGGATGCGCGCGGTGCGCTCGTCGGCCTCACCCGCTACGTGAACAAGGCGCACATCGCGCGTGCCGCCCTGGAGGCGACCGCGTTCCAGACCCGCGAGGTGCTCGACGCGGTGAACGCCGATTCGGGTGTCGACCTCACCGAGCTGAAGGTCGACGGCGGCATGATCGCCAACAACCTGCTCATGCAGTTCCAGGCCGACATCCTCGGCGTTCCCGTCGTGCGCCCCGTCGTCGCTGAGACCACCGCGCTCGGCGCCGCCTACGCCGCGGGCCTCGCGGTCGGCTACTGGGGCTCGCTCGACGAGCTGCGCGCCAACTGGCAGGAGGACTCCCGCTGGGAGCCGCAGATGGACGAGGCAGAGCGCGAACGCCAGCTCCGCAACTGGAAGAAGGCCGTCACCAAGACCCTCGACTGGGTCGACGACGACGTCGTCTGACACAGAGCCCGCCGGCGAGTTCAGAAACGCAATCGTCGCGCCGACCGCGCCTATATGGGCGGAGGTCGGCGCGACGTTTGCGTTTTCGAACGCGCCCCGCGCGCTACAGCACGGTGAGCAGCTTCTTGCCGGTGGCGGCGAAGCCGCGGGAGGCGAACTCGCGGGCGACCGCCGCGCGCTCGGCCGTCGGACGGCCGTAGGTGGTGGTGCGCTGCACGGGCACACGCCCGATGCCGCGGATCACCGCCTCCAGGTCGTCGACCGTCTTCTCCGAGCCGTTGTCGGCGCCCGCCATGCGGCTGATGGTCTCCTCCATGAGGGTTCCGCCGAGGTCGTCGGCACCGCCCTGCAGCATCTGCTGCGTGCCGGCGTCGCTCAGCTTCACCCACGAGGTCTGCACATGGTCGATGCGCCCGTGCAGCATCAGGCGCGCCACCGCGTGGATGGCCCGGTTCTCCTGCAGCGTCGGGCCCGGCCGGGCGACGCCCGCCAGGTAGACCGGCGAGTTCATGTGCACGAACGGCAGCAGCACGAACTCCGTGAAGCCGCCCGTCTCGTCCTGGATGCGTGACAGGGTGCGCAGGTGCCCCACCCAGTGCGCGGGGTTGTCGACGTGCCCGTACATCATGGTCGACGACGACCGCAGCCCGACTTCGTGCGCCGTGGTGACGATCTCGATCCACTGCGCAGCGGGAAGCTTGCCCTTCGTGAGCACCCAGCGCACGTCGTCGTCGAGGATCTCGGCAGCGGTTCCCGGAATCGTGTCGAGCCCCGCCGCCTTGGCCTCGAGCAGGAAGTCGCGGAACGACAGCCCCGTGCGGGCCGCCCCGTTCACGATCTCCATCGGTGAAAAGGCGTGCAGGTGGATGTCGGGCTGCCGCTGCTTCACCGTGCGCGCGAGGTCGAAGTACGCCGTGCCGGGGAGGTCGGGGTGGATCCCGCCCTGCATGCAGATCTCGGTCGCCCCGATCGACCAGGCCTCGTCGACGCGGTCGCCCACCTGCTCCATCGACAGCGTGTACGCATCCGCGTCGTTGCGCCGCTGCGCGAACGCGCAGAAGCGGCACCCGGTGTAACAGACGTTGGTGAAGTTGATGTTGCGGTTCACCACGTAGCCCACCTCGTCGCCCACGGTGGCGCGGCGCACGTCGTCGGCCACAGCGGCCAGCGCGTCGAGGTCGGGGCCGTCGGCGCCGAGCAGCGTGAGGTAGTCGGCGTCGGCGAGCCCTGCGGGGTTCTCGGCGGCGCGGGCGAGCGCCGCGCGCACCGCGGGGTCGCCGGAAGCCCGGGTGCGGTTGCCGGGGTTCGCCCCGACTTGCTCGCGCAGCTCCGACCAGTCGCCGTAGACGTCGTCGAAGTCGCTGCGGCGGTCTGCGCTGCGCCCGACGGTGTCGATCTCGGTGTGCAGCTCGGTGCGGCCCGACGACGTCGAACCCCACTCCGGCTCCTGCCACGGCAGACCGCTCGGCACCGTGCCCTCGACGGCGAGCCCGTCGGCGCCCGCGAGCGCGCGCACGTGCGGGATGACCCGTGGGTCGAGCCACGGCTCCTCCGCTCGTACGTAGTGCGGATGCGCGGTGAGGCGCTCGCGTAGCGAGAAGCCCGACTCGGCGGTGAGGCGCGCGAGGTCGTCGATGTGCGGCCACGGCCGCTCGGGGTTCACATGGTCGGGCGTGAGGGGGGAGACACCACCCCAGTCGTCGATGCCGGCACGGATGAGCAGCGACAGTTCCCGCGGATCCGTGAGGTTGGGCGGTGCCTGCAGTCGCGCCTTCGGCCCGAGCACGAGGCGGGCGACGGCGACCGCTGCGACGTACTCCTGGGTCTCGAGGTCGTCGGCACCCATCATGGCGGTGGCCGGCTTCGCCCGGAAGTTCTGCACGATCACCTCCTGGATGTGCCCGTGCCGGCGGGCCGCGGAGCGCAGCGCGAACATGCCGTCGACGCGTTCCTCGTAGTTCTCGCCGATTCCGAGCAGGAGGCCGCTGGTGAACGGCACGTTCGAGCGGCCGGCGTCTTCGATCACCCGCAGGCGCAGCGCCGGGTCTTTATCGGGCGAGCCGAAGTGGGCGTTGCCCTTCTCGCTCCACAGGCGGGTGGCGGTGGTCTCGAGCATCATCCCCATCGACGGCGCGACGGGCTTGAGGCGCTGGATCTCCTCCCACGTCATTACGCCGGGGTTGAGATGGGGGAGGAGCCCGGTCTCCTCGAGCACCCGGATGGCCATGGCGCGTAGGTAGGCGATCGTCGAGTCGTAGCCGTGCGCATCCAGCCACTCGCGGGCGGCGGGCCAGCGGTCTTCGGGGCGGTCGCCGAGCGTGAACAGCGCCTCCTTGCAGCCGAGCGCCGCACCCTGACGGGCGATGTCGAGCACCTCGTCGGGGGAGAGGTAGGGGGCCTTGCCCTGCTTGGCGAGCCCGCCGGGGGTCTCGACGAAGGTGCAGTAGTGGCAGCGGTCGCGACAGAGGTGGGTCAGCGGGATGAACACCTTGCGCGAATAGGTGATGACACCCGGGCGGCCGGCGATCTCGAGCCCGGCATCGCGTACGCGGCTCGCGGCGGTGAGGAGGCGTTCGAGGTCGTCGCCGCGAGCGTGGAGCAGCGTCTCCGCCTCGGTGGCGTTCAGCGCGACACCCTCATCGGCGCGTTTCAGAGCCCGGCGGATGGCCGAGGCGTTCGGGATGAAGCTCTGCACCACGGGCTGCGGCTCGGCGCGGCGGCGGGTGGGTACGGGAAGGTCGGACGGCATGGTGAACCTCGTGGGTCTCGGTGGGTCTCGGTGAGCTCACGCACGAGGATGCTCGTGCGGAGCCGAGGAAAACGGTCGAGAGGGAACGACGAGAAGTGAGCCCAAAGCCAGGCCCGTACACAGAATGCCTCGAGCCTACCCCCTGCATTGGGGCGGCCCCCTCCGGAGCGCTGAGGGATGCTCTGTGTGAGCATGGACACAACACGACAAAAGGGGATTTCACGTGGTCAAGAAAGCAGTGCGCGGCACCTTCGTCGATTTCATCGACGACCCGTGGAAGCATGTCGGCGACGAGCAGGCCGCGGTGCGGTTCCACGTCGACGGACTCCTCGTGACCGAGGACGGCATCATCACCGACTTCGGCGCCTACGACGAGGTGGCACCACGTCACGAGGGTGTGGAGATCACCGAGATCCGCGACCGCATCATCCTCCCCGGCTTCATCGACGGGCACATCCACCTGCCGCAGACTCGCGTGCTCGGCGCGTACGGCGAACAGCTCCTGCCGTGGCTGCAGAAGTGGGTCTTCCCCGAGGAGCACAAGTACTCCGAGCGCGAGTACGCCGAGGAGGGCACCAAGCACTTCTTCGACAACCTGCTCGCCTCCGGCACCACCACCGCGCAGACCTTCACCACGGGCAACCTCACCTGCAACGAGGTGTTCTTCGAAGAGGCGTCGCGGCGCAACATGCGCATGATCGGCGGCCTCACCGGCATCGACACCCACGTGCCCGACTACTTCGCCAACACGCCCGAGCAGTTCTACGACGACTCGAAGACCCTCATCGAGAAATGGCACGGCACCGGCCGCAACCTCTACGCCATCACCCCCCGTTTCGCCTTCGGCGCCTCGGTCGAGCTCATGGCCGCCTGCCAGAGGCTGAAGCAGGAGTTCCCCGATCTGTGGGTGAACACGCACATCTCCGAGAATCCGGCCGAGATCCACGGCGTGCTCGCCCTGCACGACGACTGCACCGACTACCTCGGCGTCTACGAGAAGTTCGACCTCGTCGGCCCCAAGTTCACCGGCGGTCACGGCGTGTGGCTGTCGAACAACGAGTTCCGGCGCTTCAGCGAGAAGGGGGCCGCCGTGGCGTTCTGCCCCTCGTCGAACCTCTACCTCGGTTCCGGTCTCTTCCGCCTCGGCCGCGCCCTCGACCCCGAGCACCGCGTGCTCATCTCGGTGGGCACCGACATGGGCGGCGGCAACCGCTTCAGCCTGCTCAACTCCCTCGAAGACGCCTACAAGGTGGGGATGCTGCAGAACACCATCCTCGACGGCTCCATTGTGCCGAGCGACCAGGACCTCGCCGAGTCGGAGCGCAACAAGCTCTCCTCGCTGCGGGCCTTCTACCTGCTCACCCGCGGCGGCGCCGAGTCGCTCTACATCGACGACAAGGTGGGCACCTTCGACATCGGCAAGGAGGCCGACTTCGTCGCCCTCGACTGGACCGCCGGGCCCCCTGCAGCACCGTGGCACGCCTCGCTGCTGCTCGAGAAGGGCGGGAACGAGCTCTCGCTCGACACGGTCTCCGACCTGCTCTTCGGCATCATGATGGTCGCCGACGAGCGCGCCGTCGACCAGACCTGGGTGATGGGCGAGCTCGCCTACCAGAAGGCGTGACAGCCATGACCGAGACGGCCTCGGGCGTTCCCGCCGGCCTGGCCGGAGAGGCCGTGTCGCTCGTGGTGCGCCGACGACTGGCGGAGGAGAGCTACGCCGCCTACGAGGCGTGGCAGAAGAAGGTGGGCGAGCGCATCGCGCACTGGCCCGGCTTCCTCGACCGGCAGGTCATCGCGCCGAAGCCGCCGCTCCAGGTGGACTGGATCATCGTGCAGCGCTTCCGCGACGTCGAGTCGGCCCGCGGCTGGTTGCAGAGCGCCGAGCGCGCGCAGCTGATGGGCGAGATCAAAGACCGCTTCATCGGCAACGACGACATCCACCTCTTCACGGAGGAGGCGAGGCATCCGTCGGAGGCAGCATCCGTGCTCATCTCGAGCCGCGTGCCGGTCGACGAGGAAGGGGCGTTCCTCGACTGGCAGCGCCAGATCTCGGCGGCGGAATCACGGTTCGACGGCTTCCTCGGGCACAAGATCGAGCGGCCCGTCCCCGGCGTGCAGGATGACTGGGTGGTGGTGCTGAGCTTCGATACCGAGGCGCACCTGAACGCCTGGATCGACTCGCCCGAGCGCAAGGAGCTGCTCGAGGAGGGCAAGGCCTACAACGAGCAGCTCACGCTGACGAAGGCGAGCTACGGCTTCGGGTTCTGGACGGGCAGCCGCACCTCGCTCCCCGACCCGGTATTCAAGAGCAACCTCATCGTGCTGCTGATGCTGTACCCCGTCGTCTTCCTCTGGGGCTACTTCATCGCCGACCCGCTGCTCATCGGCAACGGCATGCCGTTCTGGCTGGCCCTGTTCATCGGCAACCTGGTGTCGACGCAGCTGCTCGGCTGGCTGCTGGTGCCGTGGGCGTTCAAGCTGTTCGGCTGGTGGATCAAGCGCGACCGTGCACCCCGCGTGCACTTCGCCGGCTACGCCATCATCGTGGCGCTGTACGCGGTGTCGATGGCGGTGTACGCATGGCTGATCTCGCTCGGGCCGGTGCCGTACGGGGGTGCCGGAGGCTGAGCTCGCCGGGCCGGCGCCGGCTGCGGCGTCAGCGCGCGCGGGCGGCGTCGAGCGCGTCGCCCGCGAGGGTCGCACTCGTGTCGGTGTCGCTCATCCACAGCGGAACCGCCAGGGTGCGGATGCCCGAGCCCTCGAGCACCGGCACGACCGCCGCGTCGCTCGTGTCGACGAGCCACGTGTCGAGGATGCCGCCCCGGCTGCGCGCCCCGTAGTGCTTCGCCACGGCGGCGGCCGTGGTCTCCACGCCGATCGCCGTGAGGCAGGCGTCGGCCATGCCGCGCACGGCGGCACCCGAGATGATGGGCGAGACACCCACGATGGGTGCGCGTGCCCCGCGGAGCGCCTCCCGCATCCCGGGCACCCCGAGGATGGTGCCGATCGACACCACCGGGTTCGACGGGGCGACGAGCACCACGTCGGCGTGCTCGATCGCGTGCAGCACCTGCGGTGTCGGCTTCGCCTTGTCGACCCCGACCTGGATGAAGCGCTGCGCCGGAACCGTCGCCCGGTACTTCACCCACCACTCCTCGAAGTGAACGATGCGCCGCTTTCCGTCGACGAGGATGTCGACGTGCGTCTCGGCGGGCTGATCGCTCATCGGCAGCAGCCGCACGCCCGGGTTCCAGCGCTCGCAGAGGCGGGCGGTCGCCTCGGTGAGGGTGAGGCCGTCGCGGAGGAAGCTCGAGCGGGCGATGTGGGTGCCGAGGTCGAGGTCGCCGAGGGTGAACCAGGGCCAGCCGATGCCATAGGCGGTGAGCTCGGCGGCGACCCGCTCGGTCTCGTCGGCGCGGCCCCAGCCGCGCACCTCGTCGTTGCCGCCGCCGAGGGCGTACATGATCGAGTCGAGGTCGGGGCACACCCGCAGGCCCGTGAGCCACATGTCGTCGCCCGTGTTCACCACGGCGGTGATCTCGGCGGTCGACCCGCCGTCGCCGTTCGGGAAGCGCCTCCGCAGCTCGGTGCGCAGCCCCTTCAGGAACTTCGCACCCCCGACACCGCCCGCGAGAACCGTCACCTTCACGGCATTCATTCAACAGCATCCGGATGCGCGCCGGGCGTGGTTAGGCTTGTCGCGTGAGAGGTCTGAGGGTTCGTGAACGGCGCGCCGGCGCCTCTTCGCGCCGGGCGAGACGGGGCGCGGCGATGGTGCTGGCTGCGGCAGCCGCGGCGCTGCTCACGGGCTGCAGCACGACGACGGAGCTGCCCGAGCCGACCATGGCGTCGAGCCAGGCGCTCGAGACCTACGGTGGGGTTGCCGCCGCGATCACCGGAGCGCTCACCGAGGCCTTCCCGTCGGTGGCCGTGACGCGGGCCGACGATCGTGGCCCGCGCATCGAGTCGACGAGCGGGGAGGGCTGCGTCGTCGTGGTCGGGCCCGCCGAAGCCCGCCCCTCGCTCGTGCAAACGGCCGGCGGTTGGGACGAGCTGCTCGCCGTGCTCGGCCCCACGCTCGAGGCGAACGGCTTCGCGCCCGTCGACGGCGAACGCCAGCTCGACGGTGGTGTGACGGGCATCAGCACCCTCGACTCCTCCGGCGCCCGCTTCGAACTCGTCGACACCGATCGCACCGACTTCACCCTCCGCATCCGCGTCACCGACCCGCAGTGCTGACCCGTCCGGTGCCGCCGGTGTCGATTCCACCTGAACGACGGATGCGCGTCCCGCGACCGCTGCTGAGCGCCCCCGCTGCTGGCCGAGGTGGTCGACGCACACGTTCATCCGCGCGACGGATGCGGGTGTCGACGGCCGCTCGTAGCATCGACTGCATGAACCGACTGAAGCGACTCCTGCACGGTGACTCGCGCGACCCGCGCGTCGCGCTGGAACAGATCGTCGGCACGAAGGCCGACCCGAACTCGGCAGCTCCGCAGCCCGAGGCCATCGCCTGGGGCGCCCGCGTGCTCGCCGAGCACCAGGTCGACCCCGCCGCCTCACCGGTGCGGGCCGTGGCGGCCCTCCGCGCCTCCGAACCCCACCTCGACCTCCGCCCCGCCGTCTACCTCGTCGACCACCTCGCCGCCCGTCCCGTCTGACCCGCGGCGGGAGGAATCCTGGGGTTGACCCTCACGGAGCGGGAGGGGTGAGGGTGGGGGTATGAGTGAGATGTTCGAGGCGTTCGAGGTGAGTCCGGTGCCGGTGCCCGGAGACGGAGCGATGGCACCGGAGCTGTTCCGGGGGATCTACGGCATGCCCGCGTTCGTGACGATCCCGTCGGGTGACCTGGCGGCATCCGTCGAGTTCTGGACGCGCGGGCTCGGATTCTTCGAGCTGTTCGGGGTGCCGGGCCGGCTCGTGCACCTGCGGCGGTGGATGTTCCAGGACGTGCTGCTGGTGCCGGGGTCGCCGGGCGACACGGTGCCGTCGATGAGTGCCAGTTTCGCGTGCGTGCTGAACGAGCTCGACACGATCGCGGAGCGCTGCCGTGAGGTCGGAACCGGCACGGTGGGCGAGCCGCACGACACGCCGTGGAACACCAGGGACGTCGAGGTCGTCACCCCCGAGAACGTGCGCGTGGTGT
This sequence comes from Herbiconiux sp. A18JL235, assembly GCF_040939305.1. Lineage (NCBI taxonomy): Bacteria > Bacillati > Actinomycetota > Actinomycetes > Micrococcales > Microbacteriaceae > Herbiconiux > Herbiconiux sp. A18JL235. The sequence continues at coordinate 1,509,271 of NZ_CP162511.1, forward strand.
TCACGGCGGGCAAGCAGTTCGACCCGGGCAGCGCCGCGGCGCGGAACCTCGAGGAGATGGGCATCGAACCTTCGCGGACCGGTGGACCGAACGACGGTGACCATGCCTGACGACACCGAACTCACGGTCGGCGCCACGGCGGCGGTGCTCGGCCTCACCGTGCGCACCCTCCACCACTGGGACGAGATCGGCATCGCCCGGCCCACCTCCCGCTCGGCGGCGGGCTACCGCCTCTACACGGAGGCCGACCTCGAGCGGCTGCGCCGCATCGTGGTCTACCGCGAGCTCGGCCTCGGCCTCGACGAGGTGCGTGCCGTGCTCGACGACCCCGCGACCGACGTGGTGAGCGCCCTGCGCGCCCAGCGGGCGCAGCTGGCCGAGCGCGTCGAGCGTCTCACCGCGCTGGGCGGCGAGCTCGACACGATGATCACGGCGCACGAGCGTGGCATCGTGCTGAGCGACGAGGAGCAGACAGCGGCCTTCGGCCCCGGCTGGAACCCGAGCTGGCCCGCCGAGGCACGGGAGCGCTGGGGCGACTCGGCTGAGTGGCAGCAGTATGCCGAGCGCTCGGCCGGGCGCGCACCGGGCGACTGGAAAGCGGTCGCCGACGCGAGTGCTGCCGCGGAACGAGCCCTCGCCGAGGCGATGGCGGCGGGCGTCGAGCCGGGCAGTCCGGAGGCGGACGAGCTGGTCGAACGTCACCGCGCGGCGTTCTCGGCGTACTTCCCGATCTCCCGCAGCAAGCACGTGGTGCTCGGGCGCCTGTACGAGGGGGATCCCGCCTTCGCCGCTCACTACGACGGGCTGCGCCCCGGCCTCGCGGCCTGGCTCCGCCGCAGCATCGACGCGAGCGCGCGCTCGCATGGCATCGACCCCGAGACCGCCGAATGGGAGTGACCCGCGGGCATCACGCCCGGGCCGCACCCGCCAGCAGCCCCGCGATGCGGTCGAAGTCGTCGCGCACGTTGCCGGCGGTCACCCGCAGGTGCTGTTCGGGCTCCGGCGAGAACGACGACGAGAACGTCGACCCCGAGGCCACCCGGATACCCCCGGCGGCCAGGGCGACCGATGCCGCCTTCTCGTCCGCGACGGGAACCCAGGTGTTGATGCCGTCGGAGGGGAAGTGCCCGATGCCGTGCCGCACCAGGGCCTCCGAGAGCCGGCGCTGCCTGGCCTGGTAGATGCGCCGGGCATCGTGAACCGTGTTGAGCGACGGGCTCGCGGTGAGCAGCTCGTAGAGGATGGTCTGCAGCATCCGCGAGGTCCAACCCGGCCCGAGCATCCGCCTCGCCACGATCCGATCGAGCAGCTGGTCGGGCCCGCCGAGCGCGGCGATGCGGAGGTCGGGCCCGTGCGACTTCGCGAAGCTCCGCACGTGCAGCGTGCGCTGGGGGAGCCAGCTGCCGACGCTGAACGCGGGCGCGCTCGAGATCTCTCCCGAATGGTCGTCTTCGATCACCACGGGGTCGCCGAGGTGCGAGTGGCTCTTGAGCACCCGGGCGATGTCGCGCACGCGCTCCTCGGTCATCGAGATGCCGGTCGGGTTGTGGGCGCGCGGTTGCAGGATGATCGCCACCGGATGCGACGCCAGCGCGTTCGCCAGGCGGTCGGGCCGCAGCCCCTCCGCATCGATGTCGACGGGCAGCCGCTCCACGCCGAAGTGGTCGAGCAGGTCGAGGAAGGGCGGGAAGCCCGGATTCTCCACCACGACCCGGTCGCCGAACCGCACGAGGCTCTCGAGCGACCGCGACACGGCATCAAGCGCCCCGTCGACGATGGTGATCGCGGGGACGGGGTAGGGCCATGACGCCCGCAGGTGGCGTTCGAGCTCGGGCAGCACGGGCGAGCTGAGGTAGCTCGCCGTGTCGGCGCGGGTGGGTAACGAGCGGAACGCCGCGCTGAGGTCGGGGAGGAGCTCGGGGTCGGGCGTGCCGGTCGAGAGGTCGAGCCGTGCCTCCACGTGCGAGCCGGCCAGCTCGCCGAAGTGCGGCGGCATCCAGGCGGTGGAGGCCTGCAGCACGAAGCTGCCGGCGCGCCCGCGCGAGGTGATGAGCCCGACGCCCGCGAGGGCCTGCCAGGCGTTGCTCACCGTGGCCGGGCTCACCCCGAGCTCGCTCGCGACCACGCGCACCGTGGGCAGGCGCTCCCCGGCGGCGAGCTCACCGGAACGGATGAGACGAGAGATGGCGGCAGCGATGCCGTCGGGCGTGCGGTGTTCCACCGCATCGACGATCTGGACGAGCATCCGGCCCCGATTCCGTGGTTCGGCTAGCGCATGGACGACTGCTTGACAACTCTTGACATATTTACGCCTGCGTCACATGGTGAAACACACGAGAAATGTTCAAGCCGAATAATAACAAAAGACCGGAAGGATCCTCGATGACAACAGTACGCGCGGCGATCACCCAGGCCAGCTGGACGGGCGACAAGGAATCGATGATCGCCAAGCACGAGCAGTTCGCCCGTGACGCGGCAGCCGACGGCGCCCAGGTCATCTGCTTCCAGGAACTGTTCTACGGGCCCTACTTCGGCATCACGCAGGACAAGAAGTACTACGCCTACGCGGAGGCCGCAGACGGCCCGATCGTGCAGCGCTTCGCCGCCCTGGCGAAGGAGCTGAACCTCGTGATGGTGCTCCCCATCTACGAGGAGGACCAGCCGGGCATCTACTACAACACGGCGGTCGTGGTGGATGCCGATGGCACCATCCTCGGGAAGTACCGCAAGCACCACATCCCGCACGTCGACCGCTTCTGGGAGAAGTTCTACTTCCGCCCGGGCAATCTCGGCTTCCCGGTGTTCGACACCGCGGTCGGCCGCATCGGCGTGTACATCTGCTACGACCGCCACTTCCCGGAGGGCTGGCGCGAGCTCGGGCTGAACGGCGCGGAGATCGTCTTCAACCCCAACGCCACGAAGCCCGGCCTGTCGAACCGCCTCTGGGAGCTCGAGCAGCCTGCGGCGGCCGCAGCCAACGGCTACTTCGTCGCCGCGCCCAACCGGGTCGGCCGCGAGGACAACGAGTACGGCGACCTCGCCGTCACCTTCTACGGCACCAGCCAGTTCGCCGACCCGCAGGGCAACATCGTCGGCGGCTACGCCTCGGGCGATGCGGAGGACCTCGTCATCCGCGACCTCGATCTCGACATGATCCGTGCGGTGCGAGACGATTGGCAGTTCTACCGCGACCGCCGTCCGGAGGCCTACACGAGCATCCCGAAACCCTGACCCCGAGCCGAGCAACGGAGCTGACCATGACCAAGACCCTCATCACCGGTGGCACCGTCGTGAACGCCACCGGCACCGCCCAGGCCGACGTGCTGCTCGACGGCGACACCATCGCCGCGGTTCTCGCGCCCGGCTCGACGCTGCTCGGCTTCGACGTCGCCGGCCATGTCGACGAGGTCGTCGACGCCACCGGCAAGTACGTCATCCCGGGCGGCATCGACGCCCACACGCACATGCAGATGCCGTTCGGCGGCACCGAGGCGAGCGACACCTTCGAGACCGGCACCCGCGCCGCGGCGCACGGCGGCACGACGAGCATCATCGACTTCGTCGTGCAGTACGCGGGCGAGAACATCCTCGACCAGTACAACCTCTGGCACGAGAAGGCGGCGGGCAACTGCGCCGTCGACTACGGCTTCCACCAGATCCTCTCCGACGTGCAAGACAGCTCGCTCACGGCGATGGACGAGCTCATCAACGAGGGCGTCACGAGCTTCAAGCTGTTCATGGCCTACAAGGGTGTGTTCCTCAGCGACGACGGTCAGATCGTGAAGGCGATGCAGCGCGCCTCCGACAACGGGTCGCTCATCATGATGCACGCCGAGAACGGCTCGGTCATCGACCTGCTGGTGCAGCAGCACCTGGAGCGCGGCGAGACCTCCCCGTACTACCACGGCGTCTCGCGCCCGTGGCAGGCCGAGGAGGAGGCCACGCACCGTGCCATCATGCTCGCGAACCTCACCGGCGCCCCGCTCTACATCGTCCACGTCTCGGCCAAGCAGGCGGTGGAGCAGATCGCCGCGGCCCGCGACAACGGCCAGAACGTGTTCGCCGAGACCTGCCCGCAGTACCTGTATCTCTCGCTCGAAGACCAGTTGGGCGCCTCGAGCGAGGAATGGGGTGACTTCGAGGGCGCCAAGTGGGTGTGCTCCACCCCGCTGCGCTCGAAGCACGAGGGCCACCAGCACCACATGTGGCAGGGCCTCCGCACGAACGACCTGCAGGTGATCTCGACCGACCACTGCCCGTTCTGCATGAAGGGCCAGAAAGACATGGGCCTCGGCAACTTCGCCAAGATCCCGAACGGCATCGGTTCGGTGGAGCACCGTATGGACCTCATCTACCAGGGCGTCGTGATGGGCGAGATCTCACTGCCGCGCTGGGTCGAGCTGACCAGCACGACGCCGGCGCGGATGTTCGGGGTCTACGGCAAGAAGGGTGTCATCCAGCCCGGTGCCGACGCCGATGTGGTGATCTACGACCCGAACGGCCACACCTCGATCGGCCTCGGCAAGACGCACCACATGAACATGGACTACTCGGCCTGGGAGGGCTTCGAGATCGACGGCCACGTCGACACCGTGTTCTCCCGCGGTCGCAAGATCGTCGACGACGACAGCTACCTCGGCCGCAAGGGTGACGGCGCGTACTTCAAGCGCGGCCTCAGCCAGTACCTCATCTGACCCGCACTCCACAGACAGGAACCACCATGGAATTCGGCGCGGTCGTTCAGACCAATCCCCCCGCAGCCCGCACCGTGGGGCTCGCGAAGCTCAGCGAGCAGTACGGCTTCGACTACTTCTGGACCTTCGACTCCCACCTGCTCTGGCAGGAGCCATACGTCATCTACAGCCAGATCCTCGCCGAGACGCACAAGATCAAGGTCGGCCCGATGGTCACCAACCCGGCGACCCGGGACTGGACGGTCACCGCATCCGTCTACGCCACCCTCAACGAGATGTACGGCAACCGCACGGTGTGCGGCATCGGCCGCGGCGACTCGGCGGTGCGGGTCACCAACGGGGCGCCCACGACGCTGAAGGCGCTGCGCGAGTCGATCCACGTCATCCGCGAACTCGCGTCGAGCCGGGCGGTGGAGTACAACGGTGCGACGCTGCAGTTCCCGTGGAGCCACGGCTCCGAGCTCGAGATGTGGGTGGCCGCCTACGGCCCGCTCGCGCTGAAGCTCACCGGCGAGGTCGGCGACGGCTTCATCCTGCAGTGCGGCGACGTCGACATCGCGAAGTGGATGATCGAGACCGTGCGCACCGCCGCCTCGAACGCCGGGCGCGACCCCCTGGCGATCAAGTTCTGCATCGCGGCTCCCATGTACATCGGCACCGATTGGGAGCACATGCGCGATCAGTGCCGCTGGTTCGGCGGCATGGTGGGCAACCACGTCGCCGACATCGTGGCGAAGTACGGAACGGACGGCGCCGTTCCGCAGGCGCTCACCGACTACATCGCCGGCCGAGAGGGCTACGACTACAACCAGCACGGGCAGGCCGGCAACACCCACGCCGCCTTCGTGCCCGACGAGATCGTCGATCGGTTCTGCGTGCTCGGTACCGCGAAGGACCACATCGAGAAGCTCGAGCAGTACCGCGAGATCGGCTGCACCCAGTTCGCCGGATACCTGCAGCACGACAACAAGGAGGAGACCCTCCGCGTGTACGGCGAGACCGTGATGCCCGCGCTCCGCGAGCACATCACCGCGAAAGCCTGAGCCCGGATGCGTAAAGTCCTCCTCGGCGCCGGCGGCATCGTGCTGCTCGTCGTGGTCTGGGAACTCTACAAAGCGCTCGGGCCCGCCACCGGGGTGATGGTCGGCGATCTCACGATCCTGCCCCGCACCACCGACCTCGCCATGCCCCACGTCTGGGACATGGTGGCCAGGCTGTTCGAGATGAGCGGTAACGGGCGCAGGGCCATGCCGGTCTGGCTCGCCGTGGGGCAGGCCGCCGTGTTCACCCTCGGGGTGGCCGCGGTCGGGTGGGTCGTCGGCGTCGTGGTGGGCCTCCTGCTCGCCGTGCTGATGCAGCGGTTCCGCACGGCGGAGTCGGCGGTGCTGCCGTGGATCATCCTCAGCCAGACTGTTCCGCTCATCGCCATCGCCCCCTTGGTGCGGCGCTGGGGAGCGCAGCTGCAGTTCGGTGACTTCACCTGGGAGAACTGGATGTCGGTCGCCGTCATCGCGAGCTACCTCGCCTTCTTCCCGGTGTCGATCGGGGCGCTCCGCGGGCTCAACTCGCCCGATCGAATCCACGTCGAGCTGTTCCGCAGCTACGGCATCGGCTGGTGGCGCACCCTCGTCACGCTGCGCTTTCCGGCGAGTGTCCCGTACCTGCTGCCGGCCCTCCGACTCGCCGCCGCGAACGCCGTGATCGGCACCGTCGTGGCGGAGGTCTCCATCGGGCTCCGCGGCGGCATCGGCCGCATGATCATCGAGTTCGCCCAGCAGGCCTCCGGCGACCCCGCCAAGACCTGGGCGCCGATCTTCGGCGCCATCGCCGTGGGCCTCGTGGCCGCCGGTTTCATCGCCCTGCTCGGAGTGCTGCTCCGCCGCTACCGTCGAGGAGAAGTGCCCGCATGAGCGACGCCACCCCCGCATCCGTTCCCGCCGCTGCCGCCGCATCGGGGCCAGCGGCCGCTGCCGCATCCGTGCCCGCCGTGAAGGTCGTGGGCGTCGACAAGGTGTTCGTGCCGAAGAAGAAGTCGAAGCCGAGCGTCACGGCGCTGCAGGCGGTCGACCTCACCGTCGCCCCCGGCGAGTTCGTCTCCCTCATCGGCCCGTCGGGCTGCGGCAAGTCGACCCTGCTGCGTCTCATCGCCGACCTCGACAGCCCGTCGACCGGAACCGTCGAGGTGTTCGGCAAGACGGCCCGACAGGCGAGGATCGACCAGGAGTACGGCATCGCCTTCCAGCAGGCGGGCCTGCTGCCCTGGCGCACCGTCACCGGTAACATCGAACTGCCGCTGGAGCTCCACGGGGTCTCGTCGGCGGCCCGCAAGGCCCGCTCTGCCGAACTGCTCGCCCTCGTCGGCCTCGCCGACTTCGCCGAGAGCTACCCCGACCAGCTCTCGGGTGGCATGCAGCAGCGCGTGGCGATCGCCAGGGCGCTCGCCGAGAGCCCGCGCCTGCTGCTCATGGACGAGCCGTTCGGAGCCCTCGACGAGATGACGCGCGAACGGATGCAGACCGAGCTCGTGCGCATCTGCGGCGAGACCGGTGCCGCCGTCGTGTTCGTCACGCACTCCATCCCCGAGGCCGTGTTCTTGTCGAACCGCGTCGTCGTGATGTCGCCGCGCCCCGGTCGCATCCGTGACATCCTCACCGTGTCGCTCGGCTCGGCGGGGGAGCGCGGTGACGAACTGCGCGAGAACGAGGGCTTCTTCGAGAACGTCAGCAAGGTGCGGGAGCTGCTGCACGGGGAGACACCGGTCGGCATCAAGGGGGTCGAGAACCGATGAGGGCCGAGGCGCAGCCGTTCCGCACGGTGCTGGCACCCGTGGTGCTCGGCATCGTGGCGCTGACGCTGTGGCAGCTCATCGTCGTCGCCTTCGACATCAAGCCGTTCATCGTGCCAGGCCCGGTCGCGATCGGCGCCGAGTTCGGCGACAACATCGCCACGGTCGCCCAGGGCGCCTTCGTCACGGGGGGCAACGCCCTCGTGGGGCTCGTCGTGGGCGGCGTCGTGGGCATCCTGTTCGCCGTGCTGGCCGCCCTGGTGCGCGTGGTCGACGAGTTGAGCGCCGCGATCGTCTCGGCCGTCGCCGTGGTGCCCATCGTGGCGCTCGCCCCCGTGCTCTACAACATGTTCGGTGCGGGTGCCGAGACGGCGAGGCAGCTCGTCGCGGCGATCGCTGTGTTCATCCCCGTCTACATCAACACCCTGCGCGGCCTCCGCCAGGTACGGCCGGTGCACCGCGACCTGATGCGTGTGTACGCGGCGTCGTCGTGGCAGATGACCCGCACGGTCACCGTGCCGGGCGCCCTGCCGTTCATCTTCACCGGGCTGCGCATCGCGTCGAGCCTCGCCGTCATCTCAGCACTCATCGCCGAGTACTTCGGCGGGCCGGTCGGCGGCCTCGGCAAGTCGATCACCTCGGCCGCCGCCTCGTCGAACTACAACCTCGCCTGGGCCTACGTGCTCGGCGCCATCCTCGTGGGGCTCGTGTTCTACTGCGTCACGCTCGCCGTCGAGAAGTTCGCCACCCGGCACTACAGCCCCAGCACCTAGACCCGCACCGCGCCCCCGGCCCGCCCACGCGCCCGGCCGGAGGCATCCGACAGCATCACCGACCGTTCCGCACCACACGCCGCAGCACACAAGGAGGAACACATGAAACACAGCACCCGTCTCATCTCAGGGGTCGGCGCTCTCGCCGTCACCGCCCTCGCGCTCGCGGGCTGCTCGAGCGGAGGCTCGGGCACCTCGACCAGCGCCGCCGACGGCGACGCCGGCGAGCTCACCCCCGTCTCGCTGCAGCTGCAGTGGTACTCGCAGGCGCAGTTCGCCGGGTACTACGCCGCTCTCGAGCAGGGCTACTACGAAGACGAGGGCCTCGACGTCACCATCCTCGAAGGCGCCGCCGACATCGTGCCGATCGACGTGCTGACGGGCGGCGACGCCGACTTCGCCATCTCCTGGGTGCCCAAGGTGCTCGGCTCCATCGAGCAGGGCGCCGCGGTCACCGACATCGCCCAGATCTTCGAGCGCTCGGGCACCACGCAGGTCTCGTTCAAGGACGAAGACATCACCACCGCCGCCGACCTGGCAGGCAAGTCCGTGGGCAGCTGGGGCTACGGCAACGAATGGGAGCTGTTCGCCGGGATGGCGAAGGCCGGTGTCACCCTCGACAAGATCTCGCTCGTGCAGCAGGCCTTCGACATGAGCGGCTTCCTCGCCGGAGACATCCAGGCGGCGCAGGCGATGACCTACAACGAGTACGCCCAGGTTCTCGAGACCGTCAACCCGGCAACAGGTGAGCTCTACCAGCCCGATGAGCTCAACCTCATCGACTGGAACAAAGAGGGCACCGCGATGCTGCAAGACGCCATCTGGGCCGACAGCGACCGCCTCGCCGACGACGCCGACTACGCCGACACCGCGGTGAAGTTCATCAAGGCCTCCATCAAGGGCTGGGCCTACGCCCGCGACAACGCGGCAGAGGCCGCGGCGATCGTCACCGATTCCGGCTCGCAGCTCGGGGAGAGCCACCAGCTCTGGATGACCAACGAGGTCAACAAGCTCATCTGGCCGAGCACCTCGGGCGTCGGCACGATCAACCAGGACCAGTGGGACCAGACCGTGAAGATCGCGATGGACACCCCGAATGAGACCGGAGCCACGGTCATCACCTCCGAGCCGCCGGCGACCGCCTACAGCAACGAGTACGTCGAGAAGGCGCTCGCGGAGTTGAAGGATGAGGGAGTGGACGTCATGGGGGCGGACTTCGAGCCGATCACGGTTGAGTTGAAGGAGGGCGGGAACTAGGTTCTCGCGGCGGTGATGCGGGGGGCGGATCCTCGTCCTCAGCCTAAGGGTTGAGCGGAGCTCAAAGGCGGCTGAGGCCGAGAATCCGCCCCCCGCATCACCTCGAGTAGCAAGCGGCACCACACAGAACGGCTAGAAGAATGAGTGTTGAAGAAGAAGGTACGGAGAAGCAGCGGCTGACGCGGGAGTTGGATCAGGCGCATGTGTTTCATTCGTGGTCGGCGCAGGGGGCGTTGAACCCGATGGTGATCGCCGGAGGGCTCGGCGCGACCGTGTGGGACTTCGAGGGGAGGGAGTACCTCGACTTCTCGTCGCAGCTGGTGAACACCAACATCGGGCATCAGCATCCGGCGGTGGTCGCCGCGATCAAGGAGCAGGCCGACGTGCTGACGACGGTCGCCCCGGCCCACGCGAACCTCACGCGGGGGAAGGCTGCTCAGAAGATCCTCGAGAAGGCGGGCAGCTCGTTCTCGAAGGTGTTCTTCACCAACGGCGGCGCCGACGCCAACGAGAACGCCATCAGGATGGCGCGGCTGCACACCGGTCGCGACAAGGTGCTCTCGACCTACCGCTCCTACCACGGCAACACCGGGGCGGCTGTCGTCGCCACCGGCGACTGGCGTCGGGTGCCGAACGAGTACTCGCGCGGGCACGTGCACTTCTTCGGGCCGTTCTCCTACCGCTCCGAGTTCTGGGCGGAGAGCCCAGAGCAGGAGAGCGAGCGCGCGCTGCACCACCTGCGCCGGGTGATCCAGGCCGAGGGGCCCGCCTCCATCGCCGCCATCCTCCTCGAGACCGTCCCGGGCACCGCGGGCGTCATCGTGCCCCCGCCCGGCTACCTCGCCGGGGTGCGGGCGCTCGCCGACGAGTACGGCATCGTGCTCATCTTCGACGAGGTGATGGCCGGGTTCGGCCGCACCGGCGGCTGGTTCGCCTTCCAGTCGCTCGCCGAGGACGGCGTCGTCGTGCAGCCCGACCTCATCACCTTCGCCAAGGGCGTGAACTCCGGCTACGTGCCGGCCGGCGGGGTCATCATCTCCCCGTCCATCGCCGAGCAGTTCGACGACGCCGTCTTCCCCGGCGGCCTCACCTACTCCGGCCACCCACTCGCCATGGCCGCCATCGTGGGCACGATCGACGCCATGGAGGCGGAGGGCATCGTCGCGAACGCCGAGCGCATCGGGCGCGAGAAGCTCGCCCCTGGCCTCGCCGCGCTCGCCGGGAAGTACGAGCTCATCGGCGAGGTGCGCGGGCTCGGGGTGTTCTGGGCGCTCGACCTGGTCACCGATCGCGAGACCCGCGAGCCGGTTCCCGCATCCGTCGTCGGAGCGCTGAAGTCGGCGCTGCTCGAGCGCGGGCTGCTGCCGTTCTTCGCCGACAACCGGCTGCACGTGGTGCCGCCCTGCGTCGTCACCGACGACGAGGTCGACCGCGCGCTGGCGATCTACGACGAGGCGTTCGCCTCGCTCGCCTCGTAGTCGGGGAGGGGTGGGGTGCCCGCCCAGGCGGCGTGCGCCCACCCCTCGGCCCGGCCGCTGCCCCGAGTCGTGACCCTGCGGTGGCCGTCACGGGCCACGGCGACGACCGTGGCGGCGATTCCGGATGCGGCGAGTGCGCCGAGGAGGACGAGAACAGTGATCATCGGGGTTCCTTTCATGAGGGTCGAGGGCGTTCCGGCGGGGGTGGGCCGGCGGTGCGGTGGTGCTGGTCGGTAAGGCTCACGGTGGCAGCATCCGCTCTGTAGATCAATCGCAGAGTTCTTCGCCTTCGGTGTAGCATCGCTTCATGGATGTGAGACGGCTCGAGCTGCTGCGCGAACTCGCCGAGCGGGGGAGCATCACCGAGGTCGCCAAGGCGACCCACCGCACCCCGTCGGCGGTGTCGCAGCAGCTGCGCGTGCTCGAGCGCGAGGCCGGTCTGCCGCTCACCGAGAAGTCGGGGCGCGGCATCGTGCTCACCGACGCCGGCCGGGCCCTGGCGAGGAGCGCCACCGACGTGGCCGTGGCCATCGAGCACGCGAACGCGCTCTGGGACGAATTCCGCAACGACCCGACGGGAGAGGTGTCGCTGGCCTCGTTCCCGACCGGCGGGCAGATGCTCCTGCCCGGGGTGCTGCACCGGCTCGACGAGGTGGGCGGGCTCACGCTGCACTGCTCCGACCGCGACCTCGAGAGCGACGACTTCCCCTCCATCACCGCCGACTTCGACATCGTGCTGGCCCATACGCCCACCCCGGCCGCCACCAATTGGGCCAGCCGCGAGGTGGTGATGGTGAAGCTCATGACCGAGCCGCTCGACATCGCCCTGCCGCCCGGGCACCCGCTCGCGGCGAAAGACCTGCTCGACCCCGAAGACCTCATCGGTGAGCGCTGGATCGGGGTTCCCTGGGGGTACCCGTTCGAGCGCACCATCCACGAGATCTCGGCGGCGGCCGGCGCCCCCATGAACATCGTGCAGCGCTTCGGCGACACCCGCGTGACCGAGGCCTTCGTGGCCGCGGGGCTCGGCATCGCCATCCTGCCCTGCTACACGGCCGGCGGCGCCTATCGCAGCGAGATCGTGCTGCGGAACCTGCGCGGCGTGGTCGCCGAGCGGCACATCTTCGCCCTCATGCGCCCCGACCGCGCCGAGCGGCTCGCGGTGCGCACCGTCATCGACGCGCTGCGGGCGGAGGCGGCTGCGGTCGTCGCGGCGAACGCCCACCGCAACCCACCCGCCGCGGCGCCCGCCGACCCACCCCGAGCGACGCCGACCCCCTCGGGCGACGGTAGGATCTCGTAGTGAGCACATTCAAGAAGACCCCTTACACGGTCAACGTGCGCGACCTCCTCCACAAGCCGGGGGAGATGCGCGAGCACTCCTTCGACATCCCGGTCACCGAGAAGCTCGGCGAGGGCCTCATCGCCGTGAAGGCGGGTGAGGAGCTGCATGTCGAGCTCCGGCTCGAGTCGGTGCACGAGGGCATCCTGGTGACCGCCGAGGTCGAGGCGGAGGCCGACGGCGAGTGCGGTCGGTGCCTCCGGGAGATCCGTCAGCCTGTCGAAGTCGAATTCCAGGAGCTTTTCGCGTATTCTTCTGACGAAGCTTTCGATCACGAGGTTCACGACGACCATGTCGATCTCGAACCTCTGATCAGGGACTCGGTGGTGCTGTCACTGCCGTTCCAGCCGGTGTGCACGCCGGATTGCCCGGGCCTCGACCCCGTGACGGGGGAGAGACTGGCCGATCATCCGGTAGCCCCTGTTGCCCAGCCGATCGATCCGAGATGGTCGGCGCTGGCCGGCCTGCGCGGGTCGGAAGGCGGCGGGGCCGAGCAGGCGGAGGCTTCCGAAGACACGGACACCGAAGGCAACTAGCCCGGGTGTCGAAACCGCCGGTGTGGCGCGAGAGCGCGGCACCGACAGAAGAGAAGAGAGATAGTCATGGCTGTTCCGAAGCGGAAGAAGTCACGTTCCAACACCCACGCGCGTCGTTCGCAGTGGAAGGCCGAGGTCCCCACCCTCGTCAAGACCGTCGAGAACGGCAAGACCACCTACAGCCTTCCCCACCGCGCGAAGGTCGTCGAAGACTCCGCCGGCACCCCGCTCTTCATGGAGTACAAGGGCCGTAAGGTCGCCGACGTCTAAAGCCGGTTCGAAAGGTGCGGCCCATGTCTTCTGACGCTGAAGGAGACCGGTCGCACCTTTTGGCGACCCTGCAGATCGAGCTCTCGCCCGAGCTGCTCGACCTCGCACTCACCCACCGGTCGTACGCCTACGAGCACGGCAACGTGCCCACCAACGAGCGACTCGAGTTCCTCGGCGACTCCATCCTCGGCCAGGCCGTCACGGTGATGCTCTACACCACCTACACGAGCCTCGACGAGGGCGAGCTGGCCAAGCGCCGTGCCGCACTCGTGAGCACGGTGGCGCTCGCCGAGATCGCCCGCACGGTCGGGCTCGGTGGTTACCTCAAGCTCGGCCGGGGAGAAGAGCTCACCGGGGGTCGGGACAAGGCCTCCATCCTCGCCGACACCGTCGAGGCGATCATCGGCGCCACCTACCTCGACCAGGGGCCCGAGGTCGCCACCGCACTGGTGCTGCGGCTCGTGATGCCCCTCGCCGACGACCCGGGTCGTTTCGGCATCTCGATGGACCCGAAGACCGCCCTGCAGGAGCGCGCGGCGCAGCGCGGGTACCAGTCGCCGGTCTACGCGATGCAGGAGTCGGGCCCCGACCACCAGAAGAGCTTCCGGGCGACGGTGTCGTTGACACCCGCAGCAGGCTCGGCCGGTGCCGCCGCCGCCCGGCGCCGCGGCGTCGTGGCGGCCGAGGGCGCCGGGTCGAGCAAGAAGCAGGCCGAGATGGCCGCGGCTGCGTCGGCGTTCCTCCTGCTCGGCGACGGCTGAGGCCCGGCGTGCCCGAGCTCCCCGAGGTTGAGGTGGTCAGGGCGGGCCTCGAGCCCGCCGTCACCGGCGCCGTCATCGGCGCCGTCGAGGTGTTCGACCGCCGGTCGCTGAAGCGCCACAGCCCCGTCGAGGGCGACTTCGAGGCGCTCCTCGGCGGAGAACGGATGCTCGCTGCCGTGCGCCGCGGCAAGTTCCTGTGGTTCCCGCTCTCGTCAGGGCGGGCGCTCGTCACGCACCTCGGCATGAGCGGGCAGGTGCTGCTGCGCACACCGGGCGTCGAAGAAGACGGCCTGCTCCGCATCCGGCTCGGCATCGAGCATCCGGTGCACGGCGAGTTCTGGGTGAACTTCGTCGACCAGCGCATCTTCGGCTCGATGGCCGTCGACCGGATGCTGCCGACACCCGACGGCGCCCCCGGCGGTTTCGCGGGGGCGGCCGGTGCGCTCGCCGCCGACTCCGCCGCCGACTCCGCCGACTCGACCTCTGACTCCGGCGGGGCGCTCGACTGGCTGGCGACGGTGCCGTCGCAGGTGGCGCACATCGCGCGCGATCCGCTCGACCCCGCGTTCGACGACCGCGCGTTCCTCGCGGCCCTCGCCCGCAAGCGCACCGGCATCAAGCGCGCGCTGCTCGACCAGACCCTCGTGAGCGGCATCGGCAACATCTACGCCGACGAATCGCTCTGGGCGGCGCGTGTGCACTACGAGCATCCCGCCGACCGGCTGCCGCGGGCCAGGGCTCGGCAGCTTCTCGCCGAAGTGCGGCTGGTGCTCGAGCGGGCCCTCGCCGAGGGCGGCACGAGCTTCGACGCGCAGTACGTGAACGTGAACGGCGCCTCGGGCTACTTCTCGCACAGCCTCAACGTCTACGGCCGCCAGGGCAAGCCCTGCCCGCGCTGCGGCACCCTCATCGTGCGCGAGTCGTTCATGAACCGCGGCTCGCACTTCTGCCCCCGCTGTCAGCGCCGGGCGCGGGTGCCGGCGGCCGGCTGACACGCCCCGCCCCACTTTCTTGCGGACAAAGTCCGTCCGAATGTGCGTTCCGACGGACTTTGTCCGCACGAAAGTGGCGGGGCGGCGAGTGGCGGGGGGCTACGCGGGGTCGGCGACCGGGTACTTGACGTGGGCGGCGATGTGGCCGAGGAGAGCGGCGATCAGCGTAATGAGGGCCGCGCCGGCGACACCCCACGCGATGCCGAGGAGAAGCAGCAGGGCACCGACGCCGGCACCCGCGGCGATCAGCACGATGGCCGCCGCGCGACGGAACCACGGCTGACCCTTCCCGCCCGCCAGTCGCGAGTCGGCGGCGAAGCCCGTGATGGTGGAGGTGACCACCACCGTGGTCACGTCCTTCACCGCGATGTGGCGGGCGGTGGCGGCCTGGAGACCCATCGCGGCGGCGAGGAAGAAGGTGATCAGCAGCTCCCACGGCTGCGGCGGCTTGCCCTGGGTGATGAACAGCGTCACCGTCAACGCGGTCAGCACGATCCCCACCACGAGGAAGAGCCACGTGGTGCGGGTGGTCCAGCCTGCCTTCACCGGGCGCAGCACCCGGCCACCGATGACGGCGCCGAACATGAATGCGAACAGGGCGAGCAGCGGGCCGACCCAGGGGAGATCGTCGGCGCCGGCGAGGGCCATGCCCAGGATGACGACGTTGCCGGTCATGTTGCCCGCGAACACCTTGTCGAGACCCAGGTACCCCACCGCGTCGACCACTCCGGTCGAGAAGGTGAGCGCGAGCATGAGCGCGAGGTGGAGGTTGTCGCGCTTGGCGCGGAGTTTCGTGAGCACGAGCTGTCCCGTCGAGTGAGCTGAGTCGATGAGGTGATAGGGCTAGAGCCTCGCGCGTGCACGTTTCGGGCTTGTAACAGATTCGGGCCGTCCGCGCCCACGGGGCGTTGACACGGTAGCCCGGCGACGGTGCACGGGGCAAACGGGCGTTACCCTCGGGAGCATGTCGATGACAGCTGCCCTCCAGCCCGGCGCGGGAGAGATCCGCGCCACCGAGTACCTCGCCGCGACCCGCGATCACGTCGTCTGGGGCCGGCTGCCCTGCGCCGCCGACCGGCCCGTCCTCGAGATCGACCCGGGCACCGAGGTGACCATCGACACCATCAGCCACGAGGGACTGCTCGAAGACCAGGGTCGCGACCCGCGCGCCTTCTTCGCCGCCCAGGGCGTCGACAGCTCGTTCGTGCTCGACGACGCGATCGCGCTGGCCGGCTCCGACTATCCGCGCACGCCCGCCGACGGACCGCACGTCGTGACCGGGCCGATCGGCATCCGTGGGGCCCGGCCGGGCGACCTGCTCAAGATGACCGTCGTCGAGACCACCCCCCGCGTGCCCTACGGCGTCATCTCGAACCGGCACGGCAAGGGCGCCCTGGTGGGGGAGCTACCGGCGGCCGAGGCGAACGTGAGCATCTTCGCCGAGCTGCAGCACACGCTCGACGGGCTCCAGGTCGGGGCGCTGCCGCTCGTTCCCGGCGGCGAGCCGCTGGTGCGGTTCCCGCTGCGGCCGTTCCTCGGCATCATGGGCGTGGCGGTGGCAGGTGACGTGCGGCCGCACTCGGTGCCGCCGGGGGCGCACGGTGGCAACATCGACATCAACCTGCTCACGGTCGGCTCGTCGCTCTACCTGCCCGTGCAAGTGCCCGGGGCGCTCGCCTACGTGGGCGACCCGCACTTCGCACAGGGCGACGGGGAGGTGGCGCTCACGGCGATGGAGGCGTCGCTGCGCGTGACCGTGCGGTTCGACCTGGTTCCGCAGGATGAAGCAGTCGCCTCGTTCGGCGAACTGGTGGGGCCGATGGCCGAGACGAGCGAGTTCCTCGTGCCGACGGGCATGGACGAAGACCTCGACGTCGCCGTGCAGAACTGCGTGCGAGCCGCCCTCGCACTGCTCGAGGCACGCTACGGCATGGACCGCGCCCTCGCCTACGCCTACCTCAGCGCCGCCACCGACTTCGACATCTCGCAGGTCGTCGACATCGTGAAAGGCGTGCACGCGCGGGTGCGGGTCGCCGACTTCGCCGGTGTCGCAGCGGGGGTGAAGCACCGTGGTTGAGGGCTGGGTCGACGACTTCGAGGCGCAGTTCGCCGACGACGCGGATGCGCGAGCGGTGCGGGCGGGGATGGGCCCCGACGGCGAGGTCGTCGACGAGGAGGCCGGCGCCGACGTCGTGCGCGAACCCGTCTTCGCCGCCGGTGACGATGCCCCCGAGGGCGTGACCTCGATCGACGGTGTGCTCGACGACGAGACGCTCGACGAGCTGCTCCGGGCCCTTCGCGGGTACGAGGCGGCCCTCATGGCGAACGACCTCGACGCGCTCGACCGCTTCTTCGCTCCCGGCCCCGCCACGCTCCGCGGCGACACGGCGGCCCTGCTCGTGGGTCACGATCGCATCAGCGCGTTCCGTGGGCTGCGCGGGGGCGTTCCCCCGCGCAGCCTCACCGAGGTGCACCTGCGGGTGGTCGCCGGGTCGAACCCGCTCTCCGTGCTCGTGGTATCGGTCAGCGTGCCCGCGAAAGGCGGCTCGGGTTTGCAGACGCAGCTCTGGACCCGCCTCGACACCGGGTGGGCGATCTCGGCGGCCCACGTGCACGCTGCGGCGCCCGCGGTCGACGGCCGCATCTGGCGCGTGGCGGGAGCGCCGCTCGTTCCGCCGGCAGGCAGCGGCCCGCTCGACGGCATGACCGTGGCGGTGAAAGACCTGTTCGCGGTGCGCGGGTTCGCGATCGGTGCCGGGGTACCCGAGTATCTCGCGACGGCGCCGTTCGAGAACGACGATGCGGATGCGGTGGCTGCTCTGCGCGCATCCGGAGCGTCGGTGGTGGGCATCGCCCAGACCGACGAGTTCGCCTACAGCGTCGCCGGCCGCAACGTGCACTCGGGCACCACGCCGAACCCGGCCGTGCCGGGAGCGATCGGCGGGGGTTCGTCGAGCGGACCGGCGTCGGCGGTCGCCCTCGGGCAGGCGACGATCGGGCTCGGCACCGACACGGGCGGGTCGATCAGGGTGCCGGCGTCGTATCAGGGGCTGTGGGGCATCCGTACGACCCACGGGTCGGTGTCGGCGCGCGGACTGCTGCCCCTCGCGCCGACGTTCGACACGGTCGGGTGGCTGACCCGCACGCCCGAGGTGCTGCGGGCGGCGGCGGTGGCGACGTTCGGAGCCGGTGCCGGGGCCGCGGCCGGCGCCGGGGCCGGCGGCTCGGCCGCGCTCGAGTCGGGCTTCGTCGTGTGCGCCGACCTCGTGGCGGGCTGCACGCCCGAGGTGCAGGAGGCGTTCGACCACGTCACCGACGAGCTCGTGTTCGGGCTCGTCGACCAGGTCGACCTCGGTGATCTCGACGCCGTGTTCGCGGCTTTCCGCACCGTGCAGGGCGCCGAGGCCTGGCGTCAGCACGGGGCGTGGATCTCCGAGCATCCGGGGGCCCTCGGCCCCGACATCGCCGAGCGCTTCGAGACCGGGTCGCGCGTGACGGCCGCGGAGGAGGACGCGGCCCGCGCCCTCCTCGCCGAGGCCCGCCACCGCTTCGACGAGGTGCTCGCCGGCCGCGTGCTGCTCCTGCCCTCGGCGTCGTCGTCGGCGCCCGCGCTCGACGCCTCGGCCGAGGTGATCGCCTCGGTGCGGGCCGCCACCCTGCGCATGACCTCGGTGGCGGGCGCAGGCGGGTACCCCGCCGTCTCGGCCCCCCTGCTGCGGGTGCCGGCCCCGGGCGGCACCGCCCCCGTCGGCCTCTGCTTCATCGGCCCCCGCGGCACCGACCTCCCCCTCCTCGACCTCGCCACATCCGTCGCCACGCATCTCACCCCCTGACCAACGGGCGGAGGCGCATCCGAAACACTCCTGAAACGTTCGTTTCGTAGGATGGGAGGAGAGAAACAGGATTTTCGAGGAGTCGTCATCGTCGCACAGCCCGTGAACCCGCCCACCCGCCTCCTGATGGGGCCGGGGCCGATCAACGCCGACCCGCGTGTGCTGCGTGCCATGTCGGCGCAGCTGGTGGGGCAGTACGACCCCGTCATGACGGCCTACATGAACGAGACGATGGGGCTGTACCGCGAGGTCTTCCGCACGCGGAACGAGCAGACGCTGCTGATCGACGGCACCTCGCGGGCCGGCATCGAGGCGGCGATCGTGTCGCTGGTGGAGCCGGGCGACCGGGTGCTGGTGCCCGTCTTCGGCCGCTTCGGGCATCTGCTGCGCGAGATCGCCGAGCGGGCGGGGGCCGAGGTGCACGTCATCGAGCGCGAGTGGGGAACCGTCTTCACCCTCGCCGAGCTCGAGCAGGCCATCGCCGCTACGAAGCCCAAGCTGCTCGCCGTCGTGCACGGCGACACGAGCACCACGGTCGCCCAGCCCCTCGAGGGCGTCGGCGAACTCTGCGCGAAGCACGGCGTGCTGTTCTACACCGACGTCACCGCGAGTCTCGCCGGCAACGAGTTCGACACGGACGCTCTCGGCCTCGACGCCGTCACCGCCGGCCTGCAGAAATGCCTGGGCGGGCCCTCGGGGTCGGCGCCCGCCACCTTCTCGGCTCGGGCCGTCGAGGTCATCGACTCCCGCAAGAGCATCGAGGCGGGCATCGCGTCGGAGGGCGACGTGGTGCGGGCGGCGCGCATCCGTTCGAACTACTTCGACCTCGCCATGATCTTCGACTACTGGGGTGAGAAGCGCCTCAACCACCACACCGAGGCCACCTCGATGCTGTACGGCGCCCGCGAGTGCGCCAGGCTGCTCGTCGAGGAAGGACTCGCGAACGCGGTGGAGCGGCACCGCCTGCACGGCGCCGCGATGCTCGCCGGTGTCGGCGGGCTCGGCTTGGAGACCTTCGGCGACCTGGCCGTGAAGATGAACAACGTGGTGGCGGTGAAGATCCCCGCGGGGGTCGACGGCGACGCGGTGCGCGGCGAGCTGCTGAACGACTTCGGCATCGAGATCGGCACCTCGTTCGGTCCGCTGCACGGGAAGGTCTGGCGCATCGGCACGATGGGCTACAACGCCCGGAAGGATGCGGTGCTCACCACGCTCGCCGCGCTCGAGCAGGTGCTGCGCCGGCAGGGTGCGGCGGTCGTGGGCGGAGGTGGCGTGGGGGCCGCTTACGAGGTGTATCAGGATGCGGTGAGCAACACGGCCGCCGGCACCAGGGTGGGCGTGGGCGTGGGCGTTGAGACGCGAGCAAGCGCAGGCGCCGGCGCCGGCACCGCCGCCGCCCCCATCCCCGCCGAGGAGATCGCCCGATGACCCCCGTCGAGACCCCCGTCACCGCCACAGCGCGCGAGGTTCCCGAGTCCACCACCGCCGCCGAGCTGCTGCGCCGCTGCGAGGTGCTGGCGGGGTACTCCTCGATGCCCGACGGGCTCATCGAACGCGTCTACCTCTCCGAGGAGCACCGCCAGGTCAACGCCCTCGCCGCCGAGTGGATGCAGGCCGCCGGCATGACCACCTGGCAAGACGCCGCCGGCAACCAGTGCGGGCGACTCGAGGGCGCCGTTCCGGGGCTCCCGGCGCTGCTGCTCGGCAGCCACCTCGACACCGTTCCCGCCGCCGGCAAGTACGACGGCATCCTGGGTGTGCTGAGCGCCATCGCCGTGGTGGAGCGCATCAACGCCTCGGGGCGCGAGCTGCCGTTCGCGCTCGAGGTCGTCGCCTTCGCCGACGAGGAGGGAACCCGGTTCGGCCGCGCCCTGCTCGGCAGCCGCGCACTCGCCGGCACCTGGGACGACGCCTGGTGGGAGCTGCACGGCGAAGACGGTGTGTCGCTTCGCGACGCGTTCACCGCCTGGGGTCTCGACCCGGCGACGATCGGCGACGCCGCCCGCCGGCCGGAGGAGCTCATCGGCTACCTCGAGGCGCACATCGAGCAGGGTCCCTACCTCGAAGACGAGAACAAGGCACTCGGCATCGTGTCGTCGATCGCGGGCGCACGCCGCTTCATCCTCACCGTCACCGGCAAGGCAGGCCACTCGGGAACCCCCTACGAGCGGCGTCGCGACGCCCTCGCGGGTGCGGCGGATGCGATCATCGCCATCGAACGGCTCGCCCGCTCGGCACAGCTGATCGCCACGGTCGGGCACCTGCAGGTGTTCCCGGATGCAGTGAACGTCATCCCGGGCAAGGTCGAGTTCAGTCTCGATCTGCGCGGTGAGTACGACTCGGAGCGCGATCGCATCTGGACGGTCATCCAGGGGCTGCTCGACGACATCTGCCGGCAGCGGCGACTGCGCTGGGACAGCGTGGAGACCCATTCGGCACCCGCCGCGGTCTGCAGTGCGCGGCTGCGCGGGGTGATCGCCGACGGCATCAGGTCGACAGGCGACAAGCGGCCGATGTCGCTGTTCTCGAAGGCCGGGCACGACGCGATGGCGGTGGCCGAGATCACCGAGATCGGGATGCTGTTCGTGCGCTGCGAGGGCGGGGTCAGCCACAACCCCGAGGAACGGGTGACCGAAGACGACGTGGCGAAGACCATCGACGCCTTCGAGCGTGCGGTGCTCGCCCTGGCGGAGCAGACGGATGCGCCCGCGCCGGTCGGGCAGACGGATGCTCCCGCGCCGGCGGTGCAGACGGAGCAGGGGTTGTGAACCGCGGCGGCGTGCAGGCTCGGCCCGACGACGTCGCCGAGCGCCCGCTCACCATCGGGCAGCGCATCGACAAGAGCTACGGCGAGCTGTCTCCGCAGGAGCAGCGCGCCGCCGACTTCATCCTCGATCACCTCACCGACCTGGCGATCTACTCCGGCACCGAGCTCGCGCACCGCAGCGGAGTCTCGAAGGCGACGGTCTCGCGGCTGTTCAGGCGGCTCGGTTTCGAGAACGCCCAGGAGGTGCGCGAGCACGCGCGGTCGCTGCGCTCGTCCGGCGTGCCGGTCGGGGGAGCGACGCCCGGGGCATCGGCCGATCTCAGCGCCCACCTCGTGCGGGAGGTCGAGAACCTCAGGCGTTGCCTCGACGCGCTCGGCCCCGAGCGGCTCGAGCAGGCCATCTCGCTCCTCGTGCACAGCCGCTCGGTGGTGGTCGTGGGCATGCGCAACAGCTTCGCGCCGGCGCTGCACCTCAGGGAGCAGCTCGCGCAGGCCCGCACCGGGGTGCTGCTCGCGCCCCAGCCCGGCCAGACCATCGCCGAGGAGTTCGCCGATCGGGATGCGCGTGACGTCGCCGTCGTGTTCGGCTTCCGGCGGCGGCCGGCGGGCTTCGCGCGGCTGGTGCAGGGGATCGCGGCACGCGGCGTGCCAGTGCTCCTCATCGGCGACGCATCGGCCAGGCGCTACGCCGAGTTCGCTCAGCTCTGGCTCGAGTGCCCCATCGACAGCGTCACCCCGCTCGACAGCTACGCGAGCGCCATGAGCCTGGTGAACGTGCTCGCCTCCGGGGCTCTCGCGGCGCGGCCCCGCGACGCGCGCACGCGGATCGCCTCGATCAACACGCTCTACGACGCCTTCGGCGAGCTCGAGTAGGGCCCCGGGGCGCGGGCCCGGGGCCCTGACCCGGGGTTCGGGACCCGTGCTACCGCACGGCCCCGGCGAGCTTGCCGGGGATCTCGGCCGCGGTCATCCGCACCACGTAGGCGGGGCGGTCGCGCTCGAAGCGCCAGCTCTCGTCGAGGGTGCCGGCGTCGACGGCGTCGAAGCCGAACTCGTCGAGCAGTGTGGCCACCAGCTGCTTGGCCGCGGCGTCGTCGCCGGCGATCGGCAGGCCGCGGCGGTCGGGCGTTCCGGTCGCCGATCCGGTGGTGGTGAGGTCGGCGGCCATGATGTTGTTGAACGCCTTCACGACGGTCGAGCCGGGCAGGTGGGCTTGCAGCAGACCCGACACGGTGGCCTCTCCGGCATCGAGCACCGGCAGGTGCCCGTCGCGCTCGAAGTAGTAGTTGTTCGTGTCGATCACGATCTTGCCCTCGAGGGGCGCCACGGGCACCTGCTCGTAGGCTTTGAGCGGCACGGTCACGACGACGAGCTCGCCCGCCGTCGCCGCCTCCTCCGGTGTGCCCGCCGTGGCCTGGGGCCCGAGCTCGGCGATGAGGTCGGCGAGCGTCTCGGGCCCACGCGAGTTGCTGAGCACGACCGAGTAGCCGTGAGCGACGGCGAGTCGCGCGAGCTGGCCCCCGATGTTGCCCGAGCCGATGAATCCGATGGTGGTGAGTCCTGTTGCGGTCATGCAGACGCCAACCCGCGTCAGGGGCTGTGTGTTCCCGATTCTCGGAGTGCTCGCCGGGGTCCGTCGACGTCGTCGCCGCCCCCGAGGTCGGTGCAGTCGACCTCTTCGGCGCCGTGCGCGCGCAGGTAGGAGCGGGCGCCCCGGTCTCCGCCGAGCGACGCGCCGAGCGCTGCGAGGTGATCGGCCCCGATGAGCACCGGATGCCCGGGGCGGCCGTCGTAGACCGCCTGCCGCAGGGCGGTGCGCGGTGACGCGACGTCGAGCAGCCGAGCCACGGATGCGGCGGGCAGCCGGGGGAGGTCGACGAGGGTGATGAGGGCGGCGTCGATGGTGGTGGGGTCGAGGGAGGAGAGCCCGGCCCTCAGGGAGGCGGAGAGGCCGTCGTGCCAGTCGGGCGCTTCGATGACCGTGATCGTCGTCGTGGATGGGGCGACACGGATGCCTCCGGCGGGGGAGCCACCCACTGTGGTGGCAAGCAGCTCACGCGCCTCGGTGGCTCGCGCGCCCAGCACCACGACGACGGCGGAGCAGCCGCCGTCAACGAGGGCGCGGATGCCGCGCAGCAGCCACGGCTCACCCGTGAGTGGATCGGAGACGAGGGCCTTCGGCCGGCCCATGCGCGTGCCGGCGCCCGCCGCGAGCAGCACGCCGGTCGCCCGCACGCCCGACCGGACCGGTGGGCTCGGGGCAGGCCCCGAACCGGGGTCGGTGGCATCCGCGTGCATGGTGCTCATCGTAAACTCGGGGTATGACGGGAGTCGTGGATTCGGGGGAGTTGCGCGAAGCGCTGAGGTCGTGCCTGGGGGTCGAGCGCTTCGTCGCCGAGGTCGCCGGCGCCGCGCCCTTCGCGACGAACGACGAACTGCTCGCCACCGCCGACGCCGTGGCCCGCACGCTCACGCCGGCCGAGGTCGACGCGGCGCTCGCCCACCACCCGCGCATCGGCGAGCGGGCCGCCGGCGACGGGCAGTCGCAGCGCTTCAGCCGCTCGGAGCAGTCGTCGGCCGAGGCCTCGGATGCGGGCCTCGCCCAAGCGATCGCCGACGGCAACGCCGCCTATGAACGGCGCTTCGACCGCGTGTTCCTCGTCAGGGCGGCCGGGCGTGGGCGGGCCGAGATCCTCGCCGAGCTCACCCGCCGGCTCGTGCTCGACGACGCCGCCGAGGCGGCGACGGTGGCCTCCGAGCTTCACGACATCACCCTCCTGCGCCTCGCGTCGCTCTACCCGCCCACCGCAGCATCCGGAACCGCTGCGACCGCCGCATCCGGAACCTCGCCTCGTGCCGAAGGAGACGCATGAACGCCCATGTCCGCAGCAAGGTCACCACGCACGTGCTCGACTCAGGGATCGGGCTGCCGGCCGCCGGCGTGCCGGTGCGGCTCGAGCACGACGACCTCTGCAACTGGGTGATGATCGCCTCGGCCGAGACCGACGCCGACGGGCGGGCCACCGCGCTCGGCCCCACCGAGCTGCCTGCCGGGCGCTACCGTCTCAGCTTCGACACGAGCGTGTACTTCCACGAGCAGGAGATCCGCGCGTTCTACCCCGAGGTGCAGATCGTGTTCGAGCTCACCGACCCCGCCGCGCACTACCACGTGCCGCTGCTGCTCAGCCCCTTCGCCTACTCGACCTACCGCGGGAGCTGACCTCCGCCGGCGTTCTCCCGCACAAAGTCCGTGATAACCGAGGTCTTCACGGACTTTGTACGCGAGAACGTCGCGGCGAGGGCAGAAGTGGGCGAGAACGTCCGGGTCGGATGGCCCGACCGTCGGTCGGCTACGCGAAGCCGCCGGCGATGTCCCAGGCGGGGCCGGCTGGGGGCGCGTCGTCGCGGAGTACCGAGGCCTGGATGAGGCCGTAGGGCCGGTCGTCGGCGTGGAACACCTCGTTGTCGTTCTCGACCCCGAACGGCGACAGGTCGTAGAGGAAGTGGTGCTTGTTGGGTGCCGACAGACGGATCTCGGCGAGGAACGGGTACGCCTCCAGCACCGCCTTGCCCATCTCGTACAGGGTCTGCTGCAGCGCGAGCGAATGCAGGGTGGCGAACACGCTCACCATGGTCTGCTTGATGCCGGTGTAGGTGGCCTCCCAGTCGATCGACCCCCACCCCTCGGCGGGCTCGAAGAAGCGCCACTTCGCCACCAGCGAGGTCGCCATGATGCGGTCGGTCGTGGGCTGCAGCCGGGTGTAGGAGTTCTCGAGGAAGTCTTTGAACTCCGAACCCGTGGTCTTCAGCAGCACGAGCTCTTTGAGGCCGCCGATCACCCAGGTCTTCTGCTCGGCGCCCTTGCCCTCCACGGTGATGGCGGCGGTGCGCACCTCCTGGCCCTTGCGCACGAAGGCGTGGTCGTGCTCGACCCCGTCGACGACGGCGCGCTCCCAGGCGTACTCCTCGATCTCGATGCGGGCGCCCGAGACGGGCTCGACGTCGTCGACGAAGTGGGTGCCGAGCACCAGTCCGTAGCTCTCGATCGAGGTGAGCCCCTTCTCCTTGGCGTAGGAGTAGGCGGTCTGCTTCTGCGTGTCGGTGGGAAGCACGGCGCTCTGGTCGCCGACGAGGTGGGCCGCGTCGAAGGCTCCGCGCAGCGCGGTCGAGACGTTCACGTCGTGGATCTCGTGCCGCGCCGTGTCGCGGTACACCCTCACGATGCGGTTCTCCGCCTTGCCGTACTGGTGCGGTCCGAGGACGATCGACATGCTCTCCTGCTCACTGCGCACCGGGTCGCATGAGTGGTGCGCGCCTCAAGTCTTGCGCCTGCGCCGGTCGCCGGAGAACGGATGCGCGGGGCCGCCGCCTGATTTTACGATCTGTTTACAAGGGGGCTCACTCGGTGGAACGGGCCTCGGGCCCCGCACCGGGGCGGGTGAGCAGCCTGCCGCTCGGCACCCGCTCGGGCGCCCCCGGGCGGTCGCCCACGACGTGGACGACCTCGCCCGCGAGCCAGGTGGTGTGCACCACTCCGTGCAGGGTGCTGCCGTCGTAGGCCGACACCTTGTTCTTGTGCTCGAGCTCCTCGGCCGAGACCACGAAGGTCTCCTCGGGGGCGAAGGCGACGAGGTCGGCGTCGCCGCCGACCGCGATGGCGCCCTTCGTGCCCAGCCCTACGAGCGCCGCCGTGTTCACGGCCATCCACCCCAGCACGCGCTCGAGCGGGATGCCGCGTTCGCGCGCCGCCGTCCACACCGCGGGGAACGACAGCTGCAGCCCCGAGATGCCGCCCCAGGCCTCGGCGAAGTCACCCGAGCCCGCGAACTTGAGCTCGGCGGTGGAGGGGGAGTGGTCGCTCGCGATGAGGTCGATGGTGCCGTCGAGGAGGCCCTCCCAGAGCAGGTCGCGGTTGGCCTCGTCGCGGATGGGTGGGCAGCACTTGTACTGCGTGGCCCCGTCGGGGATGTGCTCGGCCGAGAAGCTCAGGTAGTGCGGGCAGGTCTCGGCGGTGAGGGGCAGCCCCTCCGCCTTGGCAGCGCGCAGGGCGTCGAGGGCACGGGCGCTCGAGAGGTGCAGGATGTGCGCCCTGGCACCCGTCGCCCGCACGCCCGCGATGACGTGGGCGATCGCATCCTCCTCGGAGAGGTCGGGTCGCGAGGCGACGAAGTCGAGGTAGCCGGGGCCACCGTGCGACGCCGAGGAGGCGGCGTCGAGCACGTCGGGGTCTTCGGCGTGCACGATGAGCAGCCCGCCGAAGCCCGCGATCTCGGCGAGAGCGGCGTTCAGCTGCTCGGTGTCGAGGTGCGGGAACTCGTCGACCCCCGAGGGGGAGAGGAAGCACTTGAACCCGAACACCCCCTCGTTCCAGAGCGGCTCGAGGGCGCCGAGGCTCGAGGGGATCGCGCCGCCCCAGAACCCCACGTCGACCCGTGCCTGCGGCGCCGCGGCCGCGCGCTTGAGCTCGAGCGCCTCGACGGTGGTGGTGGGCGGGATGCTGTTGAGCGGCATGTCGACGATGGTGGTGACCCCGCCCGCGGCGGCGGCCCGCGTGCCCGTGTCGAAGCCCTCCCACTCGGTGCGGCCCGGCTCGTTGACGTGAACGTGCG
This sequence comes from Herbiconiux sp. A18JL235, assembly GCF_040939305.1. Taxonomy (NCBI): domain Bacteria; kingdom Bacillati; phylum Actinomycetota; class Actinomycetes; order Micrococcales; family Microbacteriaceae; genus Herbiconiux; species Herbiconiux sp. A18JL235. The sequence goes on from NZ_CP162511.1 coordinate 1,536,368, forward strand.
TGTCGACGATCCCCGGCACGAGCACCTGCCCCTCGGGCAGGGTGGCCACCTGGTGCGCCGGGATCTCCTCGTCGTACTCGGCGATCGCCGCGACAACGCCGTCGCGCACGGCGACGGCGGCCGCCCGCCACTCCCCGTCGACGAAGACCGACTCGGCGCGCACGACCAGGTCGTAGGGGTTGCTCATCGGTGACTCCTCGCTGTCGCGCACCTGCCCGGGCCGGTGCCTCACGGCTGATGCTCCCACCACCTTAGGGCGACCCTCCGACAGCGCCGTGACGTTGAAACGCGGCGGATGCGCCCGCTGAAACACCCCCGTCACAGCAGCTGGCTAGCATGACCGCATGAACGCGACGCCCGAGCTGCGGGAGGCCTGCCCGAAGCACATGGAGTACGGCCCCTGCGGGGGCGTCGACTTCGACGGCAGCTGCGAGGTGGGCGAGTTCCGCTGCGTGTTCCTCGACCTCCCCACCGTGCGCTGGCGGGGTGGCGGCGAGGGTGACGACGACCGCCTTGCGAGGGACGCGCCGGGCGCGACGGGCGCGCCGACTGCGCCGGGCTCCTCGGGCGCGCGAGCGATGCGCGCCCTCCTCGCCACCCGCCAGATCGTCGTCGCCGACTTCCCGGGCCGTGCCCTCGACCTGGCATCCCTCGAGGAGTGCGCCGACACTCTCGCCGGCCGCGTCGACGCCGCCCTCGCCGGCGACTCCGGCCGCAGCCGCGTGCAGTTCCCGCCCGCCTACCGGGCCCACCTCATCCAGCAGCGCAGGCTCGCCGTGTGGACCGGCCTCAACTGCCGCGACCGCAACCGCGTCGCGCTCGAGAGCGAACTCGCCGGCCTCTCCGAGGTGGGCGTCGCCGCCGTGCACTGCGTGACCGGTGACCACACCCTCACCGGAGACCGCCCCGACGCGCTGCCCGTCTTCGACCTCGACTCCACCAGGGCCGCCGCGCTCGCGCGGCGGGCCGGCCATCTCGTCTCGGTGGGCGAGTCCCCGACGACTCCGCCGCACGACCGCCGTGCCGCCCGTCTCGCCGAGAAGGTGCGGGCGGGGGCAGACCTCTGCTTCGTGAATCACGCCGGGGGAGCGGAGCCCGTGCGCCGCTTCATCGCCGAAAGCTGGGATGCGGGTGCCGCCCCAGGCTTCATCGCGTGCGTCCCGATGGTGGTCGACCACGGCAGTGCGACCCTGCTCCGTTCGTTCACCACCCTCGTGCTCCCCGAGGGGTATCTCGACGGCATCCTGGCCGCTGCCGATCCTCGCCGCGCCGGGATCGATGCCGCTCTCGCCCTCAGCGAGCAGCTGCTCGCCCTCGACGGAGTCGTCGGGGTGAACCTCTCCGGCGGGGCCGCCGACGGCAAGGAGCGCGAGTTCGCCGCGGCGCTCGCCGAGGTCGCCGACCGGCTGCAGCTCGGCCGCCCCGACGGCCGAGCGGCGAGCCCTAAGCTGACACCATGAGTGACCAGACACAATCCGGAACAAGCTCCCACCCCGCGGTCGTCACAGTCGGCCAGTACCTCGCCACCCGCCTCGTGCAGCTCGGCGCCGACCACGTGTTCGGCCTCCCCGGCGACTTCAACCTCAGCCTTCTCGATCAGATGGTGACGGTCGACGGGTTCACCTGGGTGGGCTCCACGAACGAGCTCAACGCCGCCTATGCCGCCGACGGCTACGCCCGCCTGCGACGGGGCATCGGCGCCCTCGTCACCACTTTCGGCGTGGGCGAGCTCTCGGCGATCAACGGGGTGGCCGGCAGCTTCTCCGAAGACGTCCCCGTCGTCAAGATCACGGGCATGCCCTCCACCACGGCCCGCGCCGCAGGACTGCACCTGCACCACACTCTCATCGACGGCGACTACGACCACTTCTACCGGGCCTACCGCGAGGTCACCGCCTCCGCCACCATCGTGAAGGCGACGACAGCGACGCGCGACATCGACGCCGCGCTCATGACGGCGCTCCGCGAGTCGAAGCCGGTCTACCTCGGCATCCCCGCCGACGTCGCCGTCGCACCGGTGCCCTCGGCCAACCTGCGGTCGCCTCTCGTGGCCGCGACCTCGGATGCGGGGGAGCTCGCCCGCTTCACCGCAGCCCTCGAGGAGGCCGTCTCCGAGCATCCGCGCGTGACGCTGCTCGTCGGGCCCCAGGTGCACCGCACCTCGCAGGAGCCGCTCATCCGCAGCATCGCCGACCACGACGGGGTGTACGTGGCGTCGCAGAACATGTCGAAGGCGGTGCTCGACGAGTCGCACCCCGCCTCACTCGGCACCTACATGGGAGCCTTCACCCGCATCGAGGAGGCCCGCGACGCCGTCGACCAGGCGCCGCTGCTCGTGCTCGCCGGAACGGTGATGAGCGACTTCCTCACCGGCTTCTTCACCCAGCGCTTCGACGAGCAGCAGGCGGTGGAGCTCGGACTCACCTCGGCGCGCATCGCCGACACCACCTTCTACGGCGTGCGGCTCACCGACTCGCTCGCGGCGCTGCACGAGGTGCTCGGCCGCTTCGAGCGGGAGGCCGTGGTGCCGGTCGGGCATCCGCCCGTTCCCGACGCCGATGCCCCGGTGGCCGGCAAGGCGCTCAGCCAGGAGCACTTCTGGGGTGCCGTGCAGAACTGGCTGCGTCCGGGGACGACGGTGATCGCCGACGCCGGCACCTCGTTCTACGGCGCCCTCGACCTCGTGCTGCCCGACGACTCGGCGCTGCTCGGCCAGCCGGTGTGGTCGGCGATCGGCTACACCGTGCCGGCGACCCTCGGCGCCTGCGTCGCCGCACCGGGCCACCGGGCCGTGCTCTTCGTGGGCGACGGGGCGGCCCAGCTCACGGTGCAGGAGCTCGCCACCATCCTCCACCGCGGCTTCACGCCGGTTATCTTCCTGCTCAACAACGACGGGTACACGGTGGAGCGCAAGATCCAGAGCCCGTCGGCGGTCTATCAGGACATCACGTCGTGGGACTGGACCCTCATCCCCGCAGCCCTCGGCGCGGGCGACCGGGTGCTCACCACGACCGCACGAACCGAAGACGAACTCGCCGCAGCGCTCTCGCTCGCCCACTCGGCCGACGACAAGGCCGTGCTGGTGGAGGTCGTGCTGCCGAAGCTCGACTCTCCGCGCCTGCTCACGGTGCTCACCGACGCGATCGCCGCCGCCGCGAAGGCGGCAGCCGCGCGCTGACGAGACGTGCCGCGTCGCGGGCCGACGGTGCACCGGAGCAGACCCCTCGACGACGCCGCGTCGGCGCGTGTGCCTCAGCCGGGGAGGATCGACTCCGCCCACTCCCCGTTCGCGGCGCGCGCGAACTCCACCCGCCGCGACGCGGTGTCGGGGTCGCCGTGCCAGAACGTCAGCCGCACGGGCTCCACGACGAAGCCCGCCCAGGTCTCGGGGGCGCTCAGCGTGCCCTCCGGGTGCTCGGCCGCGAACGCTGCCCAGCGCGCGAGGCGCTCCTCGTGGTCGAGCATCGCGAGCTCGGGGGTGTTGAGCCAGGCCAGCAGCTGGAGGTAGCGCGAGCGGTGCGCGTACGCCCGGTCGAGCTCGTCGGCGGATGCGGGACTCACGTCACCCTGCACCACCAGTTGTCGACCGGGCCACACCAGCGTCAGCACCGCCCGCGGGGTCTCCGTCACGTCGCGCACCTTGCGCGAGCGCGAGTCGGTGTGGAAAAAGAACCCGGTGTCGTCGTATTCCGACAGGAGCACCGAGCGCGCATCCGGATACCCGGACGGGTCGATGGTGCCGAGGGTCATGAGGGGTCTGACCGGGTCGTCGTTGCTCGGCAGCCACTCGGTTAGCAGCGCGGCAGCCGACGCGGGAAGGCTCACGAGGAGGCTCCGGCGGGCGTCGCACCGCCGGCCATGCCGCCGCCCGCACCGCCGGCCGCGTCGAACCGTGCGATCTCGGCGAAGGCGGCCACCGCATCCGTCACCGACCTGTCGAACAGCTCTGCGCCGTAGGCGGCGTTCGCGCCGGTCGGGTCGCCGAGGGTGCCGTTCGTGGCGAAGTCGTTCGACAGCCAGCCGAAGGTCACCCGCTTGCGGAAGCCGATGTGCTCGTACTCGGCGAGGTGCGCGGGAACGCTCGGCTCGGCGACGGAGAGGTCGACGAGCTCGGGGCGCAGATGCTGCACGAGCGAGGTCTCGGCGTGACCGGCGTGGATGCCGAGACCGAGCTCTTCGGGGCCGTCGTGGTCGCCGGGAGGCACGGTGGCGCCCATGAGGAAGGTCTGCAGCCCGAAGCGGCGGCGGAGCTCCCGGCACGCCACCTGCAGCAGCGCGAGATTGCCGCCGTGGCCGTTGAAGAACACGAGCTTCTTCGCCGGGGTGGCGGCGAGCGAGCTGCCGAGCTCGACGACGGTCTGCATGAGGGTGTCCCAGCTGATCCACATCGTGCCGGGGGCCCAGTGGTGCTCGTCGGACTTGGTGTAGGCGATCGTGGGGAGGATCCACACGTCGAGGCCCTTCGCGGCAGCGGCGTCGACCGCGGCGTTCGCGACGCTGTCGGCGATGAGGTAGTCGGTCATGAGCGGCAGATGCGGCCCGTGGTACTCGATCGCCCCCGTGGGCAGCACGACGACGGAGTCGGGGCCGAGGGCCGCCGCCGCGGCGTTGCCGGAGAGCTCGGCGAGCTTGCGGGTGGAGGTCACGGCGTTCATGCCTTCTTTCCCGCGGTGGTGACGGTGCCGGGTGCCGGGAGCTTGCCCGGGTTGAGAAGCCCGTCGGGGTCGGTGGTGCCGGCGAGCTCACGGGTGCGCTCGACGTTCCAGTCGACGAACCACTGGTGCGGGCTGTGGTAACCCACGTCGATCGCGGTGAGGCGCTCGAACCCGGCGTACACCTCCTCGGCGCTCACGTAGGGCGCGGCGAGCATGCCGATGGGGTGGTCGCGCTGGGCCTCGATGTGCAGCATGGCCCCAGGGTAGGCCTGATGCACCTCGTCGAGCCGTTCGACGAGGGCGGCACCCGAGACCTCCACATGGAAGTAGGTCTCGACCGATGACTTCTGCAGCCACTCGATGGGGTGGTTGTAGCTCAGCATCGAGATCTTGACCGTGGCTTGCGGCCCCTCGCGCACCTCCTCGACACGACCGCCCGCACCCTCGACGAGCGCGGTGGCCGCGGCGACGGTGGAAGGGTCGAGGATGGCGCGGAGCGACGCACGGTCGCGGGGGATGGCGGGGTCGGCGGGAAGGGCGTTGGCGATGGTGGGCAGGTCGGCCGAGACGAGCCGCGGGGTGGGCTCGAGCCAGCCGATCTGGCGGATGATGCCGGTCGCGTCTTCGAAGGCCGGGAAGCTCGCGTAGAACCCGACCCACTCCTGCAGAGGCTCGAGAGCGATGGTGGCGCGCGCGATGATGCCCGCGGTGCCGTAGGTGTGCACGTAGGGCTGGGCCTCCTCGCCCTCCACGTGCACGAGCTCGGCGACGGGGGAGGCGTAGACCACGTCGAGACCGAGCACGTAGTCGCCGCTCATGTTGCTGCCGTGCTTGATCGAACCGGTGCCGCCCGAGCCTCCCGAGAGGAACCCGCCGAGGCTCGACTGGGCGGTGGAGGGGTACATGAGGATCTGCTGGCCGGCCTCGCGGGCGGCCTGCTCGATGGTGATCATGGGGGTACCGGCCTCGGCGGTGAGGTAGCCGTCGCCCACCTCGACGATGGCGCGGGCCTTCGACATGTCGAGCACGAGGCCGCCCCGCATCGGGATGGCCTGCCCGTAGTTTCCGGTGCCCTTGCCGCGGGGGGTGACGGCGACGCCGTGTCGCACGGCGGCGGCGACGGTCTCGGCGATCTGCTCGGCGCTCGCCGGGAAGGCGACGATGTCGGCGAGGCCGAGGGGCAGCTGCTCGCTCAGGATGGGGGACATCTTGGCGCCGTCGAGCGACGCCTTCTCGCGGCCGCGCAGTTCGGTGGTGACGCCGCGCGGGCCGAGGAGGGCGACGAGCTCGTCGGCGAGGGCGATGATCTGTTCGGCGGTGGCGGTCATGGTCGGCGGTCCTTTGCGAGCGGAGCGGGCGGTGCGGGCGGTGCGGATGCGGTGGGGGCGGTGCGGGCGGTGCGGATGCGGAGGGTGCGGTGCGGTGCGGGCGGTGCGGATGCGGTGCAGACGGAGCGGGGCGGCCTGCGGCGGGGAGTTCCCACGCCGCAGACCGCCCCCGGGTGCTACTTGAGGCCGATCGAGGTGTCGATGAACTCGTTGGTGTAGAGGTCGGCGGTGGTGAGACCGTCGGCCGGCGCGGTGCCGAGGTCGGTGAAGACCGGAGTGGTCTTCTCGAGCAGCTCCGAGACGCGAGCCTCGTCGAAGTCACCGAGCGTGTCGTTCTCGCCGTTGCCGACGATGCCCTCGTCGATCATGGTCTTCACCGAGTAGTCGGCGACGCCCTGCGAGTACACCCAGCCGGTGTCGAACTGGTCGACCAGGTCGAGGATGAGCGCGTTCGTCTTGGCCGGGTCGGCGAAGTAGTCGACCTCGGCCTGCTGCAGCACCGGCACCAGGGCCTTGAAGCACTCGCTGTTGGCCTCGAGGTCATCGGCGCGGGTGGCCATCGCCGACATGTAGAAGGGGTAGCCGGTGTCGTTGATGAGCTGGTACGCGACCGGCTTCATCCACGACTCGACCTCGTTCTCGTAGATGTACGGTTCGGCCGAGGCGAAGCCCTGCTGAGCGTCCTTGCCGGCCGACGCGATGAACGAGGCGGGGGTGCCGTCGTAGGAGCCGTCGGCCTGGGCCTCCGGGACGATGCCCGCGGCCATCAGGTACTCCATGTAGGCGGAGCCTCCGAAGTAGCGGATGACGGCGCCGTCGGCGACGATGTCCTGCACGGTCTTGGCGTCGGGGTGGGTCTCCGGGTCCCACATGATCATCAGCGGGCTGATGTCGAGCGGTGCGAACACGGCGGTGGTCGGCATCTCGGACGAGAGCTGGATCGACTCGTCGGTGGAGACGTAACCGAGCAGGATGTCGGGGTCGGTGTACATCTGGCTGGTCACCGTCTGGAAGCCGATGGCGGGGCCGCCCGAGCGGATCTCGACGTCGACACCGGTGTACTCGCCACTCGACATGAGCGGGCCTGAGACCAGCTTGTTGTCGGCGTCGACGGTGTAGTCGTCGCCGAGCATCTGATAGAGGTGGCCGTGCTCGGCCTCGGGGTTCCAGTCGGTCTGGATGACGACCTTCGCCGGGCAGCCCGCCGCGGCGAGGTCGGTGGAGCCGATGGTGAGGTCGGCCGACGGGGTCGAGTCGGTCGCCGACGAGCCGCTGGAACAGGCGGTGAGGGCGACCGCGGTGACCGCGGTGAGACCGACGGCGATGGCGAGCCGGGATCGGGTGCTGCGCATGGCTACTCCTTGGGTTCTGTGATGCAGGGGTGATGCGGAAGGGATGCTGCTGTGGTGCGGATGGGAAAAGGTCAGCTGGCGCTCGGTGCCTACTGTCAGCTCGCGCTGAAGTCGTACCATTTGCCGACGACGCGCTTGCCGAGCCAGCCGAAGAAGGCGAAGATGACGACTCCGAACAGGCTCGCGGTGATGATCGCGGCGAACAGCTCGGCCGACTGAACGCGGGACTGGTAGTTCGAGATGAGCGAGCCGAGGCCCGGCTCACCGCGACGGAAGAAGTAGTCGCCGACGATCGCGCCGACCACCGCGAGGCCCGCCGAGATGCGCATCCCGGCGAAGATGGCGGGAAGGGCAGCGGGGAACTCGAGCTTCGTGAGAACAGTCCACCGCGACGCCTTCTGCAGCTGGAACAGCTCGCGCTGACCCTTGTCGACCGACTGCAACCCGAACAGGGTGTTCGACACCATCGGGAACAGCGCGATCATGACGCAGACGATGATGCGGGCCGGGTAGTCGAAACCGAACCAGAATCCGATGAGCGGAACCAGCGCGAGGATCGGGATGCACTGCAGGATGACGGCGTAGGGGAAGGTGGAGCGTTCGATCCAGCGCGCCTGCGACATGGCGACCGCCCAGGCGATGCCGATGACGATCGCGATGGCGAGGCCCACCAGCGCGACGACCGCCGTTCGGCCGAGCGCGATCATGATGTCGCCGAACACGTCGGGCTGGAAGAACGCCTCGGTGAAGATCTCGTGCGGCGGCGGCAGCAGGAAGCGGCGCTTCTCGTCGAGGAAGACGTAGGAGACGAGGTACCAGACGGCGATGATGCCGAGCGCCACGAGAAGAGGGGGAACCCAGGTGGCGCTCTTCTTGCGCCCCGACTTCACGGTCGCGGGTCGCATCAGCGTGCGGTTCTTCGGCGGGGCCGGAGGGGTGGTGGTCATGCTGTCATGCCTCCTAGTGGTGGCCTTCTCGGAGGGCGTGGGAGACCTTGCCGCAGAGCTCGGCGAACTCCGCTGTGAAGCGGATCTCGGGGTCGCGCGGGAAGGCGAAGTCGACGGGGAAGGTGTCGACGATCTTGCCGGGGCGACCCGACATGACGACGACCTTCGTCGAGAGGTAGACGGCCTCGGAGACCGAGTGGGTGATGAAGAGCCCGGCGAACTGCTGCTCGGTGAACAGCTTGATGAGTTCGTCGTTGAGGCGCTCGCGGGTGATCTCGTCGAGGGCGCCGAACGGCTCGTCGAAGAGGAAGAGCTCGGGGTCGAGCGTGAGTGAACGGGCGAGCGAGGTGCGCATCTTCATGCCACCCGAGAGCGTCTTCGGCAGGTGCTTCTCGAAGCCCTTCAGCCCCACCAGCTCGATCGCCTCGGCGGCGGTCGTGCGTCGGGTGGCCTTCGGGATGCCGTTGAGCTCGGCGAGCAGTTCCACGTTCGACTGCACGTCGCGCCAGGGCAGCAGGGTGGCGTCTTGGAAGACGTAGCCGATGCGGGTGGTGTCGACCTCGGTCACGCCCTCGGTGGCCGGGGTGAGACCCGACGCGATGCGCAGCAGTGTCGACTTGCCGCATCCGGAGGGCCCGACGACGGTGACGAACTCACCGCGGTTGACGGTGAGATCCACTCCCGAGAGGGCGGTGGTGCCGTTCGGGAAGGTCATCGCGACGTCTTCGAAGTGCAGCAGCTGGTCGGTCTTCGTGGAAGGCGCGGCTGTCGGTGGGGCGATGGTCATGGTGCTTCTCACCTCGTTTCGAGAAGGGATTCGGTGGCCGGCACGGTCGGCTGACCGGTCGTCGGGTCGAGGGCGGGCAGGGCGATGCGGCGGGTGACCTCGCTGTGGGCGACGAGCCGGCCGCCGTGCACGACGTAGCGGTCGCCCGAGGCCTCGCCGATCACCTGGGAGAGGGTGTCGCCGCGCACGGCGAGCAGCTCCGCCTTGGCGCCGACGGCGACTCCGGCCGTCGGCAGGCTCAGGACTGAGCGCGCCCCGTCGCTGACCGCGGTGTAGGCCTCGTCGAGGGTGAGGTGACCGGCGGTCACGAGGAGCGAGGCGGTCTCGAGGGCGTCACTGCGGCCGACGGGATTGAACGGGTCGCGCACGTTGTCGGCGCCGGCGGCGAGGCGTGCCCCGGCGTGGAGGAGCTCCCGCACCGCGGTGAGACCGCGCGGGGTGGCGACCGGGTGCTCCCAGCCCTGCAGGTAGAGGTTTGTGATGGGGAGGGTGACGATGCCGATGTCGCTCGCGACGATCTCGGCGATCACCTCGGCGAGCTCGGCACGCTCGAGGGTGCCGAGGCGCACGCAATGCCCTGCGGTCACCGGCCGCTCGGCCGGCCAGTCGCGCACCACGGCGGCGAGGGTGCGCATCGTGAGGGCACCGTTGAGGCTCTCGTCGGTGTGCATGTCGACGCCGATGCCGCGATCGGTCGCGATGTCGAGGAGGCGGCGGAGGTCGGCATCCGGGTCGTCGGCGAGGTGCGGAGCGCCGCCCACGAGGTCGACGCCGAGGTCGAGCGCCGCGAGCACGTGCTCGCTGGGAACCGTGGGGCCGGCGAGCGCGGTGAGCTCGAGGTCGAGGAGGCCCTTCAGCTCCTCGCGCACCCGCACCAGTGCCTGCACCCCGCGCAGCGGCTGGTCGCCCTGCAGGATGTCGACGTGGCAGCGGATCGCGGTGGTGCCGTTGGCCAGCATGGCGAGCGCCTGACGACGGGCGCGGTCGGCGATGTCGTCGACGGTCATGCCGGCCGAGTAGCGCTTCCAGGAGTCGATGGCGAGACCGAGGTCGCCCATGGGCGGGTCGATGAGGTCCCAGGAGAGCGCCTTGTCGAGGTGCGCGTGCGGCTCGGCGGGAGCGGTGAGCAGAAGGAAGCCGCTGAGATCGAGGGTCGGCCCTGTCGAGCGCGGGTGATCGGCGGCGTCGCGGCGTCCTTCCGAGGAGGCGGGGGAGACCGACACCACGGTGTCGCCCGCGATCTCGACGTCGACCAGCGAGCCGTCGGGGAGGGTCGCGTTCGTGATGGCGGCGAGCTGGGCGGGGAGGGTCTCCACGATGCATCCCTCCTTGCTGCGCGGCGCAGGGCCGACTCGGTGATGTTGATGGGCTCAACACGGGCCACGCTACGGAGAGCGCGTTTCCATCACGTAACGCAAACATTTCCCTCTGTAAATTCCGTTCCGCGCCGATTTCGCGCGGGAGCGACTTCGTGGTTACTGTCGTGGTGTTCCCTCGCGAACCCGGCCCCCGGCCGTTCCCGCCGGCCCGAGCCCGCCCCCGTCGAAAGCGGTACCCGACCCATGTCCTCCAGCGTCGCCATCGATGAGCAGACCGTGCGGTTGGGTGCGCGCATCCGCTCGTTCCGGCTCGCCAGGGGGCTCACCCTGGTGGAGCTGGCGAGGCTCGCCGGCCTGTCGCATCCGTTCCTCAGTCAGCTCGAGCGGGGTCAGGCGAGGCCCAGCATGGTCTCGCTCGAACGCATCGCCCGGGCGCTCGGGTCGAGCCAGATCGAGCTCATCGCCGCTGCCACCGACGACCTGCTGCCTCCCGCCGGCGCCTCGCGTGTGTCGGTGGTGCACCGGCGCGAAGGGCCGCAGGGGCCGTTCGGTGGCGGTGAGGCGCGCATCCTGGTGCACGGCGACGTGTCGTTCGTGCCGATGGAGTTCCGCGGCCACAACCGTGAGCTCGGCGAGTTCTACCGCCACGACGAAGACGAGTTCCTGCACGTGGTGGCGGGTGTCGTGCTCGTCGATCTGGGCGACGAGGGGGAGCACCGGCTGGAGCCGGGCGACTCCATCCACTACCGCGGCGGAACCCTCCACCGCTGGTGCTCCCTCGGCGAGGGCGAGTACCACCTGTTCATCGTGAAAGAGCGGAGGGCCGGCGCATGACCGGTGTCACCCTGACCGAGATCGAGGCCGTCGTGACCGCCGCGGAGGTGGTGGCGACCGACGTCGTGCTGCTCACCCTCCGGGCCGCCGACGGCTCCTCCCTCCCCGCCTGGACCCCGGGCGCCCACCTCGACGTCGAGGTGCAGCCCGGCGTCGAGCGCCAGTACTCGCTCTGCGGCGACCCCACAGACCGCAGTGTCTATCGGATCGCCGTGCTGCGCGAGCCCGACGGCCGCGGCGGCTCGCTTCACCTCCACGCGCACGTCGCCGAGGGCTCGACGCTCCGGGTGCGGGGGCCGCTCAACCACTTCGAGCTCTCTCTGCCGCCCGCCTCGACCCCGCTCCTGCCGCACTACGTGTTCGTGGCGGGCGGAATCGGCATCACGCCGATCCTGCCCATGGTGCGTGCCGTCGCCGCGGCGGGCGTGTCGTGGGAGTTGCACTACGCGGGTCGCTCGCTCGAGCGCATGCCGTTCGTCGACGAACTGGTGACCTCGTACGGCTCGCGGGTCTCGGTGTACACGCCCGAGCACGGCCGGCGACTCGACCTCTCGTCGCTCGACGGCGGGTCGGTGTCGCGCCCCGTCGCGGTCTACAGCTGCGGCCCGGCACGGATGCTCGCCGAGCTCGAACAGGTCGCCGCCGCCGCAGCGTGGCCGTCGGGCACCCTGCACCTCGAGCGCTTCGAGGCCAAGGAGATGACCGAACCGGTGCGGCACGAGGCTTTCGAGGTGGAGCTCGAACTCTCGGGGCTGACCATCGAGATACCGCCCGACCGCTCCATCCTCGAGGTGGTGGAGGAGGCCGGGGTGCTCGTGCTCTCGTCGTGCCGCGAGGGCACCTGCGGCACCTGCGAGACCCCCGTCGTGTCTGGAGAGGTCGACCACCGTGACTCGGTGCTCACCCCCGACGAGCAGGAGGCGAACGAGGTGATGATGATCTGCGTGTCGCGGGCTGCCTGCCCGAGACTGGTGCTGGAGCTGTAGGGCGCGGTCCGGGCGGTGCGCGCGTGCCGCGGCCCGAGCGGGTACGCGGCGCGGCCTGCGGCGTGCGGCGTGCGGCCCTGCGGCTCCCGGCCTGCGGCGTGCGGCTGCCGGCGTGCGGCGTGCGGCTGCCGGCCTGCGGACTATGGCTCCCGGCCTGCGGCGTGCGGCTGCCGGACTGCGGTGTGCGGCGTGCGGCGTGCGGCTCCGTCAGCGGGCGTCGAGGAGCGCTCGCAGCTCGGCGGCGATGGCGCGGTCGTCGTCGGCGACGAGGCGGTAGTCGCGCACGACGACCCGCCCGGCCACCACCACGTGCTTCGGGCGCCTCCCGGGAGAGGCCCAGAGGAGACCCGCCACCGGGTCGGCGACACCGGCATCGGCGACGCCCGACACGTCCCAGACGCAGAGGTCGGCGGCGGCACCGGGGCGAAGATGCCCGAGTTCGCTGCGGCCGAGGCCGATCGCCGAGCCCTCGGTGGCCAGGCCGAGCACGGTGCGGGCGTCGAGGGGTCGCCCCGCCAGCGGCGCGACCTGCATTGCCAGACGTGCGTCGGCGAGCAGATGCCCTGCGTCGTTGCTGCCCCCGCCGCTCGTACCGAGGCCCACGGGCACTCCGGCGTCGAGCAGGGCGGCGACGGGGGCGACGCCCCAGCCCATCGGCAGGTCGCATCCGGGTGCGTGCGTCGCGGTCACGCCCTGGGCGGCGAGGAGCTCGATCTCGCGCTCCGTCACGGCGCAGAGGTGGGCGAGGGTGACGTCGGGTGCGATCCAGCCCCACTCCTCGAGCAGCTCGATCGGTCGTCGCCCGTACTTCTCCAGGGCGATCGCGACGTCGACCTGCTCGTTGGCCTGCGTGCGCCGACGGAGTCCACGTCGCTCCGCGACCTCGCCGAGCAGCCGGAACGTCGCCTCACTGTCGCTGTGCACGCCGGCCGGGCCGACCGCCAGCTGCAGCAGGCCATCGTCGCTCACACCGCCCACCGCATCCGGAAGCAGCGCCTCGGCAATGGCGTCGGCCGAGGCGGCGGCCTCCTCAGGGTCGTCGCGGGCCGAGCCGCGCACGAAGGCGAGGCGGCCACCGAGCTCGCGGGCGGCGCCCGCGGTGGCACGGGCCATGGACACCGTGTCACGTCCCGAGGGCCAGGTGAGATGGTGGTCGGCGACGGTCGTGACGCCGTTGAGGAGGCCCTCCGCGACCCCGACCCTCGCCGCGACACGGGCGAGCTCGGGATCTATGCCGACAGCGGCATACGCCGCGGCCATCGTGGGGAGCCAGACGTGCATCGGCACCCCACGGGTGCCAGGGAGCGTGCGGAAGGCACTCTGCAGGAGATGGTGATGGGCGTTCACGAGCCCGGGGGTGACCACGCAGCCCGAGGCGTCGAGGCGCTCGGCTGCCGCCAGGTCGCCCGGGTCGACGGCGCCGGGGCTCAGCACCTCCTCCGCCACGACGAGATCCCCGCCCGTCTCGGTCTGCGAGTCGATCATGATGCGGAAGGCGTCGTGCACGATGAGCATGGTGCCGTTCTAACACGCCCATGTGTCGGGCTGATTGCGCAGATGACGGGTTCGTTACCGTGGTGCTGCGGACTACAGGGCGCCCGGTCGGCGGCGTTAGGGTGAGGTCACGCGCACCCGCACCCGCACGCGCACCCGCGCTGCGGCGCGGCCTTCCCGGGGCGGGGTGCACGATCAGACTCAGGAGGAGAACGGATGCTCGAGCTGGCCCGCCCCCTCCTCGCCGCTCTCGAGACGGGGGAGCGGCTCGCGGTCGCGACGGTGGTCGCCGTGGACGGCAGTGCACCGCGAGCGCTCGGCACGTCGATGGCGGTGACCGTCGACGGGCGGGTGATGGGGAGCATCTCGGGCGGTTGCGTCGAGGGTGCCGTCTACGACGCGTGCTGCCGGGTGCTGGAATCCGGCCGGCCGGAGCTGTGCGAGTTCGGCTTCAGTGATGACGACGCCTTCGCCGTCGGTCTTGCGTGCGGTGGACGGCTCACCGTGTGGGTTCAGCAGCTCGCGCCCGAAGGGCAGCCTGGTGCGGTCGATGCCGCCCTCCGGGTCGAACTCGAGCGGGCGCGCGACAAGCGGGCGGCGGGCCTGGCTGTGCTGATCGGCGCCGACCCGGTTCGCCTCGTGGGGGCGCACTCGGGTGTGGTGGTCTCCGCCCAGGGGTCGGGCGGTGAGCGGTCGGGCGGCGAGAGGTCGCGCGGCGAAGGGCCGCAGGTGGAGGAATCGCGGGCCGGGGGGCCGCGGGATAAGGAGTCACGGGCGGAGGCGCCGCGGGGTGAGGGGGCGCGGGGCATCGCGTCGCTGCTCGACGTCGACACGCGGGTGGCTGCCGAGCTCTCGGGGGCCGTGCGGGCCGGGCTGTCGTCGCGGCGCGCCATCGAGTGCGAGGGCGAGGTGCTCGATGCCGTGCTGCTCGTCTCCGCCCCGCCCCCGCACCTCATCATCTTCGGGGCGGTCGACTTCTCGGTGGCGCTGTCGAACGCGGCGGCGCTGCTCGGATACCGCACCACCGTGTGCGACGCCCGCCCCGTGTTCGCCACGCCCGAACGCTTCCCCGCGGCCGAGGTGGTCAACCGCTGGCCCACCGACTACCTCGCCGAGGCCGAGATCGACGAGCGCACGGTCGTGTGCATCCTCACCCACGACGACAAGTTCGACGTGCCACTCATCGAGGCGGCGCTCGCGCTTCCCCTCGCCTACGTGGGCGCGATGGGCTCGAGGCGCACGCACGAGCGGCGACTGAGCGCCCTGCGCGAGCGCGGCGTGGCGGAGGATGCTCTCGCTGCCTTGCACTCGCCGATCGGTCTCGATCTCGGTGCGTCGTCGCCTGAGGAGACGGCGCTGTCGATCCTCGCCGAGGTGCTCGCGGTGAAGACGGGTGCGAGCGCGCGCCCGTTGCGCGAGACGTCGGGGGCCATCCACCGGCCGGCCGCCGACGCCGAAC
Source organism: Herbiconiux sp. A18JL235 (assembly GCF_040939305.1). Lineage (NCBI taxonomy): Bacteria > Bacillati > Actinomycetota > Actinomycetes > Micrococcales > Microbacteriaceae > Herbiconiux > Herbiconiux sp. A18JL235. Next base: position 1,551,529 of record NZ_CP162511.1, read on the forward strand.
CGACGCGGGTCGCCGAGGTCGCTCGGTGAGCGCCGGGCACTCGCCCGTCGACGCCCCACCGCTGACGCCACCGTTCATCCGCACGGTCATCGAGGGTGCCCACGTCGCGACCGTCGACCCGTTCGGCACCGAGTTCGAGAGCGGGCACGTCGTGGTCGACGGGGCCGAGATCGTGGCGGTGGGGCCGGGCCCGGCCCCTGTGTGGGCCACTGCAGGCGAGGCGAGCCAGGCATCCGACTCCGGCCACGCATCCGGGCTCGCCCGCGCATCCGGTTCCGGCCGCGCAGCCGAACCCGGAGGCGCATCCGGCTCCCGTGCCGCGTCGGTTCCCACCCGCGTCGAGCGGGTCGACGGCAGCGGGCACCTGCTCACCCCGGGGCTCATCAACACCCACCACCACCTGTACCAGTGGCTCACCAGAGGCATCGCGCAAGACGCCATCCTGTTCGACTGGCTCACCGCGCTCTACCCCACCTGGTCGCGCATCACCGCAGACACGGTGGGCCCGGGAGCGCTCGGTGCCCTCGCCGTCGGCGCGCTGTCGGGGTGCACCACGATGGGCGACCACCACTACGTCTTCCCGCGCGGGTCGGGCGACATCCTGGGGTCGATCGTCGACGCCGCGTCGACCCTGGGGCTGAGACTCCATGCCACCCGGGGCTCGATGGATCTCGGCGCCTCGCAGGGCGGCCTCCCGCCCGACTTCGCCGTCGAGACCACGGCCGATGCGCTGCAGGCCAGCGCGGATGCGGTGGCGCGCTTCCACGACCCCTCCCGCGAGGCGATGGTGAAGATCGCGATCGCTCCCTGCTCGCCGTTCTCGGTGACCGCCGAGCTGCTCCGCGAGGCGGCCGTGCTGGCGCGGTCGCTCGACCAAGCGGTGCGGCTCCACACCCACGGCTCGGAGACGGTGGAGGAGGATGCCTACTGCCTCGAGCGCTTCGGCCGCACACCCACGCAGTACCTCGACGAGCTCGGCTGGCTGGGCGACGACGTGTGGATGGCGCACTGCGTGCACCTCGACGACGCGGCGATCGCGCGCTTCGCGGCCACCGGCACGGGGGTCGCGCACTGTCCGTCGTCGAACGCGCGGCTTGCGGCGGGGATCGCTCCGGTGCCACAACTGCTGAGGGCCGGAGTCCCGGTGGGGCTCGGTGTCGACGGCGCGGCGTCCAACGAGTCGGGGCAGCTCGGCACCGAGTTGCGCATGGCGGTGCTCGCCAACAGGCTGCGGGGCGGCGCACAGGCGATGAGCGGGCGCGACGCGCTCTTCGTCGCCACCCGGGGTGGAGCGCGGGTGCTGGGGCGCGAGGCCGAGCTCGGGTCGATCGAGGTGGGCAAGCTCGCCGATCTGGCGCTGTGGCGCATCGACGGCGTCGAGCATGCGGGGATCACCGACCCGGTGGCCGCTCTGACTCTCGGCGCGATGCCGCCGCTCGACCTGCTTCTCGTGAACGGGCTGCCGGTGGTGCGCGAGGGCGCACTGGTGAACGCCGACGAGGGTGCGATCGCACGGGAGGTTCGCGCCGCAGTCGGGGTGCTGCGGGGCTGACGGCCGCGGCGGGCCGAGGTGCGCGGGCCGAGGTGCGAGAGGGCCCGAGCGGGCGGAGGTGCGCGGAGCCCGAGTCGAGCGGAGGTCAGGTGCGTGAGCCGAGGTGCGCGGAGGCCCCAGTCGGGCGGAGGTAGGCGGGGGAGCCGAGGCGCAGGCGGGATGAGCGCGTGAGGTCAGAGACCCAGCAGCAGTGACACGGCGATGGCGGTCATGACCAGGGCGATGACGCCGTCGAGGATGCGCCAGGCCCGCGGGCGCGCGAACAGGGGTTGCAGAAGACGAGCGCCGTAACCCAGTGCGCTGAACCACAGGATGCTGCCCGCTGCGGCGCCGGCACCGAACAGCCAGCGCGAGTCGCCGTGCGTGTTCGCCACCGTGCCGAGCAGCACGACGGTGTCGAGGTAGACGTGGGGGTTCAGCCAGGTGAGGGCGAGGCACGTGAGGATGGTGGCGGCGAGGCCGGGGGAGGAGCGCTCCTCGCCCGCGGTGAGGGCGGCAGGCCGGAAAGCGCGTCGAGCGGCGAGCACGGCGTACACGAGGAGGAACGCGGCTCCCGCGAGGCGCACGGCGGTGGCGAGCCAGGGCACCGCGTCGAAGACGACGCCGGCGCCGGCGATACCGAGGGCGATGAGCGCCACGTCGGAGAGCGCGCACACCGCCACCACGGAAAGAACGTGGCGTCGCAGCAACCCCTGCCGCAGCACGAAGGCGTTCTGGGCGCCGATCGCCACGATCAGCGAGAGTCCGAAGCCGAGACCGGCCAGGGCTGCCAGCGGGTCGAGGGAGGTTGTGGTCACACCCCGACCCTAAAAGCCGCGCGGGGGCGACTCCAGCTAAATATTCTCATGGATCATTAGAGTGGCTTCATGCGATTCGACCAAGCGCGCCTCGACGCGCTTCGCGCCGCCGTCGATGCCGGAACCTTCGAGGGGGCGGCACGCGAGCTGTCTGTGACGCCGTCGGCGATCAGCCAGCGCATCCGTTCGCTCGAGACCGAGACCGGGCGCGTGCTGGTGCAGCGGAGCAAGCCGGTGCGCCCCACCGCGTCGGGCGAAGTGCTGCTGCGGCTGGCGCGGCAGGTCGACGCGCTCGGGCGCGACGCGGATGCGGCGCTCGGGCGGGAGCGAGCCCCGGGCGACGGCGATGGGGACGACGGCGACGCAGCGCTGCCGCGCCTCGAGCCGCTGTCACTCGCTGTGAACGCCGATTCGCTCGCGACCTGGCTGCTGCCGGCACTGCAACCGCTCGCGGGCGACATCGCTTTTGAGATGCAGCGCGCCGACGAGAGCCGCACCACGGAGTTGCTGCGACAGGGTGCGGTGATGGCGGCGATCACCACCGACCCGGCACCCGTGCAGGGATGCTCGTCGGTGGCGCTGGGGGCCATGCGCTACCGGCCGATGGCCTCTCCGGAATTTGTCGACAGGTGGCTCTCGAGCGGTGGCGCACGCAGGGGCGGCACCGGCGCACAGCGGCTCGAGGGTCTCACGGCGGCGCCCGTCGTGGTGTTCGACCGCTCCGATGACCTGCAGTACCGCTACCTGAGGTTCAGGGGCGTCGAGGCGTCGTCGCCGCCCTGCCACTTCGTGCCGTCGTCGGCCGACTTCGTCGAGGCGGTTCGTCGCGGATTCGGCTGGGGCATGGTTCCTGAACTCCAGGTGCGCGACGACGACTCCCTGGTCGCCCTCGACCCCTCCCACCGCGTCGACGTGCTGCTCCACTGGCAGCAGTGGCAGCTGCACACCGCTGCCCTCGCTCGCACTGCTGAAGCGGTGCGAGTCGCTGCCTCCCGTGCCCTCCGCCGCTGAGCCTCGCAATGGCGGGGGGGGGCTCTCATCCTGACCCCACCGCGCCCGCGAGCGGCCCGCTCACCACGGGATGGTGGGAATTCCGGCGTAGCGCGTCGGCTGCGCGCAGGGGCGGGAGGCGGACCCGCTTGCGCGGGTTCGGGCTCCACCCACACGGGCTCGCAGCTCGCGCGAGAGCGAGCCGGTGCCGGCGGGGTCGGGAGAGTTCCGGCTGGTCAGTTCTGGAGCGACCTCCAGACGCGGTCGCGGGAGATGGGGAGTTCGTGGGGCCGGACGCCGATGGCGTCGCGGACGGCGTTGGCGAGGGCGGGTGCGACCGGGTTGTAGGGCGCCTCGCTCATCGACTTGGCGCCGAAGGGCCCGACCGAGTCTTCGGTCTCGGCGAAGTACACCTCGGTGACGGGCACGTCGGCGAGCTGCGGGAGGTGGTAGCTGCGGAACACCTGCGTGGTGACGTAGCCCTCCTTGAGGATCATCTCCTCGTACAGCGCCGACCCGATCGCCTGCACCACGCCCCCCTCGATCTGCCCACGCAACTGCTCGGGGTTGAGGATCACGCCGGGGTCGGCCGCGTGCACCGACTGCAGGATGCGCACCTCGCCGGTGGTGGTGTTCACCGCCACCCTGAAGCCCTGCACGTTGAACGCGATCGAGCGCTTCGAGCCGTCTTCACTGCCCTCGGCGGTGAGCGACCCCCCGGCGGCGGCCGCGATCTCGGCGAGCGGCACGAAGTGGTCGCCGATGCGCACGCCGTCGGCCTCGAGGTGGCCCTCGCTCCACGCGCCCACGAGCGTCGAAGCCGTGCGCAGGATGGCGGCACGCAGCGACAGCGCAGCGGAGTAGAGCGCCTTGCCGGCCACGACGCTGCCCGCCGACCCGAAGGCGCCGGTGTCGTGACCCGAGGCGTCGGTGTCGGACTGACGGATGCGGATGCGCTCCGCCGCCGTCCCCAGCACACTCGAGGCGATCTGCGTGTGAACCGTGGTGGTGCCGTTGCCGAACTCCGAGGTGCCGACCGCCGCGACGTAGGAGCCGTCTGATTCGAGCGACATCGACACCGTGGAGAAGTGGCCCCGGGGCGGCATCGTCGCGATCATCGCGGCCGCCATGCCTGTCCCGACCCGCCACTCCGAGCCCTCGGGTGCGCTCGCCACCGCCGGGACTGCGCCGCCCGCAGGCATGGCAGCGGTCGCGCCAGGCGCAGCGTCAGCGGAACCCCCGCCGCGGTGCAGCGCGGCCTCGACGAGATCGAGGCACTGGTCGAGGCCGTAGCTGCCGAAGACCAGGTCGTCACCCTCGACGTGTGAGGCCACGAGCGGCTCGCCCGGCTTCACGACGTTGAGGCGGCGCAGCTCGAACGGGTCGATGCCGAGCTCGCGGGCGAGATCGTCCATCGCCGATTCGATGCCGAACGCCACCTGGCCGAGACCGTAGCCGCGGAACGCGCCCGAGGGGATGTTGTTCGTGTAGACCACCTCGGCATCGATCTTCTTGTTCGCAGCCGTGTACAGGCTCACCGTCTCGCCCACGCTGTGGAACATCACGCCGGGGCCGTGGTTGCCGTAGGCGCCGGTGTCGCTCAGCACGTCGACGGCGATCGCCGTGAGCCTGCCGTCGCGGTTCGCCCCCAGCTCGACCTTCACCCGCATGGGGTGACGGCACGGCGCGATGGTGAACTCGTCGCTGCGGGTGAACTCGAACTGCACCGGCTTGCCGGTCTTCAGCACGGCCGCGGTGACGACGTCTTCGGTGAGGATCTCCTGCTTACCCCCGAACCCGCCGCCGACCCGCGCGGTGAACACCCGCACCGAGGCGGGGTCGAGACCGAAGACGTGCGCGAGCTCGTCGCGCACGAGGAAGGGCACCTGTGAGCTCGTGCGAACGACGAGACGCCCGTCGTCGTCGAACCAGCCGACCGAGCCGTGGGTCTCGAGGGCGGCATGGGAGACCCGGTGGGTCTGCCACGTTCCCGACACCCGCACCTCGGAGGCGTCGAGGGCCTCGGCGACCGAACCGATCTCGCTGTGCACGGAGGCGATGACGTTGCGCTCGGGCTCGGCGATGCGTGAGACCTCGGTCGACTTGTCGCCGTGCAGCAGGGGAGCACCTGGGCGTCGTGCGTCTTCGGGGTCGAAGACCGCGGGCAGCGGTTCGTACTCGACCTCGACGAGCCGGCAGGCCGCTTCGGCGATGGCGACGGAGTCGGCGACGACCGCGGCGACCCGCTGGCCGCGGTACCGCACCACGGTGTCGAACAACCGGGTGTCGTCGGGGTCGTCGACGCGGAACTGATGACGCGCCGTCGAATAGAGCCTCGCCGGGGAATCGGCGGACGTGAGCACCGCGTGGACACCGGGGAGCGCCTCCGCCGCAGCGGTGTCGATGGACAGGATGCGCGCGTGCGCGTGGGGACTCTGCACGAGCTTGAGGTGGAGAGCGCCGGGAACCGGCTCGTCGAGCGTGTAGGGCTCGCGACCCGACACGATGCGCCGCGCAGCGGGGGGCCGCACCGAGGTGCCCACGGTGCGCGGCGTCGGCACGCTCGCCGGTGCGTCTTCGGGGAGCCTCGCGACGTCGGCGGGGGCCGTGTTGTCGAGCACGGAGGAATCCGTGCCGACGGCCGCGTCATCGCGGACGGAGAAAGCAGCGTCAGGGGTGGCGCTCGCGACGCCAGACGTCTCGGCATCCTGTGTCGTGCCATCCACCGCGGCGTGCGCCGGTGCACCTGAGGTCGAGCCGCACACGCCACCGCAGCCGCCGGTGCCACCGGCACCCGCAGCATCCGCACCCCCGCGCAGGCTCGCCGCCGCGCAGACGCCCACGCGGATGGAGGTCTCGACGGCCCGGTACCCGGTGCAGCGGCAGAGGTTGCCCTTCAGCAGTCGCGGAAGGTCTCCGAGTTGCTCGGGCGTCAGCGTCGACGCCGTCACCACCATGCCGGCGGTGCAGAAGCCGCACTGGAAGCCGAGGTTGTCGACGAAGCTCTGCTGCACGGGGCTGAGGTCGTCGGGGTCGCCGAGGCCGGCGACCGTCGTGACGATGCGGTCTTCGGCGCGGTAGGCCGGGTAGATGCACGAGTGCACCGGGGTGCCGTCGACGATGACGGAGCACGCCCCGCAGTCGCCCGAGTCGCAGCCCTTCTTGACCTCGTACCCTCCCTGCTCGCGGAGGAAGGTGCGGAGACACTGGCCGGGAGCCGGATCGGCCTCGAGCTGGCGACCGTTCATGACGAATCTCATCGTGCCTCTCCCTCGGAGCCTGCGGTCGCGGGTGCGGTCGGAACGTACCGCTCGGTGGTGTACGCGGAAGGCGGTGCCTCGCCCGGCGGCAGCCCCAGCTCGTTCACGATCTCGAGGGCGAGAGCCGTGGAGACGGAGCGCCGCCAGTCGGCGGCACCGTGCGGGTCGGTGAACCAGCTGTCGATCGCATCCACCCGGGCCGCCACCTCCTCCGCACCGGGCAGCGAGTCGAAGCGGAGCTGCTCCGGTCGCACGGTGGCCCCTGAGACGGTGAGCAGCACCGAGCCGTCTGTGCGGAGCAGCCCGACGATGACTGCTCCCGACCTGCCGAGCGGCGACAGGGCGATCTTGCGATAGGCGCTGCGCGCTTCGAGCGAGCCGGTGGGCACGTGGAACGAGCGCAGCACGTCGCCCGGGCCGAGCACGTTCATGCCGTTGCCTGTGACGACGTGCGCCACCGGTACCCGCTCGTCGGAGCCGTCGGCGCGCCAGACCAACGCATCCGCGTCGAGAGAGGAGAACAGCGAGGTCATGGGGCCGGCGGGGAGCGACGCACACACGTTGCCGCCAACCGTCGCCACGTTCCACACCTTGAACGACCCGAGAAGCGCCGTGCAGCACTGGTAGAAGAGCGGATGCGCGGCCCAGCCGGGCCGAGAAGGCATCGCCGCGAGCTCGGCGAGGGTGCAGGTGGCGGCCACCTCGAGACCGTCGACGCCCGGAACGAGCGACTCCCACCGCAGCCCCATCAGATCGACGAGACCGGTGAGATGGTCTTGCCGCTCGGAGAACAGCCACGAGCCTCCCGCCAACGGTGCGACGCCCTCACCGAGAGCGGCGAGGTCGGACCGGGATCGTGCGGGGGTGATGGCGGTGACGGTGTTGAGATCCACCTGGGGCTCCGTTCGTGTGGTGCTCCCCTCAGTGAACCTCAGGAATGTGTCTGTGATGTAACGCCGCCCTGTTTTGGGGGTAACCCGATTCATCGGTCGACCTGTGGAGAAGTCACGCAGCCGGGCGCGAGGCGCGGCGGGTCAGCCCAGTGCGCCCACCCACTCGGTGCTGCCGTCGTCGAACGACTGCTCCTTCCAGATCGGCACCGTCGCCTTCACATCGTCGACGAGCGCGGCGCAGGCCGCGAAGGCCTCGGCCCGGTGCGCCGACGAGACGGCGGCGCCGAGCGCCAGATCACCGACGACGAGATCACCGACCCGGTGCGTGACGGCGAGCGCCACCTCGGGGTGAGTCGCCGCGACGCGCTCCGCCGCCGCACGCAGGAACGAGGAGGCGTCAGGATGCGCGGTGTACGACAGCGCAGTGACACCGCGGCCCTCGTCGTGGTCGCGCACGACACCCGCGAAGGTCACGACGGCGCCGGCGGTCGCCGTCGCCACGGCGTCGGAGCACTCTTCCACAGTGATCGGCGTCTCGGAGATCCGCGTCAGCGCCACCCGCCCCGAACCCGCTGCGGGGGCACCCGCACCGCCGCTCGCGCCCGCACCGCCGCCCGCGCCAGCGCCCGCACTGGCACCAGCACCGGCACCAGCACCGGCGTCCGCACCCCCGCCACCGCGCGCGTGATCGCCCCCGTGCACCTGATCCACAAGATGATCGAGCACCTCCGCCAGCACCCCGAGCCCGTCGCGCACCCCGCCCCGCGACCCGGGAAGGTTCACCACGATCGTGCGTCCCGCAACTCCGGCGACCCCGCGGGAGAGCACCGAGAGCGGGGTCGCGGAGGTGCCGCGCCGCCTGATCTCCTCCGCCACACCCGGAAGCTCGAGATCGAGCAACGGCCTGGTCTGCTCGGGCGTGCGATCGGTGGGGTTCGCCCCCGTGCCACCCGTGGTGACGACGAGCCCGGCGCCGGAGTCGACGGCGGCGCGCAGCGCCCTGCCGACCGGCTCCCCGTCGGCGACCACCTCCACCGCGACCGCCCATCCGCGGCCCTCGAGCCACTCCCGGATGATCGGTCCGGTCTCGTCGTCGTAGACCCCTGTCGCCGCGCGCGTCGAGGCCACGACGACCCGAGCATCCATCACGCCGCCGTCGCTCATGCCTGCTCCCAGTCGCCGCTCGCTCCACCCGACTTCGCGAGCACCTTCACCTCGCCGATCACCGCGGCGCGGTCGACCGCCTTGATCATGTCGTAGACCGTGAGCGCCGCGATCGAGGCGGCGGTGAGCGCCTCCATCTCCACACCGGTCACACCCGTCGTCTTCACCGTCGCGACGATGCGCACCGACGATCCGGCGGGCTCGAAGTCGACGGCGGCCGAGGAGATCGGCAGGGGGTGGCACAGTGGCACGAGCGACGAGGTCTGCTTCGCGCCCAGGATGCCGGCGACCCGCGCCACCGCCAGCGCCTCACCCTTCGGCAGCTCGCCCGCCACCAGCAATCGCATCACCTCGGGGGTGGTGTGGAGCACAGCCTGCGCGGTGGCCTGTCGCTTCGTCACCGCCTTCTCCGACACGTCGACCATGCGCGCGGAGCCGTCGGCCCCGAGGTGGGTGAGCTCGTCGCCGTCAGCCATCGATCCTCCAGTAGTCGAGTTCGTCGCCCGCCGAGACCTCGGCGGTGCCGACAGGCACGTGCACGAGAACTGTGGAGGCGGCGTAGGAATGCAGCAGGTGACTCGACGGGCCGCCCACGAGTTCGAGTGCTCCGTCGTCGTTCAGCACGCCGCGGCGCAGCTGATGGTGTCCGGCAGGAGAGGTGAACGGATGCGCGGCCGGCGCCCTCCTGTTCTCGCGCAGCACAGGGGAGACCCCCAGCGTGCCCCGGAGAGCCGGGCGCAGGAACGCCTCGAACGAGACGAGTGCGCTCACCGGGTTGCCGGGCAGGCAGACCGTGGGGATCGCCGGGCCGGGGGTGTCTGCGTCGCCGAGCCGCAGCATCCCGAACCCCTGCGGGCCACCGGGCTGCATCGCCACCTTCACGAACGAGACCCCGCGGGGCCCGAGCGCGTCGCGCACCACCTCGCGCACGCCCGCGCTCACGCCGCCGACCGTGACGACGACGTCGTGGTGCGGTGCGTGCTCGTCGAGCAGTTCGAGCAGCACCTCGGCGTCGTCGGATCGGCAGGGCACCGGGGTGACCGCGCAGCCGATCTCGAGCAGTGCCGCCGTGAGTGCTGCGCTGTTGGCGTCGAAGATCTGGCCGGGTGCGAGCAGCGACCCCGGGTCGCGGATCTCGTGTCCCGTCGACACCAGCAGCACCCTGGGGCGGGCGCGCACGGTGATCTCGATGGCTCCGGTTCCGGCGATGACGCCGAACTGGGCGGGGCCGAGTTCGGTCGACGCGGGCAGAAGCACCTCGCCCGTGGCGACGTCGCTTCCGGCGGCACGGATGAACGTGCCCGGGTCGACGGGGGAGGCGAACGCGACGACAGGCGCGGCCGCCGGAGGCTCCGGAGGCCCCGCGGCCTCCGCAGGCGCGGCCTCGCCAGGCACGGTCTCCCGGGCCTGCCCTGCATGATTCTGGCCGGAGCGTGCCTGGCCCCTCACCTGGGACGGGAAGACCGGCGGGTCGGCCCGCTCGATCTGCACGACGGCGTCGGCTCCCCGCGGAACGGGTGCCCCGGTCATGATGGGTGTCGCCGTGCCGCCGAGGTGCTCGCCGGCCGCGTCGCCCGCCGCGATGCGCTGAACGACGCGGAGCGTGACGGGGGAGTCGGCGGTGGCGGAGGCGAGGTCGGCGGCGAGCACCGCGTAGCCGTCCATCTGCGAGTTGTCGAAGGCAGGGAGGCTCGACGGCGCACGCAGGTCGTCGGCGAGAACACGACGACGGTAGAGCTCGGGCGAAGCGGCCATCATCGCCGCGTCGACGGGGAGTGTCTCGATCCCGAGCGCCTCGGAGACGGGCGCGAGCAGCGCCGAGATCTCGCGCCTGTGGTCGTCGATGGTTCGCACGCCTCCATCCTGCCCCACCGGGCGGCGCCCCGGCCCGGCCGTCCGTCGTCCCACTGTGTCCTGTCGCATGCTGCGCCGCGCATCCGCGCATCCGCGCATCCGAGCATCCGCGCTTCCTGGCAGCACCCTCCTTCCTGGCAGCACTCTCCCGTCAGCGGGTTACGCTGAGGGGATGAGCGTCGCACTGGGTATGCCGGGGATGCGCGCGGGCGACCCGCGGCCCTCCGGGCGCGCCGACGGCGGCGTGGCGCAGCTTCCCTCCGAGCGGCCCGCAGTGCCGACCCTGCTCGACCGCTTCGGCCGTGAGGCCACCGATCTGCGCATCTCGCTCACCGATCGCTGCAACCTCCGCTGCACCTACTGCATGCCCGCCGAGGGTCTCCCGTTCCTCCCGCCGCCCGCGCTCCTGTCGCTCGACGAGATCACGCGGCTCGCGCGGATCGCCGTCACCGAGTTCGGGGTGCGGCAGATCCGCTTCACCGGCGGAGAGCCGCTGCTGCGACGCGACCTCGTCGACATCGTGCGCTCCGTCGCCGCGCTCGAGCCGCGGCCCGAGATCTCGCTCACCACGAACGCCATCGGCCTGGCCTCCCGCGCCCAGGCGCTGGCCGAGGCCGGGCTCGACCGGGTGAACGTGTCGCTCGACTCGATCCACCCCGACACCTTCGCCGCGATCACCCGGCGACCCTTCCTCGACCGGGTGCTGGCCGGCATCGACGCGGTGCGCGCATCCGGTCTCACCCGCACCAAGATCAACGCCGTGCTCATGCCGGGCATCAACGACGACCAGGCCGTCGACCTGCTCGCCTGGGCGCTTGCCGGAGGGCACCAGTTGCGCTTCATCGAGCAGATGCCCCTCGACGCCGACCACGGATGGAGCCGGGAGTCGATGATCACGGCAGAAGGCATCCGCGAGCGGATCGCCGAGAGGTACCTGCTCACCCCCGACCCGGCGCCACGCGACGGTGCTCCCGCCGAGCTGTTCGAGGTGCGCGAGCACGGAGACGATCGACTGCTCGGACTCGTCGGCGTGATCGCCTCGGTCACCGAGCCGTTCTGCTCCGACTGCCGACGCACCAGACTCACCGCGGAGGGTGCTGTGCGCAGCTGCCTGTTCTCGCACGACGAGATCGACCTGCTCGGCCCGATGCGGGCGGGGGCGGGCGACGCGGAGGTCGCCGACCTCTGGCGCGGAGCGATGTGGGCGAAGCCCGCGGGGCACCGCATGAACGAGCTCGGCTTCACCCAGCCCGAGCGCCCGATGAGCGCGATCGGCGGCTGATGAGCGTCACCTTCACCTACTTCGCGGCGGCCAAAGCGGCCCTCGGTCGGCCCTCGGAGCAGCTCGACGCCGCCGGACGCACGATCGCGTCGGTGCTCGACGAGCTCGCCGCGGGGACTGCCGACGCCGCCACGACGGCGACCGTGCTGGGGCGGTGCAGCTTCCTGCACAACACGCGGGCGACGAAGGAACTCTCGACGGTGCTCGCCGACGGCGACACGGTCGACGTGCTGCCGCCGTTCGCCGGGGGGTGAGGGCGCCAGCCTCGTCGGAGGTACGGCACAGGCTTGCCGGGTGTGCCGGGCGCGGAGGCTGCAGGGCTCGCCGGGTTCGCCTGGATCGTCAGTAGCGGGGCTTGCCTGGTTCGATCTCGCGCACCCAGGCGTCGATGCCGCCACGGACGAACACGACGTCGTCCCAGCCGTTCTGCTGCAGCAGCTGCGCGGCGTGAGCCGAACGCGTGTCGTGGTGGCAGTAGAGCACGACCTTCTCCTGCGGCGGAAGCACCTCGCGGGCCGCGTCGCTCAGCACGTTGCCGAGCGGAACGAGGTGCGCGCCCTCGATGGCGACCAGCTCGTGCTCGTAGCTCTCGCGCACGTCGACCAGCACGAAGTCGGCGTCGCCGCGGTCACGGGCGTCGAGCATCTCCTTGAGCTCGGTGGGGGAGACGGATGCGGGGGAGACGGATGCGGGGGCGGCCGGGCGCGAGGTCTCGGCTCCTGGGGCTGTGGCGCTCGCCGAGGCCGTGGTGGCCGTGGTGGCCGCCTGCCGCTCGAACAGGCGGGTGGCGGGGCTGGAGGCGCCGACCCCCTGCACCTTTGCGTCGTACGGCTCGCCGATGTTCGCGGCGCCGCGGGTCGCTCCCCTCGTGCCAGGGCGGATCGCCGACTTCCCGAACGGCACCTCGCGCCAGCTCGCGTCGAGCGCGTCGTGAACGAGCAGCCGCCCGAGCAGCACCTCGCCCCAGCCGCCGAGCAGCTTCAACGTCTCGGTCGCCAGCACGGCACCGACAGCGGCGCACACCGGACCCAGCACGCCGGCGACGGCGCAGCTCTCGGCGGGATCGGAACCCTGCTCGGGGTAGAGGTCGTCGAGTGTGCGGGCACCGTCGCCCTCCGCCGTGGCCCAGAAGACCGTGGCCTGCCCGTCGAAACGCAGCACCGAACCCCACACCATGGGTGTGCCGACGAGGGCGCAGGCGGCGTCGATCACGTACTGCACCTCGAAGTTGTCGGTGCCGTCGACCACCACGTCGTACTCCGAGACCAGTTCGAGCACGGTGTCGGGCGTGATCTCGACATCATGCTCGATCACCTCGACGAGGGGGTTGAGGGCGCGCACCGCCGCTGCGGCCGACGCGGTCTTGCGGGAGCCGACCGCCGCATCCGGGTGGATGGTCTGGCGCTGCAGATTCGAGACCTCGACGGTGTCGTGATCCACGATGCCCAGCGTGCCGACGCCGGCGGCGGCGAGGTACTGCAGCACCGGTGATCCGAGGCCGCCCGCGCCGAGCACGACGACGCGTGAGTTCTTCAGCCGTCGCTGCCCCTCCAGGCCGATGTGGGTCAGCGAGATCTGGCGCGCGTAGCGGACGAGCTCGGCTCGTGTGAGCTCGGCTGCCGGGGAGACGAGGGCTTGGCGGGGCATCGGAGTCCTTTCTGCACAACCAGCGTAGGCGGCGGATCCGTCAACAGTGTCGCCGCGCCGACCGTGATCGGGCGGGCGATTCGATACCGTAGTGCTCACCGCTCGGGCAGTCCCGCTCGTCGGCCGCAGCGAAAGGGGTGGCGCGTGTACTTGAAGAGCCTCACCCTCAAGGGCTTCAAGAGCTTCGCCAACCCCACCACCTTCGCCTTCGAGACCGGCGTCACCTGCGTCGTCGGTCCGAACGGCTCGGGAAAGTCGAACGTCGTCGACGCGCTGGCCTGGGTGATGGGGGAGCAGGGGGCGAAGACGCTGCGCGGCGGGAAGATGGAAGACGTCATCTTCGCGGGCACCTCGACCAAGGGCCCGCTCGGCCGGGCCGAGGTCACGCTCACCATCGACAACGCCGACGGCGCGCTCCCCATCGACTACAGCGAGGTCACCATCTCGCGCACCCTGTTCCGCAACGGGGGCAGCGAGTACGCCATCAACGGGGAGGGGTGCCGCCTGCTCGACGTGCAGGAGCTGCTCTCCGACTCGGGGCTCGGGCGTGAGATGCACGTCATCGTCGGTCAGGGCCAGCTCGACGCCGTGCTGCACGCCACCCCCGAGGGCAGGCGCGGATTCATCGAAGAGGCCGCCGGCATCCTGAAGCACCGCCGCCGCAAGGAGAAGACGGTGCGCAAGCTCGACGCCATGCAGGGCAACCTCACGCGGTTGAGCGATCTGGCCGGGGAGATCAGGCGCCAGCTCAAGCCGCTCGGGCGGCAGGCCGAGGTGGCCAAGCAGGCGCAATCGATCGCCGCTATCGTTCGCGACGCCAAGGCACGACTGCTCGCCGATGAGGTGGTGGGCCTGCGGGCCGCCCTCGACGCCGCGGCCCGCAGCGAGAACGAGCGCCACACCGAGCGCCTGGTGCTGCAGGAGCGGCTCGAGCAGAACCAGCTGCGCATCGGCCGCCTCGAGCAGGCGCAGGTGGGCGATGCCGTCGACCTCGCACGGCGCACCGCATTCGGTCTCGAGTCGGTGCAAGAACGCCTGCGCAACCTGTTCAATCTAGCCACCCAGCGTCTCGCGCTGCTCGGCGGCGAAGAGGGTCTTCCCGAGGCGTCGCCGAGCGTCAGCCCGGGAATGGTCGCCGACTCGCGCGACGAAGCCGAGCGACTTCAGGGCGAGGTGCTCGCCTCGCAGCAGCGATGGGAGGCGGCGCAGCAGGCGACTGCCGCGGCGAGGGCTGCGCTCGACGCGCTCGACGAGCAGATCGCCTACCAGAGCTCCCTCGTGTCGAAGCACGACCTCGAGCTGTCGAAGCTCACCGGCCAGCTCGAGTCGGCCAACTCCCGGCTCGCCGCCGTGCGCGGCGAGGTGCTGCGGCAGGGCAATGCCCTCGAGGCGGCCGAAGCCCGCCGTGAACGGGCCGCCGCCGACTACGCCGAGGCCGAGGAGGAGTCGGCCGAGTCGGAGCTCGACGCCACCGGCCTCGACGAGGGGTACGAGTTCGCGCAGTCGCAGGTGTTCGAGGCCGAGGCCGAGATCGAACTGCTGCGTGAAGAGCTACACACCCACGAGCGCGAGCGCGATGCCCTCGCGGCGCGCACCAGCGCGCTCGGCATGGCACTCGACCAGAAAGACGGATCGGCAGAGCTCGTCGCCGCGCGCCTGGAGGGCATCGCCGGTCTCGTCGCCGAGCACATGAAGGTTTCGCCCGGTTACGAGGCCGCCGTCGCCGCAGCGCTCGGCAGTCTCGCTGACGCAGTGCTCGCGAACGACCAGGGTGCGGCGGTGGCGGCGGCCTCCGCGGCGGCTGCGGGTGACATGGGGCGGGTCGAGCTCGTCATCGCGCGGCCGGGCGCGGGTTCTGGTCCGGGCCCAGGTCAGGGTTCGTCCTCGGCAGCGGGTTCGGGTGCAAATGACGAGGGACCGGCCGTCGGCGGCGGCGCGAATGGTGCCGGTGGAGGCCGCGACGGCTTGGGCCTGGGTACCGCAGCGCTGCTGCTCGAGCGTGCCCGGGCGTCCTCCGACCGGAGCGCCGTCGACGGGGTCGTGCCCGCCGTCGACGTCGTCACCGCACCCGACGGGGTGCTCGGGGTGCTCGGCGCGGTGGCGGTGGCCGACGATCTCGAGTCCGCACGTGCGGCCTGGGCGGCGCTCGAAGAAGCTGCGGCCGGCAGTGCGGGGTCGTCCGGTGTCCGCGGTGGCTCCGGGGCGACGGGCGGGACAGATCTCGCTGCCTCGCAGCTCGCCTCGCTCACCCTGGTGACGAAGGCGGGGGAGGTGCTCTCGCGCTATGTGCTCCGCGGCGGGTCGGGGGCGACACGCTCGCGCATCGAGCTCGTCGCCGAGCGCGACTCGGCGGCGGCGCTGCTCGCCGAGGAGCACTCGATCATCGAACGGGCTCGCTTCGAGCTGGCCGAGCAGCGTGGCGTCGTGCAGGTGGCGAAGGAGCAGTCGCAGAGGGCGCTCACGGCGCTGCGCGAGTTCGATGCGAAGCTCGCCTCCCGCAGCGAACGGGTGAGCCGGCTCAAGGCGCAGCTCGACGCCTCGGTCGCCGAGCTCGAGCGTCTCGGCAAGTCGTCGAAGCTCGCCGAGGAGAACGTCGCCCAGGCGGAGCAGGCCGCCGAGAAGGCCCGGGCAGAGCTCGACGTGGTGAGGGCGCGTCCGCGGCCGATCCTCGACGCCAGTGCTCGGGAGGGGCTGCTCGCCGAGCTCGAGTCCGCGCGCGAGCGCGAGGTCGAGGCCCGGCTGGGTGTCGAGACGGCCCGCGAGCGGGTTCGCGCCGAGCAGGCGAGAACGGCCGCGTTGGAGCGGCAGCTCGAGGCCGATCGTGCGGCGGCCGAGGCCGCGGCGCGGCGTGCGGTCATCCGTCGCCGCCAGATCGCCGCGGCGACCGACGTGGCCGAGGCACTGCCCGCGGTGCTCGACTCCGTCGACCGCTCCGTCGCCGAGGCGCGGCTCGAGCTCTCGCAGCGCGAGGCCGAGCGGGCGCAGCAGAACGAGGAGCTGCTGGCTCTGCGACGTGAGGAGGCGACTCTCCGCGAGCGGTTGCAGGCCATCACCGAGAACGTGCACGGGCTCGAACTGCAGATCTACGAGAAGAAGCTCCACCTCTCGGGCCTCCTCGAACGGGCAGCGAGTGAGCTCGGGCTCGTCGAAGAGGTGCTCGTGGCCGAGTACGGGCCCGACCAGCTCATCCCCGACGACTCCGCCGTCGCGATCATCGACACCAGCCAGGCCGCGGTGCGTGCCGCCACCGAGCAGCTGGAGGCCGATCGTCTGGCGGCCGAGAGCGACGACGACGAAGCCTTCCGGGCCATCGTGCCTGAGATGTCGTCACGCGCATCCGGTGTCGGCCCGGTGCCGGCAGACGATGACGGGGTCACGGCTGCGAGCGACGGCAGTGCGGGGGTCGCCGCCGACTCCGAGCCCGCCGAGCCCTCCGAGCCCGAGGGTCACCCGTTCGTGCGTGCCGAGCAGCAGCAGCGACTGGCGAAGGCCGAGCGCAAGCTCGCCGAACTGGGGCGCGTCAACCCGCTCGCCCTCGAGGAGTTCGACGCCCTCGAGCAGCGGCACCGCTTTCTGACCGAGCAGCTCACCGACCTCACCAACACCCGCAAAGACCTGCTCACGATCATCGACGAGATCGACGAACGGATGCAGTCGATCTTCGAGAGCGCCTTCGCCGACACACAGGAGGCCTTCACGAAGGTCTTCCCGGTGCTGTTCCCGGGCGGCACCGGGTCGATCTCGCTCACCGATCCCGACAACCTCCTCACCACCGGCATCGAGGTGAGCGTCAAGCCGGCCGGCAAGAAGATCGAGCGCCTCTCGTTGCTCTCGGGCGGCGAGCGGTCGCTGGCGGCAGTAGCCCTCCTCATCGCCATCTTCAAGGCGCGCCCCAGCCCGTTCTACATCATGGACGAGGTGGAGGCCGCCCTCGACGACGCCAACCTCGGCCGGCTCCTCACCATCTTCGAAGACCTCCGCGCCACCAGCCAGCTCATCGTCATCACCCACCAGAAGCGCACCATGGAGATCGCCGACGCCCTCTACGGCGTCTCCATGCGCCAAGACGGCGTCTCCGCCGTCGTCGGCCAACGCGTCGCCCCCGACCGCGCCGCCTCCTGACCCGCGCCCCAGCGCGAAGTGCTCTTCGTGGGCGGGAGAGGGCACTTTGTGCGACCAACCCGCCTCTCGCGCCACGCAGCCACCACCGACCCGTCGCAAAACGCCCCCTCCGACGGGCGGAAGGGGCGTTTTGTGACGGGTCGATGACCGCGCGGCGCGAGTCGGGCCCGCGGGCCCGGCTCAGCGCGCGCTCAGTGGGTGGAGGGCTCGGTCTCCACCTCGGTGCGGTCGCCCGACCACAGGGTGTGGAAGGTGCCCTCGCGGTCGACGCGCTTGTAGGTGTGGGCGCCGAAGAAGTCGCGCTGCCCCTGCACGAGCGCGGCCGGGAGCCGCGTCGACGCGAGCGAGTCGTAGTACGACAGCGCCGCACCGAAGCCCGGGATCGGCACGCCCGACAGCGCCGCCGTCGACACCACGCGCCGCCACGCGGCCTCGCCGTCAGCGACCGCCGAAGCGAAGTACGGGTCTTCGAGCAGCGTCGCGAGCTGCGGGTTGTTCTCGTACGCCTCGACGATCCGGTTGAGGAACTGCGCGCGGATGATGCAGCCCGCCCGCCAGATCTTCGCCACAGCACCCTTGTCGATGTCCCAGTCGTACTGCGCGGCGCCCGCGATGATCTCGTCGAAGCCCTGCGCGTAGGCGACGACCTTCGAGGCGTAGAGGGCGGCACGGATGTCGTCGGCGAACGAGTCGACGTCCACCGAGACGACCGACGGCCGCGAGGTGACGACACCCTGCACCGCCGCGCGCTGCTCGGGCTTCGACGACACCGAGCGCGCGAACACGGCCTCGGCGATGCCGCCCACCGGCACGCCCAGGTCGAGGGCGTTCTGCACGGTCCATGATCCGGTGCCCTTGGCTCCGGCCTGGTCGAGCACGATGTCGACGAACGGCTTGCCCGTGTCGGCGTCGACCTGGCGCAGCACCTCGGCGGTGATCTCGATGAGGTACGACTCGAGGTCACCGGAGTTCCAGGCGTCGAACACCTCGGCGATCTCGGCCGGCTCGCGGCCGGTCACCGTGCGGAGCAGGTCGTAGGCCTCGGCGATGAGCTGCATGTCGGCGTACTCGATGCCGTTGTGCACCATCTTCACGAAGTGACCGGCGCCGTCGGTGCCGATGTGGGTGACGCAGGGCTCGCCCTCGGCCACGGCGGCGATCGACGCGAGGATGGGGCCGAGCGTCTTGTACGCCTCGGCGGTGCCGCCGGGCATGATCGAAGGGCCGTTCAGCGCGCCCTCCTCGCCGCCCGAGATGCCGGTGCCGACGAAGTGGATGCCGGTCGCCGACACGTCTTTCTCACGGCGGATGGTGTCGTGGAAGTTCGCGTTGCCGCCGTCGACGATGATGTCACCGGGCTCGAACCGCTCGGCCAGCTCGGAGATGACGGCGTCGGTGCCTGCCCCCGCCTGCACCATGATGATCGCGGTGCGCGGCTTCGCGAGCGACGCGACGAAGTCGTCGATCGACTCCGAGGCGACGAAGCCGGCCTCGGGGTGCTCGGAGACGAGCTTGCGGGTGCGCTCGGGGGAGCGGTTGTAGACGGCCACCGTGTTGCCCTCGCGGCTGGCGAGGTTGCGGGCCAGGTTCGATCCCATCACCGCCATCCCGACGACTCCGATGTTGGCGGTTCCCGACGCTTCAGACATGCGTGTTGCTCCTTGGAAGAGGTGGATGGCTCCAGCGTAGTAGAGCGCATGCGGTAGGCTGGGCGACTGAACTTCGGCGAGGGATGCCGCAGCGGGTCCGTGAGGGCCGGCACGAGCATCCGTTATCGACGCGGTGGGCTGGACCTTGAACCGTCTTTCCTCTCGCTTCACGCGGTCGAGTTGAAAATCATACGAATCAGGCGGGCCACGATGCTCGCCGCAGAAGGAGAACATCATGGCTGACGAGAACAAGGTCTCTGCGGAGGTCCGCACCCAGTTCGGCAAGGGAGCGGCCCGCCGCATCCGTGCCGCCCACAAGATCCCCGCCGTCATCTACGGCCACGGCACCGACCCGCAGCACGTGACCCTGCCCGGTCACCAGACCGCGCTCATCCTGCGCAAGGCGAACCAGGTGCTCGAGCTCGACATCGACGGTACCGAGCAGCTCGCCCTGGTCAAGGACGTGCAGAAAGACCCCGTGCTGCAGATCATCGAGCACATCGACCTCATCGTCGTGCGCAAGGGCGAGAAGGTTCAGGTCGAGGTGCCCGTGCACCTCGAGGGCGAGTCCTTCTCGGGCACCATCGCCACGCAGGATGCGGCTACCGTGCTGCTCGAGGTCGAGGCCACGAACATCCCCGAGCGCATCGTGCTGTCGATCGAGGGCCTCGAGGAGGGCACCCTGGTCCACGCGAAGGAGCTCGAGCTGCCCAAGGGCGCGACCCTCCTGAGCGAGGAGGACATGGTCGTCGTCGGCATCACCGTGCCCGTCGCCGAGTCCGACGACGAGGCGCCCGCCGAGGGCGAGGGCGAAGAGGAGTCGGTCACCCCGGCTCCCGAGGCCGAGTAGCACCCCTCCGTATGAGCGCATCCGATCTGTGGCTCGTGGTCGGGCTCGGCAACCCCGGGCCCGGCTACGCGGCCAACCGGCACAACGTCGGCCAGATGGTGGTCGACGAACTCGCCGGCCGGATGCGCGCATCGTTCAAGCCGCACAAAGCGAACGCGCGGGTCGCCGAAGGACGAACAGTCCCCGGGGGCCCGCGCTTCGTGCTCGCGAAGCCGAACACCTACATGAACGTGTCGGGCGGGCCGACCAACGGCCTGCTCAAGTACTACGGTCTGGCGCCCGAGCAGCTCATCGTGGTGCACGACGAGCTCGACATCCCCTACGACACCCTCAAGCTCAAGCAGGGCGGCGGCCACGGCGGCCACAACGGCCTGCGCGACATCATCGCCGCCACCGGCAGCAGCGACTTCGTGCGCGTGCGCGTCGGCATCGGGCGGCCCCCCGGCCGGCAGCAGGCCGCCGACTTCGTGCTGCAGAACTTCTCCGCCACCGAACGCGACACCCTCCCCAACCTCATCGTCGACGCAGCGGATGCGGTCGAACTGATCGCCGGCTCCGGCCTCACCGCCGCCCAGCTGAAGGTGCACACGGGCTAGTCGTCAGGTCGTCGTGAGGCCGATCGTCAGTGCCACGTAGAGCACCAGGCACACGACAGGGGCGGCCGCGGAGATCGCGATGGCGGCGACACCCCAGGCGCGGCCGCGGCGCCGGACCGCGGCGACGATGCCCTGGACGAGGGCCCACAGGCCGAACCCGGTTCCGAGCGTGAGGAACGTCGCGAGCTCTCCGCGCAACTCGGCGGCGGTGTCCAGCTGGGACGTGGTGGGCCGGCTGACGTCGACGGCACCGGTCGCCGCCTCGCGGATGAAGTCCGCAGCCGCGACGCAGAGGAGAGTCACCGCCAGAGTGGTGCCGACGAGCACGACGAGACTCATGACGAACGCGACCACGCCCGCCGTGCGTGGCTCCGTGCGAGCGGTGCGGGCCGTGCGGTCGCGGTCGACCACGTCTGATGAGTAGGCGTTCTCCGTCATTCTTCCCCCGGCTCGGCCCCGCCGACCTTCCCCCGGAAGTACGGCTGTCGTCATGGTAGTCCCCGCGCGGCCTCGGTGCGGAGACGTCGACCCGGCTCGCACCCGGTGTCGGTGGGGGCGCGTAAACTCGCAGGCATGCTTCAGGGCCTGATCTCTGCGCTCTCGCGCGCCTCCACGGTGGAACGAGGGCTGGCGAACGCCGGCCGCGACAGCGATTTCTCAATGCCCGAGGGCATCCGCGGGCCGTTCCTCGCCGCCATGCTCGGCCGTCGCGTCGAGCGGGGTCTCCCGGCGGCGATGCTCGTCGTCACCGCCACCGGCCGCGAGTCGGAGAAGCTCCGCGAGTCGCTCTCGAGCTACCTGCCCGCCGCGTGCATCGTCGAGTTCCCGGCCTGGGAGACGCTGCCGCACGAGCGCCTCAGCCCGAGCGCCGAGATCGTGGGCCGACGCATCGACGCCCTGCGGCGTCTGGTCGACTGGCAGCGCGCATCCGACGCCGGGCAGAACCCCGACCCGATCGTGGTCGTCGCCTCCGTGCGCGCGGCCCTGCAGCCGATCGCCGCGAACCTCGCCGACCTCGACCCCATCGTGCTCGAGAAGGGCGCCCGCGGCTTCGACCTCTCGGCGCTGTCGCTGCAGCTGGTCGAGCTCGCCTACTCGCGCGTCGACATGGTGACCAGGCGCGGCGAGTACGCGGTGCGCGGCGGCATCCTCGACGTCTTCCCGCCCATCGCCGACCACCCCTACCGCGTCGACTTCTTCGGCGACGAGGTCGACGAGATCCGTGCGTTCTCGGTGGCCGACCAGCGGTCGCTGCCCGACGCCGTCGAGCAGGTCGTGCTGCCGCCGAGCCGCGAGCTGCTGCTCAGCGACCCGGTGCGACAGCGTGCCCGTGAGATGCAGCACGAGTTCCCGAGCCTCGCCGGCATGCTCGAGAAGATCTCGGCGGGCATCCCGGTCGAGGGCATGGAGTCGCTCGCGCCCGCCCTGCTCGACCAGCTCGTCACCATCGCCCACTACCTGCCCGAGGGCGCCGCCGTCGCCGTCGTCTCGCCCGAGCGGGTGGCGACGCGCGCGGTCAACCTCTCCGAGACGAACCGCGAGTTCCTCGCCGCCGCCTGGACGGCGGCCACCGCCGGGGCCGAGGCCCCCATCGACCTCGCCTCGGGCGAGTTCATCACCCTCACCGACCTGCGGCACGCGGCCGGCACCGGCCGCCCGTGGTGGACGCTCAGCGAGTTCCAGCAGGGCCCCGACGAGAGCGAGGTGCTGCCCGAGCACCGCGAGCTCGAGGAGCACCTCACCATCCGCATCCAGGCCGACGCCGTGCCGAGCTTCTCCGGCAACGCCGACGGCGCCATCGCGCACGTGGCGAGCCGCCTCGCCGACGGCTGGGTGGTCGTCGTCGCCGCCAAGGGCCAGGGGCTCGTCGAGCGCGCCGCCGACGTGCTCGGCGAACGCGAGGTCGCGGCGCGCATCGTCGACGACCTCCCCGCCGACCCCGAGACGGGGGCCGCCTACCTCGTGCAGGCGGGCGTCGAGCACGGCTTCGAGCTGCCCGAACTCAAGATCGCCCTCATCGGCGAGACCGAGTTCTACGGCCGCACCGTCGGCTACGACAACCGCCAGGTGAAGAAGCTCGCGAGCCGGCGCAAGAACGTCGTCGACCCATTGCAACTGAAGGCCGGCGACTTCGTCGTGCACCAGACCCACGGCATCGGCAAGTTCCTCGAGCTCACCCAGCGCGAGGTCTCCTCGGGCGGCCGCAACGCGGTCAAGACCACCCGTGAATACCTCGTCATCGAGTACGCGCCGTCCAAGCGCGGCTACCCGGGCGACAAGCTCTACGTGCCCACCGACCAGCTCGACCTGCTCTCGCGCTACGTCGGCGGCGAGGCCCCCGGTCTCAGCAAGATGGGCGGCAGCGACTGGGCGGCGGCCAAGGGCAAGGCACGCAAGGCGGTGCGCGACATCGCCGTCGAGCTCGTGAAGCTCTACTCGGCGCGCATGGCCTCGAAGGGTCATGCCTTCGGCCCCGACACGCCCTGGCAGCACGAGCTCGAAGAGGCCTTCCCGTTCCAGGAGACCCCCGACCAGCTCACCGTCATCGACGAGGTGAAGGCCGACATGGAGAGGCCCATCCCGATGGACAGGCTGCTCTCCGGCGACGTCGGCTTCGGCAAGACCGAGATCGCCATCCGCGCCGCGTTCAAGGCGGTGCAAGACGGCAAGCAGGTCGCCATGCTCGTGCCCACCACGCTCCTCGTGCGGCAGCACCTCGAGACCTTCCAGGAGCGCTTCGCCGGATTCCCCGTACACCTCAAGGCGCTCAGCCGGTTCCAGACCGAGAAGGAGTCCCGCGAGACCATCGCGGGGCTCGCCGACGGCACCGTCGACGTCGTCATCGCGACCCACCGCATCCTGAGCGACAACATCGCCTTCAAAGACCTCGGTCTCCTCATCATCGACGAGGAGCAGCGGTTCGGCGTGGAGCACAAGGATGCACTGAAGAAGCTCAAGACGAACGTCGACATCCTCGCCATGAGCGCCACGCCCATCCCGCGCACGCTCGAGATGGCGGTCACCGGCATCCGCGAGATGTCGACGCTCGCGACGCCGCCCGAAGACCGGCATCCCATCCTCACCTTCGTCGGGCCCTACTCCGACAAGCAGGTGGCGGCCGCGATCCGGCGCGAGTTGCTGCGCGAGGGACAGGTGTTCTTCGTGCACAATCGGGTGTCGTCGATCAACAGGGTCGCCGCGCAGCTCGCCGAGCTCGTGCCCGAGGCGCGCATCGCGGTGGCGCATGGGCAGATGAACGAGCACGTGCTCGAGCAGGTCATCGTCGACTTCTGGGAGCGCAAGTTCGACGTGCTCGTGTCGACGACCATCATCGAGACGGGCATCGACATCGCCAACGCGAACACGCTCATCGTCGACCGGGCCGACAAGTACGGGTTGTCGCAGCTGCACCAGCTGCGCGGGCGTGTGGGTCGCGGGCGCGAGCGCGCCTACGCGTACCTGCTGTTCGACGAGCACAAGCCGCTGTCGGAGACCGCGAACGACCGGCTCTCGACTCTGGCCGCCAACAACGAGCTGGGCTCGGGCATGCAGGTGGCGCTCAAAGACCTCGAGATCCGCGGCGCTGGCAACCTGCTCGGGGGCGAACAGGCGGGCCACATCGCCGGTGTCGGCTTCGACCTGTACCTGCGCATGATCGGCGAGGCGGTGTCGACCTTCCGCGGCGACGTCGCGGAGGGGCAGACCGAGCTTCGGCTCGAACTGCCCGTCGAGGCGCACATCCCGGAGGACTACGTCGACAGCGAGCGGCTGCGCCTCGAGGCCTACCAGAAGCTCTCCACCGCGTCGGCGCCCACCGCCTCCGACGACTCGATCGACCGTGTCGTCGAGGAGCTCACCGACCGCTACGGCGAGCCGCCGCAGCCCGTGCAGAACCTGCTCGCCGTGTCGCGCCTCCGACGTCAGGCGCAGAAGGCGTCGCTCAGCGAGGTGGTGACGATGGGCTCGAACCTGCGCATCGCCCCCGCCGACCTGCCCGATTCGCTGCAGGTGCGGTTGAAGCGCATGTACCCGGGCTCGAAGTACTTCGCGCAGACCAGCTCGATCTCGCTCCCCATGCCCGTCGTCGACGGCGCCCCCCTCGCCGACGCCGACCTCATCGCCTGGGCCACCCAGCTCCTGGACGCGCTCTTCCCCGCCTCGAAGTCGGAGCCCGCGGGAACGGCGGCGTCGGCGTAGGGCAGGTTCGGCGACGAGTCGCGAGCGCAGCCATCGGCCGCGCCGACCACGTGTGCGGGGCGCCCCGCGCTCAGGTCTACAGTGAGTGCTGTTCGACGATCGTCGTCGACACGGCCCTCGGGGAGAATGATGCGCACCGAAGCGCGAACTGTGGCACTCGCCACCATCATGGCCATCACCACGACGATCGTCGTGGGTGCCCCTGCCGCTGCGGCACCCGGTGGCACGAGCCGGACGATCGAGGAAGCAGCTGACTCGATCGTCGCGCCAGACGGTGCCTATCGGCAGTCGCTTTCGGCGACCTTCGACGCTCCGATGTCGGAAGGCGGCTTCGGGATCCCCGTGGCGGCCACGACCGTGGCCTGGGAACTCCCCGTCGAGTTCACGACATTCGGCATCGAGAAGGTCTCCATCTCCGTCCGCGGCGAGAGCGAGCGCATCAGCGGCGACCCGGTGGAGGTCGACAGCACCACGAACACCGCGATGAAAATGTTCGGTGCCGGCGAGCTCTCCGCCATCACGCCTCTGTTCGATGGAGAGCAGCCCTACCTCGCCTTTCGCGTCTACGCCGATGATTGGTCTCGCCCCACCCAGCCCATGCCGCCCAACGCCCTGTTCGTGTCGCAGTCGCCCGATCACATCGACATCACGGGCCGCTTCTATCTGATGGGGGATGACTCCGGCGTGACACCCACGATCGCGCTCGACGCAGACAGGGCGACGACCTTCGAGTACTCGGCGTTCCGCTGGTTCGAGCCCGTCGACGACCTCTGGGTCGCACCCGGCGCACCTCTCGAGGTCGGAGGTCTGAAGACCCAGCCGGGCGATCACGTGTCTGCGCGTGTCTTCACATGGGGTGAGCAGCCCGAGATCGACCCGGGTGTGGCGCTCGCCACCGAAGTGTCGGCCGAGAACGAGGTCGTGAGCGTGAGCGTGCCGCAGGAGTTCGACCTGGCGCCTCTGCTCGCCCTGTCCGGCCGGGTCTGGCTGGCTGTCGTCGTCGAAGGCCCACGTCACCAGTCTGTGTTGTATTCCAGGATCGTTCTCGGCGACGATGCGGGCGGTGGAGTCACGACCACGCGCATCTCCGGGACCGACAGGTATGCCGGAGCATCCGCGGTGGCCCGCGCGTCCTTCCTGCGGACGGCTGACACCGTAGAGGTGACCTCGGGAGAGGTCTTTCCCGATGCCCTCAGCATCGCGCCCCTGGCGGCAGCCCTCCATCGGCCGCTCCTCCTTGTTCCGTCGGCCTACGACTCCTGGGATCCGCAGTACCGGCCCATGGTCGCCTACGTGCAGACGTTCACTCCGAGGACTGTCGAGATCGTCGGAGGTCCGCGCTCGGTCTCGCCCGGGTGGGAGCTCGAATTCCAGCAGGAGCACGGTCAGACCCTGACGCGCAGAATCGACGGTGCCGACCGTTACGAGGTCTCGCGCACGATCGCCGTCGAGGCCTTCCCCGGTTCGCCCTCGACCGTCTTCATCACCACCGGCACGACTTTTCCCGACGCACTCTCGACGGTGCCGGCCGCTGCGTCCCAGCACGCGCCGATCCTCCTCGTCGACGGTCGAGGCGGTGCTCTCGACGAAGGAACGGCGGATGCCGTGCGGCGGATGCGACCGACAGACGTCGTCATCGTCGGCGGACCGGTGAGTGTGTCGCCGGACATCGAACGAGACCTGGTGAGCCGGCTCGGTGCGGGGCACGTGACACGTATCGGCGGTCCTGATCGGTATGCAGTTGCCGAGGCAGTAAACCGGGCCTACTTTTCGACGGCGCCCGAGGTGTTCCTGGCGACCGGCCAGAACTTCCCCGACGCCCTCACCGGAGGCACGCTCGCAGCCGAGCACGAGGCGCCCCTGCTCCTCGCGCGCGCCGACTGCGTGCCGGGCAGCGTGCTCGACGCCCTGGCCGACTGGGGCACCACCCAGGTGACGCTGCTCGGTGGGCCGAACTCGCTCTCCGCATCCGTGCTCGACCTGAAGCGGTGTGCGTGAGGGCGCGAACTAGGCTCGGGGCATGAGCGAGAACCGAGCGCCCCTGCCGATGCCGTTTCCGGATGCGTCGAGCGAGCTCGAGAGGCTGGTGGCGGTGACAGCACTGCTGCGGGCGCCGGGCGGGTGCCCGTGGGATGCGGAGCAGACGCACGAGTCGCTCGTGCGCTATCTCACGGAGGAGACCCACGAGCTCATCGACGCCATCGAGGCGGGGTCGCGCGACGAACTGCTCGAGGAGCTCGGCGACGTGCTCTACCAGGTCGTGTTCCACGCCGACATCGCCGCGCACACGCCGGGGGAGGAGTTCACCATCGAGGATGTCGCGGCACACATGACCGCGAAGATGGTGGGCCGGCATCCGCACGTCTTCGGCGACCTCGACCTCAGCACGGCGGGCGACGTCGAGAACGCCTGGGACTCGTTCAAGGCCGCCGAGAAACCCGCCCGCACCAGCGTGCTCGACGGCGTGCCTCTCGGCATGCCCGCGCTCGCGCTCGCCGACAAGCTGCTCGGCAAGGCCCGGAAGCTCGGCGTGACGGCGCCCGAGGTGCCGCTCGCTGCGCCCGCCGCCGACGAAGACGAGCTCGGGGCGCAGCTGCTCTCCGTCGTCGGGTCTGCGCGCGCACGCGGCCTCGACCCCGAGCGTGCGCTCCGCTCCGCCTTGCGTACTCTGCGGGCCGAGATGTCGGCGGCGGAGGTGGCGACGTCAGAGTCGACCGCGGCCGAGACCCCGGATGCGGGGGCCGACTACGTGGCCGAAGAACGGAAGCCGGGCGGCTGAGCCGCACGAGCATCCGTCGTTCTGCCGGAATGGCCTGAGACTCCGTCGTTCGGTCGGCTCGGCGGCTCGCCACGAGCAGCCGTCGTGCTGCCGGGCCGTGAGGCCGCGGGCAGCGGGGCTGCCTGCCGCTCAGGCGATGCGGCTGCCCTTCGCGAGGCCGCCGGCCGGGGTGCGGGTGGACGCCCAGGCACCCCAGAGGGCCAGGGCGGCGAGCCCGGCCTGCAGAGCGAGGCCGATGAACCAGCTCGGCACCCCGGTGCGGAGGAGCTCTTCAGGGGTCGGCTCGTCGTCGCCCTCGAAGCCCGAGACGGCGAGGGCGCAGTAGTCGGTGAAGGTCTCGGTCTCGGGCGCGATCTGCGCCTGCCGCACGCCGAGAGCGATGTAGCCGAAGAGGTCTTGCGGGTTGCCGTTGTCGTCGAAGTCGCCGTATGACGCGTCGGCGACGACGACGTAGGGGTTCACCGCGAGCAGCCCCCAGTACGGGTCGAAGCGCGGCACCGTGTAGGTCGAGGTGGTGGTGCCCGGCTTGCACTCGAAGGTCGAGCCGTCGGCCGAGTAGACGGGCTCGACGGTGGTGCTCGTCACGGTCACCTGGGTGACCGATCCGGCGATGGCGAAGGCGATGAGGGTGCCGAGGCTGAGCGCTGCGATGGTGAGGTAGCTCACCACCACCGAGAACAGCGGCTTGCGGATGACCCCTGACAGCCCCACGCCGATCGCCGAGAGCACACCGAGCTGAGCTGTGAGGATGAGCAGCGACGACAGCACCGTCGCTCCCGACACCTCGCCGAACGCCGACGCCAGCACGAGGAAGGGTGAGGTCGCCGCCAGCAGCGCGAGCGACGCCACCCAGGCGGCGAGCCACTTGCCGATGACGATCTGACCCGTGGTGACCGAGGTGACCTGGATGGTCGCCAGGGTTCCGCCCTCGCGCTCGCCGTTCACGGCGGCGCCCGAGAGGGCGGGCGTGATGAGGCTCGCCAGCAGCAGCACGAAGTAGACGACCGAGGAGTACAGCGCGCCGCCCGTCGTGCCGAAGCCGCCCGCGATGACGGCGACCCCCAGGGTCACGACGGCGACGAGGGCGAACGAGACGCCGAGGATGACGTACCACGCCACCCCGCGCACCCGCTGCTTCAGCTCGAGCGCCAGGATGAGGGCGACACCGCGCCAGAATCCAGCGAATCCGGCGAATCCGCCCGGCCCGCTCACACCCGCATTCCCTCCTGCGCCCGCGTGCCCGCTCACATCGCCCTGCCCGCTCATGCCGCGCCCCCGTCCCGCAACCCCTGCATCGTACGTTCGAGCTCGCCCGAGGCGGGCGCGAACCAGGTGACCCGCACCCCGGCCGCCACCAGAGCCGTGAGCACGGCAGCAGCATCCGTCTCGTCGGCCATCGCGACCGTGAAGCCCTGACTGTCGGCGCCGATGCGCGAGGCGTCGACCCCGATGCCCTCGAGCTGCGGACCGAGGGAGAAGCCGTCGAGCGACTTCACCCGCCACACCCGCGACGACGCCTTGGCCCGCGCCACGGCCTCGCGAGACGCGGTGACTCCGTGGTCGAGGTAGACGGCGTCGGTGGCGAGCTCGTCGAGCTCGGAGAGCACGTGGCTCGAGATGAGGATGGTGCGTCCCTCGGCGGCGAGCCCGAGCAGCAGCTCGCGCAGTTCGATGCGTGCCACCGGGTCGAGTCCCGATGCCGGCTCGTCGAGAAGCAGCACGCGAGGGTCGTTGGCGAGCGCCCGCGCGAGCGAGAGCTTCTGTTTCCGGCCGCGGGAGAGCACCCGGGTGGGGCGGGTGGCGAGCTCGGTGAGCCCGACGAGGTGGATGAGCTCCCACGCCCGCGCGGTCGCGACGGCGCGCGGATGCCCGTAAAAGCGGTGTGTCATCTCGAGCGCGGAGTGCACGGTGAGGTTGTTCCACGAGCCCAGCGCGTCGGGCATCCAGCCGATGAGCGGGCGCACCGCGCGGGGCTCCGCGACCGGGTCGACGCCGTCGATCAGGATGCGCCCCGCATCGGGCCGCAGCAGCGTCGCCAGCATGAGCAGCAGCGTGGTCTTCCCCGACCCGTTCGGCCCGATCAGCGCCGTGACGCTGCCGGGCTGCGCCTCGAAGCTCACCGCCCGCACCGCCTCCACGGCCCCGAACGCCCGCCGCACCCCCTCCACGACGATCCCCGCCCCCACGGCCGACGCCCCGCCCGGATAGACCGGTAGCTGACTCATAGTCCCCCCACTTCGTCGTCTCCGAACGTAACAGCCGGCCCCGAGGCGAGACGAAGTCGATGGAGGATTCGGAGGAATTGGGGCCCGTTGTCCATCGAGTTCCGCCACGGGGCCAGAACTCCACCGAGTTCGGGAGGGATACCGGCCGCCAAATACACTCATTCCATGGCAACTCCCGTCTCCGCACCGCGCGGCATGCGCGACTTCCTCCCCGCCGACAAGGCCAAGCGCGAGAGGGTGCTGGGCGTCATCCGCTCCACCTACGCCGCCCACGGGTTCGACGAGATCGAGACGCCCGTGGTCGAGGACTTCGACCGGCTCCACGCCGGCCTCGGCGGCGACAACGAGAAGCTCGCGTTCAACGTGATGAAGCGCGGACTCGCCGCCTCCGATCTCGCCGATGCCGCCGCTGCCGACGATCCCGACGCACTCGCCGACCTCGGCCTCCGCTTCGACCTCACCGTTCCGCTCGCCCGCTTCTACGCCACCCACCGCGCGGCTCTGCCGCAGGTGTTCCGCGCGGTGCAGATCGCCCCGGTGTGGCGGGCCGAGCGCCCCCAGAAGGGTCGCTACCGGCAGTTCGTGCAGTGCGACATCGACATCATCGGCGAGGCGGGAATCCTCGCCGAGATCGAGCTGCTCACGGCCACCCTCGCGACGCTCGACACCCTGGGCCTCACGGGGTGCCGCATCCGCATCAACGACCGCCGCATCCTCACCGGCATGCTCGACGCCTTCGGCTTCGCGCCCGAGGAGCACGCCTCGGTGCTCATCACCGTCGACAAGCTCGACAAGGTCGGCACCGGGGGAGTCGTCGACGAGCTGCGCTCGAAGGGCGCCACCCCCGCCGCCGTCGACGCGCTCGCCGCGTACTTCGAGTCGACCCCCGTGACGGGGGCTGCCGAGAGCGTTCTCCTCACCGTAGCCTCCGTGACGGCTGCCCTCCCCAAGGGGGTGGCTCCGGATGCGGTCGCCGCCCTCGCCTCCATCGGCGCGGCCCTCGAGGCGGCCGGGGTGCACGGCGAGCTCGTCTTCGACCCCTTCCTCGTGCGCGGCATGGGCTACTACACCGGCACGATCTTCGAGATCGAGCACCCCGACTTCAGCTTCTCGCTGGGCGGTGGCGGCCGCTACGACGGCATGATCGGCCGGTTCCTCGGCGAGCAGGTTCCCGCCTGCGGCTTCTCCATCGGGTTCGAGCGCATCATCGACCTCATCGACGACCCCGCGGGGTCGGAATCCCGCTCGATCGTGCTGGTGCACGACAAGGCCGCCGAGCCCGAGCGTCTGCTCGCTCTGAAGGCAGGCTTCCTGGAGCAGGGCGTGAGGGTGCGCCTCGAGCGCCGCACGAAGAACCTCACCCCGCTGCTCGACCGTGCCGCAGCATCCGGTTTCTCCCACTTCGCCCTGGTGGGGCGGGAGACGGTTCGGGCCGATGAGCTCGAGCTGAAGGAACTTTCTTCACCGGAATGACCGAAACATAGTTTACCTATGTAAAATAGTTGTTCGTGATCAACGACAACCCTTCAACCCCCGAACTCTCCGCCCTGCTCTCCGACCTCGTCTCGGTCACGCACCGCCTCACCCGCATCGCCGCCCAGGCCACGGGCGACTCCACCTCACCCGCCACCTGGCGCACGCTCAGCGTGCTCAGCTCCTTCGGGCCGATGCGCCTCGGCGAGCTCGCCAAGCAGAGCCGGGTGAGCCAGCCCACCATGACCAAGATCGTCGCGAACCTCAACGAGGTGGAGTGGATCCGCCGCATCGCTGTCGTCGACGACGCCCGCGGCTGGCAGATCGCCCTCGCCCCCAAGGGCATCGCGGCGCTCGCCGACTGGCGCGCCCGGCTCGGCTCGGCGCTCTCGCCCCTGTTCGACGATCTCGACGCCTCCGAGCTCGACGTCATCAGCCGCGCGGTCGACCTCATCAGCGAGGCCACCGAGCTGCGTGCGAAGAGCGACTCCGTCGTGAAGGCGGCCTGAGGATGGCCGCCGCGGGAAACTCCATCCTCAAGCAGCCGAAGGCCGTCTGGGCCGTCGCCTTCGCCTGCGTCATCGCCTTCATGGGCATCGGCCTCGTCGACCCCATCCTCCCCGCGATCGCGGAGAGCCTGCACGCCAGCCAGACCCAGACCAGCCTGCTGTTCACGAGCTACCTGCTCATCACCGGGTTCGCGATGCTCTTCACCAGCTGGCTCTCCACCCGCATCGGGGCGCGGCGCACCCTGCTCATCGGGCTCGGCCTCATCGTGCTGTTCGCCCTGGCGGCCGGTCTCTCGCAGAGCGTCGAGGAGGTCATCGGCTTCCGTGCGGGCTGGGGCCTCGGCAACGCCCTGTTCATCTCGACGGCGCTCGCCACCATCGTGGGCGCCGCGAGCGGGGGAGCGAGCTCGGCGATCGTGCTGTACGAGGCCGCGCTCGGCCTCGGCATCGCCATCGGCCCACTCCTCGGCGGCCTCCTTGGCTCGATCAGCTGGCGCGGGCCGTTCTTCGGCACCTCGGCGCTCATGGCGGTGGGCTTCATCGCCATCCTCGTACTCATGAAGAAGGAGCCGCAGCGGCCCACCCCGAGCCCGCTGTCCGCGCCGTTCAAGGCACTCACCCGGCCCGCTCTCGCCGTGCTCGCCGTCGCTGCGCTGTTCTACAACATCGGCTTCTTCATCCTGCTCGCGTACACACCATTCCCCCTCGGGCTGGACGCGATGGGCCTCGGCCTCACCTTCTTCGGCTGGGGCATCGCGGTGGCGGTGACCTCGGTGTGGGCCGCCCCCTGGCTCACCCGCCGGCTGCCACGCACCCGTGTGCTGTGGGTGGTGCTGCTGCTGCTCGGCGCCGATCTGGTCGCCGCGGGTCTGTTCGTGCAGTCGGCGGCGGGGCTCATCGCCTGCGTCATCGTCGGTGGCGCGCTCCTCGGAGTCATGAACACCGTGCTCACCGAGTCGGTGATGGCGGCCACCGACCTGCCCCGTCCGGTCGCCTCGTCGGCGTACTCCGCGGTGCGCTTCCTGGGCGGTGCCGTCGCGCCGCCGGTCGCCTCGCTCATCGCCGCCGCGACGACGGATGCGGTTCCCTTCTACGTCGCTGCAGGCTCGGTGGTCGTCGCCTCGTTCATCGTCATCGTCGGCCACCGGGCCATCGCTCACGTCGACCACGAGGAGGAGGCGGAGCTCGTCGAGGCCGAGGCCATCACGGCGGGGGAGCAGCTCTAGAGCTGCGGATGCGCGGCCCGCGCCATGCAGGAACTGCAATTCTGCACTTTCTGCAGGAATTAGTTGATCTGGATCAACAGTCGGCGTACTGTTGACCCAGATCAACTTTTTCTAGTTCTGGAGAACCGTGTCCCTGAAAACCTCCGACGCGCCCGCGCAGGGCGCCGACCAGGCATCGCCCTCGCGCCGCGACGTGCTCGTCCCCCTCTCCGGCCTCCTGCTCGGCATGTTCGTGGCGATGCTCGCGTCGACCGTGGTGTCGAGCTCGCTGCCGAAGATCATCGGCGACCTGGGCGGCACCCAGGCCGGCTACACCTGGGTCGTCACCTCGACCCTGCTGGCCACCACCGTCTCGACGCCCATCTGGGGCAAGCTCGCGGATCTCACCAACCGCAAGCTCCTCATCCAGCTCTCGCTCGTCGTCTTCGTCGTCGGCTCCGCGCTCGCCGGTCTCAGCCAGTCGACCGAGATGCTCATCCTCTTCCGCGTGCTGCAGGGCCTCGGCGCGGGCGGTCTCACCGCCCTCGTGCAGGTCGCGATGGCCGACATCATCCCGCCCCGCGAGCGTGGCCGCTACATGGGCCTGCTCGGTGCGGTGATGGCTGTCGCCACGGTGGGTGGCCCGCTGCTCGGCGGTGTCATCACCGACTCCATCGGCTGGCGCTGGAACTTCTACATCGCCGTGCCCTTCGCGGTCGCCGCGCTCATCGTGCTGCAGCGCACCCTGCACATCCCATCGCACCGCCGCAAGGTCACCATCGACTACCTCGGCGCCGTGCTCATCGCCGCGGGAGTGTCCCTGCTGCTCATCTGGGTCACCATGGCGGGCAACCAGTTCGACTGGGGTTCGGTGACGAGCATCCTCATGGTCGTCGGCGCCGTCGCTCTGCTGGGTCTCGCCGTTCTGACCGAGCTCAAGGTGAAGGAGCCCATCATCCCGATGACGCTCTTCCGCAACCGCACCTTCTGGCTGGCGGTCGTCGCCTCCATCTCGGTGGGCGTCGCGATGTTCGGCACGAGCGTCTTCCTCAGCCAGTACATGCAGCTGGCGCGCGGCAAGACCCCCACCGAGTCGGGGCTCTACACGATTCCGATGATCGCCGGCGTGCTGGTGTCGAGCATGGTGATCGGTCAGGTCATCAGCCGCACCGGTAAGTGGAAGCGGTACATGGTCACCGGTTCGGTGCTGCTCACCATCGGCCTCGCGCTCATGGGCACCATCCGCTACGACACGAGCTTCGCCCTGGTCTTCCTCTACATGTTCGTCATGGGCGCCGGGGTCGGAATGGTGATGCAGAACCTCGTGCTCATCGTTCAGAACGCCGTCGATCCGCGCCAGATCGGCACGGCGAGCGCCTCGGTCGCCTTCTTCCGCAGCCTCGGCGGCACCATCGGCGTGAGCGTCATGGGTGCCGTGCTCGGAAGCCGCATCACCACGCTCGTCACCGACGGTCTCACGAAGCTCGGCGTCGACCCCTCGCAAGCCGGAGGACTCGAGGGCGGCGGCATCCCCGACCTGTCGAAGCTGCCCGATCCCATCCGCATCCTGGTGGAGTCGGCCTACGGCGAGGCCGTCGCCGACGTGTTCCTCATCGCTGTGCCGCTCGCGGTGATCTCCATCGTCGCCATCTCCCTGCTGCCGAACCGCGCACTCGGCACGAAGACCTCGGTCGAGCAGATCGCCGAGCAGGAGGCCGCCACCGTGGTCGCCGTCTCGGGTGCCGAGGTCGCCGCCGACACCGAGGGCGTCAGCCTCACCCTCGAGGAGGACGACGCCGAGCGGAGCGGGCGGCCGGGCTCGCGATGACTCCCGATACCCTGGAGGTTGTGAACAGCACCGATCGATCCGAAGCCATCCTCGCCGTCGAAGGCGAGATGGCGCGGATCCTCCGGCGGGTGAGGATGGTCGTGCAGCATCACGCGCAGCTGTTCTCGCCCGAGCTCCAGCCGTCGGGGTATCTCGTGCTCGGCTTCATCGTGAAGCACCACCCCACGCCGCCCGGTGAGATCATCGCCCAGCTCGGCATCGACAAGAGCGCCCTCAGCAGGCAGCTGCGGGTGCTGAAAGACCTGGGCTTCGTCACCAGCGAGCCCGCCCCGGCCGACGGGCGCGCCAGTCTGTACGCCCCCACGGATGCGACGGTGGAGCGCATGGCGAGCATCCGCCGGGAGACCCAGAGCCTCTACGCCGACGTGTTCGCCGACTGGAGCGACGGCGACGTCGCCCAGTTCGTGCGACTGCTCGGCGAGTTCAACGACAGGATCGAACGGCGATGACCACCACGTCACTGCGGGAGCGCAAGAAGGTGGAGACCAGGCAGGCCATCCACGAGGCCGCACTGCGGCTGGTGGCCGAGAACGGCACCGCCCACGCCTCGGTCGACGCGATCTGCTCCGAGGCGGGCGTCTCCACCCGAACCTTCTTCAACTACTTCCCGTCGAAGGTGTCGGCGATCGTCGGGCTGTCGTCGTTCGAGGTGACGGATGCGCAACGCGAGGCCTTCCTTCACAACGACGGAGAGCGATGGCTGGTGCGCGACCTGTGCACCCTCGTCGGCGGCATCATGGATGCTTCGGCGCGCGACGGCTCCGACCGCCAGGCGATCCGTGAGCTGCTGCACCGGCGGCCCGAACTCACCCCCGACGTCATCAAGTTCGCCGCCGAGCTGCGGCACGACATCGTGCTGCTGGCGAGCCGGCGCACCACCCCCGAGCGCGCCCAGCTCTCGGTGGCGATGGTGATGTCGGCGGTCGACTGCGCCCTCCACCGGCCGCTCGAGACCGACGCCTTCGAAGGCGGTGCCGAGGAGTTCGCGGAGTGGCTGTTCGGCGCCGTCACGACCATGCAGGCGGTCTGCCGCGACTCGTTAGACTAGCCTGCGGCGGGCGCAGCAACGCGACCACCACCCCGCTTGCTATCAGAGGAGAAACCACCCGTGGCACTCATCGAAGCCGTTGGCGCTCGAGAAATCCTAGACTCGCGAGGAAACCCGACCGTCGAGGTCGAAGTCCTCCTCGACGACGGCGTCGTCTCGCGCGCCGCCGTCCCCTCCGGCGCCTCCACCGGAGCGTTCGAGGCCTACGAGCTGCGCGACGGCGACAAGGGTCGCTACCTCGGCAAGGGCGTCGAGAAGGCGGTCGACGCCGTCATCGACGAGCTCGGCCCGGCGATCGAGGGCTTCGACGCCACCGACCAGCGTCTCGTTGACGCCGCGCTCATCGAGCGCGACGGCACCGACAACAAGAAGCGCCTGGGCGCCAACGCCATCCTCGGCGTCTCGCTCGCCGTGGCGCGCGCTGCCGCCGACTCCTCCGACCTGCCGCTGTTCCGCTACGTCGGCGGCCCCAACGCGCATACCCTCCCCGTGCCGCTCATGAACATCGTGAACGGCGGCGCGCACGCCGACACCGGCGTCGACATCCAGGAGTTCATGGCCGTGCCGCTCGGCGCGGAGACCTTCTCCGAGGCCCTGCGCTGGGGTGTCGAGGTCTACCACTCGCTGAAGTCGCTGCTGAAGTCGAAGGGCCTGTCGACCGGTCTCGGCGACGAGGGCGGCTTCGCCCCTGAGCTCCCGAACAACCGTGAGGCGCTCGACTTCATCCTCGAGGCCGTCACCCAGGCCGGGTTCACGCCGGGCACCGACGTCGCGCTCGCGCTCGACGTGGCCTCCACCGAG
Source organism: Herbiconiux sp. A18JL235 (assembly GCF_040939305.1). Taxonomy (NCBI): domain Bacteria; kingdom Bacillati; phylum Actinomycetota; class Actinomycetes; order Micrococcales; family Microbacteriaceae; genus Herbiconiux; species Herbiconiux sp. A18JL235. The sequence goes on from NZ_CP162511.1 coordinate 1,588,271, forward strand.
TTCTTCGAGAACGGCTCGTACTCCTTCGAGGGCAAGCAGCTGTCGTCGCAGGAGCTGTCGGCGTACTACGCCGAGCTCGTGGCGAACTACCCGCTGGTCTCGATCGAAGACCCGCTGGCCGAAGACGACTGGGAGGGCTGGACGCACCTCACCGCCGAGCTCGGCCAGAAGGTGCAGCTCGTCGGCGACGACCTCTACGTCACCAACCCGAAGCGTCTCGCCCAGGGCATCGCCCAGAAGGCCGGCAACTCGATCCTGGTGAAGGTGAACCAGATCGGTACCCTCACCGAGACCCTCGACGCCGTCTCGCTGGCGCAGCGCTCGGGCATGACGGCGATCCTGTCGCACCGCTCGGGTGAGACCGAGGACACCACCATCGCCGACCTCGCCGTCGCCACCGACGCCGGCCAGATCAAGACCGGTGCGCCTGCCCGGAGCGAGCGCGTGGCCAAGTACAATCAGTTGCTCAGGATCGAGGAGGAGCTCGCCGAGGCCGCCGTCTACGCCGGCCGCAGCGCGTTCCCCCGTTTCACCGCCTAGCATCCCGCGAGGCGCCGAGAAGCAGAGGTAGTCATGCGGCAGCGCGCACCCGAATCCCGCTCGAAGCGGATTCCGGTCGCGCTGCCGCAGGCCACCGCCGCCGGCCCGGGAAGCTGGCTGCGGAGCATCCGCTTCTCCGGGTTCACCGTACTCATGTTCGTCGTGATCGTGATGTTCGTCATCATCATCGCGCCGGGTCTTCGCGTCTACATCGAGCAGCGGCAGCAGCTCGCCGCGTTGCACGCTGCCGTCGACGACCGCAGTGCCGAGAACGACAGCCTCACCGAACAGGTCGCCCGGTGGAGCGACCCGGCCTACATCAAGGCCGAGGCCCGCGACCGGCTGTACTACGTGATGCCCGGTGAGACGAGCTTCCTGGTGGTCGACGACGTGCCTGCGGTCTCCGGCGGCGGCACCGACGGTGCACCGAGCGACACCATCAGCACCACGCAGGTGGACTGGCTGTCGTCGCTGTTCGTCTCCGGCATGACCGCCGGGCTCTCCACCGCCACCCCCGACCAGCTTCAGAACGACGGAGTCGTACAGTGAGACCGCCCTTCGAGCCCGCCTCCGAGCGCGACCTGAAGGTCGCCTCGGCGCAGCTCGGCCGACCGGTGCGCAATGTGCTCGGCATCGCCGCGCGCTGCGTCTGCGGCAACCCCACGGTGGTCGCGACCGCACCCCGGCTCGCCGACGGCACACCGTTCCCCACGCTCTACTACTTGAGCCACCCCGCCGCGACGGCGGCGATGAGCGATCTCGAGGCCGAGCACGTCATGGCCGAGCTGCAGCAGTCGCTCGCCGACGACCCGGCACGCGGCGAGGCCTATGCGGCTGCGCACGAGTCGTACCTCGCCGACCGTGCCGTCTACGGCGAGGTCGCCGAGATCGCCGGCATCTCGGCCGGCGGCATGCCCACGCGCGTGAAGTGCCTGCACGCGTTGGCCGCCCATTCGCTCGCGGCCGGGCCCGGCGTGAACCCCATCGGCGACCTCGCCCTCGAGCGCGGCGACTGGTCGCCCGCCGTCTGCGAGTGCGTCGACTACGTGCTCGAGCCCTGATGGCGGCTGTGCGGCGGGCGACTGCAGCTGCGGTGATCGCCCTGGCGGTCTTCGCGCCGCTCGCCGTCGCGGCGCCCGCCCAGGCCGACTCCGTGCGCGGCGCGGAGTACTGGCTCGACGCCTACGGTTTCGACGACGCCTGGCAGTACACCCTCGGCGCCGGCGCGACGGTCGCCGTCATCGACACCGGGGTCGACGGCAGCGTGCCCGAACTCCGCGGCGCCGTCGTCGACGGCACCGACGTGTCGGGGCTCGGCGCGCCCGACGGGCAGCTGCCCGTCGGCGACGACAACCCCGAGCACGGCACCATGGTCGCCTCCCTCATCGCCGGTCGCGGCACCGGCTACGGCGACGGGGTGCTCGGCGTGGCGCCCGAGGCGTCTCTGCTGTCGATCTCGATCGCGCTGGCCAACGGCGAGGTCGTCGACCCCGACGAGCAGGTCGCCGACGCCGTGCGCTGGGCGGTCGACCACGGGGCCGACGTCATCAACATGTCGCTCACCCGCAACAGCCTCGACTGGCCGGAGAGCTGGGATGACGCCTTCTCCTACGCCTTCGACCACGACGTCGTGGTGGTCGCTGCCGCGGGCAACCGGGCCAACGGCACCAACGAGGTGGGAGCCCCCGCCACCATCCCCGGCGTGGTCGCCGTGGCCGGAGTCGACGTGGCGGGCGACGCGAGCTTCGACGCCTCCTCGCAGGGCATCACCATCGCCGTGGCGGCTCCGAGCGAACAGCTGGTGGGGGTCGTGCCGGGCGGCGGTTACGTCGACTGGAGCGGCACCAGCGGAGCCGCCCCCCTCGTGAGCGGCTTGGCGGCGCTCGTGAAGGCCGCGCATCCGGAGCTCGATGCGGCCAACGTGATCAACCGCATCGTCGCGACCGCACGACCGAAGGGGGAGCCGGTTCCCGGGCCCATCTACGGTCACGGTCTCATCGATGCCGGTGCTGCGGTCGGCGCCGACGTCGCGCCCGTCACCGCGAACCCCATGGGCGACCTCGATTCGTGGATCTCGACCTACCGCCCCTCCTCCGATGCAGGATCGATCGACTCCATCGTCATCCCCGCCGACTCGCCCCCTCCCACCCCGCCGCCCGCCGTGGCTCTGGAGGAGGGCGAACCCGGGGTGTACACTCTGATTCACTGGGCGGTGCCGCTGGGGCTGCTGCTCGGCTTCCTCATCCTCATGGCGACACTCGCTCTGGGGGCTGTCGCTCATTTCAGGCGACTGCTCCACAAGTAGTAGCCTGTACCCAGGCCACCTGTACTGAGGAGAGCGTTTCACTGTGCCCAAGATCCTGATTGTCGGCGGCGGCTACGCCGGGTTCTACACCGCGTGGAAGCTGGAGAAGTGGCTCAGGTCCGGCGAGGCCGAGGTCACTGTCGTCGACCCGCTGCCCTACATGACCTACCAGCCCTTCCTCCCCGAGGTGGCAGCCGGCTCCATCGAGCCCCGTCACGCCGTCACCGGGCTCCGTCGTCACCTCAAGAAGACGCGCGTCGTCGCGGGCAAGGTCACGAAGATCAGCCACGCCGACAAGACCGCGCACATCGTGGCGAACGTCGGCGAGGAGTGGGACGAGGAGTACGACCAGATCGTCGTCACCGCGGGCGCCGTCTCGCGCACCTTCCCCATCCCTGGTGTCGCCGACGAGGCGATCGGCCTCAAGACGATCGAGGAGGCGACCGCCATCCGCGACCGCATCCTCACCAACTTCGACAAGGCGGCCCAGCTGCCCGCCGGCCCCGAGCGCGACCGTCTGCTCACCGTCGTGGTCGTCGGCGGCGGTTTCGCGGGCATCGAGGTGTTCGCCGAGCTGCGCTCGTTCGTCTCGGCGCTCATCGAGAGCTACCCCGAGATCGGGTTCGAAGACACCCACTTCCACCTCATCGAGGCCATGGGCCGCATCATGCCCGAGGTCAGCCTCCCGACGAGCCTCTGGGTCATCGACAACCTCGCCAAGCGCGGCGCGACCGTGCACCTCGACACCCAGCTCAAGTCGGCTGTCGGCGGCGTCGTCGAGCTGTCGACCGGTGAGAGCTTCGAGAGCGACCTCATCATCTGGACGGCCGGCGTCATGGCCACGCCCGACATCAAGAACTCCGACCTCCCCATCGAGGAGCGCGGGCGCCTGCGCGTGCGCGCCGACCTGCGGGTCGAGGGCGACGACGGCATCGTCGAGGGCGCCTGGGGTGCCGGCGACGTGTCGGCGGTGCCCGACCTCACGGGTGGCGGTGTCGGCGGCTACTGCGTGCCGAACGCCCAGCACGCCGTGCGCCAGGGCAAGCTGCTGGCCAAGAACATCGTCGCCGACCTGCGTGGCGAGGGCATCAAGGACTACTACCACAAGAACATGGGCGCGGTCGCCGGTCTCGGTATCGGCATCGGCGTGTTCCAGTCGGGCAAGCTCGCCATCAAGGGCCTCCCCGCCTGGTTCGCCCACCGCGGCTACCACGGGCTCGCGATGCCGTCGTGGGAGCGCAAGCTGCGCGTCATCTGGGGATGGGTGAACAACTTCTTCCTCGGTCGCGACAACGTGTCGCTCGAGGCCCGCGTGCACCCGCGCCGTGCCTTCGAGGAGTTCGCCGCCCGTCCGCGCGTCGCCGCGCCCGCTGCGGCCCCTGCTGCCGCGGCTCCGGCTGCGTCGGGTGGTGCTGCCGCTGCTCAGCCGAACGCCGAGCTCCCCGGTTCGCACAGCTCCACCCCGGCCGCCACCGCCGAGGTCAACGGTGTCGCCGCGACCGACAGCGCTCCCGAGGCCCCGAAGAACGACGCCGCGGCGCCCGCGCAGGCGAAGAAGACCGCGAAGCCGCGCACCAAGGCGGCAGCGACGGCCGGCGAGTAGCCGACCTCACGACGCGCGCCGCGCATCCGCTCAGCAGAGCCCGGATGCGCGGCGCGCTTCGCCGTTTCGGCTCCAGCCGCAGAAGCTGCCGCTACGATGAACTCCCCGCCCCCATAGCCCAATCGGCAGAGGCAGACGACTTAAAATCGTTTCAGTCTGGGTTCGAGTCCCAGTGGGGGTACGAGTATCGCTCCGAGGTGACGGCCCGCTTTGTCAGGCCGCCATCGACTTTTCCGACGCGGCGCGGGTGCGGGTCTTCGTGCCAGAGGCGGGCTACCACTTCACCGCCGCGATGACAGGGCCCGCCGCGATGGCGCTGCCGCCGAGCTGACGCTGCGCGGCGTACGGCGACCCGTCCCGGACGGCCTACTCCTCGCCGGCCTCTTCCTCCTGGTTGAAGTGCGATCCGTCGGGGTCGTGGCCCACCGCGAGTCCGTCGTCGGAGTTCGGGATGGTGCCGTCCTTGCCGAGGTTCGCCTCGTCGGTGTCCGGCTTCTTCTCGTCGCTCATGATTGCTCCTTCGGGCGGGGGAACGTGAACTCTCCTTCCTACGCCCGAACGGCGTCTCTGGCGAGGGCTTGTCAGCACTGTCGCGCGGGTGCACGGTGGGCGTATGTCAAGACGTTCTTCGGTGCCAGTTGGGGTGGCCACGGCACTTCTTGTCGTGCTGTTGGCGGGGTGTGCGCATGTGGGGGTGCCGTCGATGCAGACCGCGGCGACCGCGCCGCCGCTGCCGCCTCAGCCGTGCACCAGTGTGAGCCGCACCGCGATGGATCTCGTGCAGCAGGGTCTCACCGATGCGCGCCCGGATGCGGCGATGAACGCCATCGCCGCGATGTCCGACGGGAAGGGCGGCTGGTTCGTCACCGCGACCTTCACCACCTCGGACGCCGCCGGCGCGCTCGAGGCCGTGTGGTGGACGGGGGACGACCCCACGGTCGAGCAACCCGTCACGCTGACCTCGGTGGGGGAGACGGCCGGCGAGTACTCAGTGTTCACGGCCGGCGACGTCGACACCGGTTCACCGGCCGTCCAGGATGCCATGGCCTGCATCGAGTAGCGATCGATTCTGCGTCGCATCCCGCCCGGTTTCCGCCCGGTTCCGCGAGCGACGTGGGCGGAACCGGGCGAACTGGGTAGGGTCGAAGATGAACCGGCGCAAGGGTGCGCTGTGGGGAGATTCCAGATGAGCGGTGCCACGCACACGACCGTCGGCGTGTTCGATGCCGATCCGCGGTCACTCGCGGTCAAGAGCGCGGCTCTCGAGGCGGTGCCCGGGCTGGAGCTGCGGATCGCCGCGGAGTCGCTCGGTCAGATGCTCACGAGTCCTGCGTTCCCCACCGATGTGATGATCGTCGAACAACGGCCGGGCGAGCGCGTCTCGATCAACTACAAGATCAGGGTCTGCCGCCTCGCCGACGCGCGTGTGATCGTCGTGCGCAGTGCGGGCGCCCCCTCCGAGCTCGCCCCTGACGTCACGTCGCTCATGACCCCCGTGGCGACCTTCGAAGAGGCTATCGAGCTCATCGCGGGGTGAGCCCGGATGCGTCAGCCGATCTTCGAGTGATCGCCGAGCCGGTGCCAGGTGCGGTTGTGGTACACCAGCGGCTCGGCCGTCGAGGCGTCGGCGGCGGGGTCTCCCGCGGGCGGCGCGTGGATCTCGAGCGCCTGCACGGCGACCACGGTCGACCCTCCGGCCTCCATCTTGTTGACGACCCGCCCGCGGATCCACGCGTGCGCAGCGGGAAAGTACGCCTCACCCGTGGGCAGCCGCTTCCAGATGGACGTGTCGGCGAAGCGATCGATGCCGCTCGTGGCGCCGAGCTTCGCGATGTCGAGCTGACCGGCGCCGAGCAGGTGCACCACGACCGTGTCGGCCCGCTTGATGGTGGGGGTGCTCGACGAGAGCTCCGACACCGAGAAGACGAGCAGCGGCGGCTCGGCGCTCACCGAGAACACCGAGGTGGCGGTGAGTGCGACCGGGCCGTCTCCCGCGTCGGCGGTGATGACGGCGACACCGGCGGGGTGGTTGCGGAACGCCGCTTTGAACTGCTCGGGCGTGACCGTGGTCGCGCCCGCGGTGTGCTGGAGAACCTCGCCGGCAGGCGTCGACTTGGGCTCGAAGCGTCGGTCGGACTCGGATTTCGCACTCATGGTTCGAGTGTAGGTCGTGCTCACCTGCCGCCGGTCGCCCGCCCGTAACGGGGCGTCATCCCTCCTCGTCCTCGGCCTCGGGTACGACGAAGCGCGTCCAGGCCCAGGCCGAGACACTCACCACGGCGAACCCGATCGCCGTCACCACGAGCACCGTCAGTCCACCGTTCTGCGCTCCCCGGGCCAGAGCCGGTGCGAAGGCGAGGGCGAGTCCGGCGAAGGAGCCGAGCGTGAGCGCCACCCAGACGAGCGGCGACCAGTCGACGATGCGTCGCCCGACCGACCCGCCGAACGGCAGCAGAACGGCGGATGCTGCGCCGAAGGCACCGAGCACCACGATGGTGGTGAGCTCCGACCCTGCCGCCGCGACGACCCCCGTCGGGCCGCCGACAGCGTCGACGCCTGCCGGGCCGGCCGCTCGGGCCAGCAGCCACGCGCCGGCACCCGTGGCGAGAAGCGCCCCCACTTGCAGGGCGGCGACGATGCCGCGCGCTGCGCGACTCACGGGAGCCGTGAGAGCGACGCTCGCGACGAGCCCGAACACGAGCGCGGTGTCGAGGTCGGCGAGTCTCGAAACAAGGGCGAAGCCGGCCGAGACGAACAGCAGTCGCGGTTCGATCGCGACGTGCGCGGAGACGCCCAGGAGGCGGCGGGCGAGGAGTGCGGGAACGACGGTGGCCGCGGCGCTGAGGAGGGCCACGGCGAGGACCGCCGACAGGAACAGGCGCAGGTAGGCCGGTTCGCCGAAGACCGGTGCCGAGAGGGTGACGAGCGCCGCCGAAGCGACCACGGCGAGGGCTGCACGTGCCGGCCGGCCGAGCGCGATGCGGGGGGCCTCGTCGTACTCCTGCACCGGGGTGCGGTTGCGCCCGGTGAGGCGGGCGAGCATCCGTCGGCGGGTCGATCCCTCGGCGAGCGGTGCGGAGAGGGCTCCCACGGTGCCGGCGAGCAGGCGGGCCGGCAGCGCGACGAGCAGCAGCACGAGGGCGGCCACGACGAGGGCCACCCACCACCAGGCGCCCGCGCCGAGCACAGGCTGGAGCGCGGTGGTGAATCGTGTGCCGTCGGCCCAGCTGCCTCCGTCGCCCGGGGAGACCTGGGTCGGGGAGGTGCCGTCCGGTGCGTCGCTTCCTCCTCCGTCCCCGTTTCCGTCGGCGCCCGGAGCTCCGTCGGAGGGAGAGGGAGCACCGGTCGCGCCGTCGTCGGTTCCCGGAGCGGGCGGCGTGGTGGGCGAACCGCTCGCCGAGGGCGCGGAGGGCACGGTCGCACCCGGTGTGGGCCGGGGTGTGGCGGAGGGGGACGGCGCGCCGAACACGACAGCCAGCGGGCCCGATTGCACGCTCACGTTGCCCGCCGCATCCTGCTGCAGCACGGCGACGGCGTAGCGACCGGCGGCGAGCGGCGAGCCGGTGCACGACCAGCGTGAGTCGGCGACGGTCGCGTCGCAGAGCACCTCGGCCGCGGCGAACACCGTCACGGTGGCGCCGTTCTCTCCGGTGCCCGAGAACAGGGCGCCGGAGACGGGGAGTCGCGCCCCCGCCGCGGGCGACAGCACCACGGGTGCCTCGGGCACCGTCACGTCGACCTCGATGTCGACGGCGGGCCCGGCGGGGGAGGAGGCACCCTCGCTCCACGAGGTGGTCTGCGTCGCGGTCACCGAATACGGGCCGTCGGTGATGGCCGGGTCGAGCGGACAGATCCACGCGCCCGAGGAGTCGGCGGTGCCCGTGCAGTCGAAGGCCCCCGTGGTGGCGGTGACGGTGGCGCCCGGGTAGGCGGTGCCCTGCACCACGGCGTTGGTGAGGGGGCCGCGCGGGCCTCCCGTGACGACGGGCGCGGTGAGAACGCGCACCTGCACGCCCGACTCAGCCGTCGACCCCTCGGCGATCTCGACGGCGCGCAGGGTCGTCGAGCTCGCGCTCTCCAGCCCCTCGATCGTGCACGACCAGGCGCCCGAGGCGGGCACCTCGACGATGCAGAAGGGTTCGGATGCTCCGGCCAGCAGGATCTGCACGGTCGCCCCGGGCGTCGCCTCACCGAGGGCCTCCACGGAGCCGTCGAGCAGCTCGCCCGGGGCGGGGGCGACGATGACCGGGGGAGTCGCTTCGACCGGTGAGGGCGGCGGCGGGGTGGGGGTGCCGGGGCCGCCCGGATCGGTGGGCGGCGGCGTCGACCCGGGTGGGTCGGTCGGCGTGACGGGGGTGCGGGAGGGCTCGGGGGCGGCCGTGGGTGCGGGTGTCGGCGTGGTCTCGGGGCTCGGTGCCGCGGAGGGCGTGGGTGCCGTCGTCGCCGCGGCGGGTGAGGCACCGAGCCCCGTGCCGACGAGCGTCATGCCGATGAGGGCGAGGCCCGCCAGACCTGCGGCGACCGCCGCACGGGGACGCTTCGCCCGGCTGCGGGATCGCCCGGCGACGCCGTCACTCGGTCGCGACGGCGCTCGACCCCACACGCTCCGCGAATCCGACACCTACCCCACTCCAACACGAAACGGTGCCCGAATCCAAGTCCCAGGGCACAGTTTCGTGCGGGATTCGGAGAGCACCGTGTACAAGAGCGGTCGTCGTGCGCCATACTGGCGCGACTGGGTCAGACGACCCAGTCGCCGTCTCTCACCCGCAGCTCCGACGCACCACCTCACCGAGATCGAGGAGGAAGCATGGCCCGCCTACCCGTCGCCGAGCGCCGAGCGCGACTGCTCGAGGCCGCCTTCGCCGTCATCGCCCGGTCGGGCGTGTCGGGAGCCACCACCCGCGCCGTGGTGGAGGAGGCGGGCATGAAGCTCGCCAGCTTCCACTACGCGTTCGCGTCGCGGGAGGAGCTTCTCGCCGAGCTCGTCGACGCCGTGCTCGACACCCAGCAGGAGGTGCTCGAGATCGCCGCCGCCCCCGGCAGTTCCCTCGTCGAGGTGCTCCACCACGGGCTCGTGCGTTACTTCGACGGCGTGCGCCGCGACCCGTTGAGGGAGCGCGCCCTGTTCGAGCTCACCCAGTACGCGCTCCGCACTCCGGGCCTCGCCCCCGTCGCCGAGCGGCAATACGAACGCTACCGCCGCCTCGCGCGCCGCTCGCTCGAGGAGGCCTCGCGCCGCACGGGCGCCCGCTGGCAGGTACCGGTCGACCGGGTGTCGGGGTGGCTGGTCGCTCTCACCGACGGTGTCACCCTGGCGTGGCTCGCCGACGGCGACGACGAGCGGGCTCTCGCCGGGCTCGCCTTCGCCGCCCGCGCCCTGGCGGCGGAGGCGCAGACCGATGGCGACGCGCCCGTGCCCGTGGCCTCCGTCAGCGGCGCTACGGGAGGAGCCCGATGAGCGCCGATGCCGACGCCGCCGGCGCCACCGCCGCGCCGGCGGCCCTCGCCGAACCGGTACGCCGGGTCGGCGGCGCCTGGATCGCCCTGTTCGGCACCGCCTGGCTCGGCATCTGGATGGCGCAGCTCACCCCCGTGCAACTCCTCCTCCCGGTGCAGATCGAAGACCGCCTCAGCCTCTCCACGGCGAGCGGTCACTGGACCGACTCGGTCGTCGCCTTCGGCATCATCTCGGCGATCGCCGGCGTGTTCGCGCTGCTGGCCTTCCCGCTCACCGGCGCGCTCTCCGATCGCACCACCTCGCGCTTCGGCCGCCGGCGCCCGTGGATCGCGGGCGGCGGCGCCCTGTTCGCCGTGGCCCTCTTCGTTCTGGGCCTCCAAAGCGACCTCGTCGGGGTGGGACTCTGGTGGACCCTCGCCATCATCGGCTTCTGCGTGCTCTCCTCGGCCCTCACCGCCGCCATCTCCGACCAGGTGCCGGTGAACCAGCGCGGCTTCGTATCGAGCTTCATCTCGGCGCCGCAGGCGGTGGGCCTCATCCTCGGCGTGCTGCTCGCGACAACGCTCTTCACCGGCCAGTTCCTCGGCTACACGGCCATGGCGGTGCTCCTCGTCGTGCTCGTGGCCCCGTTCTGCCTCACCATGCCGGATGCACGGCTCGACCCGGCCGACCGGCCGCCGCTGACCTTCCGCGCTCTCGTGGAGGGCATGTGGGTGAGCCCGCGCGAGCATCCGGACTTCGGCTTCACGCTGCTCAGCCGCATCCTGGTGAACATCGGCAACGCGCTCGGCACGACCCTGCTGCTGTACTTCCTGATGTTCGGCCTGAACGACCCGAACGCCGAAGACGACCTGCTCCTGCTCATCGTCATCTACACGGTGTTCGTGGTGGTCGCCTCGATCGGCGCGGGCGCGCTCTCCGACCGGCTCGCCAGGCGTCGCGCCTTCGTTCTGGTGGCCGCGGTGCTGCAGGCGCTCGCCGCGCTGCTGCTCGCCTTCGTGCCCGAGCTCACCGTCACGATGGTGGCGGCGGCGCTGCTCGGCCTCGGCTACGGCTGCTTCCTCTCGGTCGACCAGGCGCTCGCCACGCAGGTGCTTCCCGACCCGGCGTCGCGGGGCAAAGACCTCGGCATCATGAACATCGCCACCGCCGTGCCGCAGGCCGTCGCCCCGCTGCTCGGGGCGGCCGTGGTGAGCTGGCTGGGCGGATTCCCGGCGCTGTTCCTGGTGTCGGCGCTGTTCGGTTTCGCGGGCGCCGTCGCGGTGTCCCGGGTGAGGAGTGTGCGGTGACCATCACGATCGACCTCGAGGCCGCGGAGTCGGCACCCGCGCTCTGGCGCGACGAGCAGCGCTACTGGCGTGGGCTCACCGAGGCGACCGCGCGACTCGATCCGCCGCTCGCCGTCATCGGCGCCGAGGCGATGGCCCACAACGCGCTGTCGATGCTGCGCCGGGCGGGCGGCCGCCCCATCCGGGTCGCCAGCAAGTCGATCAGGGTGCGCGCGGTGCAGGATGCTCTGCTCGCCCTTCCGGGGTACGCGGGGGTTCTCGCCTACACCCTCCCCGAGGCGCTCTGGCTCGGGGAGACCGTCGACGACGTCGTCGTCGGCTACCCGAGCGTCGACCGCGGGGCGATCGCGCGTCTCGCCGCCGACGAGCGTCTGCTCGCGCGGGTGACCCTCATGATCGACTCGGTCGAGCACCTCGACCTCATCGACCTCGCCGCGCCCGCCGCGCGCCGGGCCGCACCCATCCGGGTCGCCCTCGAGCTCGACGCGGCGTTCACTGCGCCTGGGCTCGGCCGGCTCGGGGTGTGGCGGTCGCCCGTGTCGACGGCCGAGCAGGCTGCGGCGCTCGCGCGCGAGGTGGTGGCGCGCCCGGGTTACGCGCTGGTGGGCATGATGGCGTACGAGTCGCAGATCGCCGGGGTGGGCGACCGTCCGGGCCGCGGCAGCCTCAAGGGCGCCGTGATGGGGCGCGTGATCGAGCGGATGCAGCGGGCCTCGGCCGCCGAGTTGGCCGAGCGGCGCGGCGCCGCCGTCCAGGCGGTGCGGCGTATCGCTCCGCTCGAGTTCGTGAACGGCGGAGGCACCGGGTCGCTCGAGTCGACCTCGCACGACCCCTCCGTCACCGAGATCGCCGCCGGCAGCGGCTTGTTCGGCGGCCACCTCTTCGACACCTATTCGCGCTTCCGCCCGGCCCCTGCGGCAGCTTTCGCCCTCTCAGTGGTGCGGAAGCCGACCCCCGACATGGCGACCCTCCTCGGCGGCGGGTGGATCGCATCCGGCCCTCCCGGCCCCGACCGGCTGCCTGAGGTGGTGTGGCCCCGAAACACCCGCATGCAGGCGCGCGAGATGGCGGGGGAGGTGCAGACCCCTCTCTCGGGCAGGGGTGCTGCGGCCCTGGGCGTGGGCGACCGCGTGTGGCTGCGGCACACCAAGTCGGGCGAGCTCTCCGAGCACGTGAACGAGTTCCAGCTCGTGCAGGACGGCGAGGTCGTCGACGTCGTGCCGAGCTACCGAGGAGAAGGGAAGGCGTTCCTGTGACCGCCCTCAACGGAACCTGGCGCAACTGGGCGCGCACCCAGAAGGTCACGCCCGAACGCGTCGAGAGGCCCGCCACCATCGGCGCCGTGCAGCGAGCCGTGAAAGGAGCCGCGCGGTCGGGTACCCGCATCAAGGCGGTGGGCGCCGGCCACAGCTTCACCGGCATCGCCGTCGCCACCGGTGTGCTGCTCGACCTCGACGAGCTGAGCGGCATCGTGAGCGTCGACCGCGAGCGCGCCCGGGTGACCCTCCTCGCCGGCACCAGGCTGTTCCAGCTGCCCGCCCTGCTGAAGCCGCACGGGCTCGCGCTCACCAACATGGGCGACATCGACCGGCAGTCGATCGCGGGCGCCATCTCGACCGGAACCCACGGCACCGGCGCTCGGTTCGGTGGCATCTCCACCCAGGTGGTCGGGGCCACCATGGTCACCGCCGATGGCGAGCTGCTCACCGTCGACGAGGAGCACCAGCCCGAGCTGCTCCCCGCGGTCGCCCTGGGGCTCGGCGCCCTCGGCATCCTGGTCGAGATCACGCTGCAGTGCGTGCCCGCCTTCGTGCTCGAGGCCGTCGAGAAGCCACTGCCCCTCGACGGCGTGCTCGCCGGGCTCGACTCCCACGTCGACGGCTGCGATCACTTCGAGTTCTACTGGTTCCCGGGCACGCGCACCGCGGTCACGAAGACCAACATGCGGCGCGACTCCGCGTCGCCGACCCGGCCCCTGCATCCGCTGCGCAGCTTCGTCGACGACACCTTCATGGCCAACGGCGTCTACCGGGTCACCTGCGCCGCGGGCTCGGTGGCACCCGCCATCGTGCCCGCCGTGAACTCGCTCGCCGAGCGGCTGTGGGGCGACCGCTCGTTCTCCGACGCCTCGCACCGCGTGTTCGCCACCAAGCGCACCGTGCGGTTCCGCGAGATGGAGTACGCGCTCCCGGCGGCCGACGTCCCCGAGGCGCTCGCCGAGGTCGATCGGCTCATCGACTCGCGCGGGTGGCGCATCTCGTTCCCCGTCGAGGTGCGCTTCGCCGCCGCCGACGACCTCTGGCTCTCCACCGCCTCCGGCCGGCCGAGCGGATACATCGCGGTGCACCGCTACTTCAGGGAGAATCACGAGGAGTACTTCGAAGCAGTCGAGGAGATCATGACGACGCACGCCGGCCGGCCGCACTGGGGCAAGCTGCACACCCGCGACGCGGCGGCGCTCGCCGAGCTGTACCCGCACCATGCCGACTTCGTCGCGCTGCGTGACAGGCTCGACCCCGAACGACTGTTCGCCAACGACTACCTCGATCGCGTGCTGGGCGCCTGATGGCCGGCACGGATGCGCGCTCCGGCGCGATGAGCCCCGAAGAACGCAGGGAGCTTGCCCGCGAGCTCGGCGCGAGGCTGCCCGAGGGGTTCACCCTGGGCGTCGCCACGAGCGCCTTCCAGATCGAGGGGGCGACCCACGAGGGCGGGCGCGGGGAGTCGGCGTGGGACGCGTTCTCGGCGCAACCCGGACGCATCCTCGGCGGCGCGACGGCCGATCGGGCGACCGACCACTACCACCGCTTCCCCGAAGACGTGGCGCTCGTGCGCGACCTCGGGGTCGACTCCTACCGCTTCTCGTTCGCCTGGCCCCGGTTGCAGCCCGAGGGCAAGGGCGCGCTGCGCCGGGAGGGCGTCGACTTCTACGAGCGGCTGCTCGACGAGCTCGAGACCGCGGGCATCCGCTCGCTCGCCACGCTCTACCACTGGGACACGCCCACGGCGCTCACCGGGGGCTGGTTCTCGCGCGACACCGCCCTGCGCTTCGGCGACTTCGCCCACGCCATGGGGGAGCGCTTCGGCGACCGGGTCACCCAGTGGGCAACGGTCAACGAACCCGCCACGGTGACGCTCGAGGGCTACGCGCTGGGGCTGCACGCCCCGGGCGCCGCCCGCCTGTTCAACGCGCTGCCCGCCGCCCACCACCAGCTGCTCGCCCACGGCCTCGGCGTGCAGGCCCTCAGGGCGGCCGGGGTGCGCGGTGGGGTGGGCATCGTGAACGTGCACACGCCCGTGGTGCCGGCCACCGACTCCGGGCCCTCGGCCGAGGCCGACGCCGTGTTCGCGCAGCTGTTCGACGTGCTGCACAACCGCGTCTTCGCCGACCCGGTGCTGCTCGGGCACTACCCGCAGCCGCCCGAGGGCTTCGAGGCGCTGTTCACCGCCCTCGCCGAGGTCGACCCCGCCGACCTGGCGCTCATCGCCCAACCGCTCGACTTCTACGGCCTCAACTACTACATGCCCACGCGCATCGCCGCCGGATCGGGGACGGCGGCGACCCCCGACGGCGAGTCGTCGGCGATGGCGTCGCTGCCGTTCCACCTCGCCGACTGGCCGGAGTACCCGCGCACCGGGTTCGGCTGGCCCATCGCCCCTGAGTTCTTCGTCACGACGCTCGCCGAGCTGGGGGAGCGCTACGGCTCGCTGCTGCCGCCCGTAGTCATCACCGAGAACGGGGCGAGCTTCCCGGACGCGGTCGAGCTGCATCCGGAGACGGGTGAGGCCCAGGTGCACGACGGGTCGCGCATCGACTACCTGGCGCGGCACCTCGACGCGCTGCTGGGGGCGGCGGGGTCGGGTTCGGGCGCGGCGGGTTCGGCGTCATCGGTGGAGGTCGTCGGCTACTACGTGTGGTCGCTGCTCGACAACTTCGAGTGGGCCGCCGGGTACAGTCAGCGCTTCGGGCTGGTGCACGTCGACTTCGCCGACTTCACGCGCACGCCGAAAGACTCGTACCGATGGCTGAGACTCCTCGCCGAGTCGCGCTGACAGCTGTCGAGAGCGGCTTGCTGTGAGGCTGCCCGCCGCTCGTGACCGCGTGAGCGTCACTCGATATAGTTGAGCCATGGAATGGCTGATCCCGGTAATCATCGTCGTCGTGATCGTTGCGATCATCGGCATCTACCTCTGGGCGACCTACAACTCGCTGGTCACGCTGAACGTGCGCGTCGACGAGGCCTGGAGCGACATCACCGTTCAGCTGAAGCGTCGTGCCGACCTGCTGCCCAACCTCATCGAGTCGGTGAAGGGCTACGCGGCGCACGAGAAGGCCGTGTTCGAGAACGTCACCAAGGCACGCGCCGAGACGCTCTCCGCGCAGGGGCCGGCCGAAGCATCCGTCGCCGAGAACCACATGCAGAACGCGCTCAAGTCGATCTTCGCGGTCGCCGAGGCCTACCCGCAGCTCCAGGCGAGCCAGAACTTCCTGCAGCTGCAGGCCGAGATCGTCGACACCGAAGACAAGGTGCAGGCCTCGCGCCGGTTCTACAACGGCGGTGTGCGCGAGCTCAACACCAAGATCAAGGTCTTCCCGAACAACATCTTCGCGCGCCAGCTGGGCTTCTCCGAGCGCGAGTTCTTCGAGGTCTCCGACGTCGCGGCCATCGCCGAGCCGCCGCGCGTGCAGTTCTGACGCGTCGCCCGCCTGACTAGGGTTCCATGTATTCCGCGATCGCGAAGAACAAGCGCAACACGGTCTTCATCATCATCCTGTTCCTGCTGATCATCGGCGGGCTGGGCTACCTGGCGAGCTACATCTACGGCAACCTGTCGATCGTCGTCATCACGATCGTGGTGTCGATCGGCTACGCGCTCATCCAATACTTCGCGGCCTCCGGCCAGGCGCTCGCCATGAGCGGCGCGCGGCAGATCGAGAAGCGCGACAACCCGAGGCTGTACCGCGTCGTCGAGAACCTCTCCATCACCACCGGCACGCCCATGCCGAAGGTCTACATCATCGACGACCCGGCACCGAACGCCTTCGCCACGGGGCGCGACCCCGAGCACGCGGTGGTCGCGGCCACCACCGGCCTCCTCGCCATCATGGACGACGCGGAGCTCGAGGGCGTCATGGCCCACGAGATCGGGCACGTGCGCAACTACGACATCCGGGTGTCGATGATCGTGTTCGGGCTCGTCGTCGCCGTCGGCTTCATCGCCGACATGTTCCTGCGCATGGCGTTCTTCGGCCGCAACAACAACAACTCGAACCCGATCGTCATGGTGTTCGGGCTGGTCGCCATCCTGGTGGCACCACTCGTCGCGACCGTGGTGCAGCTCGCCGTCTCGCGCCAGCGCGAGTACCTCGCCGACGCCACCGGCGCCCTCACCACCCGCCACCCCGAGGCCCTCGCCAGCGCCCTAGAGAAGCTCGCCGCCTACGGCCGGCCCATGCAGCGCCAGTCGACCTCCATGTCGCACATGTGGATCGCCGACCCGAACAAGCCCGGCATCATCGACCGTCTCTTCTCCACCCACCCGCCCATCCCCGACCGCGTCGAGCGCCTCCACAAAATGGGCGGCAGCTTCTAGCTCCTGCGTTGGTCGCTCAAAGTGCTCCCATCCCCGGGAATGGCGACCATCTGCGCGACCAACTCGAGGGTGGATGATCCCCCTCTGCCCCAGCGTGTGGCACTGGTGCGAGGGGTGTGGCCCGTGAAGGCAGCCCGCAACACGCGTTGGGCGCTCAAAATGCTCCCATCCCCGGGAATGAGGACCATTCGCGCGACCAGCGTGGGGGTGGGACACGCCACCGCGCCCTGACACGAGTGGCGGGCGGGACGCAACGGGCCCTTGTCGACGACCCACGGTGAGTGCGCGGCCGCGTCAGCGACCGCACACTCACATGTCGCGGCGCGCCGCAGAAGCGGCGGCGCGCCCCGGCGGAGCCGCGCGCAGCACGGCCCCGCCGGCAGCTAGCACCGCAGCTAGCCCAGCTCGGCGCGCAGCGCCGCGCTGAGGGTGCCGCGGTCGGCGACGACGATATCGCCGGGGAGGCCCTGCCACGTGGCGGCCGAGCGGAGGAGAGCGGCGATGCGGGGGAGGTCATCGGGCACCAGGCCGGGTTCGGCCCAGGCCGACTGCACGCGAAGCACTCCCGATTGGCGGTCGCTCTTGAGGTCGAGGCGGGCAGGGATGCGGTCGTCGATGAGAACGGGCAGCACGTAGTAGCCGTAGACGCGCTTGGGCGCGGGGGTGTAGATCTCGATGCGGTAGTGCAGGCCGAACAGGCGCAGCGCCCGGGCGCGCTCCCAGACGACGGGGTCGAACGGCGAGAGCAGTGCCGCGGTCTCCACGCGCCGCGGGAGGCGGGCGTCGCGGTGCAGCCAGGCGGGCTTCCCCCACCCCGGCACGGTGACGGGCAGCAGCTCGCCCGACTCGACCAACCGGTCGATCGCGGGCTGCGCGTCGACGCGTTTCAGGCGGAAGTAGTCGGCGAGGTCGGTGAGCGTGCCGATGCCGTGCGCCCGCGCCGAGATCGACATCAGCTCGGCGATCGCATCCTCGCGCGACACCGAGGCGTTCAGCACCTCGGCCGGCAGCACCTGCTCGGGCAGCGCGTAGACCCGTTCGAAGCGCGTGCGCCCCGCCGACACCACGTCGCCCCGGCGGAACATCGTCTCGAGCCCGCGCTTGACGTCTGACCACCCCCACCAGGGCCCCTGCCGCACGTTCGACTCGTGCTCGATCTCGCTCGCGCGCAGCGGCCCCTTCTCGGCGAGCTCGGCGCGCAGCCATTCGATCGTCTTCTCGTTCGAGGCCCCCCATGACTCGGGGTGGGTGCGGTACCACTCGCGGTAGTCGGCCTTCCGCCAGTCCATCAGCGGAAGCGTCTCGACCGGCAGGAAGGATGCCTCGTGCGCCCAGTACTCCGTCACGCCCCTGCCGTAGGTCAGCTTGTCGAGCACCGCTTTGTCGTACTCGCCGAGCCGGGCGAACACCGGCTGGTAGTGGCTGCGCTCGTAGACGTTCACGGAGTCGATCTGCAGCAGCCCCAGCCGCCTCAGCAGCAGGTTGAACTGGCGGGTGCCGGGCCGAGCATCCGGAACCCTTCCGAAGCCCTGCGCCGCCAGTGCCACACGCCGCGCCAACGCGGGAGAAATCGTCTCGACCATCGAGGCGAGCCTAGCGAGCACCTCCGACAGCGGCACGACGCCCCAGCCAGGTCACGGGCGGTACCGGCACGGATGCGCGGTGCAGCGCGCAGACACCCGTCGTTCACGCACGGTTCACGACCCCGTCGGCGACGCGCCTTTCGCCACCCCTACCGTGCAGGAGTCGGCCCGACGGCACAGAACAGCCCGCACACAGCGCGGGCGGCCACGGGCCGCACGATGGAGGAACTCCTTTGCACACCAAGCGCCTCGCGATCACCGGTACCGCCGTCGCCGCAGCCCTTGCCCTCGCACTCGGCGGATGCTCGTCAGACGCCACCGCATCCTCGACCGGCGCCTCCGGCGTCGACGCCGCCACCGCCACGAACCTCGACGCCTTCGGCGGCCTCGCCGGTCTCGAGGAGGCCGCCAAGGCCGAGGGCGCCCTCAACGTCATCGCGCTCCCGCGCGACTGGGCGAACTACGGCGCCGTGCTCGACGCCTTCGCCGAGAAGTACCCCGAGATCACCATCAACGAGGCGACGCCCGACGCGTCGAGCGCCGAGGAGATCCAGGCGGCGCAGAGCCTTGCCGGCCAGGACACCGCCCCCGACGTCTTCGACGTGGGCGCTGCGGTCGCCCTCGCCAACACCGACCAGTTCGCGCCCTACCAGGTGGCGACCTGGGGCGACATCCCGGATGCGCTGAAGGAGCAGTCGGGCCTCTGGGTCGGCGACTACGGCGGCTACATGGCCATCGGCTACGACCCCGACGCCGTGCCGGAGCCCACGAGCCTGAAGGATCTGCTGGGCGACGCCTACAAGGGCAAGGTCGCCATCAACGGCGACCCCACCCAGGCCGGCGCCGCGTTCGCCGCGGTGGGCATGGCCGCCGTGCAGAACGGCGGATCGGTCGACGACTTCCAACCCGGTATCGACTTCTTCTCCGAGCTCAACAAGGCGGGCAACTTCCTGAAGATCGACCCGACCCCCGCCACGATCGCCTCGGGTGAGACCCCCGTGGTGCTCGACTGGGACTACCTCAACGTGGGGTACGGCGCCGACCTCGAGGGCCAGCGCAACTGGGAGGTCACGGTGCTGCCCGGCACCGGCTACGCCGGCTACTACAACCAGGCCGTGAACGTCGACGCGCCGCACCCGGCCGCCGCCCGCCTCTGGCAGGAGTTCCTCTACAGCGACGAGGCGCAGAACCTCTGGCTGGCCGGCGGCGCCCGCCCGGTGCGCGCCGAGGCGATGGCGGAGGCCGGCACCATCGACGACGCGCTCTACAAGGCGCTTCCCGTCATCGACGGCGAGACCGTCGTGCCCGACGCCGACCAGGCCGCCGCCGCGGCCGAGCTGCTCGGCGCGAAGTGGGCGGCCGCCGTCCAGTGACCGACACCGTCGCCCTGAGCCCCGGGCAGGCCACCGCGCCTGCCCGGGGCTCCCGGGCGCGGCCCCGCACGCTCCTGAACGGCAGCGTTCTCGGGCTCGTGCCCTTCACCGCCTACATCGTGCTCTTCCTCGCGCTGCCCACCGTGATCGCCCTGGTCACCGGGTTCGTCGACGGCGACGGCGCGTTCACCCTCGACAACGTCGCCGCCCTCGGCGACCCGGTCATCCTCAGCACCTTCGGCAATTCGCTCTGGCTCTCCGCGCTCACCGCAGCCGTCGGAGCGGTGCTCGGCGCCCTCTTCTGCTACCCGCTCATCGGTGCGAAGCCGACCGGCATCCTCCGACGGGTGGTGGATGCGGCGAGCGGAGTGCTCGCCCAGTTCGGCGGCGTGATGCTCGCCTTCGCCTTCGTGGCGACCATCGGCATCCAGGGCATGATCACGATCTTCCTGCGCGACACGGTCGGCATCGACATCTTCGCGAACGGTGTCTGGCTCTATGAGGCGCCCGGGCTCATCCTGCCCTACATCTACTTCCAGGTGCCGCTCATGATCATCACCTTCCTGCCGGCCCTCGAGGGGCTGAAGCCGCAGTGGGCCGAGGCCAACGCGATGCTGGGGGGCAGCGGGGCGGGGTACTGGCGGCACATCGGCGGTCCGGTGCTGCTGCCCTCCTTCGTGGGTTGCCTGCTGCTGCTATTCGCCAACGCCTTCTCCTCGTTCGCGACGGCTGCCGCCCTCACCAGTCAGGGGTCGCAGATCGTGCCGCTGCAGATCCGCGGCGCGCTCACCAGTGAGACCGTGCTCGGGCGGGAGAATCTCGCCGGCGCGCTCGCCCTCGGCATGATCGTCGTGATGGTGCTCGTCATGGCCCTCTATTCGCTGCTCATGCGGCGCGCGGCCAGGTGGCAGCGGTGAGCGCCGGGTCGGTGCACCCGGGGCCGGGCCGTGTCACCCGCTGGGTGATCGTCGCGGTGATCGGCGGCCTCTTCCTCGTCCCCATCGTCGCAATGCTCGAGTTCACGATGCGCCGCGGCCTCGAGGGCGGTTACGACCTCAGCCGTTGGAGCGCCGTGTTCAGCACGGGGTTGACGGGGGAGTACAAGCCGATCCTCACCGGGAGCACGAACTCGCTGCTGCTCGCCGTCGTCACGGTGGCCATCATGCTGGTGCTGCTCGTGCCCACGATGGTGCTGGTGCGCATCCGTTTCCCGCAGCTGCAGCGGGTGCTGGAGTTCGTGTGCCTCGTCCCGATCACGATTCCCGCGATCGTGCTCGTGGTGGGGCTCGCGCCGGTGTACTCGGTGGTGGCCCGCATCGTCGGCTCAGGGGTGTGGCCGCTCGCCTTCGCCTACGGCGTCATCGTGCTGCCCTACGCCTACCGTGCCATCCAGACCAACCTGCAGGCGATCGACGTGGTCACCCTCAGCGAGGCCGCGCGCACGCTCGGAGCCGGGTGGCCCACCATCCTGCTGCGGGTCGTGGTGCCGAACATCAGGCGGGGGCTGCTCGCCGCCTCGTTCATCTCGGTGGCGGTGGTGCTCGGCGAATACACCATCGCCGCGCTGCTCAACCGGGTGAACCTGCAGACCGCCCTCGTCATCGTGAGCAAGGCGGATCCGTTCGTCTCGATCATCTTCGCGGTGCTGGCCCTCGTGTTCGCCTTCGTGCTGCTGCTCGCCATCGGCTTCATCGGCGCCCGCGGCCCGTCGTCGCGGCGTGATTCGTCTGCGAGACGCCGCGACCGCATCCCCACCATTCGCCAGAACGCTCCACAGAAAGCACGAGCATGACGATCTCGATCGACCGCCCCGACACCTCGGCCGCCGCGCCGTCCTCCGCCACCACCGGTTCGCGGGTGGAGCTGCGCGGCATCGAGAAGGAGTTCCCGGGCGGGCACCGCGGCCTCGACGGCATCGACCTCGTCATCGAGCCCGGCGAGTTCGTGGCGCTGCTCGGCCCGAGCGGCTGCGGCAAGACGACGGCGCTCCGTGTGCTCGCGGGGCTCGAGACCGCCACCGCGGGGGAGGTGCTCGTCGACGGGCGCGACGTCTCGGGCGTGCCGGCCCGCCGGCGCGACATCGGCATGGTGTTCCAGTCGTACTCGCTCTTCCCGCACCTGACGGCGCAGTCGAACGTCGAGTTCGGTCTCCGGATGCGCAAGGTCGCCCCGAAGGAACGTCGCGAACGGGCTGCGGCGGCGCTCGAGATGGTGGGGCTCGGCAGCATGGGCTCGCGCTACGCCCACGAGCTCTCTGGGGGGCAGCAGCAGCGGGTCGCGCTCGCCAGGGCGCTCGTGACCGAGCCGCGGGTGCTGCTGCTCGACGAGCCGCTGTCGGCCCTTGACGCCCGGGTGCGGGTGCAGTTGCGCGATGAGATCCGCCGCATCCAGCGCGAGTTCGGCATCACGACCGTGTTCGTCACCCACGATCAGGAGGAGGCCCTCGCGGTCGCCGACAGGGTGGCCGTGATGCGGGCGGGGCGCATCGAACAGATCGGCGCGCCCGAGGTGCTCTACGGGCGGGCGGCGACCCCGTTCGTCGCCGAGTTCGTGGGGCAGACCAACCGGCTCGCCGGTGTCGTCTCGGGAGGTGCGGTCGACCTCGATGGCGTGCGGCTGCCGCTCATCGACGAGACGACCCCCGACGGCGACGTCGTCGCCTTCGTGCGGCCCGAAGACCTCGGGCTGTCGGTGTCGGGCGAGGGGCTGCCGGTCGAGGTCGTCGCGACGAGCTTCCTCGGCTCGTACCGCCGCACCTCGGTGGCCCTCGACGACGGCACCGTGGTCTCGGTGCAGCACGCCGCGGGCTTCGCGCCCGCCGTCGACGATCGCCTCGTGCTCACCTTCGCGGGGGCCCCGGTCGCGGTCGAGCGTCGCGCCGTCTGACTCATTCGGCGCACATGCGGGCGGGCGCATACGAGCGCTCTTACAATTGGCTCATGTCCGAGACCGGTCGACCGCGCCGTGGCCTGCTGAAGCGCCTGTTCTCGCCGCGCCCCGAGGCGCCCGTATCGCGCTCCGCCGGGGCCGCGCCGCGCTCCGAGTCTGTCGCGTCTCGGCCGGCACCGCGTGCCGAACCCGCCGCGCGGGTCACGCGCACGAGCGTTCCCGCCGAACCCCCCTCGCGCACCGCCCTCGACGCGGTGCCGATGGGCATGCAGATCGCGGGCGCCTGGTCGTGGCGCATCCTGGTGCTCCTCGGTGCCCTGGCGGTGTTCGGCTTCCTCATCGTGCAGCTGCGGTTCCTGGTCATCCCGCTCATGGTGGCGATCGTGCTCTCGGCGCTCCTGGTGCCCTTCAAGAACTTCCTGGTGCGTCACCGCTGGCCGAAGTGGCTCGCGGTCACGGTCGCCGAGCTGAGTACCCTCGTCGTCGTCGCGGGGCTCGTCTTCCTGGTCGCGACCCAGGTGTCGTCGGGCTTCGACGACCTCAAGAACCAGACGGTCGCCTCCTACAACGACCTCAAAGCCTTCCTCGCGCAGTCGCCGCTGCAGGTCTCCGAAGACGACTTCAACTCCTACGTCGCGCAGATCTGGCAGTCGATCCAGCAAGACAGCCAGACCCTGCTCTCAGGTGCCGCCGCGGTGGGCTCGAGCATCGGCCACGTGCTCGCCGGGGTGCTGCTCGTGCTGTTCTCGACCCTGTTCATCCTCATCGACGGGGAGCGCATCTGGTCGTGGATCGTCAAGCTCTTCCCGCGGAAGGCCCGCGCGGCCACCGACGGGGCTGGCCGCACCGGGTGGCGCACGCTTCAGAACTTCGTGAAGGTGCAGATCCTCGTCGCGTCGGTCGACGCGGTGGGCATCGCCGTCGGAGCCGCCATCCTGGGCGTGCCGCTCGCCATCCCGATCGGCGTGCTGGTGTTCCTCGGCTCGTTCATCCCCATCATCGGAGCGGTCGTCACCGGAGCCGTCGCGGTGTTCATCGCGCTCGTCTACAACGGCTGGGTGATCGCGCTCATCATGCTCGGCATCGTGCTGCTGGTGCAGCAGCTCGAGGGCCACGTGCTGCAGCCCTTCGTCATGGGCACCGCCGTGAAGGTGCATCCGCTCGCCGTGGTGCTCGCCGTCGCCGGCGGGTCGATGGTCGCCGGCATCGCCGGAGCCTTCTTCGCCGTGCCGCTGGTCGCGACCCTCAACGTCATGATCGCCTACGTGGCCGGGGGAGCGTGGCGCGCATCCGTCCCTCCTGCTCTCCTCGAACCCCCGCAGAAAGAACCCTCTCCGCATGACTGACACCGACTTCTCGCCCCGCGTCCAGACCGCCGTCTCCGCGGCGCCGCTGCTCGCCGACATCGAGGCGGCGCGCGAGCGTGTGGGTCGGGTGGCGCAGGTCACGCCGATGGAGAGCTCGCGCTTCCTCGCCGAGATCATCGGCTCGCCGGTGTTCATGAAGTGCGAGAACCTGCAGCGCACCGGGTCGTACAAGATCCGCGGCGCCTACAACCGCATCTCGAGTCTCAGCGACGACGAGAAGGCGCGCGGCGTCGTCGCCGCCTCGGCGGGCAACCACGCGCAGGGAGTGGCGTTCGCGGCGCGCGAGCTCGGCATCAAGGCGACGATCTTCATGCCGATCGGTGTGCCGCTGCCGAAGCTGCAGGCCACGCGCAACTACGGCGCCGACGTCATCCTGCGCGGTCACTCGGTGGAGGAGGCGCTGCGGGCGGCGGCGGAGTTCGCCGCGGCGACGGGTGCCGTGGTCATCCCGCCGTTCGACCACATCGACGTCGTGACGGGGCAGGCGACCCTCGGGCTCGAGATCCTCGACCAGGTTCCGGATGCCGACACCATCGTGGTTCCCATCGGGGGCGGCGGACTCATCTCGGGCATCGCGAGCGCTGTGAAGCAGCGGGCCGCCCAGACCGGGCGCACCGTGCGGGTCATCGGTGTGCAGGCCGCCAATGCGGCGGCCTACCCGCCCTCCCTCGCCGCCGGGGCGCCGGTGGAGATCACCACCACGCCCACCATCGCGGACGGCATCCAGGTGTCGAAGCCGGGGCTGCTCAACTTCGACATCATCACCGAGCTCGTCGACGAGGTCGTCACGGTGTCGGAGGCCGACACCGCCCGCGCTCTGCTGCTGCTGCTCGAGCGCGCCAAGCAGGTCGTCGAGCCGGCCGGTGCGGTGGGCGTCGCGGCGATGCTCTCGGGCAAGATCGTCGACGCCGGAACCGCGGTCGTCGTGCTCTCGGGGGGCAACATCGACCCGCTGCTCATGCAGCGCGTCATCAGCCACGGCCTCGCCGCGTCAGACCGCTACCTGAAGCTGCGCATCATGCTCCCCGACCGCCCGGGCCAGCTGGCCCGCACCGCCGAGCTCGTGGCCGAGGCCAACGCGAACGTGGTGGAGGTGCTGCACACCCGGCACGGCAAGGGCCTGCAGATCAGCCAGGTCGAGCTCGAGCTGCACATCGAGACCCGCGGCCCCGAGCACCGCGACCAGGTCGTCGCCAAACTCCGCGACGCCGGCTTCGAACTCCGCGTCGAGCAGTAAGCGGCAGCCGCGCCGAACCGCCCCGAACCCCGCACTCAGGGGCGATGCGTGACCGGTCGATGCGCGGGACGCTCGGCCTTCGACTGAGTAAGAATTACTCGCGTCGAATCTCGACCGGAGATCACTATTCTCTTCGCATGTTCCGTATCACAAAGACTGCAATGGCCGCCGTCACTCTAGCCGCGCTTGCTGCCGTCGCTTTTCCCACCGCAGCCCATGCAGAGATGACTGAGCCGCCCGCGTGCACTGAATCACCATACGGAGGCTGCCAAGCCGGCCCTCTCGGCAATGGAACGGGCGGGCCCGGATGGGGACCTTGGGGTCCCGGCGGGTTCTTGGACTTCTATGCTGTCTCGGAACAGACCGCGAACGGACTTACAGCATGGTTCTTCGATCGGCGCGACGGGGTTCCGATGACGGACACCGACGCAGTTCTTCTGAAATATGAATTCAGCTTCAGCTCGTGCACGAGGCTGCCCGGCGACGGTGTCGTCTGCCTTCGTTAAGCGCCCGTGCGTCGCCATTTCCTGACTGATTAGGCGCAAAGCGTCCGTAACGAACCGCACCAAGCGCCGCCCTCACGGGGTTATGACGCGTCGACGCGCGCCAGCCCGGGACTCAGCCGGTGAAGGTGGCGACGTCGGTGATCTCGACGGTGATGTCGCGGCCGTTGGGGGCCTGGTAGGTGGTCTTCTCGCCGATCTTGAGGCCGAGGATGGCGGTGCCGAGCGGGCTCTGCTCGCTGTAGACGTCGAGGTCGGTGTTGCCGGCGATCTCGCGGCTGCCGAGGAGGAACTTCTCCTCGCCGCCCGCGACCAGCGCCGTCACGACGACTCCGGGCTCCACGACGCCGTGACTCTCGGGCGTCTCGCCGACCTCGGCGGTGCGCAGCAGCTGGGTGAGCTGACGGATGCGCGCCTCGATCTTGCCCTGCTCGTCCTTCGCGGCGTGGTAGCCGCCGTTCTCCTTGAGGTCGCCCTCTTCGCGCGCCTGCTCGATGCGCTTGGCGATCTCGGTGCGGGCCGGGCCGCTCAGCTCTTCGAGCTCGTTCGCGAGGCGGTCGTAGGCCTCCTGGGTGAGCCAGGTGACGGTGCCATCGGACATCGGACTTCTCCCTCGAACACACGTGCGCCCAGGCCGAACCGGCCCGGACGATCAGGAAAGCCTATGTGAGCCAGCAGTCGTAAATCAAACCCGTCGTGGCCAGTTCGCTCGTGCGCACCAGCTCGCTGAACGACTGCGTCGCGCGATCGGAGGCGGGGATGTCGATGACCTTCCACCCCACCACCGCGAACTTCTCGCTGAGCGCCTGCACTACACAGCTCGCGGTGTCACCGACCGGGATGGTGACGTCGAACGACACCTCGACGCTGCGGTCGTCGATCACCCGGTGCGCGGTGTCTTGCGTGCCGATGGTGGAGTTGGTGCCGTCGAGCCCCGCCCACACCACCCAGGCGGCGATGACGACGGCAACCGCGGCCCCGGCGATGCCCGCGATGAGGCGGCCGCGCATCCGTCGGCCGGGTGTGCGGCCGTAACGCGAGGCGAGCAGATCGTCGTCTGTGCTCACGAGGGTCTCCCGGGTCGGTCGGCGAGGTGGATGCGGCGGATGGGGCTGAACGTCAGGCGCGGGCGATTAAGCTGGAGACGCCCTTCACAACAAGGCTAATCGCAACAACGAGGAGTTGAGACCGCTGACGCTGCGCCTCATGGCCGTTCACGCCCACCCCGACGACGAGTCGTCGAAGGGCGCGGCCACCTATGCCTACTACCTCGACCGCGGTGTCGAGGTGATGGTGGTGAGCTGCACCGGGGGTGAACGCGGCTCCGTGCTCAACGAGAAGCTCGAGCCGCGCGCCTGGGCCGAGCGCGACATGGCGGGCCTCCGACGGGTCGAGATGGCGGCCGCCCAGGCCGTTGTGGGTTTCGAGCACCGTTGGCTCGGCTACGCCGACTCGGGCTACCAGGAGCCCGGCTCCGACGACGTCGTCCCCACCAATGCGTTCAGCGTCATCCCGGTCGAGATCTCGGCGGCGCCGCTCGTGAGACTCATTCGCGAGTTCAAGCCGCAGGTTCTCGTCACCTACGACGAGAACGGCGGCTACCCGCACGCCGACCACATCCGCTGCCACGAGGTCTCCGCCCGGGCCTACGAGGCGGCTGCCGACCCCGACGCCTACCCCGAGCTCGGCGAGCCGTGGGCCGTGTCGAAGCTCTACTACGACCAGATCATGAACCCCAGGCGCTTCCAGGCCGTGTTCGATCTGCTCAGCGTGGAGGCGCCCGAGCATCCGTTCCTCAAGCAGCTCACCGAGATGCGGGAGCGGCGCACCGAGGAGTGGCCCTACGTGGCGACCGTGCGCGTGCCCGCCGTCGACTTCTTCGACGCCAGAGACGCCGCCCTGCGCGCCCACGCCAGCCAGGTGGCACCCGACCACCCCTTCTTCTTCTGGCCTGACGACCTGTCGAAGCGGGCGTGGCCGTACGAAGACTTCCAGCTCGCGAAGTCGCGCATTCCCGCGGTCGACGACGAGAGCGATCTCTTCGACGGTGTGGTCGATACGGATGCGGTGGGCACGCCGGTCGATGAACAGCCCGGCAACGACGCGGTGCGCGCATGAGCGCCATCGCCCTGACCGCGGTCGCGACCACGCTCACCTCGGCCTTCTCGACCGTCGCGGCGTTCGTGGCCGACACGAAGACGCCTGATCCCGACTCGGTCACCCCCGGCATCATCGGCTTCATCGCCACCTTCGGTGTGGCAGCGGTGACGCTGCTGCTCGTCATCGACATGGTGCGGCGGGTGCGCCGGGTGAACTACCGTGCCCAGGTGCGCGAGGAGCTCGAGGCGGAGCTGGCCGCGAAGAGCGCGGCGGATGCTGACGGTGGCGAAGGAGCACCGGGTGCGGCCCCCGCCACCGGTGACGGCGAAGCAGACGCGCCCGGCGTCAGCCGTTGAACGGCGGGTCGATCGCGAGCAGCAGGATGGCCGTCCAGTGGCAGAGGAAGGCGATCACCGTGAAGGTGTGGAACACCTCGTGGAACCCGAACCGCCCCGGGAAGAAGTTCGGCCGCTTCAGGGCGTAGGCGAGGGCGCCGACCGTGTAGGCGACACCTCCGACGACGACGAGGATCATCGACGCGGCGTTGGCGTTCAGGATGTCGACGAGGTACATCACAGCCGCCCAGCCGAGCGCCAGGTAGAGGATGACGTAGAGCCAGCGCGGCGCGCCGATCCAGAACACCCGGAAGCCGATTCCGAGCAGCGCCCCCGCCCAGACGATGCTGAGAAGTAGCACGCCCTTCTCGGGCGGCAGCGCCAGCAGAGCGATCGGCGTGTAGGTGCCCGCGATGAGCAGGAAGATGTTCGAGTGATCGATCCGCTTCAGGAGCAGCTTCGTCTTCGGCTTCCAGTTGATGCGGTGATAGAGCGCCGAGTTGCCGAAGAGCATCATCGAGGTGAGCATGAAGACGGCGCTCGCCCATTTCGCCGTCGCGCCGTCGGCGAGGCAGATGAGCACGATGCCGGCGGCGATGGTGAAGGGGAACATGCCGGCGTGGATCCAGCCGCGCCAGGTGGGCTTGACCTCGACCGGTGGGTGGTCGAGCGCATCCTCCAGCAGCGGGATCTTCGGCAGCTCCGGGCCCCCGTCCCGCTCCGTCTCCGCCGTCGCGCCCGGGGCGGGCGGAACAGAGCTTTGGCGCGTGTCGGGAGTGTCGGGTGCAGCCATGGCTTCAGACTAACCCCGCTCCCATGCACGGCCGCTGAAAGCGGGTAACGTATGCGTGTGCCGAAACGCCAGCCAGCCGGGAAAGGCCTCCTCTACCGTCTCTACCAGAGGCGCATCCGTCAGCACCTCGACGGGCAGGTGCTGCCGAAGCACGTGGCGATGATCCTCGACGGCAACCGGCGCTGGGCGAAGCAACGGCTGCTCGGCACCGCGGCACACGGGCACCGGGCGGGGGCGGCGAAGATCCGCGAGTTCCTGGTGTGGTGCGACGACCTCGGTATCGACGTCGTGACGCTCTACCTGCTCTCCACCGACAACCTCTCCAACCGCGACGGCGAGGAGCTCACCGAGCTCATCGAGATCATCGCCGATCTCGCCGACGACATCTCGCGCTACCGCGACTGGCGGGTGAAGCACGTCGGCTCGAACGCGGGCCTCCCCGAGCCGCTCATCGCCGCCCTCGACGGGGCGGAGGCGCGCACCGCGGGGCGCACCGGCCTCCACGTCAATCTCGCCGTCGGGTACGGCGGGCGGTCGGAGATCGCGGATGCGGTGCGCAGCATCATCCAGAAGCACCGCGCCCTCGGCCACGGTTTCGACGAGCTCGAGGCCGACATCGACCAGGAGCTCATCGCCGACCACCTGTACACGGGCGGTCAGCCCGACCCCGACCTCGTCATCCGCACCTCCGGCGAGCAGCGGCTCAGCGACTTCATGCTCTGGCAGAGCGCCCACAGCGAGTTCTACTTCATGGAGGCGCTCGGCCCCGACATCCGCGAGGTCGACTTCCTCCGCGCCCTCCGCGACTACTCGCGGCGGCAGCGGAGGTTCGGTTCTTAGGCCGCGCCGCCGCTGCTGCGGCGCGGGCGACATGTTCGCGTGCCGTCGCGGAGCCCGGCCTGCGGTCGGGCTCCGCGGCGACGCGCTCACCCTGGGTCGTCGACAAGGGCCCGTCGCGTCGCCTCCGTGGTGCGGCTCTGCCCGAATTACAACCGTGTAACACAGCGTTAATCAACTGTGATGCGTGTCGTAACCCGCGCATCCGGAATCGGACGTAGGTTCATCTCATCAGGCATGGCGCCTGATCGAGACGGCCACACAAGTACGTTTCGACCGACCTGACCGTGGCCCGATCGCCTACTGATCCGAGCGCCTGGCGCCCGGGGTTGGAGTGGATGTGGCCGAGCCCATGACTCAGAAGCCCAGCAGGACGAACACCGGAAAGGATGCATCACCCACCACCCGCACGACGAGCTCGACGCACACGGCCGAGGTGACCTACGTACTGGACACCTCGGTTCTTCTGTCTGATCCGAAGGCGATCTTCCGTTTCGCCGAACACTCGGTCGTGCTGCCGGTCGTCGTGATCAGCGAGCTGGAGTCGAAGCGCAACGACCCGGAGATCGGGTACTTCGCCCGCCAGGCGCTGCGCAACCTCGACGAACTGCGCATCCAGCACGAGCGTCTCGACTTCCCGATCTCGGTGGGCACGGAGGGGGGAAGCCTCCGTGTCGAGCTGAATCACTCCAACATGTCGGTGCTGCCGTCGGGTCTGCAGCTGAACGACAACGACACGCGCATCCTCGCGGTGGCGCAGAACCTCTCGAACGACGGGCTCAACGTCACCGTGGTGTCGAAAGACCTGCCGCTGCGCGTCAAGGCCGCCTCGATCGGCCTCGCCGCGGAGGAGTACCGCGCCGAGCTCGCCCCGGATTCCGGATGGACGGGGTTGGCCGACATCACCCTCGGCGCCGACCAGATGGCGAAGCTGTGGGAAGACGAGTCGCTCGAGTCGCCCCTCGTGGCCGAGCTGCCCATCAACACCGGGCTCGTCATCCACTCCGACCGCGGGTCGGCGCTCGGCCGGGTGACCGGTCGCGGCTCGTTCCAGCTGGTGCGCGGCGATCGCGATGTGTTCGGGCTGCACGGCCGTTCGGCCGAACAGCGCGTGGCGATCGACATGCTGCTCGACCCCGAGGTCGGCATCGTCTCGTTGGGAGGTCGAGCCGGGACGGGGAAGTCGGCGCTCGCCCTCTGCGCCGGACTCGAAGCCGTGCTCGAGAAGCAGCAGCACAAGAAGATCATGGTGTTCCGTCCGCTCTACGCGGTGGGCGGGCAGGAGCTCGGCTTCCTGCCGGGCGACGCCGCCGAGAAGATGAACCCGTGGGCGCAGGCCGTGTTCGACACGCTCGGCTCGCTGGTGTCGCAGAACGTGCTCGACGAGGTGATCGACCGCGGGATGCTGGAGGTGCTGCCCCTCACCCACATCCGCGGCCGCTCGCTGCACGACGCGTTCGTGATCGTCGACGAGGCGCAGTCGCTGGAGCGCAACGTGCTGCTCACCGTGCTCTCGCGCATCGGCCAGAACTCGCGGGTGGTGCTCACCCACGACGTGGCGCAGCGCGACAACCTGCGGGTGGGCCGGCACGACGGTGTCGCCTCGGTGATCGAGACGCTGAAGGGCCACTCGCTCTTCGGCCACATCACGCTGACGCGCTCGGAGCGGTCGGCGATCGCCGCGCTCGTCACCGAGATGCTGGAGTCGAACGAGCTGGCGTGACTCTGGTGCGGCGCCGCCTCGCGTTCCTGCGTGGGGCGGCGCCGCATCCCTGAGCTTTCTGTCCCCGGCTGCGAGACGGGCGGGACTCGACCTCGACGGGGAGGACGACATGACCGGCAGGATCGTCATCGACCTGTTCACGACGCTCGACGGGGTGTCTCAGGCACCGGGCGGGCCCGACGAAGACCCGAGCGGCGGGTTCGCCTATGGCGGCTGGCAGGCGCCGTTGCTCGACGAGAGCATGGGGGAGCAGGTCATCGCGGGCATCCGGTCGATGGATGCGCTGCTGCTCGGCCGCACGACCTACGACATCTTCGCGGCTTACTGGCCGCAGCACGTCGACGGGCCCGACGGTGAGATCGGCCGGAAGTTCGACTCGATTCCGAAGTACGTGGCCTCGCGGGGCGCACCGTCGCTGCCGTGGCGCGACTCGCATCTGCTCGGGCCCTCGCTCGCGGAGGAGATCGCGGAGTTGCGCGAGCGACACGCGTCGGTTCACGTCATCGGCAGCATCGACTTCTCGCGCTCGCTGGTGCGCGGGGGCCTGTTCGACGTGCTCAACCTGTGGGTCTACCCGATCGTGCTGGGCCGGGGCAAACGACTGTTCCCCGACGACGGCCCGGCGCTCGGGCTGACGCTGCTCGAGCCGCCGCTCGTCGGGGTGCGCGGCTCGCTGCTGCTCCGGTACAGGCCGGGGCCTGCGGTGGCGACGGGCGACATGAGCGCCGACGACCGCGGGGTCTGACCCTCAGGCGACTCCTGCACGTCCCGGATGCGGGGTTCGCCGTCCACAGATGTGCCGACGGATGCGCGGTGGGTTTCGGCAGCGACCTACCGTTCCCGCATGGACGATGCATGGCCCTGCGTGCTCGCGCTGCTGCCGTTGCTGCACTTCGGCGCGGTGACGCTGGCGCTGGCGCCGCTGGCGCCGTCGGGGGTGGGGACGGTGTCGCTGCTGCCGTTGCTGCACCTCGGCTTGGTGACGCTGCCGCTGGCGTGGGCCGACGCGCAGGCGCTGCGGCTGCCGAACGCGCTGACGATGCCGGGACTCGTCGTCACCATCACGGTGGTGGTCGTCGTCGGCGACGGCCTCGCCGGGGTGAGCCTCGTCGGGGTGCTCGCCGTGACGGCGCTGGGGTGGCGCGCCGGCTGGCTCGGGCTCGGCGACGTCAAGCTGCTCGGCTGGATGGCGGGCGCATCCGCCCTCACCGGCACCCTCGACCCCGTGCGCCTCGCCGCCGCGGCGGCCGCCTCCTGCGCCCTCGTTCTCGCGGCCCTCGCGGGCGCGCGTAGCGGCGCCCGGGCGGGCGCGGGTGTCGGCGCACGGCGGGCGACCGGTCCCGAGCGCGTGGCCGTCGTGCACGCGGCCCTCGCGCGCGGGCGCGGCGGCGCCGGGGCGGGTGCGGGTGTGGGCGCACGGCGGGCGACCGGTCCCGAGCGCGTGACCGTGCGCATCCCGTTCGGCCCCGCCCTCCTCGCCGGCTTCTGGTTCGGCGTGCTCCTCCCTTTCGCACGCTAGCCGCGTCCCGCTCCCGAGCTCCCTCCTCTGCCGAGCGCTATGGAGTTCGGATGTGCGTGCGGGCGGATGGAGCCTCCATGGCGTGCCGGGCTCGATCTCCATCCGCTTCGGAGGGGGCGGAGGTGGGACACGGCGAAGGACGGAGCTTCGGGCCCGAAACACCGAACGACGGAGTCTCGACCCGGTGAAGGGCTGAGACTCCGTCGTTCGGAGGAGGCGCGAGAGGTGCCAGCGGCGCCGCCGCGCGAGCAGCGCGCGGCTGCGGCGCCGCCGCGCGCTACTTCGCGGCCGGCGGCCGCGTCATCGAGAGCACGTCGAGGGCGGTGTCGAGCTGCTCGAGGGTGACCTCGCCGCGCTCGACGAAGCCGAGGTCGATGACGGCCTCGCGCACCGTGATGCCGCGCGCCACCGAGTGCTTGGCGATCTTCGCCGCCGCCTCGTACCCGATGATGCGGTTGAGCGGCGTGACGATCGACGGCGACGACTCGGCGAGGGCGCGAGCACGCTCCACGTTCACCTCGAGGCCGTCGACGGTCTTGTCGGCAAGCAGCACCGCCGAGTTCGCCAGCAGGCGGATCGACTCGAGCAGTGCCGTGCCCATCACCGGGATCGCCACGTTCAGCTCGAACGCCCCCGACGCGCCCGACCACGCGATCGACGCGTCGTTGCCGATCACCCGCGACGCCACCATGAGCACCGCTTCGGGGATGACGGGGTTGACCTTGCCGGGCATGATCGACGACCCGGGCTGCAGGTCGGGGATGTGCAGCTCGCCGATTCCCGTGTTCGGGCCCGAGCCCATCCAGCGCAGGTCGTTGCAGATCTTGGTCAGCGACACCGCGAGCACGCGAAGGGCGCCGGATGCCTCGACCAGCGAGTCGCGCGCACCCTGCGCCTCGAAGTGGTCGCGTGCCTCGGTGATGGGGAGCCCGGTCTCCTCGGCGAGCAGCGAGATGACGAGCTGCGGGAAACCGGCGGGCGTGTTGATGCCGGTGCCGACGGCGGTGCCGCCGAGCGGCACCTCGGCGACGCGCGGCAGCGCCGACTTCACGCGTTCGATGCCGAGGCGGATCTGCGCGGCGTAACCGCCGAACTCCTGGCCGAGGGTGACGGGCGTGGCGTCCATGAGGTGGGTGCGGCCCGACTTCACGACGGTGGCCCAGAGCGTCGACTTCGCCTCGAGTGCCTCGGCGAGGTGCTCGAGCGAGGGGATGAGGTCGTGGATGAGTGCGCCCGTCACAGCGACGTGCACCGAGGTGGGGAAGACATCGTTCGACGACTGCGAGGCGTTCACGTGGTCGTTCGGGTGCACCTTCGAGCCGAGCGAGGCCGACGCGAGGGAGGACAGCACCTCGTTCATGTTCATGTTCGACGAGGTGCCCGACCCGGTCTGGTACACGTCGATCGGGAAGTCGGTGCCGTCGAACTCGCCGGTGACCACGCGGTCGGCAGCGGCGGCGATCGCGTCGGCGATTCCCTGGTCGAGCACGCCGAGACGGGCGTTGGCGATGGCCGCTGCCTTCTTGATGCGGGCGAGGGCGGCGATCTGAGCGGGCTCGAGGCCGTCACCCGAGACGGGGAAGTTCTCGACGGCCCGCTGCGTCTGCGCGCCGTAGAGCGCCGAGGCCGGAACCCTCACCTCGCCCATCGTGTCGTGCTCGATGCGGAATTCGGTGCTGGGAGCGTTGTCCACCACTGTGTGGTCGTCCTTTCCTCGTCGCTGCCGCGGGTGGCAGCTGGTGTGTTGTGGCTGTTCGGAAGAGTGCGGATGTTCGGAAAAGAGAGCGCGAGCCTCGGCTCGACGAGATCAGAGGTCGCCGATGGAGACGTGGGACACGGCGCGGCCTTCCGCCAGGCGGTAGTTCGCGCCCACGATGCCGAGACGACCCTCGGCGACGGCGGCGCTGATGATCTCCGACGATTCCAGCAGCTTGCCCACGGTCGCCCGCAGGTGCGCCTTGCCGACGGCCCCCGCATCCGGTTCGCTGACGAGGGCGCCCTCGGCGTCGCGCTCGGGGGAGAGCTGGGAGATGGCCGGCACGATCTGCTCGACGAGCCCGCGGATGTGACCGGGCAGGGGAGCGGCGCCGGGCAGCTGCGAGTCGATGGCGGCACGCACCGCACCGCAGGAGTCGTGGCCGAGCACCACGATGAGCGAGACGCCGAGCACCTCGACCGCGTACTCCAGGCTGCCGAGCGCCGAATCGGAGACGACCTGGCCGGCGTTCCGCACCACGAACAGGTCGCCGAGGCCGAGGTCGAAGATGATCTCGGCAGCGAGGCGCGAGTCGCTGCAGCCGAACAGGGCGGCGCGGGGCGTCTGGGAGGCGGTGAGCGTCGACCGGGTCTCCACGTCTTGCCGCGGATGCTTCGGGGTGCCGCCGACGAATCGTGCGTTTCCGCGCTGCATCGTCGCCCACACGCGGGCCGGGGTGGTGGGCTCCGGGTCGGTCGCGAAATCGCTGTCGGGCGGGGTCATCCGTTGTCCTCCGTGGTGTCGTCGGCGGGTGCCGTGGCGGGCTGATCGCGCAGGTTGCCGGTGATCGACGCCGCGACCTCGGCGATCTCGGCGTCGTCGGCGGTGCCGAAGACGATGTAGGTGGTGGGGCCCGACTCCGCGGTGAGCGCGTACTCCACATTGCCGAGGTCGGTGCCGCCGGCAGCGGTGGCGCGGTTGTCGTAGACGGTCCAGGAGACTCCGTCGATGTCGACGGTGCCGGTCGCGAGCCCACGGCCCACCTGCTCCGACACCCAGCTGGGGTTGGCGTTCAGAGCCTGGGTGAGCCCGACGTACTCGTCGCTAGGAGTGATGAGCCCGATGTACCACGACACCACGTCGTCGGCCGTGGCCGTGCGCAGTTCTGCGGCGTTCGACGTCCAGCCCTCGGGCAGCTCGGGCACCGCGAGGGGCACCGGCACGGCGTTCTGGGCACTGGCGGCGACCTGGGCGAAGTCGACGGGCTGCAGCAGTGACTCCTCGGAGCGCGGCACGAGGAAGACGATGGCGGCGACCAGCCCCACGGAGACCAGGAGGGCGTAGAGCAGGTTGCGCAGCGTCTTGCGGTCGCGGTAGAGCCGCGACTGCTCGGCCTTGCGGGCTGCCTCCTCCTCGGGAGTCTCCGGCCGGCCCAGTTCGGCGACGACGCGCCGCTCGGTGTTCTTCGCCATTTCGCCGCCTACTCGCCGGCCGACTTGCGGGCGGCGTCCAGCCGCTCCCTGGCGCCGAGCAGCCACTCCTCGCAGCGCGTGGCGAGCGCTTCGCCGCGCTCCCAGAGGGCGAGCGACTGCTCGAGGGTCGAGGAACCCTGCTCGAGCTCTCCTACCACCCGGATGAGCTCGTCGCGAGCCTCTTCATAGCTCAGCGTCTGCACGTCGGACGCGGGCGTGGTGGGCATGTATACAATCCTAACGTTTCGAGGTCACCGGTCGCTGCGAGCGCCCGACGACACGGCGTCGAAGGCTCCCTCGGCCACGGTGACGGTGAGGGAGGCGCCCGCGGGCGCCGCATCCGCTTGTCGCACGATGTGACCGCCGCCGTCTTGCACGATGGCGTAGCCGCGGTCGAGCGTGCGCTGGGGCGAGAGCGCCCGCAGGTGCCCTGCCAGCTCGCGCACCCGGTCACTCTCGCGCTCGATGACGCGGGTGACGAGCTCGTCGCCGCGAGCGACGAAGCGGGTGAGGTCTTCTGAGCGGGAGTCGACGATCCACCGCGGGTTGGCGAGCGCCGGCCTGGACCGGATCTGCTCCACCCGGTCGACCTGCACCGACACGAGGTGAGCGATCCGGCTCCGGATGCGCGACCTGGCCTGGTCGACCCGGCTCAGCTCTTCGCCGACGTCGGGAACGACCCGCTTGGCGGCGTCGGTGGGGGTCGAGGCGCGCAGATCGGCGACCAGGTCAAGCAGCGGGGTGTCGGCCTCGTGGCCGATGGCGCTGACGATGGGAGTGGTCGCGGCCGCCGCGGCCCGCACCACCGCCTCGTCGCTGAACCCGAGGAGGTTCTGGAAGTCGCCGCCGCCGCGGGCAACGATGATGACGTCGACGGCGGGGTCGGCGTCGAGCCGGGCGATGGCCCTGGCCACCTCGCGCGCCGTGCGGTCGCCCTGCACGGCCGTGTGCACGACCTCGAAGCGCACCGAGGGCCAGCGCAGCTGGGCGTTGCGCAGCACGTCTTTCTCGGCGTCGCTGTCTTTGCCGGTGATGAGTCCGACGCCGCTGGGGAGGAAGGGGAGGGGGCGCTTGCGCTCGGGCGCGAACAGTCCCTCCGCGGCGAGCTGTGCCCTGAGCTTCTCGAGGCGCTCGAGCAGATCGCCGAGGCCCACGTGGCGCATGTCGAAGACCTGCATGGTGAGCGTGCCGCCGCGCACCCAGTAGTTCGGCTTGATGAGCGCGATGACGTGGTCGCCCTGCTTGAGGTCGGCGGGGATCTTCGCCCGCACCGACGACCACACCGTGAAGCCGATGGTGGCGTCGCCCGTGAGGTCTTTCAGCTTGCCGTAGACGTTGCCTCCCGACACGCCCCACTGGGTGATTTCTCCCTCCACCCACGCGGTGCCGAGCCGGTCGATGTAGGCGCGCACCTTCTGCGCGAGCTCGCCCACGGGCCACGGGTTCTCGAGCGTGGGCGGGCCCGAGACGAAGGCGGGCGTCTCGCTCACGGTGAATCTCCTTCAGGGGGGTCGGCAGGGGAGTGGTCGGCGGGGACAGGCGACGACGGCGGAACCGGCGTTGCATGATCGGCCGCCGCACAGTCAGGCCGACGTAGACTTCCAGGGTGAGCACTGCGACGACCATCAGCCTGCCCATGCCGAGAATCCCCGGCGCGCGCAACCGGCTCAAGGATAACCCTGTGGCCGGTCAGAAGCGTGTGCTCCTCGCCGCCCCCCGGGGGTACTGTGCAGGAGTCGACCGCGCGGTGGTGGCTGTGGAGAAGGCACTCGAGAACTACGGCGCCCCGGTCTACGTGCGCAAGCAGATCGTTCACAACGTGCACGTGGTCTCCACGCTCGAGAAGCGTGGCGCCATCTTCGTCGACGAGGTCGACGAAGTGCCCGAGGGCGCCCACGTCGTCTTCTCGGCCCACGGCGTTTCGCCGGCGGTGGTGCAGGGTGCCGCCGATCGCGGCCTCCAGGCCATCGATGCCACCTGCCCGCTCGTCACCAAGGTGCACCGCGAGGCCGTGCGCTTCGCCCGCGACGACTTCGAGATCCTCCTCATCGGCCACGAGGGCCACGAAGAGGTGGAGGGCACTGCAGGCGAGGCGCCTGAGCACATCACCCTGGTCAACAGCCCGGATGCTGTGGACGACATCGAGGTGAAAGACCCCGACAAGGTGGTGTGGCTGTCGCAGACCACTCTCTCGGTCGACGAGACCATGGAGACGGTGCGCCGGCTGCGCCAGAAGTTCCCGAACCTGCAAGACCCGCCCTCCGACGACATCTGCTATGCCACGCAGAACCGCCAGGTCGCGATCAAGAAGGTGGCGCAGGGAGCCGACCTCGTGATCGTCGTCGGCTCGGCGAATTCGTCGAACTCGGTGCGTCTCGTCGAGGTCGCTCTCGAGTACGGCGCCAAGGCTGCCTACCGCGTCGACTACGCGCACGAGGTCAAGCAGGAGTGGCTCGACGGCGTCGAGACCGTCGGCGTCACCTCCGGCGCCTCCGTGCCCGAGGTGCTCGTGCAGGAGCTGCTCGACGACCTCGCGGGTGCGGGCTACGGCGAGATCGAGACCGTGCAGACGGCGGAGGAAGACCTCGTGTTCTCGCTCCCCAAAGAACTGCGTCGCGACACCTCGGGCAAGCGCGACTCGCGCGCCCTCGGCGGCCGTCACCGCGCCTGAGCCGCCCGCGGCTGGGTGCGAGCTACGGCGCCGTGCGCAGCAGCCCGTCCATGAGCGCGGGGTCGGCGGTCATGGCGATCGTGTACACGACAAGGCTGATGACGAACGCCACGACGGCGCCGATCAGCGGGATGAAGAACGCCAGCTTGTTCGCTCGCAGGCGCCGCAGCGAGTACAGCACGGTGAGGGCGAAGGTGAGCAGGGTGAGCACGCCTCCGGTGACGCCCGCCGAGTTGGCGGTGTCGTAGGCGGTGTAGGTGCCCGGGATGCCGAGAATGTCCATGGCTTGCTGCAGCGCCGCCGGCAGGCTGAACATGCCGAACGCCGTGTTGACGCTCCAGAACGCGCCGATCACGAGCAGCACGAGCGTGGCGATGCGGTCGCCGTTGCGACGGGGCACGGGGGCCGATCCGGGAACCTCGGTTCCCGGTGCCGGCGCCGCCCACTGCTGCGGCTGCTGCGGCTGCGACGGGTTCGGGCCGACGGGCGCGCCGACGGGCGCGGCCGGGGGAGCCGGCGGAGCGCTCTCGGGCTGCCGCTCCTGAGGCGGCTGCCACACCCAGCCTTCGGGTGCGAGCTCTCCGTACTTCGGCTTCGGTCGTTCGTCGCTCACGCGGGGTGACGCATCCTTCTGATCGATCGTTGTTCTGACAGGGGAGACGGATGCTGCGCCGACCAGACCCGGCGCAGCATCCGTTCTCTCACTTCGAGGAGTGGCCGGCCGAGCCGAGCTGCTGCGTGGCCTCGACCACACGGGCGGCCATGGCGGTCTCGGCGACCTTGCCCCAGGCGCGGGGGTCGTACTGCTTCTTGTTGCCGACCTCGCCGTCGATCTTCAGCACGCCCTCGTAGCCGGTGAACATGCTGCCGGCGATGGAGCGGGTGAAGGCGTACTGGGTGTCGGTGTCGATGTTCATCTTCACGACGCCGTTCGCGACGGCCTCCGCGATCTCGGCGTCGGTCGATCCCGAGCCGCCGTGGAAGACGAGGTCGAGCGGCTTCGGGCCGTGGCCGTACTTGGCCGCGAGGCCGTCCTGGATCTCCTTCAGCAGCTCGGGGCGAAGCTTCACGTTGCCGGGCTTGTAGACGCCGTGCACGTTGCCGAAGGTGAGGGCGGCCATGTAGCGGCCGTTCTCGCCGAGCCCGAGGGCCTCGACCGTCTTGATGGCGTCGTCGAGCGTGGTGTAGAGGTGCTCGTTGATGTCGTGGCTGACGCCGTCTTCCTCGCCGCCGACGACGCCGATCTCGACCTCGAGGATGGCGTTGATGGCCTTGGTGCGCTTCAGCATGTCTTCGGCGATGCGGAGGTTGTCGTCGAGCGGGATGGCCGAGCCGTCCCACATGTGCGACTGGAAGATCGGGTTGCGGCCGGCCTTGACCTCCTCCTCCGAGGCGGCGATGAGGGGCATCACGAAGTCGGCGAGGGCGGGCTCGGGGCAGTGGTCGGTGTGCAGAGCGACCTTGACCGAGTAGTTCTTGGCGACCTCGTGGGCGAAGGCGGCGAAGGCGAGGGCGCCGGTGGCGCGAGCCTTCACGGTGTGCCCGGCGAAGTAGTCGGCACCTCCGGTGGTGACCTGGATGATGCCGTCGGAACCGGCTTCGGCCAGGCCCTGCAGCACCGCGTTCAGGGTCTGCGACGAGGAGACGTTGACGGCGGGGTAGGCGAAGCCGCCTGCCTTCGCCTTGTCGAGCATCTCTGCGTACTCATCGGGGGTTGCAATGGGCATGTCATCTCCTTTGGTGGGCGCGGAAGCGTCGCGCCGGCCGGTGCCGTTCGGTTCCGAGTCTAGCGATGCGCGCCCGGCCGCCGAGGTGCCGCCGGGGCTCTAGCCTGGAAGCTCCGACCCTTCTGCCAGGAGGCCGCGCCATGAAGACCGTCATCCTCGACGACGACCCCACCGGAACGCAGTCGGCCTCGAACGTCCCTGTGCTGTTCGCGACCTCGGCAGACCCGCTCGACTCGGCACTCCTGGTCGAGGTTCTCGAGCAGCACGACAGCGTGTACCTCCTCACCAACTCGAGGGCGGTCGACGAGCCGGCCGCGGTCTCGCTCGTGACGCGCATCCGCGAGCAGAGCCTCCTCGCCGGCGAGGCCCTCCGCGAGGAGGTGCAGTTCGTGCTGCGCGGCGACTCGACGTTGCGCGGGCACGTCTTCGCCGAGAGCGAGGTGTTCCTCGAGGCGGATGCGGATGCGGTGCTCGTCTTCGTTCCCGCGTTCCCCGACGGCGGGCGCACCACCGTCGACGGGGTGCACTACGTCTCGGTGAACGGGGAGACGCTCCCGGCCGACGAGACCGAGTTCGCCGACGACCCGGTGTTCCCGTTCGAGACGGCACGCCTCGTCGACTACGTGGCGGCGAAGTCGTCGCGGGCGGCTGTGCCGTTCCCGCTCGCGCGTGTGCGGTCGGAGCCTGGTGCACTCGCGGCGCTGCTGTCTTCTGCCCCTGCGGGGTCGGTGGTGGTTCCGGATGCGGAGACGAACGACGACATCCGGTCGATCGCGCGGGCCGTCGGCCAGGCCCGCCGGGGTGGTCGCGCCGTGGTCGTGCGGAGCGCGTCGCCGCTTGCCGCGGCGCTGGCGGGCGTGGAGAGCGTCGGGCTGCTCCCTGTGCCGCTCGTCTCGGAGCCGGTCGCGACGCTGCTCGTGTGCGGGTCGCACACGGCGGGGGCGACGGCCCAACTGGCCGAGGTGGCGCGGCTGTGGGGCGGGTTCTCGGTGATCGACACCGACCGCGCGCTCGTCGCGGCGGCCGCGGAGGGGCGGCGGGCGGCCGACGCCGCGCGCTCGGGGCTCGCATCCCGGTCGATGGCGGTCGTGACGACCGAGCGGGTGCGATCGACGTCGCACAACACACTCGGGCACGGGGAGCGGGTGATGGAGGCGCTCACCACCGCGGTGCGCGCGCTGCTGCCCGAGGTCGGTGTGGTGGTGTCGAAGGGCGGCATCACCTCGGCCGAGGTGGCCCGCGTGGGTCTCGGCGCCGGGTCGGCGACGGTGCTCGGGCAGGTGCTGCCCGGGGTGTCGGTGTGGCGGCTCACTGCGGTCGACGGACGGTCGTTGCTGTACGTCGTGGTGCCGGGGAACGTGGGCGACGACCGCACCTTGGTGCGCGTGCTCGACGCCCTCGGGGTGGATCCCTCTCGGTAGGGGTGGAGCCCTCCCGGTAGGGGTGGAGCCCTCCCGGTAGGCTTGAGACGGCACGGCACGGCGGCTCGCCGCCTCCCGGCGTACGTCACGGCGCGATCACGCGCTGATCTGATCTTGTTCTGGAAGGACAGCGATGACCGCGGACTCCGCACCCCTCTATGCCCACCCCGACCGCAACCTGGCGATGGAGCTGGTGCGCGCGACCGAAGCCGCCGCCATCCGCGCGCAGCCGTTCATCGGCAAGGGCGACAAGAACGCCGCCGACGGGGCGGCAGTCGACGCGATGCGCGCGTTCCTCGGCACCGTCGACTTCGACGGTGTGATCGTCATCGGCGAGGGGGAGAAAGACGAAGCGCCGATGCTCTTCAACGGCGAGCACGTCGGAACGGGCCGCGGGCCCTCCTGCGACATCGCCGTCGACCCCATCGACGGCACCTCGCTCACCGCGGCGGGGCGTCAGAACGCGATCTCCATGCTCGCGGTCTCCGACCGTGGCACCATGCTCGACGCATCGTCGGTGTTCTACATGAACAAGATCGTCACCGACGCCGACGGCATCGGGGTGATCGACATCGACCGGCCCATCGGCGACAACATCAGGGCGCTGGCGAAGGCGAAGGGCAAGGATGTCGGCGACATCCGCGTGGCCGTGCTCGACCGGCCGCGGCACGCGCAGCTGATCGACGAGATCCGTGCCGCCGGGGCCGGAACCCGGCTCATGCTCGACGGCGACGTGGCCGGTGGCATCAACGCGGCGCGGTACGGCACGCGCATCGACATGTGCGTGGGGATCGGCGGCAGCCCCGAGGGTGTCGCCACGGCGTGCGCCATCAAGGCGCTCGGCGGGTTCATTCAGACGCGGCTCGCCCCGAAGGACGACGAGGAACGTCAGAAGGGCATCGACGCCGGGCTCGACATCGACAAGCTGTTCACCGCCGACGACTTGGTGAAGGGCGACAACACCTTCTTCGTCGCGACGGGTGTGACCGACGGTGGCCTCGTCGCCGGCGTGAAGCGTCTCGGCCCCATCATCCGCACCGAGTCGATCGTGCTGCGCTCGCACTCGGGCACCATCCGCCGTATCGAGGCCGACCACCTGCTGGAGAAGTGGCTCTAGCGGCCGTTCCGGCCCGGTGAGGTCGCGGGCGGGCCACCGAGCCCGCATGAGGGGCGTCTCCCCGTGTGGTGCCTGCCGCCGCCCAGGTGGGCGGCGGCCGCCCAGCTGGGCGCGATGTCGGCCTGGCGCGGTGCCGGCCCACAGGGGAGAGCCCGAAAGGGACTCGGGGATGTGCGTCGCCGGCGGGCCCGGAGACGACGAAGCCGCCCGGTTCGTGTCGAGCCTGGGCGGCATCGTTGATGTGATGGATTGTCGCGCGACCTGTCCCGAGGCTGGTCGCGCGCCCTGGGGTTTCAGAGGAGGCGGGGGCCCGTGGTGCCGGTGGGGCGGTCGTCGTCGAGGTCGATCTCGAGATCGACGACGAGGGCGTCGTGTTCGCGAGCGAGGTAGTCGGCGTCGCGGCGCGGAGCGCCGCCGCCGAGGGCGTCGAGTTCGGCGACCGTGCGCTCGACCTCGGCCGTGCGCTCCTCGTCGCTCTGCTCGATGGGCCCGGCCGTCTCTGACTCAGGTGCTGAATCGTTGCTGTCTGCCGCGACCCCGGCGCTCTCGTCGGCAGCGTCACCGGAGAGACGCTTCGCGCCTGGACGTGGAGTGCGGTTGGAGCCGCGGGCGCGCTTCGGAGCGCTGGTGTCGTCGCGGGTGGCGGAGTCGTTCGCGTGCGCGACCGCGTCGAGTGCCGCAGGGGTGGCCGCTTCGAGTTCGGCGAGCAGTTCGTGGCCCGCGATCTCGCGGGGCGACTCCTCGAGCGTGGTGAGCTCGGGGAAGAGGCTCTCGCTTGAGAGCGCGCCGAGCTTGCGCGCCGTGGGGAACACCTGACGTTCGAAGGAGCCGATGAAGGCGTTGTAGTCCTTCACCGTTCGGTCGATCGTGCGGCCGAGCTTGTCGATGTGGGTGGCCGTCTTGCCGAGGCGTGTGTAGAGCTGCTGGCTGAGGTCGAACAGCTGCCGCGCCTCTTGCGTGAGCACATCCTGCTGCCAGGAGAAGGCGACGGTCTTGAGCACCGACCAGAGGGTGACGGGCGAGGCCAGCGCGACGCGCTTGCCGAAGGCGAACTCCATGATGCCGGGGTCGGCCTCGAGGGCGCTCGACACCAGCGACTCGCTGGGGATGAAGGCGATGACGAGCTCGGGGGAGGCTTCGAGCCCGTTCCAGTACCCCTTGCTGCCGAGAGCCGTGATGTGGTCGCGCAGCGCCTTCACGTGCTTCTTCATGAGTTGGCTGCGGCGATCGCCCTCGGCGCCGGTTGCCGAGGCGGGGAT
Source organism: Herbiconiux sp. A18JL235 (assembly GCF_040939305.1). Lineage (NCBI taxonomy): Bacteria > Bacillati > Actinomycetota > Actinomycetes > Micrococcales > Microbacteriaceae > Herbiconiux > Herbiconiux sp. A18JL235. The sequence continues at coordinate 1,632,686 of NZ_CP162511.1, forward strand.
GGCCGAGGCCTCGAGGTACGCGTCGAACGGCACCTTCGCGTCGACGGCGATGTTCTTGCCGCCCGGCAGGTGCACGACCATGTCGGGGCGCCCCGCGCCGGAGTCGCTCACGATGGAGGTCTGCACGTCGAAGTCGACCCGTTCGATGAGGCCGGCGGCCTCGACCACGCTGCGCAGCTGCGTCTCGCCCCACACGCCGCGCGTGCTGTTCGAGCGCAGTGCCGAGGCGAGCGACTCTGCGGTCGAGCGCAGCCGCTCCTCGGACTCGGTCGCCGACTTGAGCTGCTGCGACAGCTCGCCGTACTGCTGCTGGCGCTGGGCCTCGAGCTCGACGACCTTCGCCTGCACGGCCTTCAGGCTCTCCTGCACCGGGCTGAGGGCAACGAGCACCTTGCCGTCTTCTTCGACGCGGGCCGCCTCGGCCTCCTTGAGTGCCCGCAGGCGCTCCTGGAACTCGGTGAGACGCTCCTCCTGCGCCGCGATCTGCGCCCGGTACTGCTCGTCTTGCTGGGCGAGCCGCTGCCGGCTCTGCTCCTGCGCGAAGGCGAGCTGCTGCTCGAACTGCTGCCTGGCCGCTGCCGTCTGCTCGCGGTGGGCCGCGGCGACGGCCTCCGCCTGCTCGCGGTTTTGCGCGAGCTGCTCGCGGTGCGAGAGGGCCGTGGCCTCCGCCTGCTCGCGCAGTGCGAGGGCCGTGGCCTCGACGGCGGCGAGCCGAGCCTGGAGCGTCGAGCGTTCCTCGACCAGGTTCTCCACCTTCGTGCGCACACCCGCGAGGTCTGCGGTGCGCTCGGCCAGGGCGCTCTCGAGGGCGGGATCTGAGCCGACCCCTGCATCCGCTCTGCGAGCGCGGGCGACCAGCACGCCGCCGACTACGCCGAGGGCGAGGCCGATCACGAGACCGAGGAGGAGGGGGAGGAGGGCTTCCATGCAGCAAGTGTGGCAGGAGCCACCGACATCGGGTCGGCGGCTCGTCGCGGGGCCGTCGAAAACACCCTGTCCGGCGTCGGTGGCAGCATCTAGGCTTGCCTGCATCGAACGGGCCGACGAGTGCCGGCCACGCCTTCTGACGGAAGCAGGAACCATGCCAGACACGCTCCCCGTGGTCAACCACTGGGTCTCCGGCGCCGAACTCGTGAGCACGAGCGGCCGAACCGCACCGGTCTACGACCCCGCTCTCGGTGTGCAGACGAAAGAGGTCGCCCTCGCGAACGGCCCCGAGATCGACGCCGCCGTCGCCGCGGCGAAGGCGGCCTTCCCGGGCTGGCGCGACACGAGCATCGCGAAGCGGCAGCAGGTGCTGTTCGCGTTCCGCGAGTTGCTGAACAGCCGCCGCGGCGAACTCGCCGAGATCCTCACGAGCGAGCACGGCAAGGTGCTCTCCGACGCGGCCGGCGAGATCGCGCGCGGCCTCGAGGTGGTCGAGCTCGCCACGGGCTTCCCGCACCTGCTGAAGGGTGAGTACTCCGAGAACGTGTCGACCGGGGTCGACGTCTACTCGCTGAAGCAGCCCCTCGGTGTCGTCGGCATCATCAGCCCGTTCAACTTCCCGGCGATGGTGCCGATGTGGTTCTTCCCCATCGCCATCGCGGCGGGCAACACGGTCGTGCTGAAGCCGAGCGAGAAAGACCCGAGCGCCGCCAACTGGCTCGCTGCGCTGTTCAAAGAGGCCGGTCTTCCCGACGGCGTGTTCAACGTCCTCCACGGCGACAAGGAGGCGGTCGACGGCCTGCTCGAGCACCGCGACGTGAAGAGCATCTCCTTCGTCGGCTCGACCCCCATCGCCCACTACATCTACGAGACCGCGGCCCGCAACGGCAAGCGCGTGCAGGCTCTCGGCGGCGCGAAGAACCACATGCTGGTGCTTCCCGACGCCGACCTCGACCTCGCCGCCGACGCCGCCATCAACGCCGGCTTCGGGTCGGCCGGTGAGCGCTGCATGGCCATCAGCGTGCTGGTCGCCGTCGACACCATCGCCGACGAGCTGGTCGCGAAGATCCAGGAGCGCATGGCCGGGCTGAAGACCGGCGACGGCCGCCGCTCCTGCGACATGGGCCCGCTCATCACGAGGGTGCACCGCGACAAGGTCGCCGGCTACATCGACGTCGCGCACACCGACGGCGCCACCGTCGTGGTCGACGGCCGCGGGGTCGAGGTCGACGGCGAGGCCGACGGCTTCTGGCTCGGCCCCACCCTCATCGACAACGTGCCCACGAGCTCCACCGTGTACCTCGACGAGATCTTCGGCCCGGTGCTCTCCGTCGTGCGCGTCCACTCCTACGAGGAGGGCGTCGACCTCATCAACAACGGCGCCTACGGCAACGGCACCGCCATCTTCACCAACGACGGGGGTGCGGCCCGCCGCTTCCAGAACGAGGTCGAGGTGGGGATGATCGGCATCAACGTGCCCATCCCGGTGCCCGTCGCCTACCACTCCTTCGGCGGTGTCAAAGACTCGATCTTCGGCGACACGAAGGCCTACGGCCTCGCGGGCTTCCGCTTCTTCACCCAGGAGAAGGCGGTCACCTCGCGTTGGCTCGACCCCTCGCACGGCGGCATCAACCTCGGCTTCCCGCAGAACTGACGAGCGGATGCGCGGGCCGGCCCACACAGACTGGCCCGTGCATCCGTCGGCGCACCCCCGATCCGGCGGGCGCGCATCCGGAAGCTAGGATTGACCCTCGTGGCTCTTACTATCGCGATCGTCGGACTCCCCAACGTGGGCAAGTCCACCCTGTTCAACGCCCTCACCAAGAACCAGGTTCTGGCGGCGAACTACCCGTTCGCGACCATCGAGCCGAACGTGGGAGTGGTGAACCTGCCCGACCCGCGTCTGACCAAGCTGGCCGAGATCTTCGGCAGTGAGCGCATCCTGCCGGCCCCGGTGTCGTTCGTCGACATCGCGGGAATCGTCAAGGGTGCGAGCGAGGGTGAGGGGCTCGGCAACAAGTTCCTCGCGAACATCCGTGAGGCCGACGCCATCGCGCAGGTCATCCGCGGTTTCACCGACTCCGACGTCGTGCACGTCGACGGCAAGGTCGACGCGGCGAGTGACATGGAGACGATCAACACCGAGCTCATCCTCGCCGACCTGCAGACGCTGGAGAAGGCGGAGGCGCGCTACGAGAAGGAGGTGCGCGGCAAGAAGCTCGAGCCGATCGTGCTCTCCACCGCCCAGGAGGCGCGTGCCTACCTCGACACGGGCAAGCCGCTCTCGACCTCGTCGATCGACCTCGAGCCCATCAAGGAACTCGGGCTGCTCACCGCGAAGCCGTTCATCTACGTGTTCAACGTCGACGAGGAGATCCTCACCGATCCTGCCCGCAAGGATGCGCTGGCCGCCCTGGTCGCGCCCGCCACCGCGATCTTCCTCGACGCCAAGCTCGAGTCGGAGCTCATCGACCTCGACCCCGAAGACGCCGCCGAACTCCTCGCCTCCACCGGCCAGGAGGAGAGCGGCCTCGACCAGCTCGCCCGCATCGGCTTCGACACGCTCGGCCTCCAGACCTACCTCACGGCCGGGCCCAAGGAGTCGCGCGCCTGGACCATCGGCAAGGGCTGGACGGCTCCGCAGGCGGCCGGTGTCATCCACACCGACTTCCAGAAGGGCTTCATCAAGGCCGAGATCATCTCCTTCGACGACCTCGTCGAGACCGGCTCCGTCGCCGAGGCCCGCGCCAAGGGCAAGGCCCGCATCGAGGGCAAGGACTACATCATGCACGACGGCGACGTCGTCGAGTTCCGCTTCAACAACTGAGCCGGAGCCGGTCAGCATCATGGGGGCGCCGGATGTCGTCTGGTTGTGGCGGCCGACCGGTCCGGAAGAGTTCGAGCTCGTTCGGGAGTCGGGATTCAAGCGGTGGCCACCCCGTCTCCCGGATCAGCCGATCTTCTATCCCGTCCTGAACGAAGACTACGCGGATCGGATCGCTCGCGAGTGGAACGTGCCGGCGTCCGGAGTCGGGTACGTGACTCGCTTCGCCGTCCGCAAGGCCTTCCTCGACGACTTCGACGTCCATCAGGTGGGCGGTCAGACAATCCTCGAGTATTGGATTCCGGCGGAGGATCTGGAAGCGCTGAACGACAACATCATCGGCGTGATCGAGGAGGTCAGGCGGTTCGAGTGAGCCGCGCGATGTGCCGCGCCATCGCGCTCGGTGGCGAGAGGGCCAGTCGACCAACTCCTGGGGTACTACATCAGCGCACTGCCGAGGCTGGCCATCGGCAACTACACCGAGTTCCGCTCCGCTGCGTTCGTCCCCGGGTACGGTTGGACGATGAGCAATGCCATGCCCGTCTCCGACATCTGGGGCTGACTCGTGCGCAGCGTCCCCGACGACATCCTCGGCTACCAGGCTCGGCTCGACGACGAGTCTCGGGCCGTCTGCGATGTGCTGCTCAGAGTCATCGAAGGAGAGCTCCCCGACGCCGACCGCAAGGTGTGGCACGCGCATCCGGTGTGGTTCTTCGAGGGGAACCCGGTGGTGGGGTACGACCGGCTGAAGGCCTCGGTGCGGCTGCTGTTCTGGAGCGGGCGGGCCTTCGACGAACCAGGCCTGACGCCCGAGGGCAGCTTCCAGGCCGCCGAGGCGCGCTACACCGACCCCGGGCAGATCGATTCGGCGGCGCTTCGGCGCTGGCTGGGCAAGGCGCGCGAACTGCAGTGGAACTACCGCGACATCCGGCGCAACCGGGGACTCGTGCCGCTGCGCGGAGTCGGGGCCTGAGCAGACCTCCTGCACAGGCCCGGCCGTGTCCACAGATCGGGACGAGCGGCTCTCTGACACGGATGTTCTCCGGTAGCATCCGAGTCGCAGCACTGTCACGGAAGGATGCTCCATGCCGACATCGACCACCACCGACGCCCTCGCCCGTGCCGGTGGTTTCACCCTGGCCGCCGGTGCGGTGTTCGTCGCCGCGGGCGCGACCGCGTGGACGGTCGTCACCCGGCAACTTCGCGCCGAGAAGATCGAGGTGCCGGGGAACGCACCCGCATTCGCGGGCAAGCCCGTGCAGGGCCCCGCGACGGCCTACGTGGAGGCGCTCGTGATCAAGGGCAACGCTGAGCGCGGAGCCGGCGGCCGCACCTTCGCCGACATCAGCGCAGCCCTGCGCGAGGTGGCACCAGGCAGCGACGAGGCGGCAGAACTCCGCAAGCAGAGCATGTCGCTGTCAACCGCCGCGTCGCTGCGCACCGCGCTCATGACCTCCGTGCTCGCCTACGGCGTGAGCGCCCTCGTGACGGGCCTCGGCGCCTTCTTCGTCGTGACCGGCTCGGTGCTGCGCCGAGCCGGTCGGTAGAACCGCGGGTAGCCCGTAATGGTACCCGCCTCCCTCGCCGGCACGTTCGCCCTCGCGGCCCTCGCGCTCATCCTCATCCCCGGCCCGAGCGTGCTGTTCGTCGTCGGTCGCTCCCTCGCCTTGGGGCGTCTCGGCGGCCTCCTGAGCGTGCTGGGCAACGCGCTCGGTATGCTCCCCGCCATCGCCCTGGTCGCCCTTGGTGTCGGAACGCTGGTCGCCCAGTCGGTCGTCGTGTTCACCATCATGAAGATCGCGGGCGCCGCCTACCTCGTCTACCTCGGGGTGCAGGTCATCCGTCACCGCAACGACCACACCGACAGCGAGACGGATGCTCCCCGCCGTCGCCCGTCGCCGTGGCGCCTGGTGGGGGAGGGCTTCGTCGTCGGGGCGACCAACCCCAAGACGATCGTCTTCTTCGTGGCGGTGCTGCCGCAGTTCGTCGACTACGGCGCGGGCAACATCCCGTTCCAGCTCGCCGAACTAGGCCTGATCTTCTTCACGATCGCCCTCGCCTGCGACAGCGTCTGGGCGCTCGCCGCCGGCTCGGCCCGCGCCTTCCTCGCCCGCCACCCCCGCAGCCTCCCGCGCCTCGGAGCCGCCGGCGGCGTCATGATGATCGGCCTCGGCGGCGCCCTCGTCTTCACCGGCTCGAAGTCGTAGCGTCATAGCGTCCCGCCGCCCGACCGGCCCGTTCTGGGGGAGGCGCGGGTGCACCGGCGCGGCATACGCTCGGGGCGCAGGGCGGGCGCGTCGCTCGGTGCAGGAGGAGCGACATGGGTGAGCACGGCACAGCGGAGTCCGATTCGGGGGAGCACGGCACAGCGGAGTCCGATTCGGGTGAGCACGGCCCGGGGCGGCACGCCCACGGCCGGCCCCACGGGTCGACGCGGCCCGCGGGCCTTCTGAGAGGCGACGAAGGCTTCGAAGAGGCCGTGACCGACGGCGTGTTCAACGTCGTCGCCGCCGCGACGGGGGAGCCGCTGCCGCTGCCCGACGCGATCGTCTTTCCGCAGACGGAGGCGGACGTGGTCGAGATCGTCCGTGCCGCCCGCGCCACCGGGCAGCGCATAGCGGTGCGCTCCGGGGGCCACAGCTGGGTGGCGTCGACGGTGCGGGGCGATGGCGTGCTCGTCGACCTCGAGGCGTTCGACGGCGTCGAGCTCGACGCGCCCGCCCTTCGCGCGACCGTGGGCGCTGGCGTGCGAGGCGGTGACCTGTCGCCGCAGCTCGTCGCGGCCGGCGTCGCGTTCCCGGTCGGGCACTGCGGGCGCCCTGCCGTCGGAGGCTTCCTGCTCGGCGGCGGCCTCGGTGTGAACTGGGGGCATTGGAAACCCGCCTGCTTCTCCATCCGCAGTCTCAGGGTCGTCACCGCCGACGGCGAGGCCGTGACCGCCTCGCCCGTGGAGAACGACGATCTGTTCTGGCTCGCCCGCGGCAGCGGCCCGGGCTTCCCCGGCGTCGTCACCGCTTTCGAGCTCGAGCTGCAGCCGCTGCCCCGCGCCATCCGCGTCTCGACCTGGTCGTTCCCGCTCACCGATCTCGCGGCCGTCACCGCCTGGATCACGGATGCGTCACCCCTGCTCCCGACGAACGTCGAGCTCTCCCTCGTGACGTCGGGCCCCCAGCGGCCGGGCGGCCTCGGTGCCGACGACCCGCATCCGCTTGTCGTGGGCGTCGCGGCCACGGTCTTCGCCGCCGACGACGACGAGGCACGACGGGCCCTCGCGCCCCTGGGTGATGGACCCGCCACCGGCGTCGAGCCGCTCGACCACGCCGCCTTCCTCGACGTGCGCCTCGATCAGCTCCACGTGCCCGTCGACGCCACCTACCCCGAGGGCGCCCGCTACCTCGCCGACACCTTCTGGTTCTCAGGTGACCTCGTCGAGACGACGGCACTCCTGCCCGACCTCATGGCGAAGGCACCCTCCGGCCGCAGCTATGTGCTCGCAGGACTCCCGGCGAACGGCGCGGGAGCTGACCTCCTCACCCCGGGCGAGGCCGCCTACGGCATGCACGACACGACGTGCCTCATCGTCTACACGATCTGGGACGACCCGGCCGACGACGCCCGCAACCGCGCCTGGCTCGACGAGGTGGCAGCGGCCCTCGAGCCGACCGCGACCGGGAACTTCATCAGCGAGGCCGACATCCGCCACCGTCCCGAGCGAGTGCCCGGTTCCTTCCGTGCCGAGGACTGGGAGCGCATCCAGCAGCTGCGCCGGCGTTTCGACCCCGACGGCGTGTTCCACAGCTACCCGGGGGAGTGACACCCCCACGCATTGCTACTGTCGGAGCGTGGCGCACCGCTGGAGGTCGCCGTCGCACGTCAAGGGGGTCGGATGAGCACCGGGAACACGAACACGCACACGCATCTGCACATGCACACGCACGCGCACATGCTCACCGTCGTGAAGAACGGCAGACTCAACCCCGACGTGCGGCTCTGGACGGGCATCGCCGCCATCGCCGTGGGCCTGCTCACCTTCGCCGAGTTCCTCGTGCAGGCGCTGCTCGTCGGCGCGCGCCCGGCTCTCGACGACGACCGCGCGCTCACCGAGTTCATGACCCGCACGGCCAATCAGACCCTCTTCACCATCCTCATCGACACCTTCCTTATGGCGGCGCTCATCGTCTTCATCTCGGGCTTCCGTCAGCTCATCACCCACACCAGGCCCGACCTGCAGTGGGTCGCGAACATCATGTACGGTGCGGGCCTGCTGTTCATCGCGGTGACCCTCGTCGGCGACGCGATGGAGGGCGGCACCGCCCTCGACACCATGGGGCTCGACCCGGATGCGTCGTCGTTGCGTGCGCTCACCGTGGGCCACACTCTCATGTTCGGTTCGATCGGATGCACGCTGAACGCTCTCGTCGCGGCCTCCGCCGCCTACCTCACCATCGCCTCCGAGGCACTGCCGAAGTGGACGGGATACATCGCCTACGCCGTCGCGGGCCTCAACCTGCTGTCGGTACCGACGATGTTCGGCGGCACGGCTCCCGACTCGTTCTTCGCCGCGGGCGGCGCCGCCACCGCGATGCTCGCGACCTTCCCGTGGCTGGTGTGGGTGGTGTGCGTCGGTTTCGTCGCCATCCGCGACCGCCGTCGCCTGGAACACCTCAGCCCCGCACTGCGCGAGCAGGTCGGGGCTGAGGACGAAGCGGATGCGGGTGCCACCGCGCGCTGAGGCGTCACTTCGACGGGGTGGAGAGCTCCTCGTCGGTCCACACGCCTGAATCCTCCGAGGCGACGTCGGAGTCGGAGCCCGACGCGTCGGCCTCCGCAGCCGCGCCCTTCTTCTTGCGCGGCTCGACGACACGCGGCCCACGACCCGGGCGGTAGACCGAGTTCTCGAGGCCGGGGTGGCGGCGCGACTGCACGATGAAGAGCACGATGCCGAGCGCGACGGCGAGGAACGACGCCCACACGTTCGCCGGGATGCCGAGGAAGCCGTCGCTCGTCGGGTCGATGCGGATGGCCTCGAGCCACGAGCGGCCGAGCCCGTACCAGACGAGGTAGAGCGCGAACAGCTTGCCCCAGCGCAGCTGGAAGCGGCGCTCGAGGAGGAGCAGCAGCGCGATGCCCACGACGTTCCAGATGATCTCGTAGAGGAACAGCGGGTGGAACAGGGTGCCGTCGGCGAGGCCCACCGGGAACTTACCGTTGGTCGATTCGATCTCGAGACCCCAGGGGAGCGTGGTCGGCAGACCGAACAGCTCGTGGTTGATGTAGTTGCCGATGCGGCCGATGGCCTGCGCGGCGAGCATGGCCGGGGCCAGTGCGTCGGCGAACGACCACAGCCTGATGCCCGAGAAGCGGCAGCCGATGTAGGCGCCGATGGCTCCGCCGATGAGCGAGCCGTAGAGGGCGTTGCCGCCGTCCCAGATGGCGAAGACGTTGAGCAGGTTCGCGCCGTCGTAGAAGTAGTCGCCGAGGTGCGTGAAGACGTGGTAGAACCGCGCCCCCACGATGCCGAGCGGCACGGCCCACAGCACGATGTCGACGACCACCCCGGGCTCGCCGCCGCGCTTGGTGAGGCGGGCGTTCACCCAGAACATCGCGACGATGATGCCGGCGAGGATGCACAGAGCGTAGGTGTGGATGGTGAGCGGCCCGATGTTGAACTGCTGGAACACCGGATCCGGGCTCGGGATGCTGAGTGGCGAGAAGGAGGGCACGCTGAATTGTAAAGCGTGGAGGCTCTCCGAGACGAACCAGTAGCCTCCGAATCGGTGCGCCGCTATGATTGACACAGTTGTTGTGTTGGCTTGTATTTCGAATGCGGAAGAAAGTACACCGCGACAGTAGGTCCCGGCAGGCGGGGCCGCTGATTTCGAAAAGAGAAAATCAATGCCTACTGGCACCGTGAAGTGGTTCAACTCCGAAAAGGGCTTCGGCTTCATCTCCCCCGACGACGGCGGCGAAGACGTGTTCGCCCACCACTCCGGCATCAACGGATCCGGTTACAAGAACCTCGAAGAGAACCAGCGCGTCGAGTTCGACGTCACCCAGGGCCGCAAGGGCCTGCAGGCCGAGAACATCACGCCCCTCGGCTGATCTCGCCTTCTCCTCGACGAGCCCGCACCCGCGACAGGGTGCGGGCTCGTCGCCGTGTGAGGCGCATCATCGGCGACGCCCCGACGCCTACCGGGGCAACACGCAGGTTCGGCGCGTACGGTCGAAGCATCTGACGAGCGCATCAGCTCACCACCGCGGCTGAGAAGTCGAATCCGACTCTGCGAGGCCCCCCTGAGCATCTCCTCTTCGTCCGTCGCCCGTGCCACCGTTCCGCGCAAATCCGGCCGTGCGCATCCCACCGCGGCCTACGCCGAGCTGCTCTCCACCGTCAAAGACCTCGGTCTGCTGCGCAAGCGCCAGGGCTTCTACATCACGATGTTCAGCGTGCTCGTCGCGGCGCTCGGCGGTGCCGTGACCGGGTTCATCCTGCTCGGCGACACCTGGTACCAGTTGCTCATCGCCGCCGCGCTCGGCATCATCCTCACGCAGTTCGCCTTCCTCGCCCATGAGGCCTCCCACCGTCAGGTGTTCGAGTCGAACCGCGCGAACGACCGCGCCGGCCGCACGCTCGCCACCGCCTTCGTCGGCATGAGCTATGCCTGGTGGATGTCGAAGCACACCCGCCACCACGGCAACCCGAACACCGTCGGCAAAGACCCCGACATCGATCGCGACACGGTCTCGTTCGTCGAGCAGGACGCCGCGCGGGCGAGGGGCCCGATGAAGCTCCTCACCCGCCACCAGGGCTGGCTGCTCTACCCCCTCATGCTGCTCGAGGGCATCAACCTGCACTACCTCTCCTTCAAGACGCTGTTCGGCCGCGGCAAGGTCGAGGGCAGGCAGGTCGAGCTGTGGTCGATCGGTCTGCGACTCGCGGTGTACCTGGGCGTCGTGTTCTGGTGCCTCCCGCTCGGCATGGCCTTCGCCTTCATCGGCGTTCAGCTCGCGGTCTTCGGGCTCTACATGGGCGCCTCCTTCGCCCCGAACCACATCGGCATGAAGGTGTTCCCGGCGGGCTCGCGCGTCGACTTCCTGTCGAAGCAGGTGCTCTCCTCGCGCAGCATCCGCGGCGGCTGGGGCATGACGACGTTCATGGGCGGCCTCGACCTCCAGGTCGAGCACCACCTCTTCCCGAGCATGCCCCGCCCGAGTCTCATGCGGGTGCGCCCGATCGTGCAGGAGTACTGCGCCTCCCACAACATCCCGTACACCCAGACATCGCTGCTCGAGGCCCATCGCCAGGTGATCGCCTACATGAGCCGCGTCGGGCTCGCTGCACCCGACCCGTTCGACTGCCCCCTGGTGAACCAGTACCGCGTCAAGCGGGCGTGAGCCCGCACGGTGCTCGGTATCGTGGAGGCGTGAACTCACCGATCGCCGTCGCCCGCCGTGCCGTCCTCCTAGCTGCGACCGCCGTCGCCGCGGTCGGGCTCGCGGCGCTGCCGGCCGCGTCGGCATGGGCGCACGACGACCTCGTGTCGTCGAACCCGGCAGCCGACTCGTCGATCGCCGACGACCCGGGCGTGGTCACGCTGGCCTTCTCCGAGCCGTTGCTCTCGTTGGGGGAGTCGACCGACGGTTTCGCCCTGCAGGTCGTCGACCCCGAGGGCCTGCACTACGAATCGGGATGCCTCGCCCTCGACGGCGCCCAGGTGACGAGTCCGGTCGCGCTGGGCGACGCCGGCGGCTACGTCGTGCTGTGGCAGGTCGTCTCTTCCGACGGGCACCCCACCTCGGGTCAGTTCGAGTTCGACTACGAGCCGCAGTCGCTGGCGAACGCCGCCGACGGGCTCACTCAGGCGCCGGTCTGCGGCGAGCCGTGGTCGGGAGCACCCGACGGCTCCCCGACGCCGACCCCCACGGCGGCCGAGCCCACCCCCACGGCCACCGATGACTCCTCCGTGGCGACGACGGCTCCGAGCACCGCGGCGGCGACCGACCCGGGTGCCGACTCCGGCGACCCCGCCGCAGCACCCGCCCCCCTTCCCTGGTACGCGATCGTGCTGATCGCCGTCGCCGCAGCGGGCGCCCTGGCGGTCATCATCGTCATCGTGGTGCGGCGCAGCCGGGGCGGCGGCTTCGGCGGGCAGTGACTTCGCGCTACACTCGGCGCAGCGGGTGCCCCGCATCCGCTCACAATCGAACATCGACCGGCCATCAACCCGATGCGGGAGAGTCGCCTCAGGCGACACCGAAGGAGCAATCCTCCCCGATAATCTCTCAGGTCCTCGTACCGCATCGCTTGGCCACTCTGGAAAGCAGTCCGCGGCATCGACGGCGGCTCGCCCACGGTGAAAGCCCTCCCGACGACCGGAGGGTGAAACTCTCAGGCACGATGACAGAGGGGGAGTTCTCGTAGCGCATCAGCGCTCCCACGTATCGCCGGCTGCGCCGGCGGGAACGGAGAACTCGTGACCGGCTCCACCGACCCCGCGACACCCGAGGCACCCGCCCTCGAGTCGCCGCTCCTCGACACGCATCGCGCCGCCGGCGCCTCCTTCACCGACTTCGCCGGCTGGCAGATGCCGGTGCGTTACTCCAGCGACCTCGCCGAGCACCACGCGGTGCGCACCGCCGCCGGTCTGTTCGACCTCTCGCACATGGCGGAGTTCCGCGTGAGAGGGCCGGAGGCCGCCGCCCTGCTCGACCACGCGCTGGCGGGCCGGCTCTCGGCGATCGAGGAGGGTCAGGCGAAGTACTCGTTGCTGCTCGCCGAGTCGGGCGGCATCGTCGACGACGTCGTGGTCTACCGGCTGGGGGCCGAGGAGTTCCTGGTGGTGGCGAACGCCTCGAACCACGACCCGGTGGCGGAGGCGCTCGGCGAGCGATCGGCGGGCTTCGACGCGCAGATCGCCGATGAGAGCGCGGCCACGGCGCTCGTCGCGGTGCAGGGCCCGGCCTCCCGGCAGGTGCTCGAGCAGACCGCGGGGATCCGGATCGCCGGTCTCGACGGGTTGCGGTACTACCGCAGCACCCCCGGATCGTTCGACGGTGTCGACCTCCTCGTGGCGCGCACCGGCTACACGGGGGAGGACGGGTTCGAGCTGTACCTCGACCGTGCCGCCGCGCCCGCGCTCTGGAACGCCCTGCTCGCCGCGGGCGAGCCGCTCGGCCTCGTGCCCGCCGGTCTCGCCAGCCGCGACACCCTGCGCCTCGAGGCGGGGATGCCGCTCTACGGCCACGAGCTCTCGCTCGAGACGCTGCCCGAGCAGGCGGGCCTCGGTCGGGTGGCAGACCTCGGCAAGAGCGACTTCGTCGGCCGCGAGGCGCTCCTCGCCGGCGCTCCCGACGGTGCGCCCGTGCTGGTCGCGCTGGTGGCCGAGGGCAAGCGAGCGGCTCGCGCCGGCTACGAGGTCTTCGCCTCCGACGACTCCACCGAGGCGGTGGGCGTCGTGACGAGCGGCGCACTCTCACCGACCCTCGGGCATCCGATCGCCCTCGCCTACGTGGCGCCCGCATTCGCCGCACCGGACGCCGAGCTGAGCGTCGACATCCGGGGCAAGCGCCTCGCCTACCGCACCGCACCCCACCCGTTCTACCGCCGGAAGAAGGACTGACATGGCCGACCACGAAGAACTGCGCTACACCGCCGAGCACGAGTGGGTGAAGGTCGACGGCTCCGTCGCCACGATCGGAATCACCGCCTATGCCGCGGCCCAGCTGGGCGACATCGTCTACCTCGACCTGCCCGACGCCGGAACCGAGGTCGCGGGCGGTTCGGTGGTGGGCGAGATCGAGTCGACGAAGTCGGTCGGCGAGCTGTTCGCGCCCGTCGACGGCACCGTCGTGGAGAAGAACTCCGCCGTCGAAGACAGCCCCGAGCTCGTGAACGACGACCCGTTCGGCGCCGGCTGGCTGCTCAAGGTGGAGTTCACCGAGCTCCCCGCCCTGCTCTCGGCAGCCGAGTACGCGGCTCTGACGGGGGAGTGACCGCACCGATGACCGACGTCTTCGCCCGCCGCCACATCGGAACTGATGCTGCTGCGCGATCCCACATGCTGGAGACCGTGGGCTACGGCAGCCTCGCCGAGCTGATGGCCGCCGCCGTACCCGGCTCGATCGCCTTCGACCGCACCCTGCACGACTCGCTGGTGCCCCCGGCCGCCACCGAGCGGGAGGCCGTGGCGGAGCTCCGCGCCCTCGCCGCGCGCAACACGGTCGCCACCTCGTACCTCGGGCTCGGCTACTACGACACCATCACGCCCGCGGTCATCACCCGCAACGTGCTCGAGAACCCGAGCTGGTACACCGCCTACACGCCGTACCAGCCGGAGATCTCGCAGGGGCGCCTCGAGGCGCTCATCACCTTCCAGACCATGGTCACCGACCTCACCGGCATGGCGACCGCGAACGCCTCGATGCTCGACGAGTCGACAGCCGCCGTCGAGGCGATGCTGCTGGCGCGCCGCGCCGGCAAGTCGGCATCGAACCGCTTCGTCGTCGACGCCGACGCCTTCCCGCAGACGATCTCGCTGTTCCGCTCGCGGGCCGAGGCCGTCGGCATCGAGATCGACGTGCTGCCGCTTCATGCGGAGGCGTCGGAGGTCGCGGGGGCCCCAGCGGCTCTCGGCGACGCCTTCGGCGTGTTCGTGCAGTACCCGGGCGCCTCGGGCCGGGTCGCCGACCCTTCGGCCGTCATCGCCGCCGTGAAGGCGCAGGGCGGCATCGCCGTCGTGGCCGCCGACCTGCTCGCGCTGACGCTGCTGACGCCGCCCGGGGAACTCGGCGCGGACGTCGTGGTCGGCACCAGTCAGCGCTTCGGCGTGCCGATGGGTTTCGGCGGCCCGCACGCCGGCTACCTGGCGGTACGCGCCGGACTCGAGCGGCAGCTCCCCGGCCGATTGGTGGGGGTGAGCGTCGACGCCGACGGGCATCCGGCCTACCGGCTCAGCCTCCAGGCGCGCGAGCAGCACATCAGGCGCGAGAAGGCGACGTCGAACATCTGCACCGCCCAGGTGCTTCTCGCCGTGATGGCCGCGATGTACGCGGTCTATCACGGGCCGGAGGGGCTCACCGCGATCGCGCGCGAGGTCAACCGCGCCGCCCGCACCCTGGGCTCGCGGCTCGTGGCCTCCGGTCACCGTCTGCGGCACACCGAGTTCTTCGACACGCTCGAGGTGTCGGTGCCCGAGCGTGCGGCGCGTCTCGTGCAGCACGCGCACTCCCGGGGCATCCTGCTGCGCTTCGTCGACGACGACACGGTCGCCGTCTCGGTCGACGAGACCACGGGCGACCCCGAGCTGCTCGAGCTACTGCGGGTCTTCGACGTCACCACGGGTGACGCGGGAGACGAGACCGCGCCGTCGCTCCCGGCGGGCCTCGAGCGCACGAGCGCCTTCCTCGGGCACGAGGTGTTCTCCAGCCACCGCTCCGAGACGGCGATGATGCGCTACCTCAAGCGGCTGGCCGACGCCGACTACGCGCTCGACCGCGGCATGATCCCGCTCGGTTCGTGCACCATGAAGCTCAACGCCGCCTCCGAGATGGAGGCCGTGACGTGGCGGGAGTTCGCGGGCGTGCATCCGTTCGCCCCGAAGACGGATGCGCAGGGCTACCTCGAACTCATCGCCCAGCTCGAGCGGTGGCTCGCCGACGTGACGGGGTACGACTCGGTGTCGTTGCAGCCGAACGCCGGCAGCCAGGGCGAGCTGGCGGGACTCCTCGCCATCCGCGGCTACCACCGCTCACGCGGCGACCTCGAACGCGCCGTGTGCCTCATCCCGTCGAGCGCCCACGGCACCAACGCGGCATCGGCGGTGCTCGCGGGCATGCGGGTGGTCGTGGTGGCCTGCGACGAGCTCGGCAACGTCGACCTCGACGACCTGCGCGCGAAGATCGAGGCCCACGCCGAGCAGCTCGCCGCCCTCATGATCACCTACCCGTCCACCCACGGGGTGTACGAGCACGACGTCGTCGAGATCTGCGCGCGCGTGCACGAGGCGGGCGGGCAGGTCTACGTCGACGGCGCCAACCTCAACGCGCTCCTGGGCTTCGCCCGATTCGGCGACTTCGGCGGCGACGTCTCGCACCTCAACCTGCACAAGACCTTCTGCATCCCGCACGGCGGCGGCGGCCCCGGAGTCGGGCCGGTGGCGGCGAAAGCGCACCTGGCTCCATTCCTCCCGGGGCATATCTTCGCCCAGGAGGCCGAGCACCTGATGGTCGACGGCTCGAGCGTCGTGCACGGAGGGGGCGCCGTCTCGGCCGCGCCGTACGGGAGCCCGAGCATCCTTCCCATCAGTTGGGCCTACGTGCGCATGATGGGCCTCGAGGGGCTCGCCGAGGCCACCGCGTCGGCGGTGCTGGCCGCGAACTACGTCGCCGCCCGGCTCGCGCCCCACTACCCGGTGCTCTACACCGGCGAGAACGGTCTCGTGGCCCACGAGTGCATCCTCGACCTGCGCGGCATCACGCAGAGCACGGGGGTGAGCGTCGACGACGTCGCCAAACGGCTCGTCGACTACGGCTTCCACGCGCCGACCATGAGCTTCCCGGTGGCGGGAACGCTCATGGTGGAGCCCACCGAGAGCGAAGACCTCGCCGAGATCGACCGCTTCATCGACGCGATGATCGGCATCAAGGCCGAGATCGACGCCGTCGCCGCGGGGGTGTGGCCCGCCGACGACAACCCGCTGCGGAACGCCCCCCACACCGCCCGCTCGGTGGTGGAGGGCGAGTGGAGCCACCCGTACGACCGCGAACGGGCGGTGTATCCCGTGAAGTCGCTCGTGCGCGGCAAGTACTGGCCGCCGGTGCGGCGCATCGACCAAGCCTACGGAGACCGCAACCTGGTCTGCGCCTGCCCACCGCCGGAGGCTTTCGAGTAGGGATGACCCGGCCCTCCGGTCAAGGGGTCTGCGGCACGGAGAACCCCGTGGACCCCGCTGGTAGGGTCGCACCATGCCTGTCGAGCCGGTCGCCCGCATCCGTTCTCTGCTCCTGACGGGGCTGGTGGCGGGCTTCGGGGCGACGATGGCGCTCGCGGGAGCGGGCGCGGCGGTGCCCGCCCGTGCTGCGGAGGCCGCTCCTGCGGCCGTCGTCGCCGATCCGCTGTTCGACGACGGCGCGTGCGTCGTGCTGCCGACGACCGACGGGGGAGGCGGCGGGGCGCAGTGCGCCGGTGTCGACCTGAGCGGCACCCGGTTCGGGGAGGCCGACTTCCGGGGGGCGAACCTCACCGGCGCGTCGTTCGTCGACGGCGACGTGCAGGGAGCCGTGTTCACCGGTGCCGATCTCACCGGGGCCGACTTCACCGGTGCGCGCATCGTGGGTGCCGACTTCACCGGTTCGAGCATCCTCCCCGCCACCCTCCAGGCCGAGGCGGATGCTTCGGGCACGGCCACCGTCGCCATCGAGCCCGTCACCCCGGCCGGGCTCACCCTCGACGGCTGCACGATCGTGGGCACCCCCGTCGAGTCGGGTCAGGCCTTCCCCGTCGGCACGTCGAACATGGTGTGCACCATCTCGTCGTCGTTCACCGGCACCGCGACGGCCCTCGTCGCCATCGAGGTGGCTCCGCCCGCCACGCCTGTCACGAGCGAGCCGCTGTTCACCGACCCGCCCAGCACGCCGGCGGCGGGCGACGACGACGAGCTCAACGTCGCGATGGTGATCGGGTTCATCGGGGGCGGGCTGCTGCTCGTGCTCGGCATCGCCGCATTCGTGTTCGCGAACCGCGGATCGGGCGGAGGCGGGTCGGGACGTCGATCGCGCGGCCGGGAATCGGGCAGTTCGCCGAGGGGCCGTCGAGCGGCCTGAGCCGCGAGTCAGCCGAACAGGTCGGGGAACCAGGCGACAGCCACGGGGAAGCCCACGAACGAGACGATGTCCATGATCCAGTGGGCGACGACGAGCGGCATCACCCGGCCCCAGCGCCAGTAGCACCAGCCGAAGATCACGCCCATCAGGAAGTTGCCGACGAACGGACCCGGCCCCTGGTAGAGGTGGTAGCTGCCGCGCAGTGCCGCCGCGGCGAGGATGATCCACCACTTCTGCCAGCCGAGCTGCCTGAGCCGGGTGAAGAGGTAACCGACGACGATCACCTCCTCCTGCAGGGCCGCCCGGAGGGCAGAGAGCACCAGGATGGGGATGGTGTACCAGTGGGCGTCGAGGGGCGAGGCGATCACCGCGGCACTCTGGCCGAGCAGCCGCCACACCGCGTAGAGCACGATGCCGGGCACGCCGACGACGAGCACCAGCAGCCAGCCGCGCCCGAGGTCGCGCAGCGGCTGCCGGAAGTCGAGGCCGACACGCCGGAACGGATTCGCTCCCGAGATGGCGAGCAGGTACAGGGCGAGGGCGACCGGGGCGAGGTCGAAGGCGATGGCGAGCAACTGGTAGGTCACATCGAGCCACTGCCGGTCGCTGAGCGCCCCGTTCAGGGTCGTCGATTGGTCGGCCAGGGCGGTGCCCTTGGTGAGTTTGGCCACGAGGCTCACCACCGAGTAGACGGCGGATGCGCCGAGCGAGACGGCGAGCACGATGGCGATCTCGGTGCCCAGCCGGCGGCGCCGGAGTGCGGTCCAGTCGAGGGCTCGGGACATCGCTCCACTTTCTTGCGTAAGACGCCAGATTCTCACGTCATCTGTGGGATCGGCACAAAGAATCCCAAGAATTAGTTTCTAGTCTGTAACTTTTTTCCCCGTGGTTTGCAGCGGGGGTGCCCCCCACTTAGGGTACTTCCTTAGGTCTCGCCCCTCACGAAGGGTCCTGCGGCCAACCCATTCTGCACAGGAGGAAAATTGAAAATGAGACGGTATGGCATCGGCGCGATCGCGCTGATCGCCGCGAGTGCGCTCGCCCTGTCCGGTTGCGCCAGCGGCAGCACCGACAGCTCGTCCGGCGACAGCGCAGCGGTCATCACGGCGAACGGCTCCGAGCCGCAGAACCCCCTGATCCCCACCAACACCAACGAGACCGGTGGCGGCAAGATCCTCGACTCGATCTTCGCGGGCCTGGAGTACTACGACGCCTCCGGCGCCCCCCAGCTCGACATGGCCGAGTCGATCGAGACCGACGACTCGAAGACCTTCACCATCAAGGTCAAGCCCGACCAGAAGTTCACCAACGGCGAGCCCGTCGACGCGAAGAGCTTCGTCGACGCCTGGCAGTACGGCGCTCTCCTGTCGAACGAGCAGCTGAACAGCTACTTCTTCGAAGACATCGAGGGCTTCAGCTACGACGAGGACAGCCCCCTCACCGGCCTCGAGGTCGTCGACGACCTCACCTTCACCGTGACCCTGAAGGAAGCGCGCTCCGACTTCCCGCTGCGGCTCGGCTACTCGGCGTTCTACCCGCTGCCCGCCTCGGCCTTCGAGGACATGGACGCGTTCGGTCAGAACCCCGTCGGCAACGGCCCGTACAAGCTGGCCTCCGACACCGCCTGGGCTCACAACGAGAAGATCGACCTGGTCGTGAACGAGGACTACCAGGGCGGCCGCAAGGCTGCCAACGGTGGTCTGACCATCGTCTTCTACGCCTCTGAAGACGCGGCCTACGCCGACCTCCTCGGTGGCAACCTCGACGTGCTCGACGCCGTGCCGGCCAGCGCCTTCGCGACCTTCGAGAACGACCTCGGCGACCGCGCTGTCAACCAGCCCGCCGCGATCTTCCAGTCGTTCACCATCCCGGAGCGCCTCGCGCACTTCGGCAACGACGAAGAGGGCAAGCTCCGCCGCGCCGCTCTGTCGATGGCGATCAACCGCGACGAGATCACCGACATCATCTTCGAGAACACCCGCACCCCCGCCAGCGACTTCACCTCCCCGGTGATCGACGGCTGGAGCGACTCGCTCGAGGGCGCCGACGTGCTGAAGTACGACGCCGACGAGGCCAAGAAGCTGTGGGCCCAGGCCGACGCCATCTCGCCCTGGTCGGGCTCGTTCCAGATCGCGTACAACGCCGACGGCGGGCACGCGGAGTGGGTCGACGCCGTGTCGAACAGCATCAAGAACACGCTCGGCATCGACGCGTCGGGTGCTCCGTACCCGACCTTCGCCGAGGCGCGCACCGCGATCACCGACCGCTCCATCCAGACCGCGTTCCGCACCGGATGGCAGGCCGACTACCCGGGTCTGTTCAACTTCCTCGGCCCGCTGTACGCCACCAACGCATCCTCGAACGACGGCGACTACTCGAACCCCGACTTCGACAAGCTGCTGCAGGAGGGTTCGTCGACGGCTGACTCCGCCACCGCGAACGAGGACTTCCAGAAGGCCCAGGAGATCCTCCTGAAGGACCTGCCCGCCATCCCGCTGTGGTACTCGAACGTGACCGGTGGTTACGGCGAGAACGTGCAGAACGTGGAGTTCGGCTGGAACTCGGTGCCGCTCTACTACGAGATCACCAAGGAGTAACACCCGCTCCTGTGGGGGCGGCGGCCATGTGCCGCCGCCCCCACTTCATGTTCCTGATCCCGTGGCTTCCCGCCCCCGAGCTTGATTGGTACGGTCTGATTCGTGGCCGGTTACATCCTCAGGCGTCTTCTGCAGGCGATCCCCGTCCTGCTGGGCACGACCTTCCTCATCTACTTCATGGTGTTCGCCATGCCGGGCGACCCGTTGCTCGCCCTGTTCGGGGACAAGACCCCGAACCCGGCACTTCTCGAACGGCTCCGCGAGGAATACCACCTCGACCAGCCGTTCATCGTGCAATACTTCCTCTACCTCGGCGGGATCTTCCGCGGAGACTTCGGCACCTCGTTCTCGGGTGAACCGGTCTCGGCGATCCTCGCCCGCACCTTCCCGGTCACGATCCGGCTGGCCATCATGGCGCTCATCATCGAGTTCGTCGGCGGCGTGCTGATCGGTCTCATCTCCGGCCTCCGTAAAGGCAAGCTGTTCGATGCATCGGCGCTCGTCATCAGCCTGATCTTCATCTCGCTCCCCATCTTCGTCATCGCCTTCGTCGGTCAGTACGTGTTCGGCATCCAGCTCGGCTGGGTGAGGACGACGGTGTCCACCGGAGCGCCGATCCAAGACCTGATACTCCCGGCCTTCGTGCTGGCCTCGATCACCTTCGCCCAACTCATCAGGCTCACCCGCGCATCCGTCATCGAGACCCAGGGCCTCGACTTCGTGCGCACCGCCTACTCGAAGGGTCTCAGCCGACGCCGCATCATCCCGGTGCACATCCTGCGGAACTCCCTCATCCCGGTGGTCACCTACGCGGCCACCGACTTCGGCGTGCTGCTCGTGGGCGCGACGGTGACGGAGGGCATCTTCAACGTGCCCGGCGTCGGGCGCACGCTCTATCAGGCCATCATCCGCGGCGAAGGACCCACGGTCGTGTCCTTCGTGACCGTGATGGTGCTCATCTACCTGGTGGTCAACCTCGTCGTCGACCTCCTCTACGGCCTTCTCGACCCGAGGATCCGCTATGTCAAATAACACCCCGGCCCCAACCCCCGGCCACTTCGTCGCCCCGCTCGAGGAGACCCCTCTCGTCGCCGTCGACGCCGTCAACGTCGGAGAGCGCAAGTCGAACCTCTGGATCGACGCCTGGCGCGACATGCGCCGCCGCCCGATGTTCTGGATCTCGGCGGCGTTCATCCTGCTGGTCGTGATCGTCGCGCTCTTCCCGACGCTGTTCACGCAGGTCGATCCGCGCGAGTGCGTGCTCTCCCAGAGCAACGGGGCGCCGACGGCAGCCAACATCCTCGGCTTCAACAAGCAGGGCTGCGACGTGTTCTCGCGCATCGTGCACGGCACCTCGACCTCGCTCTCGGTGGGAATCATCGTGGTGGTGCTCACGACGGTGCTCGGCATCCTGTTCGGTGCCTTCGCCGGCTTCTACGGCGGCTGGGTCGACTCGGTGCTCTCCCGCGCGGGCGACATCTTCTTCTCGATCCCCTACATCCTCGCCGCCGTGGTCATCATGTCGGTGTTCTCGGCCTACCGGAACGTGTTCGTCATCTCCCTGGCCATCGGCATCTTCGCCTGGCCGGCCACCGCTCGCGTGCTGAGGGCCGAGATCCTCCGGGTGAAGCAGTCCGACTACGTGATGGCCGCCCGCGCCCTCGGTGTGTCGAACTTCAAGATCCTGCTGCGGCACGTGCTGCCGAACTCGATCGCGCCGGTGATCGTGGTGACCACGATCTCGCTCGGTGCCGCGATCGTCGCCGAGGCGACCCTGTCGTTCCTCGGCGTCGGACTCCCGAACTCCACCATGTCGTGGGGCAACGACATCTCGGCCGCCCAGGTCGACCTGCGCACGGCCCCGCAGACGCTCATCTATCCGTCCATCGCGCTCTCCGTGACCGTCCTCGCCTTCATCATGATGGGCGAGGTCATCAGAGACGCCCTCGACCCGAAGGCGAGGGCCCAGCGATGAGCGACCCCACCCAGAAACCGCTGCTCGAGATCAAAGACCTCGAGGTCGGGTTCCAGAGCACGAGCGGCATCGTTCCCGCGGTGCGCGGTGTCGACCTCACCCTGATGCCCGGCCAGACCCTGGCCATCGTGGGGGAGTCGGGCTCGGGCAAGAGCACGACGGCGCACGCCATCATCAACCTGCTCCCGGGTGCGGGGCGCATCACCGGCGGGTCGATCATGTTCGACGGGCAGGAGCTCACCTCCTACTCCGAGAAGAAGATGGAAGAGGTGCGCGGTCGACAGATCGGCTTCGTGCCGCAAGACCCGATGTCGAACCTCAACCCAGTGTGGAGCGTCGGGTTCCAGGTCGAGGAGACCATCCGCGCCAACGGCATCGCCTCGGGCAAGAAGGCGGTGCGCCAGCACGCCATCCAGGTGCTCCGTGAGGCGGGGCTGCAGGATGCCGACAAGCGACTGAAGCAGTTCCCCCATCAGTTCTCCGGCGGTATGCGGCAGCGCGTGCTCATCGGCATCGGACTCTCCAGCCGTCCCAAGCTCCTCATCGCCGACGAGCCGACCTCCGCCCTCGACGTCACCGTGCAGCGGCGCATCCTCGACCACCTCGAGACGCTCACCCGCGACTCCGGCACCGCCGTGCTGTTCATCACCCACGACCTGGGACTCGCCGCTGAGCGCGCCGAGCAGCTCGTGGTGATGTACAAGGGCCGCATCGTCGAGGCGGGCCCGTCGAAGGAGATCCTGCAGAACCCGGTGCACCCGTACACGCAGCGTCTCGTCGCCGCGGCACCGAGCCTCGCCTCTCGCCGCATCCAGACCGCGACGTTGCAGTCGGAGTCGCACACGCTGAGCGACCTCGACTACGCGCCGACCTCGGTCACCTCGGGCATCGACCTCATCGCCGCCGCCGAGGAGCGGGTCGAGCACCAGCCGGCCGTGAAGCGGCCCGACGCCATCGTGGTGCGCGACCTCACCAAGGTCTACAAGATCCGCGGGCAGAAGAAGGGGGCGGCGAGCGAGCTCACCGCCGCCGATCACGTGAACTTCGCCGTCGAGAAGGGCACCACCACGGCGATCGTGGGGGAGTCGGGCTCGGGCAAGTCGACCGTGGCGAAGATGATCCTGAAGCTCGAAGACCCGACGAGCGGCTCCATCCTCATCGACGGCACCGATGTGGCGCCGCTTAAGGGCCGGGCACTGCTCGACCTGCGTCGCCGCATGCAGCCGGTGTTCCAAGACCCGTACGGTTCGCTCGACCCGCTGCGCAACATCGGCAACACCATCGCCGAACCGCTGCAGGTGCACGGTGTGGGCGACCGCACCGCGCGCCGTGAGCGCGTGCTGGAGCTCCTCGACCAGGTGGCCCTGCCGCAGACGCTCATCGCCCGCTACCCGAACGAGCTGTCGGGTGGCCAGCGCCAGCGCGTGGCCATCGCGCGAGCCCTCGCGCTGAAGCCCGACATCGTCGTTCTCGACGAGGCTGTCTCGGCGCTCGACGTGCTGGTGCAGGCGCAGATCCTGAAACTCCTCGCCGACCTGCAGTCGGAACTGGAGCTCACCTACCTCTTCATCACGCACGATCTCGCGGTGGTGCGCGTCATCGCCGACAACGTCTGCGTGATGCAGAAGGGCAGGATCGTGGAGGCCGCCTCGACCGACGAGGTCTTCGACAGCCCGCAGGAGCAGTACACTAAGGAGTTGCTGAACGCCATCCCGGGCGCTGGAATCACCCTGGGCGTTTAGCGTTCCGGGCCACGAAGCCCACTCCAACCCCGCTCCTGCGAGCCCGTCTGGGTGGCTGTGCCATCGTTCCGGGTTCATGAATCCTGAGGAACTCCCATGGCACAAGCCACCCGCGATGACCTGCGCAACGTCGCGATCGTCGCCCACGTCGACCACGGCAAGACCACACTGGTCGACGCCATGCTCACGCAGACCAACTCCTTCGACGCGCACTTCGACGCCGACGACCGCATGATGGACTCGAACGACCTCGAGCGTGAGAAGGGCATCACGATCCTCGCCAAGAACACGGCGATCTCATACAACGGCGTGCACGCCGGCGGCAAGCCGATCACCATCAACGTGATCGACACCCCCGGCCACGCCGACTTCGGCGGCGAGGTCGAGCGCGGCCTCTCGATGGTCGACGGCGTGGTGCTGCTCGTCGACGCCTCCGAGGGCCCGCTGCCTCAGACCCGCTTCGTGCTGCGCAAGGCGCTCGAGGCGAAGCTCCCCGTCATCCTGCTGGTCAACAAGACCGACCGCCCGGATGCGCGCATCGACGAGGTCGTGGGCGAGTCGCAGGACCTGCTGCTCGGCCTCGCATCCGACATGGCCGACGACGTTCCCGACCTCGACCTCGACGCCATCCTCGACGTGCCGGTCGTCTACGCCTCCGGCCGAAACGGCGCCGCGTCGCTGAACAAGCCGGAGAACGGCTCGCTGCCCGACAACGACGACCTCGAGCCGCTGTTCGGGGCCATCCTCGAGCACATCCCGGCCCCCACCTACGACGACGAGGCGCCGCTGCAGGCCCACGTCACGAACCTCGACTCCTCGCCCTTCCTCGGTCGTCTGGCGCTCCTGCGGGTCTTCAACGGCACCATCAAGAAGGGCCAGCAGGTGGCCTGGGTGCAGCACGACGGCACGGTGCAGAACCAGCGCATCACCGAGCTGCTGAAGACCGTCGCCCTCACCCGTGTGCCCGCCGAGTCGGCGGGCCCCGGCGACATCGTCGCCATCGCGGGCATCGAGAACATCACCATCGGCGAGACCATCGCCGACCCCGACGACGTGCGGCCGCTGCCGGCGATCGTCGTCGACGACCCCGCCATCTCGATGACCATCGGCACCAACACCTCGCCCCTGGTCGGCAAGGTGAAGGGTCACAAGCTCACCCGCGCATGGTGAAAGACCGCCTCGACCGCGAGCTCATCGGCAATGTGTCGCTCCGCGTCGTCGACATCGGAAAGCCCGACGCCTGGGAGGTGCAGGGCCGCGGCGAGCTCGCGCTCGCCATCCTCGTCGAGAACATGCGCCGCGAGGGCTACGAGCTCACGGTGGGCAAGCCCCAGGTGGTCACGAAGCAGGTCGACGGCAAGACCCACGAGCCCTACGAGCACCTCACGATCGACGCCCCCGAGGAGTACCTCGGCGCCATCACGCAGCTGCTCGCGGCGCGCAAGGGCCGTATGGAGGGCATGTCGAACCACGGCACCGGCTGGGTGCGCATGGAGTTCATCGTGCCGTCGCGCGGTCTCATCGGCTTCCGCACCGAGTTCCTCACCATCACCCGCGGCACCGGCATCGCCAACG
The DNA here is from genome assembly GCF_040939305.1 of Herbiconiux sp. A18JL235. NCBI lineage: Bacteria > Bacillati > Actinomycetota > Actinomycetes > Micrococcales > Microbacteriaceae > Herbiconiux > Herbiconiux sp. A18JL235. The sequence goes on from NZ_CP162511.1 coordinate 1,658,147, forward strand.
CGATCTCGCACGGCTACGGCGAGTGGGCGGGTGCCATCGTCACCCGCAACAACGGCTCCATCGTCGCCGACCGTGCCGGTGTCGTCACGCCGTTCGCCATCATCGCGCTGCAGGAGCGCATGACCTTCTTCGTCAACCCCACCGAGGAGGTCTACGAGGGCATGGTGATCGGCGAGAACTCGCGTGCCGACGACATGGACGTGAACATCACGAAAGAGAAGAAGCTGACCAACATGCGTCAGTCGACCGCCGACAACTTCGAGTCGATGACGCCCTCGCGGCAGCTCTCGCTCGAGGAGTGCCTCGAGTTCGCCCGCGAAGACGAGTGCGTCGAGGTGACGCCCGAGATGGTGCGCATCCGCAAGGTGGAGCTCGATCAGAACGCGCGTGCCCGCCGCACCGCGAACCTCAAGCGCGCGAACCAGTAGCACGCGCATCCGATCGCTGTAGCGCCGAGAGCGGCCGAGCTGGGAGAATCGTGGCCATGAGGCACACGACCAGGTCGGCCGCTCTCGCGGTCGCGTTTGCGATCCTTCTCACCCCGGCGCTCGCGGGCTGCATCGGCAACCCGGTCGAGCAGATCGTCGAGGGCGCCGTCGAGCAGGCCGGCGGCGGCGACGTCGACCTCAACTCCGACGGCGGGCTGCCCGACGGGTTCCCCACCGAGGTGCCGCTCTACGACGGCGAGATCGTGGGAGGCATGGGCGTGGGGGTCGCCGACGGCGACGGCGGGTGGACCGTCATCGTCAAGGTCGCCGACCCCGAGGCGTCCTTCACCTCGATCAACGACCAGCTCGTGGCCGCGGGCTTCGAGTCGCAGTTCTCCGGGTTCTCCGACGGCACGGGCACCGGCATGTACCAGGGCGCGAACTACGGCGTGCTCGTCACGGTCGCCGACGACGGTTCGGGCCAGGTGACCGCCACTTACATCGTGTCGGCCAACTCCGCCGAGTAGCGCTCGCGCACCCGCGGCCCCACCACGGCCGCGGCGACCATCAGGCCGAGCCCGAGAAGGAAGACGGCCAGGAACGAGCCCGGCTCCGGCGCGGGCACGCTGTGGAACAGGATGCCCGCCACGGCGAGCGAGGCGGCCGGGCCCGCTCCGTCGGCGATGGTCAGTGCGGCGCTGTTGAAGCCCTGCTCGGCGGGTGCCGACCGGGCGAGCAGCAGGGCCGAGAGCCGCGGGTAGGCCAGGCCCATGCCCGCGCCCGAGAGCGCCCAGCCCACGATGACGACGGCCGCGGGCAGGTGCAGCACCGCGGACACGACGACGAGGGCGATCGCCGCCACGGTGATCCACGCGCCGAGCGGAACGCCGCTGCCCTCGGCGAGGCGGCCCCCCGCGCGACTCTGCAGGATCGACGCCGCACCCCAGGCGATGCCGCTCGCGGTGAGGGTGAGGCCCGCGAACGCAGGGCTGAGGCCGTACTGCGCGGTGAGCAGGTAGGGCAGGTAGGTCTCGACGGCGAAGAAGCCGGCGGCGAGCAGGAGCCGCGTCGTGACGATGCTCGGCAGTCCCGGCCGGGCCGTCAGCACGCCGCGCGGAACCAGGGGGCGCAGCACCACCACCGCGACGGCGAGGGAGACGAGCGCCACCACGACGGTGAGCGCCAGCTCGAACTCGGCGGCCACGCTGAGGGTGAGGATGGCGACGGCCAGCAGCACCGCCCACATCACGCGCGCCACGGGCCACGGGGCGCCGACGACGGCCGAGGTCTCGGTCGCGGGCCCCGAGCGGAGGCTGCGCACGGCCGGGAGCACCAGGAACGCGGCGGGCAGCACCAGCGCCACCACGCCGAGGAACACCCAGCGCCAGCCGAACGTCTCGCCCACCACGCCCGCCACGAACGGGCCGACGAGCGCCGGAATGACCCACGCCGCCGAGAACAGGCCGAACATGCGTGCCTGCAGCGGTGCCGGGTAGACCCGCGCGATGATGACGTAGAGGGCGACGATGGTGCCCCCTGAGCCCAGGCCCTGCACGAGCCGTGCGAGCACGAGCATCGGCATCGAGACGGCGGTTCCGGCCAGCACGAGCCCGGCGACGAAGAGCGCGATCGAGACGACGAGCGGTAGGCGCGGGCTGCCGCGATCGCACAGGATGCCCGCGACCACCATGCCGACGACCGACGCCGCGAGCGGGGCTGCGAACGCGACGGCGTAGAGGGTCGCGCCGTCGAGCTCGTCGCTCACGACCGGCATCACGGTGGTGACGGCGAGGTTCTCGAACGCGGCGACGAACACCAGCACCACCGAACCCAGGGTGATGAGCCGGTAGCGGGCCGACATCGGTCCCTCGCGAACAGTCACGACTACGACCGTAGCGGGTGGGGTGCCGAGCGGCGCGGCGCGCCTCGGCTCAGCCGCGCGGCGCGGCGCGGTGCGGCTCGGCTCAGCGGCGCGGCGCGCCTCGGCTCAGCCGAACAGCGTCTCGCCGACGTAGCCGCCCTCCGAGGCGCCGGGCGGCACCGCGAAGATGCCCGAGCCGACGTGCCTGACGTACTCGTTCATGGCGTCGTTCTTCGCGAGGTTCATCTGGATCGGGATGAACTGCGTGCGCGGGTCGCGCTGGAAGGCGATGAAGAAGAGGCCCGCGTTCAGCCTGCCGAGCTCGTCGTTGCCGTCGACGAAGTTGTAGCCGCGGCGCAGCAGCTGGGCGCCCGCGTTCTGGGTCGGATGCGCCAGCCTCACGTGCGAATCCGCGGCGATGAGCGGCTCACCGCCGCGCCCGGTCGCCTCGAAGTCGGGCTCGGAGAACTCGGTGCCGCCCGAGTAGGGCGCGCCCTCGCCCTTCGTGCGGCCGACGATCGCCTCCTGCTCGCGAAGCGAGGTGCGGTCCCAGGTCTCGATGGTCATGCGGATCTTGCGGGCGACGAGGTAGGAGCCGCCCGCCATCCAGTCGGCGCCGTCGTCTGCGGAGGCCCACACCTGCTGGTCGACGACATCCGTCTGCTCCGCCTTGACGTTCGCGGTGCCGTCCTTGAAGCCGAACAGGTTGCGGGGCGTCGCCTGGGCGGTGGTGGTGGAGCTGGTGCGGCCGAAGCCGAGCTGCGACCAGCGGATCGCCGCCCGCCCGAAGGCGATGCGGGAGAGGTTGCGGATGGCGTGCACCGCGACCTGGGGGTCGTCGCTGCAGGCCTGGATGCAGAGGTCGCCGCCCGTGAGCGTCTCGCTCAGCATGTCGGCCGGGAAGTGCGGCAGGTCGACCAGCGCCGCGGGGCGCCGGTCGGCGATGCCGAAGCGGTCGGTGCCGTCGGCAGCGGTGAACAGCGTGGGGCCGAAGCCGAAGGTGATGGTGAGGCCGGCGGCGGGCAGCCCGAGCGCCTCGCCGGTGTCGTCGGGCGGGGCGTCGTAGGGGCCGTTCACCGCGCCGTAGACGCCGACCGGGTCGCCCGCGGTCATGAGCGCGGCGGCGGCGCTCCAGTCTTTCAGGAGCTCGACGAGGTCGTCGCGGGTGAGATCGGAGGCGACGTCGAAGGCGGCGAAGTGCAGCCGGTCTTGGGCGGGGGAGACGATGCCCGACTGGTGCTCGGCGTAGAAAGGGTAGACGGTGCCGGAGGCGATGCCGCTGCCGCCGGGGCCGGTGCCTGCGCCCTCGCCCGCGCCGAAGGCGGCCGAGGCCGCCTGGGCGATCGCCGGTGCCGCGAAGCGATCGGCGGCGACCCCCACGCCGACCCCGGCGACACCCGCCCCGACGAGGCCGAGCAGCCCCCTGCGGGAGATGCCGGGCTTCGCCTGGGCGGGTTCGTCGTGATCGGTCATGGAATCAGGGTAGGGCTCAGCCGACCAGCGTCGCCGTGAGGCGGCTGAGCGGCTCGCTCAGCGCCGAGACGCCGTCGGCGAGCTGCTTGACCTGGTCGGGGGTGAGCTCGTCGTAGTACGTGAACCCGGTGTCGAGGCTGCCGTACCCGGCGAGCGTCTTCTCGAGCGAGGCGAAGCGCTCGTCGATGGTGGTGACGAGCTCCGGGTCCTTGGTCTCGACGATGTCGCGCACACCCTCGTAGGCGACGCGGGCGCCCTCGAGGTTGGCCTGGAAGTCCCACAGGTCGGTGTGCGACCAGATCTCCTCCTCGCCCGTGATCTTGCCCGAGGCGACCTCCTCGAGGAGGCCGATCGCGCCATTCGAGATGGCGTCGATCGACACCGTGTAGCCGGGGTCGTTCACGGCGTCGGCGAGCAGCTGGGTGTCGGCGACGAGCTTGTCCGCGTAGGTGGCGCGCTCCTCCGGGGTGAGCGGTGTGTACTCGACACCGCCGTTCTCGGCCGCGGTCGGCGGGAAGAGGTCTTTCTCGATGCGGTGCCAGCCGGTCCACTCCTCGCCGTCGGCCACATCCGCCTCACGGAAGTCGATGGCCGGGTCGAGGTCGCCGAACGACTCGGCGACGGGCTCGATGCGCTCGTAATTCGCGCGGGTGACGGCGTAGAGGTCGCGGGCCTTCTGGTCGTCGCCCGCCAGGTAGGCGTCGGTGAAGGTCGTGGTGCCCACCACGAGCTGGGCCACCTGGTCTTTGACGTAGGCGACGTAGTTGAGTGCTGCGGCGTCGACCTGGTCCTGCAGGTCGCCGGCCAGCTCGACCTTGTCGCCCGAGACCGTGAACGCGGCCTTGCCGATGCCGTCGCCCACCATGCCCGGCTTGCAGACCGTGAAGTAGTCGCCCGGCTGCGCCTGCACCACGAGGTCGCGGGAGATGCCGGGGCCGACGTTCTCGACCTCGCCCACGATGCGCAGGCCGTCGTCGGCGAGCAGGTAGAACTCGGTCACCTGGTCGCCGGAGTTCGTGACCGAGAAGGTGAGCGTGCCGCTCGTGGCGCTCGACGCGCTCACGGTGCACGCGTCGGACGAGCTGTCGACGGTGATCGCACCGGCCGCGGCTCCGTCGCCCGCGGAGGCGGGGCTGTTGGGCACGCAGCCGGAGAGGGCGAGGAGGGCGAGGGCCGCAGACGCGGTGAGGAGTGCGGGCTTCACGGGCATCGCGTGCTTCGTGGCGGGGGTGAGTCTCACAGGAGCTCCTGTTCTGGTGATCGGGGAGAGGTCAGGCGGTGCGGGTGGGTGCTGCTGCTGCTGCTGCGGCCGGTGCTGTGGTGGCCACCTTCTTCGGCCCCCGGCGCACGGCGCGGAGGAAGAGCAGCATGGTGGGAACGAAGTAGGCGAGCCAGACGGCGAGCTCGAGCCACGTGGTGGCGGGGGAGAAGTTGACGGTGCCCTTCAACAGGGTGCCGTACCAGCTCGCGGGCGGGATGACGCCGCTCACGTCGAAGGCGAGGTTGTTGAGGCCCGGCAGGATCCCCGCCTCCTGCAGGTCGTGCACCCCGTACGAGAGCACGCCGGCGGCGACCAGGATGAGGAACCCGCCCGACCAGGCGAAGAACGTCGAGAGGTTGATCCGCACGAGCCCGCGGTAGATGAGGTAGCCGAGCACGACGGCGGCGGCGATGCCGAGGGCGGCACCCAGGATGGGCAGGGTCGTCTCGCCGGTGGCCTGCACCGCAGCCCAGATGAACAGCGCCGTCTCGATGCCTTCGCGGCCCACCGCGAGGAAGGCGACCAGCACGAGTCCCCACCCGGCGCCGACGAGCGCCTTGTCGATGTCGTCGTGGAGGGTTCCCTTGAGGTTCTGGCTGGTGCGGAGCATCCAGAACACCATCCAGGTCACGAAGCCCGTGGCGATGATCGAGAGCGAGCCGCCGATCGCCTCCTGCGCCTCGAAGCTCAGCCCGTAGGCGCCGAAGGTGAGCACCGCGCCGAGGGTGAGGGCGACGAGGACGGCGAGGCCGACGCCCATCCAGAGGCGGGCGAGCACGTCGTGGCGACCGAGCTTCCTCACATAGGCGATGAGGATGCCGACCACCAATGCGGCCTCGAGGCCTTCACGCAGGCCGATCAAGAAGTTGGCGAACACGGGCACCGTTCTTCACAGGAAAGCGGTAAGGGTTGCCTTACCAAAGATTGAGGCTAGACCTCCGCCGGTGGTTTGTCCACTCCGGAGCGCACGCGCCGATCTGTCCACAGATCCGCCGGGTTCAGGATGTTCGCGGCACGCGGCCGTACGCTGATCGCGTGAATCCTGCACGAACCACCCGCCTCCTCGCCATCGGGGCCTCGCTGTTCCTCGGCCTGCTGTTCGGCGTGCTGGGCACGATCGTGCACCAGATCTCGGTGAGCGTGTTCGGGCTGTTCGACCTGCCGGTGGGGCTCATCGTCGCGCTTCCCGCACTAGCGCTCCTCCTCATCGGCCTCCGCCTGGCGGCGCCCACGCGGTTCGCGGCGCTCGCCGCCGCCATCGGCTCGATCTGCATGGTCGCTCTTCTCGCGCTGCCGAGCCCGGGCGGCTCGGTGCTCATCCCCGACAGTCCGCTCGGCCTCGCCTGGCTCATCGGCTCGACCCTCGTGGCGGTCGTCGTCCTGGCCTGGCCGCGCGTGAAGCCGCGTGAACCGCGGGAGTCCGCGGTGCCGACCACCGGTTCCGACGCCCTAGACTTGAAGCTCGGGTAATCGAAGGGATCTGAACCACTGTGACCTATGTCATCGCCCTCCCGTGCGTGGATGTCAAAGACCGCGCGTGTATCGACGAGTGCCCCGTCGACTGCATCTACGAAGGCGAGCGTTCGCTCTACATCCACCCCGACGAATGCGTCGACTGCGGTGCCTGCGAGCCCGTCTGCCCCGTCGAGGCCATCTACTACGAAGACGACCTGCCCGACGAGTGGGGCGACTACTACAAGGCGAACGTCGAGTTCTTCGACGAGATCGGTTCGCCGGGCGGCGCCGCGAAGGTGGGCGTCATCAAGCACGACCACCCCGTGATCGCCGCACTCCCGCCGCAAGAGCACTGAGCGGCCCGCACCGGTGGCTCTAGGCGCCCTGCCCGACTACCCGTGGGACGCGATGACCCCGTTCGTCGAGCGGGCTCGCGCCCACCCCGGCGGCATCGTCGACCTCTCCATCGGGTCGCCGGTCGACCCGACCCCCGAGGTGGTGCGCGCGGCGCTCGCCGAGGCGACCGACGCCCACGCCTACCCGCAGACCGCGGGCACGCCGGCGCTCCGCGAGGCGGTCGTCGAGTGGTACGCAAGGCGACGCGGAGTCACCGGGCTCACCGCCGAGATGGTGCTCCCCACCATCGGCTCGAAGGAGTTCGTGGCCTGGCTGCCGTTCATGCTCGGCCTCGGCGAGGGCGACGTGGTCGTGCATCCGCTCGCCGCCTACCCCACCTACGAGATGGGGGCCACCATCGCCGGTGCCACGGCCGTCGCCGCCGACGACCCGGCCTCGTGGCCCGAGACGACGCGTCTGGTGTGGCTGAACAGCCCGGGCAATCCCGACGGTCGCGTGCTCGGCGTCGACGAGCTCGCCGCCGCCGTCCGACGGGCCCGCGAACTCGGTGCGGTCGTGGTGGGCGACGAGTGCTATGCCGAGCTCGGCTGGGAGGGCGAGTGGGCGTCGACCCCGGTGCCCAGCGTGCTAGACCCGCGCGTCACCGGGGGAGACCCGAGCGGGGTGCTCGCCGCGTACTCCCTCAGCAAGCAGTCGAACCTCGCGGGGTACCGGGCGGCGTTCGCGGTCGGAGACCCGGCGCTCATCGCCCGACTGCTCACCGTGCGCAAGCACGCGGGGATGATGCCGCCCGCACCCGTGCAGGCCGCCATGACCGTTGCGCTCGGCGACGACGAGCACGTCGCGGCGCAGAAAGAGCTCTACCGGGCCAGGCGCGCCGTGCTGAAACCGGCGCTCGAATCAGCGGGGTTCCGCATCGACCGCAGCGAGGCCGGGCTCTACCTCTGGGCGACGGAGGGGCGTGACTCGTGGGAGAGCATCCGGGCCCTGTCCGAGATCGGCATCGTCGCGGGGCCGGGGCCGTTCTACGGGGAGCACTACCCGCAGCACGTGCGGTTCTCCCTCACCGCCCACGACGAGCGCATCGCCGCTGCCGCCTCCCGGCTCGGCGGCTACCGCAGCGTGTAGGAGAGTTCCTCCAAGGTTCACCGCCCACTCTGGGTGAATGCAACAGTAGGGTTCCGGTGACATTAGGCTGTATGAGGGTCAGCGCAGTCACGGTCACGAACTCGCTGCGGCGCCCGCTGACGACAACGCTTGCAGATCATCTCGAGGAGGCGCCGTGACGGACGTCGATCACACCGCGAAGGCAGAAACCGGCTCTGCCGAGGGGCCCGGAACGGTCACGCTGAACCACCCGGGCGGCACCGCGGAGTTCCCGCTCCTGCCCTCGGTCGATGGGGCGTCGTCGATCGACCTCTCCACCCTCACCAAGCAGACGGGCCTCACGGCGCTCGATTACGGCTTCGTCAACACCGCAGCCACCAAGTCGGCGATCACGTACATCGACGGCGACGCCGGAATCCTCCGCTATCGCGGGTACCCCATCGAGCAGGTGGCGACGAAGCTCACCTACCTCGAGGTGGCGTGGCTGCTCATCTACGGCGAGCTGCCGACGCCCTCTGAACTGAGCGACTTCGACGACCGCATCCGTCACCACACCCTGCTGCACGAAGACCTCAAGCGTTTCTTCGACGCCCTGCCGCACAACGCGCACCCCATGTCGGTGCTCTCGTCGGGCGTCTCGGCCCTGTCGACCTACTACCAGGACTCGATGGACCCGCGGAACCCCGAGCACGTCGAGATCTCGACGATCCGCCTGCTCGCGAAGCTGCCGGTGATGGCGGCCTACGCGCACAAGAAGAGCATCGGGCAGGCCTTCCTCTACCCCGACAACTCGCTGTCGTTCGTCGACAACTTCCTGCGCCTGAACTTCGGCACAATGGCCGAGCCCTACGAGATCGACCCGGTGCTGTCGAAGGCGCTCGAGCGCCTGCTCATCCTGCACGAAGACCACGAGCAGAACGCGTCGACCTCGACCGTGCGGCTCGTCGGCTCCACCGAGGCGAACATGTTCGCGTCGATCTCGGCAGGCATCAACGCGCTCTTCGGGCCGCTGCACGGTGGGGCGAACGAGGCGGTGCTGTCGATGCTGGCGCAGATCCGCGACTCGGGTGAGGGCGTGGACAAGTTCGTCGAGCGGGTGAAGAACAAGGAGGCGGGCATCCGTCTCATGGGCTTCGGCCACCGCGTCTACAAGAACTACGACCCGCGCGCCAAGCTCGTGAAGGAGAGCGCCGACGAGGTGCTCGAGGCGCTCGGCGTCAAAGACCCGCTGCTCGACATCGCGAAGGAGCTCGAGCAGGTCGCCCTGAACGACGACTACTTCATCTCGCGTCGCCTCTACCCGAACGTCGACTTCTACACCGGCGTCATCTACAAGGCCATGGGCTTCCCCACCCGCATGTTCACGGTGCTCTTCGCCATCGGTCGGCTCCCCGGCTGGATCGCCCACTGGCGCGAGATGGCCACCGACCCCCAGACCAAGATCGGCCGCCCCCAGCAGCTCTACTTGGGCTCCCCCTCCCGCGACCTGCCCTAGGGCCCGCCCCCTCTCTCACCGAGAGTGCCCAAAGTGCCGCCTCCCCGCCCGGGAGGGGGCACTTTGCGTTCTCTCGACGTTCTGCACAGGGGCGCGGGGGTGCGGGATGCGTCCACAGGTTCGGGGGGGTCGGGGGTGTGGGGTCGTGGGCGCGCAGCATGGGCGCATGTCGCCCGTCCCCGCCCGCCCGTTACCCCTTGATCTCGAGGGTGTCGCGTTCTCCGTGGGCCGTGGGGCGCAGGCGGGGCTGTCGAAGCGACGGATGCGCGCGGGTGACCTCGACCGGCCGTTCCACGGCGTGCGCAGGCGGCGAGGTGCTGCCGACAACGGGCTGCTCGCGGTCTGTCGGGCGTACGCGGTGCGGATGAAGCCCGCGCAAGCGTTCAGCCACGAGACGGCGGCTGCGCTCTGGGGCGTTCCCCTCGACGGACATCGGCGGGGCGGTGCGGCCGGCTCCAAGGTCGCCCCCGACCGCGAACGTGGCGACGCTCGTCCCGACGGGCAGCGGGCGCTGCACGTTTCGGCCCTGCACGGCGGGCCGCGACCGCGGTGTGCAGGAGTGACCGGCCATGTGCTGTCCGACCCGGCAGTGTTCATCCTCCTGAGGCAGGAGCTGCCCGTCGTCGACCCTGCCACTGTCTGGCTCCAGCTCGCGGCGACATCGCGCTTCGACGAACTCGTGGCGGCGGGCGACCACCTCGTGCTCACGCCGCGGCGGGCGACGCCTGGAGCGGAGAGACCGTACACGACGGTGGAGGAGCTTCGTCGGCGCGTGTCGGCGTTCTCGGGGCGGGGTAGACGGCTCGCTGTCGAAGCGCTGCCGTGGATACGTGACGGCGCCGAGTCGGCACGCGAGACGCGCCTCAGGCTCAATCTCGTGCGGTGGGGGCTGCCCGAGCCCGTACTCAACGCCGCGATCCGGTCGTCGCGCGGCGCGTTCATCGCGTTCGGCGATCTCGTCTATCCCGAATTCAAGGTGTTGGTCGAGTACGAGGGTGAGCAGCACCGCACCGACGCCCGCCAGTTCTACCGCGACATCGAGCGCCACGAAGCTCTGCAGCGTGCAGGATGGGTGCTCATCCGCGAGACCAAGGAGTCGCCCCGGGTGGGCCCGCGCTCCGCCCCCACACGTGCTGCTCGCGCTCTGCGCGCCCGCGGGTGGCGCGGTTGAGGGTGGCGCGGTTGAGGGTGGCGCGGTTGAAGGCAAGCCCGCCCGTGTCGTGGTGCGTGCATCCGCCCACCTCTCCAGGGCCCGTCGCTCATCACGCGAGAGGGCGCGACGTGCCGCCTCGTGCCCCGAGAGGCGGCGTGTTGCGCTCTTTCGGCGGGTGCGAGGTGCGCGTGGCGGGTGAGTGGGGTGCCGGACCCGGGGCGAGAGGGCGCGAAGTGCCGCCTCAGGCGTCGGGAGGGGGCGGTTTGCGCTCTCTCGGCGAGGGTGCGATGCGGGGCGCGGGGCGGCGCGGCACGCGCGGGGGCTAGGCGTGGAGGGTGGGGTTGAGGGTGATGCCGGTGCCGGTGCGGGCGACGGCCTCGACGGCGCCGGTGAGGGAGTTGCGGCGGAAGAGGAGGTTCGGCACACCGGAGAGCTCCAACGCCTTGACGATGCGGTTCTCGTCGTCGGAGCCCGATCCGTCGATGAGCACGATCTTGGTGCCCGCCGTGACGTAGAGCCCGGCCTCGACCACGGAGTCGTCGCCGATCGAGATGCCGATGCCCGCGTTCGCGCCGAGCAGCGACCGGCGCCCGATCGAGACGCGCTGCGTTCCGCCGCCCGAGAGCGTTCCCATGATGGAGGCCCCGCCACCGATGTCGGAGCCGTCTCCCACCACGACCCCCTGCGAGATGCGGCCCTCCACCATCGAGGCGCCCGTGGTGCCGGCATTGAAGTTCACGAAGCCCTCGTGCATGACCGTGGTGCCGGGCGCGAGATGCGCGCCGAGCCGCACGCGCGACGCATCGGCGATGCGCACCTTCGCGGGCGTGACGTAGTCGAGCAGCCGCGGGAACTTGTCGATGCCGTAGGCCTGGATGCCCGCCCGCTGCAGCGACGGACGCAGACGATCGAAGTCGTCAGGATGCACGGGGCCGGCGTTCGTGAACACCGCGATCGGGAGGTGAGCGAAGATGCCGTCGAGGTTGAGCCCGTTCGGCGCCACCAACAGGTGCGACAGCAGGTGCAGGCGCAGGTACGCGTCGGGGGTCGACGCGGGCGGCGCGGCGAGCTCGATGCCCACCGTGGTGACCTCGACCGTGACGGCCCGCCGCGCATCCGGTACCGCGTGAGCCTGCAGCTCCTCGGGAGCGACGGCGTCGGCGGGCAGCTCGCCGAGTGCGGGAGCCGGGTACCAGGTGTCGAGCACCGTGCCGTCGGCGGCGACGGTCTGCAGACCGTGACCCCAGGCGTGGGTGGCGGATGCTGTGGCGAGTTCGTCTGCGGGCATGACTCCAGCGTAGCGAGATGCGGCCCGCCTCTAGACTTGGGCAATGGCCTTCGACCCCGCGCATCCGGTTCTCGACCTGACCGAGAACTCCACGGTGCTCACCCAGCAGATCTGCGACGTCGAGTCGGTGTCGGGCGACGAGGCGCTGCTCGCCGACGCGATCGTCGCCGCGCTCGCCGAGCAGGCGCCGCATCTCGAGGTGTTCCGCGACGGCGACACCATCGTCGCCCGCACGAACCTCGGCCGCGAGCAGCGCGTGGTGATCGCCGGGCACATCGACACGGTGCCCCTCAACGCGAACCTGCCGACCCGGTACGAGACGCTCGACGGCGAGGAGTACCTCTGGGGTCGCGGCACCGTCGACATGAAGGCGGGGGTGGCGGTGCAGCTGAAGCTCGCCGCTGAGCTCACCGACCCCGTCGTCGACATCACCTGGATGTGGTACGACCACGAAGAGGTCTCGAACGAGCTCAACGGCCTCACCCGCCTCGCTGCGAACCGCCCCGACCTCTTCGCGGGTGACTTCGCCATCCTCGGCGAGCCGTCGAACTCGCAGATCGAGGGCGGCTGCAACGGCAACCTGCGCGCCGAGATCCGTGCTTACGGCCTGCGGGCTCACTCGGCCCGCAGCTGGGTGGGCGACAACGCCATCCACAAGGCGGCACCCATCCTCGACCGGCTCGCCGCCTACGAGCCGCGCCAGGTCGAGGTCGACGGGCTCGTGTACCGCGAGGGGCTGAACGCCGTGGGCGTCAGCGGGGGAGTCGCGGGCAACGTCATCCCCGACGAGGTGATGGTGCACGTGAACTACCGCTTCGCGCCGAGCCGCTCGGGCGAGGAGGCGGTGGCGCACATCGAGGAGCTGTTCGGCGACTACGAGGTGCGCATCGTCGACCTCGCCGTCGGCGCCCGCCCCGGCCTCGACGCCCCGCTCGCGCAGCGCTTCCTCGCCGCGGTGGGCGGCGAGGCGAAGCCCAAGTACGGGTGGACAGACGTCGCCCGCTTCTCGGCGATGGGCGTTCCCGCCGTGAACTACGGCCCGGGCGACCCGCTCAAGGCGCACGCCGACGACGAGCGGGTGCGGGTGAGCCAGATCGAGTCGTGCGAGGCGGGCCTGCGGGCCTGGCTCACCGGCGCCAGCTGAGCCCGCGGGCGAGCGCGAGGTGAGCGAGACGACTGCGTCGACGGATGCCGCCGCCCCCAACGGGCGACCGGGCCCCGCAGCCGGTCGCGGCCGGGTGACCGGGCCGGGTCGCGCATCCGCTCTGCTCAGCCGGGTACCGGGCTGGGCGCAGGTGCTCGTGGTGTTCGCGCTCTCGCGGGTGATCACGACGGTGATCGCCCTGCTCTTCGCCCGGGCGCAGGGCCCGAACGCCTGGACGGGTGCGAACCCGCCGTACCTCAGCTACGCCGCCATCTGGGACGGCAACTGGTACAAGATCATCTCGTTCTACGGCTACCCGTCTCAGCTGCCGGTCAACGCCGACGGGCACATCGGCGAGAACGCCTGGGCGTTCATGCCGGGGTACCCCTTCCTCGTCAGCGTGCTCCGCTGGGCGACCGGTTCGAGCTGGGAACTCATCGCGGTCGTGGTGTCGATCGCCTGCTCGCTCGGCGCGGCGCTGGTGTTCCACCGCCTCATGAAGCACGTGCTGCACGACGACGGGGCGGCGCTGTTCAGCGTGGTGCTGTTCTGCGTCGCACCGCTGTCGCCGCTGCTGCAGTTCGCCTACGCGGAGGCGATGGGCCTGCTGCTGCTCGTCACCGCGCTCTACCTCATGGTGACGAGGCGCTACGCCTGGGTGTTCCCGGTGGTGGTGGTGATGGCGCTCACGCGGCCGACCGGCCTCGCCTTCGCGCTGTTCGTCGGCCTGCACGTCGTGCACCGGTACCTCACGCGGCGCCGCGACCCGTTCCCGGTGAGGGAGCGCGTGACGACGGTGGCGCTCGCCGTGTTCAGCGGGCTCATGGGGCTCGCCTGGCCCGGCATCGCCTGGCTCGTCACGGGCGAGCTCACCGCCTACACCGACACCGAGCTCGCCTGGCGCGCGTCGTACATCGGCTACGGCGAGCTCGTGCCCTTCACGGCCTGGTTCCAGGGCGGCAACTGGTGGCTGGGGGCGCCGCTCGGCGCCGTCGTGGTGGTGCTCCTCATCGCGGGGTTCGCCGCGTTCCTGTTCACGCCCGTGGTGAAGCGGCTGGGCGTCGACCTGAGGCTGTGGCTCGCGAGCTACGCGCTCTACCTGCTCGCCGTGTTCTTCCCGCAGTCGAGCACGTTCCGGCTGCTGATGCCGCTGTTCCCGGCGCTCGGCGCGCTCGCCCTGCCGCGTTCGCCGGTGTACCGGGTGGCGCTCGTCGTCGTGTGCATCGCCGGGCAGGTGGGGTGGATGGCGATCGGCTGGGGGGTCGACGGCCGCGACTGGACACCGCCGTGACCGGTGCGTGAGTTTCGTCAGTTGTCGCGATTCGGCGATAATGGTAACCGACACCACGAAAGGGGAGCCGAATGGCCGCCATGAAACCCAGGACCGGAGACGGACCGATGGAGGCAGTGAAAGAAGGACGCCTCATCATCGTTCGGGTACCGCTGGAGGGCGGGGGTCGCCTCGTCGTCTCCGTCAACGACGCGGAGGCGAAGGAGCTGCACGACGCTCTCGCCGGCGTGGTCAATCCCGCGTAGCGCCCCTGGCGCACGGCGCTCAGGCGCCCTGCACGAGCGAAGGCCCCGCCCCGGTGCATCCGGTGGCGGGGCCTTCGCGTGGGCGGGGTGGCACGTGCTCGCGACGGGCGAGCGGATGCGTCAGCCGACGATCTTCGTCACCTGGAGCAGCCCGTCGCCGGCGGGTGACAGCGCCGTGAGCACGGCCTCCGAGGCGGCCAGCTCGGCGATGAGGGTGCGGAAGTCGGTGACGGTCTCACCGCGCTGCACCGGGTCGGCGACCTTGTCCTTCCAGAGGGCGTGCGGCACGAGCACGGTTCCGCCTCGGCGCACGAGTCGCAGGGCGTGCTCGACGTACTCGATGACGCTCGCTGCATCGGCGTCGACGAGCACCAGGTCGTAGGAGTTCTCGTTGAGGCGGGGGAGCACGTCGGCCGCCCGCCCGGTGATGAGACGGATGCGGTTGGCCGGCACCTTCGCGTCGAGCAGCGCCGCGCGCGCCACCTGCTGGTGCTCCAGCTCGGTGTCGATGGAGGTGATGGTGGCCTCGGGAGCGCCCCGCAGCATCCAGAGCGCCGAGACGCCGAGCCCGGTGCCGATCTCGACGATCGACTTCGCCGCGGTGGCGGCGGCGATCACCCCGAGCTGGCTGCCGATGGCGGGCGACACCGACTCGACGCCCACCTCGGCGGCGTGCGCGCGCGCCGCCACGATCTGCGGCGTCTCGGCGACGAGGTCGTCGGCGTACTTCCAGCTGGACTCTTTGCTTGACACGGTGCCCTCCGCTTGACAGCTTAGAGAACGGCCCAGGCTCCGCCGGGTCGCCACGCGCGGGGGCTGGTCGGTTGCGGAAGGTATAGTTTCAGCATGTTCGGGTTGACCTTCGAGAAGCTGCTGCTGATCGGGATCATCGCGGTCTTCGTGCTCGGCCCCGAACGTCTTCCCGGCTACGCGCAGAAGCTGGCGCAGTTCATCCGCAGCGCGCGCGACATGGCCAACGGTGCCAAGGCCCGCATGAAAGACGAGATGGGCGACGACTTCGACGACGTCGACTGGAAGAAGCTCGACCCGAGGCAGTACGACCCGCGCCGCATCATCCGCGAGGCACTGCTCGACGACACCCCGGCCACGCCGGCCGTGCGCCCGGTGACGAAGCCGGCGACGAGGCCGGAGCCCGCGTACCTCCAGCACAAGGCGAAGTCGGCCGGGGGGCCGACTGCGATCGGCACGACCGGCGAAGGCGCCGCGGGCGCGACCGGGGCCGGCGGGCCGACGGGCATCGCCGGGGCTGCCGCGGGCGCGGCAGCTGCTGCCGTGGCGGCTTCGGGAGCCGGCACCGAGGGCGACCCGGTCGCCGGAGACCCCGCCTTCCCGGGCGAGACCACCGGCGAGCACGCGCCTGCCCCCGCTCCCGCAGCCGCCTCGGCCTACGACTCCGAAGCGACCTGACACCGCTGACTCAGGTGTGCCGACGGATGCGCGACCTCATTCGGTGGCGAACCCGCACGATTCGGCGATGAAGTCGTAGACCTGCTGCGTGACCGCAGCGTCGGCGGCGAGATCGACGGTGCCGTCGGTGCCGTCGTCGAGCACGAGGTCGAGGGGCAGCACGGTGCCGCGCTTGTCCTCCGCGACGGCGTGGGGGTCGCAGCGGGCGGGAACCGCTTCCAGAGTCAGGGCGGAGGGCGGGTCGCCGGGCTCCACCTCGAGATCGAGCGGCCAGGAGCCGCCGTTGCGGGGCTGCAGGAGGATGCTGGGCCGCACCTCGGTGAGCTGCAGCACCGGGCCGCCGGCAGCTCCGGTGGGAGCGATGCGCAGCTCGAGGAGGGCTGTCGAGCCCGGGCCCGAGCCCTCCACCCGCAGCGCCGAGAAGCTCAGCGCCGCCGTCTCGGCGACCGCGTGCTGCAGGCAGTCCTCGCTCGCGATGCGGGACAACGCGCCGAAGGGGTCGCTCGGCTCGCCCCGAACGGTGCGTGCATCGCCCACACCGCTGTCGCTGCTGCCCCCGCTGCTGCCCCCGCTGCTGCCCTCGCTGTCGCCCCCGCCCCTGAGCTCGACAATCAACTCTGACGGGCCCTCGGGTGCGGGACACACGGCGGCCCCGAGCGCCACCGGCAGGTGGCGGGTGAGCCCGGGCGGCACCTCGACGGGCGCGCCACTCCAGTGGGCGGGGGTCGCGAAGTGCGGGCTCTCGAAGCTCGCCGCCGTCACCACGATGGGCTCGTCACCGGCGTTGGTGATCGAGACCTGGAGGCCGCGGGTCGCGTAGTCGGTGCGGCTCTGCAGGATCTCGAGGCCGACCCCGTCGACCACGGTGGGAGCGGACGTCGGCGCGGGCGTGGCCGCAACCGAGGGCGTCGCCGCGACTGCCGCCGTGGCCGACGTCGTGTCGCCCTCGGGGCCCGACATCGTGCATCCGCTCGTCGTGGCGGCCGCCGCCAGCACGAGACCTGCCATGCCGGCCCGCAAGCGCGCGGGTAGCCGCATCCACCTCGAACCCCGCGCCGCAGCTCCCGTGCCGCGCGCGGGTAGCCGGGCGCGGTCGCCGCTCATACCGGCGCGAGCCCCAGGCGGCGGCCGGCGAGATCACGGCCGCGGCGCGCCATGGTGTCGGCGACGGCGTCGATGGCGCGGGCGGCGGGGTCGTCGGGGTGAGCGAGCACAACGGGCGCCCCTGCGTCGCCCCCGGTGCGCAGCGAGACGCTGAGGGGCACCGAGGCGAGCAGTGGAACCTCCCGGCCGGCTCGCGAACTCAACCGTCTCGCCACCTCGGCACCGCCGCCCGACCCGAACAGCTCGACCGTCTGCCCGTCGGGTCCGGCGAAGCCCGCCATGTTCTCGATGACCCCGTAGACGCTCTGACCGGTCTGCATGGCGACGAGACCCGAGCGCTCGGCGACGTCGGCGGCGGCGGGCTGTGGGGTGGTGAGCACCACGACCTCGGCGTTCGGCAGCAGCTGCCCCACCGAGATCGCCACGTCGCCGGTGCCGGGCGGGAGGTCGAGCAGCAGCACGTCGAGGTCACCGAAGTACACGTCGGTGAGGAACTGGGCGATCGTGCGGTGCAGCATCGGCCCGCGCCACGCGACGGCGCCGCCGGTGGCAGATGCCTGCGACGGGTCGATGAACATGCCGATCGAGATGACTTTCACCCCGTGGGCGACGGGCGGAAGGATCATGTCGTCGAGCCGGGTCGGCCGCGCCGCCACCCCCGTGTCGTCGACGAGTCCCAGGATGCCCGGGATCGAGAACCCGTACACGTCGGCGTCGACGAGCCCCACCGACAGCCCGCGGCGGGCGAGCGCCACCGCGAGGTTCGCCGTCAGCGTCGACTTGCCCACCCCGCCCTTGCCGCTCGTGATGGCGTACACGCGGGTGAGCGTTCCGGGCCCGAACGGCATCTCGCGCCGCCCCGGCCCTCGCAGCCGCTCGGTGAGCGCCGCCCGCTCCTCGTTGGTCATCACCGTGACGTCGACCCGCACCGCGCTGACGCCCGGCACGCCGAGCGTCGCCTCGCGCACGTCGCGCTCGATCGTGGCGGCCGCCGGGCACCCCACGATGGTGAGCTTCAGCTCGACGTCGGCCACCCCGGAGTCGTCGACCGCCACCGCGCCCACCATGTCGAGCTCGGTGATGGGCCGCCTGATCTCGGGGTCGACGACGCGGGCGAGCGCCCCCCGCACGGCCTCGGGGAGACCGGATGCGGTGGCTGCGTTCACCGGCGCGGGTTCCGCTGCGTGGGCACCGAGCCGGTGGCCGGGCCGAGCAGGGAGGGGGAGGAGGGGGAGGCCGTGCGAGCATCCGTGTCGTCGCGATCGCGGTCGCGGTCGAGCTCGTCGAGCAGCGACCGCAGCTCGGCGCGGATGAACTCCTTGCTCGCCATGTCTTGCAGCGCGAGCCGCAACGCGACCACCTCGCGGGCGAGGTACTCCGTGTCGGCGAGGTTGCGCTCGGCCCGCTGCCGGTCTTGCTCGAACTGCACGCGGTCGCGGTCGTCCTGCCGGTTCTGGGCGAGCAGGATGAGCGGCGCGGCGTAGCTGGCCTGGAGCGAGAGGATGAGCGTGAGGGCCGTGAAGCCGATGGCCGCGGAGTCGAAGCGCCAGTTCTCGGGGCCGTAGGTGTTGAACAGCATCCACACCACGACGAAAAGCGTGAGCCCCACGAGGAACCACGGGGTGCCCATCGCCCGCGCGATCGCCTCCGTCACCCGCCCGAACCGGTCGCGGCTCGTCACGGGGCGCCGCGGGATGACCGTGGTGCGACGGCCCTTCGGTGCGTCGAGCGCCGAGCGCTGCCTGTTATCGCCCGATCGTGCCATGTCCGGTCCTCCTTCCGCGTGCAGGGGTGCGCGGCGCTCCGCTCAGCGCTCGCGAGGGGGTGCGATCCGACACCTCGTCGGTGTCGTCATCGCTGTCGTTACTTCGCCAGTCGTCGGGCAAGAGGTAGTCGAGGACGTCGTCAATGGTCACCACCCCGACCAGTCGGTGGTTGTCGTCGACGACCGGGACGGAGACCAGGTTGTAACTGGCCAGGATGCGCGCCACGACCGCCGCCGAGGTGCCGGCGGTGACGGGTTCGAGACCCTGGTCGAGGATGGTGCCGAGCCGTTCGTGCGGGGGGTACCGCAGCATCCGCTGGAAGTGCACCATGCCGAGGAAGCGCCCAGTGGGCGGCTCGAACGGGGGGAGGGTGATGCAGATGGCCGCGCCGAGGGCCGGGGCGAGCTCGTGCCGCCGGATGAGCGCGAGACCCTCCGCCACCGTCGCGTCGGCCGAGACGATGATGGGTTCGGTGGTCATGAGACCGCCGGCGGTGTCGGGGGCGTAGGCGAGGAGCATGCGCACGTCGTCGGCCTCCTCGGGCTGCATGAGCTCGAGCAGGTGCTCGCCGCGCTCGTCGGAGAGCAGGGCGATGAGGTCGGTGGCGTCGTCGGGCTGCATCTGGTCGAGCACGTCGGCGGCGCGGTCGTCGTCGAGCTTCGAGAGGATCTCGACCTGATCGACCTCCGGCATCTCCTCCAGGACGTCGGCCAGACGGTCGTCGGGCAGCTCTTCGGCCACCTCGAGCATGCGCGCCGGGGGGAGGTCGAGCAGGGTGTTGGCGAGGTCGGCGGGCTTCAGGTCGCTGAACGTGGCGATGAGCTGCTCGGCCGACTGCGCCTGCCCGGCTGAGGTGCGCTCCCGCACCTCGTCCCAGGCCGCGAACACCGTGGCTCCCTTGGCGAAGGGGGAGGGGCCGGTCTTCGGGCGGCGCACGAACAGCTGGGCGACCGACCATTCGCCGGGCCCGTGCTCCTCGATCGAGACATCTTCGATGGTCGCCTGGCCCGAGCCGTCGGCGAACACCACCTGCCGGCCGAACAGCTCGGCCACCACGCGCACCTCGCCGCCGCGCTGCTCGAAGCGGCGCACGTTGATGAGGCCGGTGGTGATGATCTGGCCGCTCGAGATGCTCGTCACCCGGCCGATCGACACGAACACCCGCCGGCGGCCGGGGATCTCGACGATGAGGCCGACGACACGCGGCGGGTCGTTCTTGCGGTAGACCACGAGCACGTCGCGCACCTTGCCCAGGCGGTCGCCGGAGGGGTCGAAGACGGTGCACCCCACCAATCGGGCGACGAAGACTCTGGTGGCACTCACGACTACTAACTTAGACCTTCGCCCTGCGCCTCCGGCCGGGAGCGCTCAGGCGCGCCGGAGGTGGCCGTGGGACAATGCCGGGGTGACCGATCCGCAGCCCTCAGCCCGCCGTCGCCAGCCGCGCGGAGCCGTCATCCCCTCGGGCGAGACGGTCGCCACCTTCGACAGCTACGCCGAGGCGCAGGCCGCGGTCGACCGGCTCGCGCGGGCGGAGTTCCCGGTGAAGGAGCTCTCGATCGTGGGCAGCGACCTCAAGAGCGTCGAGCGCGTCACGGGCAAGATGAGCTACGGTCGTGCGGCGCTCGCCGGTGCCCTCTCGGGGCTCTGGGTGGGCATCTTCTTCGGGTTGCTGCTCGTGCTGCTCTCGCCCACCAGCACCACACCGCTGTTCCTCGTCGCCGCCGCGCTCATCGGCGCGGGCTTCGGACTGTTCTTCAACATCGTCGTCTACAGCCTCGGCCGCCGGAGGCGCGACTACACCTCCGTGATGCAGGTGGTCGCGAGCTCCTACGCCGTCGTCGTCAGCGTGGAGCTCGCGAACCGGGCGCGGAACGTGCTCGACCGCTCGGAGGGCTAGAGGAGGTCGCCCGGCTCGCCCCGCGCGGGGCCTCCCGGTCGGCCCACGTCCGCTCGGCCTGCGGCTACGACACCTCGGGGTTCAGCCGGGCGTACCAGGCCTCGATGTCGTCGGCGGTGCGCGGGATGCCGATGGAGAGGTTCTCGGCGCCGTCGTCGGTGACCAGGATGTCGTCTTCGATGCGCACCCCGATGCCGCGCAGCTCCTCGGGCACGGTCAGGTCGTCGGGCTGGAAGTACAACCCCGGCTCGATGGTGAACACCATGCCGGGCTCGAGCACACCGTCGAGGTACATCTCGCGGCGGGCCTTCGCGCAGTCGTGGACGTCGATGCCGAGATGGTGGCTGGTGCCGTGCACCATGTAGCGGCGGTGCTGCTGGTTGTCGACCTCGAGCGCCTCCTCGGCGGTCACCGGCAGCAGGCCCCATTCGGCGGTGCGCCTGGCGATCACGGCCATCGCCGCCTGGTGGATCTCGCGGAACCGGATGCCGGGCCGCACGATGGCGAACGCCGCGTCGGCGGCCTCGCGCACGGTCTCATGCACGCGGCGCTGCACCTCGGTGAAGCGCCCGTTCACCGGGAGCGTGCGGGTGATGTCGGCGGTGTAGAGCGAGTCGAGCTCCACGCCGGCGTCGAGCAGGATGAGGTCGCCGGGCGTGACGGGCCCGTCGTTGCGGGTCCAGTGGAGGATGCAGGCGTGCGGCCCCGAGGCGGCGATCGTGTCGTAGCCGACCGCGTTGCCGTCCAGGCGCGCCCTCGTGTTGAACACGCCCTCGACGAGGCGCTCGCCGCGGGCGTGCTGCGAGCTGCGGGCGAAGTCGGCGATCACGTCGTCGAAGCCGCGCGCGGTCGCGGCGACCGCCTCGCGCATCTGCGCGATCTCGTAGGAGTCCTTCACCAGGCGCAGCTCGGAGAGCACGCGGGCGAGCTCCTCGTCGGCGGCGTCGCCGGCGCCGGCGGGAAGGGCCGGGTCGGCCTCGCGCAGCACGATCGTGCTCTCGTCGAAGTCGACGGCCTCGAACTCGGCGATGCCGCGCGTGGCGAGGGCGAGATCGCTCGCGACCTGGGCGAGCGAGGGGCGGGGGCCGATCCAGAACTCGCCGATCTCGGGGTTGGCGTAGAACTCGTCGGAGTCGCGGCCGGCCCGCTCGCGGAAATAGAGGGTGGCGTCGTGGCCGGCGGCGGAGGGCTCGAGCACCAGGAAGGTGCCCGGCTCGGCGTCGGAGGCCCACGCGGTGAGGTACGAGAAGGCGGAGTGCGCGCGGTAGGGGTAGTCGGTGTCGTTCGAGCGCTGCTTCGGGGCGCCCGAGGGGATGACGAGCCGCTTGCCGGGGAAGGCCTCCGAGAGGCGGCGCCGGCGCCGGGCGGCGAACCTCGCCTGCTCCCGCGCGGGCGGGAGGGTCTCGGTGCGCTCGGCCCAGCCGCTCGCGATGTAGTCGCGGAAGGCGTCGGAGCCCGGCGTCGTGGAGCGGTTGCTCGTGGCGCGGGGTTCTGGCGCGTCGGTGTCGACGTGCCCCGGGGTGGTGGGCGCGGCGGCGTCGGTCGCGGTCGTGTCGGTCGCGGTGGTGGGGACGGTCTCGGTGGTCTCGGCCATGCCTCCATTCTCCACCCCGGGTGCTGACGGTCGGGGCGAAGCGGCGGGATACGATGGGGGGATGTCTTCCGCTCGGCTGTTCAGGGAGCCGATCGACCTGCACACGCACAGCAGGGTCTCCGACGGCACCGAAGCGCCCGCCGAGCTGGTGCGGGCGGCGAAGGATGCGGGGCTCGGCACGGTCGCACTCACCGACCACGACTCCACGGCCGGGTGGGCCGAAGCCGTCGCCGAGGCGTCCCGAGTGGGCGTGACGTTCATCCCGGGCATGGAGCTCAGCACCCGCATCGGGTGGTCGAGCGTGCACCTGCTGGCCTACCTGTTCGACCCCGAGAACGTCGATCTGCTCGACGCGACGGCGCGCATCCGGGAGGCCAGGCTGCACCGGGCGGAGCAGATGGTGGAGCGCATCGCCCGCGACTACGACGTGAGCTGGGACGACGTGCTCGCCCAGACCGAGCCCGGGGCCACCGTAGGCCGCCCGCACATCGCCGACGCGCTCGTGGCACGCGGGCTCGCCGACGACCGCAGTGCGGCGTTCGCGGGCATCCTGCACTGGCGGGCCGGCTACTACCAGCCGCACGACGCGCCCGACCCGCTCGAGGCGGTGCGGCTCGTGGTGGCGGCCGGGGGAGTGCCCGTCATCGCGCATCCGGCGACGCGCAGCCGCGCCGACATCCAGCTCGACGAGGAGTTCGACGCGCTCGTCGACGCGGGGCTGTTCGGCCTCGAGCTCGACCACCGCGAGAACACCCCGGAGGGCAGGGTGCGGCTAGAGCGCCTGGTGAAGCGCTACGGGCTCGCCGTCACCGGCTCGAGCGACTACCACGGCGCAGGCAAACCCAACCGCCTCGGCGAGAACACCACCCGCCCCGAGGTTCTCGAGGCGATGATCGCCCGCGCCACCGGTACCACCCCCACCTACGCCTGAGGCGCGGGGGAGCGGCAGCGCGGGGAAGCGGCGGCGGCGCCGGGCGGCGGGTTACTCGGCCGCGGGGCGGGGGGAGCGGCGGCGGGTGCGGCTGCGGCGGCGCGGGGCGCTGTTGCCGTCGTGGTGCTCGGAGCCGGCGCCGGCCGAGGTCGACTCGGTGGCCGCCGCCGTGGCGGTGGCCGCGCCCGCACCCGCGGTGGTGTCGGATGCGGTGGTCGCGCCGCCCGCCGAGCCGCTGCGGCTCCTGGTGCGGTTGCGGTTGCGGCTGCGGGCGGGGCGGCCCTCGCCGGAGCCGGCCCCCGCATCTGTGCCGCCGTGCGGGCCCGCGGTGGCGCTGCGCGAGCCGCTGCGGCCGGCCGAACCCGAGCCCTCGGCCGACTTGGGGGCCGCCGAAGCCAGGCGGCCGCGAGTCCCCTCGGGGATGTCGAGGTCGGTGAACAGGTGCGGCGACGAGGAGTAGGTCTCGGTGGGCTCGGGCTGACCGAACTCGAGCGCGCGGTTGATGAGGGCCCACTTGTGCAGGTCGTCCCAGTCGACGAAGGTCACCGCGATGCCGGTCTTGCCGGCGCGGCCGGTGCGCCCGGCGCGGTGCAGGTAGGTCTTGTCGTCGTCGGGGATGGTGTGGTTGATGACGTGCGTCACGTCGTCGACGTCGATGCCGCGGGCCGCGACGTCGGTGGCGATCAAGATGTCTTTCTTGCCCGCCTTGAACGCGGCCATGGCGCGCTCGCGCTGCTCCTGGTTGAGGTCGCCGTGCACGGCGGCGGCGTTGAAGCCGCGGTCGTTGAGCTCCTCGACGAGCTTCGCAGCCGCACGCTTGGTGCGGGTGAAGATGACGGTCTTGCCGCGGCCCTTGGCCTGCAGGATGCGGGCGATGACCTCGTCTTTGTCGAGGTTGTGAGCTCGGTAGACGAGGTGCTTGATGTTCGCCTGGGTGAGCCCCTCATCCGGATCGCTCGCCCGGATGTGGATGGGCTTGTTCATGAAGCGACGCGCCAGCGCGACGATCGGGCCGGGCATGGTCGCCGAGAACAGCATGGTGTGGCGGTTCGCGGGGGTCTGCGCGAACAGCTTCTCGATGTCGGCGAGGAAGCCGAGGTCGAGCATCTTGTCGGCCTCGTCGAGCACCATCTCCTGCACGGCGCCGAGGTTCAGCAGGCGCTGCCCGGCGAGGTCGAGCAGGCGGCCCGGGGTACCGACCACGATCTGGGCGCCGGCCTTGATCTGCTCGATCTGGCCCTCGTAGGCCTTGCCGCCGTAGATCGACACGATCTTGGTGGGCCGGTTCGAGGCCGCGAGCTCGAGGTCTTCGGTGACCTGCACGCAGAGTTCGCGGGTGGGGACGACCACGAGCGCCTTGACGCCGGGTGCGGGGTCGGTGCCGAGACGCTGGATGAGTGGGAGGCCGAAGCCGAACGTCTTGCCGGTGCCGGTCTTGGCCTGGCCGATGATGTCCTGCCCGGAGAGGGCGAGGGGGATGGTCTGCTCCTGGATGGGGAAGGGCTCGAGGATGCCCTTCGACGCCAGGGCGTCGACCATGTCCTGGTCGATGGAGAGTTCGCTGAAAGTCACTGTCTGGAAACCTGTCTGGGGAAACCCGTTCGATGCGGTGCCGCCGTGGGGGAGAACGGCGCCCGGCCGCGGCTGCGAGATGCAGTGCACGGCGGCGGAGCGATGACCGGCGATGGCGCCGGACGGCGGCGATTGCCCCGAGTTGTCGTCAGGGCCCGAGCCGAGTTTAGCGGAACGGCGGCTCGGGCGGCCTGGAAGGCCTCCGGGCGGCGCGTCAGGGTCGCCCGCGCGGCCCGGATAGGATTGGCGTCGTGTTCGGATTCCTCCGCCGCCCGAAGGTGCGCATCGAGATCCCGCGGCTGAAGCCCCGGGAAGACGTCGCGAACTATCCGAAGGTGAACCTCGCCGAGCTGACGCCCGAGGTGCTCCCGTATCTGGGGCAGGTCGCCTACGTGCAGCTGGCGGTGTTCGAGGAGATCTCGGATGCGATCAACGCGGCCCCGACGGTCGCCGCGAAGCAGATGCTGGCCCCGGCGGCGGGGCAGGCGCTCGACAAGCACGAGCGCCTCGTGGCCGAGCTGCGTCGCCGCGTGGCGAACCCCTCCGAGGTGATCGAGCCGTTCACCGTGGGCATCGACCGCTACCGCGCCGTGGTGAAGGGCGGGGACTGGTTCGAGCAGCTGGCGAGCGTGTACCTCACCGCCGGCATCCTCGACGACTTCTTCAGCCTGCTCGCCCAGGGGCTGCCGAGCGACATCGGCCCGCGGTGCGTGGCCATCCTCGATGCCGAGCACGCGCGGGGCGCGATCACCGCGCTGCTGTCCGAGGCGATCACCGCCGACCCGGTGCTGGGCTCGCGCCTGGCGATGTGGGGGCGGCGCGTGGTGGGCGACACCCTGCTGGTGTGCCGCTCCGCCATCCACCTCACTGGTAACCCCGAGTCCGACGAGCAGCGCATCGAGCCGGTGTTCACCGAGATGATCGCCGCCCACACCCGCCGCATGGACGGGCTGGGGCTCACCGCCTGAGACCGCGCTCGCGCCAGGTCAGCGGGCGAGCGGGGCACGACCGTTCAGCAGGGCGTCGAGGCGGTGCACGTCGTGCTCCTTGCGGCGGCGGCCGACCAGGATGTCGGTGGCGACCACCGCCAGGCCGGTGACGACGAGGCTGACCACCCAGATCCACCCGCCGTCCCACGCCCAGCCGAGCCAGGTGAGGGCGACCCAGACGACCGCGGCGACACCGGCTCCGACGGCAGGCATGAGCACGACGCCGTGCCGGTCGCGGTCGGGCAGCAGGTAGCGGGCGGCGAGGCCCAGGATGGCCCCGCCGAGCGTGATGAACAGCAGCTCCACGGTGCTAGCCGACGAAGCCGACGCGGCGCGACTCTTCGCTGCCGATCTCGACGTAGGCGAGTGCGCCGACGGGCACGACGTAGACCTTGCCCTTGTTGTCGGTGAGCGAGATGTGGGTGCCCGCTGAGGCGAGTGCTGCGGCGACGGTCTGCTCGATCTCGGCCGGGGTCTGGTTCGATTCGAAGGAGAGTTCACGGGGCGAGTTGGCGATGCCGATGCGGATGTCCATGAGGCCAGATTACGGCACGGTCGCGCACGCCAGAGTCGCCCGGCTGTCGATTCCTCCCGCCCTGAGCGAACAACGCGACCCCCGTCTCGCGGGTCGGCCGGGCGTTGTCGGTGGGCGCGGCTAGCGTGGGGGCCATGACAGTTCAGGCGGGTCTCGAGACGGCGGGCGCGGTGCCCCTCGACGAGGCCCAGCGTGCGGTGCTCACGCGGCCGCTCGAGTCGTCGTTCGCTGTCATCGGCGCTCCCGGCAGCGGCAAGACGACGACCCTCGTCGAGCTCGTCGCCGATCGGGTGCTGCACGGCGGGCTCGCGCCTGAAGAGGTGCTCGTGCTCACCACCACGAGGCAGAGCGCCACCCGCCTTCGCGACCGGGTCGCGCTGCGGCTCGGGCTCCCGAGCAACGGGCCGCTGGCCCGCACGCCGAGCTCGGCGGCGTTCGACCTCGTGCGCCGGGCGGGCACCCGCGATGCCCTCCCCGGTTCGCGCCGCGCGGCGCTGCTCACGGGCGCCGAGCAAGACCGCATCATCGCCGAGCTGCTGAAGGGCGGCATCGACGACGCCGAAGAGGGGCGCGAGGCCATCGCCTGGCCCGAGGGGCTGCCGCCTGAAGTGAGGGGGCTGCGCGCGTTCCGCACCGAGCTCCGAGACCTCATGATGCGCGCCACCGAGAACGGCGTGTCGCCCGAGCGACTCTCCCGTCTGGGTGCCGAGCACGGCGTTCCCGAGTGGGTCTCGGCTGGGGCGTTCCTCGGCCAGTACCAGAACACGGTCGAGAGCTTCGATGTCGCCCACCTCGACTCTGCCGAGCTGCTGGCGGAGGCGAGAGCTCTGCTGCGCACGGGCGCCGTCTCACTCGACGCGCGCCTCGTGGTGGCCGACGACGTTCACGACCTGCCCGTCGGAGCGCTCAACCTGCTGCGCGAGTTCGCGCGGCAGGGCGCAGCCGTCGTCGCCTTCGGCGACCCCGACGCCGCGACGGCGGGTTTCCGCGGCTCCGACGTGAGGGCGCTCGGCCAGCTCGGCCGGGTGCTCGGCGTCGAGGTGGGCGAACCGGTCGTTCTGCGCACGTCGCATCGACAGCGGGGCGAGCTGCGCGCCCTCACCCGTCGGGTCACCGAGCGCATCGGCGCCGCGGCGGCGGGGCGCCAGCGCGACACCGTGGAGCCCGGTGCCGCCGAGCAGGCAGGGGCGGCAGTGCGGTCAGACGACGTGCCCGAGGCCGCCGAGCAGGCGGGGGCTGCGGCAGGCCCGGGGGGCGGACGGGGAGAACGAACGCGTCAGCACGCCGCACCGGGCCGGGTGGCCGGGCGGGTGCTGCGCATTCAGGCGGAGACGCGGGCGGGGGAGATCGCCACGGTGGCGCGACTGCTGCGCGAGCGGCACCTCTTGCACGGCACGCCCTGGTCGCAGATGGCGGTGGTGGTGCGGTCGGGCTCGCTGGTGCCCGCCGTCGCGCGCGGGCTCGGCCTGGCCGAGGTTCCCACCCGCACCCTGTCGGCGGTGCAGGCTCTCCGCGACGACTACGCGGCGCGCCACCTCGCCGAAGCGCTCGCCGTGGCTCTCGACCGTCTCGAACCCACCCCCGAGGTCGTGGAATCGCTCGCGCTCGGTCCGCTCTGCGGTGTCGACGCCGTCGGCCTCCGGCGGCTGAGGCTCGCGCTCCGGCACGAAGAGCTGGCGCACGGCGGAGGCCGGCACTCCGACGAGCTGCTGCGCGAGGCGCTGGAGACCCCGGGCGTGCTCGTCGCGATCGACTCGGCACCGGCTCGGCGAGTCGCCTCCCTGGGTACGTCCCTCGCCGCAGCGCGGGAGAGCGCCCTCGCAGGGGCGAGCGTCGAGGAGTTGCTCTGGGGGCTGTGGCAGCGCAGCGGGCTCGCCGCGCGCTGGGGCGAGCTGGCGAAGGGAACGGGAATCCTCGCCGACGAGGCCGATCGCAACCTCGACGGAGCCGTCGCGCTGTTCACGGCGGCCCGCCGGGCGGTCGAACGCGACCCCGACCGCCCGGCCGCGCTCTTCGTCGATGAGTTCTTCGGTGCCGAGGTGCCCGAAGACACGCTCTCCCCGCGCTCCCGCACGGGCTCGGTGCTCGTCACCACCCCCACCGGGGTGGTCGGCGCCGAGGTGGCGGTGGTCGTGGTGGCCGGATTGCAGGAGTCGGTGTGGCCCAATCTGCGCTTGCGCGGCTCGCTGCTTCACGCACAGCGCCTCGCGCCCCTCGCGGCCGGTCACGCCGACCCGGCGGTCGACGCGGCGCCCGGCGAAAGCCGTGCCGAAGTGCTCTCCGACGAATTGCGGATGTTCGCCCTCGCCGTGTCGCGCTCGACCGAGCTCACGGTGCTCAGCTGCGTGGCCAACGACGACGAGCAGCCCTCGGCCTTCATCGGGCTGGCGCCCGACGCCGATCCCGTTCCCGCCGTGCGGCATCCGCTGACCCTGCGCGGGCTCACCGGGCATCTGCGCCGCAGGCTCACCGAAGACGGCGACCGGCGTGCAGCCGCGGCGCTCGCCCGCCTCGCCGCTGCCGAGGTCGCGGGCGCCGACCCGTCGGAGTGGTACGGCCTCCTGCCGCCGTCGACCGAGGAGCCGTTGGTCGATCCGGCCGACACCGAGGCCGTGGTGCGGGTGTCGCCATCGAAGATCGAGTCGTTCGAGCAGTCCCCTCTGGTCTGGTTCGTCGACCAGGTGGCTGGTGGGTCGAAGAGCGTCGCCGCGGGCATCGGCACCATCGTCCACTCCGTTCTGGAGCAGGCCTCCACGACCGGGCATCAGGGCGTCGGGGTCGACGAGCTGATGCGTGCCACCGAGGAGCGGTGGAGCGAGCTGAGTTTCGAGGCGCCGTGGATCGAGGAGCGCGAGAGACGCGCGCTGCGCACGAAGCTCGAGGGCCTCGCCGACTATCTCCGCGACTTCGACGCCGGCGAGCGGGAGCTCGCGGGCGCCGAGGCGCGGTTTTCCTTCCGCACCGGGCGGGCTGAGGTGAACGGGTCGATCGACCGGGTGGAGCGGCTTCCCGATGGCCGACTTCTCGTGATCGACCTCAAGACCGGTAAGACACCGGTGCGGCGCGCCGATCTTCCTGGCCATGCCCAGCTGGCGAGCTATCAGCTGGCCCTCGCGACGGCGTCGGTGGAGGGGCTCGGCACAGACCTCGAGGCCGGCGGCGAGAGTGCGGCCCACCCTGGTCCCGAGTCGGCTGGGGCGGCGCTGCTGTACGTCGCGAAGGGAACCCAGAGCATCCGGTTCACCCTGCTCGAGCAGGAGCCGCTCGACCAGGAGGCGCTCGCGGCGGTCGCCGCACGCATCGAGGCCGTGGCCGAGGGCATGGCCGCCGCCACCTTCGACGGCGTGGCCGAACCCGAGGAACGCGACGTGCAGAACCGGTACGAGTACCGCATCCAGCTCATCAAGGGTGTGTCGGAGTGAGCGACGCGCTGTTCGACCTCGCCGACCTCGAACGGCCCGAGGCGTTCGCCCCGCCCGGGCAGACGCCGGAGCCTGCGGCGCGGGCCGTCGTGCCGGCAGTCGAGATCGCCGACCGGCTGGGCCTGCCCCGGCCCACTCCTCAGCAGCAGGCGGTGATCGAAGCTCCGCTCGAGCCGCGCATCGTGGTGGCGGGAGCCGGCAGCGGCAAGACCGAGACGATGGCGAACCGGGTGGTCTGGCTCATCGCCAACGGCCTGGTGGAGGTGCCAGAGGTGCTCGGCCTCACCTTCACACGCAAGGCGGCGGGTGAGCTCGCCGAGCGCATCCGCAAGCGTCTTCGAGAGCTCACGGCCTCCGGGCTCGTTCAGCGCGAATCCGACCCGTTCGACGTGCCCGCCATCTCGACCTACAACGCCTTCGCCAACGGCATCTTCCGCGAGAGCGCCGTGACGATCGGCCGCGAGGGCGAGGCGGCGGTGCTGAGCGAGGCCTCGGCCTGGCAGCTGGCGCGCAAGGTCGTGGTGGGCAGCGGCGACCAGCGCCTGCTGCAGGTCGACCGCTCGGTCGACGTCGTGACCTCGGCGGTGCTGGCCCTTAGCCGAGCGCTCTCCGAGAACGTGGTGGGCTCGTCGGAGGTCGCGCGGTATGCCGAGCGCTTCGTGTCTCTCGCGGAGCTGCCCACCGGCTCGGCGCGGGTGAAGAACGTCTACCGCCCGTTGCAGAGCGCCATCGACGCCGTCGCCCCGCTGCCGCTCGTGCTGGAGCTCGCCGACGCCTACGCGGCCGAGAAGGTGCGCAGAGGTTACGTGGAGTTCTCCGACCAGATCGCCCTCGCCCTGCAGATCGTGGAGAGCTCGCCCGGGGTGGTCGCCGACTACCGCGACCGTTACCGGGTGGTGCTGCTCGACGAGTACCAAGACACCAGCGTCGTGCAGACCCGGTTGCTGGCTGCGCTGTTCCGCGACCACCCCGTCATGGCCGTGGGCGACCCGCACCAGTCGATCTACGGCTGGCGCGGCGCGAGCGCGGCGAACCTCGCGAGGTTCCCCGCCGACTTCGCGGCCCCCCGCGGCTCGGCGCCCTTCGCCCTGTCGACGAGCTGGCGCAACCCCACGGGGGTGCTCGACTCCGCCAACACCCTGGTCGGCCCGCTGTCGGCGGGCGCAGGGGTCGCAGTCGAACAGCTCTCGGCGCGGCCCGGGGCCGGGAAGGGGCTCGTCGACACCGTGTTCGCCGAGACCGTCGCCGACGAGGCGCGAGCCGTTGCCGACTGGCTGGCCGAGCGTCTGACGCCCGACGCGCCGGACGGCACCCGTCCGAGCGCGGCGCTGCTGTGCCGTTCGGTGAAGAAGATCGAGCCCTTCACCGCGGCACTCGACGCCCGCGGAATCCCGTACCACGTGCTCGGCATCGGCGGGCTGCTGGCCCAACCCGCCGTTGCCGATCTGGTGTCGACTCTGCGCGTGCTGTACTACCCGACGGCCGGCGCCGACCTCGTGCGGGTGCTCGGCGGGGCACGCTGGCGCATCGGGGCGAAAGACCTCGTGGCACTCCGGGCGCTCGCCTCCTGGATCGCGGAGCGCGACCACCGCTTCCAGCGCCTCGACACCGGGGTCTCCGAGCGCCTGCGCGGCTCGGTGGTCGCCGAGGAGGACAGGTCGATCGTCGACGCCCTCGACTTCGTCGCCACCGCCGATCCGGCGCACTCCGCACTCGCGGGCTTCAGCGAGCCCGGTCTCGAGCGGTTGCGCCGCGCCGCGGTGCAACTGGCGCAGCTGCGCACCCGTGCGGGCCTCGGCCTCGTCGACTACGTCGACCTCGTGCAGCAGGAGCTGATGCTCGACATCGAGGTGCTGGCGAGCCCCCACGCCGCCGAGGGGCGCGCCGGGCTCGAGGCGTTCTCGGAGCAGCTGGTGGCCTTCCTCGCCCTCGACCCCTCTGCAGGGCTAGGCGACTTCCTGGCCTGGCTCGAGGAGGCCGAGAAGCGTGAGCGCCTCGAACCCCGCACCGAGGACGCCGAACCCGGCACGGTGCAGATCCTCACCATCCACGGCGCCAAGGGTCTCGAATGGGACGTCGTCGTGGTGCCGCGCCTCGTGGAGGGTGAACTCCCCGGCGAACCCCGCTCGAAGCTCGGCTGGCTCACCTTCGGCGAGCTGCCCTTCGACTTCCGGGGAGACTCCGCCGAGCTCCCCTCCCTGGCCTGGCAGGGCCTCGAGGCTCAGAACGAGTTCGGTGCGGTGCTCGACGAGTTCCGCGAGGCCAACGCCCAGCACCACGCCGCCGAGCAGCGCAGGCTTGCCTACGTCGCGCTCACCCGTGCCCGGCACTCGCTGCTGCTGAGCGGCTCGTTCTGGTCGACGGGGGTGAAGCCCCGCCCGCCGAGCCGCTACCTTCGGGAGCTCGAGGCGGTCGGAGTTGTCGCGGAGGGGGTGCTTCCCGAGGCCTCCGCCTTCGAGCAGAATCCGCTCGCCGAGTCGGAGAACCGGGTCGAATGGCCACGCGACCCGCTCGGCGGACGGCGGAGCCGCCTCGAACTCGCCGCCGAAGCGGTGCGCGGTGCCGACCCCGGCGCCGCCACGGTGTGGGACGCCGAGATCGAGCTGCTGCTCGCCGAACGCGCCGCCCTGGGAGCCGGAGACCGGCTCGAGGTGCCGGTGCGCATCCCGGCGTCGAGGTTCAAGGACTACGTCTCCGACCCGGAGGCCGTGGTGAGGGCGCTGCGGCGGCCGATGCCCGAACGGCCCTTCCGGCAGACGCGACTGGGCACCCGCTTCCACAGCTGGGTGGAGGAGAGGTTCCGCGGAGGCGACGACCACCTGGTCGATCTCCCGTTCTCGGGCGGCGACCTGGTCGACGTCTACGACGACGAGCTCGAACCGTTCGACGATGAGCTCGAGTCGTTCGGTGCCGGCACACCCGCCTCGGCCGTCGAGGTGGAACCCCTGCCCCGGAGTGGCACGGGGGCTGATCATGACCGCGGCGCCGGGGACGACGACCGAGACGACCGAGACGAAGAAGAGCGGATGCGCGGCCTGATCGAGGTGTTCGAGGCGTCGGAGTTCGCCACGCGCAAGCCGGTGGAGGTGGAGACCGAGATCCATCTGGTGCTCGGTGGCCGAGTGATCGTCTGCAAGATCGACGCCGTCTTCCCCGAGGACGACGGGTTCCTGGTCGTCGACTGGAAGACGGGAAAGGCACCCCGCGACGCCGACGACCTCGAGCTGAAGCAACTGCAACTCGCTCTGTACCGGCTCGCCTACGCGCGCTGGAAGGGCATCGAGCCTGAGCGCGTCGACGCTTGCTTCTACTTCGTGCCCGAAGATCGCGTGGTGCGCCCCGAACGGCTGTACGCCGAGGAGGAGCTGGAGCGCCTCGTGCTCACCTCGCTGAGCTAGCTGAGCTGCGTCGAGCCGGATTGAGGCGAGCGGGCCGTACCGTGCCGAGCTGCGCGGAGGGTCAGTCCTCGGCGATGCGGTTCGCGTGGGCCTTGCTCTCCCCGCCCACGCTCGTGGTCGAGCGGCCGGGGAGCGGCGTGCGATCGAGCATGGCCTCGACGTCTTCGACCGCCATGATCTGCCCGGTGTCGGTCGACAGCGGGTTGAGCAGGTCGTTCTGCACCGTTGTGCGCAGTGCGTCGAGCATGCCCTCGGCGTCGGCGATGATCGACTCGTCGCGGCTGTCGACCCCGTGCAGCAGCCAGCGTGCGATCTCGAGCTCGGCGTACAGCCGGGCGCGCTTGCGCAGCTGACGGTCGGCGGGTCGGGCGAGAGCGTGCTCGTAGGCCGCGAACACCCGGTCGGCGCTCTCGGAGCGCGCCGCGGAGTTCAGCCAGAACAGGTCGAGGGCGGGGTCGCCGACCTTGAGCTCCTGCCAGCCGAGCACACCCATCACCTGGTCGTCGATGACGAGGAACGACTCCGGCCCGAGTGACCCGTTCACCACCGTGGGCTGAAACTGCCAGAGCGCGCTGTCTTCGAGGGCCAGCGACCAGCGCGTCAGCAGCTCCTTCGGCACCCGGCCGGACGCGGCTGCACGGTCGCTCAGCTTGCGGGAGCTCAGAGCGATCTGGCTCGCTGTGTGGGAGGGCAGTCCGGCATCCGACACGACGGAGGTGGGGAGGGAGTGGATGGCGGCGATCGCCCGGCCGATCGAGTCGCTGGCACTGCCCTCGCCTCCCACGTCGGCGAGCGAGGCGGGGCGCCCCTGGATGAAGTCGTACACCACGGCGCGGGTCTCGCCGATGGGGGCCTGGCCGAGCTGGTCGGGGATGTGGAACGGCAGTCTCGTACGCACCCCCGCGGTGAGGGCACGGAGGGCGACGAGGTCGCGCGACTGCTCCGCCTCGGCGTCGGAGTTCACCGGCACCCGCACCGCGTACTCCTCGCCGGAGCGCAGCGTCACCACCGCCGAGTCGAAGCGGTGGGTGGTGGAGCTCGAGAGCGGACGCGAGCCCACGATGTCGGCACCGGCGACGGCCGAGGTCGCGAGCGCGGCTAGAGTGAGGTGGGATCTCGCCATAGCCTCTAGGGTAGGGCGACCTGGTCCGGCCACGGTTTTCGCCACGCACGATTGAGCAACCATGTCACGCGCTTTTCAGGCTTCGCTGCCTCTTGCCCGCCACGGTGTGGATCGCGACCACGCCACCCGTTCCGACCCCGCCGCGCTCGACGCTCTCTGGGCTTCTGCCGAGGCGCGGGTGCTGCTGCTGCACCGCGGTCGCGCGCTCGCGGCCACGGGTTCGAACCCCGTGGGCTGGGACGGATTCGGCTCGGCCCCCGAGGTGCCCGTGCGGCCCGTCATCGCGCTCACCGAACCGCGCCTGATGGCAGAGGCGGTGCGGGCGGCGGAGGGCGACTCCGCCCCGGTGAGGCTCTACCTGGGCCGGGTCACGGCCGGCTCCGCCGAGCTGCCGGAGGGCTCGCCGCTGTTCGCCCTCGCCCTCGACGACCTCCTCGCCGAGTCGTACCCGGCGCCGGCGGAGTGGCTCGACCTGCGGATGGTCGCCGCCGACCTCGACGACGTGGGTGCAGGCGTGTTCACCGAGGCGCTGGCGATGGCCAACTGGCACGCCACTCACCGCTTCTGCCCCCGCTGCGGCTCGTCGACCACGGTCGAGGCCGGAGGATGGGTTCGCCGTTGCACGAAGGAAGACATCGAGCTCTTCCCCCGCACCGACGCCGCCGTCATCGTGGGCATCGTCGACGCCGATGATCGTCTCCTGCTCGGCTCGAACGCGCTCTGGGAGAACAACCGCTTCTCGCTCCTCGCCGGCTTCGTGGAGCCGGGGGAGTCGCTCGAGTCGGCCGCCGTGCGCGAGATCGGCGAGGAGTCGGGAGTCGTCATCGACGATCCCGAGTACGTGGGCTCGCAA
This sequence comes from Herbiconiux sp. A18JL235, assembly GCF_040939305.1. NCBI lineage: Bacteria > Bacillati > Actinomycetota > Actinomycetes > Micrococcales > Microbacteriaceae > Herbiconiux > Herbiconiux sp. A18JL235. The sequence goes on from NZ_CP162511.1 coordinate 1,693,320, forward strand.
CCGTGGCCGTTCCCCGCATCGCTCATGGTGGGTTTCATGGCACGGGTCTCGGCCGACCACGAAGCGGAGCTCCGCCCCGACGGCGACGAGATCCTCGAACTGCGCTGGTTCACCCGCGACGAGATCGCCGACCCGCGGTCGGACGTGCTGCTTCCCGGCCGCTCCTCCATCGCGCGCGCCATCGTCGAACGCTGGTTCGGCGGGCCGCTGCCCGAGCGGGAGAGGGCATGACGGGTTCGTCTGCCGACGACCTCCTCACCGCGCTCGACCCCGAACAGAGCGTCGCCGCCCGTGCCCTGCTCGGCCCGGTGTGCATCCTCGCGGGTGCAGGAACCGGGAAGACGCGTGCCATCACCCATCGCATCGCCTACGGAGTAGCGACCGGGGTGTACTCGCCGAACCGCGTGATGGCCCTCACCTTCACCAGTCGGGCCGCCGCCGAGCTGCGGTCGCGACTGCGTCCGCTGGGGGCAGGCGGGGTCGCGGCGCGCACCTTCCACGCCGCTGCGCTGTCGCAGCTGAACTACTTCTGGCCGCAGGTGGTGGGCGGTGAGGCGCCGAAGATCATCGACAACAAGGCGAAGGCGATCGCCCACGCCGCCGAGCTGGTGAAGCTGCGGGTCGACACCGCGACGCTCCGCGACGTCGCCGCCGAGATCGAATGGCGCAAGGTGTCGAACCTCAGCATCGAGGAGTACGCGCTGGCGGCGCGGTCGTCGCGCACGCTGCCGTCGAACCTCGGTCTCGAGCAGATGCTCGAGCTGCAGCAGCGCTACGAGGCGCTGAAGGATGAGCGCCGCCAGCTCGACTTCGAAGACGTGCTGCTCGCGACCGCGGGCATGATCGAGCTCGAGCCCTCGGTCGCCATCCAGGTGCGTGAGCAGTACCGATTCTTCGTGGTCGACGAGTTCCAGGACGTCTCGCCGCTGCAGCACCACCTGCTCGAGCTCTGGCTCGGCACCCGTCGCGACCTCTGCGTGGTGGGCGATGCCAGCCAGACCATATACTCCTTCGCCGGGGCGAGCGCCGACTACCTGCTCGGCTTCGAGCGCCGTCACCCGAGCGCGACGGTGGTGTCGCTGGAACGCAACTACCGCTCCACCGAACCCATCGTCGCCGCCGCCAACCGGCTCATGCGGGGCAGAGCGGGAGCCCTCACCCTTCACGCGGCATCGCGAAGCGCGGCGGAATCGCCCGCGGCCCCGGCTGCGCCGATGACCCCCGGGCCGCCCGAGCCCGTCGTCACCGCCTACCGCGACGACCTCGCCGAAGCGGCAGGCGTTGCCGCCCGTATCTCCGAGCTCGTGGCCGAGGGGGTGGCTCCGAACGACATCGCCGTGCTCTACCGCGTCAATTCGCAGTCGGCGCCGCTCGAGCAGGCACTCACGGAGGCCGGCGTCAGCTATCAGCTGCGCGGGGGCACCCGGTTCTTCGACCAGCCCGACGTGAAGCGCGCCGTGATGGAGCTGCGCGCCGCCTCGGTGTCGATCACCGCAGAGCCGCTGTTCAAATCGGTGAGCGACGTCCTGCGCTCCCGCGGCTGGACCCAGCACGAACCCGAGGGCGTCGGCGCCGTGCGCGACCGCTGGGAGTCGCTGAACGCGATCATGGGGCTCGCCGAGTCGATGCCTGCGGGCACGACCTTCCGCGAGTTCACCGACGAACTGATGGCCAGGCAGGCGACTCAGCACGAGCCGACCGTGCGCGCCGTCAACCTCGCCACCCTGCACTCCGCGAAGGGTCTGGAGTGGCCGGTGGTGTTCATCGTGGGCGTCGCCGAGGGGCTCATTCCCATCAGTCACGCCAGTGGCCTCGAAGGCGCCGACGAGGAGCGCCGGCTGCTCTACGTGGGCATCACGCGGGCACGGGAACGACTCGAGCTGTCGTGGGCGGCGGCCGGGGTGCGCCGAGGGGTCGATCGTCAGCCCTCCCGTTTCCTTCAGGAGATCGGCATCCGCACTCGGGATGGGCTCTGACCCGCTCGACCACGAGCGCGTCGCCGAGCGTCGAGGGCCCTCCCGCGACTCCGGGCGACGGGCCACGCAGGGGGTGCAGCCATCGCACCGCGTGCTCTCCCCACCCGCACCCGGGGTCGGCGAGGTGCTCGCGGGCGACCCGCTCCACGAGCGGCACCGCCACGGCGATGCCGAGGGCGTCGGCAGCCGGGGCCGCTCGATCGACGAGCTGAGACGCGACGGCGGGCCAGCACGGATCGGCGTCGCGGCGGGCGAGCTCGAGGCAGCTGGCGCAGGGCCCGGTTCCCGGCCGCACCACCGGACCGACCCGCACCGAGCGATCGCCGAACTCCACGAGCACATGGGGGATGTCGCGACGCAACCACGCCGCAGCCCGCCGCGGCGCCGTGGCGAAGGCCGAGACGATGACGGCGAGCTCGACCGGGTCGTCGGGGGAGCCGAGCCGGGCGCCGCCGATCACGAAGTGCGAGGCGATGCTCTCGGCTGCCCGCCCGCGCCCGTCGACGGCGACCCAGGGCCCGGGCGGTGGAACGGACGTCTCGTCGACGTCGACGACGGCGGGCCCGAGTCGCGTCAGGAACGCCGAGAACCGCGCCGGGCCGAACCCGCGTTCGGCGAGCAGTCGCTCCGCGACGACCCGGGTGATGCCCCGCGCCAGCAACCCGAGCGCGAACTCCTCGACCGGCTGCACCTCGCCGATCACGGCGACGGGGTGCTCGACGCCGAACTGCACGCAGCGCGGCGTGCGCCAGACCAGGGGATGCGCGGGGTCGAGACGGAGGGCCATCACCGAATCGTGCACCACGAACGGCCACGCGCCGCGGTTATCCACAGCAGACCCGACACCGGCGGCAGAAACCGCCAGCTGTGAGCAACCCGCCGCAGCAGGTGACGAGCTAGACCGCCGGCGGCTGATCGCCGCCGCGTCCCTCCTCGCGATCGCCGTCGCGACCCTCTTCCTCGCGGAGCAGGTCTTCGAGCGCCTGGTCCATCTCGTCGGGCTCGGGCTCGCCGGCCTGCAGCCGGGCGACGAACCCCGCAGGGTCGTCGAGGTCGGCCGAGGTGGGCACCAGGTCGGGGTGCGACCACAGGGCGTCTCTCTGCTCCTGGCCCACCGCATCCGTCACCGTCTGCCACAGGGCGGCGGCGTCGCGGAGACGTCGGGGCCGGAGCTCAAGACCGATGAGGGCGCCGAACGCCGACTCGGCCGGCCCGCCCGTGGCTCGCCGGCGCCGCACCGTCTCGGCGATGGCGTTCCAGCGTGGCAGCCGCGCCGAGGCCTGAGCCGTGACCACGTCGACCCATCCTTCGATGAGGGCGAGGGTGGTCTCGAGGCGGGCCAGCGCGTGCAGCTGCTGCTCCGACTTCGGCGGGATGAGCGCTCCGCTCGCCATCGCCTCCTTGAGCTCTTCGGGGTCGGAGGGGTCGAAGCTCTCGGCGAGCTGCTCGAGCCGCTCGGTGTCGATGGTGATGCCCTGGGCGAACTCCCTGATGGACGAGATGACGTGCAGGCGCAGCCAGCGCGCGTGCCGGAACAGCCGGGCGTGCGCCAGCTCACGGATGGCGAGGTAGAGCTGCACCTCCTCGGCCGGGATGTCGAGGCCCTCGCCGAACACCGCGATGTTCTGCGGCACCAGAGCCGCCTGGCCCTCCTCGAGCAGCGGGATGCCGATGTCGCCGCCCGACACGACCTCCTGCCCGAGTCGGCCGACGATCTGCCCGAGCTGCATCGCGAACAGGGTGCCGCCGAGGTTGCGCATGAGCTGGCTCGCGCCTGCGATCATGCCAGCCATCTCCTCGGGCGCCTGCTCCTTCAGAACGTCGGTGAGCGCATCCGAGATGCTGAGCGCGACCGGCTCGGCGATCTCCGTCCACACCGGGATGGTCGTGGTGGCCCACTCCTCACGGGTGAGCAGCCGCGGCGTCGCGGCGCTGTCGGAGAGGCCGGTCACCTCGTCGAGCCAGAGCGACGCGATGTGCAGCGCCTGGTCGAGCTGGGTGCGGGTCTGGTCGGTGACCGAGAGGCTGCCGGCCCCGGCGATCTCCTTCGCCTGGGCACGCGCGGCGTCCCAGTTGACGCCGTCGGTGCTCGCCTGCATGGCGTTCTGCAGCTGGGCCATGAGCTGCGACACCGCCGCGGGGTCGGAGGGCAGGCCCGCGGCGCTCGCCAGCTTCGAGGGGTCGATGTCGGAGTTGCCCGAGAGGAAGGAGCGCAGCATGTCGCGGAACTCGTCCTCCGGCTGGTCGCGTGGCTCGTCGCTCACGATGTGTCCTTCCCTGCGCTCCCGACAAGCTCCATGCGTGCTGTCAGACTGTGCTCCTACGCTAGCCCGTGGCCCACCGCCCAGGCTGGGTTTTCCATATGCTTGAGCGCCGTGCCGTGCGCCCGTGGCGAACAACCGGCCACGAGCCGCAGCGAAAGGATTCCGTGAGCCTGTTCGAACCCGCGGAGGGCGATCCCCGGCCGCGCCCGTCGCGTCGCGCCCGCACCGGCTGGACCGTGCTCATCGTCGGCCTCGTGCTCGGGCTCGTCATGAGCTTCCTGCCCGCCCCCTACGTCATCGAGCAGCCCGGCCCGGTGTTCGACACCCTCGGCACCCAGCAGCACGACGGCGAAGACGTGCCGCTCATCTCGATCGAGGGCGCCGAGACCTACCCGACCGCGGGCACCCTCGACATGCTCACCGTCTCCGTGCGCGGCACACGCGAGCAGCGCCCGTCGTGGGCCGAGATCCTCACCTCCTGGTTCGACTCGAGCCGCGCCGTGCTGCCCATCGACGCGGTCTACCCGCCCACCGTCACCACCGAGCAGCGCAATCAGGAGAACGCCGCGCTCATGGTCGACAGCCAGCAGGAGGCCATCGCCGCCGCCCTCGGGCACCTCGACATCGCCTACCAGACCCAGGTCGACGTCGCCGCCGTCGACCCCGACGGGCCGAGCGCCGGCGTGCTCACCGCGGGCGACGTCATCGTCTCGGTGAACGGCGTCTCCGCCGACGACCTCGAGGGGCTGCGGGCTGCGCTCGCCGCGAACGGCACGGATGCTGCGGCGAGCGTGCTGGTGCGCCACGACGACGGCACCGAGGAGACCTTGTCGATCGTGCCGGTGGTGTCTGAGCAGACAGGTGCTCCGGCCATCGGCATCAGCGTCGGCTACGACTACACCTTCCCGTTCGACGTCGAGATCAAGCTCGACGACGTGGGCGGCCCGAGCGCCGGCATGATGTTCGCCCTCGGCATCATCGACCGGCTCACCCCGGGAGAGCTGAACGGGGGCCAGAACGTCGCAGGCACCGGCACCATCGACGCCCAGGGCAACGTGGGCCGCATCGGCGGCATCCGCCAGAAGATGTTCGGCGCGCGCGACGCGGGGGCGACCTGGTTCCTCGCGCCGGCCGGCAACTGCGACGAGGTCGTCGGCCACGTTCCCGACGGCATCCAGGTGTTCGCGGTGTCGACGCTCGACGACTCCATCGCTGTGCTCGACACCATCTCCTCAGGCGGCGACACCCAGGCGCTGCCCACCTGCGACAGCGTGCTCGCCGGGTCGTGACGCCCGTGCGCCGGCGGTGCACGCCGTGTCGGCCCGCGCATCCGTGACCTCCACTGTGACCTCCCCGTGACCGGGTGGCCAGCGCCCTCTCAGCCGCCCTCCCTAGGATCGGGGGCGTCTAGGATTGTTGGACACCGCACAGCGAACCCGCGTATCGCCGCAAGAGCACAGAGGCACAAGTGACTTCCCAAACGACAGAGAAGCCCGCACGACGATCGAGAGTGACGCTCGCCATCGCGATAGCGATCGTGGTGGTTCTCGCCATCCTCTTCTTCGTCTTCTCGACGCTGTACACCGAGATCCTCTGGTACGACCAGCTGGGCTTCCTGAACGTGCTCACCACGCAGTGGTTCGCGAGCGGCGTCATGTTCGTCATCGGCTTCCTGGCCATGGCCATCCCGGTCTGGGCCTCCATCGAGATCGCCTTCCGCTGGCGGCCGGTCTACGCCAAGCTCAACTCGCAGCTCGACCGCTACCAGCAGGTCATCGAGCCCCTCCGCCGCCTCGCCACCTTCGGTGTGCCCGCCGTGCTGGGCCTCTTCGCCGGCGTGGCGACCGCCTCGCGCTGGCAGCTCACCCTGCAGTACCTGAACCGCACCGCGTTCGGCCAGACCGACCCGCAGTTCGGTCTCGACATCTCCTTCTACATCTACGACCTGCCGTTCTGGCGCGGGGTCGTCGGGTTCGCGAGCGCCGTCGTGATCGTCTCCGGCCTCGCCGCGATCGCAACCAGCTACCTCTACGGCGCCATCCGCTTCTCCCAGCGGGAGGTGCGCATCTCGAAGATCGCGCGCATCCAGATGGCCGTCACCGCCACGGTCTACCTGCTGCTGCAGGCCGTGAGCATCTGGCTCGACCAGTACGCCACCCTGGCGAACAGCTCGGGGCTCATCACGGGTGCGAGCTACGCCGATGTGAACGCCACGATCCCCGGCCTCCAGATCCTCGCCGGCATCGCGGGTATCGTCGCCATCCTGTTCATCGTCGCCGCGGTCATCGGCCGCTGGCGGCTGCCCATCATCGGTACCGCACTCCTCATCGTGAGTGCGCTCATCCTCGGCTCGCTCGCGCCGTGGGTCGTGCAACGCTTCCAGGTCGACCCCTCCGAGCGCACGCTCGAGCAGGCGTACATCCAGCGCAACATCGACATGACCCGCGAGGCCTACGGCGTCTCCGACCTCGAAGAGACGCCCTACGAGGCGACCACGAACGCCGAGGCCGGGGCGCTGCGCGACGACGCGGCGACGACGGCGAACATCCGCATCCTCGACCCTGCCCTCGTGACGCGGTCGTTCCAGCAGCTGCAGCAGTTCCGGCAGTACTACCAGTTCCCCGACCAGCTCGACGTCGACCGCTACGACATCAACGGTCAGAGCCAGGATGCGGTGGTCGCCGTGCGCGACATCGACATCGACGCGCTCGGCTCGTCGGCGACCTGGTACAACCAGACCGTCGTCTACACCCACGGCTACGGCGTGGTCGCCGCCTACGGCAACCAGCGCTCGGCCGACGGCCAGCCGGTGTTCCTCGAGTCGGGCATCCCGTCGGTGGGCGAGCTCGGCGACTTCGAGCCGCGGGTGTACTTCGGCGAGAACTCGCCGCCGTACTCCATCGTGGGCGGCCCGGAGGGCAGCTCGAACATCGAGCTCGACTACCCCTCGGGTTCCGACGGGGCCTCGCAGACCTACACCACGTTCCAGGGCGACGGTGGGCCGAAGCTCGACAACATCTTCAAGCGCCTGGTCTACGCGCTGAAGTTCCAGTCGGAGCAGATCTTCCTCTCCGACGCCGTGAACGACGACTCGCAGATCCTCTACGACCGCGACCCCGCGGAGCGCGTGTCGAAGGTGGCGCCGTACCTCACCATCGACTCCGACCCGTACCCCTCCGTCGTCGACGGCAAGGTGGTCTGGGTGGTCGACGGGTACACCACCTCGGCGAACTACCCCTATTCCCGCGTGCAGTCGCTCAGCGAGTCGATCGCCGACACCTACACGCCCACCCCGGCGTACGCGGTCGACGACATCAACTACATCCGCAACTCGGTGAAGGCGACTGTCGACGCCTACGACGGCAAGGTCACCCTGTACGCGTGGGACGAGAGCGACCCGCTGCTGCAGACCTGGGAGAAGATCTACCCGGCCACCATCAAGTCGATCAGCGACATGTCGGGCGACCTGATGAGCCACGTGCGCTACCCGGCAGACCTGTTCAAGGTGCAGCGCTCCATCCTCGGCCAGTACCACGTGACGGATGCGGGTTCCTTCTACTCGCAGGAAGACGCCTGGACGACGCCCAACGACCCGACCTCGCCGTCGACCAACCCGACGCTGCAGCCGCCGTACTACCTCACGCTGCAGATGCCGACGCAGACCGACCCGTCGTATTCGCTCTACTCCACGTTCATCCCGCTCTCGCAGCAGGAGGCCGAGTCGTCGCGGAACGTGCTCACGGGCTACCTCGCCGTCGACGCGAACGCGGGCGAGACCGCGGGGGAGAAGTCTCCCGACTACGGCAAGCTGAGGCTCTTGACCCTGCCGAAGGACGACACCATCCCCGGCCCCGGGCAGGTGCAGAACAGCTTCTCGGCCGACCCGTCGGTCTCTTCGGCCCTCAACCTGCTGCGCCAGGGCGAGAGCTCGGTGATCAGCGGAAACCTGCTCACCCTGCCCGTGGGCGGCGGTCTGCTCTACGTGCAGCCGGTCTACGTGCAGTCGCGCGGTGAGACGAGCTTCCCGCTGCTGCAGAAGGTGCTGGTCTCGTTCGGCAACAAGATCGCGTTCGAGAACACGCTCGACGGTGCACTCGACTCCCTCTTCGGGGGAGACTCGGGGGCGTCGGCCGGCGACGGCGACGTGACGCCCGTCGACACCGGAACGGGGACGGGAACAGACACGGGCACCGGCACGGATACGGGCACGGGCACCGGCACCGACACGGGAACCGGCACGGGCTCGCCCGTCTCGGGCAACCCCGCCGTGGCCTCCGCCCTCGCCGACGCCGAGCAGGCGCTCACCGACCGCGACGCCGCCATGGCCGCCGGCGACTGGACCGCGTACGGGGAGGCCGACGCCCGCCTCAAGGCCGCCATCGACCGGGCGATCGCCGCCGCGAACGGCTGATCGGAGCCGATCGGGCCCGATCTCGGGCCCGATCGAGCGCCGATTCGCATCGTGCCGAATCCCGTGCTAGAGTTTCTTCTTGTGCCGCGGGGTGGAGCAGTTCGGTAGCTCGCTGGGCTCATAACCCAGAGGTCGCAGGTTCAAATCCTGTCCCCGCAACGAGAAGAGCCCGTCTCGAACGAAAGTTCGAGACGGGCTCTCGCTTTTTCTGCGACGAGCGAGCGGCCCGGGGAGCGCGCGATGACGGAACCGACACCGATCGGCACGCTCGTGTACACCAGCATCGCCTCGGAGCCCTTCGGCGCGGCCGAGCTGTTCGCGCTGCTCGACACCAGCCGTCGCAACAACGGGCGCGACGGTCTCACCGGGCTGCTGCTGCATCACGCCGGCCGGTTCATCCAGGTGCTCGAAGGCCCCGCGTCGGCCGTGCACGCTCGGATGGCCGTCATCGTCGCAGACGGTCGCCACCGCAAGGTGCGTGTGCTGGTCGACGAGGAGTCGGCGGCCCGCCAGTTCCCGGAGTGGACGATGGGGTTCCCGTCCGACGTCGCTGTCGATGCGCACGACGTGGGCGACGTGCCCGGGTTCCTCGGCACGTTCTCCGACATCGAGGCGGACACCGGGTCGTCGGTTCGCGTGCCGGAGTTGAGGGCGCTCATCCGCTGGTTCGAGCACCGGGCCCGCGCGACGGGCGAGCGGGAGTAGCGGGAGGGCACCGGTGCTGGATCGAGCGGGTGCGAGGGGCAGGCGGCTCTGATGGCGGACCGACCGCTCAGGCGGCGGGCGCGGCGGGTGGGTCGGGCTCGAAGCGGTAGCCCATGCCGGTCTCGGTGAGGATGTGGCGCGGCTGCGAGGGCACCGGCTCGAGCTTCTTGCGCAGCTGACCGATGTAGAGGCGCAGGTAACCCGTCTCGTGCACGTTCGAGGTGCCCCAGATCTCGGTGAACAGATCGGCGTGTGTGAGGAGCCGGTGCGGATGCCGCACGAGCAGCTCGAGGATCTTCCACTCGGTCGGAGTCAGCTTCACCGACCCCCGGCCCCCGCCCGAGATGACGTGCGCGCCCACATCGACGGTGAGACCGCTGAGGGTCACCACGGGGCTCGCGGCCCCCGCTCCCGCGCTGCCCGGCGCGGGCGCCCGACGGGTGAGCGCACGCACCCGGGCGAGCAGCTCGTCGATGGCGAAGGGCTTCGTGACGTAGTCGTCGGCGCCGGCGTCGAGCGCGTCGACCTTGTCGGCGGAGTCGGTGCGGCCCGACACCACGAGGATGGGCAACGCCGACCAGGCGCGCACCGCCGTGATCACCTCCACGCCGTCGAGGTGCGGCATGCCGAGGTCGAGAAGGATGAGGTCGGGCGGATGCGCGGAGGCGGCGGCGATGGCCTCGCGGCCGTCGGAGGCGGTGACGATCTCGTGGCCGTGGGCACCGAGGGTCACCCGCAGCGCGCGCACGATCTGCGGGTCGTCGTCGGCGACCAGGATCCTCATGCCGACACCGCCGTCGCCGTCAGGGTGACCACCATCGTCGATCCTCCCTGAGGGGTCTCCTCGACCTCGAGCGTGCCGCGCATCCCCTCCACGAATCCCTTCGAGAGCGCGAGGCCGAGGCCGAGGCCCGTCGTGTTGTCGGTGTCGCCGAGTCGCTGGAAGGGCACGAAGACATCCTCCCTCCGATCTGGCGGGATGCCGGGACCCCGGTCGACGACGCGCAGCTGCACCGTGTCGCGGAAGGCCGAGGCGGAGACCAGCACCCGGGCGCCTGCGGGGGAGTGCTTCAGGGCGTTCGAGAGCAGGTTGACGAGCACGCGTTCGAGCAGCACCGGGTCGGCCTCGACCAGGGGGAGGTCGGCGGGGAGGTCGATGTCGACGTCGTCGGGGCCGACGCCGAGCTCCTCGAGGGCGGAGGGCACGAGGTCGGCGACGTCGACGGGCCGCGACGACACCGCGAGCACGCCCGCCTGCAGTCGGCTCACGTCGAGCAGGTCGGTGAGCAGGGTGTTCAGCTGCCGCAGGGCGGTCTCGGCGGTGTCGAGCAGCTCGGCGCGGTCGTCGTCGTTCAGGGCACCGCCCCGCAGGCCCGTCACCGCGGCGGTGGCGGCCGCGAGCGGTCGCCTGAGGTCGTGGCCGACCGCCGCGAGCAGCGCACTGCGCACGCGGTCGGCGGCGGCGAGCGGGGCGAGCTCGCGGGCGCTCTGCTCGAGATCGGCCTGCTCGAGGGCCGCCGCGAGCTGGGCGACGATCACCCCGAGCAGCCTGCGGTCGCCCGCCGAGAGGGGCCGGCCATGCAGCTCGAGCACGGCGGAGCCGGTGACGGGAATGCGGTCGCGGGGCTCGGTGGTGGACGTCGGGGTGTCCGACATGTCCGCGGAGTCCTTGCTCTCGGTCTCCGCGCTCGCGGCACTCCCGAGTCCCGCCGGCTCGCCGTCGCTCGCGAGCACGCGCTCGCTCACGACGAGCCGCACCCCGGCGAGCCCGAAGGCCTCGCGCGTGCGGGTCACGAAGGCCTGCAGCGAGTCCTGCCCGCGCAGCACCTCGCCCGCGACACCCGCGATGAGCTCCGACTCGGCGGCCGAGCGCCGCGCCGCCCGCGAACGCCGCGCCGCGCGGTCGACGACGAGGGAGACCAGCAGCGCGATCACGACCGAGAGCACCAGGGCCGCCAGGTGGGTCGGTCTGTCGATGGTCACGGTGTAGAACGGCTCGATGAAGAAGAAGTCGAGGGTGACGGCGGCGATCACCGCCGCGAACAGGGCCGGCCAGATGCCGCCCATCAGCGCCACGACGACCACGAGCAGCTGGTAGCTCAGCACGTCGGTGGTGATGGAGTCGTCGCTGCGCAGCGTCACGAGCAACCAGGTGAGCAGCGGCCCGCCGGCAAGGGCCAGCACGAAGCCCAGGATGCGCCGCCGCAGCGTGAGCGATCCTCGCGCGAGGGGGAGGGAGACCCGGCCGCCGGCGGCGGGGTGGTTGACGATGTGCACGTCGATGTCGCCGGATTCGCGGATGACGGTCGCGCCGATGCCTGCTCCGGTGATGAGCGCGGCGAGGCGGGAGCGGCGGCTGACGCCGATGACGAGCTGGGTGGCGTTCGCCGATCGCGCGAACTCCACCAGCGCGGCGGGGATGTCGGTGCCGACGACTTGGTGGAAGGTGCCCCCGAGGCTCTCGACCAATAACCGTTGGGCGGCGAGGGCTCCGGGGTCGGCTTGGCGGAGACCGTCCTGGCTGGTGACGTGCACGGCCAGCAGCTGCCCGCCCGCGGAGCGGGCGGCGATGCGGGAGCCGCGGCGGAGGAGGGTCTCGCCTTCGGGGCCGCCGGTGAGGGCGACGACGACGCGTTCGCGGGCTTCCCATTTCTGGCCGATGCCGTGCTCGACCCGGTACTTCTGCAGCGACGAGTCGACCTCGTCGGCGAGCCACAACAACGCGAGTTCACGCAGGGCGGTGAGGTTCCCGAGCCGGAAGTAGTTCGACAGGGCCGCGTCGATCCGCGCCGCCGGATACACCACCCCCTCGGAGAGGCGGTCGCGGAGGGCTTGGGGGGCGAGGTCGATGACCTCGATCTGGTCGGCCTGCCGGAGCACCGCATCCGGGATCGTCTCGCGTTGGGGGACCCCGGTGATCTGCTGCACGACGTCGTTGAGGGACTCGATGTGCTGGATGTTCACGGTGGAGATCACGTCGATACCGGCGTCGAGGAGGGTCTCGACGTCGCGCCACCGTTTCTCGTGCCGTGACCCGGGCGCGTTGCTGTGGGCGAGTTCGTCGACGAGCGCGACCCGAGGTGCGCGGGCGAGCACCGCATCCAGGTCCATCTCCTCCAGCTGCACACCCCGGTGGGAGACCAGCGCGCGGGGGATGATCTCGAACCCGGCCGTCATCGCTTTGGTCGCAGCGCGCCCGTGGGTCTCGACGATCGCGACGACCACGTCCTTGCCCGCCGCACGCAGCCGCCTGCCTTCCTCGAGCATGGCGTAGGTCTTCCCCACGCCCGGGGCGGCGCCGAGCAGCACCCGCAACCGACCCTGCCTCATCGTGCCTTCACGACACCAGTCTCTCCCACGCCGAGGCCGACGCCTCGCTCTACAGGAACGGCGTCGCAGGCTCCTGCCCCGTGAGCACCCGCCCGTGCACCTCGAAGTTCGTCTTCAGTGCGAGCGCGCCGTGCAGCGACAGCGCATCGAGATCGCGATGGATGCGCTGGATGTCGACGGTGCGCTGGATCGCCGAGGCGCTGCTGATGTCGAACAGGGTGCGCACCGCCTGGCGGCACAGCTTCACCACCTGCGAGGCCTCGCCTCGCACCGCGGCTCGGGCGGAGACGTCGAGGTCGCGGCCGTCGATCGCCGCCGACATCACCCGCTCGGCGAGATCGTCGCGCAACAGCGCGGCGGCCTTCGTGGTGCTCGCCGCGTCGGAGACGTCGATGTGGGTCATCGGGGCCTCGGCCTGCACCCAGGAGGTGTAGGTGATGGAGCGCCCGGGAAGCCGATCGAGGAAGGCGTCGAGAGCACCCTCGGCAGCACCGACCGGGGCGCCCATGCTGTTGACCAGCACGAACGGGAAGAAGGCGGCGCGGTAGAGCGGAGAGGCCTTCGTGGTCTCGGAGAGGTTGAGTCCGCCGAGCGCCTCCATGAGGGGCAGAACCCGATGGGCGGGGATGAAGACGGCGTCGGCTGTGACGGCGTTGCTGCCGGTACCGGCGAGGCCCGACGGGTCCCAGTCGTCCTCGATGGTGAGCTCGGTCATGGGCAGCAGCGCGAGCAGCATCATGGGAGGCCCGTCGCTGCCGTCGTCGAGAACGGCGGCGAGCGTGTCCCAGCTCGCCGAGCGGCACCCGGTGTTGAAGGGCCAGCGACCGCTCAGCAGGTACCCGCCGTCGACAGGCGTGAGCCGCCCACCCGGGCTGAAGATGCTGGCGACCCTCACGTCGGGAGTGGTGAACACCTCGCGCTGCGCCTCGTCGGGGTAGTGGGCGACGAAGTAGGTGCCGACACTGTGCAGCGAGCTCACCCACGAGGTGGAGAGGTCGCCCCTGGCGACCGCCGACAGCACCTTCACCTGATCGGTGAGCGGCAGTTCGAGCCCTCCGTACTCCCGTGGTGTGCTGATGCGGTAGACGCCCGCGCGTTCGAGCAGGTCGATCGACTCCTGCGGCACGCGGCGTTCGTTCTCGCCGCGGAGGCCGTTCTCGCGCAGAGTCTCCCGTGCGGAGTCGACGGCCTCGATCACGGTGGTGGCCTCGAGGGTGTCGGTGATCGTCATGGCTGTCTCCTTCGTCGCAGTGCCCTGAGCGGCCCGCGGGCCGTGAGGGCGACGCTAGACGGATGCGCCGCTCGATTCGATCCGATTCCGGAGAGCGTCGTCCGCATCCTGCAGCCGACGTGGTTGAACGCGGCGACTGCGCGGGGCATAATGCGAGCGACGTCGACCCGCACGAGGAGGTGCCCGCCGGTGGACTCCGTCAGCCCCCTGCGAGAGGTGCGAGACCTCAGCTCGACGAGCCCCGACGTCGTCTACCGCGAGGCGCGACGGCTGATGAGCGACCATCGGATGTACCTGCCCGGGCCGGTGCGGACGATGCGGGCGAGCATCCGGGCGGCCCGGCTCGAGCGCTCCGCGCTGCTCTCCTTCGAGTACGGTCTCGCCACCGAGATCTGCTCGGCCCCGCTCGAGGGCTACTCCACGGTTCACGTGCCCGTGGCGGGGCGGCTCCTGGTGGAGCACGACGGCGTCTGGCACCGGGTGGAGACGGATGCCGCAGCCGTCTTCTCGCACGGCAGCCCGGTGCGCATGAGGTGGTCGAGCGATCTCCGTCTCGTCGTCGCACGCATCGACCAGGACGCTCTGCTCGACCGGCTCGGAGGAATGGTGCGGCTCCGCCGTGAGCCGCTCGTCTTCTCGCCGTTCCTCGCGCGGTCGGGCGCAGGAGGCAGCGTGTCAGGGGCCGTGCTCGCCATGTCGGGAGCGCTCGAGGGCACCAGCGCGGGTGGCCCGAACCCGGGGCTCATAGGCCGGCTCGAAGAACTGCTCATCTCGGCCCTGCTGCTCGGTCACCGTCACAGCTACAGCGCGGCACTCTCCGCTCCGGTCGCCGCCCCCTCACCGCGGCTGGTCTCGCGTGCCGTCGAGCATCTGGAGGCAGACCTGGCCTCACCGATCTCCTCCGCCGAGCTGGCCGCCGCGGTCGGCGTCTCGGAGCGCACTCTCTACGACGCCTTCCGCCGCTCCGTCGGCACCTCGCCCCAGCGCCACCTCCGCGGACTGCGGCTCGACCGCGCGCGCCGGGCGCTGAGCGACGGGAGCTGTGACTCGGTCGCGCACGCGGCGCACTCGGTGGGGCTGCACCACCTGGGCCGATTCGCTGCCCAGTACCGCGAGCGGTTCGGGGAGAGCCCGCACGAGACGCTGCGGGGTTCACCGCGGTGAGCAGCTCGGGTCTGGTCGGGCGTCGGGGGCGGCAAGTAGGGTGAGCGCATGCTCATCGTGACGACCAACGACGTTCCCGGCCACCGCATCACCCAGGTCTACGGGGAGGTGTTCGGCCTCACCGTGCGCTCGCGGCACATCGGCTCGAACATCGGCGCCTCGTTCAAGGCGCTGGCGGGCGGCGAGCTCAAGGGCATCACCGAGCTGCTGCACGAGACCAGGCAGGAGGCGCTGTCGCGCCTCGAGGCGGAGGCGCAGCAGAAAGGCGCGAACGCGGTGGTCGCCTTCCGCTTCGAGACCAACGACTACGCCGACACCGGCGGCGTCGAGGTCTGTGCCTACGGCACGGCCGTCACCGTCGAGCAGCTCTGACCAGGGCTGCAGAGGGGACGACGGGGCCATGACCTTCCAGGCCTACCTCGACACCATCAAGGCGAAGACCGGCAAGGGGCCCGACGACTTCCGGGCGCTCGCGGCCGACCGCGGGCTCACCGGCCCCGGGGTGAAGGCCGGCGACGTCGTGGCGTGGCTCGCCGACGACTTCGGGCTCGGGCGCGGTCACGCGATGGCGATCTACTCGATCCTGAAGAACGACGCCGCACCCCGCGTTGCTCCCGACGAGAGGGTCGCGAAGCAGTTCGCGGGCGCGAAGGCGGTGTGGCGCCCCACCTTCGACGCCATCGTCGCGCACGCCAGGTCACTCGGCTCCGACGTCGATGTCGCCCCCACCGACAGCTACGTGAGCCTGGTGCGCGACGGGCGCAAGTTCGCCGTCGTCGCCGCCACCGCGAAGCGCCTCGACCTCGGCGTGAAGCTGAAGAACGACGACCCCGGAGAGCGCTTCGAACCGTCGGGCACGTGGAACGCCATGGTCACCCACCGCGCCCGTCTCGACGAGCCCGGTGAGCTCGACGCCGAGCTTCTGGGCTGGATCGACAGGGCGTACGCCGAGGCGTGATGCAATAGAGGGGTGACGATCCACGCCGACCCCTCGCCGCCCGACACCACGACCGCGCCTCTCCTCGACGACGGGGCCGCCGAGCTGCTGCGCGCCGACTTCCCGATCCTCTCGCGCACCGTGAACGGGCATCCGCTGGTCTACCTCGACTCGGGCGCCACCTCGCAGAAGCCGCAGAGCGTCATCGACGTCGAGCGCGCCTACTACGAGACCACCAACGCGGCGGTGCACCGCGGCGCCCACACCCTCGCGGGCGAGGCCACCGAGCTCTTCGAAGACGCCCGAGCCACCGTCGCCGCTTTCGTGGGGGCGCGGCCGGAGGAGATCGTCTGGACCTCGAACGCCACCGAGGGCCTCAACCTCATCGCCTACGGCATCTCGAACGCCACGCTCGGTCGCGGCGGGGAGGCTGCCCGACGGTTCCGCCTCGGCGAGGGAGACGAGATCGTCGTCACCGAGCTCGAGCACCACGCGAACCTCGTGCCCTGGCAGGAGCTCGCCTTCCGCACGGGCGCCACCCTGCGCGTGATCGGGCTCACCGACGACGGCCGCCTCGACCTCGGGCAGGCCGCCGAGATCATCGGCGAGCGCACCCGCCTGGTGGCCTTCGCCCACGTCTCGAACGTTCTCGGGGCCGTCAACCCGGTGGCCGAGTTGGTCGCCCTCGCCCACGGCGTCGGTGCCGTCGCCGTGCTCGACGCCTGCCAGTCGGCGCCGCACATGCCCCTCGACCTCGGCGCCCTCGACGTCGACTTCGCCGTGTTCTCGGGGCACAAGATGCTGGCCCCGACCGGCATCGGCGTGCTCTACGGCAAGCAGGAGCTGCTCGACGCGCTTCCCCCCTTCCTCACCGGCGGCTCGATGATCACGACGGTCGGGCTCACCGAGTCGGAGTTCCTCCCTGCGCCGCTCCGCTTCGAGGCCGGTACCCAGCGGGTGTCGCAGGCGATCGCCCTCGCCGAGGCCGTCCGCTACCTCGAGAGGGTCGGGCCGGATCGCATCCACGCCTGGGAGAGCGAGCTCGGCGGGCGCCTCTACCAGGGCCTCTCGGCCCTTCCCGGCGTGCGCGTGCTCGGGCCCGCTCCGGATGCGTCGGGCGGAGTCGAGCGGGTCGGTCTCGCGAGCTTCGTGGTCGACGGGGTTCACGCCCACGACGTGGGGCAGTTCCTCGACGACCGCGGAATCGCCGTGCGCGTCGGTCACCACTGCGCGCAGCCCGCGCACCGTCGCTTCGGCGTGACGGCGACGACCCGCGCCTCGGCCTACCTCTACAACACGACGGCCGACGTCGACGCCGCGATCGCCGCGGTCGCCGACTCGCGCGTGTTCTTCGGGGTGGCGTGATGGCGTCGCGAGAACTGGAGTCGATGTACCAGCAGGTCATCCTCGACCACGCCAAAGAGAAGCACGGCTTCGGGCTGCGCGAGGGGGCGACCGGCTCCTCGCACCAGATCAACCCGACCTGCGGCGACGAGGTGACCCTGCAGGTTCACCGCGACGCGGCGGGGCGGGTGGAGTCGATCAGCTGGGAGGGGCAGGGCTGCTCCATCTCGACGGCGTCGGCGTCGGTGCTGAACGACCTCGTCGTCGATCTCAGCGACGACGAGGCGGGGGCGCGGATCGACGCGTTCCGCGAGCTCATGCAGTCGAAGGGGGCCGTCGAGGGCGACGAGGAGCTGCTCGGCGACGCGGTCGCCCTCGGCGGGGTGTCGCGGTACGTCACCCGCATCAAGTGCGCGATGCTGCCCTGGGTCGCGTTCGAGCAGGCGCTGCTCGGCCGTTGAGCCCGCGCCTGTCTCCGCCGGCTGCCCTGAGGTGGCGCGGGAGTCCCTAGGATCGCGGTATGAGCTTCGACGCTGTGCCCGCGCCCGACGCCCGACCCGACACCGGCGACGCGTACGAGGGCGGCCCCGAGCGCGTGCCTCGAGCCGAGCCGGGCGCCGAGCGGGGCGCCGAGCGACGGAGGCTCGCCGAGGCGGATGCCGCCGGGCCGGGCTCGCCGGGCGCCTGGCGCGACTGGGGACCCTACCTCGCCGAGCGCGCCTGGGGCACGGTACGAGAGGACTACTCGGTGAGCGGCGACGCGTGGCGGTTCTTCCCTCACGACGACGCCCGATCGCGCACCTACCGCTGGAACGAAGACGGTATGGCCGGCTTCTGCGACGAGCAGCAGCGCTGGTGCCTCGGTCTCGCGCTGTGGAACGGCGCAGACCCCATCCTGAAAGAGCGGATGTTCGGGTTGGCGGGCCCCGAGGGCAACCACGGCGAAGACGCCAAGGAGTACTGGTGGTACCTCGACGCCACCCCCTCTCATTCCTGGCAGCGCTGGCGCTACCACTACCCGCAGGCCGCCTTCCCCTATGAGCGGCTGGTCGAGGAGAACGCCCGTCGCGGCAAGGACGAGCCCGAGTTCGAGCTCGCCGACACCGGCGTGTTCGACGACGACAGGTTCTGGGTGGTCACCGTCGACTACGCCAAGGCCAGCGCCCACGACCTGCTCATGACCGTGACCGTCGAGAACGCGGGCCCCGAGGAGGCGACCCTCCACGTGCTGCCGAGCCTGTGGTTGCGCGACACCTGGAGCTGGGATCTCGAGCAGCCGCCGAGACCGCGCCTCCGCACGGTCGACGGCGAGCCGACCGCCGTGGTCGCCGAGCTCCCCGGCGACGAGGAGCTGCTGCTGCGCCTCGATCCCAGCCTCGACCGCATCACCGGCACGCGCGCCGCCGACACCGCAGCCCCCGCCGACCGTCTCCTGTACTGCGAGAACGAGAGCAACCGCTCCCGCCTCTACGACGAACCCGCCACCACCCCCTACCCGAAAGACGGCATCGGCGATCACGTCGTCTCCGGCACCCCCACCGTGAACCCCGCGGGCGAGGGTTCGAAGGCCGCGTTCCACCGCATCCTCACCGTTCCTCCCGGCGAGAGCCGCGAGCTGCGGCTGCGGCTCACCAGACGAGCGGATGCTCCTGCCGCAGCCACGGCGTTCGCCGACTTCGCCGCCACGGTCGCGACTCGACGAGCCGAGGCCGACGACTTCTACGCATCCGTCCTCCCCGCCCAGGCCGACGAGGAGGAACACCGCATCGCCCGCCAGGCCTTCGCCGGTCTACTCTGGTCGAAGCAGTTCTACCACTTCGACGTGCGCCGCTGGCTGGCCGGCGACCCGACGGCTCCGCCCCCGCCGCGCGGTCGCGGGGCTCGGCGCAACGGCGACTGGCGGCACCTGTCGAGCCACGACGTCATCCTCATGCCCGACCCGTGGGAGTACCCGTGGTTCGCCGCCTGGGACCTCGCCTTCCACTGCGTGACCCTCGCCCACATCGACCCGGAGTTCGCCAAGCGGCAGCTCGTGCTCATCCTGCGCGAGTGGTACATGCATCCGAACGGGCAGCTGCCCGCCTACGAGTGGGACTTCGGCGACGTGAACCCGCCGATCGAGGCCTGGGCGGCGCTCCGGGTGTTCGAGATCGACGGGTCGCGTGACTTCCACTTCCTCAGCCGCATCTTCCACAAGCTGCTGATGAACTTCACCTGGTGGACGAACAACAAGGACCACGGTGACAACAACCTGTTCGAGGGCGGCTTCATGGGCCTCGATAACATCGCGCCGCTCGACCGGTCGACCCTGCCGCCCGAGGTCGGCACCCTCGAGCAGGCCGACGCCACCGGCTGGATGGCGACCTACGCGCTGCACCTGCTCGACATGGCGCTGCTGCTCACCGCTCACGACCCGGCCTACGAAGACGTGGCGACCAAGTTCCTCGAGCACTTCCTCGCCATCGCGGGCAGCGCCAACGAGGCGGGGCTGTGGGACGACACAGACGCCTTCTACTACGACGTGCTGCACCTGGCCGACGGCCGTGACGTGCCGATGAAGGTGCGGTCGCTGGTGGGTCTCGTGCCGGTGACGGCCTCGCTCGTGTTCGAGCGCGAGAAGATGGGCGAGCTCGACGAGTTCGTGCGCCGGGGCGCCGTCTTCCTCGACCGCCACCCGGCGTACCGCTCGCTCGTGCACATCCGTCGCGGTGCCGACGGGGTGAAGAGCCTGCTCGCCTTCGTGACGCCCGAGAAGCTCGAGCGCGTGCTCACCGGTGTCGTCGACGAGACGCGGATGCTGTCGCCCTACGGGATCAGGAGCATCTCGGCCTGGCATCGCGAGCATCCGTTCCGGGTCGAGGTCGACGGGGTCGAGGCGGTCGTCGACTACGAGCCAGGGGAGTCGACCTCGGGCTTGTTCGGGGGCAACTCGAACTGGCGCGGGCCGGTGTGGTTCCCGCTCAACGTGCTCATCATCGAGTCGCTGCGCGGCTACGACGTGAGTCTCGGCGAACGGCACACGGTGGAGTACCCGGCGGGCTCGGGCGTGCAGCACAGCTTCGGCGAGATCGCCGACGACCTGGCGAAGCGACTGGTGTCGCTGTTTCGGCGCGCGCCCGACGGGGGGCCGCGGCCCTCGGATGCGCGGTATCCGCTGCTGTCGGAGCACCCGCGGTGGCGGGAGAACATCGCGTTCTACGAGTACTTCCACGGCGACACCGGGCAGGGGCTCGGGGCCTCGCACCAGACGGGGTGGACGGCGCTGGTGGCGCACCTGATCGTGACGCGGCGGCGCTGAGGGGCGGGCTGCGGGAGCCGCTGCGGGGTGCCGGCCGCTGCGCCGAGCCGGGCGGCGGCCGCGGTTACGGCAGCACCTGCCCCATGCCGATGAGCACCACCGAGAGCAGCGCGACCGCGGCGATCGCCCCGAAGCACACCGCCATCAGCCCGAGTCGGAGGCGCAACGGCCGCACCAGCAGGCGCACCTCGACCATCGCGAGGTAGAGCAGCACGATCACCGCGACGGCAACGAGCGGGGTCGCGCCGCTGTCGACGTCGCGGAGCGCGAGCAGCAGCACCACCGAGATCGCCGCCATCACGCCGCCGACGACGAGCCACACGGTGCCCTGCGAGCGGGTGAGCGAGGGCTGGTTGACGACCCGGGTGGGGTCGTCGTCGGGGTCGGGCTCCTTCTCGCCATCCTGCATGATGCGGGCGAGTCTACGCCGCGCCCCCGCGCGGAGCGTTCGAAAGCGCACACGTCTCGGCATCCGGACCTATAGAGGGCTCGGTTGCCGCGACGTGTGCGGTTTCGAACGGCGCGGTGATGGGCGGGGTGGCCCGCCGCCGCTCAGACGAGGGCGGGGGAGGCCTGGCGCACGAGGGGGAAGACCTGGGTGGCGATGCGCTCGAGTTCCTCGTGCAGCGGGGAGGACTGGATGAGCAGCAGCGTGATGCCGGCCCGCTCGAACTCGAGGATGCGCTCGGCCACCTGCTCGGGCGTGCCCACGAGGTTCGGCCGGAGGCCCCTCGTGCCCACCGAGTACTCGCGCTTGGACAGCTCGACGTCGAGGCGGGAGTTCGCCCGGAACTGCTCGAAGGAGGCGTAGCCGGGGGAGGCCGGGTCGATTGTGGTGATGCGTTCGAGCTCGCGCCGCGCCTCGGCCTCGGTGTCGCGCACGATGACGTAGGCCGCCATGCCGAACTCCCGGAACGGCTCGCCCACACGCCGCAGCCGACGTGCGTCGAGGTCGGCGACCTTCTCACGCGCCTCCTCGACCGTGCCGCCGTGCAGCACGTAGGCGTCGGCGAACGACGCGATGGCCTCGCGGCCCGACTCGCTCTCACCGCCCGCGAACACCACCGGTGCCGTCGCCGGCTTCGGCGACAGCACGGCCTGGTCGACGTCGTAGTAGTTGCCCGAGAACGAGAACGGCGTCTCGCGCCAGAGCCCCTTCAGCACCTCGACGAACTCGCCCGCCTGCACGTACCTGTCGTCGTGCGGGGCGAAGGTGCCACCGTACTGCCTGGCCTCCTCCGCCCACCAGGCGGCGACGAGGTTGAGGGCGAAGCGGTCGGTTCCGGATGCCGCGTACCCGATGTCGCTCAGCGTGGCAGAGGTCTTGGCGACCACCGTGGGCAGGTGGAACCCCGGGCGCACCGCGGTCATGACCCGCAGCCGCTCGGTGACGGCGAGGATCGCCGACGACAGCGACCAGGCCTCCAGGCTCGGCGCCTCGACGCCCTTCCTGTCGTTGAGGTAGAGCTCGGGCACCAGGGTGGTGTGGAAGCCCAGCCGGTCGGCGAGCGTCGACACCTGCCTGATGTAGTCCCAGGTGGCGGGCATCCTCTCGTCGCCGACATTGCGGAGGAAGCCGCCGTAGACGGGGGTCCAGTATCCGAAGTGCATGATTCTCCTGAGGGGTGTGACTAGAGCCGGCCGGCCGGTTCGAGCAGCCGGGTGAGAGAGGAGTCGAGGTCGGCGATGAGGTCTTCGACGTCTTCGAGCCCGATCGAGAGCCGCACGGTGCCGCGGGTGAAGCCGGCCCCCTCGAGATCGTGGTCGTTGAGGTGGCTGTGCGTCGTGGTGGCGGGGTGGATGACGAGGCTCCTGGCGTCACCCAAGTTGGCGACCAGCTTGAACACCCCGAGGCTGTCGATGAACTCCTCGACCCGCTGGTCGCCCGACACGAGGTCGAAGGAGAACACCGAGCCGGCGCCGCGGGGGAGGTAGCGCCGGGCCGCCTCGTAGCCGGGGTCGTCGGGGAGGCCGGGGTAGCGCACGAGCGACACGGCGGGATGGGAGTCGAGGAAGGCCGCGACGGCGAGGGCGTTCGCCGAGTGCTTGGCGACCCGGAGGTCGAGCGTCTCGAGCCCCTGGAGGATCTGGAAGCTGTTGAAGGGCGACAGCGCGGGGCCGAGGTCGTGCACGAGCTTGACCTTGGCGTACACCAGGTAGGCGCTGCCCGCGCTGCCGAAGGCATCCCAGAGCACGATGTCGCCCACGCGCTCGAAGGGCTCGGTGAACTGGGGCCAGCGAGCGCGGTCGGCCCCGAAGTCGAAGGTGCCGAGGTCGACGATGACCCCACCCAGCGAGGTGCCGTGACCGCCCAGGAACTTGGTGGCGGAGTACACCACGATGTCGGCGCCGAACTGCTTCGGACGCTGGAGGTAGGGAGTGGCGACGGTGTTGTCGACGATGAGCGGCACGCCCGCGGCGTGGGCGATGTCGGCCACGGCCCGCACGTCGAGCACGGAGGCCGTCGGGTTCGTGATGGTCTCGGCGAAGAACGCCCGGGTGGTGGGGCGGGCGGCGGCCCGCCAGGCCGCGAGGTCGTTCTGGTCGACCAGGGTCACGTCGATGCCGAAGTCGGCGAAGGTGTCGGTGAGCAGGTCGAGGGTGCCCCCGTAGAGCTGGCGGGCGGCGACGATGTGCTCGCCCTTCTTCGCCAAGGCGAGGAGGGAGACGAGCACCGCCGACTGCCCCGACGCGGTGGCCAGCGCCGCGACGCCGCCGTCGAGCGCGGCGACCCGCTCCTCGAGCACGGTCTGGGTCGGGTTGCCGGTGCGGCTGTAGAGGTTGCCCTTCTTCTGCAGCGCGAACACGGCCCGGGCCGCGGCGAAGCTCTCGAACTCGTAGGCGGCGGTCTGGTAGATCGGCACCGCCGCGGGGTTCTGGGCGGTCGCGGTGGTGAAGCCGGCGCGTGTCTGCAGGGTCGAGAACCGCTCGGCGGTCGCGCTGTCGTCTGTGGTCACCCACCGAGTCTCACCGGGAGGCGTCACCGACGGCCCCCTTCTTACGATTTGTTTCAGAACAAAAGCACCAGCTGGGTCATACTGGCCCGAACAAACACTTCGCCGCGACCGGACAGCTGAAGGAGCACCGTGACGACAGAAGACTGGGTCGAGCCGACAGCCGCCCTCCGGGGATCGATCGTCGTGCTGGCGGGCCGGGGCGAGCACCGGGCGGTGTACCGCCGCTTCGCCGCGAGGCTCGCCTACGACGGCTACCGCGTCGCCGTGATCGCCGACGCCGCCGCCGACCTCGACGACACCGTCGCCGAGGCGACGCGGCTGCTCGGAGAGCGCACCGACGTGCCGCGGGTTCTCGTGGGGTCGGACACAGGCGCCTCCGTCGCGGCGACCCTGCTCGCCCAGGGGCTCGTGTTCGCCGACGTCGCCGTGCTCGCGGGGCTCCCGGTCGACGCGCCCGGGAGGGCCGGCGAGCTCGACTGGAGCGACGAGCTCGAGGCGCGGAGCGCCTGCCCCGTGCACCGGGGGGTGCTCGCCGAGCCGGGAGCCGTCGATCACGGCGCGCTCGCCAGGCGCCACCCCCTGCTCGACTCCGTCGACGCGCGCACCCTCGCCGGGGTGCTCGTGCCCGTGCTGACGGTGCACGGCAGCGCCGACGTGATCAGTCCGGCCGGGACGGCCGCCGCCGTCTACGAGGCCGCACCCGAGATCGAGAGCTACCTCGTCGAGGGTGGCAGGCACGACATCCTCAACGACGTCACCCACCGCTCGGTGGCGGCGACGATCGTGCTCTTCCTCGAACGGCTGCGGAACCCTGGGCGGGAGCGGGTTGTCGTGCCCGCCCGCGACGCCCTGCCGCTGGCTACGATGAAGATCTGACGCCGTCGCCCGGCGGCGTGCGGATCGAAGGGCACCACCATCGTCGTTTCCCAGGCCGGCCGCCGGGCCGTCGACCCCGCGTGGCTCGTGGAACGCCTCGGCGACCGCACCGCCGCCGGGGTCGCCGCCGCCGTCGAGTCGCTGATCGTCTCGGGGGAGCTCGAACAGGGTGTGCGCCTGCCCACGGTGCGGGAGTTCGCCGGGGTCGCCGACTCCTCGATCGGCACGGTGCTCGCCGCCTGGAACCTGCTGCGTGAGCGCGGGCTCATCGAGACCCACCGCCGCGGCGGCACCACGGTGCTCGGTGCCGCCCCCGCACCCGAGGCACCGCCGTTCCCGGGCTGGGCCGCCGTCGACCTCGCGCAGAGCGCCCCCGACATCGCCCTGCAGCCGGAGCTCGGGGAGGCGCTGCTGGCCTCGCTCGGTGACAAGGATCTCAACGTCTTCGGCCGCGAGCACATGACCGAGCGGCTGCGCGCGGCGGTCGAGCCGAGCTGGCCCTTCGCTCCCGAGTCCTGGACGACGGCGGGCGGCGGCACCGAGGCTCTCCTTCTCGCCACCGCGGCCGCCGCACCCCGCGGCAGCCTCGTCGCCGTCGACGAGCCGCTCAGCCCCGGCTTCCTCGACACCCTCCGCGACCTCGACCTCACCCCGATCGCCGTCGCCGCCGACGAGGACGGGCCGCTCCCCGACGCGCTCGCCGGAGCGCTGGCCGCCGGTGCCGTCGCCTTCGTCTTCCAGCCGGGCGCGCCGTTCGCCGACCGCTACACGGTGACCGCCGAGCGCGCCGCCGAGCTCGCCTCCGTCATCGAGCGGCAGGCCGCCGACACCGCGTTCTGGGTGGTCGAAGACGACTCCATCGGGCCGTTGGCCGGCTCCGAGCCGCCCTCGCTCGGTGCGGTGCTTCCCGAGCGGGTCATCCGCATCCGCAGCTACTGCAAGGCCTTCGGCATCGACGTGCGCACCTCGGTGCTGGGCGGCGCCCGCGAGCTCGTCGACCGCAGCATCCGCCTGCGCAGCTTCGGGGTGGGCTCGAACAGCCGCATCCTGCAGAACACGCTGGCGCATCTCGTCGAATCGCACGCCGCCGCACGGTCGGTGGCGACGGCTCGGGCCGCCTACGCTTCGCGACGGATGGCGCTGCTCTCCGCGCTGCGGCGGGAGGGCGCCGTCGCGCGGTCGGGGGAGCAGTCGCTCGTGGTCTGGGTCGAGGTCGCCGACGAGGCGACGGCGGCCGTCGCCCTGGCACGGGAGGGCATGTACGTGGGGCTCGGCTCGAAGTCGTTCGCGGGTGCGGTGCCGGTGCCGCTCCTGCGCATCTCGGTCACGCAGCTGCCCGACGACGAGGAGCGGGTGGGTGAGCTCGCCCGCGCCGTCGCCCGGGCGGCGCGTGGTGGCGCCAGGGAGTTCTTCGACTGATCTCTTTGTAACGGTCTGTGACCGAAACAAAGTGCAACGTTCGGGATCTTTGTTCGCGTGCTCGCCATGATCGAGGCATGAGCGAACAGAGCAACGGCCGTCAGATCATCTTCGGCGCCATCCTCACCGGGGCAGGCGGCCCCGGCCACGCCAACGCCTGGCGCGATGCGCAGGTGCAGGCCGACTCCTCGATCGACGTCACCTGGTACATCGAGCAGGCCCGCCTCGCCGAGCAGGCGAAGCTCGACCTGGTGTTCATCGTCGACTCGCAGTTCATCACCCCCGACTCGCCGCCGCACTACCTCAACCGCCTCGAGCCGTTCACGCTCCTCTCGGCCCTTGCGGTGACCACCACCCACATCGGCCTGGTCGGCACGGTGACGACGAGCTACAACGACCCGTTCAACACCGCCCGCCGCTTCGCCTCGCTCGATCTCATCTCGGGCGGGCGCGCGGGCTGGAACGTCGTGACGAGCGGCGACGCCGGCACCGCGTCGAACTTCAGCCTCGACGAGCACTTCGACTACGACACCCGCTACGGCCGCGCCCTCGAGCACGTCGAGGTGGTGAAGGCGCTCTGGGACTCCTACGAGGACGACGCCTTCCCCCGCGACCGCGAGTCGGGGGTGTTCCTCGACCCGTCGAGGCTTCACGCCCTGCACCACCGCGGCGAGCACTTCCAGGTGGCGGGCCCGCTCAACATCTCGCGCTCGCCGCAGGGCCAGCCGGTGATCTTCCAGGCCGGCGACTCCGAACAGGGCCGCGACCTCGGCGCGCGCATCGGCGAGGGCATCTTCACCTTCGCGCCCTCGCTCGAGCAGGGCAAGGCCTTCGCCGCCGACCTCAAGGCGCGGGCAGCGGCGCTCGGCCGCGACCCCTCGGGCGTGCTCATCCTGCCCGGCACCACGATCTTCGTGGGCGACACCGACGACGAAGCACGCGAGATCGAGCGCGCCACCCAGCTCGCCGACGGCGGCTTCGACAAGGCGCTCGGGGAGTTCGGGCGCTCCTTCGGCTGGCACGACTTCCGGCAGTACGAGCTCGACGCGCCGTTCCCCGCCGGGGTGCTGCGCTTCGCCGAGCGCAGCTTCCGCACCCAGGCCGAGAAGATCGTGGCCTTCGCCGAGGCCGACGGGCTCACCCTCCGGCAGGTGATCGAGGCCGTGGCGAGCCCGAAGCCCGGTCCCTTCACCGGCACGGCCGAGACCGTTGCCGACGCGCTGCAGCAGTGGTTCGAGGCGGGCGCCGTCGACGGCTTCAACCTGCACGTCGGCAGGCCAGACCAGTTCGGCCGCTTCACCGACGAGGTGCTGCCGATCCTGCGCGAGCGGGGTCTGTTCCGCGAGGAGTACAGCGGATCGACCCTCCGCGAGAACCTCGGGCTGCCGTTCCTGGAGAACCGCCATACCCTCGCCCGCCGCCGCGCCGAGCAGGCCGAGCGCGAGGAGCTCGACGCCGCGCACGGCCTCGTGGCGAACGCCTGACCCGAGACACTGCTCAATTCCTGCCCACACAGCATTCCGGAGAACCATGACCACCTCACCTCCCAGACCCCTGTTCCGAGCCGCCCGCACGGCAGCCGTCGTCGCCGCCGCAGCCCTGTTGTTCACCGGATGCGCGGCCCCCGCCAGCTCGACGGATGCGACGAGCACCGAGCCGAGCGTTCTGCGCTGGGCGTTCAGCCTCCCCACCTCGTGGGACCCGGTGACCAGCCGCACCGGCAACGACATCAACACGATCAGCCTCGCCTACGCCTCGCTCACCCAGATCGACGCCGACGGCACCGTGCTGCCGGCCCTCGCGGAGAGCTGGGACTACGACGACGCGGGAACCGCGGTCACCTTCCACCTCCGCCCCGACCTCGTCTTTAGCGACGGCACGCCGCTCGACGCCGAGGCCGTGAAAGAGTTCTTCGAGCGCGGGAAGACGCAGGAGGACTCCTTCCTGCGCGACCAGCTCGCCACCGTCGACACGATCACCGCCGACAGTGCGACCGACGTCACGCTTCACCTCACCGGTGTCGACTACCAGGTGCCCGCCCTCGTCGCCGGCCGCACCGGAGCGATCGCGAGCCCCACTGCCGCCGAGGCCGACCCCGAGAAGCTCGCCGCCTGGCCGGTGGGCGCCGGCCCGTTCACGATCACCGAGTTCGTGCCCGAGTCGCACGCCACTTTCGAGAAGAACCCCGACTACTGGGATGCCGACGACATCCACATCGACCGCTTCGAGTTGACCGTCGCCCCCGATGCGGCGACGCTGGTGGCCGGCATCCAGTCGGGTTCCTTCGACGTCGCCACCCTCCCCGCCACGAAGATCGAGGAGGCCGAGGCGGCGGGGCTCACCGTCACCGTGAAGCCGTCGCTCGCGGTGAGCGACGTCTCCATCAACGCGAACAAGGCTCCGTTCGACGACCCGAAGGTGGTGGAGGCGTTCCGCTACGCCTTCGACCGCCAGCAGTTCGTCGACGTCATCACTTCGGGCAAGGGTGAGGTCACGCACCAGCCGTTCCCGAAGGGCAACCCGGCCTTCAACCCCGAGGTCGAGAAGTTCTGGGACTACGACCCCGAGAAGGCGAAGGCCCTGCTGAAGGAGGCGGGCTACGACGAGGGTGAGCTCTCGCTCGAGATCACGGCGGCGTCGTTCAGCGAGCAGGGTGCCGAGATCGCCCAGGCGCAGCTCGCCGAGATCGGCGTGGACTCCACCATCTCGCTCGTGCCGCCGGGGTCGTCGACCTGGCAGAGCGAGGTCTACATCGCGAAGAACCCGCAGCTGGCCATCGACGGCACCATCGGCCGCGAGACCCCCGTGCAGAACCTGCTCGCGGTCTACGGGCCGCAGGGCATCATGAACCTCTCCGGCCCGAACGCCTCCGACGGGTTCCTCGCCGCGCTGCAGAAGGTGCGTGAGACGCCCCTCGACGACGCCACCTACCCCGAGGTGCTGCAGGCAGCCGTGAAGGCGGGCGTCGAGCAGTCGCCGACGAACTACCTCTACAGCTCGCCGTGGGTCGTCGCCTCCAGCTCGTCGGTGAGCGAGCTCAACCTGCTGCCGTCCCAGTTCCGCTGGGAGGGCGTGACGGTGGGGCACTAGCCCCGGCGCGCATCCGTCGATGTCGAGAACAGGAGCACGACCATGACCACCCAGCTGATCGCACCGCCCGGCGACGCGCTCGCGGCGCCGCTCGCCCCGCGGGTCGCCGAGCTCAGGCACCCCGTGCGGGGAGACGGATGGCGCCGCGTGCGCACCGTGCTGTGGTGGCTCGCGCGCACCCTGCTGGTCGTGGTGCCGGTGTTCCTGTTCTCGACCCTCATCACCTTCGCCCTGGGGTCGGCGAGCGGGCTGAACCCCGCCGCCGCCCTCGCGGGCGACAACGCCACCCCCGATGATCGCGCAGATCGACGCGCAGTACGGCCTCGACCAGCCCTTCGTCGTGCAGTACCTGCAGTGGATCGGCGGCGTGCTCACGGGCGACCTCGGCACCTCGTGGTTCAACAACACCCCGGTGGCGGAGCTCATCGGCCAGCGGCTGGCCATCAGCAGCGCCTCGATCGCGGGTTTCGCCCTCGTGATCGGGGTGGTGTTCGGCACCCTGCTCGGCCTCGTCGCCGCGGTGAACCAGGGGCGCTTCGTCGACCGGGCGGTGACCGCGGTCGCCTCGTTCATGTCGACGTTGCCGCCCTTCGTGGTGTCGATCGGGCTCATCGTCGTGCTGAGCATCTGGCTCCACCTGCTGCCCTCGGCCGGGTACGTGCCGCCGCAGCAGGACTTCTGGCGCTGGCTCTCGCTCATCACCATGCCGGCCATCGCGCTCAGCCTCGACACCGTCGCCGAGCTCGCCCGGCAGCTGCGCACAGGCCTCGTCTCGACCCTGCAGGAGAACTACATCACCGGTGCCGTGGTGCGCGGGCTCAGCCGGCGGCGGGTGCTGTTCGGGCACGCCCTCCGCAACGGGGCGGGCCCGGCGGTCGCCATCCTGGGCATGAAGATCCCGACCCTCTTGGGCGGTGCCGTGGTGACGGAGACCATCTTCAGCATGCCGGGGTTCGGGATGCTCTCCGCCGACTCCGCCCTGCGCGGAGACGTCCCCGTGGTGCAGGGCACGCTCGTCGTGGCCATCGTGCTGGTGCTGTTCTGCAACGTCGTGGTGAACGTCGTGCTCGGCAGCCTGCGGCCGGCCTCCCGGCGGGGGAGGTGACGCCCGTGCTCCGCTCCGCTCTCCGCCTCCCGAGCGCCAGGATCGCCGTCGGCATCCTCGTCGTCATCGCCGTGCTCGCGCTCTTCGGCCCGCTCCTGGCCCCCCTCGACCCGCTGGCCCAGAACTCGAAGGAGATCCTCCAGGGCCCCACCGCCGAGCACTGGCTCGGCACCGACGGCCTCGGCCGCGACGTGCTCAGCCGCCTGCTCGCAGGTTCCACCGTCTCGGTGCTCGCCGCCCTGCAATCGGTCGTCGTCGGGCTCGCGCTGGGCGCACTGCCCGGCCTCCTGTCGGTGTACCTCGGCCGCGCGTTCGAGTGGGTGACGCTCCGCCTCATGGACAGCTTCATCACCCTGCCGTTCCTCGTCTTCGCCATCGCCATGACGGCCCTGCTCGGCAACGGGCTCACGCAGGCCATGATCGCGGTCGGCATCCTCATCGCCCCCGCGTTCTACCGGGTCACCCGGGCGGCGGCGCTCGCCGTGTCGCACTCGCCCTACGTCGAGGCGGCGCAACTGCTCGGTGCCTCGACCAGCTGGGTGGTACGCAAGCACGTCTGGCGGAAGGTGCTTCCGGCGGTCGCCGTCACGACGGCGGGCATGACGGGCGCGAGCCTCGTCATCGTCGCATCGCTGACCTTCCTCGGCATCGGAATCGTGCCGCCCGAGCCCACCTGGGGCGGTCTCCTCGCCACCGATCTGGCGAACCTCTACCAGCGGCCGTTCGGCCCGGTGGTGCCCGCGCTCGTCATCATCGGCACGGTCTGGGCGCTGAACGCGCTCGCCGACGCCCTCAAAGACTCCGGCGGCGTCGCCGCGCCGGTGGCGAAGAAGACCCGACGGGAGCTCAGCCATGCCGCATGACGACATCCTGCGCGTCGACGACCTCCGCATCCGCACGGATGCGGGCACCGGGCTGGTGCACGGGGTCTCGTTCTCGGTGCCCCGGGGCGGCACCCTCGGCATCGTCGGCGAGTCGGGAAGCGGCAAGTCGCTGACCTGCCGTGCCGTGCTGGGCATCCTCCCGCCCGGACTCCACACCAGCTCGGGCTCCGTCGTCTTCGACGGCCAGGAGGTCACGCAGCTCGGCTACCGCGAGTGGCAGGCGCTGCGCGGCACGCGCATCTCGGCGGTGTTCCAAGACCCCGCGTCGTACCTCAACCCCTCGCTCACCGTCGGCAGGCAGCTCGCCGAGGTGCTCAGGGTGAAGACGGGCCTCGGACGACGTGCAGCGCACCAGCGGGCCGTCGAGCTGTTCGCCGGCATGGGCCTCCGTGAGCCCGCCCACGTGTACCACCAGTACCCGTTCGAGCTCTCGGGCGGCATGCTGCAGCGCGTGCTGATCGCCATCGCCCTCGCCGCCGAGCCCGAACTGCTCATCGCCGACGAGGCGACGACGGCGCTCGATGTGACGGTGCAGGCCGAGGTGCTCGACCTGCTCGACGACCTCAGGCGCGAACGATCGCTCACCCTCGTGCTGGTCTCGCACGACCTCGCCGTGGTGGCTCAGGTGTGCGAGCACGTCGTCGTGATGAGGGACGGCGCGATCGTCGAGGCCGGCCCCACCGACGAGGTGCTGCGCCGGCCCGCCCACGACTACACCAGGTCGCTCATCGAGCACCACGCCGCCTACGGCATCGAACGCTTCCTCGAGGAGGGTGACTGGCATGTCCGAGCGTGACCGAGGCAGGGCTCTGCTGTCTGTCGACGGCGTCGACGTCTCGTACGGCCGCGGGAAGGCCGAGCGACGGGTGCTGAAGGGTGTGTCGCTCGAGGTCGCTCCTGGCGAGGCCGTGGGGCTCATCGGCGAGACCGGCTCGGGCAAGACGACGCTCGCGCGCACGGTTCTCGGGCTCACCCGCCTCAGCTCGGGGTCGGTGCGCTTCGACGGGGCGGCGATCTCGGGGCTCCGCGGCCGGGCGCTCCGCGAGCTCCGCCGATCGGGGGCCCTGCAGTACGTCTTCCAAGACCCGCTGCTGAGCCTCGACCCCGATGTGACGGTGGGTGATTCGATCGCCGAGGGGCTGCGCCTTCGCGGCGGTCTCGATCGCGACGCCGTCGACGCGGCGGTGGGCCGCGCACTCGTGGCGGTGGGCCTCGACGAGGCGCTCCTGCACAGGCTCCCCGCGCAGCTCTCGGGCGGCCAGCGTCAGCGGGTCGTCATCGCCCGGGCGCTCGCCGTCGAGCCCCGGCTGCTGCTGCTCGACGAACCGGTGAGCGCTCTGGATGCCGCCAACCGCATCCAGGTGCTCGACCTGCTGCGGCGGCTGGGTCGCGAGAACGGCATCGCGCAGCTGTTCATCTCGCACGATCTCGGCTCGGTCGCCGGCATCACCGACCGCATCGCCGTGCTGTACCGCGGCGAGATCGTCGAGACCGGGCCCACCGGCGAGGTGATCGCGCGTCCGCGCCACCCGTACACGCGCCTGCTCATCGGGTCGGCGACGACCCTCGCCGGGGGCGGCGTCGACCGCGAGACCAGGGGGCGGCTTCGCCGGGAGCTGGCGGCCGACTCGTCGCCCGGCTCTTGATCTCGTACCCCCCTCTCGGGGTACTCTTCTGCAAACGCTCACGCGATCAGGGGAGACACACGTGACAAGACGCCATCGCAGGCTCGCCGCTTTCGGAGTAGGAGCGGGGGTGGTGGTGGCGGGTGTCGCGGGCGGCGGCGCCGCCTGGGCCGTCGAGCCCGACGACCTCGAGAGCCGGGTCACCGTCGCCGGGGTGATGGGTCACCTCGAGGCGCTGCAGCAGATCGCCGACGCGAACGACGGCAACCGCGCGATCGGCACCGCGGGGTACGAGGCCAGCGGCCAGTACATCGAGCAGGTGCTCACCGCCGCCGGGTACAGCCCCGAGCGACAGGACTTCCAGGCCACGAGCCAGACGATCGACGCCTTCTCGATCACGCTCCTCGGCACCACGACCGACCTCGACGATATCGAGAGCCCTGACGCCACACGCCTTCCCATGGAGGGCACACCGG
Organism: Herbiconiux sp. A18JL235; assembly: GCF_040939305.1. Taxonomy (NCBI): domain Bacteria; kingdom Bacillati; phylum Actinomycetota; class Actinomycetes; order Micrococcales; family Microbacteriaceae; genus Herbiconiux; species Herbiconiux sp. A18JL235. Next base: position 1,726,412 of record NZ_CP162511.1, read on the forward strand.
CCACGCCGGTCGAGGGCCTCACGGGTCTCGAGCTCATCGCACCGACCACGGCCACGGGATGCGACTCCGCCGAGTGGGGCGGCGTCGACGCGACGGGCAAGGTCGCCGTCGTCTCGCGCGGCATCTGCTCCTTCTCCGAGAAGTCGATCGCCGCGGGCGCCGCGGGTGCCGAGGCGCTGCTGGTGTACAACAACGAACCGGGAGCCCTGTCGGGAACGCTCGGCGAGCAGCAGCCCGAGTTCGTGCCCTCGGTGGGCCTCAGCCAGGAGGAGGGCGCCGAGGTCGTCGCCGCACTGGCCGAGGGGCCGGTGACCGTCGACCTGCAGATCCAGGAGACGACCACGGTGGTCGACACCTTCAACATCGTCGCTCAGACGCCGACGGGCCGCACCGACAACGTCGTGATGCTCGGCGCGCACCTCGACTCGGTGCCCGAGGGCCCCGGCATCAACGACAACGGCAGCGGTTCGGCCGCCATCCTCGAGACGGCCGTGCAGCTCGCCGCCTCGGGCGAGCTCGAGAACGCTGTGCGCTTCGCCTGGTGGGGAGCCGAGGAGGTGGGCCTCGTGGGCTCCACCTACTACGTCGACCAGCTCGCGCTCGCCGACGAGGAGCTGCCCGAGGGCGAGGGCGAGCTCGACAAGATCGCCACCTACCTCAACTTCGACATGGTGGCCTCCCCGAACTACGTCATCAGCGTCTACGACGCCGACCAGTCGACCTACGAGGCTCCGGTGGAGGTGCCCGAGGGCTCCGTCGCCACGGAGAAGTCCCTCACCGACCACTTCGACGCCGAGGGCCAGCCGTGGATCGACACGGCCTTCGACGGCCGCAGCGACTACGAGGCGTTCATCCTCAACGACATCCCCGCCTCGGGCCTGTTCACCGGCGCCGACGACGTGAAGACCGCGGAGGAGGTCGAGCTGTTCGGGGGCACCGAGGGCATCACCCACGACCCGAACTACCACTCGGCCGCCGACGACATCTCGAACGTCAACCAGGAGGCTCTCGGCATCATGATCGGCGCCATCTCGTCGGTCACCGCCGAGCTCGCGAACGACACCTCGGCCATCAACGGGGTGGCCCCGCTGCCCGGCCCCGAGCCCACCGAGACTCCGGCGCCCACTCCCGCACCCACCTCGACCCCCACGCCCGGTGGCGGCTCGGGCGGCTCGGGCGGTGGCGAGCTGGCGGCGACGGGAGTCGAGGCCGCGGCCTTCGGCGTGATCGTGCCCGGCGCCCTGCTGCTGGTCGTGGCCGGCGCCACCCTCGTGGTGCTGCGCCGGAGGAGCCACTCGGTGCGCTAGCCGCGCCACCGCGTAGGTGGAAAGTACTCAGGAGGAACGGTGGCCGCTCGCGCCTAGCGTGACGGGATGTCTACTCGCTTGACCCGCACCGGCTTCGCGCTCGCGGCCACCGTCCTCCTCTCCTCCTCCCTCGCCGCAGCCCCGGCTCTGGCCCCGGCGGCCACCGCCGCCCCACCTGGGCCGGCCCACACGGTCAACGTCATGGCCCCGCTGTTCATCGACGACTGGGCGAGCGACGGCCCGCGCTGGCGTCAGTTCTCCTCCTCGCTGTCGGTGGCGGCCGGGCAGGGCGTCGACGCGGTCGCCGTCGACGTCTGGTGGGGCAAGGCCGAGCCCGCCAGGGGTTCCTTCGACTGGGGCTACTACGACAAGCTGTTCGCCGCGGTGACGGATGCGGGGCTGGACCTGGTGCCCCTCATGTCGTTCCACGAGTGCAAGAGCAACGTCGGCGACGTCTGCGACATCTCCGTTCCCGCCTGGGTGTGGGAGCCGTACCAGATCTGCGGCATCGCCGGCTGTTCGAGCGCACCCGTCGACGACTACTACGTGAGCGAGTACGGCAACGTGAGCAAGGAGGCGCCCGCCCCCTGGGGTGTCGGCGCCGATCGCACGCTGGCCGACATGCGCGATTTCATGAACGCCTTCGAAGACCACTTCACCTCGCCCGGCCACGACTACACCGGGCGGGTGCAGGAGATCTCGGTGAGCACCGGCCCGGCCGGCGAGCTGCGCTACCCCTCGTACAACATCCACGACTCGAAGGTCGCGGGGAATCCGGCGGGCTACCCGAACCGGGGCACCTTCCAGAGCTACACCGACTCCGCGGTGCGGTCGTTCGCCGACTGGGCGGTGGCCCGGTACGGCTCCGTCGCCGGTGTCGGTGCGGCCTGGGGCATCCCGGGTCTGAGCTACTCCGCCATCACGCCCCCCACCGACCACGACCGCTTCATCACCTCGGGGTCGTACCATGCGATCCGCTACGGCCGCGACTTCACCCGCTGGTACCACGAGAGCCTCATGAGGCACGGCAGCGAGGTGATGGCCGAGGCGGCGAGGGCCTTCGACGGCGGGTTCGGCACGGTGCCGCTCGGCATCAAGATCCCCGGGGTGCACTGGCAGACCATGTCGACGAGCCCCCTCCGCCGGGCTCCTGAAGTGGCCGCCGGGCTCGTCCACACCGACCAGGACTACAACGGCTCGTCGACCGACTTCGGCTACGACCCCCTGCTCGCCGCCGTGCGGGGCATCGCCACCGCGTCGGGCCCGCACCCCGTCGTGCTGCACTTCACGGCACTCGAGATGCCCGACGGTCGGGAGTGGGACGGGGGAGACCACGCCTACTCCGATGCGGCATCGCTCGTGCGCTGGGTGGGGGCGGCCGCGAACAAGGCCGGCGTGACCCTGAAGGGCGAGAACGCCCTCGCCGACAACCTCGCGGCCGCGGGCACGACGAGCGCGGTGGGCTGGTCGCACATCCGCGACGCGTTCTCGGGCATCACGCCCGCCTACTCGGGGCTCACGGTGCTTCGCATCGGCGAGGTGACGGGTGCGCCCGCCTCGACGGGCCGCGTGGAGTTCGAGCGCTTCCTGCGCGACTTCCACTGAGAGGGACAGACCTCGCGTTGGTCGCGCAAAGTGCTCGCATTCTGCGAATTGAGAGCACTTTGTGCGACCAACTCGAAGTGAGAGGGGTGGGGGCCACCCGAGGGGGAGGGGCCGCTCAGAAGTGGGTGAGGCCGCTGCCGATGACGACGGTGCCGAGCACGAGCAGCACGATGGTGGTGACGGTCGCGCTGTTGCGGGTGATCCACACCCGCGTCTCCTCGAGCGGCTTCGCCGTGCGGGCGGGGTCGGCGAGCGCGACGATGATCGGGGCGGCGAGCGTCGAGATGCCCAACACGACGAAGACCACGATGGCCACGACCGTCTCGGCGAACGAGGTGCTGCCGGTCGCGATGGCGACACCCGCGGCGATGGTGAGCAGCAGGTTCTTCGGTCGCAGCATGAGCACGAAGCCCACCCCGAGCGAGGGCAGCGGGCCGAGGCGGGTGAGCCGCGTCATCCACGCCGGGGTGGTGGCGGGCACCTCGTCGTCGAGCAGCGCGAGGCCGTCGGCCGACGAGTGCGCCTTGCGCCGGGCGCGCACGAGGCGGATCACCGCCATCACGATGAGGCCGGCTCCCACCACCCACTCGATCACCGCGATGAGCGGGCTGTGACCAGACCCGGGCACCGGCGGGATGAGCGAGGCGACCGCCGTGAACAGCCCGGTCAGCCCGGCGAGGCCGACGACGGCACCGATGAGGTACGCCAGACCCGACCATCGGCCGCGGGGCGACAGCAGGATGAGCACCATCACCACGATCGGCACCGAGCTGAGCGCCACGCCGAGCGCGAGAGGCAGGATGTGCCCGATGATCCCTGCCATGGCGTCAGTCTACGAGGCGGCGGGTTCCCTCGTCGGCGGAACGCGGCCCGTATCCTGGAGGAGTGACGCGGCACCTCTCCGAGCACCTCCTCACCGCGACACTGCTCGGTCGCTTCGTGACCGCCCGCTGGGGTCGCCGCTCCCGGTCGCGCGCCGCGTTCGAACGCCGCCGGGCACGCCTGCTCGCCGCCCTGCTGCGACGCGCGGGTCGCTCGCCGTTCTACGCGTCGCGGGTCGCTCCCGGCACCACCCGGCTCGCCGACTTCCCTGTGGTCGACAAGCACACGGTGCTCGCCCACTTCGATGAGCTGAACATCCGGGGCGTACGACTCGCCGAAGCGCTCGCCGTCGCGCTCGAGGCCGAGCGCAGCCGCGACTTCGCGCCGGTCGTGGCCGGCGACCTCACCGTGGGGCTCTCGAGCGGCACCTCCGGCCGGCGCGGCGTGTTCCTCGTGAGTCCCCGCGAGCGCATGCTCTGGGCAGGCACCGTGCTCGGCCGGCTGCTCGACACGGGCGCCCTGGGCCGCATCGCGCGGTTCTGGGAGCCGCCGCTGCGCATCGCCTTCTTCTTGCGAGCGGGCGGGCACCTCTACGAGTCGGTGTCGAGCTCGCGGGTGCGCTTCACCTTCTTCGACCTCACCGAGCCTCTCGACGTGCACCGCGCCGAACTCGCCCGCGCCGAGGCGGCGGGGGAGGCGCCCGAGCTGCTCGTGGCCCCCGCATCGATGCTCGACGCCCTGGCGCGCGACGCCCTGGCCGGTGCCTCGCAGTTCAGGCCGCTGCAGGTGGTGTCGGTCGCCGAGGTGCTCGAGCCCGACCTCGCCCGCCGCATCGAGGCGGCCTGGGGCCGGCCGGTGCGGCAGGTGTACCAGGCCACCGAGGGGCTGCTGGGGGTCACCTGCTCGGCGGGGGCGCTGCACCTCAACGAGGAGTCGGTGCTGGTCGAGCGCGAGTGGCTCGATGCGGCCCGAACCCGGTTCGTTCCGGTGCTGAGCGACGTCGAGCGCCGCACCCAGCTGGTGCTGCGCTATCGGCTCGACGACGTGCTCCGCATCGACCCGGCAGCCCCCGAACGCTGCTCCTGCGGCCGGGTGTCGACGGTGGTCGCCGAGGTGGAGGGGCGCGCCGACGCCGTTCTCGAGCTGCCGGCCACCGACGGGCGCCGAGTCGTCGAGCTGTTCCCCGACACCGTGCGCCAGGCCTTCGCCTCGGTGAGGCTGCCGCAGGGCGGCGAGCCCTTCGCCGACTGGACGCTCCGGCAGCGCGGGCTCGACCTGCACGTCTCGCTGCTCGACCCCGCCCCCGGCGCCGTCGACACTGTAGTGGCGGCGATCGAGCGCCTGCTCGAGAGCCACGGATGCGCGGCACAGCTGGTCGTCGAACCCTGGGCCGGGCGCGATCCGGCGACGAAGTTGCGGCGCATCGCGCGGGAGCCCGCCGCGTGACGCGCGAGACCACCCCGCCGGGCGAGGCCGCCGCGGCCGGCCCGATCCGCGTGCTCGTGACGGGGGCGTCGGGCTTCGTCGGCGGAGCGCTCGTCGAGCGCCTGCGCCACGACCCCGCCGTCGACGTGCGGGGCACCGGCCGGCGCGCCCTCGACGACGAGCTCTACCACTCGGTCGACCTCTCCCTACCGGGCGCAGAGGAGCAGCTAGCCGCGCTCGCGCCGTTCACCCCCGACGTGGTCGTGCACGCCGCGGCTCGCAGCGCACCCTGGGGCACCGCCGCCGAGTTCACCGCCGAGAACGTCGGCGCCACCCGTGCCGTCGTGCGCTACGCCGAGGGCCTCGCCCGGGCACCGCGCCTCGTGTTCGTGTCGACCGCATCCGTTCTCTACCAGGCGCGCGACCAGCTGCTGCTGCGCGACGACGCCCCGCTGCCCCCGCGCTTCGTGAACCGCTACGCCGCCACCAAGGCCGAGGCCGAGGAGGTCGTGCGCGGCTACCGCGGCGAGTGGGTGGTGCTGCGGCCGCGGGCGGTGTTTGGGCCGGGCGACACGACGCTCTACCCCCGTCTCGCCGCCCTCGCCGAGCGCGGGAGGCTCCCGCGCTTCAGGGAGCCGCGGGCCCGCCCCGTGCTAAGCGACCTGGTCTACATCGACAGCCTCGTCGAGTACCTCGTGCGGTCGCTCACCGCCGACGGGGTGCCCGGCCGCACGATCGCGGTCACCAACGCGCATCCGGTGCCGCTGCAGGCGACCCTCGCGCGGATCCTCACCGGTGCCGGGCTCCCGGCCCCCACCCGCACGGTGTCGCGGCGGGTCGCCCTGGCGGCGGCGACGGCGGTGGAGGCGGCGTGGCGGGTGCTCCGGCGTCGCGGGGAGCCCCCGATCACGAGATACTCGATCATCGTGTCAGCCTTCAGCAAGACCTTCGACGTGAGCCCGTGCCTCGCTCTGCTCGGCGAACCCGCGGTAACGCTCGATGAGGGGATCGAGCGCTTCATCGCCTCCGTGAAGGGCGAGCAGGGATGACGGCACGGATGCGCGCCCGCCTCGCCGCCGTCGCCACCTACCTCCCGGAGGAGCGCCGCTCGGCGGGCGAGACGGAGGCACGGCTGCGGCAGGAGAACCCCGACCTGGCCCTCCCGGCCGGGCTCGTCGCGCGGCTGACCGGTGTCGAGGCGGTGCACCTGCGCCCCGAGGGCTGGCAGACCTCCGACCTCGCCGTGGCCGCCGCCCGCACGGCGCTCGCCGAGTCGCCGGCGCCGATCGACCTGCTGCTGTTCGCCTCCGCCAGCCAAGACCTCATCGAACCCGCCACCAGCCACATCGTCTCGGCGAAGCTCGGCCTCGACTGCCCGGTGATGGACGTCAAGAACGCCTGCAACAGCGTCATCAACGCGCTCGAGGTCGCCGAGGCGCTCATCGCGGGCGGCCGCTACCGGCGCGTGCTCGTCGCGAGCGGCGAGCAGCCCTCCCACGCCGTGCGCTGGCGCGTCGACGACAAGGCGCAGTTCCTCCGCAGCTTCGCGGGCTACACGATGAGCGATGCCGGAGCCGCGGTGCTGCTCGAGGCGGCCCCGGCAGGGGCGGAGCAGGGGATCCTCGGCAGCAGGTTCATCGCCCACTCGGAGCACTGGCCCGTCGGCACCCTCCCCACCGGCGGGTCGGTGAACCCCCACGCCGAGGGCGGCAGCTACTTCGACATGGACGGCGCGGCCCTGCAGCGCGCCTTCGCCGAACTCGGTGTCGGGCTCGTCGAGGAGGCGCTCGCCGAGGTGGGCCACCGCGTCGACGAGCTCGACTTCGTCGCGGTGCATCAGGTGGCGGCGGCGTACCACGAGACCATCGTCGCGGCCCTCGGCCTCGATCCGGGCCGCTCGCTGCTCACCGTCGCCGAGCACGGCAACCTCGCCTCGGTGACCCTGCCCCTGCAGCTCCAGCTCGCCCGGGAGCGCGGCCTCGTCGGCCCCGGCAGCCTCGTGGCGCTGGTGGGGCTCGCGGGCGGCATCTCGCTCGGCGTGATGGTGGTGCGGCTGTGACGCGGGAGCGCCGTGGCGAGGCGGTGACGCGAACGGATGCGCGGGCCGTCGCCCCGGAGCGGCGGTGGGAGGAGCGGGTGCAGCGCACCGCGCATCCGCTCGTCTACCCGCTCCTCAGCCGGGTGCGGCGCCCGGTGCTGCGGGTGCCGCGCATCGGCGTCGTCGTCTCCGACGCCGCGGTGCTGCGCTCGGTGCTGCTCGACCAGGAGCGCTTCACGAAGACCGGGCCCGGCTCGCCCGCCGACCTGTGGACCCCGGTGCTCGGCCCCTCGGTGCTGCTCAACATGGAGGGCGCCGACCACCACGCCCTGCGCCGACGGCTCGCCCCCCTGTTCGCCCCCGGCTACGTCGCCGAGCTCACCCGGGACACCGTCGGTGCGTCGGCGGAACGTCTCACCGAGCGATTGCGCGCGGGGGAGCGGGTCGACCTCGTGGCCGAGGTGCGCGAGTACGCCGGGCGGGTGATCAGCCGGCTGGTCGGTCTCGACGAGGAGGTGCTCGGCGAGGAGCTGTTCGCGCGGGTCTCGGGGGTCACGGGGCTGGTGCGGCTGTCGCGTCCGCGGTTCACCGAGGAGCAGGCCACCGCCGCCCGCGCGGTGCTCGACGACCTCACCCGGCACGCCCGTCGCGCCTACCGCGACGGAAGTGCCGACACCGTGCCGGGGCGGATGCGCGAACTCGGCCTCGGGGAGAGTGAGGCGATGGGGGCGGTCGGGGCGTTCGTGCTCACCGGCACCGAGACCCTGGTGTCGTACCTTCCCCGCCTGATCGCCGTGCTCGCCGACACCGGATGGCTGGGGCGGCTCGCCCACGACCGCTCCCTCGTCGACGCCGCCGTCGCGGAGGGGCTCCGGGTGACGACGCCGTCGCCGGTGATGCTGCGCAGCGTCGTCGCCGAGGCGGAGCTCGCCGGCGTGCGGGTGCGGCCGGGTGACCGCCTGGTGCTGGCGACCTTCCTCGCCGACCGCGCATCCGGGGCCTTCGACCCCGTGGCGAACCCGGCTGCCTCGCTCAAGCAACTCTGGTTCGGCGCCGGGGCGCACTTCTGCCTGGGTGCACCGCTCGCCATGGCCCAGATCGGGCTCGTGCTCGAGGCGGTGCTCGCGGCCGAGCAGGAGGCTCCGCTCGAGATCGTCGACCGGCGAGCCCAGCGGCGAACCCTCATCCCGGGGTACCGCTCCCTGGTGCTCGCACGCCGGTAGAGTCTGATCATGCGCGCGCTCCTCTACAACGACGCCTACTCGGTCACCATGAGCGACGTCCCCGACCCCGTCATCGAGGTCTCGACCGATGCCATCGTGCGAGTCGTCGCCACCTGCGTCTGCGGGTCGGACCTCTGGTACTACCGGGGCGAGTCGGAGCGCCCGCCGGGCTCGCGCATCGGCCACGAGTTCATCGGCGTGGTCGAGGAGGTCGGCACCGACGTCGGGCACATCGCCGTGGGCGACTTCGTCGTGTCGCCCTTCATGTACAGCGACGGCAGCTGCGTGCACTGCGTGAACGGCATCACGAGCTCGTGCGTGCACGGCGGGTTCTACGCCTCGGGGGGCGTCGACGGCGGCCAGGGCCAATTCGTGCGGGTGCCGCTCGCCGACGGCACGCTCGTGGTGGTGCCGGGCGGTCAGCCCGCCGTCGAGCTGCTGCCCCACCTGCTCGCGCTCTCCGACGTCTACTGCACGGGGTTCCACGCCGCGACCACGGCCGGGGTGCGCCCGGGAGACGTGGTGGCGGTCGTGGGCGACGGTGCCGTGGGCCTCAGCGGGGTGCTCGCGGCCTCGCGCCTCGGCGCCTCCCGCATCGTCGCGCTCAGCCGCAACCCCGCCAGGCAGGCCATCGCCACCGCCTTCGGCGCCACCGACCTCGTCGAGAGCAGGGGAGCGGATGCGGTGACCGAGGTCGTGGAGCTCACGGGCGGTGTGGGGGTCGACGCTACGCTGGAGTGCGTGGGCACGGCCGAGTCGTTCACCACCGCGTTCGCCCTAGCGAGGCCGGGCAGCCGCGTGGGCATCGTGGGCATGCCGCACGACGTGGAGTTCCCGCTCGGCATCGCCTTCCGCAACAACGTCGGGCTCGGCGGGGGCCTCGCCCCGGCCCGGGCCTACCTGCCGCAGCTCCTCACCGAAGTGCTCGAGGGGCGCGTCGCGCCCGGGCAGGTGATCGACTACGAGGTGTCGTTCGAGAACCTCGCCGAAGGGTACGCGGCGATGGACGAACGGCGGGCCGTCAAGGCCTTCGCGAGGGTGTCGTGAGCGCGGCCGAGGAGCACCGCGCGGGCCTGCACCCCGCGGGCGAGGGTGCCGTCGGGTTCGGCGTCGCCGTCGCGCAGTTCGCGCCCGGCGACGACAAGGCGGCCAACCTCGCCACCATCCGTCGGCTCGCCCGCGAAGCCGCGGCGCGCGGTGCTTCGCTCGTGGTGTTCCCGGAGTACTCCTCCTACTTCGTCGACCCTCTGGGTGAGCTGCTGGTGCAGAACGCCGAACCGCTCGACGGCCCGTTCGTCACGGAGCTCGCAGCCCTCGCGAACGAACTCGACGTGCACCTCATCGCCGGTCTCGTGGCCACGGCCGCAGACCCGGGGCGCTTCGCGAACGTGCTGGTCGCCGTGTCGCCGACCGAGGGGCTCGTCGCCCGCTACAGCAAGCTGCACCTCTACGACGCGTTCGGTGGCCGGGAGAGCGACTGGGTGGAGGCAGGGCGCCTCGACGAGCCCGAGACCTTCTCGATCGAGGGCGTGACCATCGGGCTCCAGACCTGCTACGACATCCGCTTCCCCGAGGTGACGCGGCGGCTCGTCGATGCCGGTGCCGACCTCGTCGCCGTTCCCGCCGAGTGGGTGCGCGGCCCGCTGAAGGAGCACCATTGGCGCTCGCTCGTCGTGGCCAGGGCTCTCGAGAACACGATCTACGTCGCCGCCGCCGATCAGACCCCTCCGATCGGCGTGGGGTCGAGCCTCGTCGTCGACCCGATGGGGGTGACGATCGCCTCGCTCGGCGAGCGCGAAGACGTGGCGGTCGCCTGGGTCGATCCGCGGCGCATCGACGAGGTGCGCCGGGTGAACCCCGCCCTCGCGCTGCGGCGGTTTGAGGTCAGGCCCCGCTGAGCTGCAGCTGCGCCAGCTGGCCTGCCGCGCGCTCGAGCACCTCGGTCTTCTTGCAGAACGCGAAGCGCACGAGGCTCGAGTACTCCTCGGCCAGCGCAGGGTGGCAGAAGGCGCTGATCGGAACCCCGACGACGCCGGCGAGGCCGGGGAGCTCCCGGCAGAGCGCCGCGCCGTCGCGGTAGCCGAGCGGCGCGGCGTCGGCCACAACGAAGTAGGTGCCCTGCGGGGTCGAGACATCGAACCCCGCCGCCCGGAGGCCCGCCGAGAGCAGGTCGCGCTTGGCTTCCAGCGTCGAGGCGATGCCCTCGTAGAAGGAGTCGGGAAGTGCCAGCCCCGCGGCGACGGCGGGCTGGAAGGGCGCACCCGAGGTGAAGGTGAGGAACTGCTTCACCGCCGTGATCGCCGTCACCAGCTCGGGTGTCGAGACGATCCACCCGATCTTCCACCCCGTGGTGCTGAAGGTCTTGCCCGCCGACGAGATGGTGACGGTGCGTTCGCGCGCGCCGGGGAGCGTCGCCACCGGAACCGGCTTCACCCCGAAGGTGAGGTGCTCGTACACCTCGTCGGTGACGATCACCGCGTCGTGCTCCTCGGCCAGCTCGACCACGAGCTCGAGGGTCTCGCGGGGGAGCACGGCACCGGTCGGGTTGTGCGGGTTGTTGATCAGGATGACCCGGGTGCGGTCGGTCACCGCGGCTCTCAGGTCGTCGTGGTCGGGCTGGAAGTCGGGCAGCCGGAGCGGCACGGTGGTGTGCACGCCGCGCGCGAGGGCGATGAGCCCGCCGTAGGCGTCGTAGAAGGGCTCCAGGGTGAGCACCTCGTCGCCCTCGTCGACAAGGGCGAGGATGGTGGCGGCCAAGGCCTCGGTCGCTCCTGCGGTGACGAGCACCTCGGTGTCGCCGTCGACGTCGAGGTCGTAGAAGCGCTTCTGGTGGTCGGCGACGGCGTGCCGGAGGGCCGGGATGCCGGGGCCCGGCGGGTACTGATTCACCCCGTCGGCGATGGCCTGACGGGCGATCTCGAGAACTTCGGCCGGTCCGTCCTCGTCGGGGAAGCCCTGGCCGAGGTTGATGGCTCCGGTGCGCTGGGCGAGTCCGCTCATCTCGGCGAAGATCGTCGAGGCGATACGGCCGTCGGCGCCGAGGAGGCCGGCACCTCGTGCCGTACGCTGCCAGGATCCGCTGATGCTCATGGGTGTCTCCGATTCGGGTCGCCCTCCAACCTACCGGCTGCCCGACAGCCTCTCCTCTTCGCCCGAGCACGCCGGTCACCTGCCCCGGATGCACTCCTTAGCTCCGTCATAACCACACGGCAGTCGGCGCACAGCCTGTCCATAGAGTTCCCTCAGCTTGGGTGAGGAAGCTTGCGAGTGCTTGGAAGGAGCACCACATGTCAGACAGCACCGAGAACCCCGACCACATCTCGGCCGACAGCACCGGCGAGGCCGCCGCCCCCGAGACTTCTGCAGCCCCTCAGGCTGCCCCCATCGCTCCCGCGGCTTCCGAGGCCCCGGCCGGCCACAACGCCCCGGCAGTCCCCGAAGCCCCGGCCGCTCCGAACGACAACACCACCGTCGTGGTTCCCCCGGTCGTCGCCCCCGTGCAGAACCAGGTGCCGGCAGCGCAGCCCACCACGCCGTACCCCGCCCAGGGCTTCCCGGCGGCACCGCAGGGTTACCAGGCCCCGCACACCCCCGCTCAGCCGGCCCCGCACCCGGGTTACGGCCAGCAGCAGGCCGTGCGCCACCCCGGGTACGCCCAGGCCGCTCCCGCCACGGCCGGCGCCTCTTACGGCAACGGCTCCTTCGGCACCCCGCCCGCCGGCGGCGCGAGCTACGGCGCGGTTCCCGACCCGAACTTCAACTCCGCCCACTACGCGGCGTCGGGCGCCTACACCAACCAGGCGAACCAGCAGCGCAAGCCGAAGAAGCAGCGCCGCGGCGGCGTCGCCCTCGTGGCGGCCCTCGCCATCGGCGCCCTCATCGGCGGCGCCTCCGGTGCCGGTGTCACCGCCTGGGCCGTGAACCAGAACGGCGGCGGCTCCAGCACGAGCGCCTCGAGCCCCACGAGCATCACCGTGAACAACCCCGGCGACGCGAACCTCATCACCGCGGTAGCGGCGAAGGCCTCTCCTTCCGTGGTCACCATCTCGGTGGCGAGCGACCAGGCCGCGGGCACGGGTTCCGGCGTCATCCTGAGCTCCGACGGCTACGTCGTCACGAACACCCACGTGGTCACGCTCGACGGCGAGACCGCCGACGCGAGCATCAACGTGCAGACGAACGACGGCAAGCTCTACAAGGCGACCGTCGTCGGCACCGACCCGGTCGCCGACCTCGCCGTCATCAAGCTCACCGACGCCTCAGGCCTCACGCCGATCGAGTTCGGCGACTCCTCGAAGCTCAACGTGGGTGACGTCGCCATCGCCATCGGCGCGCCGCTCGGGCTCTCCGGCACGGTTACCAACGGCATCGTGAGCGCGCTCAACCGCAGCATCACGGTGGCCTCGTCCGCTGCTCCGAACGACACCGAGACGAACCCCGCACCCGACCAGAACGGCGACGGGTCGCAGGGCCCCTACGACTTCTGGAACTTCGACATCCCCGGCCAGGGCGGCTCGGAGGGCCAGCAGGGTCAGCAGGCCCCGTCGCAGCAGCAGTCCATCTCGCTCTCGGTCATCCAGACCGACGCCGCGATCAACCCCGGCAACTCCGGTGGCGCCCTGCTCGATTCGGAGGGCAAGCTCATCGGCATCAACGTCGCCATCGCGAGTGCGGGCTCCTCGAGCAGCAGCAGCGCCTCGGGCAACATCGGTGTCGGCTTCTCCATCCCGGTCAACCTGGTCAAGCGCATCACCGAGGAGATCATCGACAACGGCAGCGCCACCCACGGCCTCCTCGGAGCGACGGTCGGCGACGCCGCCTCGGCCGAGGGCAGCACCACCGCGGGAGCGATCATCCAGTCGGTCACCTCGGGTGGCGCCGCCGAGAAGGCGGGCCTCCAGGCGGGCGACGTGGTCACCGAGTTCAACGGCCTCCCGGTCACCGACTCGATCGACCTCACCGCCCTGGTGCGCACCCAGGCCGCCGGAGCCGACGCGAAGATCACCTACCTGCGCGGCGGCGACTCGAAGACCATCGACGTCACCCTCGGGCAGCTCACGCAGTAACCGGCGGGAGCCCGGCGCTCCGACCCCACTCCTGACGAGGCTGGTAGGCTCGTCGTCGCCCTCAGGCGGCGTCGGCCCACCGGCCTCGTCGGCGTGCGGCGACGAGCGAACGGATGCGATGACCCAGCCCCGCGACGAGACCGAGGCGCCCCACGGTGAGGTGCTTCCCGGTGTCTCCTACGTGATGCCGGTGCTCAACGAGGTCACCCACGTGGAGGCGGCGATCGCGAGCCTGCTCGACCAGGACTACCGGGGCCCGTTCGACGTCATCGTCGCCCTCGGCCCCTCGATCGACGGCACGACCGAGCTCGTGGAGCGACTCTCCCGGGTCGACCGCCGCATCCGGGTGATCGACAACCCCACGGGCTCCACCCCGAGCGGGTTGAACGTCGCCATCGAGGCGTCGCAGCATCCGATCGTCATCAGGGTCGACGCCCATTCCCTGCTGCCCCGCGACTACGCGCGCACCGCGGTCGAGACCATCCTCCGCACGAAGGCCGCCAACGTCGGCGGCATCATGAAGGCCGAGGGCACCACGCCGTTCGAGTCGGCGGTCGCCCTCGCCTACGGCTCCAAAGCCGGGCTCGGCGGCGGCGCCCACCACCTGGGCGGCGAGGAGGGGCCCGCCGAGACGGTCTACCTCGGCGTGTTCGACCGTTCCTGGCTCAGCAGGGTCGGGCTGTTCAACGAAGACATCAGGCGCGGGCAGGACTGGGAGCTCAACCGCCGTCTGCGGGCCGCCGGCGGCGTGGTCTGGTTCACCCCGAAGCTCGTGGTGGTCTACCGCCCCCGCCCGTCGCTCGAGCGGCTCGCCCGGCAGTTCTTCTCCACCGGACTCTGGCGCGGGGAGCTCGCCCGGCGATTCTTCTCGGCGAACGCCCTGCGCTACTTCGTGCCGCCCGTCATGGTGACTGCGGCCGTGCTGGGCTTCGTGCTCGGGGTGGTCGGGCTCGTCAGCGCGCTGGCGGGCGGCGGGCCCGCCTCCTGGCTCCTCGTCGGCTTCGTCGTTCCCGCCGTCTACCTGCTCTTCGTCGCCGTCGCGGCGCTGGGCGCGGCCCGGAAGGAGGGTGCGCCAACCGGGGTATGGTTTCTCGTAGTCCTGCCGTGCATCCACTTCAGCTGGGGTCTCGGCTTCATCCTCGGCTTCCTCAAGCTGACGAAGAACATCGCCGCGCACACGGGAAGGTGACAGTGCCGATTACCGCAGGGCCGAACGCCGCAGGGCCGAACACCGCCCGCCCCGGCTCGATCGCCGAGCTCAAGGCCGTGGCCCAGCCGCCCGAGGTGCGCGGCCGGCGCAACGCCGAGCACTGGACGGCCTCGCTCTACCTCAGGCGGCTCTCGCCCTACGTCACCTGGGTGCTGCTGAAGACCTCCATCTCGGCCAACGGCGTGACCGGGCTCATGATCCTCACCGGCTGGGCCACCGCAGCGGCCCTGCTCATCCCGGGCATCGCGGGCGCCGCCCTCGCCCTGGTGCTCGGCCAGATGCAGATGCTCGTCGACTGCTGCGACGGCGAGGTCGCCCGCTGGCGGCGCACCTCGTCTCCCGCGGGCGTCTTCCTCGACAAGGTCGGGCACTACACGACCGAGGCGCTCATCCCGATCGTGCTCGGCATCCGCGCCGCCGGCTTCCCCTTCGACACGCCCGACGACTTCCTCTGGACCACCCTCGGCCTCCTGCTCGCCCTCGTCATCGTGCTGAACAAGGCGCTCAACGACATGGTGCACGTCGCTCGGGCGAACGCCGGGCTGGAGAAACTCGCCGACAAGCAGGGCGAGTCGGAACCCTCGCAGGCCCTCGTGGCGAAGCTCCGCCGGGCCGCCCGGTTCGTGCCGTTCCACCGGCTCTACCACTCGGTCGAGCTCACCATGCTGGTGTTCGTCTTCGCCGTGGTGGGCCTGTTCATCGGTGGGGTGCTTGCCGACCGCATCCTGCTGGTGGCGCTGGTGCCGCTGTCGATGCTCGCGCTGGTGGGGCACTTCGTGGCCATCATGGCGTCGAAGCGGGTGCGGTCCTGAGCACCGCACCCACCGTCGGCGTGGTGCTGCTCACCCGGGGCACGCGGCCCGCCGAGCTGCTCCGAGGCGCCGAGTCGCTCCTCGCCCAGCGGGGGGTGACGCTCGACATCGTCTGCGTGGGCAACGGCTGGGTGCCCGAGGGGCTCCCGGATGCGGTGCGCACCCTGGCACTGCCCGAGAACGTCGGCATCCCGGCCGGCCGCAACGCCGGCGCCCGGGTCGTGACGGGGGAGTACGTGTTCTTCCTCGACGACGACGCGAGCCTGCCCGACCCCGGCTTCCTCGCCGACGCGATCGTGAAGCTCGTCGCCGACCCGCGCATCGGGCTGCTCCAGCCGCGGGTCGTCGACCCGTCGGGCGCCACCAACCCGAGGCGCTGGGTGCCCCGCATCCGCAAGGGCGACGCGGGCGACTCCGGGCCGGTGTTCTCGGTGTGGGAGGGTGCGACACTCCTGCCGCGGGCGGTGTTCGATCGCACCGGGGGGTGGGCCGCGCCGTTCTTCTACGCCCACGAGGGCATCGAGCTGGCCTGGCGGGTGTGGAACCAGGGGCTCGTCACCTGGTACGCCGGCGACCTCGTCGCCAACCACCCGGCGATCGAGCCCACCCGTCACGCCTACTACTACCGGCTGAACGCGCGCAATCGGGTCTGGCTCGCCAAGCGCAACCTGCCGTGGCTATTGGTGCCGCTGTACGTGGGCAGCTGGACGGGCATCCAGGTGCTGCGCTGGGCGCGTCGGCCGGCGGCCTTGCGCGCCTGGTTCGGCGGCTGGGCGGAAGGGTGGCGGAGCGACGCGGGGGAGCGGCGGCCGATGTCGTGGCGCACGGTGGCGCGGATGGCGCGGGCGGGCCGGCCCCCGGTCGTCTGAGCGCCGCAGCACGACCGCGAAGGTCACGATTGCCTAAAGAAGACCCGGGTGGCCGCTGATCGGTCGGGCTCGGCCCGAGCCCATGGTTAGCCTTGTGCGGTGGGATTGATGAACGACGCGAAACTCGGCTGGCGCGTGGCGCGCGACCTCCTGCGGTCGCGGCGCATCCGGTCGAAGCTCGCCTCCCAGCTCGAGGCCCGCGGCCCGCTTCCGAAGCGCCGCTACGAGATCGGGGTGTACTTCGCCGACGGCGACGTGAACCTCTATCAGCTGCGCCAGTGGTACCGCCCGCTGGCCGAGCTCGACAAGACACACCCCGTCGTCATCCTGAGCCGTAACCCCACCGCCACCTCCGCCCTTCTCGAGGAGTCACCGGTTCCGGTCGCCCATGTGCGCTCGGTGCGCTCGCTCGAAGAGCTGCTGCTCGACCATGAGCTCAAGATCGTGTTCTACGTCAATCAGAACGCCCGCAACTTCCAGATGATGCGGTACGGCCGTCGCTGGCACGTGTTCATCAATCACGGCGAGAGCGACAAGATGTACATGACGACGAACCAGTTCAAGGCCTACGACTACAGCTTCGTCGCCGGAGACGCCGCCATCTCGCGGCTGCAGCGCGTGCTCTGGGACTACGACTTCGACAAGCGCGCCATCCGCATCGGGCGCCCCCAGGCCGACCACTACGCCGGCACAGTGCCGTTCACCGCCGACCACCGCCAGGTCGTGCTCTACGCGCCCACCTGGGAGGGTGACCGCGCCGCAGCCCACTACGGGTCGATCGCCAGCCACGGGGTCTCTCTCGTGCGCGACCTGCTCGCCTCGCCCGACCACAGGCTCATCTACCGGCCGCACCCGCGCAGCGGCGTCGTCGACCCGGCGTACGGCGCGGCGAACCGGGAGATCGTGGCCATGATCGCCGCGGCAAACCGTGCCGACCCGTCGGCCGGGCACGTCTACGACACCGGGCCCGAGCTCGGCTGGCAGCTCGCCGCCGCCGACGTGGCGATCGTCGACGTCTCGGCGATGATCTACGACCGCCTCGCCACCGGCAAGCCCCTCCTGGTCACCCGGCCGGTGTCGCCGGATGCTCAGCTCGACACGGGCGGCTACCTCTCCGACTGCGAATGGTTGTCTGCCGAGGAGGCACCCGCGGTGCGCTCGCGCCTCGACCAGGTCTCGCACGACTCCGCCGCCGGGGTGCGTCTCGGCCGCTGGGTCGAGCACTACTTCGGCGACACGACGCCCGGCGCGGCGACGGCGCGGTTCCACGAGGCCGTCGAGCACCTGTTCGCGGAGTGGTCGCGGAACGCGGCGCTGCACGCGCGCGACCTTCCCGTCGACCTGCGCGACCACGAGGTGACCGCCGACGACGACGAACGGCTCACGGCCTGAGGGGTGGCGCGCGGCGCCGTCGGTACCTACCGGCGCTGCGTCAGGAGTGGCTGGAGCGTGCCAGCGCGTACTTCGCGATGAGCACGACGACACCGGCGACCAGCAGTACCACGGCGGCGGTGACGAGCATCGGCGTGAAGTCGTAGCCCGTCTGCGCGAGCACCGGCTGCGTCTCGTCGCGCTGGCCGGCCCAGGCCGCCGAACTCGCCCCGAGCACGACGGCTGCGGTGGCCGCGAGCACTCCCACGAAGGCGACGACGGCGCGGCGGAGGCGGCGGGTGATGGTCACGCTCGGCCTCCTGACGTCGTCTCGTCGCATCTTCGTGCTGCCCGGGAACAACCTGGCAACACCCCCAGATTATCACCGGGTCGCTGGACAGCGGTATTTCAGATGCGGATGTCGCCCGGAGCGCCGACGTCGGAGACGTGCTGCGGAGCCATCGTGACCTCGCGACGGCGGCGCGGCGCGAGCTTAGCCAGCGGGTTGCGGCCCTCGCGCACGGCCTTCGGAGCCTTGGTCTTCGGAACCTTGATCTCGATGGCGAGCTCCGGCGGGTAGCCGAAAGGCGGCGCCCCGAACGCGGAGCGTGCGCTCTCGATGACGGTGCGCCCGAGCATGAGGTTGCCGACGCCGCCAATCGCGGCGCCGATGCCGAACGGCACCAGGCGGCCGACGGCGTTCGTGCCCTGGCCCACGGCGAATCGCCGGAGGAAGTGGTTCTTCAGCTGATCGGCGATCGGCCCCACCACGAACTGCGGCAGGCTCGAGGTCACCACTTGGCCCCAGTAGGCGTTGCGCCCGAGCCCGCCGGTGGCCTGGCCCGCGATCTGCTTGAGCAGATCCGTTCCCGCCTTGCCCATGAGGAGGGTCATGACGAGCGCCCTTGCCCGATCGGGGTCGTCGACGGCGATGCCGTGCACCTCGGTCACCGATTGCGCGAACAGCGCGGTGGTCTCGAGGAACCCGGCCGTCTCGAGTGCGCTGAGCCCGAGCGACACGCCCGTGCCGACGAACGGCAGCATCGAGCTCGCCCCGACGGCCGCCCCTCCGGTCGTGACCGCGGTCACGTAACGACGTTCCAGGATGACGAGCAGCTGCTCCGGTGAGGCGTTCGGGTGCAGTCGGCGGATGCTGCGCAGATGGGCGAGCACGACCGGCCGGTGCACGCTCAGCAGACGGTCGACGTTGCGCTCGATTCGGGAGGACATACTCCTACTCTGCTGCGTTCTGCTGTGCAGTGCGCGAGAATGCCCTACATGCGCCACAGACCCGCCGCCCGCGACGCGAAGCTCGTCGAGCAGTTCTCCCATGTCGACGCCCTGGTGGCGGGGCTGTTCGACGGGGTGTTCAGCGTCGAGGAGGTGGGCCGACGCGGCCACCTCGGGCTCGGTTGCGGCGACCACATGGACGGTGAGCTCGTGGTGCTCGACGGTGTCTTCCACCTCTGCCACGGCGACGGCACGGTGAGCGTGCTCGCCGCCGACGACACCCTCGCCTTCGCCGAGGTCGTCGACTTCGGCCCCGTCGCCGCCGAGCTCGTCGAGGCGGTCGACTCGATCGACGCCCTCACCGCAGCCGTCGCCGAACGGGTGGTGAGCCCGAACCTCTTCCACGCCGTGCGCTTCGACGCGCACTTCGCCACGCTCAGCCTCCGAGAGGCGAAGCGGCAGACGAAGCCCTACCTGCCGCTCGCCGAGGCGGTGCACGACCAGCGCGAGAACACGGTGACGGATGTGACGGGAACGCTGCTGGGGTTCGTCGCGCCGAGCGTGTTCCAGGGCATCAGCGTGGCGGGCCCGCACTTCCACTTCCTCGATACCACCGGCACGGTGGGCGGCCACGTGCTCGGCATCGGGGGCGCGACCGGGGAGCTCGCCGTCGAGACCTACCCGGGGGTGACGGTGCGCCTGCCCACCACCCCCGAGTTCCTGGGCGCCGATCTCGAGCTGGGCGACGTCGACGGCGCCATCCGTCACGCCGAGTCCGACCACCAGCGATGAGCGCGCCCGACCCGATGACGTTCCGGACCGAGGTCGAGATCGTCCACCTGCTGGCCTCGCCCCTGCACCGCTACGAGGGGCGCCCCGCCGACGGTCCGTTGCCGCTGCCGGCCGGGGCGACCGAGTCGCGCGAGTGCATCGAGGTGCGGGCGGGCCTCGGCATCGTGGGCGACCGGTTCTTCGGGCACGGCGCCCATCGCACCTCGGCGGTGACGGTGATGGCGGCGGAGTCGCTCGACGAGGTGCGGGCGGGCCTCGGCCTCGACCGCCGGCTCGACCCGGCGCTCACGCGCCGCAACATCATCGTGCGCGGTGCCGACATCGACGCCCTCGTCGGTCAGCAGTTCGAGCTCGACTCGGGCGACGGCCCGGTGCGGTTCCAGGGCCATCGCGCGGCCAACCCCTGCGCCTGGATGAACGTGGTGCTCGCCGACGGCGCCCATAAGGCCCTGCGCCGCCGGGGCGGCGTGAGGTGCGAGCCGCTCGTCGACGGGGTGCTGCGACTCGGCCCGGCCGTGCTCTCCACCCTCGTGCCCGTCGAGCGCGAGCCCGCCCTGTTCGCGGCCGCCGAGTAAACGCCTCCGCCGGTTCCGCCGCAAGCCCCTGCGGGGGGCGTGCCTCCGTGGCAGCGTCGACGATGGGGCGGCCGTCCGGCCCGCCCTTCGCGACTGACCGCGGGCGACCGCGACGGGAGGATGACATGGTGCGCTTCGGCTACACCCTGATGACCGAGCAGAGCGGCCCCAAGGATCTGGTGCGCTACGCCGTGGCGGCCGAGGAGGCGGGCTTCGACTTCGAGGTCTCCAGCGACCACTACTCGCCCTGGCTCACCGAGCAGGGCCACGCCCCCTACGCCTGGTCGGTGCTCGGCGCCGTCGCGCACGCCACCTCCCGGGTGGAGCTGGTCAGCTACGTGACCTGCCCGAGCATCCGGTACCACCCCGCCGTCGTCGCACAGAAGGCGGCGACCCTCGGCCTCCTCTCCGACGGCAGGTTCATCCTCGGCCTCGGTTCGGGCGAGAACCTCAACGAGCACGTCGTGGGGGAGGGGTGGCCGGCCGTCGCCGCCCGGCAGGACATGCTCGAAGAGGCCGTGCACATCATCCGCGAGCTGCACACCGGCGAGCTCGTGACCTGGGAGGGCGACTACTTCCGGGTCGACTCCGCGCGCATCTGGGACGTCGCCGAGGGCGGCGTGCCGATCGCGCTCGCCGTCTCGGGCGAGAAGTCGATCGAGCGCTTCGCGCCTCTCGGCGACCACCTCATCGCGGTCGAACCGGATGCGGAGCTCGTCTCGGGCTGGTCGGCGGTCGCCGGTGAGCCGAGCCGTGCCATCGGGCAGATCCCCATCTGCTGGGGGCCCGACAAGGAAGCGGCCGTCACGCAGGCCCACGAGCAGTTCCGCTGGTTCGGCGGCGGATGGTCGGTGAACGCCGATCTGCCCACCCCGGCCGGCTTCGCGGCGGCTTCGCAGTTCGTGCGCGAGGAGGACGTCGCCGGGTCGATCGCCTGCGGCCCCGATCTCGACGAGCTCGCCGAGAGCGTGAAGCCCTACCTCGAGGCCGGTTTCACCGACGTGGCGCTGGTGCAGGTGGGCGACGAGGGTCAGGACCGCTTCCTGGCGGAGGTCGCGCCGGCGCTGCTCGAGAAGCTGCGGGCGCTGTAGACGGAAGGCCGGTCGCGCGACCCGGTTGAGCCGGGTGCACGACCGGCCTGCCCTGCTCGGCTCGGCCGGGCCGGTCTCGGTGGGCTACGCCGAGCGGTGCCCCGCGGGGTCAGCCCCGCTGCGCGACCAGCGCTCTGAAGTAGTCGACGAGGGGCAGGGTGGGGTGCCCGATGAGCTCGTGCAGGGTTCCTGGGGTGTGGCCGAGCAGCCCCTCGGCGATGTTCGCGTCGAGGGCGACGACGAAGCCCGCTGTTCCCTCGTCGAGGCCGGCGGCGGTGAGCAGGGCGAGATTCTCCTCGGGCGAGACGGGGTTGAACACCACGGTGCTGGCGAGTGCTTCAGAGGCGGCGGCCGCGAACTCCGTGCCGTCCCACGCGGTGTCGCCCGACAGCTCGTACACCTGCCCGAGGTGACCGTCGGTGGTGAGCGCGGCGGCGATCGCCTCGGCGTAGTCGCTGCGCGCGGCGCTCGACACGCGGCCCGAGCCGGTCGACGCCGTGTAGGTGCCCGACGCGGCGGCCTGCTCGAAGGCTCCGGCGTAGTTCTCGTGGTACCAGCCGTTGCGGAGGATGACGGCAGGGATGCCGCTGGCGGCGATGAGCTCCTCGGTCGCCTTGTGCTCGGGGGCCAGGATGAGGGGGCTCTCGGTGGCGAACGGCGCGCTGGTGTACACCAACCGGGAGACACCGGCCCGCGCGGCCGCCTCGACGGCGTTGCGGTGCTGGGCGACCCGCTGCCCCACCTCGCTGCCCGAGACCAGTACGAGCGTGTCGGCACCGGCCAGGGCGCCGTCGAGCGTCGCCGGGGAGGTGAAGTCGACGACGGCGGTGCGCACGCCGAGGGTCTCGGCGAGCTCGGCGAGCTTCGACTCGGTGCGGCCGGCGGCGACGATGTCGCTCGCGGGGACGCCGCGGGCGACGAGGTGCTCCACGGCGAGGCGGCCGAGGTGTCCGGTGGCTCCGGTGACGACGATGGTCATGGTCTGTGTCCTTTCCGGCGCCGCGCTCGCGGGCCGTCGAGAGGGTGAACCGGGGTCTTCCGCCCAAACTTCCCGTCTGGGGGTACCCACTTTTTGGTAAGTTAAGGGAATGGACGACATCTGGCAGAGCCTCGGCCGCGAGCGCGCGGCGTCCCCCTTCGCATCCGGATGCGCCAGCCGGGTGGTGCTCGACCATGTCACCAGCAAGTGGGGCGTGCTCGTGCTCGTCGCCCTCGACGAGGAGCCCCGCCGTTGGGGCGAGCTGCGCCGCCGCATCGAGGGCATCAGCGAGAAGATGCTCGCGCAGACGCTGCGGGCGCTCGAGAGCGACGGCTTCGTGCTGCGCGAGTCGCACGGCACCGTGCCGCCCCGCGTCGACTACAGCCTCACCCCGCTCGGCCGCGAGCTCGCCGAGGTGCTCGTTCCCCTCGTGCGCTGGGTCGGCGACAACGTGCACCGCACCACCGTGCCCCTCGCCGCCTCCGCCTGACCCGCGCTCGCGCGCCCGTGCCCCTCGCGCCCCGCGTCGGCGCCCGCCGCGCACCCCACCACCGCGTCGAGAGGGCGTAAAGTGCCGCCTCACCTGGCTTGAGAGGGCGACTTGCGCCCTCTCGCGGCGCGGGTGGGCCCGCCGCCCCGCGTACCACGCACCTCGTCACCCGCGCGCCGAAGGTGCGCGAAGTGCCGCGTCACCTGCCGTGAGGAGGCGTGTTGTGCTCTCTCGTGGTGCGCCGCGCATCCGCGTCTCATCCCGCCGCGAGAGGGCGCAAAGTGCCGCCTCGCCCGGCGTGAAGGGGCGACTTCCGCCCTGTCGCAGCGCCCCCGTGCACCCGCGCCCCGCGCACCCAGCCACCTGCGTCGAGAGGGCGGGAAGTGCCGCCTCACGTGGCGTGAGGGGGCGTGTTGTGTTCTTTCGTGGTGCGCTTCGCATCCGCGTCACCCACCCGGCGAGAGGGCGGGAAGTGCCGGGTCGGGGCGGGTGAGGGGGCGTTTTGGGGTCTCTCGGGTGGGACGTGCGTGCGCGGTGGGCGGGGCGGGTGGGTCAGGTGCCGAGGTGCGCGTTGAGGGCCGCGGTGAGGGTGGCGTCGAGGTGGAGGGGGCGCCCGTCGAGCGCGGTGAGAGGGACGGCCTGGCGCACGCTCGAGACGAGCCACACCGCGTCGGCCCGAGCGAGGCGGGAGACCGGGATGCGCTCCTCGGCCGTCTCGAACCCGCGCTCGGCGAAGAACGCGAGTGCTCGGGTGACCGTGGTGCCCGCGATGATGCCGACCTCGGCGGGCGGGGAGACCACCCGGTCGCCGAAGCGCATGACGACGCTCGAGGTCGGGGCCTCGAGCACGAAACCGTCGGAGCTGACGAAGACCACCTCGCGGGCTCCCCGCCTCGCCGCCTCCCTCGTCGCGGCGGCAGCCACCTCGTAGGAGAGCGTCTTGGCGCCCAGCAGCAGCCATGGTGAGGCGGCGCCGGCGTCGTGCCGGTAGCCCCGGTCGAGGGTGATCGCTGCGAGGCCGTCGCGTCGCACCGCCGTGTGATCGGGGGCGGGCTGGGCGAGCACCCACGCCGTGGGCACACCCCGGCCCTCGATTCCCCGGGTGAGCACGAGCTTCACTCCGAGCACCTCGTCGTCGCCTCCGCGACGGCGGGCCTCGGAGACCGCCGCGGCGAAGGCCTGCCGCCATACCTCGAGGTCGGGGGCGGGAAGGTCGAGCAGGCTCGCGGAGACGACGAAGCGCCGGAGGTGGGCCTCGAGGTCGGGGGAGCCCGACGGCCCCACCCGCACGCTCTCGAACACTCCGTCGCCGCGCGTCACGCCGAGGTCGAGCACACTGAGCTGGGGCAGGGCGACGTCGGCGAGGCGGAAGGGACGGGACGCCTCGCCCGGCTCCGCGCCGGGTTCGACCTCGACGGGCCGGGTGACCAGAATGAGTACGGGGGCCGACACGCTCCCAGTGTCCTCCGTATCATCCCGCCCCCGGGCGGAACGCGCCGCGAAGAGGTAGACCGGAACGATGGCCCACACCGTGCAGACCGAGATCGAGCAGAAGTTCTCCATCGCCGACGACAGGGCGGTGCCCGAGCTCACCGGCATCGGCGCTGTCACCGCGGTCGATCACGTCGACCCGGTCGTGCTGGAAGCGGTCTACTACGACACCGACTCCCTCGCGCTGGCGCGCCGGCGCATCGCGTTGCGACGTCGCCAGGGCGGACACGACGAGGGGTGGCACGTGAAGCTGCCCGCCGCAGAGGGGCGCACCGAACTCCAGTGGCCGCTCGCCGTGGAGGGTGCGCTCCCGTACGGCGGCAGCGACGGCGTGAGCGACACCGGGCAGCCGTCGACCGCTGAGGCGGTCGAGGTTCCGCTCGAGGTGCTCGACGCCGTGCGCGTGCACGTGCGTGACCACCGCCTCACCCCTCTGGCGCGCATCTCGACGACCCGGACCGTGACGAACCTGCTCGACTCCGACGGGCGGGTCGTCATCGAGCTCGCCGACGACCGGGTGGTCGCAAGCGATGCGAGGGCGGGAGTGGTGCGGGCCTGGCGCGAGTGGGAGGTCGAACTGGGCGAGGCCGCTCCCGGAACGCCGAAGAAGCGAGCCGCCCTGCTCGAGGAGGCGGCGGCCGTGCTCCTGGCGGCCGGAGCGGAGGTCTCGCCGAGCGTGTCGAAGCTGGCACAGGCGCTCGGCCGCACGGGCCTTGGAGGGCCCGAGCGAGAGGGCGCCGACGCCGAGCAGCCGGCCCACGCATCCGCTCGCACCATCGAGTCGACGCTCACCCCCGCTGCAGCCGTGGTGCTCGCCGGGGTGCGCGACCTCGCGACGCAGATCGTCGAGCTCGACCCCCGGGTGCGCGCCGACGACGACGACGCCGTGCACCGCCTGCGCGTCGTCGTACGGCGGTTGCGGTCGGTGCTGGCCTCGCACCGGGAGCTGTTCGACGGCGACGGGCTCGGTCGGCTCCGCGACTCGCTCTCCCGTCTCGGCGCCCTCCTCGGCGAGACCCGCGACCTCGAGGTGCGTGCCCGGTGGGCCGCCGACGCGCTCGCCGAGGTCGAGGCCGACCGGGGCGTCGTCGACGCAGACGCCCGCCGCCGCCTCGTCGACGACACCAGGGCCGAGCACGCCGACGCGCACCGTCGCCTCGTCTCCGCCATGAGCGACACGCCCTACTACCGACTGCTCGACGAACTCGACCTCCTCCTCGCGGGGCCCGTGCCCGCGCTGCTCGCCGACGCCCCCTCCGGCCCGTCGTCGCCACGGAAGCTCTCCCGCAGGGTCGCGGGGCGGGAGGCGAGCCGGGCGTTGAAGCGCACAGTCTCCCCCCGGCACGCCCGCCGGGTCGACGACGTCGATCCGGTCGAGGCTGCACGCGCCCTCGCCGCCCTCCACGCCTCGCGCAAGGCCGCCCGGCGGCTGCGCTACACCGTCGAGTTCGCCGACACGGCGCCGGCGAGCACCTTGGGCGGCCGCGGCGAACGCGTCGCCGACGCCGCCGAGGAGCTGCAGGATGCGCTCGGCTGGCACCGCGACGCCTCACTGTTCGCCGAGTTCGTGCTGCTGACCGCGCATCGCGCCGACGCGGCGGGGGAGTCGACGTTCACCTACGGTGTGCTCCATCAGCGAGCCCGCGACCAGGCGGCCAGGGCGCTCGCCCTCGCCGACGACGCCAGGAGGGCGCTGAAGCGGATGGTCTGAGGCGCCGCCGATTCGTGTCCCCCGAGCGAGGGGGGTGCATGATCTGCGCGACAGGAGGCGTCGTGCGCGCGCCATGAAACCCCCGCCTCTCCCGTGTGCTGTGCGGGATTTCCGACACTCGATGCATCACCAGCTCTGCGACGAGTGTCGCGCACGTGTGCCGCACGACGGCACGGAAGGACAGCACAGCAATGAACAAGCTCGCCAAGGGCGCGATCGCCGGAGCCGCCGGCCTTGTCCTCCTCCTCGGAGGCGCCGGAACCTTCGCCTTCTGGAACTCGACCGCCGCCGTGACGGGCGGCACCATCAGCGCCGGAAACCTCGTCGTCACCGATGACGGAGCCGCGGGCGTCTGGACAGACCAGAACGGCGCCACCGTGAACCTCTCGACCTACAAGATCGTGCCGGGAGACACGCTGACGTACACCGACACCCTGCTCGTCACGGCCGTCGGGCAGAACCTCGAGGCCACCCTCGGCCTCACCTCGAACGCGATCCACACCCCGGCCTCGCCCACCGCCGCCGACACCGCGCTCGTCGGCTACCTCACCGCCAACACCACGGTCGACCTCGCCGCGAACGACCCCGCGATCTCGGGCACCAGCCCGAACTACACCATCACCGCGGGCGCCTCCGGCATCACCGACGTGCCGGTCGTGGTCACCGTCACGGTGCCGTTCCCCTACGGCACCGCCGGCAGCAACAACGACGCGAAGCTCGGCACGGCCGTGCTCGACGACATGGCGGTCAACCTCAGCCAGATCCAGTAGCACCCTCGAGGAGTTCTCCGTGACCACGGCCCACCCGCCGCGGCACGTCCGAGCCGCCCCCCGCGGGGTGGCCCGGTCGCTCGTGGCGAGGATGCTCACCGTCACCGCCGCCGTCGCTGCGGCGGTGGCGGTCGGCGTCGCCGCCTCCGGCGGCACCTACGCGTTCCTCACCGCGTCGCGCAGCACCGGCGGCGGCACCATCGCGGCGGGCACCGCCACCCTCTCGGTGACGACCCCGCTGGCCCTGCCCACCACGGCTCTCTACCCGGGTGCGAAGGTGGCGGCAGCCGCAGTCGTGAAGAACACCGGCGACGTGCCGCTCGTCGTGCGCGCCGCCGGCCTCACCCGCACCAGCTCGTCGACTGCCTTCTCGCAGGCCCTCGTCATCCGGGTGGGCGTGGTGAGCTCCACAGCCGCCTGCACGACTGCGGCGACGCCGAGCTGGAGCGGCACCTTCGCCGCGGCGACCACCTCCGACCTCCCGCTCACACTGGCGAAGCAGGGCAGCGGGGTGCTGTGCGTCATCGCGGAGCTGGCGACCACCGCTCCCGACGCGGCAAAGGGGCTCGCCGCCACCACGTTCACGGTGAACATCGACGGGCGTCAGCCGTGAGCGGCGGCCGGATGCTCCGCCTCACGTTCGGCGTGTTCGCCCTCGTGTTCCTCCTCGGCGCCACCCACCTCGGCGCCGCTGCGCTCTGGTCGGCGGCCCCGGTTCCGCTCGCCGCCACCGTGAACGCGGCCACAGCGACGGTGAGCGCGAGCGGGGGGAGCGGCACGACCTTCGAGTACAAGTTCAGCACCGCCACGCTCCCGCCCAACCAGACCCCGGCGATCGTGCCGTTCACCTTCCAGAACACGGGAACGTCGCCGCTCGCCTTCGCCGTGGGCGTCACCACCAGCGGAACCCTCTCGGCAGCCAACGTGTCGCTGACCTATTGGCTCGGAACAGGTGCCGCGGGCGTGTGCGCATCATCCGTCCCCGGCACGGGGACCTCGGTCGGCACCCTCGCCTCGACCCCGTCGCTGCCGAGTGCCTTCTCGGCGGTCGCGCCAGGCACCACCCTCACCCTGTGCGCCGCCACCAAGCTCTCCACGACCGTCGCGCAGTCGCAGGGGCAGTCGCTCACGGCGAGCTTCGCCCTCACCGGAACCGCGGGCCTCTGGACGGCGACCGCCGGCACCACGCCAGGCTTCACCCAGAGCGTCTACCGCATCGGGCCGCCCACCGCCCTGCAGTGCGCCAACGTCACCATCATCGGCGTCGGCGACGTCGCCCGGTTCTCCTGGGCGCAGGTGCCCTCGGCGACGAGTTACACCGTGAGCCGCACCGTGTCGGGCACCACCACCGTCATCACCACGGTGGCGCAGCCCTCGGGCTCCACCCGGCCCCAGGTCGACATCGGCTCGCTGCAGCTCGGGCTCTCGACCGTGCTGACGGCAGGGAGCATCCCGATCACCATCACGGCGAACGAGACCACCTACGGCACCACGTCGACCGCGGTGACCCGCAACGCGAACTACAGCGTGCTGCTCAACGTGACGTGCGGCACATGACGGACGAGCGGATGCGCGGGGCGCGCGGCACGCTGCTGACGGGCGTGCTGGTGGCGGGGGCGCTCGTCCCGCTCGCTCTGCTGCTCACGGCCGGCGGGCAGAAGGCAGCGGCCGCGACGACGACGACCGAGCCCGGGGTGGAGGTGAGCTCCGACGGCACGCGCTTCTCGGGCAGCCTCGACCTCCCGCTGTTCGAGTCCACGCCGACGGTCGTGCCCGGCGACAGCGTCGCCCGCACGCTCTGGGTGCGGAACGCGGGCGAGCTGCCCGGGGTGCTGCGGCTCAGCGTCGTCGACGGGTGGTGGACGAGCGATGCGTTCGCCGACGAGCTGCTGCTGTCGGCGGAGGCCGGGCACGCGCTGTCCGGGGCCGTCGCGGACTCCGGGGCCGGGTCGCCCGACACCGTGGCCGTGCCGCTCACCCGCGGTGGCGAGTGCGCCGTGTTGCTCTCCGGTGGGGTGCTCGAGCCGGGAGGCACCGTTGCTGTGCGGGTGGCGGTGACCTTCGCGGCCTCGGCCACGGGGCGCACCGGTCACGACGCCCACGCCGGCTTCGACCTCGTGGCGGGGCTGCGCGATCCCTCCGACCCCGACGCCGACGCTGACGGGTGCTCGGGCGGGGCCGTCGTCTCCGCCCTTCCCGACCGCCCCTCTGCGGGGGCCGGCGACCCGATCGCGGCCACCGGGTTCGGAGCCGTGGCGCTGGCGATGGCGGGGTCGGTGGGGGTGGTCGCGGGCGCCGCAGCTCTCGCCTCGGTGCGGCGACGGCGTCGCGCCTCCACCGCCCGGCCCGCCGAGCATCCGGAATCGGCGGAGCACCCCGGGCCGCCCGGGCGCGCGGAGGCATCGCCGTGACCGGCGCGCCGGCTGTCACCGGGGCCAGGCACCGGGCCCTGCCACCGGCGAGACACCGTGCCGAGGGCGCGGCCGGACGCGCGTCGCCGTCGCTGCTCCACTACCTGGGTGTCGCCCTCAGCGCCGCGTCGCTGGTGCTCGTGCTGATGCTGGCGGTGCTCACCATCCTCCTTCCGCTCCTCGTCGGAGGCCGGGCGCTCACCGTGCTCACCTCGTCGATGGAGCCCGGGTTCCCTCCCGGAACCCTCGTCGTGGTGCGGCCGATGCCGGCGGAAGAGATCCGCCTGGGCGACGTGCTGACCTACCAGATCGAGTCGGGGAGGCCCGGGGTCGTCAGCCATCGCGTCGTCGAGAAATCGACCAGCTCACGGGGCGAGATCGAGTTCGTCACGAAGGGCGACAACAACGATGCCGCCGACGAGAAGCCGGTGCGCGAGGTGCAGGTGGTGGGCACGCTCTGGTACAGCATCCCGTTGCTCGGCTGGGTGAACCAGGCGGTGAACGGCGAGGCGCGCTCGGTGATCGTGCCGGTGGCGGTGACGCTGCTGTTCGGGTACGCCGGGTGGATGCTGGTGTCGGCGGTCGTCGACCGTCGAAAAGAGGGTCGTCGCTCGCGCTAAGATTCCCGAGCCATGAAGTCTCAGGTTCGTCACGACATCCAGGGGCTCAGGGCCCTCGCCGTCATCGCCGTCATTCTCGACCACGTGCTCGGGTGGCCCTCCGGGGGCTTCGTCGGCGTCGACGTCTTCTTCGTGCTCTCCGGGTTCCTCATCACCGGTCTGCTGCTGCGCGAGGCCGAACGCGACGGCCGGGTATCGCTCACCGGCTTCTTCGGCAGGAGGGTGCGACGCATCGCGCCGGCCGCGGTGCTCGTGCTCGTCGCCACCACGGTCACGGCGTGGTTCCTGTTCAATCAGCCGAGGTTCTGGAGCACGGTGGGAGACGCCGTCTCGGCTCTGCTGCTGGTGTCGAACTGGCGCTTCGCCGCCGAAGGCACCGACTACTTCTCGGCGGGCGACGCCGTGTCGCCGCTGCAGCACTTCTGGACGCTGTCGGTCGAGGAGCAGTTCTACCTGGTGTGGCCCCTCATCGTGCTCATCGTGGTGGCGGTCGTGCTGGGCAGGCCGTCGGGCGCGGGGGCCCCGACGGGCCGGTCGCGGCTCCGGCCCACCCTCGGCGTGGTGCTCGCCGTCGTGGTCGTCGCCTCCTTCGTCTTCGCTCTCTGGCAGAGCAGCGCCGCGCCCACCACGGCGTACTTCTCGACTCTCACCCGTGTCTGGGAGCTCGGAGCCGGAGGCCTGCTCGCTGTGGCGGCGCCACTGTTCGCGACGATGCCGTTCGGCGCCCGGGTGCTGCTCGGCTGGGCGGGTCTGGCCGGGGTCGTGGCCTCGATGCTGCTCATCGACTCGTCGCTCGCGTTCCCCGGCCCCTGGGCGGCTGCCCCGGTGCTCGCCACCGTCGCCGTGGTGGTGGCGGGAATCGCGCCCGCCGGCTCGACCGCCGGCGCACAGCGGCACCTCGTTCCGATCGTCAACCCCGTCACCACCTTCGTGGGCGACGTGTCGTACTCGCTGTACCTCTGGCACTTCCCGGTGCTGGTGTTCGTCACCCTGCTGCTGCCGGCCTCCCTCGAGACGACCCTCGTGGTGCTGGGGCTGGTGCTCGTGGTCGCACTGCTGTCGTACTTCCTCGTCGAACAGCCGCTGCACCGCGCCCCGCAGTCGCCGCGCGGCACCGCATCGGAGGAGCGGTCGAAGGCCTGGCAGGAGTGGCGCGACCGCTTCGGCGCGCAAGCCATGCTCTCGGGCGCCGCCCTGGTCGTGCTCGTCATCGCCGCGACGGTCGTGGTGCAGCTCGGGGTGAAGGGCGAGGGGCCGCTCGCCGCCCTTCTGCCGAGCGCCCCCGTGGTGCAGACCCCCGACGCGCCGGCCCCGGATGCTGCGGCCGGCTCACCGGGCGACAAGGGCCAGCCGGGTGGCGAGACCGACGCAGGGTCGGGCGAGGCGCAGGCACCGGCATCCGTGAACCCGGAGGACGAGTTGCAGGCCCAGCTCTATGCGGCAGCGGCGGCCACGGCCTGGCCCGGCGACCTCTCGCCTTCGCTCGATCAGGCCATCTCCGACAACTCCAGCCACAACCCGGCACGCGACTGCTTCACCCCCGGCCCGACCCCCGACGCCGGCGCGTGCACGTGGGGGAGCGGCGACGCACCCGACCACCTCTACCTCGTCGGCGACTCCACCGCATTGTCGTACGCACCCGCGTTCAAGGCGCTCGCCGAACAGAGCGGCGGCCGGTGGCGGGTGACGGCGATCGGGCTGTACGGCTGCCGCTTCACGCAGGTGGCGGTGCAGAACGACGGCGACGGTGTCATGCAATGGTGCGAGCAGCGCAAAGCCGACGTGCGGGCGATGATCGCCGCCGACCAGCCGCGCCTGGTCGTGATGTCGAACGCCTACGCGCTCGGGAACACGCCCGACCGCCGTCCGCTCTCGACGACCGACCTCGTCGCATCGACCCTGGCCGAGGCGGCCTCCTACCAGGTGCCCGGACGTGTGGTGCAGCTCGCACCCCCTCCGCTCGGGGCGAACCTCGGCGCCTGCTACTCGCCCGTCACCAGCCCGCAGAACTGCATGACAGGCATCGATCAGGCCTGGTACGACTTCGAGTCGGCGACCCGAGCCGCCCTCGCCGCGGCGGGCACCGGCGACCACTACGTGAGTTCGCTCGGCTTCAGCTGCGCCCAGGGGTATTGTCCGGCGTTCGCGGGCACGGTGCCCACCCGCTACGACCAGGTGCACCTCACCCCGGCGTACGCGGAGAAGGTCGCCCCGTCCATCCGATGGGAGCTCGCGGCGCAGGGCCTGTTCTGAGGTAGCTGTGCCTCTGAGGCTCGCGGGCGGGGTCAGTGCGGGGCGGTGCCGTTGCGGCGGGCGGCGCGGCGTTCGCGGCGGGACAGGCGCGACCATTCCTCCTCGGCACGGACTCGAGCGAGCTCCGACTCGCGACGGCGCTCGTCGCGGCGGGAGGCCCAGGCCTCGACCTCGGCATCGATGTCGCGGGTGGGGGTCACGACGGGAGGGCCGCCGAGGAGCTGGCGGCGGGCCTCGACGACGCGACGGTTGAAGTCGGTGAGAACCTCGCGCACCTCGTGCTCGGTGCCGAGGGTGTCGAGGCGGGCATCCAGCTCGGCGTGCTCGGTGCGCAGCGTCAGCGCGGGCGGGCCGAGACCGGTGAGGCGTTCGCGTTCGATCTTCTGACGGATCCACCAGTCGGGGTCGTACGTGCGGCCGAGACCGGCGAGCGGTTTGCCGGCCCCGGGGAGGTCGTCGAAGTCGCCGCGCCGCATGGCCTGCGTGATGGCGATCTCGACGATCGCCGCCCGCTGCTCCAT
Source organism: Herbiconiux sp. A18JL235 (assembly GCF_040939305.1). NCBI lineage: Bacteria > Bacillati > Actinomycetota > Actinomycetes > Micrococcales > Microbacteriaceae > Herbiconiux > Herbiconiux sp. A18JL235. The sequence continues at coordinate 1,759,094 of NZ_CP162511.1, forward strand.
CGTGGGGGCGCCCGCATCGGCCTCGTCGTCGGCCGAACGGCCCGCGGTGCCGAGCCCGGCTCCGGCCCGCGCGTCGTGGTGCGTCGGGTTCTCGCTGCCGGCGCCGTGCACGCCGTCGACCTTCGCGTTGTCGCGATGAGGGCCGTCCCCGTGCGCGCTGTCGCCGCGCACAGCATCGCCGGACACCTGATCGCCGCCGACAGGTGTGACCTGCTGCGAGCGATAGCGGGCGGCGCTCAGTCTCGCGTCGCTCAGCGGCCTGCGTCTCACCATGGATCCAGCCTAGGCACCATCTCCCGGCGTCCGCTCCGAGCCGGGCTCGCGGAGATAGGCGTCGACCAGGAAGGGGCCGCGCACCTCGCGCAGCCGGTCGAGCAGGCGATCGACGAGCCGCGCCGAGACCCCCGCCGCCTCGATGTCGTGCTCGCCGAGCAGCGGCAGGGAACCGCAGCGGATGCGCACCACCTCCCACCCCACAGCGCGCAACAGGCGGTCTTTGCGCCGGTCGACGTCGAGGCGGGAGCCGAGGTGCTCGAGACCGAAACGACCCGGGGTGTCGAACTCCACCGCCACCGCGAGCTCGGCGAGCACGAAGTCGGGCCACACCTCGTGTCTACCGAAGAAGGGCTGGCGCACGGCGACGGCGTTGAGGCCCAGGTCGAGGTCGACCCGGCGGCCGAGGCGCTGACGCAGCTCGGCCTCGGCGGCCGAGGCCGGCTTCGGGGCCCGGGCGCTCCAGAAGGCCTGGCCCGGTGCGCGCACCACGGGTGCCTCGTCGATGACCGCTCCCGATGACTCGAGCCACTCGATGCTCCCCGGGACGGATGCGGAGGGGCTCGGCGTGGGGCTCTGCACGCGCGGTGGCGACGGAGGCCCACCCCGGCTGGCCGATCCGCCGCTGCGTGACAGGGGTGCTCGTCGTCGGCTCTCGGTCGACAGGGCACGCTGTGCAGCCAGTCCGGAGCCGGGGCTCGCGTGCGACGACGGAAGGCCCGTGGCCGCCCGTCGTCGGCGCGGAGGTGGAGTCTGAGGGGCCGCTCTCTGCGTGGTGGCCGGGCCGACCGGGTGGTGCATCGGCGCGGGAGCCTTCTCGGCGACGGGCGGCTTGGCGGGGGCGATGCGCGGAGGGTTCGCGAGCAGCGTGCAGAGGGTGCACCACACCGATCGGCGCCGCACCCCGCCGCCCGGCCGGCTGCGCTGCTCGGCGGGGGTGGCGATGAAGTAGTGACCCACCTCGCATTGCCAGGTGAGGTACACGTCGGCGGCGGGCGGGATCTGGGTGAGCGTGATGCCTCGATTGAGGTCGGGGTGGTACTGCCGCTTGAGCACCGCGTAGGGCGCCCAGGCCTCGCGGTAGCTCCCCACCGGATAGGGCACCTCGACCCCTTTGGAGCGCTGCCTTCTGCTCCACCAGGCCTCGATGTTCTCCGGCACGACCGTCGGCTCCCGTCTCTCGGTGACGCCTCCGCGCCCTCCCGCGCGACGATAGCCGCGGCCACCGACATCCGCCCTCGCCGCGTCCGGACGGGCCGCCGCGCACGGTCGGGCCGCCGTGTCGGTGGCGGCGGGTAGCGTCACCCCGACGAAGGAGATGCGATGACCGCCCCCACCGAGACCGACGAACCGCGCTGCGGCGTCGTCGAGCTCTCACTCGACGCGACCGTCTCGGCGGCGTGCGGCGCTCCCGGCGACCCGGTGGGCGCATCCGCCGGTCTCGTGCTGTGCCGCCGGCACCTGCTGCTCGCCCACGAGGCGGTGCTGGGGGAGGTGGGGGTCACCGACCCGTTGCCCTCGCCGTGCATCGCCTGCGGGTCGAGGCTCGGGGTGCGGTACCCGTCGGGCTGGCTGTGCGCGGTGTGCGAGTGGCGGCACGGCGAGATCCCCGACGACGACGTGGCTCCTGTGCGGGTCGACGTCGTCTACTACCTCGCCTCGCGCGGGCTGGTGAAGATCGGTACCTCCTCCAACCCGCGCGCCCGGCTGGCGCAGATCGCCCACGAGGAGCTGCTCGCCTTCGAGCGCGGCGGCCGCGCGCTCGAGCAGCGTCGGCACCGCGAGTTCGCCGCCTGCCGCGCGGGCCGCGAGTGGTTCGAGCGGGCCCCCGAGCTCCTCGAGCACATCGAGGGGCTCCGCGCCGAGCAAGTCGACCCGTGGGAGCTCCACGCCCGCTGGCGGAGCGAAGCGCTCGCCCGCCGCGGCTGAGCGCGTCGCGGCTGGGCGTGCCACCCTCCGCCCGCCGCCGAGCGACCCCGGCCACCGCGCGCCCGCGCCCGGCACCCCCACCCGCGTCGCGCATCCGGTGGCGCCACGCGCCCGGCTGCGGCTGGGGAGTGCGCACCCCTCAGTGCGCCGTCCATCCCCCGTCCATGGTGTGGCTCGATCCCGTCACCATGCCCGCCGCGGGCGACGCCAGCCAGCCGATGAGCGACGCCACTTCCTCGGGCTCGACCAGCCGCTTCACCGCGCTCTCGGCGAGCAGCACGCGCTCGAGCACCTCCTGCGGCGGAATGCCGTGCAGCGCCGACTGCTGCTCGATCTGCTGCTCGACCAAGGCGGTGCGCACGTAGCCCGGGTTCACGCAGCAGCTCGTCACCCCGTGCGGCCCTCCCTCGAGGGCGACGACCTTCGAGAACCCTTCGAGGCCGTGCTTGGCGGCGACGTAGGCGCTCTTGAACGGCGACGCGCGCAGCCCGTGCACCGAGGAGACGTTGATGACCCGGCCGAAACCGCGCTCGTACATGCCGGGCAGCGCTGCCCGCACGAGCAGGAAGGGCGCCTCGAGCATCACCGCGAGGATGCGCCGGTACTCCTCCCGGCCGAACTCGGCGATGGGAGCGACGTGCTGCAGTCCGGCGTTGTTGACGAGGATGTCGACGTCGCCGAGTCGCTCCTGCAACGCGTCGTCGGCGAACGCGGGCGCGTCGAGCTCCGCCAGGTCGATCTCCCACGACGAGCCCTCGAGCTCGTCGGCCAGCCGTGCCGCCGCCTCACCGTCACGGTCGGCGACCACGACCCGGGCGCCGAGACCGGCGAGCTCGCGTGCCGCGGCGGCGCCGATGCCGCCCGCGCCGCCCGTGACGAGGGCGGTGCGCCCCCGGAGCGTCAGGGAGCGCTCCGGGGCGGTCATGCCCGCGACCCGCGCGAGCCCTGCACGCCTCGCGGTGTCGTCCCTCGCTGGGCTGCGAAGCGGATGGCGTCGGCCTCGTCGATGGCCCGGAGCGATGCGCCCTTCGTCTCGCGCAGCGTCAGCACGGTGACCGCGGTGACCGCACAGGCCGCGACCAGGTAGAGCGCCACCGGCAGCCAGGCCTGGTACTGCTGCAGCAGCGCCGAGGCGATGATGGGGGCCAGGGAGCCCGCCACGATGGAGGTGACCTGGTAGCCGAGCGACACCCCCGAGTAGCGCATGCGCGTGGGGAACATCTCCGACATGATCGCCGGCTGCCCGGCGTACATGAGCGCGTGGAAGCACAGGCCGATGGTCACCGCGAGCACGATCAGCACCGGGTTCAGCGTGTCGAACATCGGGAAGGCGAAGAAGGCCCAGGTGGCGCCGAGCACGGCGCCGGCGAAGTAGACGGGCTTCCGGCCGATGCGGTCGGACAGCCGACCCACGAGCGGGATGACGGCGAAATGCACGGCGTGGGCGATGAGCAGAGCGAGCAGCAGCTGGCTCGTGGCGTACTCGTGCACCGTGGTGAGGTAGACGATCGAGAAGCTCACGATGAGGTAGTAGAGGATGTTCTCGGCGAAGCGCAGCCCCATCGCCTTCAACACACCCTTCGGGTAGCGGCGCAGCACCTCGAACACGCCGCACGAGCCCGCCTTCTCCTCCTCCATCTCGGCACGCGCCTCGACGAAGATGGGGGCCTCGTTCACGTGGGTGCGGATGTAGTAGCCGACGAGCACGATCACCGCCGAGATCCAGAACGCGATGCGCCAGCCCCAGCCGAGGAACTGGTCGGAAGGCAGGGCGGTCGAGAGGATGAGCAGCACCAGGGTGGCCAGTAGGTTGCCCACCGGCACCGCAGCCTGCGGCCAGCTGGCCCAGAAACCGCGCGAGCGGTCCGGGCTCTGCTCGGCGACGAGGAGCACGGCCCCGCCCCACTCGCCGCCGAGCGCGAAGCCCTGCAGGAAGCGCAACGCCACGAGCAGTGCAGGCGCCCAGTAGCCGATGGTGTCGAATCCGGGCAAGCAGCCGATGAGGAAGGTGGCGACGCCGATGAGCACGATCGTCACCTGGAGGGTGTGCTTGCGGCCGAGGCGGTCTCCGATCTGCCCGAACACGATTCCACCGAGCGGTCGGGCGACGAAGCCCACGGCGTAGGTGAGGAAGGCGGCGATGATGCCGTCGAGCTTCGTGCCGGCGTTGGGGAAGAACACGGTGCCGAAGACGAGGCTGGCCGCGGTGGCGTAGAGGAAGAACTCGTACCACTCGACGACAGTGCCGACCATCGACGCGGCGACGACCTTCTTCAGACCGGTCGGGGCGGGGGCGCGACCTCGGTCGGCGGGGGCTGTTCGGGTGGCAGTGGGATTGACGCTCACGGTGACTCCTTGCTGGTCGTCGTTGACTGCAACGAGTATTCGTGCACACCTCCAGGCGAGCAATGGTCAATTCCGAACAGCAGATGTGCATAATTGCAGATGTGAAGCCCGACCCGCAGGATCTGCTCGTGCTGCTCGCCGTGTCGCGCACCGGGCGGTTCACCTCCGCAGCCGACGCCCTGGGCCAGAACCACACCACGGTCTCACGGCGCATCGCGAGCCTCGAGCGCGCCCTCGGCGGGCGCGTGCTCTCCCGCGCCGCAGGCGGCTGGGAGCTCACCGAGCTGGGCCGGCGAGCGGTGCGCGCCGCCGAGGAGGTGGAGGAGGCGGTCGGCTCGCTCGACTCGGAGGCCGCCACGCCGAGCCTGTCGGGCGTGGTGCGCATGTCGGCGACCGACGGCTTCAGCGCCCTCATCGCCGCGCCGGCGGTCGCCGCCCTGCAGCGCGAGCATCCGCAGCTGAGGGTCGAGATCGTCACCGTCACCCGGCGCGCCCTGCAGCAGCGCTCCGGGCTCGACATCGAGGTGGTGGTCGGCCGTCCCCAGGTGCACCGGGCCGAGGCCCTGCTGCTCGGCGAGTACGTTCTCGGCATGTACGCCTGCCGTGAATACCTCGACCGCCACGGGGAGCCGCTCTCGCTCGACGAGCTGGCCGGGCATCCGCTGGTCTACTTCATCGACTCCATGCTGCAGGTCGACGACCTCGACGCACCCCGCCGGCTGGTTCCCGCCATGCGTGATTCGCTCAGCTCGACGAACGTGTTCGTGCACGTCGAGGCCACGCGCGCGGGAGCAGGCATCGGCTTCCTGCCCTGCTTCGTCGCCGATCGCCACACCGACCTGGTGCGCGTGCTGCCGCAGGAGGTCGCCGAGGTGCTGCCGTACTGGATGGTGCTGCGGCCCGATTCGCTCGCGCAGCCGGCGGTGGCTGCCGTGGTGGAGGCGGTGCGCCGCCGCACCCGGGAGATGGCGGGGGAGCTGCGCGGCGGCGTGGGCTGATCCCGTCGGCCGATTGCGTCAGCCCCGCTGGGCCTCGGCCCTGGTCTCGCCGATCAGATCGAGCACCTCGGCGGGCGTCTCCGCGGTCACCGTGGGCCGCCACTGCTTCGCCCACCGGGCGCCGTGCGACACCCAGCCCGTGCTGAGGCCGAGTGCCCGGCCGCCCTGGATGTCGTTGACGACGTCGTCGCCCACCATCCAGGTCTCCGGATGCGCGCCCCCGGCGAGCTCGAACGCCGCATCGAAGATTCCGCGCTCCGGCTTCTTCACGCCGACCGCTTCGGAGATGACGGTGCCGAGCATCCACTCGTCGACGCCGGTGCGCCTGATCTTGCGGGTCTGCTGCTCGACCGGACCGTTCGAGACGATGACGAGCACCACGCCGGAATCGGCGAGCCGGTGCAGGCGTTCCGCGACTCCGTCGTAGACCTCGATGGTGTCGACGTGCTCGTACACCAGTCTTTCGACGAGCTCCGTCGGCTCGACGTCGAGCTGCCAGTGCCCGACGATCGCAGCGGCGAGCTCGGCGCGCGGCGTGTGCCCGTTGCGGTCGGCGCCGACGATCCACGAGACGGCATCCTCGCCGAGCGCGTACTCGCCCGCGAAATGCTCCGCCCAGCGCACGAACGCTCCGGCCCGGTCGAGCAGGGTGTTGTCGAGGTCGACGAGGAGCAGCACCCTCCGAGTGTAGGCGCGGCTGGCGACCCCGCGGGCGGTCCGGGCCGGCCCTCGCGCCGCGCTCCGATAGGCTCGGGAGGGATGACTCCCCGCACCGTCTTCCGCATCGCGTCAGTCGCCGAAGCCGTCACCTGGACCGCGCTCATCGCCGCGATGGTCGCCCGGTACGTGTTCGCGGCCGAGGTTCCGTTCTTCTTCGCCGTCGGTCTCGCCCACGGCGTCGTGTTCATCGCCTTCGTCGCCGTGTGCGTCGTGGTCGGACTCAATCAGCGCTGGGCCTGGTGGGCCATCGTGCTCTCCGCGCTGGCCGCGGTGCCGCCCTACGGCACCGTCGTCGCCGACGTCGTGCTCGAGCGGCGGGGGCGCCTCGAGGGCGCCTGGCGGCTGGAGCCGGGCGACGACCCGCGCGACGCACACCCGATCGACAGGATGCTGCGCTGGTTCCTCGCCCGGCCGTGGCTGTTCGCCGCCGCCCTCGTCGTGGTGGTGGCGCTGCTCACGGTGGTCGCTCTGGTGGCGGGCCCGCCGGTCTGAGCCGAGGGGCACCGCGCGTTCGCGGCGCGCCAGGTCGGCGCACGCCGCGGAGGCGCGCACGGCTGCCGTCGAGGGCACACCGAGCCGAGCGACTCGCGCCCACGCGCCTCTCAGGCGGCGCCGGCGAAGAACTCCCGCGCCACCGCCCCGAGCGCGACCAGGTCGTCGACGTGCGCGAGCTCGCGGGCCGAGTGCATCGAGAGCAGGGGCACCCCCACGTCGACCGTGCGGAGCCCGAGGCGCGTCGCCGTCAGCGGACCGATGGTCGACCCGCACGGCACCGTGTTGTTCGACACGAACTCCTGGGCGCGCACCCCCGCGGCCTCGGTGAGCCGTCGCCAGAGCGCAGCTCCGTGGGCGTCGGTGGCGTAGCGCTGGTTCGCGTTGATCTTGAGCATCGGCCCGTCGCCCGCCACCGGATGGTTCACGGGGTCGTGCTTCTCGGGGTAGTTCGGGTGCACCGAGTGCCCTGCGTCGCTCGACAGGCACCACGACGCTGCGAAGGCCCGGGCCCTGGTGGCCGGCGTGCCCCCGAGGGCGGCAGTGATGCGTGCCGTGACGTCGTCGAGCAGCGGGCCGCTGGCCCCCGAGCGCGACTCGGAGCCGAGTTCCTCGTGGTCGAAGGCGGCGAGCATCGAGATGTGGCCGGCACGCGCATCCGGCCGCCCCGTCGACTCGATGAGGGCGGTGACGCCCGCGTGCACCGAGCTGAGGTTGTCGAGCCTGCCCGAGGCGAAGAGCGCCCGGTCGAGACCGAAGCGCGCGGGGGAGGCGGTGTCGGCGGTGACGATGTCGAACCCCGCGATCTCGTCGCCGCTCGTGAGCCCGGCGAGCCCGGCGAGGATGCCCACGAGGTCGGCGTCGCCCCGGTCGCCCACGCCGAACACGGGCATGGTGTGGCGCTGCCGGTCGAGGGTGAGGCCCGCGTTCGCATCGCGGTCGAGATGGATGGCCAGTTGCGGGATGCGCAGGAACGGCCCCGTGCGCACCAGGATCTCCTCGCCTGCGACCGTCACCACGCGACCCGCGAGTTCCAGTTCGCGGTCGAGCCAGGAGTTCAGCAGCGGGCCGCCGTAGACCTCGACCCCGGCCTGCAGCCAGCCCTGCGCCGCGACCGTGGGTTGCGGCTTCAGCTTGAAGCCGGGTGAGTCGGTGTGGGCACCGAGGATGCGGAAAGGCGCCGACGCATCGGCGCCCTCCGGCACCACCCAGGCCAGCACCGCTCCGTCGCGCACGACGAGGTACCTGCCCGTCGCCCCCGCCCAGTCGGCGCTCTCGTCGAGCTGCTCGAAGCCCGCCGCGCGGAGCCTTCGCGCCACCTCGGCAGCCGCATGGTACGACGACGGCGATGCCGTGACGAAGGAGGCGAGATCGTCGATGTAAGCGGTGCTGTCGGCCATTCCCCCATCCAACCACCGGCCTTCGTCCAGGAGCGAGCCCGCTCCGAGCGTGCGGTCATCTTCGTGCCGTAGAGTCACCGCCGACGTCATATTCCGTCGGGGCTATTGGAGTGGGGGAGCGGATGCGCAGACCGGGTTCGACGACGGTGGTCGCCTGTCTTGTCGTGACGGCCGGCATCCTCCTCGCCGGGTGCTCGGCACAGCCCACCGACGCTCTCTCGAAACTCGCCCACCTCGCGGCGGGCGACCACCCTGGCTCCGCGCTCCTTCCGCCTGTGGTGTCAGGGGTCGACGGAGGGATCGTCGACTCGTCGCTGCGCCGCCTCACCGAGCACGACGGTACCTCGTTCTGGGTGGGAGTGACGAAGGACGATCGGGTCTGCTTCATCGCGGAGGCGGGCGACACGCAGGCCGAGTGCGTCGAGGCGGAGCGCTTCGGCGCCCGCGGGGCGACGCTCGAGGTGGGGGAGCCGGGCCAGCGCTTCTGGCTGCACACCGAGTACATGACGGTGGGTGCGGGCTGGACCTCGATCGCACCGAACATCGCGGTGCGCGAGTGACGCGAGCCGATGAGCGCGCCACTCACGGGTGACGCCAGGCCGACGCCGCGCGCCCCGATCGGGCAGACTCGTGGCATGAGCCCCCAGCAACTCGTCGTCGACGTCGTCACCGTGTTCACCGACTCGGAGGGTGGCCACGGCAACCTCCTCGGCATCGTGCGGTCGCCTGCGGCCGCCGGGCGGGAGCAGGAGATCGCGCGAGTTCTCGGCTACAGCGAGACCGTCTTCGTCGAAGAGCTGCTCGAGACGGGCGCTCCGCACGCCCCCGGGGCGCCTCGGGAGAGGGTGGCGACCGTGCGCATCTTCACCCCCGCCGAAGAACTGCCCTTCGCCGGGCACCCGAGCGTCGGCGTGTCGTGGTGGCTGGCCGCGGCGGGCACCCCGGTGACGCGACTCGCGGTCGGCGCGGGCGACGTACCGGTGCGCGCCGACGGCGACATCACCTGGATCGCCGGGCGGGCGGAATGGGCGCCCGAGTTCATCTGGCACGAGCTCGCCGACCCGGCCGAGGTCGACCGGCTCGACCCCGCGCAGTTCGCGAGCGGCAAGCACTACGCCTGGGCGTGGGTCGACGAGGAGGCGGGCCACCTCAGATCGCGGATGTTCGCCCCCGACCTCGGCATCGTCGAAGACGAGGCGACCGGCGCGGCGGCGGTGCGCCTGACCACCCTGCTCGGCCGCGACCTGATGATCGACCAGGGGGCCGGTTCGCGCATCCTCACCCGCGTACTCGGTGACGGTCTGGTCGAGGTGGGCGGCCGCACCCGCCCCGTCGAGCCGGTGACGATCACCCTCGACTGAGCGGGCGCCGCCACCCTCCGTGCAGGCTCAGTGCGCGGAGGTCGGCACCGCCTCGGCCGCGCCGTCGCCCGCATCGTGAGGCTGCTGCCCGGAGCGACCATGGCCGCTGCGGCGGAACAGCAGCGCCGAGAGCACGGCGCCCACCGCGAAGAACCCGGCTGCCCACCAGTAGGCGGTGGCGTAGCTGTGCACGGCGGCCTCGGCCATGACCTCTGGCGTGCTCGGCAGGTTCGCTGCCACGTAGTCGGCGGCTGCCGTCGCGGCGAGGGTGTTGAGGAGCGCTGTGCCGATCGAGCCGCCCACCTGCTGGCTGGTGTTCACCATGGCGGACGCGACCCCGGCGAACTCCCGGTCGACGCCGAGCGTCGCCGTCTGGATCGACGCCGGCATGATCGTGCCCATCGCGGTGCCGAGGATCATGAGCGGCGCGAGCAGGTCGGCTGCGTACTGGCTGTCGGGGCCGAGATGCGTGAGGTAGACCATCCCCACCACGGCGAGGCTCATGCCGATCGGCACCATCACCTTGGGGCCGAAGCGGGGAACGAAGATGTTCGTGCCGAGCTGCGCGGCGACCACGAGCATGCCGATCATGGGCAGGAACGACAGCCCGGTCTGGATGGGCGTGTAGTGCAGCGTCGCCTGCAGGTAGTAGGTGACGAACAGGAAGATGGCGAACATGCCGATGCCGGCGATGAGCACCGAGCTGTAGGCGGCGCCACGGTTGCGGTCGAGCACGATCGAGAGGGGGAGCAGCGGATGCTCGGCGCGACGCTGCCACAGCACGAACGCCACGAGCAGCACGACGCTGGCGGCGAGCATGCCCCAGGTCAGCGGGGCGTCCCACCCGTCGGTCTCGGCGTGGGAGAAGCCGAACACCAGGGCGAACAGGGCGCCCGAGACGAGTACGGTTCCCGGCACGTCGAGCTTCGGGCGCGGGCCGGTGCGGGGCACGTGGCGCACGAACACGACGGCGCCGGCGATCGCGATCGCCGCGATGACCACGTTGATGTAGAGGTTCCAGCGCCAGTCGAAGCTCTCGGTGAGCACGCCGCCGAGCAGGAGGCCGATCGCGCCGCCGGCCCCGGCGATCGCGCCGAACACGCCGAACGCCCGCGCGCGCTCCTTGGGGATGGTGAAGGTGGTGGTGAGCACGGCGAGGGCGGTGGGGGCGAGCAGTGCGCCGAAGACGCCCTGCAGGGCGCGGGCGGCGACGAGCGTGCCGAAGCTGTCGGCGGCTCCGCCGAGGGCGGAGGCGGCGGCGAATCCGACCAGGCCGATGATGAAGGCGCGCTTGCGCCCGATGAGGTCGGAGAGCCGGCCGCCGAGCAGCAGCAGGCTGCCGAAGGCGAGGGAATAGGCCGTGACCACCCATTGGCGGTCGCCGTCGGAGAAGCCGAGGTCGGCCTGGGCGGAGGGGAGGGCGATGTTCACGACGGTGGCGTCGAGCACCACCATGAGCTGGGCGAGCGCGACGGTGGTGAGGGTGAGCCAGCGCCGCCGGGACGGGGCGGCGGGCGCGGCGGCGGACGTCGGTGACGTTGCGGTTTCGGATGCCATGGCAGGACTCTATACGGAACTGACCAGTTTCGGAAACCTTGAGTTTCGATTCAGTCCCGCGTATCATCGCAGGGAGGGAAGGAGGCCTGCGATGACGCAGATCGAAGCGAACGCCGCCGGTTCCGGGCTGCCGCCCGCCGAGGCCGTCCGCCCCGGCCGACGGCGCGATCACACCCGCGACGCCGACATCCTCACCGCGGCGATCGAGGTGCTCGCCGAAGAGGGCTACGACGGCATGACCATCGACATGGTGGCGGCCCGGGCCAAGGCGGGTAAGGCGACGGTCTACCGGCGCTGGGCCTCGAAGGGCGAGCTCGTCGTCGACGCCGTCGCCTGCATGAAGCAGGGCGACATCGACTACGACGCCCTCCCCGACACCGGCACGCTGCGAGGCGACCTGGTGGCCATGATCAGGCCGCGCACCATCGAGGACGCCGAGCGCAAGGTGCAGGTGATGGCCGGGCTCGCCTCCGTGCTCACGCGCTCGCCCGAGCTCGCCGGAGCCGTCGACGCCGCCATCATCGAACCCCGGGCGCGACTCAACCGTCTGTTCCTGCAGCGCGCCGTCGACAGGGGGGAGGCCTCTCCTGATTGCGACATCGACGTGCTCTCGAACGTGTCGGTCTCGATGGCCGCCTACCGGAGCCTGGTGCAGAAGAAGCCGGTCGACCGCGAGTTCCTGCTGAGCATCATCGACGGCGTCATCCTCCCCGCCGCCGGCATCGCGCCGGCCGCGCGCGGCTGAGCCGCCCGATCCTGCCTACCTCGGGCGGGTGAGCTGTTCCGAGCGCTCCCAGAGGCCACGGGCCAGGGCGGGGTCGCGCGACTGCTTCGAACACCGGGCTGGCGCGCGCCTGGCATAGTAGCCGCCGCTCATCCAGTGGACGCCCTCCTCGCCGTCGGCGAGCCAGAGCAGCGTCTCCGCACCGTTCTCGGGGGAGCGGATGAAACGGCTGAGCCCCGTGCGGTAGAGCAGCCGCAGCGCGGTGCTCGAGTCGGCGGAGAAGCCCGTGGCGACGACGCCGGGGTGGAAGGCGGCGCTCAGCAGGCCATCGGCACGATACCGGCGATGCAGCTCGACGGTGAACAGGATGTTCGCGAGCTTCGACGCCCCGTAGGCGCGTTCGGGGCTGTACCGCCGCGCGGAGCCGAGGTCGTCGAGGTCGAGGGTGCCGCCGAAGCGGTGGGCCACGCTCGACGTGGTGATGACCCGCCCGCCCACGGGGAGCATCCGGGGCAGGAGGAGCGTGGTCAACAGGAACGGCGCGAGGTGGTTCACCTGGAAGGTGAGCTCGTAGCCGTCGACGGTCACCGTGCGCTCGCCCATGATGCCGCCCGCGTTGTTGGCGAGCACGTCGATGCGCTCGTGCCTTTCCAGCAGCAGGTCGGCGAGGTCGCGCACCTCCTCGAGCCGGGAGAAGTCGGCGAGGTGGTGCTCGGCGCCGATGCCCTCGGCAACAGCGCGGGTCTTGTCGGGCGAGCGCCCCACCACGACGACGCGCTCGCCCTGGGCGGCGAAGGCCCGCGCCGCTGCGGCACCGATGCCGTCGCTGGCGCCCGTCACCACGATCGTCCTGTCCATGGTGCTCGACCCTAGCCCCGTCGGCTGTCAGTGGCCCCGACTAGCCTGGGGCGTGACAGAGAGGGAGTGCAGGTGATAGTCGTCGACGGCCCGGTGGTGTTCTACAGCGCCACCGATCTCACCGCCGCTGCGCGCTGCGAGTTCAACCTGGTGCGCCGACTCGACGCCAAGCTCGGGCGCGTGGAGACGCCGCCCGACCCCGACGACCCCATGCTCGAGCGTGCGGCGAGGCTCGGCGACCGCCACGAGGAGCGGGTGCTCGAGCAGTACCGGGAGCGGTTCGGCCCCTACCGCCCCGACGAGGGTCGCGGCGTCGCCGAGATCGACCGCCCCGAGCGGGCCTTCCCCGACGGTCTCGAGACGGCGAAAGAGGAGTCGCTCGCCGCCCTGCGGGCCGGTGCCGATGTGGTGTTCCAGGCGGCGTTCTTCGACGGCCGCTTCCTCGGGTACGCCGATTTCCTGGTGAGGGTCGAGGGCGGGGAGGGCGAGGCCCCCCGTTACGCGGTCTTCGACACGAAGCTTGCGCGGCGGGCGAAGGTGACAGCGCTCCTTCAGGTCGCCGCCTACGCCGATCAGCTCGAGCGCTCGGGAATCCCGGTCGAGCAGCAGGTGCACCTGCTGCTCGGCGACGGGTCGACCTCGAGTCACGCCCTCCGCGACATCCTTCCCGTCTACCTCGATCGGCGCGAGCGGCTCGAGCGTCTTCTCGACTCACGGCTTGACGAGGAGGCCGTGCAGTGGGGCGACCCGCGGTACACCGCGTGCGGCCGCTGCGAGGTCTGCCAGCCCGAGGTCGAGCTGCACCGCGACCTGCTGCTGGTGGCAGGTATGCGCCCGTCGCAGCGCGAACGCCTGCGCGCCGCCGGAATCACCACCATCGACGAACTCGCCGCGTCGACGGGAGCCGTACCCGCGCTGGCCGCCTCCACCCTCGAGTCGCTGCGCGACCAGGCACGCATGCAGGCGGCACCGCCCGCCGGTCTGCCGAGCGCGGGCGGGCTCGTCTACCGCGTCTACGACCCCGCACCACTCGGCGCTCTGCCCGAGCCCGACGAGGGAGACATCTTCTTCGACTTCGAGGGCGACCCGCTGTACACCGAGGGCGACGGGCACGACTGGGGTCTCGACTACCTCTTCGGCCTCGTCGAACACGACCCGGTCGTGCCGGGTGCGACAGTCTTCCGGCCGTTCTGGGCCCACGATCACGCCGAGGAGAAGGCCGCGCTGGTGGCCTTCCTCGACCATGTCACCGCGCGGCTCCGCCGGCATCCCGGCCTGCACGTCTACCACTACGCCAACTACGAGCGGGCGCATCTGCAGTCGCTCTGCGCCCGTCACGGAGTGGGGGAGGAGCAGCTCGACGAGTTGCTGCGCCGCGGAGTGCTCGTCGACCTCTACCCGCTGGTGAAGAAATCGATCAGGGTCGGTTCCCCCTCCTACGGGTTGAAGAAGCTCGAGCCGCTCTACATGGGCGACCGCTACCGCGCCAGCGAGGTCACCACCGGCGCCGACTCGATCACGGCGTACGTGCACTACGCGCAGCTGCGCGAGGCCGGGCGCACCGATCCCGTGGCGGCGGCCGAGGCCGTGGAGCAGTTGCGCCAGATCGCCGACTACAACGAGTACGACTGCGTCAGCACCCTGGGGCTCCGCGACTGGCTGCGCGATCGCGCCGCCGAGAACGGCGTGCGACCCGACCCTCCCGTCTCCCCACCGGAGCCGAGCGATGAGGAGGAGGTCGCGCCGCCCAGCCGGAGCGAGATCGAGGCGGCCTTCGAGCCCAGTGCCCTGCACGAGGCGCTGCAGGCCTGGATCGGTCATCTCCCCGCTGGTCGGGCTTCCGACGGCGGCGCCGATGGCGACCGCACCGCGGATCAGACTGCGCTGGCGCTCGCCGCCGCAGCCATCGACTACCACCGCCGCGAGGAGAAGTCGTTCTGGTGGGAGCACTACAACCGGCTCGACCAGCCGGTCGAGGAGTGGGCGGAGAGCCGAGACGTGCTCGTCGTCAGCGCTGCGCGCGTCGACGACGAGTGGTCGAGCGACGGAGCGCGTCGCGCGGAGCGCCGACTGGTGCGACTGCGCGGTGAGCTCGCGCCGGGCAGCCGACTGGAGGCGGGGGCGAGCCGGCGTTTCGTCGTGTACGACCCACCGCACCCGTGGCCCTCGCCGCGCTCTCGGGCGAGCGAGCGGGTCGCGCACGACCGCACCCTCATCACCGACGTCACCGTCGCGACCGACGGTGCCACCGTGTATCACCTCGAGGAGGCGCTGCCCGTGGGCGGCGAACGATACCGGGCGACGCCCCTGGCCGTGGTGCCGGCTCGACCGCCCATGACGGCCCCGCTGCAGGCGGCGATCACCTCGTGGGGTCGTGCGCTCGCGACCGCGCTTCCCGCCTTCCCGGCCGACGCCGCCGTCGATCTGCTGCGCCGGATACCCCCTCGCCGGCGTGACGGCGGTGGTCCCGAACCGGTGGGGCCCGACGGCATGCCCGGGGCCATTCGCGACACGCTCCTGGCACTCGACGACTCCTATCTCGCCGTGCAGGGCCCGCCGGGAACCGGTAAGACCTACACCGGTGCCCGGGTGATCGCCGAGCTCGTGCGCGATCACGGCTGGACGGTGGGCGTGGTCGGCCAGTCGCACGCCGTCGTCGAGAACATGCTCGGTGCCGTGGTGCGGGCGGGCCTCGATGCCGGGTCGGTGGCGAAGGTCGACGAGCAGGAGAACACCCCCTACACGGCACTCCCGAAGCGCCCGAACGGTCTCGGCCGGTACCTGCACGAGGCAGCCGATGCCGGCCGGGGCGTTGTCGTGGGCGGAACGGCGTGGGACTTCACGAACGTCGGTCGGGTGCCTCGGCGGCGCCTCGACCTGCTCGTCGTTGACGAGGCGGGGCAGTACTCGCTCGCGAACACCATCGCCGTCAGCGTCGCCGCGCGCAACCTGTTGCTGCTCGGCGACCCTCAGCAGCTTCCCCAGGTGAGCCAGGGCGTGCATCCGGAGGCCGTCGACAGCTCGGCCCTCGGCTGGCTGAGCGACGGCCACGACGTGCTGCCGGCGAACCTCGGCTACTTCCTCGACCGCAGCTGGCGCATGCACCCCGCCGTCTGCGCCCCGGTGAGTGAGCTCTCCTACGAGGGGGCCCTGCACTCGAAGCTGCCCGAGACCACGGATCGCTCGCTGGAGGGCGTGGCGCCCGGGCTCACCGTGCATCCGGTCGTGCATCACGGCGACTCGACGTCGTCGGTGGCGGAGGCCGAGACGGTCGTGCAGATCGTGAGGAGTGTGCTCGGTCATCGGTGGCTCGACGGCGACGCGGTGGCGGGTGGCGGCGACCGTGTGGAGACGGGTCGAGACGGAGACGGTGCGCGTCCGCTCGGCGTCGACGACGTCATCGTCGTCGCGCCCTACAACGCGCAGGTCGAGACGGTTCGCGCCGCCCTCGCCGCGGCGGGCCTCGAGGGTGTGCCGGTCGGCACGGTCGACAAGTTCCAGGGGCGCGAAGCCGTGGTGGCCATCGTCAGCCTCGCCGCCTCCTCGGCGGCCGAGGTGCCGCGCGGCATGGAGTTCCTTCTCATGAAGAACCGCCTGAACGTCGCGATCTCGCGGGCCATGTGGGCGGCACACCTGGTGTTCTCGCCCGCGCTCGCCGACCACCTGCCTTACGACGCTCGCGAGCTCGCCACGCTCTCGGCGTTCCTTCGGCTCAGTCGAGCGGCTCCCAGCGACCCTGCACCATCCGGGTGAGCTGCCAGGCGATCGGCTGAGCCGACACGCGGGCACCGTCGATGCCCTGCTCGGCGACGAGGAAGGCCGCCTCATCGCCGTCGGCGGTGAACCGCACGGTGACGCGTGGCGAGCCGGCGACCACGGCGATGTCCGACGACTCCACGACGGTGTAGTCGGCGATGGCCTGGGTGAGCGTGGGCAGCACGGTCTCGGGCTTCACGCCCAGCTCGAGGGGGCCGACGATCATGGTGACGCGATAGGAGCTCATGCCCCCAAGGCTAGAGCGTCAGCTGTGGCGTGCTGCACCCACCGGCTACGGTGGGGGAATGGAGCTCGTGCGGTTCACTGTCGACGCCCTCGCCGCCGTGCCGGCGCAGCTCGCGTTCGACCGGGTGGTGCCGCGCGACGACAGCACGCTGTTCACGGGGTACCTCGTGCTGCCGGCGGTCGCCGGGGTGCGCGGAGCCACCGGTCCGTGGAACGTGGTGGGTCAGGAGCGCACCGTGCTGCTCTCCGACGGCGGCAGCTTCCGCGAACGGATCACCCGCTACGACCGACCCGATCGGCCCGAGGCGGAGGGGAGGTTCGACTACGCGGTCGATCGGTTCACGGGCATCCTGTCGCTGCTCGTCTCCGACGCAGAGGCCCGCTGGCGGTACCGGCCTGCGCCGGTGGCCGACGGGCCCAACGGGCTCGACTTCGCCACCTCGGGCTCGGTCATCGAGTGGAGCTACGCCTACCGCCCCCTGCCGGGCAGGACGTTCCTGGTGCGGCGGGTGATCGGCCCGATCTGGATGCGCTACATGCACCGCAGCATCGCCGTCTGCGCGCGGGTGGCGGAGACCGGGTGAGCGCGAGCGTTGCCGACACCGGGGTGCCTGGCCGTCGCGTGCTGGTGACGGGGTCGAGGGCGCCCGTCGCGCTCGATCTGGCTCGCCTCTTCGCCGCCGACGGCGCCACCGTCTTCACCGCCGACAGCGAGCCGGCACTCGCCTCCCGGTCGCGAGCCGTGACCCGGGCGTATCGCGTCCCCTCGGCTCGGTTCCGGCCCGAGGAGTACCGCGCGGCCGTCGCCGGCATCGTGTCGCGGCATGGTGTCGATCTCGTGGTGCCCACCTGCGAGGAGGTCTTCTGGCTCGCCGCCGGAGGCGGGGCAGGCGGGGCAGGCGAGGGAGGCGAGGGCCCGGCGGCGGTTCTCGGTCGCGCCCTCTTCGCTCCCGATCCGCCGACCCTGACCCGCCTCCATGACAAGGCGGCCTTCGTCACCCTCGTCGGCACGCTCGGACTCCGAGCGCCGGAGACCGAGGTCGTCACCACGGGGATCGCTTGGCGTCGTCGCTCGGCGGCCCGGGGTGCAGGCGCCCCGGAGCTCATCGCCAAGCCGGCGTTCTCCCGCTTCGGAACGCGGGTGATGCGCATCGGCCGGGGTGAGCCGCTGCCGACGCTCGGCGGCCTCCACCCCCACGCCCCCTGGCTCCTTCAGGAACGGGTGCTGGGCGAGGAACTGTGCGTCTCGGCGATCGCCGTCGCCGGCCGCCTCACAGCCTTCGTCGCCTACCGCCCCGCCTGGCGCCTCGGCGCCGGGGCCGGAGTCGCCTTCGAGCGCCTCGACCACCGCACCGGCGCGGCCGCCGAGGCCTTCGCAGCGGCCTCCCGCCTCGCCGCCGCCCTCGACCTCACCGGTCAGTTCGGCCTCGACCTCATCGCCGCACCGGAGGGTGTCACTCTTCTCGAATGCAACCCCCGCGCCACCAGCGGTGTGCATCTCTTCACCCCGGCCGACGGGCTGCCCCGTGCCTTCGAACTCACCGACCGCACCCGATCACGCGACGGTCTCGTCACGGCGTCACGGAGGGCCGCGCGGCTCGGGCTGCCGCACCTGATGGCCGCCGGAAGCATCCGGAACCGTCGCGACGCCGCCACCTTCCTCGGTCTGCTGCGCGCACCGGATGCGCTGGTCACCCGCCACGACGGCGTCGGCACCCCGGCGCTCCTCCGCTCGCTCGCCGTGCAGTTGCGCACCGCCGTCACCCGAGGTGTTCCGCTCACGGCCGCCTCCACCCACGACCTCGAATGGAACGGGCCCGGCGCCCGCGGCTCGGGGCGCGACCCCGGCTGGGGAGCGCGTCTCGTCGAGGAGGTCGGCCGCTCCGGCGGCCTCGCGTCGCTCGCGCCCAACCTCGCGGGCGAGATGACCTCGGTGCGCGTATCGGGCGAGAGCGTGCCGGTCACCGTCCCCCCGCCGCTCCCGCCGTCGCCGGTGTCGCCACCGCAGCCGCCGGCCGATCGCGGGCCCGCCGATCGCAGGCCGGCCGATCGCGGGCCCGCCGAGGGCCTCAGCTATGTGATCGCGCCCCGCACGCACTTCATCGGCTATGCGCGCGAGGAACTCGGCGAACTCGACTCCCGCACCCTCCGTGCCGTCGCCGGTGCGGTGATCGCGGTGCTCGATCGCCTCGTCGCCCCCGCGCGCCTGGACCGCACGGTGATCGTCGGCAACGGCGTGGTCTCGACGAACCTGCTCCCCGAGCTCGACGAGCGGGAACTCCGCACCCTCACCGAGGCCCTCGCCCGCGAGCATCCCGACTCGGCGATCGCCTGGCGCAGCGTGCACGGCCGGCGCAGCACGAACCCCGAGGTGCTCCGGCGCGCCGGGTACCGCCTCATCCCGTCGCGCAGCGTGCTCTTCACTCCGACCACCACGGGGGAGTGGGAGCGGCTTCGCGACGCCGCGCGCGATCGGGCGGTCTTCGAGCGCTCGGGGTACCGGGAGGTCGACGCGCCGCTCGACCCGGCGACCGGCGCGTCGCCGCTCGAGCTCCGCGAGCGCATCGCCGAACTCTACGGCCTGCTCTACGTCGAGAAGTACTCGGCGCTCAATCCGCGGTACACGGCCGAGTTCGTCGCGGCCGCCCAGCGCGCGGGCTTCCTCCGCTTCGTGCTCCTGCAGCGAGCCGACGGCAGTGTCGACGGCGTGTTCGGGTACTCGGTCGCTCACGGATACCTGGCCGCGCCCGTCTTCGGCTACGACACCGCGCTGCCGCAGCGGCTCGGTCTCTACCGCATGCTGAGCCTGCAGGTGGCGCGGCGTGCCCATGCGGCAGGCGTCGAGCTGCACAACTCCAGCGGCGTCGCCGCGTTCAAGCGCCACCGCGGTGCCGAGCCCGAAATCGAGTACACCGCCGTCTTCACGCGCCACCTTCCCTGGCCTCGCCGTCTCGGTTGGGCGGCGCTCGAGCACGTCGTGCGCGGCATCGCCGTGCCGTTGGTGACTCGCGCGGGCCTGTGACAGCCATGAGACTTCATCACATGTGGTGTTAGTGCCGGGTGCAGTGACACATGCGTCGGTGAAGCTCTGGTTGCGCGGGCGTCGGGCAGGTAGGCATGGTGTGTGAGTTCGACGCCTTCCGACGCAGCACGGCTGCTGGGCTCCCGCATCCGTGATGAGCGACAGAAGTTCGCGATCAACCAGATGGAGCTCGCCGAACTCGCGGGCCTGCACTTCACCAACCTGGGCAAGATCGAACGCGGGCAGGCGAACCCGTCGCTGCACACCATCCTGCGCATCGCCGGGGCCCTCAACCTGAACCCCGCGGTGCTCGTCGACGGCATGACCGCCGACATGCTGCCCGACCGGCCGCACAAGATCACCGTCGCCGATCTCATCAGGGCCCGCGAGCAGGGCAGCGTCGACTGAGCCGTCGCTCGCACCTAGAAGCTGATGCGCCAGAGGTACTCGTCACCCCCCGGCCGGAACCAGCGCACCACGAGCACCGTGCCGACCGACAGGCCGGTGCCCCGGATGCGCAGGCGCAGTCGTTCGCCCGGCTGCAGCAGCACGGGGGGTGTCGCCCGCATGAGACCGGGGCCGAGCAGGCTGAAGGAGATGCCGCGCAGAGGCTCGTCGCCGATGTTCTTCAGGGTGTAGCTGTGCGGAGCGTCGCGCCGGTCGAGACGGAGCGGCACGGGGTAGGCGGTCGGGAGCGAGCGTGGTTCGGAGAGTGAGCTGGTTGCCATGCCGGAAGTGAAGACCCGACCACCGACGCTCGGGGCCGATATCCGCCCTGTCGCCGCAGAGCTGTGGAGAACCGGTGCAGATCAGCTGCCTGTGGTGGAGGCGTAGAGCTCGAGCGCCTCGTCGATCGGTCCGTCGAACACCAGCCGCCCGCCGTCGAGGTAGAGGCCCCTGGTGCAGAAGCGCCTGAGGTCGCGCTCGTTGTGCGAGACGAAGAACAGGGTGCGTCCGCCCGCCAGCAGCTCCTCGATGCGCCGATAGCACTTCTCGCGGAACGCCTTGTCACCGACCGCGAGCACCTCGTCGACCAGGATGACCGGCTCCTCGAGCTGCGCGATGACGGAGAACGCGATGCGCACCCGCATGCCGCTCGAGAGATGCTTGTACGGAGTGTCGAGGAAGTCGCCGATCTCGGCGAAGGCGATGATGTCGTCGAAACGCGCATCGACCTCACGCTTCGTCATACCGTGCAGGCCCGCTGTGAGGTACACGTTCTCGCGCACCGAGAGGTCGTCGACGAAGCCGCCCGTGATCTCGATGAGCGGCGCCACCCCCTCGCGTACGGCAACCCGGCCCTCGTCGGGAAGCACCACCTCGGCCACGAGCTTCAGCAGGGTCGACTTGCCCTGGCCGTTGCGGCCGATCACCCCGATCGCCTCGCCGGGCTGCACCCTGAAGCTCACACCGCGCAACGCCCAGAACTCGTCGGGCCTCGCCCGCCGGCGGCTGCCGGCGAAGAGGTCTTTGAAGCTGCGCCGGGCACGGCGGTTGCGTTTGAAGCGGATTCCCGCATCCGTCACCTCGATCACCGCCGCCGCGCCCTGCTCGCTCATCTCAGATCTCCTTCAGCACGGCTCGCTCGGAGGAGCGGAAGACCAGGAGCCCGACGACCAGCAGCAGCACCGACATCGCTCCACCCACCCCCACCTGGTACCAGTCGAGCTGATCGGCGAAGAAGCCCGCGCGATACAGCGAGAAGATGCCGCTCAGCGGGTTGAAGGCGGCGAGCGGCTGCAGGGCCCCGGGCAGATCGTGGGTGCCGTAGATGATGGGGGAGGCGTAGAAGAGGAAGCGCAGGGCGAGTTTGACGGCCCGCTCGAGGTCGCGGAAGAACACCACGAGCGGTGCCACGATGAGGGCGACACCCGCGGTGAGCACGCCCTGGAGCACGATTGCGAGCGGGAACAGCAGCAGGTCGGGGCCGACGGATGCGCCGCCGACGATGGCGAAGACGGCGAGCACCGGGATGCTCGCCACGAACTCGATGCCCTTCGACAGCACCAGGCGGTTCACCCAGATGGTTCGGGGGATCTTCGTGGAACGGATGAGCTTCGCCTCGCGCAGGAACGCGCGCGTGGAGTCGGAGACCGCCCCGTTGAACCACATCCAGGGCAGCAGCGCGGTGAGCAGGAACACGATGTACGGTTCGGTGCCGACCGGGCGATGGAACACCTGGGTGAAGACGAACCAGTAGATGCCCGCCATCACCAGCGGATCGAGGATCGACCAGAGGTAGCCGAGCGCCGAGGTCGAGTAGCGCACCCGCAGGTCGCGGCGTGTGAGGAGCCAGAGCGAATGGCCGTAGGCGCGCCACCCGGTGGGCCGCCGACCTCGCGGCGCCACGGCCGGCGTGATCACCATGGAAGCTCTCTCATCAAGGGCTCACTCTAACGCGAGCAGCGCCCTCGGCGCGGCGAAGGAAGGGCTCAGACGTAGAGGTTCGCGCGGTCGAGGTCTTCGGCGAAGTCGACCTCGACGGCGTAGAGGTCGGAGATGTCCATCGGCTCGACGAGCACGCCGTCGCGGGCGATGGCGAGCTCGAGGCCGCGCTCGAAGTAATCCTGGTCTCCGACCCGCTGCAGCTGGCGCACGAAGGCGGCCTTGTCGCGGCTCGAGATGTAGTTGATTCCCACGGCCTCGCCGAGACCCCCGACGACCGTCTTCGACAGCTCGTCGATGTAGCCCTCGGCCGTGGTGGTGTACTTCACCTCTTCGTCGCTGACCTTGGCGGTGTTCACCGTCACGAACGACTGGTCTCGTGCGATGAAGGGAACTGCCCGGTCGAGAACGCTCGGGTCGAAGACGACGTCTCCGTTCATCCACAGCACACCTCCGGCGGGGGAGGCGAGCAGGGCGCGCAGCAGGCTCTTCGAGGTGTTGGTCTGGTCGTACTCCTCGTTGTAGACGAAGGAGGCCGAGGGGAAAGCCTCGATGATGTGCTCGAGCTTGTAACCGACGACGATGCTCACGCGGGCCGCGGACCCGAAGGTGTGACGGATGTTGTCGAACTGCTGGCCCATGATGGTGCGGCCGTCGCTCAGCTCGGTGAGGGGCTTCGGGAGGGCGCGACCGAGTCGGCTTCCCATGCCTGCGGCGAGAATGACGACCTGGGTGGTCACGAGCAGCTCCTAACGATGTTCGTCGTTCACACGGGTGAACATTTCGTGAACAGTTTATCCGGGTCGTCGGTCGCGGCAAGGGCGCCGGGCCTGTATCGTTTCTCTTTCGTGATGCCGCGAGGGGGAGTGGCCCGGGACGCCCTCGCGGCAGGGGTTCGATGCGTGACGCCTCCCATGCGTGGCATCGGCGGGATTGATAGGTTGGTGCGGTGAGCTCAGAGTCAGACACTCCAGACGTCGGCACCACCGACTCCGGACGTGCTCCCGCCCCGCGCCGAGCTCCCGCCAAGGCGGCGTCGGGCGCCCGCCAGCCGGCGAAGCGGCCCGCTGCCTCGAAGCCCCGTGCGACCCCGGCCAAGACGGCAGCCGCGAAGAAAGCAGTCCCAGCTGCTGACGACGGTGCCCTCGAAGAAACGGCCCCTGCGGCTTCAGCCGCGAAGCCCGTCTCGCCCAAGCGCCCCGCCGCACCGCGCAAGCCCTCTGGGGCGCGCCCCGCCGACGGAACGGCCGCCGCATCGCGCACCCCCCGCACGCCGCGCACGCCGGCCCGTCCCCGCACCGTCGCCGCGCCGCCGCCCTCGGTGGTGCGCGATCTCGACCCGAACGACATCGGCCTCGCCATCTCCGGCCTCACCAAGAAGTTCGGCAGCACCACAGCGGTCGCGGGTGTCGACATCGACGTGCCCGTCGGCTCGTTCTACGGCATCGTGGGCCCGAACGGTGCAGGCAAGACCACGACGCTCTCGATGGTCACGGGCCTGCTGCGACCCGACGGCGGCAGCATCACGGTGCTCGGTCACGACGTCTGGCGCGACCCGGCCGCGGCGAAGCGGCTCATCGGCGTGCTGCCCGACCGCCTGCGGCTGTTCGACCGGCTCACCGGCCGGCAGCTGCTGCACTACTCCGGCTCCCTCCGCGGTCTCGACTCCGCCACCGTGCGGCAGCGCAGCGACGACCTCGCCGCGGCCTTCGGTCTCGAAGATGCGCTCGGCCGCCTGGTCGCCGACTACTCGGCGGGCATGACGAAGAAGATCGCGCTCGCCTCCTCGATGATCCACTCGCCGCGCCTGCTCGTGCTCGACGAACCGTTCGAGTCGGTCGACCCGGTCTCGGCGGCCAACGTCATCGAGATCCTCGAGAAGTACGTCTCGGGGGGTGGCACCGTCGTGCTCTCCAGTCACAGCATGGACATGATCCAGCGCACCTGCGACCGTGTCGCCATCATCGTCGAAGGGCGTGTGCTCGCCAAGGGCACGGTCGACGAGGTGCGCGAGGGCGGTACCCTCGAGCAGCGGTTCCTCGACCTCGCGGGCGGGCGCAAGAGCGCGGAAGGCATGGAATGGTTGCTGAGTTCCTCCGACTGAAGTTCCGCCTGATCGGCAACGCGGGCAGACGCACCACCCCTCAGCTCATCGGCCTCATCGTCGGCGTCGCCTACGCCGTCATCATGGCGGTGCTGCTCGTGCTGGTGCTGGCGGGCCTCCGCGACGCCGAGCCCGAATTCGCCCGCAACGTCGTCGTCATCGGCGGCTCCGTCGTGGTGGCGGGCTTCCTGCTCGTCCCCGTCGTGTTCTCCATCCGCGACTCGATGGATCCGCGATCGTTCAGCCTGCTCGGCCTCACTGACTCGAAGATCGCCACAGCCCTCGCCGTGGTGGCCTTCGTGAGTGTCCCCTCCCTCGTCGTCACCGTCGCGAGCTTCGCCACCGTCGCGACCTGGTCGCGATCACCCGGCCTCGCCGTTCTCGCTCTGGTCTCAGCGATCGTCGGCGCCTTCACCTGCGTGCTCGGCGCCCGGCTGAGCGTCTCGCTGGCCGCGTTCGCCTTCGCGACGCGGCGGGCGAGAGAGATCGGTGCGGCGACAGGGGTCTTCGCGATCATCCTCATCGTCCCCGCCATCGTGCTGCTCGCCCTCACCGGGTGGGGCGACGACGGACGCGGCTTCTTCTCCTCCCTCTCCTCGGTGCTCGGCTGGACGCCGCTCGGCGCGGTCTGGGCGGTTCCCGCAGACGCCGCGAACGGCCAGTGGGTGTTCGCCGTGCTCAAGCTGCTCATCGCCCTCGCCACTGCAGCCCTCATCTGGCTGGCCTGGAAGGGCCTCGTCGCCGTCATGACGGTGACGCCCGGGCGGAGCGTCGAGGTGCGCGAGCACAGCGGCCTCGGCTGGTTCGGGCGCACCCCGACGACGCCCACCGGTGCCATCGCCGCGCGGCTGCTCACCTACTGGGCGCGCGATCCGCGGTACTACGCCCAGCTGGTGATCGTGCCGGTGGTTCCGGTGGTGGCCATCATCGTCTTCGTCTTCGTCGGCGTGCCCATCGAGTACACGGCACTGCTTCCCGTGCCCGTCATGTGCATGTTCCTCGGCTGGGTGGTGCACAACGACGTCGCCTTCGACAACACGGCGATCTGGCTGCACGTCGCCGCCGGCCGGCTCGGGGTCGCCGACCGCATCGGTCGCATGGTGCCCATCGTGTTCATCGCCATCCCGCTCATCGGCATCGGCTCGTTCCTCAGCGTGTTCTTCGCCAACGAGCTCGACGCGCTCCCCGCCGTGCTCGGCACGAGCACCTGCCTGGTGCTCGTGGGCCTCGGACTCGGCAGCGTGTTCTCGGCGCGTTTCCCCTACGCCGCGACCCGGCCGGGCGACGGGGCGTTCACCCAGCCCCAGTCGGCGGGGGCGGCCTGGGTGCTCTCACCCGGTTTCTCGCTGCTCGGCACGGTGCTGCTGTCGACGCCCGCGATCGTCTACGGCGTGCTCGGCGTGTTCGTCAACCGCGAGTACTACTGGCTGTCGTTGTGGTGGGGCATCGGCGTCGGCGTCGTCGTGCTGGTGGCCGGGGTGGCGATCGGCGCCCGTGTCTTCAACCGCCGCGGCCCCGAGATCCTCGCTGCCGCCCAGCGCAACTGACCGTGCCGCGCCTCCCTCGGCCTAGAATCGAGAGCATGGCACACATCCCCTCCGCTCGAGTCTCCGAGCCGGGCGGCCTCCCCGACGGCGGTGGTGGCACCACGACGCTCGACCGTGAGCTCGAAGAGCTGCTCAACACCGAGAACATCGATCCGGGCGACCACGAGCGCTTCTCGCACTACGTCGAGAAAGACAAGATCCTCGAGTCGGCTCTCACCGGCAAGCCGGTCAAGGCCCTCTGCGGCAAGAAGTGGACGCCGGGGCGTGACCCCGACAAGTTCCCCATCTGCCCCACCTGCAAAGAGATCTACGAACGGCTGCTCGACGACGAGTGATCGACGAAGACGGTCGGCAGCGCCGGGTCTCCCGCAGTGAGGCGGAAGGCCTCGCGGGGGAGCTCGCCGAGCGACAGCTCACGGTGCGCCCGCGCGGCCTGCACGCCTGAGGGCCCGGTCATGCTCGCGTCGGCGACGCCGTCGACCATGAGAGGCACGACGAGTCGCCTGCCCTCGGGCATCGGCCCGGTGGGCTCACCGACGAGCACGGTCTCCGACACCGCGGTTCCGGATGCGTCGAGCACCCGCACGGCATCCTTGCGTCCGCCGTGGGTCGCCTTGTCGGCCGAGCGCTTCGCCACCTGAACCCACCGCCCGTCGTCGCCGCGGCGTGCCACCAGCTTGTAGACCATGCCCGCTGCCGGATGCCCGGAGCCGGTCACCAGCGAGGTGCCGACGCCGTAGGAGTCGACCGGGGTGGCGGCCAATGCCGCGATCGCGTACTCGTCGAGGTCGTTGGTGACCGTGATCTTCGTCGCTCGGTTGCCGAGCGAGTCGAGCTGCCGGCGCACCTCACCGACCAGCGTGAGCAGGTCTCCGGAGTCGAGGCGAACGGCACCGAGCCCGGAGCCCGCCACCTTCACCGCGGTCTCCACACCGGCCGCCACGTCATAGGTGTCGACGAGCAGCGTGGTCGAAGCGCCGAGCGCGGCGACCTGCGCCCGGAAGGCCTGCTCCTCGCTGTCGTGCAGCATCGTGAAGGCATGGGCCGCCGTACCCATCGTCGGAACGCCCCAGCTGCGGCCGGCCTCGAGGTTCGAGGTGGCCCCGAAGCCCGCGATGTAGGCGGCGCGCGCGGCAGCGACGGCCGAACGCTCTCCGGTGCGCCGCGACCCCATCTCCGCGAGCGGACGGCCGCCGGCCGCCTGGACCATGCGCGCGGCGGCACCGGCCACCGACGAGTCGTAGTTCAGCACGCTGAGGACGAGCGTCTCGAGCACGACGCCCTCGGCGAAGCCTGCCTCTACGATGAGGATGGGCGAGTCGGGGAAATAGGCCTCGCCCTCCCGGTACCCCCGGATGGTTCCGCCGAAACGGTAGTCGGCGAGCCAGTCGAGGGCGGCGGAGCTCACCACGGCGTGCTCGCGCAGGAAGTCGAGCTCGGTGTCTCCGAAGCGGAACCGCTCGACCAGCTCGAGCAGCCGCCCGGTTCCGGCGACCACGCCGTAGCGCCTGCCCCCCGGCAGCTTCCGCCCGAAGGCCTCGAACACGCTCTCCCGATCGTGCGTGCCCGCCTGGAGCGCCGCATCGATCATGGTGAGCTCGTACCGGTCGGTGAGGAGTGCCGTCGACGTGTCCACGCCTCCGAGCATACGGTGGGGTCTCCGCACGTCGTAGGCTGGTCTGTCGTGAGCGACAGACCCATCGGCATCTTCGACTCCGGGGTCGGCGGGCTCACGGTCGCCCGCTCGGTGCGCGACCAGCTGCCCCGCGAATCGATCCTCTACGTCGGCGACACCGCGCACTCGCCCTACGGCCCGAAGCCGCTCGCCGAGGTGCGGCGCTACGCCCTCGAGGTGCTCGACGACCTCGTCGCCCAAGACGTGAAGCTCCTCGTCATCGCCTGCAACACGGCCTCGGCGGCGATGCTCCGCGACGCCAGGGAGCGCTACAGCGTACCCGTGGTCGAGGTCATCCAGCCCGCCGTGCGCACGGCCGTCACCACCACCCGCAACAACCGGGTGGGGGTCATCGGCACGGCCGCCACCATCATGTCGCGCGCCTACGACGACGCCTTCGCCGCGGCCCCGCACCTCGAGCTGTTCACCCAGGCGTGCCCCGAGTTCGTCAGTCACGTCGAGGCGGGCGACACGACGAGCCGCGAGCTCGTCGCCCTCGCCGAGGAGTATCTCGCCCCGCTCGTCGCCGCCGAGGTCGACACCCTCGTGCTCGGCTGCACCCACTACCCGTTCCTCAAGGGCGCCATCAGCTACGTGATGGGGGAGGGCGTGCGCCTGGTGTCGAGCGACACCGAGACGGCGAACGACGTCTACCGCACCCTGGTGGGTGCCGGCATCGAACGCACCGCGCCGGGCCGCCCCGTCTACCGCTACGAGGCCACCGGCGGCAGCGCCGCCGAGTTCCTGCGCCTCGCCGACCAGTTCCTCGGCCCCGAGGTCTCCTCGGTCGAGCTGGTGCACACCGGAGCCATCCAGCTGCCCCGCAGCGAGCCACGACCCCACCGATCCACCGAGGAGAACCCGTGACCGACACCGCACCCCTGCGCAAAGACGGCCGAACCGCCGACCAGCTCCGCACCGTCACCATCGAGCGCGGCTGGAGCGAGCAGGCCGAGGGCAGCGCCCTGGTCTCCTTCGGCAAGACCAAGGTGCTCTGCACCGCGTCCTTCACCAACGGCGTGCCGCGGTGGAAGGCGGGCTCCGGCAAGGGCTGGGTGACCGCCGAGTACGCGATGCTGCCGCGCTCGACGAACGACCGCATGGATCGCGAGGCAGTGAAGGGCCGCATCGGCGGCCGCACTCACGAGATCTCGCGCCTCATCGGGCGGTCGCTGCGCGCGGTCGTCGACATGAAGTCGCTCGGCGAGAACACCATCGTCATCGACTGCGACGTACTGCAGGCCGACGGCGGCACCCGCACCGCAGCCATCACCGGCGCCTACGTCGCCCTCGCCGACGCCATCGAGTGGGCGCGCACGAAGAAGTTCATCGCGCAGAAGGCGAAGCCGCTCATCGACTCGGTGTCGGCGGTCTCGGTGGGCATCATCGACGGCGAGCCCATGCTCGACCTCGCCTACGTCGAAGACGTGCGGGCCGAGACCGACATGAACGTCGTGGTCACCGGTCGCGGCCTGTTCGTCGAGGTGCAGGGCACCGCCGAGGGCGCTCCGTTCGACCGCCGTGAGCTCGACTCCCTGCTCGACCTCGCGCTGGTGGGCACCTCGGAGCTCGCCCTCCTGCAGGGCGCGGTGCTCGCAGCCCCGGGCGACGAGGGCACCGCCCGATGAAGGTCGTGCTGGCCACCCACAACGCCCACAAGGTCGAGGAGTTCCAGGGCATCCTGGGCCGCGCCCTTCCCGAGCTCGAGATCGTCGCCTACGACGGCCCCGAGCCGGTCGAAGACGGCACGAGCTTCGACGAGAACGCGCTCATCAAGGCGCGTGCCGCCGCCGCGCACACCGGCCTGCCCGCCCTCGCCGACGACTCGGGCATCTGCGTCGACGTGCTGGGTGGCGCGCCCGGCATCTTCTCCGCCCGCTGGGCCGGCCACGGTCGTGGTGCCGTCGCGAACCTCGAGCTGCTGCTCGACCAGCTCGCCGACATCGCCCCTGAGCACCGCGCCGCCTCCTTCGCCTGCCACATCGCCATCGTGAACCCCGCCTCGGGCTTCGAGACGGTGGTCTCGGGAAGCTGGCCGGGGCGGCTCGCCACCGAGGTGCACGGGGAGGGCGGTTTCGGCTACGACCCGATCTTCGTGCCGGAGGGGCACGACATCACGGCGGCCGAGCTCACAGCCGCGCAGAAGAACGCCATCAGCCACCGCGCCCGCGCGTTCGAGGCGGCGATCCCGGTGTTGAGAATGAACGTCATTCCCGACTAGCCCCGACGCGCCCTCGCACCGCTCGCGGCGAGCTACGGTTGATGCGATGGCCGAGCACACCGACACCCACGATCACGTCGCAGACCACGGATGCGGCGGCTCGGTCGCGCGCACGCACGCCGTCTCCGAGACGGCAGGGGCGGCAACCCCGACCGGCGGCGGCCACTCGCACGACCACGCCTCCGGCGCCAACCGCACGCGGCTGTCGATCGCGATCGCCATCGTCGCCACGGTGCTCGTGGTCGAGACCGTGGGGGCGGTGCTGAGCGGCTCGCTGTCGCTGTTCGCCGACGCCGGACACATGCTCTCCGACCTCATCGGGCTGATCATCGCTCTGGTCGCCACCATCGTGGCGGCCCGCCCCGCGAACCAGCGCCACAGCTACGGCTACCAGCGGGCCGAGGTGTTCGGCGCGCTCGCCAACGGCCTCATCCTGGTAGGGCTCGCCGTCTTCGTCACCTGGGAGGCCGTCTCGCGGCTCCTCGCCGAGGAATCGGGGGAGGTGCGCGGTGGCCTGATGCTGCTGGTGGCCGGCATCGGCCTGGTGGCGAATTTCGTCTCGCTCATGATCCTGCGCGGCGGGGCGAAGACCTCCATCAACATGCGTGGCGCTTACCTCGAGGTGCTCGGCGACCTCCTCGGCTCCGTCGCCGTCATCGTCGCCGCGGGCGTCATCCTGCTCACCGGCTTCGAGAAGGCCGACGCCATCGCCTCGCTCGTCATCGCCGCCATGATCGTGCCGCGCGCGATCTCGCTGCTGCGCGACGTCGTCGCCGTGCTGAGTCAGTCGACCCCGGCGTCGATGGACGTCGCGGGCATCCGCGGCCACATCCTCGCCGAGCCCGGCGTCGTCGACGTGCACGACGTGCACGTGTGGGCGATCACCTCGGGCCGCTACGTGTTCTCGGCGCACGTCGTGGTGGAGCGCGAGGTTTTCGAGCGCGGCGAGACGGGCCCCCTCCTCGACAGCCTCGGCGGCTGCCTGTCAGGGCACTTCGACGTGGAGCACTCGACCTTCCAGCTCGAACCCGCCGAGCACGCCCGGCACGAGCAGTCGGCTCACGAGTGAATGGTCGACGCTGGCGCTAGGAGCGCGGTGAGTCGAGGTCGTTGCCGAACACCTCGGGCTCGAGGGTGAGCTTCTCGGCGGCGCCGGTGATCTCCACCTCTTCGGCCTCGGCGGCGGCGACCGACTTCTTCGCCTTGCTGCGCTCGCGCAGGTAGTGGAAGACGGTGGGGATGACGGTGAGCACGACCACGGCGATGAGCACGACGTCGAGGTACTTCTCGGCGAACTCCTTCACGATCGGGATCTGGCCGAGACCGTAGCCGAGAAGCGTGACCCCTGAGCCCCAGATGATGGCGCCGATGGCGTTGTAGAGCGAGTACCTCTTGTAGTTCATGTGCCCGACGCCCGCGGCGATGGGAGCGAAGGTGCGCACGATCGGCACGAAGCGGGCCATGATCACGGCGAGGGCGCCGAAGCGCTCGAAGAAGGCGTTGGTGCGTTCGACGTTGCGCACGCTGAACAGCCCCGATTCCCGGCGTTCGAACACGCGGGGTCCGAGCTTGTGGCCGATGAGGTAGCCGACCTCACCGCCGAGGAATGCGGCGAAGGAGATCGCCAGGCACACCCACCAGATGTCGATGCCGAACTTGCCGCCGACGGCGAGCACGCCGGTGAAGAACAGCAGCGTGTCGCCCGGGAGGAGGAAACCGACGAGCAGGCCCGTCTCGGCGAAGACGATCGCGCACACCACGAGGAGCGCCACCGGGCCGAACACCCCGCCCAGGAGCGTGTTGGGATCGAGCCACGGGATGAGGGCTGACGGTACGGCGGTCACTGCATGGTCTCCAGTCGTCGGGGCGGCCACGCCACCCGGCGGTGAGTCGGCTCGGGAGTGCGGGAGAAGGGACTTGAACCCTCACGCTCGAAAGCACAGGAACCTAAATCCTGCGTGTCTGCCAATTTCACCACTCCCGCGCGGCTGGAATCCAGTGTAGGGGGTGGCTTGGCGGCGCATCCTCAGCCGGTGCCGCCCGCCGGCCGGGCCCGCGGATGCGGCACGTAGCGGGGGATGTTGCGCCACAGGATGGCGACACCCGCCAGCCCCACGACACCCACGAGCCCGGTCGCGACGGAGAGGGAGGCCACGGCCACGACTCCCGCCACCGCGAGCGGCGCGACGGCGGCGCCGGCATCGGCGGCGAAACGGAACGCGCCGAGGAACGGCGCGGGGTTCTCGCGCGGTGCGAGGTCGGCCGACAGGGTCATGATGATGCCGCTCCCGACGCCGTTGGCCACCCCGAGGAACACGGCGATGACCACGAACCACTGCACCGCACTGCCGAGCTCGTGCGTGACGGAGAGCGTCAGCAACGCGATGCTCATGCCGAGCATCGACGGCACCACGCTCCAGAGCCTGCCGAACCTGTCCATGATCTGGCCCGAGGTGTAGAACAGGGCGAAGTCGGCGGCGGCGCCGATGCCGATGACGAGTGCCGTGGTCTGCTCGGAGAGTCCGATGCTCACCGCCCACAACGGGAGGATGGCCAGACGGCTCGCCCGCAGCGCGCCGACCACGCCCGCGCCGGTGCCCATCCGCAGGAGCACTCCGCGGTGCAGCCAGATGGTGCGGAAGAGACCGGGCGCCTCGGCGGCGAGCTCGCGCTCACCCGCATCCGGTCGCTGCAGCCCTTCAGTGGGGTCGCGCATGACCACGAGCACCACGAGCACGGCGACGGCGCAGGCCACGTGCACGAAGAACACCGCCTCGACGGTGCCGGTCACGGCGATGACGGCGGCTCCGAGGAAGGGGCCGACGAACCAGCCCGCGCGGAACGCACCGCCGAGCGTCGACAGGGCACGGGCACGGATGCGCACCGGCACGTAGGTGGTCATGAACGCCTGGCGGGCCAGCGCGAAGGTGGCGGCGGAGAGGCCGATGAGGAACACGGCGAGGCCGAACACGGCGGCCTGCACCGCGATGATTGCGAGGGCGATGCCTAGGAGGGAGAGCAGGGCGGCGCCGATCATCGCCCGGCGCTCTCCGATCTTCGACACCAGCCAGCCGGCCGGGATGTCGCCCGCGAGCTGCCCGACCACGATCATTGCGGCGATGAGCGCCGCACCCGCCAGGTCGGCGCCGAGCGACGCGGCGACCGCGGGGATGATCGGGATGACGGCGCCCTCGCCGATCCCGAACAGCAGCGTGGGCACGAGGGCGGGGAGGGCGATCGACCTGAAGCGGAAGCCGTCGTCGATCGAGGTGGTCATTCCGTCTAGTTTACGCGCGGCAAGTACCTCGGGCGCGTCGGCCCACTCGATAGACTTGCCGCACGATGCTTGAACTCGACCTCTCCGAACAGATCGCCGCCCTGCGCAGCACCTTCCACGACATCCGCACCGTCGTCGACGTCGACGCCCTCACCGCGGAGATCGCCCGGCTGAGCGAGGAGGCGGGGGCGCCCGATCTCTGGGACGACACGGCGAAGGCGCAGCAGGTCACCAGTGCTCTCAGTCATCGGCAGGGGGAGCTGGCGAAGATCGAGAGCATCCAGACCAGGCTCGACGACCTCGAGGTGCTGATCGAGCTCGCCAACGAGGCGGGCGACGAAGACAGCGCAGAGGAGGCACGGGTCGAGCTCGCCGCCATCCAGAAGGTGCTCGGCGACCTCGAGGTGCAGACGCTGCTGAACGGCGAGTTCGACGCGCGACCCGCTGTGGTCACCATCCGTGCCGGCGCCGGCGGCGTCGACGCCGCAGACTTCGCCGAGATGCTCATGCGCATGTACCTGCGCTGGGCCGAGAAGCACGGCTACTCCTCCACCGTCATGGACACGAGCTACGCCGAAGAGGCCGGCATCAAGTCGGCGACCTTCGAGATCGACGCCCCCTACGCCTTCGGCACCCTGGGTGTCGAGGCGGGCACCCACCGCCTGGTGCGCATGAGCCCGTTCGGCGCGGCGGGCAAGCGTCAGACCAGCTTCGCCGCGGTCGAGGTCATCCCGCTGATGGAGGAGGCCGCCGTCATCGAGATCCCCGAGAGCGACATCAGGGTCGACGTCTTCCGCTCCTCCGGCCCCGGTGGCCAGTCGGTGAACACGACCGACTCCGCGGTGCGCATCACCCACCTCCCCACCGGAACCGTGGTCTCGATGCAGAACGAGAAGAGCCAGATCCAGAACCGCGCCGCGGCGATGCGGGTGCTGCAGTCGCGCCTCATGCTCATCCAGCGCGAGCAGGAGGCCGCCCAGAAGAAGGAGCTCGCGGGCAACATCACCGCCAGCTGGGGCGACCAGATGCGCAGCTACGTGCTGGCGCCCTACCAGATGGTCAAGGACCTCCGCACCGAGTTCGAGGTCAACAACCCCTCCGCCGTGTTCGACGGCGACCTGGACGGCTTCATCAACGCCGGCATCCGGTGGCGCAAGCAAAAGCACGACTGATCGCCGCGGGCGGGGGCGCCGCGGCTCCCCGCGAACATGTGAATCCTATGAATCCGGCACCCCAGCGAGTCGCGGCGTCGATTCCGGATGCGTCTGCCTAAAGTCGTCACGACATGATTCGCTTTGACCGTGTAACCAAGACCTACCGGGGCACCAAGAGGCCGGCGCTGAACGCGATCGACCTCGAGATCCTCCGTGGTGAGTTCGTCTTCCTCGTGGGGGCGTCGGGCTCCGGCAAGTCGAGCTTCCTGAGGCTGATCCTCAAGGAGGACAAGCCCACGAGCGGCAACATCCACGTGCTCGGGCAAGACCTCGGGGCCATCTCCAACCGCAAGGTGCCCTACTTCAGGCGCAACCTCGGTGTGGTCTTCCAGGACTTCCGCCTCCTCCCCGGCAAGAACGTCTTCGACAACGTCGCGTTCACCCTCCAGGTCATCGGCAAGTCGAAGGGCTTCATCCAGGAAGCGGTGCCCGACGTGCTGCAGATGGTGGGCCTCGCCGAGAAGGCGAACCGCCTCCCCAACGAGCTCTCCGGCGGCGAGCAGCAGCGCGTGGCGATCGCCCGCGCCGTGGTGAACAAGCCCGCCATCCTGCTCGCCGACGAGCCGACGGGCAACCTCGACCCGTCGACCAGCGCCGGCATCATGACGGTGCTCGAGCGCATCAACGCCGGCGGCACCACGGTGGTCATGGCCACCCACGACAACGCCATCGTCGACCACATGAAGCGCCGTGTGATCGAGCTGGTCACCGGCCAGATCGTGCGCGACGAAGACCAGGGCGGCTACGGCATGACCGCCGAGATCGCCCTCCAGGACTCCGGGCTCACCGCCGAGATCGCACTCGCCGAAGGGCTCGTGCGCCGGGCGGGGCCGGCGCAGCCGCATCCGGCCCCTCAGCCGGTGGGCGCGCCGGCGGGTGGGTCGACGCAGACGGCCGCCGCAGCGGCCTCCGCCCCCGCCGCCCCCGCTGCCACGGGCACCGTTCCGCAGATGCCCACCGCCCCCGTGACCTCGCAGAAC
Organism: Herbiconiux sp. A18JL235; assembly: GCF_040939305.1. Taxonomy (NCBI): domain Bacteria; kingdom Bacillati; phylum Actinomycetota; class Actinomycetes; order Micrococcales; family Microbacteriaceae; genus Herbiconiux; species Herbiconiux sp. A18JL235. The sequence goes on from NZ_CP162511.1 coordinate 1,794,179, forward strand.
CCGACGGTGCCCCCCGCGGCGCCGCAGGCCGCTCCCGCGGCCCCCCAGCACACCGGAGTCGTGCCGCCGATGCCGCTCACCCCGACCGCTCCCGAGCCGGGCGACCCCGCGACCGAGTCGCTGTCGCTGGCCGAGAAGCTCGGGCTGCGCGCGCCCGGAAGCAGCGGCTCCTCCTCGAACGACCAGAACGTGGGGCCCACGACGTGAGATTCGCACTCATCCTCGGCGAGGTCGGCACCGGCCTCCGACGCAACGTCTCGATGGTCGTCTCCGTCGTGCTCGTCACGTTCATCTCCCTCACCTTCGTGGGTGTCGCCATCCTGCTTCAGATGCAGATCGACCAGATGAAGAGCTTCTGGTACGACAAGGCGCAGGTGGCCATCTACATGTGCACGGCGACCTCCGGCGGCGACAACTGCGCCGGGGGAGAGGCGTCCCAAGACCAGATCGACGCCGTGATGGCGCAACTCGACTCGCCCACCCTGGCGCCGTTCATCGAGCAGTACTACTTCGAAGACCACGAGCAGGCGTTCGAGAACTTCCAGCAGCAGTTCGCCGGCAACCCCGTCACCGACTACGTCACCGCCGACCTGCTCAACCAGACCTACTGGGTGAACCTGGTCGACCCCACGCAGTCCGACGTGCTGGTCGAGAGCCTCTCCGGCCTCGCCGGGGTGGAGAGCGTGACCGACCAGCGCAGCTACCTCGAGCAGATCTTCTCCATCCTGAACGCCGCGAGCTACACGGCCATCGGCATCGCCGCCCTCATGCTCGTGGCCGCGGTGCTGCTCATCGCCACCACCATCAGGCTCTCCGCATTCTCCCGCAGGAGGGAGCTCGGCATCATGCGGCTGGTGGGCGCGTCCAACCGGTTCATCCAGACCCCGTTCATCCTCGAGGGCATCATCGCCTCGCTCATCGGCTCGGTGCTGGCGGGGCTCGCCATCGTGGCTATCGTGAAGTTCTTCGTGCGCGACTTCCTGGTGCCGTCGCTGCCGTTCACCTCGTTCGTGAACCTCGGCGACGCGCTCCTCGTGGTGCCGATACTCGTCGTGCTCGGCGCGGTGCTCGCGGCGTTCTCGGCGAAGTTCGCCATCACGAGGTACCTCAAGGTCTAGAATGGTGGGCTGCCTCCTTCGGAGCGGCTCATCTTCTCTCACTCGACCTAAGGGGCGCCATGCCACGCGAACGCGGACAGACCACCGTCGCGACCAACCGCAAGGCGCGTCACGACTACACGATCGAAGACACCTACGAGGCCGGCCTCGTGCTCACCGGAACCGAGGTGAAATCCCTGCGGGCCGGGCGCGCATCGCTCGTCGACGGCTATGCCTTCATCGACGGGGGAGAGGCGTGGCTCGATGCCGTGCACATCCCGGAGTACAACCAGGGCACCTGGAACAACCACCCGCCGCGGCGCAAGCGCAAGCTGCTGCTCCACAAGGAGCAGATCCTCAAGATCCACAACAAGACCAAAGAGGGCGGCTACACCCTGGTTCCGCTGTCGCTCTACTTCAGCGACGGGCGCGCGAAGGTCGAACTCGCGGTGGCGAAGGGCAAGCGCGAGTACGACAAGCGTCACGCCCTGCGCGAGCGGCAGGACAAGCGCGAGGCCGACCGCGCCATGGCGAGCCGGCGCAACCTCGGCGACTGAGCCGGGGCGGGGCCAGGTCACCCCCGTTCAGGCCGGACCGAGGGCGAACCGCACGCCGGTGAGGCTCTCGACGCGCGCCCAGAGCTCTGCGCCGACGGCCGGGTCGCGTGCGTAGTCCTTGGCGGAGACGATGGTGGGGGAGCCCTTGAGCTGCCGCCAGCCACTCGGCCCCCAGTACTGGCCGCCCGCCGCTTGCGGGTCGGTGACCGCTGCGACGAGGGGGAGCGCCCCCGCATCCTTTCCCTGGCCGATCGTGCGGAATGCCGCGCGGCTCACGGCGTTCCCCGTCTTCGGGCGAGGCAGGATGTCGCGGCCGGGGGCGAGCTCGTCGACGGCGAACCCCGGATGCGCCACCAGGCTCGACACCCGGGAGCCCGCCGCGCGCAGGCGCCGGTCGAGCTCGAACGCGAAGGTCATCACAGCCAGCTTCGAGCGGCCGTAGCTGCGGAACTCGCGGAACCGTCCCCGTTCGGACTGCAGATCGTCGAGGTCGAGGCGGAAGAACTCGTGGCTGATGCTGCCGAGGCTCACCACGCGGGCCGCGGGCTGCGCGGAGAGTGCGGGGAGCATCCGGCCGATCAGGGCTGCGTGACCGAGCAGGTTGGTGCCCATCATCGTCTCGAAGCCGTCGACGGTCTCGTGTCTGCCCTTCGTCGAGAGCACGCCGGCGTTGGCCAGTAGCGAATCGATGCGGGGGAGGGCGGAGAGCTCCTCGGCCGCCCGGGCGACGGAGGACTGGTCGGCGAGGTCGAGGTGCACGAAGGAGACCTCGGCGCCCGGTGTGTGCCGCCGGATGCTCGCGAGGGCTGCTTCGCCCCGGGCTTCGGAGCGGGCGGCGATGACCACGGAGGCGCCCGCGGCCGCGAGCTGCTCGGCGGCCCAGTAGCCGAGGCCCCCGGTGCCGCCCGTGACGATGTGGACGGGAGTGGTCATCACTCGCTCGCCGTGGTGGCGTCGGCACTCGTGGAGGACTCGGTCGTTGCGCGGGCCGCCGCGAAGCGGGCGTGCACCACCGCCTCCACCACGATCGCCGCCGGGCGCAGTTCCATGCCGCCGGGGGTCGGCGCACTCTTGGCCATGAGTGCCATGGCGCGGGGCGCGGGTGCTCCGCCGCTCGACCCCGTGTCGTCGAGCAGGCCCGCGTCGGCGATCGACACGGGCGAGATCTCGTCGAGCCCGAGCGCTGCGGCGTAGTCCTCCGCCTTCGCGACGGCGTCGGCCACCGCGGCGCGACGGGCCTCGGCCCGCACCACGGCGTCGGTCTCTGGGGCGAGCGACCACGTGATGCCGTCGACGGCGATGCCCTCGCGCACGGCCACCACGTCGATCCACTCCGAGAGCGCCTCGAAATCGTCGAACTCGGCGTCGACGAAGACGGCGCTGTGGAACTCGACCGGGAGACGCGTGCCGTCCTGACTCCACGGGCGCTGGCCCCACACCCTGATGTCTTCGGAGTGCCAGACCCGCACGGGCCCGTGGTCTTCGTCGCGGAGGCTCTCGAGCGAGCCGGTGAGCGATTCGTGGGCGGCGCGGGTGGCAGCCAGCACGCTGTCGCGCTTCGAGCCCTCGAAGCCCACCCCGATGCGCACCACCGCGAGCTCGGGGTTGTGGCGCTGCTCGTTCGACCCGGAGACGGTGATGATCGTGTCTGGCATGGCTTCCACGATATTCCATCGGGAGTGGACTGGAGGGCTGTCGCTGTCGTAGACTTGAGGGCTGCTTCAGAACGGGTTCGTCGCGAGAAGCGGTTGACAACTCCACAGCGTGCGACAGCGACCCAGCACGGGGATGATCGGTTTCGACATCGCCTGCGAAACGACGAGAAGCGGGTCGAGGATGCGGGGTTATCTCGTTAACGCCCTCCGCAACCTATAAGTGCCAATTCCAACAGCACTGTTCCGGCTAAGAAGGCCGCCTTCGCCCTCGCGGCGTAAGGTCCCCTTACCTAGCACCTAGGAACTGTCGGTCCGGGAATGCTCTCTACCCGGGTTCCGGCATCAGCTAGAGAGCTTGCTGCGTGATCGTGTCTCAGGGTCACGCGGGACTCTTACTGTGACTGGGCCCGTCGACCTGGCTGCCTGTGGCAAGGGTCGGGGCCGAGCAGAACGCCTGCACAGGCTACACCCGTAGAAGACGTGGGATCACAGCGATGGACGGGGGTTCAATTCCCCCCATCTCCACCCACGGTCCGCTGTCGCACGCTGAGGAGCGTGAGTCTCCCGTCATTCCGCCGATCTGTGCGTTGTGGGGAGTTGGCGAGATGCGTACCACATTGGCGTTCGCCCGGACTACCTGCGGACTAAGCGGGGATGCTCGCCATCCGCCCGCCCCATGTTTGCTACCAGGGAGTGGGTGTGCGTCGCACGCACACCCGCGGGGCGAGGGCGTCCGTCCGCCAGACACCCCTCCCAGCCGCTCTGCGCCCCGTGCACGTCTCAGAACAGCGGAAAGGCCCGCGGGCCGACGAGGGGCCTCTACGGGCCGTGCAGCTGGCATCTTGCCATTGCGAGGGGGCGCTGCACGATTCTCACACGACCATGAAGCGAAAGTACGACTTCGATCGGGTCGTCTGCCCGATGCCGCCGATACGCTCCCAGGATGGGGAATCCAGCGCGCGAGCTCGTCCATATCCTCTCCGCTTACCGGCTGTGGGGTGTGTCCGGCATCTACCCAACCCGCGACGGCGTAGACCCCGGCGACGTGCAGTTCTGGCGAGGCCAAGCACGAGCTCTACGGCTCGTAGCGGAGGTAGATCAGATCCTCGAAGCGCGCGAGTCTGCCGGCCGGCCCGTCGGACACTATCGAGAAGCGATGGTGGCGGCCTTCCGATGCATCTTCGCCCCAGACGTTCAATGGAACCACGGCGGACAGAAGGTCGAGCTGATCCCCCAGTGGGCCATCAATCAGATCGCGGGCCTCGCCGACAACATAGACGACGTAGGTTTCTCAGGCGTGACGGTCCCTGAGAAAGCGAAGCTCGACATCGGGTCCGTCCTCGACGACCTTGACGAGCTACTGGACAGCGGTGAGCTGCCCCTCGACGGACCCAGCTCTGCCTATGTCCGGCGCCTCATCCTGTCGATCCGGAATCTGCTGGAAGACGCAGACTCATACGGAGACGTCGATCTACTGCGCCACATCTAGGAGTTGATCGGCGTTCTGCTCACATTCGCGAACAACGCAGAAGCGAACGAGCAACCCGCCGGCCCCATCGACAAGATGCGGGCCCTCGCAGCGCGACTCGTACCCGTCGCCAGTCCAGTTGGCTACACCCTCGGGTTAATCGCAGACAGCGACACCGTGGCGAAGATGATCACGGGGGGCTGACTCAAATGACCTTCTCCGACATCATCCAGGCCGCGGCCGTAATCGCCGCTGTGGGCGCCGCCATCATCGCCCTCGTCATCTCCGCCAAAGACCGGAAGAACACCCGCGACATCGCCGCTGACGACCGCCGCGAAGCGTTGCGTCAGGCGCACCTCATGTTCGAGCTCGACGCGCTCGTGAAGCTCTCGGAGAACATGAACCGCGGCGGCTCGGCCGACGTTGACGAGTCGGCCAGGATGGGCATCGAAGCGCTCACCCTCACCGGGCCACTCGCACCCGACCGTCTGCCCAAGCTGTGGGCCGAGAAGATCGGCGACGACAACAAGCTACGCGCCGCTATGGCAGACCCTGAGATGCCGCGCTACAAGCGCGACGCGCTCGAGGTGCAGCTTGCCGTCAGTGCCGTGCTCGCCGAGGTCCGCGACTCCACCACACGGCGCTAAAGGTCGTTCTCGGCCGGGTTTCGGGGCGTCTCGAACCCACGTTCAGACGCCAACGCGACGGGTTGCCCACCCCCCCGGCCAGTCTGTCCATGCTGGACTCGTGATGGTCACTCGCTGGCTGACCGAGCGGCAATCCTCGGAGATGACAGGTATACCGGTCGGGATGCTTCGAGACTGGCGCTTGAAGCGGCTACATCTTCCGTTCTCGCGGATCGGGCGCCTGGTCCGGTACGCGGAGGACGAGGTCGACACCTGCATGCGGTCGGGTCAGGTCGAGGTCACTCGGACTCCGATGTAGCACCCCCTCCGGAGGCGAGCCATTGGTCGACGTCGGCCTCCCAGTAGCGGACGAGTCGGCCGATCTTGAACAAGGTGGGGCCGACCTTCATGACGCGCCAGTTCGCGAGCGTCTGCTTCGCAACCCCGACATACTCGGCGAGCTCGTCGGGCGACATCATTCGTCTCATGGGCGCGCTGACATGTGATCGCAAGCCTGCCCTGACATCTCCTATCGAGGCACTGGCGCACTATCCTCCAGGTGCCGCCTCTGCGGGCTTGCCCTCCGTGCAGGGTGCCAGAGCGGAGCGCGTTGCGGATGGTAACCGGGTGCTTACGTGCATACTCGGCAGCCGCGGTAACGGTGTGCCGGTGTGGGTCGCGTGAAGGACGCGGTGGCGGTGCTGGCGCCGCGGGGAAGCGACTGATTATGAGCTGCAGCTCTTCTCGGACGATGGCTCGGATGATCTGCTCGATGCTCACGTGACTACGGTGACTGCTGAGTCTCAGAGAACGGAAGCAGCCACCCACCGATTGACGTCGTCCAGCGCATACACGACAGTCTTTGCCGTCGGCTTGTAGTAGCGCGGCCCACGACCAGCTCCGCGGAGATTTGCGAGGCGCTTCGTCGTCATCCCAGGAACGAGCTCGCACACCTGCTCGGGCGACAGGTATCGCGTCGGCTCGGTCACGTCGAGCGGTCCAGCAGGCGCCGGACCTCCGTCGCTCTCCGGGCCTCGATGCGCCCGCATAACCGATACACGAGCTGCGGGTCCGCCGCGATGGCCTGGGTGTCGAGCAGCTGGTTGAGTCGCTGCAGGTATCGGGCGTGACTCCATCCGAAGGTGCGGCGGATGGCCTTCTCTCGGGCGCCCTCGGGGCGGTCGATCCATCTGCGTTCGAAGTCCAGAATGATGCGGTCGTTGTCGGTAAGCATGCCGGGATCATTCCAGCACCCACCGCCACAGATACCACCACTGGTACTCGCCCCATCGACACCTGTCTGCCATCATTCGTTCATGACGTACTCACAGCAACCTCCCGCATACACCCCACCCCCACAGCCCGGAGCGCCTCTCGCGCCGCCGCCGCCAGCCAACCGGAACGTCCTAGCCCTCATCGCTCTGATCGTCGCCGTCGTCGGGTTCATCTTCGCCTGCATCCCTGGCGCGCTCATCGTCGGCTGGGTCCTTCTCCCGATCGCGTTCGTTCTCTCGCTCGTGTCTCTGTTCCTGAAGGGCCGTGGGAAGGGCCTCGGCATCGCAGGCCTCATCATCTCTATCGTCGGCACGATCGTCGCATTCGTAGTCTTCTTTGCAGTCGTGGCCGCATCGTTCAACGACGCTTTCAGCGACGACACGGTCGTCATCGAAGAGTCGACCGGAGCGGCTGAGGCGCCCGCCGAAGAGCACGCCGAGGCCGAAGACGCTGCGGGCGAAGCTGGCAGCCGCGATAATCCTGTCGCTGTTGGCGCAACGATCGCGTCGGAGGACTGGACGGTCGTCATCAACTCCGTGAACGCCGACGGCAACGCAGTCGTCGCTGAAGCGAATCAGTTCAACGACACTGCCCCAGCGGGGTCTCACTACGAGATCGTGAACTACACGGTCACCTACACTGGCGAGGACTCGAGCATCGCCGCCGAGGTCGGCGTCGACATGGTAACCAGTGCAGGAAACGTGATCAACAGCTACGACACCATCGTCTCACTGAACGACTCGATCAGCCTCGATGAGCTGTTCAACGGAGCCTCCGCCACCGGCTCTGCGGCTTTCGCCGTGCCTGACGGTGAGACAGCTCTCGTGCGCGTGCGTCCGGGGATCCTGGCCGACGACGTGTTCGTCAAGCCGTAGCAGAAAACAGAGAATGCCCTCGGCCAGCATGAGGCGCTGGTCGAGGGCATTCGCGCGTTTGGCGTGTCGCCGGTGGGGCTGTTTACGATCGATGCTGCGCGGGCCGGCGCGCTCCACCACGAGGGAGCGCAGCATGATCGGCACCGGCCGCATCCGCATCGGTGAGCACGAGTCGACGCTGGTCCGGAACGACCCCTGCGCGCCTGCCGCGCTCGTGCGACGGATGCACCCCGGTACCGAGGTCGAGCACTACCGTGTCGTGACCTTCGACATCGACCCAGCGGAGCGTCGCCTGATCGGCCGGTTCCGCACGCGGGAGGCAGCCGATCGCGCCGTCGGCTACACGGTGCCTGCGGGGCGCATCCGGCTCGCGCTGAACCTCCTACCGAAGGGCGCGTGGGGTAAGCTGCGATCCCCACCTGCGGCCACTGTACTTCGCGATGCTCTTCGGTGGTGAAGCCCCCTTATCCGGCTCCGCCCAAACCAGTCGCTGCAGGCGACCGCTCCGAATAGGAGCAATGACTCCCGCAGCCAGGCTCGCCCGATACCTCGGCCTCTTCTTCGGGCTACGGTGCCGTCAGTGCGGCAGGCATCTGCCCGGCGCGAAAAGGTTCTCCGGCGACCGGTTCTGTTCCGACGAATGCGCCACGAACTACGAGGAGTCTCACGCCTGGTGAGAGACGGAGCGAAGGAAAGCAGGCTGAGACTTAGACCCCGCCAGCAGAGATCGCTGTCAGCTCCACGTCAGGGTAGCCGGGATACTGCACTGTGCTACTCGTCAGAACAGCGGCGGCCGGCAGAGAATAGCTGAACCAGAACACGGTGGTCGATCCCGGCTCCACCGGCGCAACTGTTTCTGCCACCGCCACATACCCGGACATGGAGACAACCCACCCAGGAGCTTCCGGCTCCGATCGCGAGAATGGGGCCTCCGGGTCATCCAGCGGGGCGATCACGAGGGTAATTTTCGCCGGAGTCGCCGACAGCGGGGTCGTCACTCACACGTAGATGGATGTGGGAGGTGGGCAGCAGATCGAACTTGCTAAATTTTTCTCAGCTGCGTCGGGCTTGCCGGTACTCGTCTTCTAGCGACTGAGGGCCGCGCCAGAGCGGTGCGCGGTCCGGTTCCGCGAGGGTATGGTCGCGCGGGAGGTCATGTGCCTGACCTCGTCGCATGCGGTCTTTGTTGCGACGTTCCCACTGGGCGATAGCTTCTCGCATCACGTACATAGCTTTGTACTCGGAACACGCGATCTGCTTCTTGCCACATGTGCAAAGGTCGGCACCCGCTGAGTGATGAAGCTCCTCGACATAAGAGGCTAAACCGAGGACCCGGTCGCGACTTCGAAGTGCGGATGCTGCCCGGCTTTCGGCGTCGTTCACGCGGGCATCGGGGTCCTCGAGTTTGACGCGCAGGTCCTGGATGGTAGAGGACATTTGAGCGACGATTCTTTCGTGGTGCTCACGCCACCGCACCTTGTGATCCTCGTCACGCCTCCCCGAATGTTGCTTGTGCTCAGTTTCCCGACATGGCTCGCACAGCAGCGGGCGATGATCGTCATGATCCCTCTGGCTTCCGGAGACGGGGGTAAGACGGCAGCATCCGCACACGCTCATGGGTTGAAGATAGTGCAGCTCTCTAGGTTGCGGTCCAGATTTCAACGGTGGCGTGGTCGTTCTTCATGCTGTTGCAGCGCCGGTGCATGGGCACGAGCGCCTGACCGACGAGGCGGCCCCCATTGCCGAGCACGATGTCGTGGTCGGCGGTGAAGGACATGGCGTCCTTCGAGCCGAGGGTGGTGTCGATCTGTTCACCGCATCCCCACCTGGACGGTGACTGGTGACCGCAGGGCAGCTGCTCGGCGCGGGTGCGCTTCTTCAACGCGGCTTGGGCACGGCGGTAGGCGCGGTGTCCCTTGCCGTCGCGTGCGCGCTTCGCCACCATCAGTCGTCCTTGAGGGGGCCTGGGTCGGCGGGTGAGAGGCGCAGCGAGTACAGGGCGGTGAGCACGGCGAGCTTTGCGAGCGTCACGCAGACGATGAGCACGGGCAGGGGTCTCATCGTGTCTTTTCCGTCGTAGGGTGCACGCATGGGGGAACGGAAGCGGGCGCTCTGGAAGAGCATGCGGCTCATCGCAATCGGGTATGGATTCATCGCGCTTGGAAGCGCGGTCGTCAACCTGCTTTGGGGTTCCGACTCAAATTGGATCGCCGCCCGGTGGCTCCTGGCGGCAATGTGGGCTGTGATCGGGTTGGTGCACGCTGTGCAGGCTCGTCAATTGTGGCGGGCTGAATTGGAGCGCCGGGAGGTGGCCGAGACCGACGTCGCAGCCGCCGGTGAGCGCGAGTGAACCGGGCGTCGCGGGCCGTGCTCGTCATCATCGCGCTGGCGATCTTCGTCGTCATCATGCTGGTCGCGCTTCCGGCAAGGTGGTCGCTGTGACTTCGCGAAGGGGCGATTGGTTGGACCGGCTCGCGCCGGTCAGGACGGGCACGCCTCGGTGGTGTGCGCTCCTTGTTCTTCTGCCCCTACCACCTCTGCTTGGTATGGCCGGTTGGCTTCTGGCGTCTCAGCCGTTCTGGGGTCACGCTGGGCCGGTGCCCCTGCCTTTCGGGGTGTCCGCAATTCTTTGGCTGGCGTTGAGCGCGTGGGGACTGCTCTTCGGCGTCAACGTGACGCGCCGAGGAGTCCGATCATGATGTGGTTCACGCTGCCGTTGCTCGCGGTGACGCTGGTCTGCGTGTTCGTGGTGACGAGGCCGGGGCTGAGGAGGTATCCAACGGGGCGGGCCGGGCTGCGCAGCCGGATGAGGTGGTCGATGGTCGTCGTCGCCCTGGTCGGGCTCGGGTCCGCGATCCTCAACCTTGTGCTGAATCTGACGGTGCGGTGACGTGGGTGCCGTTCCGGCCGCCGTGCCGCGGGTCAGGCGAACTGGGTGAAGTGCTGCGCCCATCACTCCTCGATAGGGAAGCCGCCGGGCGCCGACGTGTCATCGACTGGTCTGACCACCACTTCGAGGGGCGTTCAGCCCCTCGCTGCCTCTTTTCGGTACTCCTGGCCGGTGCGATCAATGACCCAGGGAGCTAGGGCCGCGCCGCACAAGATGATGATGGCACAGGCGATGAATGCGGGTGCCCACCGGCCGTCGGCGACGATGGCGCCCACAGCGACCACTCCGACTGCCGCACCGATCGTGTCCGCGTTCGCCTGCAGGCTCATCCCGCGGGCGACCCGGTCGCCGCTTGCCTCCGAGACGAGGGTCTTCTGCAGCGGGTAGAGGACCGCGAGTGAGGCGGACATGATGATCCACAGTGCGGCTATGAGGATCACCGGCGGCGAGAAGGCCAGCGCAGCCGTGCTCACAGCAGTCGCGAGAGAAGCAGCGACGTAGGCGGGTTTACGACCCCATCGCTCAACGACAGCGTGAAGGGGGCGCGGAAGAACGGTGAGCGCGATACCGCCTGGCAGGTAGACCAGAGCGATTTGCCAGACCTCAAGACCAGCAGCTTGCAGCTGCAGCAGAAGCGCCAGCCCCACACCAGCCTCGGCTGCAGTGACGAAGCCTCCGATCGTCATCAAAGGTGCGAGTCGGCGGACATGTTCACGGATTCCGCCGACGAGCTCCGCTCGCACGACGAGCGGTTCCTTGGGGGTGAGCATCAAGCGTGCGCCGGCGGCGACCGCCGCAACGGCGAGTCCGATGAAGACTGCCGAGTATCCGAAGGCCCCGAGAAGGACCATCGCTGGCCCCCAGAAGATCCATGATCCGAGAGCCTCTGCGGACATGAGTCCCGCGAACGTTCCCGAGTTGTCTGCGAGATACTCGGCGGCAATCGCGCGTAGGGAGATCCAGAACAGCGGGCCTGCGATCCCGCCGAGGACTGCCGCAACGAACGCCATTGCGGGTGTACTCGCTCCTGCGTAGATCAAGCAACTGAGGCTGAAGACGAAGGCTCCGACCGCCGCAACCCGGGACCGCGGTCGTGTATCAGCAAGATAGCCGGCGAGAGGTCGCACGAGCACCGACACGACAAGCTCTGCGGCCACCAGCCATCCGATCACAGGGGCTCCGAGCCCAAGCATCGCTCCCGCCCACAGCGGAACGAGAAAGTCGAGCAGTTCGACAGGCCCACTCAGCAGCGTCGCCGATGTCCTTATCGCTCGGCTGCGCACGGGGTTCATCGACATCCGACCACTGTATGAGTTCGCGGCCCCTCGCCGCACCTCGCGGCCTCCTGCCGGAACAGATCGGCGGAAGACGTGATTGACGCCCCAGAAGTGCGAAACCACCGGGCCCGCTCGTGCGGCTCATCCGGTGGTGCAGTAGTGCGTAGTTTCGAAGCTAGGGGACGACATCGTGGGGCTGTCAAGCGGATTCAGAAAGAAAGTTGCTCGCGCTCGCGATCGGTGAGCACAAGCTCCCCGCGGGCATCGTCGGTTCGCTGTCCGCAGTACGCGCATTCGGTCCCGCCCAGGGGCAGGTCAAAGGAGGTCGTCTCCTGGCAGGTGTCGCATGTGTGGGGTGCGCGCTCGGTGGTATCGATGCTGCGGAAGAAGTGGGCGGCCTCTGCGAGGTGGGCCATGCAGAGGTTCAGTGGCGCCGCCGTGGGTACCGGCTGAGTGGACGCGCACCCGGCGAGCGGCCGGCGTTGACACCAAGTTCCACAACCTGCACCACTACGCAGCGGGAGGGATGATCGCGGCCGGCTGCGACGCCGCGACCGTTCAAAGGCAGCTTTGGCACAAGCACCGCAGCCTGACCCTCGACGTGTACGCGGCCCGGTTCCGCGGCCCGGATTCACGAGCAAAGGATGCCCTGTCGCAGCTGATGCGCGACACTCTCGCGGACTAGGGGCGGACTGAACCGCTCGCGATCCGCGTCATTGCGGCGATCAGCGAGCTCGGAGCGCAATGCCCCCCCATCTCCACGACGGTCGCTGTCGCACGCTGAGGAGCCTGGAAGACGTGGCGCGGCCGACTCGCGCTCAGGCGACGGGCTCGCCGGTCGGATCGGGCGCTGCCGCATCGTCGAGGGCCGTGCCGCCGAGCGGGGTCTGCTGCCACGAGAGCGCCCGCCAGCCCGTAGCGGGCCCGCCCTCCAGCACGACGACGCCGGTGTTCTCGAGACCGTGGGTGCGGCTGAACTCGGCGTCGACGTTGACGGAGTTCCAGGCCGCCCAGGTGCGGATGGCGGCGCCGTGGCTGACCACGGCGACCGTGCCGTGCGGATGCTCGTCGAACAGCGCCGCGATCGCCGCGTCGTACCTCTCCACGAACTCCGTGCCGCTCTCGCCGCCGGGGATGCGCGCGCCGAAGTCGGTCCACCAGGCGTAGAGCGTGTGCTGGTAGGTGGTGACCGCCTCGTGGTCCGACCGGCCCTCGAGGTCGCCCGCGTCGATCTCGCGGAGGCCGTCGAGCACGCGGGGGGTCAGGCCGCGAGCGGACGCGAGCGCTGCAGCGGTCTCCTGCGTGCGGAGCATCGTCGAGACGGCGATCGCGTCGAGCCGCTCGGCCGACAGCGCCGTGGGTATGGCCTCGGCCTGCCGGCGCCCGAGGGCGGTGAGCCCCGGCCCCGGCACGATGGTGCCGAGTTCGCCCTTGACGTTGTCGATGGTCTGGCCGTGGCGGATGAGGAGGAGTCGCATCCCTCTCACCCTACGGTGATCGACGAAGCCGCGTTCGACGATTCGGAGGGAACCTTCGACCCGCGACGACCACCGGTCGCTAGCCTGGTAGGGGCGGCACCCCGAGGTGCGGGGGCCGCGGTGAGGAGCACCATGCGATTCCGCAAACTGTCCGCCGTCTCGGGCGCCACCGCCCTCGGGCTCTCGGTGCTGCTGGCGCTCTCCGCCTGTGCGGGCGGTTCCTCGTCGGGCACCGACGCGGAAGACGACCCCGCGACGGGCCCCGTTCCGGCCACCGCCGAGCAGCTCGTGGGCACCTGGGTGACCGGCGAGAGCTACGACTCGCCCGAGCTGCCGTTCCTGACCTTCGCCGCCGACGGCAGCTGGAACGGTTCCGACGGGTGCAACGGCAATTCGGGAGAGTGGTCGATCTCCTCCGACGGAGGCCTCACCACGAGTGCCGGACTCAGCACGCTGATGGCCTGCTCGGGCGCACCGTTGCCGAAGTCGTTGACGAAGGCGTCGAAGGCCCTGATCGACGACGGATCGTTGTTGCTCACCGACGGCGACGGCGCGACGATCGTGACCCTCGTCCCCTCCGACGACTCGACGGCTGACGCCACAGAGGGCGCCGCTGCGGGCGACGACGCGGGCGCGGTCGTCGGCGGCGCCGCCGGCACCTGGCGCGCGGAGACCCCTGCCGGGGTCGACGTGCACCTCACCCTCGCCGCCGACGGCTCGGTGTCGGGTTCCGACGGCTGCAACACCCTCACCGGCAGCTGGACGGAGGCCGACGGCGTCGTCACCTTCGGCGGCCTCGCCAGCACCAAGAAGGCCTGCGAGGGCGTCGACACCTGGCTGTCGCGCGCGAACGCTCTGAGCTTCGACGGGTCGTCGGCGACGGTGGTGGATGCGGCAGGCGCCCAGATCGGCACGCTCCGCCTCGAGGGCTGAGGTGTGCCGACCCGGGCGCCTGAGGGTGCTGCCGGGATGACGGACGTTGCGGTTACTGCGCGACGCCCTTCAGCGAACCCGTGAGCTTGCCGTTCGCGTCACCGATGAGGCACGAGACAAGGCGGTCGTCGCCATCGGTCCACGAGCCCTCGGTGGGGGTGAAGTAGGTGTAGTCGTACTGCGACTCGTCGTACGAGATGCCGACGAAGCCGTCGAAGGCCTCGAGGCACCCGGCGTTGGCGTCGGTGTCGACGGCCTCGTCGCCCGGGTAGTCGGTGCCATCGAGCTGGAAGTCGTAGTACACCTCGAAGTCGTGCTCGTCGGCGCAGTCGACGATCGGCACCTCGGTGACCTCGGTGGAGGAGGTGTCGTTCATGCAGTCGCCGACGGCGAGGGTGAACACGTCGGTGTCGGTCTGCTCGATCTCCTCACCCGTCGACGAGTCGGTGGCGGGCGGGGCCGAGCTCGGGAACAGCGCGGTGCACCCCGAGAAGGTCAGCCCGAGGGCGAGTGCTGCGGCGACTCCGAGGGTGATGCGGGTGGGGGCTGAGATCGTCATGGGTACTCCGGTGCGTAGGGAATCGGTGCCTGTGAGGAGGCTGAGAGCCCCCTCGTGTCACCATTATGGGGGGCACCTGTACGCGGGTCAATTCGACGACTGTGCCACGATCCCGAGTACCGCGTCGTGAAGCAGACCGTTGCTCGCGAGCGCGCTGCCGGCCCATACACCGGGCACCCCGTCGACGGAGCTGAACCGGCCCCCGGCCTCCTCGACGATGGGCACCAGTGCAGCCATGTCGTAGGGCTGCAGATCGAACTCGGCGGCGACCTCGAGTTGCCCCTCGGCCACCATCATGTACGACCACATCTCACCGTACGCCCTGGTGCGCCAGACCGCTCGTGAGAGGGCGGTGAGCTCGTCGAGCCGGCCCGCCTCGTCCCATCCCTTGAGGCTGTTGTAGCTGATCGAGGCGTCGGCGAGCTCGGAGATGCCGGATGCGCGCAGCCGCACCGGCGCATCTGTGCGGTCGTCGAGGGCATCGGTGGTGAACGCGCCGAGGCCCTTCGCCGCCCACCAGCGGCGGCCGAGCGCGGGCGCGCTCACGACGCCGACCACGGGCGCGCCGTCGACCGCGAGTGCGATGAGGGTCGCCCACACGGGCACGCCGCGCATGTAGTTCGCGGTGCCGTCGATGGGGTCGATGATCCACTGCCTGGTCGACGCGCCCTCGTCGCCCGCCCGCTCGCCGAACTCCTCGCCGAGCAGCCCGTCGTGCGGGCGCTCCTCGGCGAGGAGGGCCCGGAGTGCCTCCTCCACCGCCCGGTCGGCGTCGGTGACGGGCGTGCGGTCGGGCTTGGCCACGACGTGAAGGTCGAAGGCTCGGAAGCGCGAGCGGGAGATGCCGTCGGCGAGGTCGGCGAGGCGGAGGGCGAGATCGAGATCGGCGTCGGCCGTGTGGTTCTGGGTCACCCCTTCAGGCTACCGGCGGCTCAGGCGGTGCTCTCGAGCAGCTTCTGCAGCGACTCGAGCCGTGCCTTGCCGCCCTCGCCGAGCTCTCCCGCCTGCACGCGGTCGACGATCTCCCAGTCGTGGGCCTCGGCGAGCGGGATGCCGCCCGGCGGGTCGCCCTCCGGCACGTGCGCTGTGGCCGCGAAGGAGCGCAGGATGTTCTCGGGGTCGACGTGTCCGAGACCGAAGGAGCGCACCCCGGGGGTGTCGATGATCCAGCCGGTGCGGCCGTCGGGCGCGTGCAGCCGCAGGCACACGGTGGAGGAGGAGGTGTGCCGGCCGCGACCGGTGACGGTGTTGACCACGCCCGTCGCGCGCCGTGCATCCGGAACCAACGCGTTGACCAGGGTCGACTTGCCCACACCGGAGTGCCCCACCGTCACCGTCGTGCGCCCCACGAGCAGCTCGGTGAGCTCGTCGACGGGAACGTCGTCGCGGGAGAGTGTGACAACCCGGATGTCGAGGCAGGCGAACTCGGCGAGGAGGGCTGCAGGGTCGGCGAGGTCGGTCTTGGTGACGCAGAGCACCGGCTCGATTCCCGCGTCGAACGCGGCGACCAGGTAGCGGTCGATGAGACGGGCGCGCGGCTCGGGGTTGGCGGCGGCGACGACGATGAGCATCTGGTCGGCGTTCGCCACGATCACCCGCTCCACCGCGTCGGAGTCGTCGGCGCTGCGACGGAGCAGCGTGCTGCGCTCGTGAACCCTTACGACCCGGGCGAGGGTTCCCGCCTCGCCGGTGGTGTCGCCGACCAGGTCGACCCAGTCGCCCGTGACGATGGGGGTGCGACCGAGCTCGCGGGCGCGCGAGGCGGTGATCTCGTGCTCGTCGTCGGTGTCCTGCCCCACCAGCACCGCGAAGCGCCCGCGGTCGACGGTCATGATGCGGCCGGGCACCGCGTCTTTATGGTCGGGCCGGGTCTTGGTGCGCGGCCGGTTGCCCTTGGGGTTGGGGCGCACGCGCACCATCGACTCGTCGAAGTCGTCGTCGTCTTCGTCGTCGGTGCCGTCGTTCCACCAGCTCATGCGGCCGGGCTCACCCTTCTGCCGTCATGCGCCCGCCGCTGCGCGACCGGCGATCATGCCGTGCCAGAGCTCGGGGAACTGCGGCAGGGTCTTCGAGGTGGTGGCGATGTCTTCGATCAGCACGCCGTCGACCGCGAGCCCGATGATCGCGCCCGCCGTCGCCATGCGGTGGTCGGCGTAGCTCGACCAGAGTCCGCCGTGCAGCGGGCGGGGGGCGATGGCGAGACCGTCGGGAAGTTCGGTGACCTCGCCGCCGAGGTTGTTGATCTCGGTGGCGAGCGCGGCGAGCCGATCGGTCTCGTGATGACGGATGTGGCCGATGCCGGTGATCTCGCTCGGCTCGTTCGCGAGCGCGGCGAGGGCCACCAGCGGCGGTGCGAGCTCGCCGCCGGTGCTGAGATCGAGGGAGACGCCCCTGATGCCGTCGGGGCTGCCGGTGACGGTGAGCCTGTCGCCGTCGCGCGTGACGGTGGCGCCGAACAGGGGGAGGAGTTCGGCGAGATCGGCGCCGACCTGGGTGGTCGACTCGGGCCACCCCGTGATGGTGACGCTACCGCCCGTGACGAGGGCTGCCGCGAGGAAGGGAGCGGCGTTCGAGAGGTCGGGCTCGATCGCCACCTCGGCGCCGGCGATGACGCCGGGCGCGACCGACCAGCCGCCCTCGCCGGTGCTCGTGGCCTCGACACCGCGGGCTCTCACGGCGGCCAGGGTCATATCGATGTGCGGCTGGCTCGGCAGGCGGGCGCCCTCATGCCGAAGCTCGAGCCCTTCGTCGAAGCGTGCGGCGCTCAGCAGCAGCCCGCTGACGAACTGGCTCGAGGCGGAGGCGTCGATGGTGAGCGACCCGCCGGTCACGCGCCCGGTGCCGTGCACCGTGAACGGGAGCGCGGCGCGCCGGTCGTCGCCGATGTCGACGCCGAGGGCGCGGAGCGAGCTGATGGTGGTCGCCATCGGGCGGCGGCGCGCCCCCTCGTCGCCGTCGAAGGTGGTGGGGCCGAGCGCCAGCGCGGCGACCGGGGGGAGGAAGCGCATGACGGTGCCGGCGAGGCCGCAGTCGATCGTGGTGCTGCCGAGGAGTTCTGCGGCGGGGCTGACGGCGAGGTCGGGGCCGAAAGGTCCCGCACAGGGGAGGGCCTCCACGGTGGTGCCGAGCGAGCGCAATGCCTCCACCATGAGCTCGGAGTCGCGCGAGTGCAGGGGCGAGCGCAGCACCGAGGGCTCGGCGGCGAGGGCCGAGAGCACGAGCTCGCGGTTGGTCAGCGACTTCGAGCCGGGCAACGACACGACGGCGTCGAGCGGGGCCGTCGCCCGCGGCGCGGCCCAGTGCTCCTCGCGCTCCACCGGCGCGTCGTCGCCGTAGGGGTTGAACTGCGGCGCGGAATATCTCTGAACAGGCATCGGTTATGAGGATAGTCCGCTCCCGAAAACCCTGGAGGATCCCCGCGTGATGGCCACAGCCGTTCTGACGGCACCACCGGTCGTAGACTTGCCGGTGATGAGCACTCCCAGCACCGCACCAGAAGGCGACGAGGCGACGCCGGCACCCGCCGACCCCCGCGCGCTCTTCGAAGAGCAGGCCATCCCCTTCCTCGACCAGCTGTACGGCGCGGCGCTGCGTATGACGCGCAACCCCGCCGACGCCCAAGACCTGGTGCAGGAGACGTTCGTCAAGGCCTACGCCGCGTTCGGTCAGTTCGAGCAGGGCACGAACCTCAAGGCGTGGCTGTACCGCATCCTCACCAATACCTTCATCAACACCTACCGCAAGAAGCAGCGCGACCCCTACCAGGGCTCGACGAGCGAGATGGAGGACTGGCAGCTCGGTTCGGCCGAGTCGGCGACGGCGATGTCGAGTCGCTCCGCCGAGGCGGAGGCCATCGACCACCTCCCCGACAGCGACGTGAAAGAGGCGTTGCAGTCGATTCCCGAAGACTTCCGTCTGGCCGTGTACCTGGCAGACGTCGAGGGCTTCTCCTACCAGGAGATAGCCGACATCATGAAGACCCCGGTGGGCACCGTCATGAGCCGTCTGCACCGTGGCCGACGGCTGCTGCGCGGTCTTCTCACCGATTACGCCCGGGAGCGCGGCCTCGCCGTCGCCCAGGCGACCGGCACAGGGAGCAAGAAATGAACGACTGCGGCTGCGACAAGGCCAGGGCGGAGCTCGAGGAGTATCTGCGCAACGAGATCTGCCGAACGGATGCCGACGACATCCGCGCCCATCTCGAGAGTTGCGAGGGGTGCCAGTCGGAGCTCCACATCGGCATCGTGCTCACCCAGACGGTGCAGCGCGCGTGCAAGGAGACGGCACCCGAGGAGCTGCGCGATCAGCTGCTGGCACGCCTCCGCACGCTGCAGACCCACTGACCTGCAGACCTACTGACCTGCAGACCCCACGAGCCTGCACGCCCACTGAGCCGCCTCGTCGGCGACCGAAGACTGTAATGCCTCGCACGGCAGGAGCGCAACGGTCTGAGTATTTCTCATGACTGCGCGAATCTGCCCCTAGGCTTGCCCGCGAACGAGCCGCAGGGGTGCGGCTCCGTGTTTGGGAAGCGGTGTCGCATGGATGTGCATTTGGCGTACGACAGGAACGACTCTCGGGCGAGGAGGGCCGTGTCGGCCTTCGTCGCCCTGCTGGTGGTCGTAGCCGGAGGGCTGGTCGCAGCACCGGCCGCATCGGCCGACTCGGGCGGTGACGTGGTCGACTCGGCGCTGCGACCCACGGTGACCCGCATCGCAGGGGCCGATCGCTACGAGCTCGCCGCCCGCCTCGCCCT
This sequence comes from Herbiconiux sp. A18JL235, assembly GCF_040939305.1. Taxonomy (NCBI): domain Bacteria; kingdom Bacillati; phylum Actinomycetota; class Actinomycetes; order Micrococcales; family Microbacteriaceae; genus Herbiconiux; species Herbiconiux sp. A18JL235. Next base: position 1,813,625 of record NZ_CP162511.1, read on the forward strand.
CGAGACCGCGCCCGCAGGGGCCCGCACCGTCTACGTCGCGTCGGGGGCGAACTACCCCGACGCGTTGAGCGCCGGCCCGGCCGCCGTGCACCGCGGCGCGCCCCTGCTTCTCGTCCAGCCCACTGCGTTCCCCGCCGTGGCGCGCTCGGCGCTCGTGGCCCTCGCGCCGACGAGCGTGATCGTCGTCGGCGGGCCGCTCTCGGTGAGCGACGCGGTGCTGGCCGAGATCTCCGCTGCGGTGCCGCGGGCCGGCGTGGCGCGGGTGTCGGGCGCCGACCGATACGAGGGCAGCCGCGCGGTCATTCGCGACGCCTTCCCCGGGGGAGCGTCCGTGGCCTTCGTGGCCACGGGCCGGTCGTTCCCCGATGCGCTCTCGGCAGGCGCCGCCGCCGGCACCTCCGATCTGCCGGTGCTGCTCGTCGACGGAGCCCTGCCCGGCGTCGACATCCCGACCGAGAGCTTCCTCGGCAGCCTCCGCACCACGACCGCGGTGCTGGTGGGCGGCACATCGTCGGTCTCGGCCGAGGCGGAGTTCGCTCTGAAGCTGACCCGCGACGTGCAGCGCATCGACGGGGTCGATCGCTACCGGGTGTCCCAGGCGCTGAACGCGCGCGTGCTGCAGGACTTCAGCCGCGTCTACCTGGTGACGGGCGAGAACTTCCCCGATGCCCTGGCGGGGGGAGTGCTCGCCGGAACGCGGCACAATCCTCTGTTCGTGGTGCCCGGCACCTGCGTGCCGAGGGGCGTGCTCTCCCAGCTCGACGCCAACGGCACGAGCCAGGTCGTGCTCCTCGGCGGCACGGCGTCCCTCAGCGCCGACGTCGCAGCGCTCACACCCTGCGCGTGGTGAGGCCCGTCGCGGAAACGACGAAGGGCGGCCGACCGGTGCGAACCGGCGGCCGCCCTTCGGGGCTGAGCGGGATCAGCTGAGCGCGCGGGCCAGCAGCTCGGCCTGCTCGACGGCGTGGCGCTTGGCCGAGCCTGCGGCAGGCGACGCCGCTGCCGGGCGCGAGACCACCGAGATGGTGCGGCCCTCGAGGCGCGAGGCGAGCTCGGTGCAGATGAACGGCCAGGCTCCCTGGTTCTGCGGTTCGTCCTGCACCCAGACCAGCTCGGCGTTCGGATACTGCGACACCACCCGGTTGATCTCGACGAGCGGCAGCGGGTAGAACTGCTCGAGCCGCACCAGGGCGATGCCCTCGTTCGGGTTCTTCTGCAGCTCGCTCGCCAGGTCGTAGTGGATCTTGCCGGAGTGCAGCAGCACCTTGGTGACGGCGCCCTTGTCGGTGATGCGGGCGTCGTCGATGACCGGCTCGAAACGGCCGGAGGTGAGGTCGTCGACCGAGCTGGTGGCGCCGCGCAGACGCAGCATGGCCTTCGGGGTGAAGACGATGAGCGGCTTCCTCGGGCGGGCGTAGGCCTGACGGCGCAGCAGGTGGAAGTACGACGCGGGGGTCGACGGCCGCGCCACGGTCATGTTGTCCTCGGCGCACAGCTGCAGGTAGCGCTCGATGCGCGCCGAGCTGTGGTCGGGACCCTGACCCTCGTAGCCGTGGGGGAGGAGGAGCACCAGCGAGGAGCGCTGGCCCCACTTCTGCTCGGCCGAGGAGATGAACTCGTCGATGATGGTCTGCGCCCCGTTGGCGAAGTCGCCGAACTGCGCCTCCCAGAGCACGAGCGCGTCGGGGCGCTCCACGGAGTAGCCGTACTCGAAGCCCATCGCCGCGTACTCGCTGAGCAGCGAGTCGTATATCCAGAACCTGGCCTGACCGTCGGAGAGGTTCGCGAGCGGCAGCCACTCCTGGCCGTTCTCCCGGTCGTGCAGCACCGCGTGACGCTGCACGAAGGTGCCGCGGCGTGCATCCTGACCCGCGAGACGCACGGGGGTGCCCTCCACGAGCAGCGAGCCGAGGGCGAGCAGCTCGCCGAAGGCCCAGTCGATGGAGCCGTTGCGGCTCATGTCGACACGCTTGGTGAGCAGCTGCTGCAGCTTCGGATGCACGGTGAAACCGGCCGGCTTGTTGTCGAAGGCGTCGCCGATGAGGTGCACTGTCGATTCGGAGACCGCCGTCTCGAACGGCGCGGTGGCGCTGTCGTCGCGCTGCGCCTCGGGTCGTTCGAGATCGGAGACCGGCTTCGTGTCGTCGGTGATGACCGGGATCGACGAGGTCTGCGCGGCGTGCGTCTCGGCGAAGGCGCGCTCGAGGCGGTCTTGGAAGTCGCGGTGCGCCGCCTCGTACTCCTCCTCGGTGATGTCGCCTCGGCCGACGAGCGCCTCGGTGTAGAGCTTGCGCACCGAGCGCTTGGCCTCGATGAGGTTGTACATGAGCGGCTGGGTCATCGAGGGGTCGTCGCCCTCGTTGTGCCCGCGACGGCGGTAGCAGATGAGGTCGATGAAGACGTCGCGGTGGAACTGCTGGCGGTATTCGAACGCCAGCTGCGCGACGCGCACGACCGATTCGGGGTCGTCGCCGTTCACGTGGAAGATCGGCGCCTGGATGGTCTTCGCCACGTCGGTCGAGTACACCGACGAACGCGACTCCGTGGGCGGAGTCGTGAAGCCCACCTGGTTGTTGATGTTGACGTGGATGGTGCCGCCCGTGCGGTAGCCGCGCAGTTGCGACATCTGCAGGGTCTCGACGACGACGCCCTGGCCTGCGAGGGCCGCGTCGCCGTGGATGAGGATGGGCAGGGTCGAGAACGTGCCGATGGGCTTGCGGTCCTGCTTGGCCCGCACGATGCCCTCGAGCACACCGTCGGCGGCCTCGAGGTGCGAGGGGTTCGCGGCGAGGTAGACCGGGATCTCCGTGCCGTCGGCCGAGGTGAAGGTTCCCTCCGTGCCGAGGTGGTACTTCACGTCACCCGAGCCCTGCACCGTGCGCGGGTCTTGGGTGCCCTCGAACTCGCGGAAGATCTGACCGTAGGTCTTGCCGGCGATGTTGGTGAGCACGTTGAGCCGGCCACGGTGGGCCATGCCGATGGCGACCTCGTCGAGGCCCTCCTCGGCGGCGCCCTGGATGATCGCGTCGAGCAGCGCGATCGCCGACTCGCCGCCCTCGAGCGAGAAGCGCTTCTGGCCGACGTACTTCGTCTGCAGGAAGGTCTCGAAGGCCTCGGCCTCGTTGAGCTTGGCCAGGATGCGCATCTGCTCGTCGTGGCCCGGCTTGGCGTAGGGGCGCTCGACCTTCTCCTGGATCCAGCGGCGCTGCGCCGGGTCTTGGATGTGCATGTACTCGATGCCGATCTTGCGGCAGTAGGAGTCGCGCAGCACACCGAGGATGTCGCGCAGGTACGACTGGCGGGTGAGGCCGAACTCGCCCGTCACGAACTCGCGGTCGAGGTCCCAGAAGGTGAGACCGTGGGTGGCGATGTCGAGATCGGGGTGCGTGCGCTGACGGTACTCCAGCGGGTCGATGTCGGCCATCAGGTGGCCGCGCACGCGGAACGCGTTGATGAGCTCCTGCACGCGCGCCGTCTTGTCGATGGCGCTGGCCAGGTCGACGTCGATGTCGGCGGCCCACTGGATGGGCTCGTAGGGGATGCGGAGCTCGGCGAAGATGTCGTGGTAGAAACCGCGCTCGCCGAGCAGCAGTTCGTGCACCTTCTTCAGGAACTCGCCCGACCCCGCACCCTGGATGACCCGGTGGTCGTAGGTGGAGGTGAGCGTGATGACCTTGCCGATGCCGAGGTTCGCCAGCACCTTCGGCGAAGAGCCCTGGAACTCCGCCGGGTACTCGAGGGCACCGGCACCGATGATGGCGCCCTGACCCTTCATGAGACGCGGCACGGAGTGCACGGTGCCGATGCCGCCCGGGTTGGTGAGCGAGATCGTGGTGCCCTGGAAGTCGGTGGCGGTGAGCTTGTTGGCGCGGGCCCGGCGCACCAGGTCTTCGTAGGCGCCGAGGAACTCGTTGAAGCTCATGGTGTCGGCGCGCTTGATGCCGGGGACCAGCAAGGCGCGGGAGCCGTCGGGCTTCGGGATGTCGATGGCGATGCCGAGGCCCACGTGGGCGGGGGCCACGACGGAGGGCTTGCCGTCGACCTCGTCGTAGTAGACGTTCTGGCTCGGGAACTCCTTGAGCGCCTGCACCAGCGCCCAGCCGATGAGGTGCGTGAACGACACCTTGCCGCCGCGGGCGCGGCGGAGGTGGTTGTTGATGACGATGCGGTTGTCGATCATCAGCTTGGCCGGGATGGAGCGCACGCTCGTCGCCGTCGGAACGGTGAGGCTCGCATCCATGTTCGTGGCCAGCGACTTCGCCATGCCGCGCAGCGGCGTCACGACGTCTTTCTCGGCGTCTTCGGCGGCGTCCTTCGCGGCCTCCTCCGCGGTGACCGACCGGGTGGAGGGGGCCTCGGCCGGGATGGGCTGGGGCTTCGCCTCGACGCTCGTGGTCTTCGCGATGGGCTGGGTGGCCGGGCGGGGGTCGGTGGCGGGGGAAGGAGCGGCTTCGGCGGGCGCCGCCGGGGCGGCGGGCGCCGGCGCGGCGGGAGCTGCAGCCTCGGCGGGTGCCGCCTCGGCCGTGGCGGACGCATCAGCGGTGGCGGGTTCCGCATCGGCCTGGCCGCCGTTCGCGGCGAGGTGCGAGCGGTAGCTCTCGAGCACCGGCCACCACGACTTGTCGACCGACTCCTTGTCGGCTACGTACTGCTCGTACAGCTCGTCGACGAGCCATTCGTTCGCGCCGAATTCGCCTGATGCACCTTCGTCGGTACTCGTTCCCGTCACCTGGCTAGCCAAAGCCGATCGCCCACTTCCCGTTTGCCTCACGTGGCACGTGCCGGTGTCTGCTGCGCTGCTTGTTCACGCGTGGACACGTGCACCGTCAAGCCTAGACCTTCTACGCGGGTGCTCCGGCCATGCCGGCAGCGGTCTAGCGTTGTTCCCATGGAGTTCTACGGTGGCCCCGCTCGCGACGACCTGACCTATTCCGACGTGTTCCTCATCCCCTCCCGATCCGCGGTGACCTCGCGGCTCGACGTGTCGCTCGCTCCCGACGACGGCACCGGCGCGACCATCCCGATCGTGTCGGCCAACATGAACTCGGTGACCGGCCCGCGCCTTGCCGCGAGTCTCGCCCGCCGTGGCGGTCTCGGTGTGCTGCCGCAGGACATGCCGCTGCAGCAGCTGGCGGAAGCCATCCGCTGGGTGAAGGCGCAGCCGGTCGACTACGACACACCCTTCGAGATGCGCCCCGAGCAGACCGTGGAGGAGGCACTGCTGCTCGTCCCCGCTGTCGCGGGTCAGGGCATCGTGCTCCACGACGGCGCGGGGGAGTACCTCGGCTGCATCCCGGCGGCGAGGCTCGCCACAGCCCTGCCCGACGCGAAGCTCGGCGACCTCGTGCACGGCGCGCTCACCTCGCTCTCGGCCGACGACCTCGACGGGCCGCGCGACGCCTTCGACGCGATGGTCGCGGCCGACATCGACTTCGCCCCGGTGCTGCGCCACGGCGCCGTCGTCGGAACCCTCAGCCGCACCAGCGCGCTGCGCGCCACCCTCTACTCCCCGGCGGTCGACGCCGACGGGCGACTGCGGGTCGCGGCGGCGGTGGGCATCAACGGCGACGTCGTCGACAAGGCGAGGGCGCTCGTCGCCGCCGGTGTCGACGTGCTCGTGGTCGACACCGCGCACGGCCACCAGGAGGGCATGCTGCGGGCGCTCCAGGCTCTGGGCGCCGCAGCCCTCGGCGTGCCGATCGCCGCGGGCAACGTGGTGACGGCCCGGGCGGTGAACGACCTCGTCGACGCCGGTGCGACCATCCTCAAGGTGGGTGTCGGGCCCGGCGCCATGTGCACCACCCGCATGATGACCGCGGTCGGCAGGCCGCAGTTCTCGGCCGTGCTCGAGACGGCGGCTGCCGCCCACGAGCGGGGAGCCCACGTCTGGGCCGACGGCGGCGTGCGCTACCCGCGCGACGTCGCGCTCGCGCTGGCTGCGGGCGCCTCCTCGGTGATGATCGGCTCGTGGTTCGCCGGCACCATCGAGGCGCCGGGAACCCTGCACACGGATGCGGAGGGCCGGCTCTACAAGGAGAGCTGGGGCATGGCATCGACGAAGGCGGTGAAGGAGCGCTTCGGCCGGCTCGACGCCTACGAGCTGGCACGCAAGACCCTGTTCGCGGAAGGCATCTCGTCGAGCCGCATCTACCTCGACCCGCTGCGGCCCTCGCTCGAAGACCTGCTCGACATGATCACCTCGGGGGTGCGCAGCTCGTTCACCTACGCCGGGGCGTCGACGCTCGCCGAGTTCCACGACCGCGCCCTCGTCGGCATCCAGTCGGCTGCGGGGTACGAGGAGGGCAAGGCGCTCCCGGTGAGCTGGTAGCGCGGGTAGGATCGAGCACACCATGGACGACCCTCCCTCTGCGCATCCGGTTCCCATCGTGACCGCCGTCCCGGCCATGAGCGGAGGCCCTCGTGGTCTCTGAGCTCGTGTTGCTCGGCATCGGCCTCGTGCTCACGGTGGGCACCGGCTTCTTCGTGGCGAGCGAGTTCTCGCTCGTGAACCTCGACCGCTCCGACCTCGAGGCCAGGTCGGCCAGGGGGGAGAAGGGGCTGCAGCCGCCCATCACCGCGCTGAAGCACACCTCGACGCACCTCTCCAGTGCGCAGCTCGGCATTACCCTCACGACGCTGCTCACCGGGTACACGATGGAGCCGGCGATCTCGAGCCTCCTGCGCGGTCCGTTCACCGCCATCGGCATCCCCGAGTCGGTGGTGTCTCCTCTCGCCGCGGTGATCGGCATCGCCGTCGCGACCCTGCTGTCGATGATCATCGGCGAGCTGGTGCCGAAGAACTTCGCTCTGGCTCTGCCACGTGCGACCGCGCGCATCGTCGTGCCGTTCCAGCTCGTGTTCACGACGGTCTTCCGCCCTGCGGTGGCACTGCTCAACAACAGCGCCAACGCCCTGCTGCGCCTCGTCGGCATCGAACCCAAGGAAGAGCTCTCCGGAGCGCGCACGGCGGAGGAGCTGTCGTCGCTCGTGCGCCGGTCGGCCATGGAGGGCAGTCTCGATGTCGACACCGCCACACTGCTGAACCGCACCCTCCTGTTCTCCTCGCACGACGCCTCCGACGTCATGACGCCGAGACCGCGCATCCGGAGCGTCAAACGCGACGATTCGGTCGAGGTGGTGCTCGAGCTCGCGCGCACGACGGGGCATTCCCGTTTCCCGGTGATCGACGAGGGCGTCGACGACATCGTCGGGCTGGCGCACGTGAAGCAGGCCGTGGCGATCCCGCGCGACCGGCGCCCCGAGGTGCCGGCCGCCGCCATCATGACAGAGGCGTTGCGGGTGCCCGAGACGATGCAGCTCGACCTGCTGCTCGGCGAACTGCGCGGGCGCGGCTACCAGATGGCGGTGGTCATCGACGAGTACGGCGGCACCGCCGGCGTCGTGACCCTCGAAGATCTCGTGGAGGAACTCGTGGGCGAGCTCGTCGACGAGCACGACCGCACGAGAGCGGGCGTGGTGCAGTCGCGCGGCGACACCGTGTTCCCCGGACTCCTGCGCCCCGACGAGCTCGCCGACCAGGCGGGCATCCGTGTGCCCGACAACGGCCCGTACGAGACCGTGGGCGGCTTCGTCATGAGCGAGCTGGGGCGGCTGCCGGTGGTCGGCGACACCGTGAGGCTGCCCGAAGGGGCGCTCCGTGTGGAGCGGCTCGAGGGCCGGCGCATCGACCGGCTGCGGTTCATCGCCGACCCGGTGACCAGTGCCGTGGCCGCCGCCGTCGAGGAGGAGGCCCGACGTGGCTGACTGGCTCGGAATCGTCTGGCTCGTGGTGCTGCTGGCCGGCAACGCCTTCTTCGTCGCGGCCGAGTTCGCCGTCATCTCGGCGCGCCGCTCGCAGATCGAACCGCTCGCCGAGCAGGGCAGAGCGAGCGCCAAGACGGCGCTGTACGCGATGGAGCACGCGACGCTCATGCTCGCGACCACGCAGCTCGGCATCACGGTGTGCTCGCTGCTCATCCTGAACGTCTCAGAGCCCGCCATCCACCACCTGCTCGAGGTGCCGCTGCACCTCACCGTGCTGCCGGAGGAGATGATCGGCACCATCGCGTTCATCGTGGCGCTGCTCGTGGTGTCGTTCCTGCACGTGGTGCTCGGCGAGATGGTGCCGAAGAACATCTCGTTCTCGCTGCCCGACCGCGCCGTGCTGCTGCTCGCGCCGCCGCTGGTCGGAGTGGCCCGGGTGTTCCGGCCCGTCATCGTGGCGTTGAACGCCAGTGCCAACGGGGTACTGCGGTTGTTCCGGGTGGAGCCGAAGAGCGAGGCCGCGAGCGCGTTCACGCTCGACGAGGTGTCGACCATCGTGGAGCAGTCGACCCGCGAAGGGGTGCTCTCCGACCGCACCGGAACACTCAGCGCCGCGTTCGAGTTCACCTCGAAGACGGTGGCGGATGTGGCGGTACCGCTCGAGTCGCTGGTCAGCCTCCCCGAGACGGCCACCCCGGGCGACGTCGAGCGCGCCGTGGCGAAGCACGGCTTCTCGCGCTATGTGCTCGTCGACGAGGGAGGCATCCCCATCGGCTACGTGCACCTCAAAGACGTCATCGATCTCGACGACGACGAATACGACGACCCCATCCCGACGAAACGGGTGCGCATCCTCCCCTCGATCTTCGAGAAGACCGAGCTCGAAGACGCCCTCGCCACCATGCGCCGCACCGGCGCACACCTTTCCCGCTCCTTCTCCGAGACCGGAGACACCCGCGGCGTGCTCTTCCTCGAAGACATCATCGAGGAGCTCGTGGGCGAGGTGCAGGACGCGACGCGGCGGTAGCCGGCGCTCGGGGTCAGGGGCGGGGTCGGGCGCGCTCGTACTGCACGGGCCAGGGGATGGTGGTGCCGAGGGCGGTGGCGGCGCGGAGGGGGAAGTGCGGGTCGCGGAGCATCTCGCGGCCGAGCATCACCGCATCGGCCCGGCCCGAGTCGACCACGTCGGCCGCCTCCTGAGGCGTCGTGATGAGGCCGACCGCCGAGACCCGCACCGGCTCGGGCACGCGCTCCTTCACATACCCGGCGAACGGCACCTGGTAGAGCGGCCCCACCGGGATGCGCGCACCGGCGAGGTTGCCGCCCGAGGAGATGTCCATCACGTCGGCCCCGGCCTCCGCCGCCCAGCCGGCGACGACGGCCGTGTCCTCCTCCGTCCAGCCGCCCGTCTCCGCCCAGTCGGTGGCCGAGAAGCGCACGAACAGTGGCACCCCCTCGCCCGCCTCGGCCCGCACGGCGGCGACCACCTCGAGCAGCAGGCGCGCCCGGTTCTCCAGCGGGCCGCCGTACTCGTCGTCGCGCAGGTTCGACAGCGGCGAGAGGAACTGGTGCACCAGGTAACCGTGGGCCGCGTGCAGTTCGAGCACCTCGAAGCCGGCGTCGAGCGCCCGCCGGGCGGCCGCCACGAAGTCGTCGACGACGCCCGCGATCTCCGGCACGGTCAGCGCGCGCGGAGCACGGTAGCCGTCGAAGGCAACGGCGGAAGGCCCCACCGTCTCCCAGCCGCCCTCCTCGAGCGGCACCGAGCCCTGCTGTTCGGCCCAGGTGCGCCAGGTCGACGCCTTGCGCCCGGCGTGCGCCAGCTGGATGCCCGCGACCGCCCCCTGAGCCCTGATGAAGGCGGTGATGCGCGCGAAGCGGTCGCGCTGCTCGTCCGTCCAGATGCCCAGGTCTTCCGGGCTGATCCGCCCTTCGGGCGAGACCGCAGTCGCCTCCGTCATCACGAGCCCCGCACCGCCCACCGCGAAGGAGCCGAGGTGCACCAGGTGCCAGTCGGTGGTGAGACCGTCTCGTTCCTCGGCCGAGTACTGGCACATCGGCGCCACCCACAGGCGGTTGCGCATCGTGGTGGCACGCACGGTGAGCGGGGTGAACAGAGCGGATGCGGTCATACTGCGCCTTTCGTCGTCGCCTTCGATTATCTCCGGCTCCTCGACCTCTCCCGTCACGGCCGCCGTATCGTGGGATCATGACGACCGAGTGGCGGGACTGGACCGAGCTCGCGGCCTCGGAGCACCTCCGGGCGCCCCGAGCCGACGACGACAAGTACTCGCGCGGGGTGCTCGGTGTCGTCACCGGCTCGGAGGAGTACCCGGGTGCCGCGGTGCTCGGTGTCGAGGCCGCCGTGCGCACCGGTCTCGGCATGGTGCGCTACCTCGGCGCGGAGCGGCCGAGCTCCCTCGTGCTGCAGGCGCGGCCCGAGGCGGTGACCGCCGACGGCAGGGTGCAGGCCTGGTTGATCGGCTCGGGCATGTCGCCCACGGGGCGCGACGAGGCCACGCTCGACCGGCTCGAGAGGGCGCTGGCCCAAGAGGTGCCCGTCGTCGTCGACGCCGGAGCCCTCGACCTCTCCGATGCCGCGGCCGGCCCGGCCGTGCTCACGCCGCACGCGGGCGAGCTGGTCACGCTGCTGTCGGCGCGGGGCGTCGACACCGACCGCGCGACGGTCAGCGCCGACCCGGCAGGCTGGGCGGAGCGCGCCGCCGACCTCACGGGCAAGGTGATCGTGCTGAAAGGGAGCGTCACGCACGTCTGCGGTCCCGCGTCGGGGCGGTGGGCGCCCGGCGGCGTGCGCGTCGCCGCGCGTGTCGAGGCGCCCTCGAGCTGGGCCGCGACGGCGGGCTCGGGCGATGTGCTCGGCGGCGTGCTGGGTGCGTTGCTCGCCGGTCAAGCCGATCGACTCGCCGACGACCCCGCCCGCCTCGTGGGTCTCGCCGCCACCGGCGCGTACCTCCACGCCTGGGCGGCCGAGCGCGCCTCGGGCGGCGGGCCGATCGCCGCGCTCGACATCGCGGCGGCGCTGCCCGCCGTCGTCGCCCGCCTGCTCACGGGCGTCGGGGGCGTCAGCGGGGCGAGGCGGTGAGGTCGACGTCGATCGCGGCTGTGCCGCCCAGCACCGAGCCGCCGAGCGACGGCACCGGGATGCCGTAGTCGGCGAGTTCGATCGGGATGCTGCCCTCGATCACCGCCTGCCTGTCGTCGAAGGAGATGGTCGCCTCGCCCTCCACCTGCTGGCTCACGCCGCGCAGGGTGAGGGTGCCGACGATCGGCACGGTGCCCTCGCCGCCCTCGGGGAGCTCGGCCGGGCTGGTGAGCACGAACGAGGCGACGGAGTTGCCGCCGGTGGCCCGGATGAGGGCGTCGAGCATCGCCGCCTTGGCGAGGTCGTCGCCCACCAGGGTCGACAGGTCGACCATGAACTCGGCGTCGGTGACCGTGGTGTCGGTGCGGGTGATCGCACCCGAGATCTGCTCGGTGCGGCCCGCCACCACGGGCGCGTCGGCGCCGCCGACGCGGTACCCCACCGAGGAGCCGGCGTCGAGGGTCCAGGTGTGCGCCGAGTCGACGTCGTGGCCGTCGGCCGACGAGCCCACCACGGTGGGTACGACCTGCTGCATGGTCGCAGACATGTCGATCTCGGCGCCCCTCGAGACGATGGGCACAGCCACCACGGCAACGACGCCGACGGCCGCGACACCGGCGGCGAGGGCGACGAAGTACTTGGCGGGCTTGTTCACGCGTCAACTTTCCGGTCGGGACGGTCTCACCCAGTCAATCAAGCGAAGGTGGTGGCTGCCTGGGAGAGAGCGCAAGGGGCGCTGTGCCGCGGGCGCTAGGCTGGCCGTCGTGCTCACTCTCCGCCGACTCGCCGCGTCGCCGGTGGTCTTGTGGATCGTCTTCCTCGCCGTGCACCTGTGGCTCGGTTACAGCGGCCTGACGCATCCGAACCTCCCCTTCGGCGACGTCACGAACGTGTACCGGCCCTGGGTCGAGCAGTCGCTCGAGGGCTATCGGCTCGGCATCGACGGGCCCTGGGTGTACCCGCTGCTGGCCTTCGTGCCCATGCTCGCCTCCATGGTGCTCGGCCCCGACCTCTACGGCGTCGGCTGGATGCTCATGGTCACCCTCGCCGACGCCGCCGTCTTCGCCTACCTGCTCACCGGCTCTCGCCGCACCGGGTCGGCGGGCGGGCGCCGCATCGTCGCGGCCTGGTGGTGGCTGCTGTTCCTGCTGCTCATCGGCCCGGTCGCCGTGGGCCGCATCGACATCTTCACCGTCGACCTCGTGATCGCCGGTCTCCTCGTCATCCGCAACCGCCCCGCGGTCGCGGGGGTGCTGCTCGCGCTCGCGACCTGGGTGAAGGTGTGGCCGGCCGCCGTCATCGCCGCCGCCGTCATCGCCATGCGCACGCGGCTGCGCGTCGCCGTGGGCGCCGGCGTCACGCTCGTCGCGGTGGCGGTCGCCGCTCTCGCGATGGGCGCCGGCCTCAACGTCTTCAGCTTCGTCACCGAGCAGACCGGCCGCGGGCTCCAGGTGGAAGCTCCCGTGTCGACCATCTGGATGTGGCTCGCCTCCGCCGGTACCGGTGCGCGGGCGTACTACGACTTCGACATCCTCACCTTCCAGGTGACGGGTGCCGGGAGCGATGTCGCCGCGATGCTCATGACACCGCTGCTCGTCGTCGCGGTGGCGGTGGTGCTGGTGTTCGCCGTCATCGTGGTGCGCTCGGGTACGCCGTCGACCGTCGTGCTGCCGCCGCTCGTGCTCGCCCTCGTGATGGCCCTCATCGTCTTCAACAAGGTGGGCTCGCCGCAGTTCATGGTGTGGCTCTCGGCTCCGATCATCCTGGGCATCGTCACCCAGGGCAGGCGCTTCTTCGCGCCCGCCGTGCTCGCGTTCGTGATGGGCGGTCTCACCCAGATCATCTACCCGAACGGCTACGACTGGCTGCTCGGACTCGACCCGCTGATGATCGGCGTGCTCACCCTGCGCAACGGCCTCAGCATCGTGATGCTGGTGCTCGCCACCGTGATGCTCTGGCGCTCCCGCCGAACCGCGGGGCTGCCGAGCGAAGACGGGATGGGTAGAGTCGGAACAGACCCCGACCGATCCACCACGAGGAGCTGACGATGCTGGTCGCCTTCTCCGTCGCCCCCTCCGGCGGCGGTGCCCCCGACGCGAGTGTGCACGACGCGGTGGCGGCCGCGGTGAAGGTGGTGCGCGAGAGCGGGCTACCGAACCACACCGACGCGATGTTCACCACCATCGAGGGGGAGTGGGACGAGGTCTTCGACGTCGTGCGCCGTGCCACCGAGGCGGTCGGCGCCTACGGCAGCCGCGTGTCGCTGGTGCTGAAGGCCGACATCCGCCCCGGCTACACCGGCGAGCTCACCGGCAAGGTCGAGCGCCTCGAAGAGGCCATCCGCGACAACGCCTGACGGGCGTCAGGGGAGCAGGTCGTCTTCGAAGTCGTCGGCGGTCTGGTTCGCGAGGTACTCGTCGCGCGGCAGCAGGCCGTCTTGGATGGCGCGCTTGCGCAGCGCCACCTTGGTGCCGACGTCGATGCCGACCATGCGGTACTTCTCGCGGATGCGCTTGAGGTACGACTTCGCGGTCTCCTCCGAGATGTCGAGCGCCTTCGCCACCTGCTTCACCGGCTCGCCGCCGCCGTAGAGCGCCATCACGCGGCGCTCCTGGGCGCTGAGGCGCGGCGAGGAGTCGAGGTCGTCTGCGGCGAGGGCGAGGTCGAGCTCGGTCGAGATGAAGCTGTCGCCCACCGCGGCGGCGCGGATGGCCTCGACGATCATGTCGGCCTCCTCGCTCTTCACCAGGTAGCCGAGGGCGCCGGCCGCGATCGCCTCGCGCACCATCACGGGCTCGGAGTACGTGCTCATGAGCACCGTCTTCACGCCCGCCGACTTCAGCGCGCGCAGCTTCACCGAGACCGGCAGGTTGTCTTTCAGGTCGAGGTCGAGCAGCACGACGTCGACGGGGAACTCCGGATGCGTGAGGAGGTCCGGCCAGGTCGTCACGGCGGCGACCATGCTGATGTCGTCGGCGGCGCCACGGATCCATTCCGTGAGCGCACCGAGGAGCATGCGGTGGTCGTCGACGATGGCCAGGCGGATCGGGTCTCGCTCGATGCTCACAGCATCTCCTTCCAGCGGATCACCGTGAGGGATCCGGTACGACAACATGGGCGTCGACTCTGACTCGCAGGCGTCCGGATCGGGATTCCACCGAGTACTGGCCGACCCGGGACAGAGCAGACCACACAGCCGACTCGATGCGGCGACGGGGTACTCCGCCGATCGAGATGACTATCGGGAGCACCATCCTATCGTCAGGCGCCGACCCGGTTCGGGCGGCGGGGTGGCCGATCTCGAGTTCGATGGTGGGTGTCTGCCGCCCCGATTCGTCGAGGATGAGCCACACCGCCGAGAGCAGGCCGTCGCGCTGGGCGGGCTCGAGGTAGCCCGCGAGTCCGTCGGAGTCGACGAGGATCACGATCGGGTTGAGGTACTCCGATTCGGTGATGGCGTGGTGCAGCCAGCTCTCGCGCCGGCCCGCCACCAGCATGCGGCGGAGGTCGGTGGCGAGCCCGGAGGCGGTGGAGGCGAGCTCGCGGTCGAGGGGCAGGGTGACCCTCCCGGTGGCGACGTCCTGCAGCAGTTCCTCGGCGGCGAGGTCGAGCCGAGCCAGCTCGGTGGAGGCGAGGAGCCCCACGCCGTAGCGCGGCGCGGTGATGGTGCTCTCGGCGACCGTGCGGTCGAGCTCGCGCTGCACGAGCTGCCCGAAAGAGCGCACGACGATGATCCCGGCCGTCACGGGAGCGACGCTCAAGACCATCGTCCCGACCGCGGGCCCGATGGTGCCGGGGGCCAGCACGGCCCGCGCCACCATGTCGGCGAGCAGCAGCACGGTGAGCGAGGCCGTGGCGGCCACCGTGTTGTCGAGCGGCCTGAAGGTGACGGCGGCGAGCAGGGTGGCGCCGATACCGATGCCGACGGTGAGATAGTTCGCCGGGTCGTTGCTCCCCCAGAGCGCGATCGAGTCGAGCGTGAGGGCCGCGCCGTCGAAGGTCAGCACCATCACGTACACGCCGAGCGGCACCATTCCCCGGCGGCGGCGAGCCGAGACGGCGAGGAGACTGAAGGCGGCGATGACGAGAAGCCAGCCGACCGCGGTGAGCCAGAGCCACGGATTGCTCTGCAGTGTCCAGCCGAACGACACCAGGCCACGGCCGATCAGGATGACACCGACGATCACCGAGCCCACGCCGAGGTAGCCGAGACCCAGCCGGGAATCGCGCTGGAGGTCGTGGCGCAGAGCCTCCACCGCATCCGGACCGAGCCGCCTGGCGCGCACCAGCTGAGTGAGGACGCCGTCGTCGCTCGGCCGGGTGCGCACCCGGGAATTCGTCGGACCGCTCACTTCGGCACCTCCAGCACCACCGTCGTTCCCGAACCGGGGGAGCTGAACAGCCGCACCTTGCCCCCGACGTCGCGCACCCGGGCGATCACCGACTCGGCGAGGCCGAGCCTGCCCACGTCGACGCTGTCGAGGTCGAAACCCACGCCGGCATCCGTGACCATGGCACGCACGCTCAGCTCGTCCTCGGTGATGGTGACGTCGGCGGAGCCGACCTGGGCGTGGCGGCGCACGTTCTCGAGGCACTCGGAGAGCGAGAGCAGGAAGGCGTCGAGCACGTGGCTCGGCAGCAGGATCTGCCCGGTGCCGTGCCAGGAGACCTGAAGGCCCATGCGGCCGAAGCGCTGCTTCACCGACTCGAGGGTGTGGCCGAGCTCACCGGTCTCCACGCGTTCGAGCGTGTAGCCGCCCGACGAGCGGGGCATCGGGGTACCGCCGAGCCGCAGCTGCCGCAGGAGCCGGGCGTCTTCGGCGGCCTGGTGGCGCAGGGCGTCGGGGTCGGCGCCGATGCCGGAGTGGGCGAGCAGCGTCAGCGTGGCGAGCACCGTGTCGTGGAGCAGCCGCGCGCCCTGGCGGCGCTGCGCCTCGAACTCGCTCGACTGGCGTTCGAGCGCGTGCGCGCGGCCGAGACGCGCCATGCCCACGAACGCCCGGCGGAGGCTGCCCGAGAGCCAGACGGCGCAGACGAACAGCGACAGCCAGCCGACCAGCACCGAGGCGACGACGAAGACGCCGCGACCCGACGGCCAGGTGGCGGCGACGGTCAGTCCGAGCACGAGCGCATAGGCGGGGAGCACCAGCCACAACAGGCGGCCCGACGAGGCGAGCGTGGGGATGAGCGAGGGGATGGCCGTGGAGGCGAAGAAGGTCACCGCCGAGGTGGCGGCGATGCTCGACACCGCCTGTCCCGGCACGAGGAAGGCGCCGAGTGCGAGCAGCGCGACGACGTAGGTGAGGAGGGGCCACGCCTGGGTGCGGGAGCCGCCGACGAAGTAGAACGCGACACCGGTCGCGGCCATGAGCGTGAGGCTCGGCCAGAGCACGGCGGGTTCGTCGAGCACGGCGACCAGGAGGCTGAGCAGTGACGCTCCGGTGAAGAGCAGACCGAGGCTCCGGGAGGCCCTGGTGAGGAGTTTGCGCCGCTCGCGCTCGGTGCGTGCCATCAGCGACGACGGCTCTGACGTGGTGTCGCCCCCGGTCTCCGCACTCTCGAATGATAACGCGAGCCGTGTCCCCATAAGTGGGGCGTGGTGCATTCGACAGGTGTCGGTATCGTGGAGTGCAGATCCGGGGGGAATTGGCCGGGGGGCTCGCACCGTGTGCGGCCCCCCGGCCCCATGACGGTCAGGAGCCCTGCGCGCGCGTCGGCGCGTCGGCGGCGAGCAGCCTCGAGATCTCGCGGCCCACCACGTCGAACTCGATCAAGAAGCCGTCGTGACCGAACTTCGACTCGATCACCACCGGCACCTCGCCGTCGAGATTGCCGGGCAGGTGCTTCGCGATGTACTCCTGATCGGCCACGGGGAAGAGTCTGTCGCTGTCGATGCCCACCACCAGTGCGGTGGCGGTGATCGACTCCAGCGCCGCCTGCACGCCCGCCCTGCCCCGCCCCAGATCGTGCGAGTTCATGGCCTCCACCAGCGTGACATAGCTGTTCGCGTCGAAGCGCCGGGTGAACTTGTTGCCGTGGAAGTCGAGGTACGACTCCACAGCGAAGCGCCCGCCGCCGCCCAGCGGACTGATGCCGCTCTGCCAGCTTCGGGAGAACCTGTCGTTCAGCTCGCTCGGGCTGCGGTAGTTCAGCAGCGCCATGCGCCTGGCCAAGGCGAGCCCCTGGTGCGGTCCTTCCCCGTCGGGCGCGTCGTAGTACCGCCCGCCGCGGAACAGCGGGTCGGCCTTGATCGCCTGCACCTGCACCGAGTTGAGGCCGATCTGGTCGGCCGAGCTGATGGCGGGCGCGGCGATCACCGCGATGCGGTCGACCTCGTCGGGGAACTGCACAGCCCACTCCAGCACGTGCATCCCACCCATCGACCCGCCGAGCACGGCGAACCAGCGGTCGATGCCGAGCAACCGCGCGAGCGCGTGCTGCGCCCGCACCTGATCGGCGATCGTGGTGAACGGGAACCGCGCGCCCCACTCCGCGCCGTCGGGAGCGATCGACGCCGGGCCCGTGCTGCCCTGGCACCCCCCGAGCATGTTGGGGGCCACGACGAACCAGCGGTCGGTGTCGACCGGGAGACCCGGCCCCACGAGCCCAGGCCACCAGCCGTCGGTCGGATGCCCGGGCTCCGCCGGATGATTGAGGTTGCTGTCACCCGTGAGCGCGTGCAGCACCAGGATCGCGTTGTCCCGCTCCGGCGACAGCGTGCCGTAGGTCTGATACGCGAGACGGGCGTTCGGGATGCTCTCCCCGCTCTCGAACTCCACCCGCCCGATCTCGGCGAACGACCGCCGACCCACCGGGTCACCCTCCCGCCACGCCCCCGACGCCGGCGGCTTGCCGAACAACGACCGGATCTGCGCCTCCGTGATGAACCCGCTCGGCACCGTGTCTTCGTTGGTCTGCCAGTCCATGGGGTCCTATCGGGGTCGGGTGCCGGACGTTCTCGGGTGCTGGAGAGGTACCGGGAGTTCTTGGTCAGGCACGCGGCTGTGTTGGCTGCGGCCGGGGCCGTGCTGCGCGCGGCTCCGGCCGGTCGCGCCGGTCCTCGCCCGGCGCGACGCGACATGTGAGTGCGCGGTCGCTTCGCGGCCACGCACTCACCCTGGGTTGTCCAAGAGCGGCCCGCAGCTTTCATTCTGGCAATACGAAGAGCTTCGGATGTGAATGTTACGTGCCTGCCCTCGACCCCTCGTGCCGAACCCGCCATTCTGCCGAGCCAGGGCACCGAGTGGCGATCGTTTCAGGCCGTTTTCGACGACCCAAGGTGAAGGGGTGGCCGCGAGAGCGACCACCCCTTCACATGTCGCGCGAAGCCGGGCGAGGACCGGCTTCGCCCGGCGGAGCCGCGCGAAGCACGGCCCCGCCGGCAGCCAGCACAGCGCGCGAACCCAAGACGCGCGGTACCGCACGTTCGGTACCCCCCATCCGGCACCTAAACAGCGTTAGCCCGCACCGTCTCCCGCGCCGCCGCCAGCCCGCTCTCGAGGTCGGCCTTGAGGTCGTCGATGTTCTCGAGGCCGACGGAGAGACGCACGAGTCCGGGGGTGACGCCGGTGGTGAGCTGCTGCTCGGGGGTGAGCTGCGAGTGGGTGGTGGAGGCGGGGTGGATGACGAGGGAGCGCACGTCGCCGATGTTCGCCAGGTGGCTGAACAGGGAGAGGCTCTCGACGAAGGTGCGTCCGGCGTCGACTCCGCCCTTCAGCTCGAAAGACAGCACCGCGCCGACGCCCTTGGGCGCGTACTTGTTGGCGGAGGCGTACCAGGGGCTGGTGGGGAGCCCGGCGTAGTAGACGGTGGCGACGTCGGGGTGCTGGTCGAGCCACTCCGCGATCTCCTGCGCGTTCTGAACGTGGCGCTCGATGCGCAGCGACAGGGTCTCGATGCCCTGGATGAGCTGCCAGGCGCTGGCGGGCGCGATCGCCGCACCGAGGTCGCGCAGCAGCTGCACGCGCGCCTTGATGATGTAGGCGATGGGGTCGCCGAGCACGCCGGTGTAGCTGACGCCGTGGTACGACGGGTCGGGCTCGGTGAGGCCGGGGAACTTCTCGACGTTCTTCGACCACTCGAACTTTCCGCCGTCGACGATGATGCCGCCGATGACGGTGCCGTGGCCGCCGAGGAACTTGGTGGCCGAGTGCACGACGATGTCGGCTCCGTGCTCGAGGGGGCGGATGAGGTAGGGGGTGGCGATGGTGTTGTCGACGATGAGCGGCACACCGTTCTCGTGTGCGACGCCCGACACCAGGCCGATGTCGAGGATGTTGATCTTCGGGTTTCCGATGGTCTCGGCGAAGAACAGCTTGGTGTTGGGGCGCACTGCGCGGCGCCACTCCTCGGGGTCGTCCTGGTTCTCGACGAAGGTGGTCTCGATGCCGAGCTTCGCGAGGGTGTACTTGAACAGGTTGTAGGTGCCGCCGTAGATCGACGACGAGGAGACGATGTGGTCTCCGGCCTGGGCGATGTTCAGCACGGCGAAGGTCTCTGCGGCCTGGCCGGAGGAGACCAGGAGGGCCGCGGTGCCGCCTTCGAGGGCGGCGACCCGCTGCTCGACGACGTCTTGCGTGGGGTTGTGGATGCGGGTGTAGATGTTGCCGAACTCGGCGAGCGCGAACAGGTTCTTCGCGTGGTCTGCATCGTTGAAGACGTACGAGGTGGTCTGGTAGATCGGCGTGGCGCGCGCGTTCGTGGTGGGGTCGGGCTGGGCGCCGGTGTGGATCTGCTTGGTCTCGAACTTCCAGTTCGCCGAGTTGTCGCTCATGGACTTCTTCCTCAAAGTCGTGGGGTGGGGGACTGATGGAAGCGTAGGAGCGGTGCCCGGCAGGGTCAATCGGCGCCGACGCGCGGCGTAATCTTCTCGTCGCCGCGGGCGAACAGCCACTCGGCGCGCGGTTCGACGAGCGGCCTGAACACCCGCCGCACGGGCCGGCTCGTCAGGGCGAGCGTGAGCAGGATGCTGAACAGCATCATGCCGATGAGCAACAGGTCGTCGCGGGGCACGTCGAGCCAGCCCGACTCGCGGATCGGGTAGAGCACGAAGCTGTGCAGCAGGTAGACGTAGAGCGTCGCCTGGCCGAGTGGTGAGATCCAGGTGGCCCGCCGGGGCATGAGCACGAGGAACGAGAACACGAGCAGCACGGCGAGGGCGATGGCCGCGAGGCGCAGCCCGCCGGCCCACCACTGGTCGTAACCGAACTCGGGGTAGGCCTCCTCGAACAGCAGCACCCGGCGCACCTTGAGCTCGCGCCAGAGCGGCACGTTCGTGGCGATCACCAGGGCGAGGGCGGCGAACACGGCGATCGCTCCCGCCCGCCACCACCAGACGCGCCGCAGCGGCAGTTCCGTCCAGAGGGTGGTGACCGGCAGCATCCTGAGCTTCCAGCCGAGCACGAAGAAGGGCAGGAGCGCGAGGGTGCGGTCGAGAGCGAAGACGCTGCCGATGGCGGGCAGGTAGCCGCTCGCCACCGAGATGACGACGGCGATGAGCAGCGGGAAGCGCAGGAGCGCCAGGTAGGGCAGGGCGACCCGCCAGATGATGAGGGCGAGGAGGAACCAGAGGGTCCACGACGGTGTGGCGAGGTCGGGGTTGAACCGGCCGGTGACGAGGGCCCGGACGATCGTCCAGATCACCTCGAAGATGAGGTAGGGGAGCACCAGGTCGGTGACGAGCTTCTTCAGCTGCTTGACGCCGGGAGGCGTCGCTTTGGCGAAGTAGCCTGCCACCGCCACGAAGACGGGCACGTGGAAGGCGTAGATGAAGAGATAGACGCCGTAGGCGGGATCGGACTCGGCGATCAGCTTGAGGATGGCGTGGCCCATCACCACCAGCGTGATGGCGACGAAGCGGGCGTTGTCCCAGAGCGGCATGCGCACGGGTCGTCGCGGCGTGCGAGGGGCTGCGGCGACCGGTGAGGACATCATTCCAGACTACCGTTGTGGGTACGGAAGGGACCGGGGTGGTCCCGGTCGTCGTGAGAGGACGTCGATGAAGCGCGCAGTGGTCACGGGAGCGAGTTCGGGTATCGGAGCAGCGACGGTGCGCGCGCTCCGCCGCGCAGGGTGGTCGGTGGTGGGTGTGGCCCGTCGCGAGGACAGGCTGAAGGAGCTCGCGGAGGAGACCGGCGCGGAGTACTTCGTCGCCGACGTCACCTCCGATGCCGACGTCGAGGCGCTGCGCGACCATCTGGCGGCGACGGGCGGAGTGAGCTCCCTGGTCAACAACGCCGGCGGCGCGGCAGGGATGGACTCGGTGGAGAACGGCTCGACCGCCGACTGGCAGTGGATGTTCGACGTCAACGTGCTCGCCGTGCGGCGCGTGACGAGCGCGCTGCTGCCGCTGCTTCGAGCCTCGGTCGAGCCGGGCGGCTCGGCCGACATCCTCACCGTCAGCTCCACCGCCGCGCACTGGTCGTACGAGGGCGGTGGCGGGTACAACGCCGCGAAGTTCGCCGTGCACTCGCTCGTCGACGTGCTGCGGCTCGAGCTCTCGGGCGAGCCCATCCGCGTGCTCGAGATCGCTCCGGGCATGGTGAAGACCGAGGAGTTCTCGCTCAACCGCTTCAAGGGCGACCAGGATCGCGCCGAGTCGGTCTACGCGAATGTGCCCGACCCGCTGAGCGCCGACGACGTGGCGGCCACCATCACGGCGATGCTCACCATGCCGCCGCACGTGAGTCTCGACCTGGTGGTGATCAAGCCGGTGGCGCAGTCGGCGGTGTACAAGGTCGCCCGCGGCGAGCTGAAGGTCAAGGAGTAGGCAGCGCGGCGGTGGGCTGCTGCGGGTCGCCGAAGGCGAGCTTCGGCACGAACAGCAGCATCACCGCCGCCACGAACGCGCCCCCGGCGCACACCGCCCACACGGTCATGTAGCCGGAGAGGCTGGATGCGGTGGCCGTCACCGCGCTCGACGCGCCCTGGAACAGCACGACGCCGAACACGGCGGAAGCGAACGACCCGCCGATGGTCTTCGTGGTGTTGGTGAGGGCCGACGCGATGCCGGTCTGGCCGATGGGTGCCGCAGCGGCGGCCGCCGCCGGCATCGCGCCGACCAGGGCGCCGGAGCCGACTCCTGCGACGGCCATGTTCACGAACACCTGCCAGGTCTCCACGTGGAAGGGCAGGAAGAGGGCGTAGCCGACGCCCACGAGCGCCGCCGCCCCGATCAGGGTGATGCGCGGCGTGGTGAGGTTCGAGACCACGGGGAACAGCAGAGCGCCGACGATCATCGAGACCAGGTAGAGCCCGATGAGGTTCGAGATGGAGCTGGCGTCGAGCCCCAGGCCGTAGCCGTTCACCGGATCGGTCCCGGCGAAGGTGCTGAGCGGGGCCTGGGCCCCCAGCAGACTGATGCCGATGAGACCGGCGGTGAGCTGCACCGGCCACATGGTGGGCCGGCGGAGCATCCGCAGGTCGATGGCCGGGTCGGGTGTGCGCAGCTCCCAGGCGCCGAAAGGCAGGAACATGAGGATGCCGGCGGCGACGAGCAGCCACACCCACCAGGTCTCCGGCCCGTTGATGCGCACGAACGTCAAGCCGCTCGTGATGAGCAGGAGAGCGAGCGTGAGCAGGGTGAACCCCACGACGTCGAGGCGTCGCCCGGGCGACGGGGTCGACTCCGGCACTCCGAACAGGATGACGAAGAACACGAGGGTCACGGCGACGGCAGGAACCATCAGGGTGAGGGCGACGTTCCCGCCGACGGCGTCGAACACACGGCCGCTCGCGAGTGCACCGGCGATCGCGCCGGCCTCGAGGGCGACGACGAGGAGGCCGGCGGCGCGCCTGGTCTGCGCGGCGCCCCGCCCGCTGCGGCGGCCGCGGTCGAAGATGAGGGCGACCTCGAGCGGCAGCCAGACCACGTAGAAGCCCTGCAGCGCCCAGGCGATGAGGAAGCTCGTGAAGTCGCCCGCGGCGACCAGCCACCAGCTGGCGCCGGCGGTCACCACCGTGGCCAGGAGGAGCATCCGTTTGTGGCCCACCATGTCGCCGAGCTTCGCCAGCACCGGCACCACGATCGCCGAGAGCAGCAGCTGCGCGGCTTCGAACCAGTTGAAGTCGGCGTCGACGATGCCGAGGTGGTCGACCAGGTCGGGGATGAGCGGGACGTAGAAGCCCTGGATGATGCCGCTCGTCACCTCGACCAGCGCGAGGAACCCGATGAGGGAGGCGGTGATGCCGATCGAACCGCGCAGTGTCGACGTCATGATCGGATGTTAGGGCATTCGCGCACCCCATAGAGTTGTCGCATGAGCGAGACCGACACCGCCGACACGACCGCAGCGCCCGAGCGCGAGGTGCTCAGCTACTCCGATTTCGGAGACGCCACCCGCTCGCTCGCCGAAGACATCGTGGCCTCGGGTTTCCGCCCCGACTTCGTCATCGCGATCGCCCGCGGCGGGCTGATCCCCGGCGGAGCGCTCGCCTACGCGCTCGGGGTGAAGAGCTGCGGCAGCCTCAACGTCGAGTTCTACTCCGACATCGAGGAGACGCTGCCGGAGCCGATCATCCTGCCGCCGCTGCTCGACAACGAACCCCTCATCGGCAAGAGCGTGCTGCTCGTCGACGACGTGGCCGACTCGGGCCGTACCCTCGCCCTGGTGGTGGAGCTGCTCGAGAAGGTCGACATCACGGTGCGCTCGGCGACGCTCTACATCAAGCCGCGCTCGGTGATCGCCCCCGACTTCCACTGGAAGACCACCGACAAGTGGATCGTCTTCCCCTGGTCGGCGCTGCCCCCGGTGGGCGCCGCATGAGCATCCACCTCGTCGGCGGGGGCTGGCCCATCGACGACGACGTCGTCTACCGCCGCTTCTTCGCCGAGATCGCCGCCCACGCCGAGGCAGCGGGCAAGCTCGAGGGTGCGACCCTCCCCGTCGTGCTGGTGCGCGACGGCGACGCCGCCGAGCGCTTCGCCGAGATCGTCGCCGCGTTCTCGCAGCTCGGCAAGATCCAGCCCGTGGCCGTGCTCGCGGCCGAGAACGCGCCCATCCAGCCCGGCGTCTTCGACGGAGCCGACGGCATCGTGGTGTGGGGCGGTCTGACCCCCGCCTACCGCACCTCGCTCGAGCCCTCCTTCGGCGAGCTCCGCCGTCTGGTGGCGGGCGGAGTGCCCTATCTCGGCTTCTCGGCCGGCGCGGCGATCGCCGCCGAGCAGGCCCTCGTCGGGGGCTGGAAGATCGACTCCGTCGAGATCGGCGCCGAAGAGGCCTCCGAAGACCTCGAGCAGCTCACCGTCGCGCCCGGCATCGGCCTCATCGACCTCGCCGTCGACGTGCACGCCGCCCAGTGGGGAACCGTCTCGCGGCTCATCGCCGCGACGGAGGCGGGCCTCGTCGACGGCGGTGTGGCGATCGACGAGCACACGGCGTTCATCATCGGCGAGGGTCCGTTGCGCGTCGCCGGCCGGGGGAGCGTCTGGAAGGTCACTCCCGACTCGGGCAGCGTTCGCGTGTCGACTGTCGGTGCCGACGCCGAGCCCGGTTCCGAGGCGTGACCGGAGACCACCCCGTGCCCGCGCTCTCTCTTCCCGAACTCGCCGCCGCCGGGTCGATCGACCAGGGGTGGGCGGAGGCACTCGAGCCGGTCGCACCCCGGATAGCCGCGCTCGGCGACTTCCTGCGCGCCGAGAACGCGGCCGGGCGGGGCTACCTCCCCGCCGGCCCCGACGTGCTGAGGGCGTTCCGAGCGCCGCTGTCGGAGGTGAGGGTGCTCATCGTCGGGCAAGACCCCTACCCGACCCCCGGGCATCCCATCGGCCTGTCGTTCGCCGTCGAGCGCCACGTGCGCCCGCTCCCGCGGAGCCTGTCGAACATCTACCGGGAGCTCAACGACGACCTCGGCATCCCGCCCGCCGAGCACGGTGATCTCTCCGCCTGGAGCGAGAACGGCGTGATGCTGCTCAACCGCGTGCTCACCGTGCGCCCCGGCACCCCCGCCTCGCACCGAGGCAAGGGGTGGGAGGAGGTGACCGAGCACGCCATCCGCGTGCTGGTCGCCCGGGAGCTGCCGCTCGTGGCCATTCTCTGGGGGCGTGACGCAACGGGACTCGTGCCGATGCTCGGCGACGTGCCTCACGTCTCGTCGGCGCATCCGAGCCCCCTCTCGGCGAGCCGCGGCTTCTTCGGCTCGAGGCCGTTCAGACGGGCGAACGAGCTGCTCGCCGCCCAGGGTGCCCCGGCGGTCGACTGGCGCGCTCGGTAGGCTTGACGCATGTTGGAAGAGGAGTATCAGCCGCGCCGCGAGCTGCCGCGTCGGCTGCGCCCCGCCACCACCGAGAAGCCACCGCTCGAGGTTCCCTTCGAGTACGCGATCCGGGATGCGGTGGAGACCGATCTGCCGTACGTCAGGGAGATCTACAACCACTACGTCGCGAACACCGTGGTGACTTTCGACGAAGACGCGATGACGTTGAAGGAGTGGCGGCACAAGTTCGCCTGGACCAGGAAGCAGAACTACCCGTTCCTCGTCGCCGTCTCGCCGAGCGGCACCCTGCTCGGCTTCGCCTACGTCTCGGCCTGGAAGCAGAAGGCCGCCTACCGGCGCACCGTCGAGAACTCGATCTATCTCGGCCCGGCAGCGACGGGAAAGGGTCTCGGGCGGGCGCTCCTCGGGGAACTGATCGTGCGGGCGAAGCAGGCGGGCATCAAGGAGATGCTCGCGGTGATCGCCGACCAGGGCGCCGAGGCCTCCATCAAGCTGCACGAGAGCTTCGGGTTCAAGGAGGCCGGACGGCTCGGCCGGGTGGGCTTCAAGTTCGGGCACTGGCTCGGCACGGTGCTGCTGCAGAAGTCGCTGAAGTAGGCGGCGCCGACGACACGCCCTAGGCTCTGAGGATGGTGCGGATCCACGAGCTGACGGCTCTGCAGCAGTACCGACTGCTGCAGAGCCGAGAGCTCTCGGTGCTCGAGCTGGTCGACCACTACCTGGAGCGCATCGAGCGGATCGACCCCGAGCTCGGCGCCTTCGTCACGGTCACGCCCGAGGCCGCCCGGCAGCGCGCGCGGGCGCTCGACGCCTCCGACGACCGCACGGCGCCGCTCTGGGGCCTCCCGCTCGCCGACAAAGACCTGTGGCGACGCGCCGGGGTGCGCACCACCTTCGGCTCACGCCTGTTCGCCGACTTCGTGCCCGACGAGAGCGACGCCCTGCCGTTGCGCGTCGACGCCGCCGGAGCCGTCAGCCTCGGCAAGACGGCGACGCCGGAGTTCGGGCTGCCGAGCCACAGCGAGACGCTCGTCGCCCCGCCCGCCCGCAATCCCTACGACACCGCGCTCAGCCCAGGCGGGTCGAGCGGCGGGGCTGCGGTCGCCGTGGCGGCAGGGCTCGTGCCGTTCGCTCCCGGCTCCGACGGCGGCGGGTCGGTGCGCATCCCGGCCGCTGCCTGCGGGCTGGTGGGCCTCAAGCCGTCGCGCGGGCTCGTTCCCGCCGGCTCCGGCCTCGACGCGCTCGCCGGGCTGCCCGTGGCGGGCCCGATCTCCCGCACGGTCACCGACGCTGCGTTCCTCCTCGACGGGCTCATCGAACGCCGCGGCGACCGCATCGCCTTCACGCACACGCTGCGGCCACCGGAGGACGACGACGGGCTCTTCCTCGGTGCGGCCGTGCGGGGCGAGGGCAGGTTCCAGATCGGCGTCACCACCGACACACCGTGGGCCACCGACTACGAGATCGTGGTCTCACCCGAGGCGCGTGCGGCGCTCGATGCCGCCCGGAGCGGACTCGACGCTCTCGGGCACGGGGTCGAGGAGCTCGCCCTCGACCCGGCCCCCGACTACGGTCGCGCCTTCCGGGTGATCTGGCAGGCGGGCGCTTCGCAGCTGCCCGCCGACGACTCGAACGAGCACCTGCTCGAGCCGCTCACGCGCTGGCTGATGCACCGCGGTCGCGCCCTGCCGGCCTCCGAGCTGGCGTGGGCGCTGCGCACGCTGTCGCTCTACGAGCGCTCGCTGATCGCCCAGCTCAGCCGCTTCGACGCCGTGCTCACGCCCGCTCTCGCCCTCCCGCCGCGGCCGCTCGGCTGGTACGACCCCGACGACGGAGAGCGCAACTTCGAGCAGCAGGTGCTCTTCACCCCGTTCACCTCCTTCGTGAACGTGAGCGGCCTGCCCGCGATCACGCTTCCGGTGCTGCAGACGGCCGGGGGTCTGCCGATGGGCGCCCAGCTGATCGGCCGGCCCGGGGGAGAGGCGACGCTTCTCTCCCTCGCCCGCCAGCTCGAGCGGCGCCTGCACGGCGACCGGATGCACCCCCCGCAGTGGTGAGCTCGGCCGGCCGTCGCGGCACGGGCGTTATCGTGAGGGCATGACGTTGCTGAGACTCGCCGAGGCGAGCTGGACCGACGTGCGAGACCACGTCGCGTCGGGCGGCACGCTCGCCTTCCTGCCCTTCGGCGCGCTGGAGCAGCACGGGCCCCACCTCCCGCTCTCGACCGACACCCTGCAGTGCACCGCCGTCGCCGAGCGGCTGGCCGAGCACTACTCCGCCCTTCTGCTGCCGCCCGTCTCCTACGGCAGCACCTGGGACAATGCCGCCTTCCCCGGAACGGTGTCGCTGAAGCCCTCGACGGTCAGCGCCCTCTGCGCCGACATCGCCCAAGCGGTCTGGTCGTTCGGCGTCACCACCCTCGTCATCGTCAACGGCGACTACGGCAACCGGGCTCCCGTGCACGCCGCGGCTGCCGCCCTGGCGGCGGACGGCGACGTGCTGGTGCTCGACTACCCGGGCCTCGTCGAGGTGGGCGACGCGGTGAAGGAATCGCCGTGGGCGGCACCCGGTCTCTGCCACGCCGACGAGCTCGAGACCTCGATGGTGCTCGCTCTCGAACCTCGACTGGCGGCCGGAGCGCTACGAAGCGGCCTACCCCGAGCTGCCCGCCGACTTCGGCACGCGGCCGATCCCCTTCGACACCCTCTCGCCGAGCGGGGTGTTCGGCGACCCGCGCGCCTCGACGGCGGCGAAGGGCGAGACGATCATCTCGTTCGTGGTCGCTCGGGCGATCGAGGAGATCGACTCTCACCGCGGCCGGGCGTGAGCGAGCCCGCGGGCGAGTCTCCGGTCTGTTTCAGCCCTCGAAGTGGAGCGTCGCGATGCCCCGGGCGCGGTCGTTCGGGCGGCGGCGCGAGAGGGCGGGCGACAGCACCTCGGTGATGACGACCTCGACGGGGTACTGCACGGTGCCGCGCAGCACGTGCCCCGCGGTCGCGCGAGCCGACTCGCCCTTGGCCCCGACGGAGGCGTGCAGGTGGATCTGCGGCCCTTCCGGCCCGCTCGTCACCGTGCCCGAGCCGAGACCCTCGCAATTGCGCACCACCGTCGCCGACGTCATCGGCTCGTCCTCGTCGAGGGGCGGCTCCGGGGCGCCGATGAACGCGAGTTCGCTGAACGCGCCGAGGAAGACGGGGATGACCGCGTTCTCGATGCCGAACCGGGAGCACGCCTCGGCGAGGCCTTCGAGCACCCCGTCTCCGGGTTCGAGCACGGCGAGCACCGTGCGGCCGGTCTCGGCGATGGCCGCGAACATGGGCATCCTCCCGGGCGGGGTTCTTCCGCCGACCGATAGCGTAGTCGTCTCACGACTTGCCGACAGGAGCCCCCATGACTCGCGTTCTCGACGGGATCACGCTGTGGAACGGCCGGGAGGAACGAGGCGCCGTGCGCCTCGGCTGGGCCGGTGATCGCATCGAGGAGGCGGCTTCGGCCGACGATCGGCATCCGGGTCTCGCCGTCATCCCTGGGCTCATCGACACCCACGTGCACCTCGACACGAGCGTGCTCGACGGCGCGGGCGCGGGCGACTCGTGGCCCCTCGTCACGCCCGACGCCGAGAAGGCGGTGCACGTGGTCGCCCACGCCCTTCGCTTCGCCTCGTTCGGTGTGACGACGATGCGCGACCTGGCCGCGTCGCCCGTGCAGATCGCCGTCGGCCGCGCGTTCGACCAGGGTGTGGTCGACGGCCCGCGTCTGCTCGCCAGCGGCCCGGTCGGCATGACCGCGGGCCATGGAGACCTGTTCACCCCTCCCCGTTTCGCGAACCGGCCGCCGGTCGCCGACTCGCCCGACGAGTGCCGCCGTCTCGTGCGTCAGTGGGCCAGGGAGGGTGCGACCGGCATCAAGATCTACACCAGCGGGGGCATCCTCTCGATGGGCGACCGGGTCGGCTGGCGCAATCAGACCCGGGCCGAGATCGCAGCGACCGTCGACGAGGCCCACGCCCTGCGGATGCTCGTGGCCGCCCACGCGCACACCGAGGAGGGGATCGACATCGCCCTCGAGGAGGGCGTCGACTCGCTCGAGCACGCCACCGGCATCGTCCCCCGGCAGTTCGATGCGCTCGTCGCCTCGCGTATCCCGGTCGCACCGACGCTGCTCATCAACGACCTGGTCGCGCGGGGTGGCGACGGCATCAGGCCCGATGCCGCGGCCAAGGCCAGGGAGGCGATCGACGGGCGCGATCCCGCCTTTCTCGCGGCGGGGCGTGCGGGCGTGCGCTTCGTGCTGGGCACCGATGCGAACGGCCGATTCGTGCGGCACGGCGGGCAGCTCGACGAGCTCAGGGCGATGAAGACCGCGTTCGGCTGGTCAGACGAGCGCACGCTCGTGGCCGGCACCTCGGATGCCGCCGACGCCCTCGGCCTCGGCGATCGGCTCGGCCTGGTCGAGCCGGGGTACGCCGCCGACTTCGTCGTGGTGCGGGCGAGGCCGTGGCGCGACCTCGGCGAGCTGACCGCGGAGAGCATCGTCGCCGTGGTGAGCCGGGGGAGACTGCTCGCAGGCTCCCTGCCCGACTGAGCGATCCGTCAGTTCCAGAAGTCGAGGTGGGCGGCGGCCGCCTCCTCCTCGAGGTGCGGGCCCGAGACGGCGATGGCGCGCTGGCCCCGGGCGAACACCTCGCGGCAGGGGAGCGAGAAGGTCGGGTTCTCGGGGTGGTCTCCGGTGAGTTCGAGGAGGCGCCGCTCGGAGAGGGCGTAGACCACACGGTCGATGCCCGTCCAGTACACCGCTCCCGAGCACATCGCGCAGGGCTCGGCGCTGGTGAACAGCGTGCTGCCGACCATGCCGTCCGTCCCGAGGTTGCGGAAGGCGGCGGCGACCGCCCGCATCTCGGCGTGTTGGGTGGGGTCGCCCTCGGGCGGGAGGGAGTTGTTGCCGAACGACGCCACGACGGTGCCCGCCGCGTCGACGACGATGGCGCCGAAGGGATGCCGGCCGTCTGCACGCGAGAGTTCGGCGACCCGGAGGCTCTCCCGCAGGAATTCCGCGTCGGCGGTGTCGAGTGCTGTCGTCGTCTGGTCGTCCATGGAGTCCTCCCACCTGTGCACAAGACGTGCTGTACAAGTCTTCACGATGTCATCGAACACCGGAAATGCGTCGGTGTGTTACGGCCCCGTTACCGTCGTGGAACAACTTGCGCTCAACTTGTTCACAAGTGGAGCGCGCGGGTTAGCCTGCTGTCGCGCCGCAGTCCGCGAGCCGCTCTCCCTCCCGAAAGGTCACCATGCCCGCGCACGTCCCCGCCGAGGTTCGAGTCGACGAACAGGACATCCGGCTGCTCCCGAAGGCCGAGGTGCACGTGCACCTCGAGGGGACGTTCGCGCTCGTCGACCTGCTGACCCTGGCCAAGGAGAACGGCGTCGCCCTTCCCGGGCCCGCCGCCACCATCTTCGACGTGAGCACCCACGACTCCTTCGCGATGCCCGAGGTCACCACCGGCGGCACCGGCCGGGGGGTCGGCGGCGCCGGGCTCACCGGCTTCCTGCGCTTCCTCGACTGGCAGTGCGGTCTCGTGCGCACGCCCGAGCAGGCCGCGCGCATCGCCTACTCCTTCGCCGCCCGCCAGACCACGTCGGGCATCCGCTACTCCGACGTCATCGTCAATCCCACCCACTGGAGCGCGTGGCGCGGCCGGGAGGTCGCCCTCATGGAGGCTCTCGCCGCCGGGCTCGACGAGGCCGAGCAGGACGGCCTGTGCGTCACCGGCATCGCCTACTCGCTGCTGCGCACGCAGACCGCGCCCGAAGCAGAGCAGGCGGTCGGCGCGCTGCTCGAGCGGCGACCCCGGCGCGTCGTGGCGCTGAGCGTCGACGGCGACGAGAAGGCGAGCGGCCCCACCGGCGAGAAGTTCCGCGCGGCGTTCCGCCTCGCCGAGGCCGGCGGGCTCCACCGCACCGTGCACGCGGGGGAGTCGAGCGGGCCGGACGGGGTGTGGGACGCCCTCGACCACCTGCACGCCGAGCGCATCGACCACGGAGTGCGCTCCATCGAGGACGAGGTGCTCGTGCGCCGTCTCGCCGACGAGGGCATCCCGCTCGATCTGTGCCCCCGCTCCAACATCACGCTCGGCGTCTACCCCGACTGGGCGTCGCATCCGCTGCCCCGCCTCGCGGCCGCCGGGGTGCGGGTGACGATCAACACCGACGACCCGGCGCCCCTCGGCTGCACCCTCGACGAGGACTGGGCTGTCGCCGCGGGAGTGTTCGGCTACGACCTCACAGCGTTGGCCGGTTTCGCGGCCGAGTCGATCAGGGCGTCGTTCGCCGACGACGACCTGAAGCGCGACCTGCTCGCCGAGCTCACCGACGCCACCGAGGCGCTCACCCGCTCCACGACGGTGCCGGACCCGGAGCCGGTGCCGTGACCGCTCGCCCCCTTCCGCGTGCCGTCGTTCCCGCCGTCGTCTCGGTGGTCGCGGCGGCGACCCTGGTGACGGTGCTCCTCCTGGCGGCCGGAAGCGCCGTCGCGGGCGACGGCGACGGCAGGCCGGCGGCCGGGGCTGCAGCCGTGCCCGACGGGGCGTCGATCGCCCTCGCGCCGGTGGCCGCGGCGTGGCCGACGGGCTATGCCGTCTCGGGCACGAAGTCGGAGCCGCTGTATGTCGAGCACATCACCTCGCTCCGCGACGGCGACCGCTTCACGCTCACCATCGACGTCGAGTCGCAGGGGGAGAGCGCCCTGGGGGTGCAGCACGGTGCCGTCGAGCTCGACCCGGATGGCCGCGTCAGCTGGATGGAGGGCTGCACGAAGCCGGCAGCCGAGTGCGCCGACGACCCCGGCCTCCGCGGCTTCCTCGCCCAAGCCGCGCTGCTCGGCGCCCTGCAGCGGGGCGTGCTCGCCGCCGACGCCACCGGAACCGCGCGCACCCTCCACGGCCACCCGGTGGTGTGCGTCTCCGACCGGATGCTCTACCCGGCTTCTCCACCCACCGTCGATGGCCTCGACCCCTGCTTCTCGATCGCGACCGGCGCCCTCCTCGGGCACTGGTCGACCCCCAGCTCGGCCTTCGTGGGCCCGACCCTCGCGGACGGGCTCGTCGATCAGCCGCGCTGACCCGCACCACCACCGCACCACACCCACCGCACCACGTCCCGCACCACCTCCCGAAAGGAACACCATGAGAAGAAGCGGAGCACTCCTCACCGGAGCCGTTCTCACCGCAGTCGCAGCCCTCGGCCTCGCCGGGTGCAGCTCCAGCAGCTCCGGCACCTCGACGGGGGCGGCCACCTCCGCCTCCGAGGTCATCAAGGTCGGCGCGCTCACCCCAGGCAACACGAACGACGGCGCCTTCAACCAGTCGCTCGCCGACGCGTTGCAGAAGCTGCAGGACGAGGGGCTGATCGAGTACGAGCTGCGCGACCAGATGTCCGACCCCGCCGAGAGCGAACCGGTCATCGCCGACTTCGCCAGCCAGGGCTACGACCTCGTCATCGGCCACGGCATCGAGCTGGGCGACGCCATCTTCTCGGTCGCCGAGCAGTTCCCCGACGTGGAGTTCACCGCATCCGGTGGCCCCGACATCCTGGAGAAGTACACCGACAACGTCGAGACCTGGACCTACGACACCCCCCAGGTCGGCTACCTCTCGGGGTACATCGCAGGCCTCACCGGCGCGACTCCGATCGGGCGCGTCGAGAGCCTCGAGCTCGACTTCATCAAGGCGACCGACGCGTTCTTCCAGCAGGGTGTGACGGCGGCCAACCCCTCCGCCACCCTGCTGCCCGTGGTCTACGCGGGGAGCTTCGATGACGCGCAGGCGGCCGCGGCGGCCACCACGGGCCTCGTCGGCCAGGGCGCCCAGCTCGTCTACACCACGGGTGACGGGATCGCGACGGGGGTCGGATCGGCCGCCGCCGACGCCGGCGTGCTGAGCATCGGCGTCTCCTCCGCCGCGGGCGAGGCGGCCCTCGCCACCAACGTCTCGACCGTCGACCTCGACATGTACCCCATCGTGAAGGCCTGGGTCGACGAGGTGGCCGCAGGGAAGTTCGGCGGCAAGGGCGTGACGTCCACTGTTCAGAACGGCGGAATTGTGTACCAGCCCGTCAACACCGTCGACGGCAAGGTCTCCGACGATGTCGCAGGCAAGGTCGAGGAGCTCATCGCGAGCATCGGCGACGGATCCGTCACGATCGGCTGATGGTCTCGTCTTCCGAGGAGATGGACCGCGTCGTGCAGGCGCGGTCCATCTCCAAGAGCTTCGGCCCTGTGGCCGCTCTGAGCGACGTGTCGATCGTCGTGCGACCGGGCGCCGTGCATGCCCTGGTGGGCGAGAACGGCGCAGGCAAGTCGACGCTCGCCAAGGTGCTCGCCGGAATCGAGCGTCCCACCTCCGGCGCCATGACGCTCGGCGGGGCGCCGTTCGCGCCGCGCGACCGCAGCGAGGCCAAGCGTCGCGGCATCAACATGGTGCCGCAGCAGCTCAGCCTCGTCGGCGAGCTGAGCCTTGTCGAGAACTACCTACTGGTGGGGCCGCGGAGCGTGGCGAACCGCCGCTCGGCGCGCGCGCTGCTCGCCCGCACCCTGGATCGCGCCCGGGTGGAGGTCGATCTCGACGCGCCCACCTCGTCACTCACCCAGGCCCACCGTCAGCTCGGCGAGATCGTGGTGGCGCTGGCGGAGGGTGCTCACACCCTCATCCTCGACGAGCCCACCGCGAGCCTCGGTCCGCTCGAGGTCGGCGGACTGTTCGAGCACCTCCGGTCGCTGTGCGACCTCGGCACGGCGGTTCTGCTCATCACCCACCGCCTCGACGAGGTGCGCCAGGTCGCCGACGACCTGACGGTGCTCTCGCACGGCGAAGGGGTGCACCACGGCTCGGCCACCGGCCTCGACTCGGGCGAGATCGCCCGCCTCATGGTCGGCGAGCTGCCTCCCGCGCCGGCGAAGACGCCCCGCACCCTCGGCGAGGTCGTGCTGTCGGCGCGGGGCATCGTCGCCGGGTCGACCCGCGACGCCCGCCTCGAGGGGGTCGACCTCGAGGTGCGCTCGGGCGAGATCCTCGGCATCGCCGGGGTCGCCGGGAGCGGACAGAACCTGCTGCTCGACGTGCTCGGCGGCTTCGTACAGCCCGACCAGGGCACGGTGACCCTCGAGGGATGCGCGCCGGGTGGCTCCGCGGTTCAGCTGCTGAACGGCGGGCTCGCCTGGATTCCGGAGGAGCGCGCCGAAGCCCTCGTGCCCGGGCTCTCGCTGCGCGAGAACCTCGGTCTCTACTCGGCGGCGCGCGGCGCCGCCGCCGGCGACCGCACCCGCCCTGACGTCGAGGCGGTGCTCGGCGCGTTCGACGTGCGCCCGGCCCGCCCCGAACTGCAGGCCTCGGGGCTCTCCGGCGGGAACCAGCAGAAGCTGCTCGCCGCCCGGGAGCTCGGGCCCCACACCGCGCCCCGCGCTGTGCTCGCCTACGGCCCGACACAGGGCCTCGACCTGCGGGCGGCGCAGGCGATCCGCAACCGGCTGGTGGAGCAGGCCGCCGCCGGCGCCGCGGTCGTCATCGCCTCGCACGACCTCGAGGAGGTGCTCGCCGTCGCCGACCGCATCGTGGTGATGTTCGGGGGGCGGCTGGTGGCCGACCTCCCCGCAGCCCTTGCCACCACCGACCGCCTCGGGCGGGCGATGGCCGGCCTCGCCGACGACCCCGCCGCATACGACGACCCCGCCGCATCCGGGGCCCCCGGCGAACCAGAAGGCCCCGCCGGCGCCGCCCGGCCCGCCGGCTTCGAGAGAGAGCTCCCATGACCGACAAGACCGATCTCTACCCGACGGCTGCCGAGCTCGGCAGGCTCCGCGCCGTGGCGGTCGGGGCCGAGCTGCCCGACCTCGTCATCCGCGGCGGCCTGGTGCAGTCCCCGGGTACCGAGGAGTGGCTGGAGCGCGACATCCTCGTGGCCGGCCGGCACATCGCCGCCCTCACGCCCTGGGGGCATGTCGCCGACGCGGTCGAGGAGATCGACGCATCCGGATGCCACGTGGTGCCGACCTTCATCGACGCCCATCTGCACATCGAGTACACCAATCTCACCCCGGGCGAACTCGGCCGGCTGAGCGTGGCGCGCGGCACCGGAACGGTGCTCACCGACCCGAACGGCGCCGCGAACGTGTGGGGCACCCGCGGCATGGACGAGCTGCTTCGCACCTCGACGCCGCTGCACATCTTCCAGCAGGTGTCGCCGAAGACCCCCGGCTCGCCGGAGCTCGAGCGGGGCGGCGCCGTCATCCCCGAGGCCGAGGTGCGCTCCCGGCTCTGGGACCAGGTGACGACGAACCTCGGCGAGGGCAACCCCTTCGACTACGGCGAGGAGTCGACCGGCAGGTTCCGCGAGGCGCTCGTCGCCGGCCGCCGCATCACCGGCCACACCGCCGCGCAGACCGAGGAGTCGCTCTGGGGCTACCTCGCCGCGGGGGTGGGCGACGACCACAACTCCTCGACCGTCGACGAGGTGCTCGAGCGGGTGCGGCTAGGGGCGATGATCACCGTCATGGGTGCCTCGCTCACCGACAACACCGTCCCCATCTTCGCCGACCTCGACCGCGTCGCCCCCGCCCTTCGCAGTCTCTGCTTCTGCGCCGACGACAAGCACGTGCTCGACCTGCACACCGAGGGGCACATCGACCATCACGTGCGGCAGGCGATCCGGTTCGGGGTCGACCCCCAGCTCGCCTACCGCATGGCCACGACCCAGCCCGCCGCGTACTACCGGCTCGACCAGGTGCTCGGGCTGCTCGCCCCGTCGCGCCTCGCCGACCTGCAGCTCATCCCCGACCTCGCCGAGGTGAGACCCTCGGTCGTGGTGGTGGAGGGCAGGGTCGTCGCCCGCAACGGCGTAGCCCTGTTCGCCAACACGGATGCGCTCCCTGCCTGGATGACCGACACGGTACGGCTCCCCGAGATGCTCGACCCGCAGATGTTCGCGCTCCCCGCTCCCGGCGACACGGCACGGGTGCGAGCGATGGAGATGTACAAGGGCTACTTCAAGCACGCCTTCGAGGCCGAGCTCGAGGTGGTCGACGGACTCGTGCAGACCGACACCGCGAACGACGTGCTGAAGATCGCCGTGGTCGACCGCCACCACGGCGACGCGCTGACCGGCCTGGGCTTCGTGAAGGGCTTCGGCCTCAGCCGCGGCGCCATCGCGATCACCATGAACTGCCCCAATATGAACATCGCCGTGGTCGGCGTCGACGACGCATCGATGCTGCAGGCGGTGGAAGAGCTCCGTGCGATGCAGGGCGGCTTCGTCACCGTCGCCGACGGCGAGGTCGTGGGGCGGGTGCCGCTGCCGGTGGGCGGCATGATGAGCGCGGCCCCGTTCGAGGAGACGGCGGAGGCGCTGCGGGCCGGGCACGAGGCGACCCACGCACTCGGCTGCACCATCCCGTCGCCCTACATCATCCTGTCGTTCGTCGGCCTGTACGTCGTGCCCGACCTCGGCATCACCGAGCTCGGGCTCATCGAGACGACCTCGCAGTCGTTCGTCGACGTGCTGCTGCCCGGTCACGTCGACCGCTGCGGCCACGAGGGGCACGGCTCGTGAGGTCGCTCGACCGGCAGCGCTGGCTGCTCACCGCCGCCGTCGTGGCCGTCGTGCTGGTGACGGCCGGGGCGCTCATCCTGTTCGCCGGCGCCGACCCGCTGGAGGGACTCCAGGGTCTCGTGGAGGGGGTGTCGAGCTCGCCCTACCGGGTGGGTGAGGTGCTCGTCGGCGCCGTACCGATCGGCATCGTCGCTCTCACCCTCATCCCGGCCCTCCGCGCCGGAGTGTTCTCCGTGGGCGCCGAGGGGCAGATCATCATCGGGGCCATCACCGCCACCGGGTCCGTGTTCGCCGTCGACCAGTTGTTCGGGGGGGCGGCGCCGAGCCTCGTGCTCTGGCCGGTGGGTCTTCTCGCCGGCGCTGCGGGCGGCGCCGCGACGGCCCTTCTCCCCGCCTTTCTCGCCGTGCGCTGGAGGGTGAACGAGATCCTCAGCACGCTGCTGCTCAACTACCTCGCCGCCGGCTTCCTCGGCTGGACCCTGCGCACCTGGCTCGCCACCCCCGAGCAGACCGCCACGCCGCAGAGCGCGAAGCTGCCCGAGGCGGCCTCGCTGCCCCCGCTCCTCCCCGGCACCCGGGCCCACTGGGGCATCCTGCTCGTCGTCGTGATCGCCGTGCTGCTCGTGCTGTGGAACCGCTCCGCCGCCAGCACGCGCCTCACCGTCTTCGCGAGCCGCCCCAAGCTCGCCCTCCGGCTCGGCGCCACCCGCTCGCGCACCGTCTACTCGACGATGCTGATCTCGGGGATCGGTGCGGGCGCCGTCGGCTGGATCCAGGTGGCCGGCGTCAACGACCGGCTGCTCAACTCGGTCTCGGGAGGGGTCGGCTTCTCCGGCATCGCGGTAGCCCTCCTCGGCGGCCTCGCCCCCGTCGGCATCGTGCTCGCCGCACTGTTCTTCTCGGCGCTCGCCGCGGGCGCGGTCGGCATGCAGTCGGCGACCGGAACCGTGCCCGCCTCGATCGCCGAGGTGATCAAGGGCGTGCTGCTCATCGGTGTCGCCTGCATCGCCGCCTACCAGCGCAACCCCGCCGCCGCCGTGCGGCCCGTGGGCGCGAAGGAGGCGGCCGACGACCCGACGGTGCTCTCGGCCGAGCCGCCCGGCGGCGGCGCCGCCCACGAGGCCACCATCGGAACGCTGGTCGAGGCCGAGAACGAAGGAGGCCGCCCGTGACCGTCGAACTCTGGGTCGCCATCCTCGCCGGCACCCTCGCCCTCGCCGCTCCGCTCGTCTTCGCCGGCATCGGCGAGGGCTTCGTCGAGCGCGCGGGCCGCATCAACCTCGGCATCGAGGGCATGATGATCATGGGCGCTCTCGCGGGCGTGTGGGGCGCGAGCCTCGGCGGGCCCCTCGTCGGCCTCCTCGCCGGCATCGCGGTGGGGCTCCTCCTGGCCGTCGGGATGAACCTCGTGGTGTACCGGCTGCACGCCAACGAGATCGTCGTGGGCCTCGGCGTCACGATGCTCGGCCTCGGCCTCAGCACCTACCTGTTCCAGCTCTGGGTGCCGAGCGGGCAGACGAACGTCACCGTGCCCACCGTCCCGCGCACGGGTCTCGGCCCCCTCGCCGACATCCCGGTGATCGGCCCGATCCTGTTCGGGCAGAGTCCCCTCGTCTACCTCGCCGCGCTGCTGCTCGTCGTCGCCTGGGCCGTGATGCGGTTCACCCGGTTCGGTCTCGCCGTGCAGGCGGTGGGCACCGACCCGGCCTCCGCCGCCCTCCGCGGGGTGCGGGTGGAGCGCACCGGAGCGTCGGCGCTCCTCATCGGGGGAGCGCTCGCCGGGCTCGGCGGCGCCGTCATCACCATCGGCACGATCGGATCGTTCACCCCCGACATCACCGCCGGCCGCGGCTACATCGCGCTCGCCATCGTGATCATGGGCCGCAGCCGCCCCGTGGGCATCGCGCTCGGCGCCCTGCTGTTCGCCTTCCTGCAGAGCTTCGCGCTGCTGGCGCAGTCGACGGCGCTCACCCTCCCGAGCGAGGTCTACCAATCGATACCGTATGTGGTGACCCTCGTGGTGCTCGTCATCACGTCACGCCGGCAGCTGCGGAGGCTGTACCGCAGCACGAAGGTGAGAACGACATGACCGACGAAGACCAGCGGGTGCTCGCCGGGGTGCTGCGCTTCGTGCGCGATGCCGCGGCATCCGGTTCCACCCTCCCCGGTGAGGTCGAGCTCGCCGAGCGCGTCGGCTGCACCCGCCGCCAGGTGCGCGATGTGCTCGCCTCGCTCGAGCAGCAGGGCGTGGTGTTGCGCCGGCAGGGTGCGGCGACCGAGGTCGACCCCGTGGCCACCCGCATGAGCGTGCGGTTCGAAGACCAGCTGGAGTACAGCGTTCTGCTGCGCCAGCTCGGCTACGCCAGCAGCGTCGACGTGCTCGAGATCGCCGACGTGCCGATGCCGCCCGAGAGCGCGGGGCTGCTCATGGTGGAGCCCGGGCGGCCCGCCGCCCGCATCGTGAAGCGCTGGCGCGCCGACGGCGCCGTGGCCATGCTCGCGTTCAGCATCATGCCGCTTCCGTTCCCGCGCGACGAGGTCGACCTCGGCGACTCGATCTACACCGCCGCCACGCGGGTGTGGGGCGAGGCGGTCGCCTGGGAGGTGGCGACCCCGTCGGCCGAGGTGCTCGGGGAACAGGATGCAGCGCTGTTCGAGCACCCCGTGGGCACGCCGGTGCTCACCCTCGACATCGTGGGGATCGGGCTGAGCGGGCGCCGCCTGTTCCACGCCCGGGAGCTCCACGACCCCAAGACCGTCTCGTACTCGATGATGCGCACCGTGCGGCCGCCGCAGGTGTTCTCGACGGCGCGCTACCAGTTCTGACCCCGGGCGCACCCCCGCCCCACCCGACCCGTTCGCGAAAGGACCAGCCCATGCTCACCCGACCCTCTCCGGTGCAGGTTCCCGAACACGAGCTCGCCTGGATCGAGACCGCGACGGCCCTCGCCGCACGATTGAGTCGCGAGGTCGCCGCCGACGACGTCTCGGGAGAGCTGCCGGCCGACGGGCTCCGGGCGATCTCGGCCAGCGGCCTCGACGTCGCCTTCCTGCCGAAGGAGTTCGGCGGCGAGACGCTGTCGTACGCCGCTCTGGCGCAGGTGGTGCGCATCCTCGCCGCCGCGCATCCCGCTGCCGCCGCCGTGTGGCTCATGCACATCGGGGCGGCCCATGCCCTGGTGACCCTCTCGACACCCTCGAACGCGGAGTTCTTCGCCGAGCGGCTGCGGTCGGGCGCGCGCTTCTCGAACGCGCTCTCGGAGCCCGCCGGCGGCAACTTCTTCCTCTCCTCGCAGCAAGACGTCGAGCCGGCCGACGGCGGCTGGACGCTCTCGGGGCGGAAGCTCTTCGTCTCGGGCGCCGAGATCGCCGACCATGTCTTCCTCAACGTCCGCGTCGACGGCACTCCAGGCTTCTTCGGAGTCGACCGCGACGACACCTTCTCGCTGCCCGAGTTCGACCAGACCATCGGCATGCGGGCGACCCGCAGCCGCACGATCGTGTTCGACGGCACCCACCTCCCGGCGTCGAGGCGCTGCGGCATCCCGCCGGCCGACTACGCGAACCTCATCACCGTCGGCTTCGCCTCGCTCTCGATCGGCATCGCCGAGTCGGCGATCGACGCGCTGACCGCGTCGGCCTCGGTGGCGAAGGGGCCGGCGGCCGAGCGGCTCGCCGACGCCCCCTGGGTGAAGTCGGAGACGGCGATGGTGTGGGCCGAGCTGCGTGCGGCGCGGCTGCTCGCGGAGCAGACCGCGTGGCTCGCCGACCGCCGCGACCCGCAGGCGATGGCCGCCGCGACGGAGGCGAAGATGCTCGCCAACGAGGTGGCGAAGAAGGCCGCCGCGCTCGCCCTCAAGGTGGGCGGTGGCAGTGCTTTCCTCGCGCGCTCGCCCATCCAGCGCATCTTCCGTGACGCGCAGGCGGGGGCTCTCATGGCCTACTCGGTGCCGTTCAGCCAGGAGATCGTCGGCGGCTGGGTGCTGTCGGAGCCGGTTCCCAGCTAGAGGTGTGGCATGCCTAACTTAGGTATGCCTATACTGATCTCGCCATGTATGAGATCGCCACCGACTCCACCGTCGTCTCCCGAGCATCCGGTCGCGTGCTGATCGCCGCCACCGAGTCGAACCTCGACGAGGTGCGCGCCATCGTCGCCACCCTGGGGGAGCGTGCCCATGGCCAGGTCTTCGTCGAGGTGCCCTCGGCGGCCGAGATCGACCCGATCCAGACGCCGGAGCGGGTCACCGTGACGTGGCTGCGCCGCGACATCCGCACCGGCGAGATGGGCACGGGCCTCGCCTGCGCCCCCGGTCAGGCGCTGCGCCGGGCCGTACGGGCCTGGGTGGGCGAGATGTCGACCGGCGACGCCGAGATCGACGGCGACGCGGTGTGCGTGTGGCTCGGCCGCGACGTGCCGAACGACTTCGCCGGGGTGTGAGCGAGAACCCGCTCAGGGGCTATCGCGCCCGCCCCCGCTTGACGTAGTTCCCGTCTTCGAGCCCCGCCTCGACCTCGAAGTGGTTCGTCAGGGGGTTCTGCCCGGCGAGCGCGTAGAGCAGCGGGAACATCATCCCGTACTGCTTCCACTGCTGCCGGTGCACCTTCTCGTGCCGCAGCACCGCGGGCGCGTCGTTGTCGTCGGTGAGGTACACCCCGCCCACGCAGGTGCCGCCGCGGCGGAAGGCCCAGCGCGGCAGCCCCGTGCACACGAACAGGCCGTCGACCCGGCGGATGCGCCCGGTGCCGAACACGCTGCCGATGAGGAGGGCGACACCGGTGGCGTAGAGGTAGCCCGCCCGGGCGACCGGCGGCGCGTAGAGCACGGCTCGCACGCGGGCCATCGCCCCCTCGTCGCTCATGCGCTGCCGTCTCGACCGTAGGTCTCGAGCAGCCGCAGCCAGACCTCGCTGATGGTGGGGTACGAGGGCACGGCGTGCCAGAGCCGCGAGAGGGGCACCTCGCCGACGACGGCGACGGTGGCGGAGTGCAGCAGCTCCTGCACGTCGGGGCCCACGAAGGTGACGCCGAGCAGCACCTTCCGCTCCTCGTCGACCACGGCGCGCGCGGTGCCCTGGTAGCCGTCGGTGTGCACGCTCGCTCCCGCGACGTTGCCGATCTCGTAGTCGACGACCCGGATGCTGTGGCCGGCCTTCTCTGCGGCGGCGGCGGTGAGGCCCACCGACGCCACCTGCGGGTCGGTGAAGGTCACCTGCGGCACCGACTGGTGGTCGGCGGTCGCCACGTGACGTCCCCACGGGGCGTCGTCGACGGGCTCGCCCTTCGCCCGCGCAGCCACCACGTCGCCGGCGGCCCGCGCCTGGTACTTGCCCTGGTGGGTCAGCAATGCGCGATGGTTGACGTCGCCGGTGGCGTACAACCACTCGCCCTCGAGCGGCTTGCCGTCGGAGCCGAGCACGAGCAGCGTGTCGTCGGTGCGAAGCCACTCGCCGGGCTCCAGCCCGACGGTCTCGAGACCGAGGTCGCCGGTGCGGGGGAGCCGCCCCGTGGCGACGAGCAGCTCGTCGCCCTCGATCGCGGTGCCGTCGTCGAGGGTGGTGACGACGACCCCGTCGGGGCGCCGCTCGACGGAGGCGGGTGAGGCGCCGAGGTGCAGCTCGACGCCCATCGCCCCGAGCGACTCGGCGACGGCCTCGCCCGCGAAGGGCTCCTGGTTCGCCAGCAGCGCGCCGCGCGACACCACCGTGACCCGGGAGCCCAGCGTGGCGTAGGCGGTCGCGAGCTCGCAGGCGACAACGCCTCCGCCGATGACGGTGAAGCGCTCGGGGATGCTCTGGGCGCTGGTCGCCTCGCGGCTCGTCCACGGCGCCGCCTCGGCGAGGCCGGGGATGTCGGGCAGCAGCGCCGTCGAGCCGGTGGAGACCACGACGGCGTGCCGGGCGGTGAGCTTCGACACGGTGCCATCGCCCGCGGTCACCGACAGCTCCTTCACCCCCGTGAAGACGGCATGCCCGCGCACCAGGTCGATGCCGGCCCCGCGCACCCAGTCGACCTGCCCGCTGTCGTTCCAGTCGCTGGTGAACGAGTTGCGGCGCTTCAGCACCGCCGCCACGTCGATGTCGCCGGTCACGGCCTGCGCGGCCCCGTCGACCGTCTTCGCGGCGTGCACCACTTCGCCCGCCCGCAACAGCGCCTTCGAGGGCATGCAGGCCCAGTAGGAGCACTCGCCGCCGACCAGCTCCGCCTCCACCAGCGCGACGGTGAGGCCACCCTGCACGGCTCGGTCGGCGACGTTCTCGCCCACCGCCCC
The DNA here is from genome assembly GCF_040939305.1 of Herbiconiux sp. A18JL235. Lineage (NCBI taxonomy): Bacteria > Bacillati > Actinomycetota > Actinomycetes > Micrococcales > Microbacteriaceae > Herbiconiux > Herbiconiux sp. A18JL235. Next base: position 1,856,574 of record NZ_CP162511.1, read on the forward strand.
TGCGCCGATCACGATGACGTCGAATTCCTGGGACATGACTGCTCCTGCTGGTCGCTGGTGGGGTGGGAAGGGGTGGGCGGAGGATGCTCGCTCAGCGCACCAGGGCCGACACGATGCGCAGGATGGCGGGGAGGTCGTCGACCACCGCATCCGGAGCGCTCGGCGCGAACTCGGTGATCCCCGCGCCGACGAGCTCGAACTCGGCCCGCACGGCGCGCACGGCGTCGGTGAGAGCGGCGACGCTCAGCCCGAACGGTTCGGGATGCGTGATGCCGCTGATCTCGGCCGGGTCGAGCACGTCGAGGTCGACGTGGATGTAGACGGCCCCGGCTCCCGTGGCGCGCACCGCGTCGACGAGCGCCTGTGGGCCACGGCCGAGGCCGTCGGCGTCGATGACGGCGATCGAGGTGGAGCCGAGGTAGGCGGCCTCGGCGTCGTCGAACGCCCGCGTGCCGGCGAGCACGAGGTGCTCAGGCGCCACGACGCGACGCCCGCCGGTGAGCTGCTCGGGAGCCTCGCCCAGCAGGGCCCGCACGACCATGTCGTGGAAGGCGCCCGTGGGCGAGGTCTCGGGGGAGTGGATGTCGGGGTGGGCGTCGAACCACACCACGGCGACGGGTTCGCTCCGCGCCGCCACGGCGTGGCGCACGGCGGCGTACTCGACACCGCAGTCGCCGCCCACGACGACCGGGGTCATGCCGGGCACCGTGTCGTCGAGCGCTGCGTCGAGGGCGTCGGCGACCGCCGAGATCGACGAGAAGCGGGCGATCCCCGTCTCGAGGGACTCGCCGGCTCCCGCCGGGATCTCGACGGTACGCGTCGCCGCCGACGGGAGGTCGCCGCGGATCGCCTCGGCGCCGTCGATCAGCCGCATGGCCCGGCTCGAGCTCGAGCCCTGCCACTGCGGCACCACGATGAAGGTCGCCGACATGACTGCCGCTGCCCGCTACTCGCCGCTCGTGACGGCCTTGGTGGGCGAGCCGGCCTTCAGCGCGGCCAGGCGCGCCTCGACCTCGGTGAGCTCACCGAGGTCGTCGAGGCTCTCGAACTGAGCGTCGAGGCTGGAGGCGTTCAGCTCCTCCTGGCCACGCACCCGCGCCTCCTCGCGGCGGATCTTGTCTTCGAAGCGGCCCAGGTCGCTCGACGGGTCGAGCACGTTGATGTTCTTCAGCGCATCCTGCACCTTGCCCTGCGCCTCGGCGGTCTTGGCGCGGGCGACCAGGTTGTCGCGCTTCATCTTCAGCTGGTTGAGCTTCTCCTTCATGGCGGCAAGGCCCGACTTGAGCTTCTCGACCGACTCGGTCTGCGACGCGATGGAGGGCTCGGCGCTCTTGGCCTCGTTCTCCGACTGCAGCTGGCGCGTCAGTGCGACCTTGGCCAGGGCGTCGAACTTGTCGGCGTCGACCGTGTTGCCCGCAGCGCGGAACTCATCCGCCTTGGTGCTCGCGGCGAGGGCCTTGCGGCCCCAGTCGGCGGCGGCCGCGACGTCTTCGCGGTGGTCGTCCTCGAGCAGACGCAGGTTGCCGATGGTCTGCGCGATGGCGCTCTCGGCGTCGGCGATGTTCGAGGTGTAGTCGCGCACCAGCTGGTCGAGCATGAGCTGCGGGTCTTCGGCCTGGTCGATCAACGCGTTGATGTTGGCCTTCGCGAGCTGGGCGATGCGGCCGAAGATCGATTGCTTGGTGGACATGTGGTTCTCCTTCGTGTCGTGCGTGATCAATCGTGTCGTGTGGTTGATGGTCCCTGTATCGGGGTCAGGCCGGCGGGGTCAGAAGCGGCCGCCTCCGCCGCGTCGACCGCCGCCGCTCGAGCGGCTGCTCGACCTGCTCGCCCTGCTGCTCGACCGGCCGCCGCCGAAGCTCCCGCCGCTCGAGCGCCTGCTGCTCGACCAGCTGCTTCCTCGGCTGCCCCCGCCCCAGCCGCCGCTCCAGCCGCTCGACCAGCTGCTGCCGCCACCCCGGTCGTCGTCGAAGAGCCCGCCCAGGATGCCGCCGAGGACGGCGCCGCCGAAGCTGTCGTCGCGGGAGGAGCTCGACGTTCCCGCGCCCCAGTTCGTGTCGCGGGCCCACGTGACGTCCTGTTGGGCGGAGGCGGTGGCGAGGGAGGCCATCCTCGAAGCCTGGGTGGCCTCGTCGAGCGACCTCGCGGGATCGGTGGCGGAGAGGGCGATCGCCTGCTGCAGGTGCCGTTCGGCCTCGGAGAGCCGGGTGCGGGCGTCCGACCCGACGGCGCCGCGGCGGGTCTGCAGGAAGCTCTGAGCGGCAGCGACCTCGCTCTGCGCCGAAGCGATCGCGCGGTCGCGTTGCGCCTGGAGCCGCGCCGCCCGCTCCCGTTCGTCGCGAAGGGCGGCGAGGGCGGTGTCGAGCGGCGCGTTCGCCTTCTCGAGCGCGATGCGTGCGTTCAGCGGGTCGCGCGCGCCGAGCGAACGGGCCCGGTCGAGCTCGATGCGGAGAGCCGCCGCCATGCGCTCGATCTCGGCGTTCGCCCCGGGTTGCGCTGCGGCGAGCTTCTCCGCCTCGGCGATGTCGAGGGCGGCGTCGTCGACGGCGGCACCGAGGCCCGACTGGGCGGCGCCGAGGTCGCGCTCGAGGGTGGCGAGGGATTCGAGCAGAGTGACCGCCTGGGCGAGTGCCTGCTGGGCATTGCGGATGCGCAGGGCCGCCTCGGCGCTGCCGCCCCGCGCTGCGGCCGAGTCGGGTGAGCCGACCGGGGCGGCTGCGCCGGCCTGGGCGGCGGGGGTCGGGGCGGGGTTCGCGTGAGCCGCCGGGCTCGCCGACGGCCCGGCCGCCGTCGACGCATCCGCCGCCCCGACGAGCCTTGCGGCGGTGTCGAGCTCGGCCTCGGCGAAGTCGCGGAGCTTGTCGGCCTGGTCGACGTTGCCCGCCACCGTGCCGAGGGCCCCGGGGTCGTAGTTCGTGCCGAGCGTGGCGAGGCGAGCCCTGGCGTCGTCTTCGGAGGCGCCCACGGTGGCGAGCGTCTGGCGCGCCGCGGCGAGGGCGGGTGCGGGGTCGCGTTCGAGGTCGCGGAGGGCGGTGAAGGCTTCGAGCTGGTCGTCGAGGCGGTCGGCGGCGGCGTCGCAGATCTCGATGATCTGCTGCGACCAGGCACGACGTTCCTCGTCGGTGTCGGGAACCGCGTCGTCGAGCTTCTGCTTGAGGGCGAACGCCTGCGAGAGCGACCCCTTCACCTCACCGAGGACAGTGGTGAACTGGGCTGTCGCCTCCTGGCCGAACTGCGCGACGGCGAACCCGAGCTCTTCCTCGCTCGAGGTGACCGCGTCGTCGAGGTCGATGAGCACGGCACCCACTCGCTGGTCGAGCTCCTTCTGTGTGGGGCCCGCCAGCTCGGCGGCGGCCGTGTCGCGCCGGTCGAGCGTCTTGCGGCGACGCACCAGCACGATCACCAGCACGGCGAGGCCCACGACGATGATGATGCCGGCGATCACCCAGATGAAGCCGCCGATGCCGAGACCTTCCTGCGCGTGACCCGAGCCCCCGGCGACCCCGTCGCCGCCGAGCTCGCGCGAGATGCCGTCGGCTGCGGCGACGCCGGCGCCCGCCCAGTCGGAGTCGTGCAGCTGCGGCACGATGTCGTCGGTCTCGATGGAGGTGAGCTGGTCGTCGTCGAGGGCGAACGACGAGTCGACCGACAGCTGGTAGACGCGATCGTCGACGGCCACCGCGAGCAGCACGTCGTTGCGGCCGAACTGGTTGATCGAGGCGACCTCGTCCGTCCAGGCCTGGCGGTCGGAGGGGTTCGTGAACGAGTCGGTGTAGACGACGAACAGGTTGACGCCCTGCTCGGTGGCCAGCTCGTCGACGGCGTCCTGCACCTGCTGCAGGGCGGCGGCGTCGAGAACGCCGGCGTCGTCGACGACATAGCGGCCGGCCAGGTCGACGGGGTCGGTGGCGGAGGCCGGTGCTGCGATGAGCAGCACAGGAACGAGGAGCCCCGCGGCGAGGCCGGCGACGGCGGCGAGGACGGATCGGATGCTCGCGACGCGGCGAGTTCGGTGCTGAGCTCTCATCCCTCCCGAGTCTAGGAGGGACCGCTCGAAAGCGCCTCCGGAATCTGTGTTGCGTCGTGTGACGTCACGGATGCGCGCCGCCGTGCCGCTCGACAGGATGGAGAGGTGTCGTCAGCCCCCCTGCTCAGCATCGTCTCCGTGACGGATGCGCGCCCGCACGCCCCTGAGTACCACGCGTACTCGGCGATGCTGGCAGAGCGCACCGCGCGGGGGGCGCGTCGCGCGGGCTGGCGGGTCGAGAGGGTGGCAGCAGCCGACGTCTCCGTCGCCACCACCCTTCGCCGCACCGAGCGCGCCGCGGCGCTGGTGTTGCTCGGGGGAGAGGACATCGCGCCCGAGTTCTACCGGGCGGCGCGCGGCTACCGCGCCGAGGGCGCCCACGCCGAGCGCGCCGACGAGGCGCAGATCGCGCTGGTCGGCCGGGCGCTCGGGCGGCACACGCCGCTCCTCGGCATCTGCCGCGGTCACCAGATCATCGACGTGGCCCTCGGCGGCACGCTCGTGCAAGACCTGGGTGAGCACTCGGGGCATCGCAACGACGGCGTCGAGATCCATCGGGTGATGAGCGACCACGAGGTCGAGCTGGAGCCGGGCTCGCGTCTGCACGGGGTTCTCGGCGGCCGGGTGATCACGCGGAGTGCGCACCATCAGGCCATCGACCGGCTGGGTGAGGGCCTCCGGGTCGTCGCCCGTGCATCCGACGGTCTGATCGAGGCGGTCGAGCACGAGACCGCGCCCATCACGGGTGTGCAGTGGCACCCCGAAGACCCGCGCGCGCCGCGTGGGCAGCTCGGTGCTCTCCTCGCCGGCCTGGCGACGCCCGCTCTCCGTCTCGCCGCCTGAGCCCCTGCGACACGCCCGGCTGGGGCGCGAACTATACGTCGGGTTTCCGCTCGGGCTGGGCGAATCGCCGGTGTGTTGCTAATGTGACTCGTGTTGTTTCTGTGACGAGTGAGACACAAGTGACGGGCTTGGGTTGTCGGCGCAGCATCCGATCGGTCGGGAACCCCTATGCACACCACCGTTGAGACGAGCACGGGCGTCGTTCACGCGCGCCGGCGCCGAGCCGTGAGGTCGTCCGGCGCGCTTCTGGCGGTGGGGGCCCTCGTCGCCACGCTGATGGCGGGCTCGCCCGCAGCCGCCACCGACTACCCGTCGTGGGACGACGTGCTCGCGGCCAAGTCGAGCGAGACGGCCAAGTCGGCGCAGATCGCCGAGCTGCAGGGGCTCATCAGCGGGCTCGAGGCCGAGGTCTCCGCCGCCGAAGCCGTGGCCGATCAGGCCTGGCAGGCCGACCAGGTGGCGCAGCAGGCGCTCACCGAAGGCACCAGGAAGGCCGACGAGCTGCGGGCCGGCGCCGATGCCGCCGCCGCCCGCTCAGAGGAGTCGAACCGGCGGGCCGCGGCCCTCGCCGGCCAGTTCGCGCGGAGCGCCGGCAACGACCTCACCTCGCGGCTCATGGTCTCGGGCGACGGCAGCGACGACCTGCTCTATCAGCTCGGCGCCATGTCGAAGCTCAGCGAGACCAGCCAGGGCGTGTTCGAGAAGGCGAAGCAGGATGCGAACACCGCGTCGTCGCTGAGCGACCAGGCCGACGTGGCCCAGGCCGAGCTCGCCTCCCTCGCGGCGGCTGCCGACGCGTCGCTGCAGGCCGCGGTCGAGGCGCAGAAGGCGGTGCAGGGGGCGCTGCTCGAGCAGGAGAAGCATCAGGCGGAGCTCACCGTGCAGCTCGCCGCCCTGCAGCAGAACACGATCACCACCGAGGCTCAGTACCAGGCCGGCGTCGAGGCCGAGCGCCAGCGGCGCATCGCCGAGGAGCAGGCGGCTGCGGCTGCGGCTGCTGCTGCTGCCGAGGAGGAGGCGCGGAACCGCGAGGCTGCCGGTGGCGGTGGCGGCTCGTCAGGCGGCGGCGGCGGTGGCTCGTCAGGCGGCGGTGGCGGCGGCATCTCGGTCTCTCCGCCCGCCCAGTCGTACAGCGGCCAGGCCGTCGTCGACTACGCCGAGCAGTTCGTCGGCGTCGTCCCCTACGGCTGGGGAGCAGACCCCAACGACAGCTTCGGTTGCGACGGTCTCACCCAGTACGTCTACGGCCAGTTCGGCATCTCCCTGCCGCGCCTGGTGAGCCGCCAGGCCGCGATGGGCGTGCGCGTGTCGCCCCAAGACGCCCAGCCCGGCGACCTCGTGGTGTGGCCCGGAGCCCACATCGGCATCTACGACGGCCACGGCGGCGTCATCCACTCACCCGACTGGGGCCGCTACGTCACCCACGCCACCGGCCTCTGGGGCAGCTACTACTTCGTCCGCCTCGTCTGACCCGCCGCCCCGTGCGAGCCGGAACGTCACTCGTCACCGCTGCACCAGCAGAAACAGCACGAGGTTCAGAATCGCGAGCGACGCCCCGAACGCGGCGAGGCCGAGCATGAACAGCCGCATCCGGAACTGGGGCTCGCCTCTCCTGTACCTCGGATGCCGGCCCTGCCAGAACGCCGGAACGAGAATGCACACCAGCGATGCGGCCAACAGCACGTAGAAGGTCATCTCCACCACCTCGCGCACAACGACGCGGAGGCGATGCCGACCAACATCGCAACCACGATCACCCCTCGTTCAAAGCTCGCGCCTCTCCCCACACCCTGCGTGCACCCTACGACGAGAAGGAGCCCCAGGAAACGAAGGCGCCGCCGCGAGTGCCCACTCGTCGCGCGCTGTGGGCTCAGTCAGCAAAACCCACACTCTCTTGAGCGCCAGCGTGGCGGCGGTGGCGCCACTCTCGCAAGAACGACGCCCAGCCGGCGGACAACTCGTTGTCGTCGATCGGTGCTCGAGGAGCGGAGTCGGCGTAGAACGCGTCGATCTGATCGACGAATCCGAGAATCGCGTCGCGCCATTGCGAGCGCGTCGCGACGGCAGAGCGGTTCCCGCGAGTGAGGGTGACGCGATCTCCTACGGTGACGACGGACAGGTCGACGCCGGAGGGGCAGCCCAGGATCACGCAGCGACCCTCCTCCTCCCAGATGAAGTGTCCGCAGCAGGGAATGAGCTGGTTGAACTCGGCGAGGGAGTCACCCGGCACGTGATCGGCGTCGAGCGTGCGGAGCAGATACAGCCGGGCAGCCGATGGCGTGAGCGTACCGTCTTCCGGTCCGTCCAGCAGCTCGTGTCCGACAGCGAGGACCGCCGCCGGTCGCCGTCAGGGGCGGGTCAGTCGCGGGCGTAGGAGGTGATCGACTCGACGGTGCCGTCGGCGTTGCGGATGATGTGGTCGCACTGGCGGGTCATCGCCCAGGTGCGGCCCTCGGCGATGGCCTGGGTGCGGATGACGTGGGTGGAGAGGTCGCTCTCCTCGCCCTGCATCCGGTTGTGCCACATGTTGCGGCTCCTGAACGTCTCGACGGCTGTCATGATCGCGCTCCTTCGCTGACGATGACACGGGTGCGGCTGGGTGGGCCGTGCCCAGCATTGTAGAGCCAGGGGGATGCGGAGGGCGGAATCCGCCGAGAACGCTCGAGGCGGGTGGATGGTGTGCCCCCAGTAGGATTTGAACCTACGGCCTTCTGCTCCGGAGGCAGACGCTCTATCCCCTGAGCTATGGGGGCCCGGGGTGCGTTATCCAGGGTAGCAGGCCGTGGGGGCCGCCACCGTCATCACCACCTCGTCAGCCGTGTGAGGATCGTGTCATGAAGCGCATCGTGTCCGCCGAGATCGACGCCACCGTCGACCGCGCCACCACCGTCGTGTTCTCGCTCGCCGTCGCCCAAGGGGCCGACGTCGTCGCGGAGTCGATCGACTACCGCATTGACGGCGAACCGATCGAACCGGTGGAGCTGACGGATGCGCTCGGCACCCGCCTGCACCGCTTCGACGTTCCGCCGGGCGGCTTCACGGCGCGCTACCACGCCGAGGTCGATGGCAAGGCCGCACCGGCGCCGATCGACGAGCTCGACCTCATCCGCTATCTCCGCCCGAGCCGCTACTGCGAGTCGGACAGGCTGCTGCCCACCGCCGCCGCCGAGTTCACGGGGCTCGAGGGCCGGGCGCTGCTCGACGCGGTGAGTTCGTGGGTGGGGGCCGAGCTCCGCTACGTACCGGGGTCGAGCGCCCCGACCGACGGCGCGGTGCAGACCCTGCTCCTGCGCCAGGGCGTGTGCCGCGACTACGCGCACCTCGCCATCGCTCTGCTGCGCGCGCTCGATGTGCCGGCCCGCCTGGTCTCCGTCTACGCGCCCGGTCTGTCGCCGATGGACTTCCACGCCGTCGCCGAGGCCTACACCGAGGGCGCCTGGCACGTCATCGACGCCACCGTGCTCGCGCCCCGGCAGAGCCTCGTGCGCATCGCGACCGGCCGCGACGCCGCCGACACCGCGTTCCTCACCAACCACGGCGGCTACCTCACCCTCGACCGCCTCGAGGTCACCGCCACCGCCGACCTCCTCCCGATCGACGACCTCGACCTCCTCGTCGAGCTCGGCTGACCGCGGGGCCGAGCCCGCACCACCGGCCCTCCCTCCCTGCTCGGCCGCCGATCGCCCCGCATCCGCCGGGATAGAATCGACCCTCGTGACTCCCGAAGACCTCTCCGCCCACCTCTTCGCCATCGTGACGGCCCGCCTGGCCGCGGTCGCGCCCGAGAACGGCGAGCCCGCGCTCACCGTCACCGAGGCCGACACCGCGCTCGAGCGCCCGCGCAACCGGGAGCACGGCGACTGGGCGTCGAACATCGCCATGAAGCTCGCCAAGCGCCTCGGCACCAACCCGCGCGCCTTCGCCCTCGAGCTCGCCCCGGCGATCGAGGCGATCGACGGCGTGGCCTCCGTCGAGGTGGCGGGCCCCGGCTTCATCAACATCACTCTCGAGACCGCGGCGGCCGCCGAGATCGCCCGCACCATCGTCGAGGCGGGGGAGTCGTTCGGCCGCAGCGACGTGCTCGCCGGCCACACCATCAACATGGAGTTCGTCTCGGCAAACCCCACCGGCCCCTTGCACATCGGCCACACCCGCTGGGCCGCCCTCGGCGACTCGATCGCCCGGGTGCTGCGCGCATCCGGAGCCGAGGTCACCGCCGAGTACTACATCAACGACGCCGGCAGCCAGATGGACGTCTTCGGCCTCTCGGTGCTCGCCGCCGCGAAGGGAGAGCCCACGCCCGAGAAGGGCTACCCGGGCGCCTACATCCAGACCCTGGCCCAGCGCGTGCTCGAGGCGGTGCCCGATCTGCTCGAGAAACCGCACGACGAGGCGGTGGCGATCGCCCGCGACCTCGCCTACGAGTACCAGCTCGCCGAGATCAAGCAGTCGCTGGCGAACTTCCACGTGCACTTCGACGTGTTCTTCTCCGAGCGCACCCTCCACACTCCGGATGCGGTGACCGGCAAGACCGCCATCGACGACGCCGAGGAGCGACTGCGCGCCCAGGGGCACGTGTTCGAGGCCGACGACGCCGTCTGGGTGCGCACCACCGACTTCGGCGACGACAAAGACCGCGTGCTCACCCGCGGCAACGGTGTCGTCACCTACTTCGCCGCCGACGCGGCGTACTACCTGTCGAAGAAAGACCGCGGCTTCCCCGAGAAGATCTACCTGCTGGGCGCCGACCACCACGGCTACGTGGGGCGCCTCAAGGCCCTCGCCGCTGCGGCGGGCGACGACCCCGACACCGGGCTCAGCGTGCTCATCGGCCAGCTGGTGAACCTCAACGGCGCGAAGCTCTCCAAACGCGCCGGCAACATCATCGAGCTCGACGACCTCCTCGACTGGCTCGGCGCCGACGCCCTGCGCTTCTGGCTCGCCCGCTACCCGGCCGACTCGCCGCTGTCGCTCGACGGCGAGAAGCTGCGCTCGCGCACCAACGACAACCCGGTGTTCTACGTGCAGTACGCCCACGCCCGCACCCGCTCCGTGGCGCGCAACGCCTCCGCGGCAGGTGTCACCCGCGACGCCTTCGAGCCCGCGCTCCTCGACCACGCCACCGAGACCGCGCTCCTCGGCGCCCTGCAGGAGTACCCTCGGGTGCTCGCGCACGCCGCCGAGCTGCGCGAGCCGCACCGTGTCGCCCGCTACCTCGAAGACCTGGCCGGCCACTACCACCGCTGGTACGACGCCACCCGTGTGCTGCCGTTCGGCGACGAGGAGGTCTCGGCCATCCACGGCACCCGGCTGTGGCTGAACGACGCCACCGGCCAGGTCATCCGCAACGGTCTCGATCTCATCGGCGTCTCCGCTCCCGACCGCATGTGAGGCGTGCGCGCATCCGTCGTCGAAGCGGATGCGCGCCGCACACGGCAGGATTGACGCATGACGACAGAGCCGATCACTCCGCCGCCCGCCGCCACCCCTCCCGTAGCGACCGCCCCGGCGCGGCGCCGGCGCCGCTGGCCGTGGGTGCTCGTGGTGGTGCTCGTGCTCGTCGCCGTCGGGCTCGTGATCGCCGACATCGCGGTGCGTGCCTCGGTCGAGTCCCAGGCGGCCGCCCAGATCGAGGAACAGCTGCCCGAGAACGTCGAGGGCGACGTCACCGTCGAGATCGGCGGCTTCTCCTTCCTCGCCCAGGCCCTCACCGGCAGGCTCTCCGAGGTCGTGCTCGACGCGCCAGAGCTCTCGGTGAACGGCGTGCCGCTCGCCGCCCACGCGGTGGCCAACGGGGTGCCCACCGATCTCATGAAGCCGATCGAGACCATCAGCGCCTCGATCTCCATCGATCAGGATGCGGTGAACGGCATCGTCGACATCCCGGGCGACTCCGGGCTCGTGCTGGGCGCGGGCGACGTCTCCTACGAGGGCACGCTGTCGATCTTCGGCTTCCAGCTCGGCTACCAGGTGACGGGCGTCGTCACCGCCGACGGCGACCGTGTGCTCGTCGAGCCGCGCTCGGCCTCGCTCACCCAGGGGGCGGGCAACCTCGACATCGACCTCGACCAGCTGCTCGGCAGCCTCGCCGACGACCCCATCTCCGTGTGCGTCGCGCAGTACCTCCCCGAGGGCGCCACCGTCGACTCGCTCGAGATCACCGAGGGCCGTGCCACGGCCGTGCTCTCGGCCGACGACTTCGTGGTCGACGAGGAGAGCCTGCGCACCCTCGGCAGCTGCGGGTGAGCCGGAGCCGCTAAGCTCGTAGCACCCGGGTGATCGCACCCCGGGAACGGCTTCAGGGACCAAGCCGGGTCCGCTCGCCCCTTCCACTCGCCAGGCCGTGCATCCGCACGTCGACGACACCGCCAAGGGAACCGTTCATGACCTCCAGCCCGCTCGCCCCCGAGTGGCTCTCCGAGCCTGCCGATGCCGATGCGCTGCCGCCGCTCGTCTGGCCCGCCACCGCGGGTCGCACGGCCGCCGGCGAGATCGAGATCGGCGGGGTCGCCGTCTCCCGGCTCGCCGAGCGCTTCGGCACCCCGCTCTACGTCGTCGACGAGACGGATGCACGGGCCAGGGCCGTCGAGGTGCGCGCCGCCTTCGACACCGCCGCCGCCGAGGCCGGCACCCGCGCGAAGGTGTACTACGCGGGGAAGGCGTTCCTCACCATCGAGGTCGCGCGCTGGATGAGCGAGGCCGGTCTCTCGATCGACGTCTGCAGCGGGGGAGAGCTCGCGGTCGCTCTCGCCGCAGGCGTCGACCCCGCGCACCTCGGTCTCCACGGCAACAACAAGTCGCTCGACGAGATCGAGCGGGCCGTCGCGACGGGCGTCGGCGTGATCGTTCTCGACAGCGCCATCGAGATCGAGCGGGTCGCGGCGACAGCTGCGCGGCTCGGCCGCGTGCAAGAGGTGCGTCTGCGGGTGAACAGCGGCGTGCACGCCCACACCCACGACTTCCTCGCCACCGCCCACGAAGACCAGAAGTTCGGGGTGCGGCTCGATCAGGCGGCCGAGTACGTCGCCGCCATCCGCTCGCACGAGTCGCTGCGCTTCCTGGGTCTGCACTGCCACATCGGTTCGCAGATCTTCGGTTCGGAGGGCTTCGCCGAGTCGGCTGCGCGCCTGCTGGAGCTGCAGGCCGAGTTGCTCGCAGACGGCGACGTGCCCGAGCTCAACCTCGGCGGCGGCTTCGGCATCGCCTACACCACCGCCGACGACCCGACCCCGATCGCCGAGCTGGCGTCGCTCATCGTCGGCACCGTCGCGACGGAGTGCGCCCGCCTCGGCATCCCGGTTCCCGCGCTCGCCTTCGAACCCGGTCGCACCGTGATCGGCCGCTCGGGCGCCACCCTCTACGAGGTGGGCACCATCAAAGACGTGCTCGTGGGTGCCGACGGCACCGACTCCGTGCGCCGTTACGTGAGCGTCGACGGCGGCATGAGCGACAACGCCCGGCCCGCGCTCTACGGCGCCGACTACTCCGTGCGCCTCGCGAATCGCACGAGCGACGCGGATGCGGCGCTCGTGCGCGTGGTGGGCAAGCATTGCGAGAGCGGCGACATCGTGGTGCAGGCCGACTACCTGCCGGGCGATGTCGCCCCGGGCGACCTCGTGATGGTGCCGGCGACCGGCGCCTACTGCTGGTCGCTGTCGAGCAACTACAACTACCTCGGGCGTCCCGCCGTCGTCGCCGTCGCAGGCGGCGAGGCCCGGGTGCTGATCCGCCGCGAGACCGAGCACGACCTGCTCGCGCGCGACACCGCCTACCTCGGAGAGTCACGATGATCGAATACCGCAACCTCAGGATCGCCCTGCTCGGGGCAGGCTCGGTCGGCTCGCAGGTCGCCCGGCTGCTGCTCGAGCACGGCGACGAACTCGCGGCCCGCGTCGGCGCCGGTCTCGAGCTCGTCGGCGTGGCGGTGCGCGACGTCGACGCCCCGCGCGACAGCGCCATCCCGCGCGAGCTGCTCACCACCGATGCGACGGCCCTCATCCAGTCGGCCGACATCGTGATCGAGCTGATGGGGGGCCTCGAGCCCGCCCGCGAATACATCACCCTCGCCATGAACTCGGGTGCCGACGTCGTCACCGGCAACAAGGCGCTGCTCGCCACGCACGGCCCGGAGCTCTTCGCCGTCGCCGACCAGGTGGGCGCCCAGCTCTACTACGAGGCGGCGGTCGGTGGAGCCATCCCGATCATCCGTCCGCTCCGCGACTCGCTCGCAGGCGACCGCGTGCACCGCGTGATGGGCATCGTCAACGGCACCACCAACTTCATCCTCGACCGCATGGACCTCGAGGGCGACTCGTTCGAGAACGCTCTCGCCGTGGCGACCGAGCTCGGCTACGCCGAGGCCGATCCCACGGCCGACGTGGAGGGTTACGACGCCGCGCAGAAGGCGGCAATCCTCGCCAGTCTCGCCTTCCACACCGTGGTGCCGGTCGAGGCCGTGCACCGTGAGGGCATGACCACCGTCACGGCAGCCCAGGTCGAGGCCGCCGAGAAGGCGGGTTTCGTGGTGAAGCTGCTCGCCATCTGCGAGCGTCTCACCGACCCCGAGACGGGCGTCGAGGGCGTCGTCGCCCGCGTGCATCCCTCGCTCATCAGCCGGCGTCATCCGCTCGCCGCCGTGCACGAGGCCAAGAACGCCGTGTTCGTGCAGGCGGAGGCCGCGGGCGACCTCATGTTCTACGGCGCGGGTGCCGGCGGCACCGAGACGGCCTCCGCGGTGCTCGGCGACCTGGTGTCGGCAGCGCGCCGGCACCTTGCCGGAGGCCCCGGCGTGGGGGAGTCGACGCACGCGAACCTCCCGGTGTTCCCGATCGGCGCCGTCACCACCCGCTACCAGCTCACCCTCGTCGTCACCGACAAGCCGGGTGTGCTCGCTCAGATCGCCGGGCTGTTCAGCGAGCACGGCGTCTCGGTGGAGGCCGTGCAGCAGACCGTCGCCACCGCGCCGCCCGGGCGGTCGGGCGACGAGCCGCTCACCGCTACCCTTGTGATAGTCACGCACGAAGCCACCGACGCGGCCCTCTCGGCCACGGTGGCGGCTGTTTCCTCGCACGACGCCGTCGTTCGGGTGGAATCAGTCCTACGAGTCGAAGGAGAAACGCCCTAGTGGCCGACAGCACGCCCCGCATCCCCTCCCGCCAGTGGCGCGGGGTCCTTCACGAGTACGCCCACCGGCTCGACATCACCGACGCCACTCCCGTCGTGACGCTGGGGGAGGGCGGCACCCCGCTCATCCCCGCCCCCGCGCTCTCCGCGCGCACCGGCGCCAAGGTGTACATCAAGTTCGAGGGCATGAACCCCACCGGCTCGTTCAAAGACCGCGGCATGACCATGGCCATCTCGAAGGCCGTCGAGCACGGTGCGAAGGCCGTCATCTGCGCCTCCACCGGCAACACCTCGGCTTCGGCCGCCGCCTACGCCACCCACGCCGGCATCACCGCCGCCGTGCTGGTGCCCGAGGGCAAGATCGCCCTCGGCAAGCTCAGCCAGGCCATCGCGCACAACGCCGAGCTCATCCAGGTGCAGGGCAACTTCGACGACTGCCTCGACCTCGCCCGCGAGCTCGCCGAGAACTACCCGGTGCACCTCGTGAACTCGGTGAACCCCGACCGCATCAACGGCCAGAAGACCGCAGCCTACGAGGTGGTCGAGGTGCTGCAGGATGCGCCCGACTTCCACCTGCTGCCGGTCGGCAACGCGGGCAACTACACCGCGTACTCCCGCGGCTACGGCGAAGAGCTCGACCGTGGCGTCACCACCAAGCTGCCGCGCATGTTCGGCTTCCAGGCCGAGGGTTCGGCCCCCATCGTGCTCGGCCACCCGGTGCTCGACCCCGACACCATCGCCAGCGCCATCCGCATCGGCAACCCGGCCTCGTGGGAGCTCGCGCTCCAGGCGCGCGAGCGCACTGACGGGTACTTCGGCGCCATCAGCGACGCCGACATCCTCGCCGCCCACCGCCTGCTCTCGGCCGAAGTCGGCATCTTCGTCGAGCCGGCCTCTGCGATCGGCGTGGCCGGACTCCTCGAGCGCGCGGCCGCCGGCGTCATCACCGCGGGCGCGACCGTCGTCATCACGGTCACCGGCCACGGCCTGAAAGACCCGCAGTGGGCCCTCAAGTCGGCCGACGGCTCCGAGGTGCAGCCCACGATCGTGCCCGTCGACACCGCCGAGATCGCCGGCGTGCTCGGCCTCGCGAAAGACGCGTCGTGACCGACGCCCCCTCGACGGAGGGTACCGCGGAGGCCGTCGTGCCGGTGGGGCGCACGGTCACCGTGCGGGTTCCGGCCACCACGGCGAACCTCGGGCCCGGCTTCGACACCCTCGGGCTCGCCCTGGCGCTCTACGACGAGCTCACCGTCACGGTGCGCGAGCAGCCGGGTGCCTTCGTCGACGTGAACGGCGTCGGTGCGGGCGAGGTGCCCACCGACGAGAGCAACCTCGTGGTGCGCTCGATCGCGCACACTTTCGCCGCCTACGGGCAGCCGCTGCCCGGGCTCCACCTCACGGCGCGCAACGTCATCCCGCACGGCAGGGGCCTCGGCTCCTCGGGCGCGGCGATCGTCTCGGGCATCATGGCCGCCAAGGGCCTGCTCTCCGGCATCGTCGAGATCGACCCGCTCGGCCTCCTGGCCCGCGCGACCGAGCTCGAGGGCCACCCCGACAACGTCGCACCCGGCCTCTTCGGCGGGCTCACCATCGCCTGGGTCACCCCGGAAGGCCCCCAGTTCAAGAAGCTCAACGTGCACCGCGGCGTCTCGCCGCTCGTGCTCGTGCCGCAGGAGACGATGTCGACCGCGCTGGCGCGCAGCCTCCAGCCGGAGTCGGTGCCGCACGCCGACGCCATCTTCAACGTGTCGCGCTCGACGCTCCTGATCGCCGCGCTCATCCAGAGCCCCGAGCTGCTGCTCGCGGCGACGGAGGACAAGCTGCACCAGAGCTACCGGGCGAGCGCCATGCCCGAGACCGACCGGCTCATCCAGGAGCTCCGCGCCGAGGGCTTCCCTGCGGTCGTCTCGGGGGCCGGCCCCAGCATCCTGGTGCTCTGCAGCGACCCCGGGCAGCGGCTCGAAGCCGTCGAGCTCGTCGCCCGGCGCTCCGCGACACCCTGGCAGTCGCTCGTTCTGGCCGTCGACTTCAAAGGTGCTACAGTTGTGCTGCACCCGGACGAAGGCAAGTAACCTCCGAGCGACTAAGCTCCGGGGTTCTTCGAATCCCGTCCCGGCTGTATTTCCTCAACTCATTCCTGCCGCGTGCAGAGACGTTCCGGCCCCGTGGGCGATCCCGGTGATCGCGCACACCGACGACGTAGCGGTGCGCAGGCAGTCTCTGTCTGGCTCTTCCTGCCGGCAGGGGAAGGACACATTTCTCCCGTGACAGACGTCAACTCAAGCGCCGAGCTCTCGACACTGAAGGTCTCCCAGCTGCAGGCGATCGCCTCCCAGCTCGGCATGGCCGGCGCTTCCAAGCTCCGCAAGGGCGACCTCATCGAGGCCATCCGTAAGGTTCAGGAGGGCCAGGAGCTCCCCGCCGGCCTCCCGGTGACGCTCGAGCCCGTCGCTGCGGAGCCCGAGGCAGCGGCTCCCGCCTCGGCCGATGAGGCACCGGCGGCCCCCGCCGATGAGGCACCGGCGGCCCCCGCCGACGAGGCGCCGGCTTCCGCGCCACTCACCTTCGACTTCGACACCCCCGCCGCCGATCAGGCAGCGCCGGTCGACGGCCCGATCGTTCCCGACGAGCTGCTGCGTGCGGCCCCGGCGACGCAGAGCGCCCCGCGCGAGCAGATCGTCATCGAACTGCCCGAGGGCCCGGTCGCCCCCAAGCGTCGCGGTTCGCGCCGCGTCACGTCGGTCGACGGCGGCTACGCCATCGAGCGCACCGCCTCCGGCCGCAGTGGCGAGGAGGCTCCCGCAGCCGAGCGCGGCGGCTCGCGTCGCGGCGCGGAGCGTGTGCCGGCCGGTGGCCACCTGAACCGTGACGACGCCACCGTCGCCGGCCTCGTGCCGGCCGAGCAGGGCGAGCAGAACGACGCCAAGCAGAACGACACCAGGCAGAACGACGCCGAGCAGCCCGCCGCGGTCGAGGGTTCGGAGCAGGGCGTCCAGCCCGAGCAGAACGAGCGGCCCGAGGGCGGCCGTGGTCGCAACCGCCGTGGTCGCAACCGCAACAACAACGGCGGTGCGAACCAGAACGCCGACGCGCAGGGCCAGAACGGCGGCGGCCAGAACGGCGGCGGCCAGAACGGCGCCGCTCAGGGCGGCAACGGCCAGAACAGCGGCGGCCAGAACAGCAGTGGCCAGAACGGCGCCGCTCAGGGCGGCTCGGGCCAGGGCGGCAACGCGCAGAACGAGTCCAAGCAGCAGGGCGAGCAGTCGGGCCAGCGCGGCAACGACCGGAACGGCCCCGCCGAGGAGGAGCGCAGCGAGCGAGGCGCACGCAACCGGTACCGCGACCGCAAGCGCCGCGGCCAGTCGGGCGGCGACGACGTCGAGCCCGAGATCAGCGAAGACGACGTGCTGCTGCCTGTGGCCGGCATCCTCGACATCCTCGACAACTACGCCTTCGTGCGCACGAGCGGCTACCTCCCGGGCAACAGCGACGTCTACGTCTCGCTCGGCCAGGTGAAGAAGTACAACCTGCGCAAGGGCGACGCCGTCGTCGGCTCCATCCGCCAGCCCCGCGAGGGCGACGCGGGCGGCCGCCAGAAGTACAACGCCATCGTGCGCATCGAGTCGATCAACGGCCTCCCCGTCGACGAGGCGCAGAACCGCGTCGAGTTCGGCAAGCTCACCCCGCTCTACCCGCAGGAGCGCCTGCGCCTCGAGACCGAGCCGGCCAAGCTGACGCAGCGCATCATCGACCTGGTGGCCCCCATCGGCAAGGGCCAGCGCGGCCTCATCGTCGCGCCCCCGAAGGCCGGCAAGACCATCGTGCTGCAGCAGATCGCCAACGCGATCTCGACCAACAACCCCGAGGTGCACCTCATGGTGGTGCTGGTCGACGAGCGACCCGAAGAGGTCACCGACATGCAGCGCACGGTGAAGGGCGAGGTCATCGCGAGCACCTTCGACCGTCCCGCCGAAGACCACACGACGGTCGCCGAGCTCGCCATCGAGCGCGCCAAGCGACTGGTCGAGCTCGGCCACGACGTGGTCGTGCTGCTCGACTCCATCACCCGCCTCGGCCGCGCCTACAACCTGGCGTCACCGGCTTCGGGCCGCATCCTCTCGGGCGGTGTCGACGCATCCGCTCTCTACCCGCCGAAGCGCTTCTTCGGCGCGGCGCGCAACATCGAGAACGGCGGATCGCTCACCATCCTCGCCACCGCGCTGGTGGAGACCGGCTCGAAGATGGACGAGGTGATCTTCGAGGAGTTCAAGGGCACCGGCAACTCCGAGCTGCGTCTGTCGCGCCAGCTCGCCGACAAGCGCATCTTCCCGGCCGTCGACGTGAACGCTTCGTCGACCCGTCGCGAAGAGCTGCTCATGGGCGCCGACGAGACCAAGATCACCTGGAAGCTGCGCCGTGCCCTCGCGGGCGTCGACCAGCAGCAGGCCCTCGAGATCGTGCTGTCGCGCCTCAAGGAGACCTCCTCGAACGTGGAGTTCCTCATGCAGGTGCAGAAGTCGATGCCCACCCCCGCGGGCGGCAACGGCAACGGTCACCACAAGGGGGAGTGATGTTCGAGTCCGTGGCCGCGCTGCGGGCCGAGCACGACGACCTGCAGCAGCAGCTCTCCGACCCCGAACTGCACGGCGACCCGGCGCGCTCGAAGCGGGTGAACCGGCGCTACGCCGAGCTCAGCCGCATCGTCGCCGCGCACGCCGCCTGGCAGCAGAACGTCGACGACCTCGAGGCCGCGCGTGAGCTGGCCGCCGAAGATCCGGCCTTCGCCGACGAGATCCCCGCCCTCGAGGTGAGCCTCGAGGAGAACGCCGAGAAGCTGCGGCGCCTGCTCATCCCGCGCGACCCCGACGACGCGCGCGACGTGATCATGGAGATCAAAGCGGGCGAGGGCGGTGCCGAGAGCATGCTCTTCGCCGCCGACCTCCTCCGCATGTACCTGCATTACGCCGAGTCGAAGGGCTGGAAGACCGAGCTCCTCGAACGCACCGAGAGCGATCTGGGCGGCTACAAAGACGTGCAGATCGCGGTGAAGGGGCGCTCGAGCGACCCCGCCGAGGGCGTCTGGGCGCACCTGAAGTACGAGGGCGGGGTGCACCGCGTGCAGCGGGTTCCCGCCACCGAGTCGCAGGGCCGCATCCACACCTCCGCCGCGGGCGTGCTGGTCTTCCCCGAGGTCGACGAGCCCGAAGAGGTCGAGATCAACCAGAACGACCTCAAGATCGACGTCTTCCGCTCCTCCGGCCCCGGTGGCCAGTCGGTGAACACGACCGACTCCGCGGTGCGCATCACCCACCTGCCGACGGGCATCGTGGTCTCGATGCAGAACGAGAAGAGCCAGCTGCAGAACCGCGAGGCGGCGATGCGCGTGCTGCGTGCGCGCATCCTGGCCAAGCAGCAGGAGGAGCTCGACGCCGAGGCCAGTGCCGCGCGCAAGAGCCAGATCCGCTCGGTCGACCGCTCGGAACGCATCCGCACCTACAACTTCCCCGAGAACCGCATCGCCGACCACCGCACCGGGTTCAAGGCCTACAACCTCGACCAGGTGATGGACGGCGCTCTCGAGCCCATCATCCAGTCGGCGATCGCCGCCGACGAGGAGTCGCGGCTCGCCGCGGTGGGCACCGAGAGCTAGGCGCCGGGGGATGACCGTCTCCGAGACCAGGGACCGACCCGTCACCGTGCGCTCGCTCTACCAGCGCTCGGTCGAGATCCTCGCCGCCGGCGGCGTGCTCGATCCGCAGGTCGACGCCGAGCTGCTCATCGGGCACGTGCTCGGCGCCTCGCGCGGCCGGGTGCAGTCGATGACGGTGACGGATGCTCCGGTCGGCCCCGAAGACACGCTCGCCATCGTCGAGGCCGTCGAACGCCGTGCTGCGCGCGAGCCGCTGCAGCACATCACGGGCGTCGCCTGGTTCCGCTCCCTCGAGCTCTCGGTGGGCCCTGGCGTGTTCGTGCCTCGGCCCGAGACGGAGTTCGTCGCCGGCCTCGCCATCGACGCCCTGCGCGCGGTGGTGCCGGCGGGGGAGGACCCACCGGTCGCGGTCGACCTCGGCACCGGCAGTGGGGCCATCGCGCTGTCGCTCGCCGTCGAGGTGCCGCACGCGGCGGTGGTGGGCGTCGAGAACTCGCCGCGCGCCTTCGTCTGGGCGAAGGAGAATCTGCGCCGGGTCGATCCCGGCAACGCGCGGCTGGTGTTCATCGACCTCGCCGACGCCCTGCCCGAGCTCGACGGCACGGTCGACGTCGTGGTGTCGAACCCCCCGTACATTCCGCTCGGCGCGATTCCGCGCGACCCCGAGGTGCGGCTGTTCGACCCCGAGCAGGCGCTCTACGGGGGCGACGACGGTCTCGTCGTGGTGCGCGAGGTCTCGGCCACCGCGCGCCGCCTGCTCCGCCCGGGTGGAGCCCTGGTCATCGAGCACGGCGACCTGCAGGGCGCCGAGATGCGCGCGCTCCTCACCGCCGACGGCTGGCGCGCCGTGGCGACGCACCGCGACCTCACCGGGCGTGACCGCGCCACCACCGCCGTGCGCTGACGCGCCGGTACACTCGGCAGCATGGAACCCATCAGCTTCACCTTCGGCATCGTCGGGCTCATCATCTTCATCGTCACCGTGGTGTCGATCGTCAGGAACCCGAACCACGGGGGCCTCGGCAAGTTCGTCTGGATCCTCGTGGCATTCTTCCTCTCCATCCTCGGGTCGATCCTCTGGCTGATCTTCGGGCGCGGTCGCGTCAACCGCTGACGTCGTGCGGGCCTCTCCCGGCCACCGCGACTATCATTGAGGCTCGATGGCTGCCACATTCGACTGCTCCGTGTCCTCCGAGCTCCTCTCCGGAATGCGCCTCGCCCGCGGTGCGATCAGCCGGGGCGAGCTCGTCGTCATCCCCACCGACACGGTCTACGGCATCGCGGCCGACGCCTTCTCCCCGCGCGCGGTGCAGCGCCTCCTCGACGCGAAGGGCCGCACCCGCCAGTCGCCCCCGCCCGTGCTCATCCCCGCACTCGCGACGCTCGACGCCCTGGCCACCGACATCCCCGAGGCGGCGCGCACGCTCGTCGCCGAGTTCTGGCCGGGCGGCCTCACAATCATCCTCCGCGCCACGCCGTCGCTGATGTGGGATCTGGGCGACACGAACGGCACGGTCGCGCTGCGCATGCCCGCCGACCCGCTGGCCCTCGAGCTGCTGCAGGAGACCGGGCCGCTCGCCGTCTCGAGCGCCAACCTCACCGGCCGTCCCGCCGCCACGAGCGCCGCCGAGGCGGTGGAGATGCTCGGCGACAGCGTCGAGGTCTACCTCGACGCCGGTGAGCGCTCCGACACGCTCGCCTCCACGATCGTCGATGCGACGGGCGACGACGGGATGCTGCGCATCGTGCGTGCCGGCGCCGTGGCCGAGGAGCGCATCCGCGAGGTCGTGGGGGAGCTCTTGGCGCCAGGACCCGGCGCCTGATCCATGCGGTTCTACCTCCTCGTCGCACTCGTCTCGGCGGTCGTCAGCTTCGGCCTGAGCTGGGTGATCTACAAGCTCAGCCACCGCTACCGGCTGTACCCGAAGATCCGCGAGCGCGACGTGCACACCCGCCCCACCCCGCGGCTCGGCGGCATCGCCATGTTCCTCGGCGTGGTGGTGGCCATCGGTGTCGCCTCGCAGATCAGCTGGTTCCACCTGGTGTTCGCCGAACCGGGCAAGGTCTGGGCGATCCTCGGCGCCGCCTTCATCATCGTCGCGATCGGCGTCGCCGACGACATCTGGGACCTCGACTGGCTCACGAAGCTCGCCGGCCAGATCATCGCCGCAGGCCTCCTCGCCTGGCAGGGCGTGCAGATCGTCTCGCTGCCGATCGGTGGCCTCACCATCGGCTCGAGCGGCATGTCGCTGTTCATCACCATCCTCGCCGTGGTGCTCGTGATGAACGCAATCAACTTCATCGACGGGCTCGACGGGCTGGTGGCCGGGGTCGCCCTCATCGCGAACGGCGTCTTCTTCCTCTACAGCTACCTGCTGGCCCGCGACACCTCGCCCACCGACTACTTCAACCTCGCGTCGCTCATCACCGCTGTGCTCATCGGAGCCTGCGCGGGCTTCCTGCCGCTCAACTTCCACCCCGCGAAGCTGTTCATGGGCGATGCCGGTGCGCTCCTGGTGGGCCTGCTCATGGCCACCAGCGCCATCGCCGTCACCGGTCAGGTCGACCCGGCCCAGCTCGGCCGATCGCAGCTGTTCCCCGCGTTCCTGCCGATCCTGTTGCCCTTCGCCATCCTCGTCGTGCCACTGCTCGACTTCAGTCTCGCCGTCATCAGGCGCCTCCGAGCGGGCAAGAGCCCGTTCAGCGCCGACAGGAAGCACCTGCACCACCGCCTGCTCGACATGGGTCACTCGCACCTGCAGGCCGTGCTCATCTTCTACGGCTGGACGGCCGTCATCTCGGTGGGCTGCCTGCTGCTGTTCGTGCTGACGCCGTACTGGCTCGCCTTCATCTTCCTGGGGGTGGGCATCGTGGTGTGCGCCGCGTTCACGCTCGCCCCCCTCAGCCCCCTGAAGCGCCGCGAGATCGCTGCCCAGTCAGCCGATGCCGGTACCCTCGAAGCCGACCTCAAAGCCGGCGACGACCCGCTCGACGCGGCAGCCGACCCCATCAAGGAGCCCTGAGCCGTGACCGACCCCGTGATCAAAGGCAACTACCCGACCCCGAGCTCGAGCGGCATCTTCGCCACGATCCTCAAGTTCGACGCCCTGCTGGCCGCGGTCATCGCCGTGGTGGGAGGAGTGGTCGGCTACCTCGCCGACGGATGGACCGGAACGGTGAGCGCCCTCATCGGCACCGCCATGGTGCTGGTGTTCGCCGGCATCACCGCGGCGAGCATCCTCGTGGCCAACCGATTCACCGCGTCGCCGCTCTACACGACACTGTTCTTCGTCATCGTGCTGGGCTCGTGGATCGTGAAGTTCGTGCTGTTCATCGTGCTCGTGGTGCTGCTTCGCGGCCAGCCGTTCGTGAACGACCTCATCCTCTTCCTCAGCATCGTCGTGGCGGTCATTGGCACGCTGGTGGTCGACGTCGTGGTGGTGGCGAAGGGGCGCATGCCGTACGCGTCGGATGTGAAGCTCCCGGGCGGCCACTGAGAGCCTGCCGATTCGTCAGGAGCTCCCAACACTTGATAGGGTTAGGATGCACGTTCCGCCGACCGAAGTCGCCTTCAGCGTCCGGAGTTCGCACAACCCCCCACCGTTCGTCGTCGCGAGAACTCTGACCAGTTCCACGCCCCGAAACAGGAGATAGCGCTGATAGCTAACGCTGTGAACCTGCTAGCCCCGATGGCCACCTCCGATGACGGCGGTTTCCACGGCCCATCGATCGAGGAATTCTTCCCCGAGGTCATCTTCTTCGCTGGCACGCCGTTCGAGATCAACAGGATCATCCTCATCCGCTTCCTGGCGGTGCTGGCCATCGTCCTCATCTTCTGGATCGGCACCCGCCGCATGAAGGTGGTTCCGGGTCGCTTCCAGTCGGTCGTCGAGATGGGCCTCGACTTCGCCCGGGTGAACATCGCCGAAGACCTGCTGGGCAAGAAGGACGGTCGTCGCTTCCTGCCGCTCATCACCACGATCTTCTTCATGGTGCTGTTCATGAACATCACAGGTATCATCCCGTTCCTGAACATCGCCGGTACCTCGGTCATCGGTGTGCCGCTCGTGCTCGCCGTCGTGGCCTGGTTCGCGTTCATCTACGCCGGTCTCAAGAAGCACCCGGGGGCGTTCTTCAAAAACGCGCTGTTCCCGCCCGGGGTGCCGTGGCCCCTCTACATCATCGTCACGCCGATCGAGCTGGTCTCCACCTTCGTGCTCCGGCCCATCACGCTGACGCTCCGACTCCTCATGAACATGGTCGTGGGCCACCTCCTCCTGGTGCTCTTCTTCGCGGCCACCCAGTTCTTCTTCTTCACCGCGGGCGGCTTCTGGTCGCTGTTCGGCGTGGGCACCCTGGCCTTCGGCTTCGTCTTCACGCTGTTCGAGATCCTGGTGGCCGTGCTCCAGGCCTATGTCTTCGCCCTGCTCACCACCGTCTACATCCAGCTCGCGCTGGCTGAGGAACACTAAGCGGTTCCAGGCGTCCGCCTGAACCACCATCACGAAAGGGAACACAACGTGGCAGATGTATCGATCCTCGCTGAGGTCACCGGCAACGTCGCGACCATGGGCTACGGCCTCGCAGCGATCGGCCCCGCCATCGGCGTGGGCATCGTGGTCGGCAAGACCATCGAGGGTGTCGCCCGGCAGCCCGAGCTCGCCGGCCGTCTCCAGGTGCTGATGTACATCGGTATCGCGTTCACCGAGGCGCTTGCGTTCATCGGTATCGCTACCTACTTCATCTTCACCAACTAGTAGCCCGCTTCGATCGATAAGGAGGCTGGAATGCTTCAGGCAGTTCTGGCTGCGACCGAGGGCGAATCGACGAACCCGCTCATCCCGGCTCCGTACGACATCATCTGGTCGTTCGTGTGCTTCGTCGTCATCCTCTTCTTCTTCTGGAGGCTCGTGCTGCCTCGCATGAAGAAGCTCCTCGACGAGCGTGCCGCCGCGATCGAGGGGAACATCGAGAAGGCCGACATCGCTCAGCGCGAAGCGGAGGCCGCTCTTCAGCAGTACACCGCTCAGCTGGCCGAGGCGCGCGCCGAGGCCGCGAAGATCCGCGAGCAGGCCCGTGTCGACGCCCAGCGCATCGGCGCCGACATCCAGGCGCAGGCGCAGAGCGACGCCGAGCGCGTGAAGGCCAACGCCCAGGTGGCGATCGAGGCAGACCGTCAGGCAGCCCTCGTCTCGCTCCGCTCCGAGGTCGGCACGCTGGCGATCGACCTGGCCTCCGGCGTGATCGGGGAGTCCCTCTCCGACGACGCCAAGGCCACGGCCCTCGTCGACCGGTTCCTCGCCGACCTCGAGGCTGACACCTCAGGAAAGAAGTAACACGATGGGAAGCGCGACCAGAGTAGCCCTCGGTGACGCCAGAGACCGCCTCGCGGCTCTGGGCTCCCAGGTCGATCTGGCCACGGGAGAAGAGCTCTTCGCCGCTGGTCGGATCATCGGTGATTCGTCGCACCTGCTCGGAGCCCTCTCCGACCCCGGAGCCGAGCCGGCCGCCAAGGCCGCGCTCGTCTCCCGGCTGTTCGGCCCCTCGTACTCGGCCGTCACGGTGGGTCTGCTCGAGACGGTGGCCACCAGCCGCTGGTCGACGCAGAGCGACCTGCTCGCCGGCATCGAGGAGATCGGCATCCGCGCCGTGGCGAGCTCGGCTCCGGCTGGTCTCGCCATCGACTCGGAGCTGTTCGAGTTCGCGCGCGCTGTCTCCGGCGACGCCGAGCTCGAGCTGGCCCTCGGGTCGAAGCTCGGCTCGACCGACCAGAAGCGCGCGCTCGTCGAGCGTCTGCTCGGAGGCCGCTTCTCGGCGCAGACGGTCGCCATCGTGCGTCAGCTCATCACCCAGCCCCGTGGCCGCCGCATCGGTGAGCTGCTCCGCTTCGCCTCGAGCGTCGTCGCCGACCAGTCCGGCTCCGCCGTCGCCACGGTCACCACTGCGGCTCCAATCAGCGCGGCCCAGCGCGGGCGGCTCGAGTCGGCCCTCGCGGGCCAGTACGGCCGTGCGGTGCAGGTGAACCAGATCGTCGACCCGTCCGTGGTCGGCGGTGTGCGCATCCAGATCGGCGACGACGTCATCGACGGCAGTGTCGCCACCCGCATCAACGATTTGAGACTTCAGCTCGCCGGCTGATCGGCGCGCACAGGAACACACTGGGGGCATACCCCATCAGAAAAGGGAAAACGATGGCTGAACTTACGATCCGCCCCGATGAGATCCGCGACGCTCTCAAAGACTTCGTCGCGGCGTACGAGCCCGGCAAGGCGGCGACCACCGAGGTGGGCTACGTCGTCGACGCCGCCGACGGCATCGCGCACGTCGAAGGACTCCCCGGTGTGATGGCCAACGAGCTCATCCGCTTCGCCGACGGCACCCTGGGCCTTGCCCAGAACCTCGACGAGGACGAGATCGGTGTCGTGGTGCTCGGTGAGTTCACCGGCATCGAGGAGGGCCAGGAGGTCACTCGCACCGGCGAGGTGCTGTCGGTGCCCGTCGGCGACGGCTACCTCGGCCGCGTGGTCGACCCGCTCGGCAACCCGATCGACGGCCTCGGCGACATCGCAGCGGAGGGCCGCCGCGAGCTCGAGCTCCAGGCCCCCGGCGTCATGCAGCGCAAGTCGGTGCACGAGCCGCTGCAGACCGGCATCAAGGCGATCGACGCCATGATCCCCGTCGGCCGCGGTCAGCGCCAGCTCATCATCGGCGACCGCCAGACGGGCAAGACCGCCATCGCGATCGACACCATCATCAACCAGAAGGCTAACTGGGAGTCGGGCGACGTCAACAAGCAGGTGCGTTGCATCTACGTGGCGATCGGCCAGAAGGGCTCGACCATCGCCTCGGTGAAGGGCGCCCTCGAAGACGCCGGAGCGATGGAGTACACCACCATCGTCGCCTCCCCGGCCTCCGACCCCGCCGGCTTCAAGTACCTCGCCCCCTACACCGGCTCGGCCATCGGCCAGCACTGGATGTACGGCGGCAAGCACGTCCTCATCATCTTCGACGACCTGTCGAAGCAGGCCGAGGCCTACCGCGCCGTGTCGCTGCTGCTGCGTCGCCCGCCGGGACGCGAGGCGTACCCCGGCGATGTGTTCTACCTGCACTCGCGTCTGCTCGAGCGTTGCGCCAAGCTCTCCGACGAGCTGGGCGCCGGCTCGATGACCGGCCTCCCGATCATCGAGACCAAGGCCAACGACGTCTCGGCGTACATCCCCACGAACGTGATCTCCATCACCGACGGCCAGATCTTCCTCCAGTCCGACCTGTTCAACGCCAACCAGCGCCCCGCTGTCGACGTCGGCATCTCGGTCTCGCGAGTCGGTGGCGACGCCCAGGTGAAGTCGATCAAGTCGGTCTCGGGAACGCTCAAGCTCGAGCTCGCCCAGTACCGCTCGCTCGAGGCCTTCGCGATGTTCGCCTCCGACCTCGACGCCGCCTCGCGTCGTCAGCTCGCCCGCGGCGCCCGCCTCACTGAGCTGCTGAAGCAGCCGCAGTACTCCCCGTTCCCGGTCGAGCAGCAGGTCGTCTCGATCTGGGCCGGCACGAAGGGCAAGCTCGACGAGGTGCCGGTCGAAGACATCCTGCGCTTCGAGGCCGAGCTGCTCGACTACATCGGCCGCACCACCGACATCCTCACCACCCTCCGCGAGACCAACAAGCTCGACGACGACACCGTCGCCGCGCTCGACAAGGCGGTCGACCAGTTCAAGCTCGAGTTCCAGACGGGTGAGGGCAAGCCGCTCGCCTCGGTGGGCAAGGAGCAGTTCGACGCCACCGCCAAGGAAGACGTCGGCCAGGAGAAGATCGTCAAGGGTCGCCGCTAGAGATGGGTGCTCAGCTCAGGGTCTACCGGCAGAAGATCAAGTCTGCCCAGACGACCAAGAAGATCACGAGGGCGATGGAGCTCATCTCCGCCTCGCGCATCCAGAAGGCGCAGCAGCGCGTGGCCGCCTCGGCCCCGTACTCGCGCGCCATCACCCGTGCGGTCTCGGCGGTCGCGACGTACTCGAACGTCGATCACCCGCTCACCAGCGAGCGCGAGAAGCTCGACACCGCGGCGATCGTCATCTTCACCTCCGACCGCGGTCTCGCGGGCGCTTTCTCGTCCTCCATCCTCAAGGAGGCCGAGCAGCTCGCCGAGCTCCTGCGGAGCGAGGGCAAGAAGGTCGTGTACTACCTCGTCGGTCGCAAGGCGGTCGGGTACTTCAGCTTCCGTAAGCGCGCCTCGGTGGCCTCGTGGACGGGCGGCACCGACCAGCCCGTGTTCGAGACGGCCAAGGAGATCGCGGATGCTGTGGTCGAGGCCTACAACCTCGACGACCAGGAGGGTGGCGTCGACGAGATCCACCTCGTCTACAACCGCTTCGTGAGCATGGTGACCCAGGTTCCCGAGGTCGTGCGTCTGCTCCCGCTCGAGATCGTCGAGGGCGCAGCGCCCGAGGCCTCGTCGAACGAGGTCTACCCGCTCTACGAGTTCGAGCCCGACGCCGAGACGGTGCTCGACAAGCTGCTGCCCATCTACGTCGAGAGCCGCATCTTCAACGCGATGCTGCAGTCGGCGGCCGCCGAGCACGCCGCGCGCCAGAAGGCGATGAAGTCGGCGAGCGACAACGCCGACAACCTCATCCGCGACTACACGCGTCTTGCCAACAACGCGCGTCAGAGCGAGATCACGCAGCAGATTTCCGAAATCGTGGGCGGCGCCGACGCGCTCAGCTCCGCCAAGTAGTCATCGAAGAAAAGAGAAGCACAATGACTGACACTGCTATCGCGCCAGTCCCGGCCGCCGAGGCGCCCAGCGGCGTCGGCCGAATTGCGCGCGTCACGGGGCCCGTGGTCGACATCGAGTTCCCCCATGACTCGATCCCCGAGGTCTACAACGCCCTGAAGACCACGATCACCATCGGCGACACCGCCACCGAGATCACGCTCGAGGTCGCTCAGCACCTCGGCGACGACCTCGTGCGCGCCATCGCCCTGAAGCCTACGGACGGTCTCGTGCGCGGCCAGGAGGTGCGCGACACCGGCGCTGCCATCTCGGTGCCCGTCGGCGACGTCACCAAGGGCAAGGTCTTCAACGTCATCGGTGAGGTGCTCAACGCCGAGCCCGGCGAGACCATCGAGATCACCGAGCGCTGGCCCATCCACCGCAAGCCCCCGGCGTTCGACCAGCTCGAGTCGAAGACCAACCTGTTCGAGACCGGCATCAAGTCGATCGACCTCCTCACCCCGTACGTGCAGGGTGGAAAGATCGGCCTGTTCGGTGGTGCGGGCGTCGGCAAGACCGTCCTCATCCAAGAGATGATCCAGCGCGTGGCGCAGGACCACGGTGGTGTGTCGGTGTTCGCCGGTGTCGGCGAGCGCACCCGTGAGGGCAACGACCTCATCCACGAGATGGAGGAGGCGGGCGTCTTCGACAAGACCGCGCTCGTCTTCGGCCAGATGGACGAGCCGCCGGGAACGCGTCTTCGCGTCGCCCTGTCGGCTCTGACCATGGCGGAGTACTTCCGCGACGTGCAGAACCAGGACGTGCTGCTGTTCATCGACAACATCTTCCGCTTCACGCAGGCGGGCTCCGAGGTGTCGACGCTGCTCGGCCGCATGCCCTCCGCGGTGGGCTACCAGCCGAACCTCGCCGACGAGATGGGTGTGCTCCAGGAGCGCATCACCTCGACCCGTGGTCACTCGATCACCTCGCTCCAGGCGATCTACGTGCCTGCCGACGACTACACCGACCCGGCTCCGGCGACCACCTTCGCCCACCTCGACGCCACCACCGAGCTCTCGCGTGAGATCGCGTCGAAGGGTCTCTACCCGGCGATCGACCCGCTCACCTCGACCTCGCGCATCATGGACCCGCGCTACTTGGGCGCCGACCACTACCGCGTGGCGACGAGCGTGAAGCAGATCCTGCAGAAGAACAAGGAGCTGCAGGAGATCATCGCCATCCTCGGTGTCGACGAGCTCTCCGAGGAAGACAAGATCACCGTGGCCCGCGCCCGGCGCATCCAGCAGTTCCTCTCGCAGAACACCTACATGGCGAAGAAGTTCACCGGTGTCGAGGGCTCGACCGTTCCGCTCAAGGAGACCATCGAGTCGTTCGACGCGATCGTCAAGGGCGAGTTCGACTCGGTCGCCGAGCAGGCCTTCTTCAACGTCGGTGGCATCTCCGACGTCGAGGAGAAGTGGGCGCAGATCCAGAAGGAGAACGGCTGATCATGGCGAAGAACCTCAGCGTCAGCGTCGTCTCGGCCGATCAGCAGATCTGGGCCGGCGACGCGACGATGGTGATCGCCAAGACGGTCGAGGGCGAGATCGGCATCCTGGCCGGTCACGAGCCGCTGCTCGCCATCCTCTCGGCGGGCGAGGTGCGGGTGAACGCCGCCAGCGGTGAGCGACTCGTCGTTCGCGCCGACGACGGGTTCCTCTCCGTGGAGAACGACACAGTCACGATCGTCGCTCGCGACGCCGAGCTGATCAAGTAGCCGTCAAGACACCCGACCGCCGCACCCGCTCCTCGGAGCCGGGTGCGGCGGTCTTTCTTCGTGAAAGGGGATGCGCGTGCTCGTGCTGCTGCCACCCTCCGAGACCAAACGCGACGGGGGAGAGGGCGCGCCGCTCGACTTCGCGGCGCTGTCGCACCCGGCGCTGACGCGGGTGCGGAAGCCGCTGGTGCGTCGGGTCGCGACGCTCGCCCGCACCCCCGACGAGATGATGCAGCGGCTGAAGCTCGGCCCGAAGCTCGCCTTCGAGGTGGAGCGTAACCGCCTCGTCACGAAGAGCGCGACCATGCCCGCGATGGACCGCTACACGGGGGTGCTGTACGAAGCCCTCGACGCTCCCGCTCTCGATCCCGCGGCGCGCGCTTTCGCGGCCGAGCACGTGCGAATCCATTCGGCCCTGTTCGGGCTGGTCGGCGCCGGAGACCCGGTCCCCGCTTACCGTCTCTCCCACGACTCGCGGCTCGACGCGCCCTCGATCAAGACGGTGTGGGCCGAGGCCGTCTCGAAGGAGCTGCTCGCCCATCGCGACGAGCTGGTGCTCGACCTGCGCTCGGAGGCCTACGTGCACCTCGGCCCGGTTCCACCCGCGGCCTCGCGCACTTACTTCCTCCGGGTCGTGACGACCGGCGACGACGGCGTGCGGCGTGCGCTCAACCACTTCAACAAGAAGGGCAAGGGCGAGCTCGTGCGTGCCCTCGTGCAGCACGGCGTCGACTTCGCCGACGTCGACGAGCTGATCGCCTGGGGGGCCGCGAGCGGTCACCGCCTCTCGCTCGCGGCCGACGGCGAGCTCGTTCTCGAGGTCTGACCCGCGACCGCCTTCACAGGAGGTGGGGGATGCGCTCGTGGTGCAGCAGCCACGACTTGGTGCGCGTGCCGTCGGCCCAGCTCCACCCCGTGACTCGGCCGGCAGCCGAGAGCACCCGGTGGCAGCCGACGAGCAGGGGAGTGGGGTTCGAGGCGATCGCTCCGCCCACGGCCCTGCCCGAACCCGCGCGCCCCACCGTCGCCGCGATCGCCCCGTAGCTCGTGCAGTGACCCCAGGGGATCGCCGCGAGCACCCGCCATACCTGCAGTTGGAACGGCGTGCCGTAGTGGGCGATGGGCACCGTGAAACGGCGCCTCGTGCCCTGGAAGTAGTCGAGCAACTGCGCGATGGCCTCATCGGCCACCGCCGTCGAGTCGAACGCCAGACCGTCGTGCGGGAGCATGCCGTTGTGCTCGAGGCCCACGCCGGTGATGCTCTCCCCGTCGCTCATCACCTCGACCCGGCCGATGGGCGTGCTGCAGCGCTGCAGATAGGGAGAGGCCGAGCGGATCTGCGTCAGTGTGTCCATGGGCGCGACGCTACGCACAGCGCGGTCGCCCTGAACCCGACCGGTGCGCGCCTGTGGACAGGGGCGCGCATCCGCTCGCCTGTGCAGAACAGACCGCCCCGCAGCTCGCGGCTACACTCGTTCTCGTGCCTACACGCCTCTCGAACTACTTCCTCCGTACGCTCCGCGAAGACCCCTCCGACGCCGAGGTGACCAGCCACCGCCTCCTCGTGCGGGCCGGCTACATCCGCCGACAGGCACCGGGGATCTTCGCGTGGCTGCCGCTGGGGCTGCGCGTGAAGGCGAAGATCGAGGCGATCATCCGGGAGGAGATGGCTGCCGCCGGCGCCTTCGAGGTGCACTTCCCCGCCCTGCTGCCGAAGGAGCCCTACGAGGCAACCGGCCGCTACGTCGAGTACGGCCCCGGCATGTTCCGGCTGAACGACCGGAAGGACGCCGGCTTCGTGCTCGCGCCCACGCACGAAGAGGTCTTCACCCTGCTCGTGAAAGACCTGTACTCGAGCTACAAAGACCTGCCGCTGTCGATCTATCAGATCCAGGACAAGTACCGCGACGAGGCGCGCCCCCGCGCGGGCCTCCTGCGCGGCCGTGAGTTCACGATGAAGGACGCCTACTCCTTCGACTACACGGATGCGGGGCTCGACGCCTCCTACCAGGCCCAGCGAGACGCCTACGAGCGCATCTTCACCCGCCTCGGCCTCGAGTACGTCATCGTGAAGGCCGACGCGGGCGCGATGGGCGGCTCCAAGAGCGAGGAGTTCCTGCACCCCACCCCCGTCGGCGAAGACACCTTCGTGCGCTCGGCCGGGGGCTACGCGGCGAACGTCGAGGCCTACACGACCGTGCCGCCCGAGCCCCGCTCCTTCGACGGGCTCACCCCCGCCGAGGTGCTCGACACCCCCGACACCCCCACCATCCAGACGCTCGTCGACAGGGCCAACGAGGCGCACCCCAGGCCCGACGGCCGCGCCTGGACTGCAGCCGACACGCTGAAGAACGTGGTGCTGGCGCTCACGAACCTCGACGGGTCGCGCGAACTCGTCGTCGTCGGGCTCCCCGGCGACCGCGAGGTCGACGTCAAGCGCGCCGAGGTGGCCTTCGCCCCCGCCGAGATCGAGGCGGCCACCGAGGCCGACTTCGCCAAACACCCGGGACTCGTGAAGGGCTACATCGGGCCCTGGTCGGCCGACGGTGCGGTGCTCGGCGAGGAGTCGAGCACGGGCATCCGCTACGTCGTCGACCCCCGCGTGGTGGACGGCACCGGGTGGATCACGGGCGCCAACGAGCACGGCAAGCACGTGTTCGGCCTGGTCGCCGGGCGCGACTTCACCTCCGACGGGATCGTCGAGGTGGCCGAGGTGCGGGCGGGCGACCCCGCCCCCGACGGTTCGGGCCCGGTCGAGCTCGCCCGCGGCATGGAGATCGGTCACGTCTTCCAGCTCGGCCGCAAATACGCCGAGGCCCTGGGGCTCAAGGTGCTCGACGAGAACGGCAAGCTGGTGACGGTCACCATGGGCTCGTACGGAATCGGTGTCACGCGCATCCTGGCCATCATCGCCGAGCTGAACAACGACGAGAAGGGTCTCGTCTGGCCGGCCTCGGTCGCACCGTTCGACGTGCACGTGATCGCCACCGGCCGCGACGCCGAGGTCTACCAGGCCGCGGAGTCGGTGGTCGCCGACCTCGAGGCGAAGGGCCTCGAGGTTCTCTACGACGACCGCCCCAAGGTCTCGCCCGGTGTGAAGTTCGGCGACGCCGAGCTCATCGGTGTGCCGATGATCGTGATCGTGGGGCGCGGGGTCGCCGAGGGTCAGGTCGAGCTCTGGAACCGGGCGACGGGGGAGCGCACGAGCGTCGCCCTGGATGACGTCGCGGCGAGCTTCGGGTAATCTAGACGTTTGACTGCCGGAGACTTCGGCGTCCAGATCTGAACAGAGGAGGCCGGAAGTGGACATCGACCTCAGCGTCTTACGTCTCCTGGAGCGTGAACGAGAGATCCCCTTCGAGGAACTGGTGGTGATCATCGAGCAGGCCATCCTCACGGCGTACCTGAAGCACACCGACCGACCCGCCTCCTTCGACGACGGCACCCCGTCGGCGCGTGTGCACCTCGACCGCAAGTCGGGCCACATCAGCGTGTTCGTACCCGAGATCGACGACGACGGGGTGGTGATCGGCGAGGCGGAGGAGAACCCGAGCGACTTCGGTCGCATCGCCGCCTTCGCCGCCAAGCAGGTCATCAACCAGCGCCTTCGCGACATCGGCGACGACAAGGTGCTCGGCGAGTTCAAGGGGCGCGAGGGCGACATCGTCGCGGGCGTCATCCAGCAGGGTCCGAACCCGAAGATGGTGCACGTCGACCTCGGCACGATCGAGGCGATCATGCCGCCCGAGGAACAGGTGCCCGGCGAGGAGTACGCGCACGGTTCGCGCATCCGCGTCTACGTCACGAGTGTCGCCAAGGGCCCGAAGGGCCCGTCGATCACCGTGTCGCGCACGCACCCGTCACTCGTGCGCAAGCTGTTCGCGCTCGAGGTTCCCGAGATCGCCTCAGGGGTCGTCGAGATCGTGTCGCTCGCCCGTGAGGCGGGTCACCGCACCAAGATCGCGGTGCGGGCGACCGAGCCCGGTGTGAACGCCAAGGGCGCCTGCATCGGCGAGCTGGGCCAGCGCGTGCGTGCGGTCACCTCCGAGCTCGGCAGCGAGAAGATCGACATCGTCGACTACTCCGACGACCTGCCCACCTTCGTCGCCAACGCGCTCTCGCCCGCCAAGGTGTCGAGCGCCTTCGTCATCGACGCGAACACCAAGGCCGTGCGCGCCCTGGTTCCCGACTACCAGCTCTCCCTCGCCATCGGCAAGGAGGGCCAGAACGCTCGACTCGCGGCGAAGCTCACGGGCGCGAAGATCGACATCCAGCCCGATTCCATTTTGGATGAGGACTGATCGGGCTGGATGCCGATTTTCGCGCCGAGCAGACGACGCATCGCGTCGGCTACTCGGTGGAATGTGAAGCATCCAGCCCGATTCCATCCTCGACGAGGACTGATCGCAGAGTTCCGGATGCTCGGTGCGGCCGGGTCGGTCGGCGAGCGTTCAGCGAATATGGAGTACGATGGAACCCGTTAGAACGTGCGTGGGGTGCCGCGCGCGCGCCAGCCGGTCCTCCTTGCTGAGGGTCGTGGCCAGGGCCGAAGGCCCGACAGGGCTTGAACTGGTCGTCGACGAGACGGCCACTCTTCCCGGCCGTGGCGCGTGGCTCCACCCTTCACCCGAATGCTTTCGTGCCGCGGTCACGCGGCGGGCTTTCGGGCGCGCACTCCGTGTCGAGGGAACCCTCGGCACGTCGACAGTAGAGAACAGGCTGAACGGCACCGTGAACCCATGAGTGGCAACTGATGAGCGGCTCGAAATGAGATCCGTCCGCAACTAACGCCTGCCCTGTCCGGGGCGGGCCCCAGACAGGAGAATTGTGGCTGCAAAACCACGCGTACATGAAGTCGCCGCCGAGCTCGGCGTCGACAGCAAGGTCGCCCTCGCGACCCTGAAGGAGATGGGCCAGTTCGTCAAGGGCCCGTCCTCGAGCATCGAGCCGCCCGTGGCTCGACGCCTCAAAGAAGCTCTGATCAAGGCCGGCGCCGCCTCAGGTGGCGACTCTGCCGCAGCCGCGGCTCCCGCCGCGCCCCGGTCGAACGCGCCCCGCCCGGGCGCCCGCCCCGGTGCGCCGACCCCCTCGAGCGCACGCCCCGGTGCTCCGGCACCGCAGGCGCCGACGGCTCCCGCGGCTGCGGCCGCCTCGACCCCGGCCGCTCCGGCGGAGTCGGCGGCTCCCGCCGCTCCCGCTCCCGCGGCCCCCTCGGCTCCCGCGCCGGCGGCTCCCGCGGCCCCCGCGGCGCAGGCCCCGTCGACTCCGTCGTCGTCGACCCCCGCTCCGGGTGCCGGCGGCAGTGCAGCGCCCCGTCCGGGTGCCCCGCGCCCCGGCATCCCGCGCCCGGGAAACAACCCGTTCGCGAGCCAGCAGGGCATGCAGCGCCCCGGCGCCCCGCGCCCCGGCAACAACCCCTTCGCGAGCCAGCAGGGCATGGGCCGCAGCGGCAGCGGTGGTGGCGCGAACGGCGCCATCCCGCGTCCGGGCGCTCCTCGCCCCGGCGCTCCGCGTCCGGGTGCTCCCCGTCCCGGCGCCCCGCGCCCGGGCGCACCTCGCCCCGGCGCGGCCGGTGGCTTCCGTCCCGGTGCCCCGCAGGGCGGCGGCGCTCGCCCGGCTCCCGGTTCGCCCGGGTTCCGCCCGGGTGGCGGCGCTCCCGGCGCCGGCGGCTTCTCGCGCCCCGGTGGTGGCGGTCGCGGCCGTGGCCCCGGCGGTGGTACCGCGGGTGCCTTCGGTCGCGGTGGCGGCAAGAGCAAGGCGCGCAAGTCGAAGCGGACGAAGAGGGCCGAGTTCGAGCTGAGGGAAGCCCCGTCGCTCGGCGGCGTGAGCGTTCCCCGCGGCGACGGTTCCACCGTCATCCGTCTTCGTCGTGGTGCCTCCATCACCGACTTCGCCGACAAGATCGACGCGAGCCCCGGCAACCTGGTGACCGTGCTGTTCCACCTCGGTGAGATGGCGACGGCGACCGAGTCGCTCGACGAGGCCACCTTCCAGGTGCTCGGCGAAGAGCTCGGCTACAAGATCCAGATGGTGTCGCCGGAAGACGAAGACCGCGAACTCCTCGAGGGCTTCGACATCGACCTCGACCAGGAGCTGGAAGACGAGACCGACGAAGACCTGGAGATCCGTCCCCCGGTCGTCACCGTCATGGGTCACGTCGACCACGGTAAGACGCGCCTGCTCGACGCGATCCGCAACGCCAACGTGGTCGCCGGTGAGGCGGGTGGCATCACCCAGCACATCGGTGCCTACCAGGTCGTCACCGAGCACGAGGGCATCGAGCGCCCGATCACCTTCATCGACACCCCGGGCCACGAGGCGTTCACCGCCATGCGTGCCCGCGGTGCGCAGGTGACCGACATCGCCATCCTCGTGGTCGCCGCAGACGACGGCATCATGCCGCAGACGATCGAGGCCTTGAACCACGCCCAGGCGGCCAACGTGCCGATCGTGGTCGCGGTCAACAAGGTCGACAAGGAAGACGCGAACCCGGCCAAGGTGCGCCAGCAGCTCACCGAGTACAATCTGGTCGCCGAGGAGTACGGCGGCGACGTCATGTTCGTCGACGTGTCGGCGCGCAACAACATCGGCATCCAGGAACTGCTCGACGCGGTGCTCCTCACCGCCGACGCCGGTCTCGACCTGCGGGCGAACCCGAACAAGGACGCACGCGGTGTGGCCATCGAGGCCAAGCTCGACAAGGGCCGCGGCGCCGTCGCGACCGTGCTCATCCAGTCGGGAACCCTCCACGTCGGAGACGCGATCGTGGCGGGCACCGCCTACGGCCGCGTGCGTGCGATGGTCGACGAGAACGGCGAGACCGTCACCGCGGCCACCCCGTCGCGTCCGGTTCAGGTGCAGGGTCTGTCGACCGTGCCCCGCGCCGGCGACACCTTCCTCGTCACCGAGGAAGACCGCACCGCCCGTCAGATCGCCGAGAAGCGCGAAGCAGCCGAGCGCAACGCGTCGCTCGCCAAGGCCCGCAAGCGCATCTCGCTCGAAGACTTCACCCGTGCCCTCGAAGAAGGCAAGGTCGAAGCCCTCAACCTCATCATCAAGGGTGACGTCTCCGGTGCCGTCGAGGCACTCGAGGAGTCGCTGCTCAAGATCGAGGTCGACGACTCGGTTCAGCTCCGCATCATCCACCGCGGTGTGGGTGCGGTCACCGAGTCCGACGTCAACCTGGCCACCGTCGACAACGCCATCATCATCGGGTTCAACGTGCGACCCGACACGAAGGCGCGCGAGCGTGCAGCCCGTGAGGGAGTGGACATCCGCTTCTACTCGGTCATCTACAACGCGCTCGACGACATCGAGTCGTCGCTCAAGGGCATGCTCAAGCCCGAGTTCGAAGAGGTGCAGTCGGGTGTCGCCGAGATCCGCGAGATCTTCCGCTCGTCGAAGTTCGGCAACATCGCCGGTGTCATCGTGCGGTCGGGAACGATCACGCGCAACGCCAAGGCCCGGGTCATCCGCGAGGGCGTCGTCGTCGGCGACAACCTCGCCATCGAGTCGCTGCGTCGCTTCAAGGACGACGTCACCGAGGTGCGCACGGACTTCGAAGCCGGTATCGGGCTCGGGAAGTTCAACGACATCCAGGTGGGCGATGAGATCGAGACCATCGAGATGAAAGAGAAGCCGCGGGTCTGACCTTCGGTCGGAATCCGAGGGGGATCTTCACTCCCCGCCTAGGGGTTGAGCGCAGCTCAAAGGCGGCGGGGAGCGAAGACCCCCCTCGGATTCCTTGCGTTCACCCCCGGCACGGTCGATGGTGATGTGAGTGTGAGAGAGAAGAGAGAGACATGGCTGATCCTCAGAGGGCTGCGAAGATGGCGGATCGGATCAAGGAGATCGTGGCGCGGAGGTTGGAGAAGGGGATCAAGGATCCCCGGCTCGGCTTCGTGACGATCACGGATGTGCGGGTGACGGGAGATCTGCAGCACGCGTCGATCTTCTACACCGTGTACGGCGACGAGAAGGAGCGGGCCGACTCGGCTGCGGCGCTGAAGTCGGCGACCGGGATGCTCCGCAGCGAGGTGGGCAAGAACATCACCGCGCGGCTCACGCCGTCGCTCGAGTTCATCGCCGACGCGCTGCCCGAGAACGCGAAGGTGCTCGACGACCTGCTCGCCGAGGCCCGCGCGCGCGACGCCCAGGTCGAAGGCCTCGCCAAGGGCGCCCAGTACGCCGGCGAAGCCGACCCCTACGTCAAGCCCAAGACCCTCGACGAAGACGACTGACGGTCGCCTCGACAGAGCACGAAGCGCCCCCTCCCGACCGCGGAGGAGGCGCTTCGTGCTCTCTCGACGGGCCGACGGCTACGGGAGGGCGTACAGGTCGTCGCCGACGGCAACGACGAGGCCGTCGGCGAGGAGTCCCTCGAGGGCGCGACCGAGGCGTGCCGCCTCGGGGAGTGCGGCGCGCAGCCGCTCGTGCCGCACGGGCCCGTCGACGGCGCGCAGCTCGCGCAGCACGACACCGCGCGCCTGCCGGTCGGAGCCCTCGTACTTCTTCTGCACGGGCCTGCGCGCGACCTCCGTCTCCGGGTAGCCGGCGGCGCGCCACGCGCACACCGACGCCAGCGGACAGCTCTCGCACTTCGGGGAGCGAGCCGTGCACACCAGCGCCCCGAGTTCCATCATCCCCGCGTTGAACCGCGCCGCGTCGTCGTCGGAGGCGGGCAGCAGGGCGGTCATCGCGGGCAGGTCTCTCCTCGCGTTGGGTGCCGGTGCATCCGGAAGCCCGTCGACCGCCCGCGCGATCACCCGGCGGATGTTCGTGTCGACGACCGGATGGCGCGAACCGAACGCGAACACGGCCACCGCACGCGCCGTGTAGTCGCCCACGCCCGGGAGATCGAGCAGCGCGTCGACGTCGTCGGGTACGGCGTTGTCGTGACGCTCGGCGATCGCGACGGCACAGGCGTGAAGTCGCAGGGCGCGGCGCGGATAGCCGAGCGACTCCCAGGCGCGCACCGCCTCGCCGGGGGGCTCCGCCGCGAGGTCGGCCGGCGTGGGCCAGCGTCGCAGCCACTCCTCGAGACGCGGGATGACCCGCACCACGGGCGTCTGCTGCAGCATGAACTCGCTCACCAGCGTGCCCCACGGCGGAAAGCCGGGCCGGCGCCACGGCAGATCGCGGGCGTGCACGGTGAACCAGTCGACCACGAGACGCGCGAACTCCTCGCGCGGTGCTGCGGATGCGGGCATCCTTCCACTGTAGGCGGCGGCAGCACCCGCCCCGCACGGTCGTACACTCGGAGCATGGTGCAACCGCCGACCCCCGAGTCCGACTTCGCCGACGCCCTGGTGGGGGAGATCCGGCACAACTACCGGCGCGGCCGGGTGATCGTCGGCGTCGACGGCGTCGAGGGCACGGCGCGCTTCGCCGACTCCCTGGCCGAGGCGTTCCGCCGCGACGGCGTCGACACCTTCAGGGCCTCCCTCGACGACTTCCAGAGGCCCAGGGTCGAGCGCGAGCTGCGGGGCGCCGACTCCGCCGCCGGCTACTACTTCGACCGCTACGACGACTCGACCCTGAAGCGGGTGCTCGTCGAGCCCTTCCGCCTGGGTGGCAGCGCCGGTTTCCAGACCGCGTCGTTCGACGCCGAGCGTGACACGGCTCGTGAGTCGCGCTGGCTCACCGCCCCCGCCGACGCCGTGCTCGTGCTCGACGGCCCTTTCCTGCAGCGGCCGGGCCTGCGCGGCCAGCTCAATTTCACTGCCTACCTCGAGACCCGCCGGTTCGGGTTGCCCGAGGTGGTCGCCGGTGCCGACGAGCTCTACCAGGCCGAGGCCGGGCCCCGCTTCGGGGCGAGCGCCATCATCGACGTGAACGACCCCGAGCGGCCGCGTCGGAGCTTCGCCGACTCCTGTTAGCGTTGCAGGCGTGAAAAACGCGACGAGCACGGCAAGCGGCATCCTGCTCGTCGACAAGACCGGCGGCATGACGAGCCATGACGTGGTCTCACGCACCCGGCGCCTCGCCGGCACCCGCAAGGTCGGGCACGCCGGCACCCTCGACCCGATGGCGACGGGCCTGCTCATCCTCGGCGTCAACAGCTCGACCCGCCTGCTCACCTACGTGGTCGGCCTCGACAAGGAGTACCTCGCCACCGTGCGGCTCGGCGTGGTCACCACCACCGACGACGCCGAGGGGGAAGCCCTCGGCGAACCCGCGGGCGACGGGCTCCTCGCCGGGGTGACGGATGCGCGCCTCGCCGCCGCCTTCGCCGGCCAGACCGGAGAGATCGAGCAGGTGCCGAGCTCGGTGAGCGCCATCAAGGTCGACGGCAAGCGGGCCTACGCGCGCGTGCGATCGGGGGAGGACGTCGTGCTCGCCGCGCGGCGCGTCACGATCGCCGAGATCGAGCTGCTGGGCGCTCCGCGCCGTGCGGTCGCCGACGACGGAACGCCCGGCACTGGTGCAGAGGTCGTCGACGTCGACGTGCGGGTGGTCTGCTCCTCGGGCACGTACATCCGCGCCATCGCGCGTGACGTCGGCGCCGCGCTCGGCGTCGGGGGGCACCTCACCGCGCTGCGACGCACGCGCATCGGGCCGTTCTCGGTCGACGATGCGCACTCCCTCGACGAGCTCGGCTCCGTCGTGGAGTCGGGCGCATCCGTACCGCTCATCGCCGCTGCGGCGGCCGCCGAGACGCTGTTCCCGGTCTGGCGGCTCGACGAGGCGCAGGCCGTCGCGCTCGGCCACGGGCAGCGGGTGGAGGCGCCGGAGGACGTGCGCGCCTCGGCTCAGGGCAGCACTCCCGTCGCGGCGATCGCTCCCGGTGGCGCCCTGCTCGGCCTCGTCGAGGTGACGGGCCGTACGGCCAAGAGCGTCGTCAACTTTCCGCCCGACGAACGCGAGGTGACGGCGTGATCGAGTGGTTCAGCTACACCCAGGTGGCCGTCGCCGTCGTCGCGGGGCTCCTCTGCGTCGTGCTCGGCCTCATCGGCAAGGTGCCGAACGACCTCACCATGGGCGCCACCGCACTCGTCGAGGTGCTGCTCGTGGTGCAGCTGGTCATGTCCCTCGTCGCCCCCGCGTTCGGCAACACACCGACGGGCGACCCGCTCGAGTTCTGGGTGTACCTCGTCTCGGCGGTGCTGCTGCCGCTCGCCGGGGGGTTCTGGGCGCTCATCGACCGCACCCGCTGGAGCACCGTGGTGCTCGGCGCGGTGTGCCTCGCCGTCGCCGTCATGGTGTACCGCATGAACGTCATCTGGTTCGTGCAGCTGGCCTGAGCCGGTGCCATAAACTCGTACTGCCATGACCAACGACACCCTCGCACCGCCTGCGCCCCGAACCCGTGCCCGCGGCGTGGGGCGGGTGCTCATCGTCGTCTACGCCATCCTCGCCCTCGGCGCGACCGGGCGCTCGGTGGTGGAGATCATCGGCAAGTTCGATCAGGCACCCTTCGCGTACACGCTCTCGGCGGTCGCCGCCGTCGTCTACATCGTCGCCACGATCGCGCTCATGGTCCCCGGCCCGGTCTGGTATCGCGTGGCCTGGGTCACCATCACCTTCGAGCTCGCCGGCGTGCTCACTGTCGGCACGCTCAGCCTCTTCCTGCCGGAGCTGTTCGCCAAGGCCTCGGTATGGTCGTGGTACGGCATGGGCTATCTGTTCATCCCGCTCGTGCTCCCCGTGCTCGGCATGCTCTGGCTGCGGCGCACCCGATGAAGACGTACTTCGACCTCTCGTCCGTCCCCGCCCCGCTCGGCCCCTCCGCGGTCACCATCGGCAAGTTCGACGGCGTGCACATCGGCCACCAGGCCGTCATCGGCGAGCTCATCGACGTGGCCAGGGCGCGCGGGCTGGAGTCGGTGGTCATCACCTTCGACCGGCATCCGCTCGCCCAGCTCGACCCGAAGGCCCGGCCCGACGTGCTGGTGAGCAACCAGCAGCGGCTCGAGCTGCTCGAGGCCACGGGCATCGACACCACCCTCTTCCTCGGCTTCGACGCCGCGTTCGCCTCGATGAGCCCGCGCGAGTTCGTCGAGCGGGTGCTGGTCGAGGTGTGCGGCGCGTCGGTGGTCATGGTGGGCGACGACTTCCGCTTCGGCGTCGACGGCAGCGGGAACGTCGGCACGCTCCGCGAATTGGGGGAGGAGTTCGGCTTCGACGTCGACCTCATTCCCGAGGTGAAGCCAGGCGACGCCCGCAAGGTGTCGTCGAGCTGGATCAGGCAGCTGCTCGCCGAGGGCGACGTCGCCCGTGCCGGCGAGTTCCTCGGCCGGGCGCCCGCGGTGCGCGGCGAGGTGGTGCACGGGGCCAAGCGCGGGCGCGAGCTGGGCTTCCCCACGGCGAACCTCTCGCCGGAGTCGGAGGGCATGATCCCCGCCGACGGCGTCTACGCCGGCTGGCTCACCGACGGCGACCGGCGCTACCCGGCAGCCGTGTCGGTGGGCAGCAACCCCACCTTCGACGGGGTGCCGCCGAAGCAGGTCGAGGCGTTCGTGCTCGACGAAGACCTCGACCTGTACGGGCACGTGGTCGAGGTGGCGTTCGTGGCGCGCATCAGGGGCATGGTGAAGTACACCGGCATCGACCCGCTGATCGATCAGATGAACCGCGATGTCGAGGGCGTGCGCGCCATCCTCCGTGCCGCAGACTGAGCGCCCGGGGCCACTCCGCCCGTCGCCGCTCTGGCGCGGCAGGGTGCTCGCCCTGTTCACCATCGTGTTCGTGGCGCTGAACCTCCGCACCGCCGTCGGGGCGCTCTCGCCCATCTTCGACCAGATCGACGACGACATCGCGCTCGGCAGCATCGGCATCGGGTTCCTCGGCCTGCTCCCGCCCGTCTGCTTCGGAGTCGTGGGCCTCGTCGCCCCCTTCCTGCAGCGCCGCTTCGGGCTTCAGCCCACCGTCATCGGCGCGATGGTGGTGCTCCTCGCCGGCCACCTGGTGCGGGCGAGCTCGGGCGACTACCTCGTGCTCGTGGTGGGGAGCACCCTCGCCTTCGCCGGCATGGGGGTGGCGAACATCCTGCTCCCGCCCCTCGTGCGCCGCTACTTCCCCGACCGCATCGGACTCCTCACCTCGGTCTACGCCACCGTCATGGCCATCGGCGCGACGGTGCCGCCGCTCGTCGCCGTGCCGGTCGCCGAGTCGGCGGGCTGGCGCACCTCGGTAGCGCTCTGGGCGGTGTTCGCCGCGCTGGCGCTCGCGCCGCTGGTGACGCTGACCGTGAGCGAACGGATGCACGCATCCGCCGACCGGACGCGTGCCGCCGCCGAGGCAGCGCAGGGCACCCGCCCCGCCGCCGCGCCGGGCGCCGCCCCCGCCGCGGGCGCCCCCGCGGCGGGCGCGCCTGCGGTCACCTTCGGCAGGATGGTGCGGTCGCCCATCGCCTGGTCGCTCATGCTCACCTTCGCGATCACCTCCATGAACGCCTACGCGATGTTCGCCTGGCTGCCGGAGATCCTCACCCAGGTGGCGGGTGTCGACCAGGCCACGGCGGGTCTCCTGCTCTCGCTGTTCTCGGTGATGGGGCTGCCCGCCTCGCTGTTCGTCCCCGTGCTCGCGACACGGCTCGGCTCGGTGGGGTCGCTGCTGACCGCCGGTGTGCTGTTCTACCTGGCGGGCTACGGAGGCCTGCTGCTCCTGCCTGGAGGGCCGCTCTGGCTCTGGGTGGCGTTCATCGGGCTCGGCCCGCTGCTGTTCCCGCTCTGCCTCGTGCTCATCAACCTGCGCACGCGCACGCCGCAGGGAACCGTCGCGCTGAGCTCCTTCGTGCAGAGCTTCGGCTACGTGCTGGGTGCGCTCGGCCCCCTGCTGCTCGCCGTGCTGCACGACCTCACGGGCGGCTGGACAGCCGCTCTCCTGGTGCTGATCGGCAGCGCCCTCGCCCTGTGGATCGCCGGTGCAGTGGTCGCGAAACCGCGGATGCTCGAAGACCAGTGGCACAATTGACGGGTGCGCCGTGAGGCGCCCCTGCGGCCGAGGTGCCGCGAGCGACGAGACAGACACGGAGGCGTCGTGACCATCGACAGAGCGGTCAACCCCGCACAACGCGCGCTCGAGGTGCTCGGTGACGATCTCACCGAGTCCACCCTCAAGCGCTACCTGGAGGGCATCCCCGGCGTCGACGCCGTGGGCCTCGAACAGCGGGCGGCCGGCCTCGGCACCCGCTCCATCAAGACCACGTCGAAGGCGTGGGCGCTCGACCGCATCATCGAGCTCATCGACCTCACCACGCTCGAGGGCGCCGACACGCCCGGCAAGGTGCGGTCGCTCGTGGCGAAGGCCCTGGTTCCGGATGCGTCAGACCCGAGCACCCCGCGGGTGGCGGCTGTCTGCGTGTACGGCGACATGGTGCCCTACGCCGTCGAGGCGCTCGGCTCGGCTCACGCCGGGGGCGGAGACGAGGGCATCAACGTCGCCGCCGTGGCCACCGCGTTCCCCTCCGGTCGGGCCTCGCTCGCGGTGAAACTCGCCGACACGGCCGACGCTGTGGCGGCGGGAGCCGACGAGATCGACATGGTCATCGACCGCGGGGCCTTCCTCGCGGGGCGCTACGGCGAGGTCTTCGACCAGATCGTGGCCGTGAAGGAGGCCTGTCAGCGGGCCGACGGCTCGTTCGCCCACCTCAAGGTCATCCTCGA
Organism: Herbiconiux sp. A18JL235; assembly: GCF_040939305.1. NCBI lineage: Bacteria > Bacillati > Actinomycetota > Actinomycetes > Micrococcales > Microbacteriaceae > Herbiconiux > Herbiconiux sp. A18JL235. The sequence continues at coordinate 1,901,316 of NZ_CP162511.1, forward strand.
GACCGGCGAACTGAACACCTACGACAACGTGCGCCGGGCATCCTGGCTCTCCATCCTCGCGGGCGGCGACTTCATCAAGACCTCCACCGGAAAGGTGGCGCCCGCCGCCACCCTTCCGGTGACGCTGCTCATGCTGGAGGTCGTGCGCGATTGGCACCGCCTCACCGGCGAGCAGATCGGTGTGAAGCCGGCCGGCGGCATCCGCTCGTCGAAAGACGCCATCAAGTACCTCGTCACCGTCGCCGAGACTGTGGGGGAGGAGTGGCTCGTGCCGCACCTGTTCCGGTTCGGGGCCTCCAGCCTCTTGAACGACGTGCTGCTGCAGCGGCAGAAGCTGCGCACCGGGCACTACTCCGGCGCCGACTACGTGACGATCGACTAGGAGCACGCAGATGTCATTCCTCGAATACGCACCCGCCCCCGAGTCGACGAAGATCCTCGACCTGAAGCCCGAGTACGGGCACTTCATCGGCGGAGAGTTCATCGCCGGGTCGGGCGAGACCTTCGCCACCATCTCGCCGGCCACCGAGAAGGTGATCGCCCGGGTCGCCGCGGGCGACTCAGGCGACGTCGACCGCGCGGTCGCTGCCGCACGCAGGGCCTACGACAAGACCTGGTCGAAGCTCTCGGGCCGCGACCGCGGCAAGTACCTCTTCCGCATCGCGCGGCTCGTGCAGGAGCGTGCCCGCGAGCTCGCCGTTGCCGAGTCGCTCGACAACGGCAAGCCCATCAAAGAGAGCCGCGACGTCGACGTTCCGCTCGTCGCCGCCTGGTTCTTCTACTACGCCGGCTGGGCCGACAAGCTCGATCATGCCGGCCTCGGGCCGAACCCTCGCGCGCTCGGAGTAGCGGCCCAGGTCATCCCTTGGAACTTCCCTCTGCTCATGCTCGCCTGGAAGATCGCGCCCGCCCTCGCCGCCGGTAACACGGTGGTGCTGAAGCCCGCCGAGACGACCCCGCTCACGGCGCTGCTGTTCGCTGAGATCCTGCAGCAGGCCGACCTCCCCGCTGGGGTCGTGAACATCGTCACGGGCGCGGGGGAGACGGGCCGTGCGCTCGTCAACCACCCCGACGTGAACAAGGTCGCCTTCACCGGGTCGACGGCCGTGGGCCGTGAGATCGCCCGCTCCACCGCGGGCACCGGCAAGAAGCTCACCCTCGAGCTCGGCGGCAAGGCGGCGAACATCGTCTTCGACGACGCGCCCATCGACCAGGCGGTCGAGGGCATCGTGAACGGCATCTTCTTCAACCAGGGGCACGTCTGCTGCGCCGGGTCGCGTCTGCTCGTGCAGGAGTCGATCCAGGACGACGTCGTGGAACGCCTGAAGGCCCGCCTCTCGACGCTGCGCGTCGGCGACCCGCTCGACAAGAACACCGACGTGGGGGCGATCAACAGCGCGGAGCAGCTGGCGCGCATCCGTGAGCTCTCCGAGATCGGCGAGGCCGAGGGCGCCGAGCGCTGGAGCCCGGCCTGCGAGCTGCCCGAGAACGGGTTCTGGTTCGCGCCCACCATCTTCACCAACGTCTCGACCTCGCACCGCATCGCGCGCGAGGAGATCTTCGGCCCGGTGCTGTCGGTGCTCACCTTCCGCACCCCGGCCGAGGCCATCGCCAAGGCCAACAACACGCCCTACGGGCTCTCGGCCGGCATCTGGAGCGATAAGGGCTCGCGCATCCTCGCCGTCGCCGACAAGCTGCGCGCCGGGGTCGTCTGGGCCAACACCTTCAACCGCTTCGACCCGGCGTCGCCCTTCGGCGGCTACAAGGAGTCGGGCTACGGGCGCGAGGGTGGCCGCCACGGCCTCGCCGCGTACCTCAAGCCAGGGCTCGCCGCCGACCGCAAGGGAGGGCTCGCATGAGCGCGCACATCAGCATTCCGAAGACCTACAAGCTATTCGTGAACGGCGCGTTCCCGCGCAGCGAGTCGGGTCGGGTGTACGAGGTCGTGTCGGCCAAGGGTGCGTTCCTCGCCAACGCGGCGAAGGCCTCGCGGAAGGATGCGCGCGACGCCGTCGTTGCCGCCCGCGCCGCCGTCTCCGGCTGGGCCGGTGCCACGGCCTACAACCGTGGGCAGGTGCTGTACCGGGTGGCAGAGGTGCTCGAGGGCCGTCGCGCCCAGTTCGAGGACGAGATCGTGAAGCAGGAGGGCGTGTCGGGCGGTGCCGCCCGCGCCCAGGTCGACGAGGCCATCGACCGCTGGGTCTGGTACGCCGGTTGGGCCGACAAGTTCGCGCAGGTGGCGGGCAACGCCAACCCCGTCGCCGGGCCCTACTTCAACATCTCGGTGCCCGAGCCGACGGGTGTCGTCGCCATCGTCGCGCCGCAGGACTCGGCGCTCCTCGGGCTCGTCAGCGTGATAGCGCCGGCGCTGGTGCCGGGGAACGCCGTCGTCGTGGTGGCGAGCGAGAAGCATCCGCTCTCGGCCATCACCCTCGCCGAGGTGCTCGCCACCAGCGACTTCCCGAAGGGTGTCGTGAACGTGCTCACCGGCTCGCCCGCCGAGATCGCCCCGTGGCTCGCCGCCCACGCCGACGTCAACGCGCTCGACCTCACGGGAGCCGCCGACCTCGACTGGGTCGACCTCGAGATCGCCGCCGCCGAGACACTCACGCGCGTGCTCCCGCCCGAGCAGGGCCCCGACGCCGCCGCCCCCACCTTCGGCCGCATCACCGCCTTCACCGAGACCAAGACCGTCTGGCACACCAAGAGCCTCCTGTAGAGCCCGGCCCTCCACCCGCGACAGAGCGCGAAGTGCCCCCTCGCCCCGCCTGAGGCGGCACTTCGTGCCCTCTCGTGGGTGCGGCCAGGGCGCGACCAGCTCGAGACGCGTCGGCGACGGGGCGCAAAGTGCCGCTTCCCGACGCGTGAGGCGGCACTACGCGCCCTCTCGGCGGGAGTGCTACTCGGGGGCGACGATCTCGAAGGGGCGGGCGGCGGTGGCGCAGCTGCCGGTGCCGGTGTCGTCGCAGGGGACGTAGGTCCAGTTGGCGACGTCGACGTAGGCCTGCCCGGGCGGGAGATCGGCGGGGAGGTCGATCGTGAGCTCGAACGAGCCGTCGAAGGGCTGCGTGGTGGTGCGGGTGAGCACGGGGTCGCCGCCGTCTCCGAGGGTGACGACGACCTCCCAGCCCCCGTCGGGTACCTCGACGCCGCACGGGTCTGGCGCCGAGATCGTGATCGAGGCACCCGCCACCGCCGGGGAGGGCGCGACCTCGAGCCCGGGAAGACACGAGTCGCCGCCGCGGAGGAACGTGCATCCGCTGAGCCCCACGACCACGGCCAGCGTCATGACGACGCCCGCCCCGCGCATCCACCCCATGCCGCCACGGTACCCGCCCCTGCACTTTCTTGCGGACGAAGTCCGACAGAAGTCGCGTTCGGACGGACTTTGTCCGTAGCAAGTGCGGAGGGAGCCTGAGGCGGGGGGACGGTGCGGGAGGGGGCGAGGGGGGATAGCGTCGAGGGGGTGAGTGACGTGCGCAAGGCCCTTGTCACCGGGGCCACGGGATACATCGGTGGCCGGCTGGTGCCGAGACTGCTCGACGCCGGCATCCAGGTGCGGGTGCTGGTGCGCAACCCCGACAAGCTGCGGGACGTGCCCTGGGCTGACCGGGTGGAGGTGGCCGAGGGCGACCTCGGCGACGTCGACTCACTGCGCGCCGCCACCGAGGGCATCGACGTGCTGTACTACCTCGTTCACTCGATGGGCGGCAAGGGCGACTTCGAGCAGATCGAGCGTGAGTCGGCACAGAACGTCGCCGACGCCGCGGCGGCCTCGGGCGTGAAGCGCATCGTCTACCTCGGCGGGCTGCACCCCGAGCAGGGCGAGCTCTCGCCGCACCTGCGGTCGCGGGTGGAGGTCGGGCGCATCCTCCTCGATTCCGGCGTGCCGACCGCGGCGCTGCAGGCGGGTGTGGTGATCGGATCCGGCTCGACCTCGTTCGAGATGATCAGGCACCTCACCGAGGTGCTGCCCTACATGCCCGCGCCCAAGTGGGTGCGCAACCACATCCAGCCCATCGCCGTGCGCGACGTGCTGCACTACCTCATCGGCTCCGCCGATCTGCCCGAGAGCGTCAACCGCACCTTCGACATCGGCGGCCCCGACGTGCTGCGCTACGGCCAGATGATGAACGGCTACGCCCTCGAGGCGGGCCTCAAGCAGCGCCCCATCGCCGCGCTGCCCGTGCTCACGCCCTGGCTGGCGTCGCAGTGGGTGAACCTCGTCACCCCCATTCCGCGTGCCCTCGCCATGCCCATCATCGCCTCGCTGCAGTTCGACTGTGTCACCCACGAGCACGACATCCGCGACTTCGTGCCCGACCCCGAGGGCGGCCTCACCCCTTATCGGCGCGCGGTGCGCCTCGCCCTCGGCAAGATGAAGGCGGGCGAGGTCGAGACCAGCTGGCAGGACGGCTTCGTCGAAGGCGCCGCCAGCGACCCGTTGCCGAGCGACCCCGACTGGGCCGGGCACACCGTGTACCTCGACATCAAGAAGCGCGAGACGGATGCTTCTGCCGAGGCCCTCTGGACGGTGATCGAGGGCATCGGCGGCCAGAACGGCTGGTACTCCTTCCCGCTCGCCTGGGCGGTGCGCGGGTGGATGGACAAGCTCGTCGGCGGCGTCGGCCTCCGCCGCGGCCGCCGCAGCGCCACCCGCCTCAACACCGGCGACGCCCTCGACTTCTGGCGGGTCGAGCAGATCGACCGCGGCTCGTTCCTGCGGCTGCGCGCCGAGATGCGGGTGCCGGGTCGGGCCTGGCTCGAGATGCGGGCGACACCCGCCGAGGGCGGCGGCTCGGTCTACGACCAGCGCGCCATCTTCTTCCCCCGCGGCCTCGGCGGGCGGCTCTACTGGTTCGCGATCCTGCCGTTCCACGGCGTGATCTTCAACGGCATGGCCAACCGCATCACGGCCACCGCACTGGCCTCGACCGAGCCCGCCCCTAGACTTGACAGCGAAGAATCCGGGAGGACCTCATGACCGAGAAACGATCGACGACCGTGTTCATCGGAGACAGCCTCACCGAGGGCGGTTCCTGGCAGGAGTGGTTCCCCGACATCGAGGCGATCAACCTCGGCGTCGGCGGCGACACCACCGAGGGGCTCATCGAGCGCCTCGGCGAGGTGGCCGAGCACGACCCCGACACGGTGGTGCTCCTCATCGGCACGAACGACGTGGCCAACCGCCGCGCCGTCGAGCAGGTGGTGCGCAACATCGAGACCATCCTGGTGAACCTGCGGCAAGAGCTGCCGGATGCGCGCATCCTGGTGCAGTCGGTGCTGCCGCGTGGGCGGGAGTACGCCGAGTTCGTCAAGGAGATCAACCGTCACGTGTGGCAGTTCGCTGCCACGGTGAAGGCGCACTACCTCGACCTCTGGCCCGTGATGGCCGAGGAGGACGGCGAGCTGAACCCCGCCTACACCGAAGACCGCCTGCACCTGAACGCGGCGGGCTACGAGGCGTGGCTCTCCGAGCTCGAACCGGCGCTCGAGCGGGTGCAGGGGCTGCCGCCGTCGAGCAGGCCGATCCGCCTGCCCGAGCTGGGCGAGCTGAAGGGCTGAGCGCGCGCGGCTCGACGGCCGGCTGGTTGGCTCTCGACCCTCACAGATTCCGCAGCAGACCGTCGAAGAACCGGATGCCGGTGAACCAGGTCTGCACGCGCATCCGTTCGTTCTTCGCGTGCAGCGTCGACCGCTCCTCGCCCGTCATCTCGAACGGGCTGAAGCGGTACACGGAGCGGCTCACGGGGGAGAACTGGCGCGAGTCGGTCGCGCCGGTCTGCACGTAGGGCGTGACGACGGCGTCGGGGTAGCCCGCCTCGATGGCGGCCTTCAGCAGCTCCCACCGCGGGCCGTTCATATGCGACACGCGGGCCGGCTCGCCGCTCGACAGTACGCCGATCTGCACCGCGGGGTCGTCGATGATGCGGGCCAGTCGCGCCTTCGTCGCCTTCACCGACGAGCCGATGGCGATGCGCACGTTCACGGTCGCCTGCACCCGCTCGGGTAGCGCGTTCGCCGCGAGCCCGCCCGAGAGCTGGGTGACCGCCGTGGTCGTTCGCACCATCGCGGCGGTGTCGACGCCCAGCCGGCCGAACACCGCCACCAACAGCGGGCGGAAGAACCTCGCGCGGACGAACACGAAGCGCAGCGGATTGCGGGCGTGGGCCCCCACCGTGCGGATCATGGTCTCGGTCACGCTGTTCAGCCGCGCCGGGAACGGGTGCGTGTTGAGGCGCACGATCGCGCGTGCGAGCCGATCGCTCGCCGTCACGCGCGGGGGAGTCGAGGCGTGACCGCCGCTCTGCTCCACGGTGAGGGAGAAGCTCGTCGTGCCCTTCTCGCTCACCCCCACCACGGCGATCGGGCGTTCGACCGTGGGGATCACCCCCTCCACGACCGCCCCGCCCTCGTCGAGCACCAGCCCGATCTCGACGCCGCGCTCGCGCAGCAGCCGCGCGGCGGTCTCGGCGCCCGTACCGTGGGTCTCCTCGTCGTGCCCGAAAAGCAGGTAGACGTCGTGGGCGGGGGTGAAGCCCGCGGCAACCGCGCGTTCGACGGCCTCGAGGATGCTCACCACCGATCCCTTGTCGTCGAGCGTGCCCCGACCCCACAGCACGCGCCCGGAGCCGCTGCCGGTGAGCTCGGCCGAGAACGGCTGATGCTCCCACCCCTCGTCGGTCGCCGCCACCACGTCGTAGTGCGCCATGAGCACGGATGCGGCACCCGTGTCGTCGAGGCCCCGCCAGCGGAAGAGCAGGGTGTGCCCGGCCACCAGTTCGCGCTCGAGGCCCGCGTGCAGGGCGGGGTAGAGCTGCTCGACCGTCGCGACGAAGTCGTCGAAGTTCTGCCACTCGACCGCGTCGACCTCGAGCCTCGAGATGGTGGGGATGCGCAGCAGGGCGCGAAATCGCTCGAGCGCCGCCTGCTCGTCGAGCTCGGCGCTGGCGGCCGCGGGCGGCCGGGGCTGCGGCTGCGACGCCGAGGGCTGCTGCGGCGACGACGGCCGCTGAGGCTGCGGCGACGGCTCCGGCGACGACCCGCTCATCGCACGGCCTCCGCCCGTGGCGTGCCCGACGCGGGCGGGCGCGCCCCCAGCCGAGTCACGGCGCGCGACGAGGCCCGCACTCCCTCCTCCGCGGCCGCGCGCAACGCACCTTCGTCGACGCGGCGCCCCACGAGCTGCTGCGAGCCGTCGCCGAGCAGACTGCTCACGAACGCCGCACCGAACGCGTCGCCCGCACCGGTCGTGTCGACGGGGTCGACGAGCACGGCGGGCGCCTCGGCCCGCGCGCCCGACCGGGCGCCGGCGAGCACACCGTTCCTGCCCTGGGTGAGCGCGACGACCTCGTACCGCTGAAGCAACGCGGCGACGATCCGCTCCGGCTCCTCCTCGCCCGTCAGCACGCGACCCTCGTCGAGGTTCGGCAGCACCACGGTGGCGCCGTCGGTGGCCTCGAGCAGGTCGTCGACACCGTGGTCGAGCAGGAACCCGGCCGAACCGGGGTTGACCGAAACGGATGCGCCAGCCGCCCGCGCGCATCCGATGAGCGTGGCGAACTCGTGCACCCCACGGTCGACGGTCGGCTCGTCGCCGCCGTTGAACAGCGTGTAGCCGGTGAGGTGGAGGTGCGCGCCCGCCACGAGGAGACCGGGGTCGACGTCGGCGGCGGAGGTGACGGCGTTGGCGCCCCGCTCGGTGAGCATGGTGCGCGTGCGCTCGTCCTGGAGGATGACGACGATGGTGCCGGTCGGCAGCTCCGAGGGTGCGAGCACGGCGGTGACGCCGGCCTCGGCGAGGGAGGCCGTGTGCCGGTCGACGTCGATGCGGTTCACTGTGCCGAAGAAGCGCACCGGATGGCCCGAGGCCGCGAACCAGGCCGCCGCGTTGGCCGCCGAGCCGCCGTCGCGACGCTCGATGCTCGCCGTGGTGTCGGTGTCGGGCCGCACCTCGCCGTGCGGGGTGACGATCAGGTCGTCGAAGACGTCGCCGACGACGAGGATCGGTGCGGCGGAAGTGGCGGGCACGGGCTGCCCGGCTCAGTCGGCCGAGTCGTCGGAGGCGTCGGAGACCAGCGAGCTCCACGCGATGGCGATCTCGCCGGCGAGCCGCACGTTGTTGCGTGCGATGTCGAGATTCACCTCGAGGCTCGTACCGCCGGAGGCCTCGACGATGAAGCCGAGGAGGAAGGGGGTGACGGCCTTACCGGTCACGCCCGCTTCCTCGGCGGCGGCGAACGCGGTGGCGAGCACCCGGTCGTGCTCCTCGGGGTTCCACTGCTTCTCGAGCGGCAGCGGGTTCGCCACGACGATGCCCTGGCCGTGACCGAGCTCGTCCTGACTGCGCATCACGCGGGCGATCTCGGGGGCGTCGTCGACGCTCCAGTCGATGGTGTGGCCCGAGCCGCTCAGCCAGAAGCTCGGGAAGTCGGTGGTGCGGTAGCCCACCACCGGAACGCTGAGCGTCTCGAGGCGCTCGAGGGTTGCCGGGATGTCGAGCACCGACTTCACTCCCGCCGACACCACGGTGACGCCCGACAGGGCGAGAGCGCTGAGGTCGGCCGACTCGTCGAACGACTCGGAGGCGCCGCGGTGCACCCCGCCGAGGCCGCCCGTGGCGAACACCCGTACGCCGGCGCGACCGGCCAGGTACGCGGTGGCCGCGACCGTGGTCGCTCCGCTCGCGGCCTTGGCGGCGAGGATCGGCAGGTCGCGCACGCTGGCCTTGGCCATCTCCTCGCCCGCGATGCGGCGCACGCCCTCGGCGTCGAGACCGATGTGCGGCACGCCGTCGAGCACGGCGATGGTCGCGGGGGTCACGCCCGCCGAGCGGAGGATCTCCTCGAACTCCTGCGCCGCCTCGAGATTGCGGGGACGCGGGAGGCCGTGGGAGATGATGGTCGACTCCAACGCCACCACCGGGCGACCGGAGTCGAGGGCCTCGGCGACCTCGGCCGAGACGTGGAAGGGCCGGGACGCTCGCGACACCGTGCTCACCCCGCTCAGTGCAGGCGCGCTTTGAGCGCGGCCACCGGGTCGGAGGCGTTCAGCACGCCGGGCCCGAAGCGGAGCATCGTGATGGTGTGCGAGACCGGGCCCGCACCCGCGCTGAGGCGGGTGGCGACGGTCGCGCGCTCCCAGATGAGGATGGCCTCCTGAGCCAGCTGCACGGTGAGGCCGAGCGGTTGCGTGTTGCCCGAGCGCACATCCGGCAGCGAGTAGCCGCCGAGGCCGGCGAGGGTCGAGTACACCTCCGAGACATCCTTCTGCGGCAGGGGAACGGCGCCCTGGCCGGCAAACACCGTGACGAAGAGCCGGGCTGCGAGCTCTTCGGGGTCGGCTGTCCAGAGTCCTTCGGGACCTGCGAACACAGAGCCGGACGACGGCGTCGAGAATGTCATGAAATCAGACTAGCCACCGGCGCGTAGGATTGGCGAGACATGAGCTCCCGACAGACCCAGCCGGCCTTCACCCGCCCCGCCCTCGCGCCCGGTCTCCTCGGTGCCGTCGCCATGATGGCCTTCATCGCCGTGGTCGACACCGACTGGTTCACCATCGCGCGCTACGTCGTCAGCATCCTCGCGCTCATCATGTGCGTGTTCGCCGGTCAGGCCAAGCAGTGGTGGTGGATTCCGCCGCTCCTCGCGATCGCCGTGCTCTGGAACCCGGTGCTCCCGCTCGACCTGCCGCTCGTGGCCTGGCAGATCTGCCACGTGGTCGGCGCGATCGTGTTCGTGGCGAGTGGACTCCTCATCAAGGTGCATCGCGTAGACTAGGTGCCGCCGCGGGTCAACCCGCTCTTCGCACCGACCGTGACCCCCGTCACGTTGCTCAGGTGCCCAGGCTCCCGTGGTGTTCCGCAGACTCCCCAGGAGAACGATGTCAAGGTCCGGCAACCGCCGAACGCGAACCGCAGACAACACCGGTCTGATCCCCATCCTCGCCCGCAAGGTGCGCGAGGTCGAAGCCGCCGCCCAGCGCGGCAAGGTGGCGCCCTCGAACCGCACCAAGTTCCTCGTCGTGGCGCTCCTCATGCGCGAGGAGCGCGCCTCCATCAAGACGGATGCGTCGCTCAGCGACGCCGAGCGCGCCGAGCAGCTGAAACGGCTCGACGGCATCGCCAGCATCCTCGCCCGCACCGCGGCGCGCGACACCTCGCTCATCGCCCTGCTCGAGAACGACGCCGCCGTCTCGCCCGCCGCGAAGAAGCTGCGCCGCGAGTACCTCGAAGACGCCGGTTACGACGTGCCCGACGAGGAGCCCGACGTGCCGGCTCCCACCGCGACCGTCGTACCCCCGGAGCTCGCCGAGCGCCAGGTGGTGCCCACCTCGGTGAAGTCGAGGCAGCTCGCGAACCCGTTCATGGCCCCCGACCTCACGCCGGCGAAGCCGCACGGCGTGGGCAGGCTCTCGAACTGGGAGCTGCTCGGCCCGCTCTACCGCGCGTTCGAGTACGGCGCCGGCGGCAACGCGGCCAGCATGGAGCTGCCCCCCGCGCCCACCATCGACCGGCTCTCGCCCGCCGGCCGCGAGCTCATGGTGCACCAGTCCCGCTTCCTGCAGAGCGTGCAGGCGGGCCACCGCACCTTCCTGCTCGCCGACGAGCCCGGTCTCGGCAAGACGGCGCAGTCGCTGCTCGCCGCATCCGTCGCCGACGCCTACCCGCTGCTGGCCGTCGTGCCGAACGTGGTGAAGATGAACTGGGCGCGCGAGGTCGAGATCTGGACCCCGCACCGTAGGGCCACCGTCGTGCACGGCGACGGCGAGAACCTCGACGCCTTCGCCGACGTCGTGGTGGTGAACTACGAGGTGCTCGACCGGCACCTGTCGTGGCTCGGCACCATGGGCTTCCGCGGCATGGTGGTCGACGAGGCGCACTTCATCAAGAACATGTCGTCGCTGCGGTCGCGCAACGTGCTGGCGCTCGCCGACCGCATCCGTCGCACCGCTCCCGGCGGCAACCCGCTCATGATGGCGCTCACCGGAACGCCGCTCATCAACGACGTCGACGACTTCAGGGCGATCTGGCAGTTCCTCGGCTGGATCGACGGGCAGAAGCCCACGCCGGTGCTCATGGAGCGGCTCGAGGAGGTCGGGCTGACGCCCGCCGACACCGGGTTCTTCGCCGAGGCGCGCGAGGCGGTGATCGACATGGGCATCGTGCGACGCCGCAAGATCGACGTGGCAGCCGACCTGCCTGCGAAGCGGATCGTCGACCTGCCGGTGGAGCTCGACGACGAGATGGGCAAGTCGATCCGTGAGGCGGAGCGCGAGCTGGGTGCGAGGCTCGTCACCCGCTACCGCCGCCTGGTCGCCGCCCGAGCGGCATCGCGCGGCGACGAGCCCGACGAGCTGCCCGACGACGACCTCATGCGCCTCGTCGCCCGCCAGGAGCTCGACGACACCAAGGCGACCGAAGACGGCCTGAACGTCTTCACCATGGTGCGCCGCATCGGCACGGCGAAGGCCGGCCTCGCCGCCGACTACGCGGCGCAGCTCGCGCGCTCCGTGGGCAAGGTGGTGTTCTTCGCCAAGCACATCGACGTGATGAACCAGGCGGAGGAGCTGTTCGCCAAGCGCGAGCTCAAGACCGTCTCCATCCGTGGCGACCAGTCGGCGCTGCTGCGTCAGCGTGAGATCGACGCCTTCAACACCGACCCCGAGGTCTCGGTGGCGGTGTGTTCGCTCACCGCGGCCGGCGTGGGCGTGAACCTCCAGGCCGCGTCCAACGTCGTGCTCGCCGAGCTGTCGTGGACGGCTGCCGAGCAGACCCAGGCAATCGACCGTGTGCACCGAATCGGTCAGGAGGAGCCGGTCACCGCCTGGCGCATCGTGGCGGCGCAGACCATCGACACCCGGATCGCCGAGCTCATCGACTCGAAGCAGGGCCTCGCCGCCCGAGCCCTCGACGGCTCCGACGTCGACGTCACCTCCTCCGACAGCGTGCAGCTCGACGCCCTCGTCTCCCTCCTCCGCTCCGCCCTGGAACGCTGACGCACGGTCCGGCCGGTGCCGTGCACGGTTTCAGTCGAAGATGCGGAGCACTGAGCCGAAGACGAGTCCGACGAGCCGGGCGACGGCGCTGATCGCCGAGATCGCGTCCAGGATCGACGCGAGTGAGTCGACGGTCGACCCGAGCGCGAGGAGGCCGTCGTTGGACTGGAGATCGGCGAGCTGCGCCAGCTCTCTCCTCCAGGCGCGCTCCTCACCGAGGATGATCGCGTAGGGGAGCAGCTTCTCGGTGAGCACGAGACGATCCGCGTCGTCGCGGAGGGCTGTGGACGGACCTTGGAGCAACCGCATGCGGTCACGTTCTGCGAACCTCAGGTAATCGCGCAGCCCGGAGAGCTGACGCCGCAGCTCGTCGCCCTTCACCGTGAAGCGCTGGATCGGGGGCGGTGTCAGCGCGATCACCCACACGAGTGCTGCGAGCACCACCGGCACGAGCACCGCGACCGGCCAGAGTCCGTCGACGAGAGCGGCCAGGCCGAGCACCACCCCGACGGTGAGCGCCGTGAGGAACGCCAGGGCGACCACGGCGAGATGGAGACCGACAGGACGTCCCTTCGTCAGCCCGCGCCGTTCGAGGTGCTGACGCCGGTCGTCGACGAGGAGCGCGAGCGCCCGCGCGCGTTGCACGGGGAACGACGCAGGACCGGTGAGGAACGCCACGTCGCCTCGGTCCTCCGCGACTCCGATCAGGGCGAGCGCCCGGCCGCGTCGACGCCGCTGCCTGCCCGTGGTGTCAGGGCCGACGAGCGCCGAGAACAGGCTCGACTCCCACTCGCCGAGCGGTACGCCCGGTATGCGCTGGATCGCCACCGCGCCTGATGATCCGCCAGGGGCGATCACCTGCACCCGACCGCGCACCGCGAGATCGACGACCCCCGCGGCGAGGATGCGCCTCTCTGCGCGCGCTGCGATCGCGTGGTCGATCAGCTCCCCCGGGGGCGGCCCGAACTCGACCACCGGCGACGCGGGAAGATGACGGGTGACGCCGGTGGCGGCCCACGCCGTCAGGAGGAGCACGACGGTGGCAAGCCCGCCGGCAGCCGCCAAGACGAGGTACAGGCCCTCGTCGCTCACGGCGCGTCCCTCCCGCTCAGGCCGTTCATCCCTCTCAGGCGGTTCATCCCGCTCAGGCGGCGAGACCCAGGACGTCGAGGATCCAGGCGGTCTCGTAGGAGACCTCGCGCCAGCGTTCGTAGCGGCCGGAGACGCCGCCGTGGCCGGCCGACATCTCGGTCTTGAGGAGCACGGGGGCGTCGACCTCGCGCAGCCGCGCCGTCCACTTGGCGGGCTCGACGTAGAGCACGCGGGTGTCGTTGAGGCTCGTGACGGCGAGGATGCGCGGGTAGCGCTGGGCGGTCACGTTCTCGTAGGGCGAATACTCCTTCATGTAGAAGTACACCTCGGGGTCGTGCAGGGGGTCACCCCACTCGTCCCACTCGATCACCGTCAGCGGCAGCTCGGGGTCGAGGATCGAGGTGAGCGCGTCGACGAACGGCACCTGCGCGAGCACCCCGGCGAACAGCTCGGGCGCGAGGTTCGTCACGGCTCCCATGAGCAGCCCGCCGGCGCTCCCGCCCTGCGCCACGAGCCGCTCGGGCGCGGTCACGCCAGAGGAGACCAGGTGCGAGGCGCAGGCGACGAAGTCGGTGAAGGTGTTCTTCTTGGTGAGCGTCTTGCCCTCTTCGTACCACTGACGCCCCATCTCGCCGCCGCCGCGCACGTGCGCGATGGCGAACACGACGCCGCGGTCGAGCAGCGACAGCCGCGAGATCGAGAACGCCGGGTCGATCGACGCCTCGTACGACCCGTAGCCGTACAGCACGAGGGGGGCGGGAGCGCCCGAGTCGAACACGCCTCGCGCCGCCACGAGCGAGATCGGCACCAGAGTGCCGTCGGCCGCGGTCGCCCAATCGCGGCGCTGCTCGTAGCGTGCGGGGTCGTAGCCGCCGAGCACCGGAGCCTGTTTCAGCAGCGTCGAGCTGCCCGAGGCGATGTCGTAGTCGAACACCGAGGAGGGCGTGACGAACGAGCCGAAGCCGTAGCGGATGGTCGGCTGCTGCCACTCGGGGTTGCCCGAGGTGCCCACGGAGAACAGCGGCTCGTCGAACTCGAGCTCGGCGAAGGGCGCGTTCTCCAGTGAGGTGACAGAGGCGTCGAGCTGCAGCACAGACACCCGTGTGAGCCCCTCGCGCCGCGAGTCGAGCGTCAGGTGGTTCGCGAAGGCGTCGACGTCTTCGAGCCGCACCGCGGGGTCGTGAGCCCGCACCACCTCCCATCGAGACCGGTCGAGGGGCGCATCCGGAGCCACCGAGATGAGCTCGAAGTTGAGCGCACCGTCGTTGTGCAGGATGAGCAACCGGTCTTCGCCGCCCACGACGGCGTGCTCGACGCTGTACTCCACACCCTCGCGACGGGGCCACACGACCTCGAAGGTCGCGTCGGCGTCGGTGGTGTCGAGCAGGTGCACCTCGCTGGTGATCTTCGACCCCAGCGCGATCTCGAGGTACCGCTTGCTGCGGGTGAGGCCGATGCCCACCCAGTAGCGGTCGTCTGGCTCGGTGAACACCTTCTCGTCGTCTGCGGCGTCGGTGCCGAGCCGGTGCCGCCAGATGGTGTCGGGCCGCCAGGCCTCGTCGACCGTGGGGTAGAACACCGACTCCCCGTCGCCCGAGAACACCGCTCCGGGGAAGGTATTGCCCACCTCGTCGGGCAGGTTCTCGCCGGTGCGGAGGTCACGGATGCGCAGGGTGTACCGCTCGTCACCCACGACGTCGACGGCGTAGGCCAGCAGATTGCCGTCGGGGCTCACGTCGAAGGAGCCGAGAGAGAAGAACTCGTGGCCCTCCGCCTCGACGTTGTCGTCGAGCACGATCTGCTCGCCGGGCACGGGCTCCCCGGCGACGAGCTTCGGCGGCGTCCAGTCGCCGGGCCCCGCCACGGCCGCGCGGCAGTGCACGCCGTACTGCGAACCCTCGATCGTGCGGGTGTAGTACCAGTGGTCGCCGTCGCGCACCGGCACGGAGAGGTCGGTCTCGAGGGTGCGGGACTTGATCTCGTCGAACAGCTTCCCGCGGAGTGTCTCGAGGTGCGCGGTCTGCTCCTCTGTGTAGGCGTTCTCCGCCTCGAGATAGGCGATCACCTCCGGGTCGTCCTTGTCGCGCAGCCACTCGAAGGCGTCGATCACGACGTCTCCGTGGTGCACGCGTTCGGTCGGGACTCTGCGGGCGTGGGGAGCAACGGATGCCATGGTTCCAGCGTACGGCCCGCCCGAGTTGACCTCGGCAGAGGCGGATGCGATTATCGACTCGCGCCATCCTCCGGCAACCGCGAACGGACGAACTCGGAGTGAACATCCGGTGGCTGCGAACCCGCGCGACAGTCTGGAGCAGCCCCCTGGTGGATATCACCGTCATCGTCGTGCTGGTGATCGCCCTCGCCCTGTTCTTCGACTTCACCAACGGCTTCCACGACACCGCCAACGCGATGGCCACGCCGATCGCGACCGGCGCTCTGAAACCGAAGGTCGCCGTCGCCCTGGCCGCCGTGCTCAACCTCGTCGGGGCGTTCCTCAGCACCGAGGTCGCGAAGACCATCTCGGGCGGCCTCATCAAGGAGGGTGACGGGGGAGTGCAGATCCTCCCCGAGATGATCTTCGCCGGCCTCATCGGAGCCATCGTCTGGAATCTGGTGACGTGGCTCTTCGGTCTGCCGTCGAGCTCCTCGCACGCCCTGTTCGGCGGCCTCATCGGCGCCGCCATCGTGGGGGCGGGCTTCGGTGTGGTCGACTACTCCGTGCTGCTCAGCAAGGTGGTGCTGCCCGCGCTCGTGGCCCCCGTCGTGGCCGGGGTCGTCGCCTTCGTCGCTACCCGCCTCGCCTACGCCATCACGAACATGCCGAGCTCGAGCGCCCAGTCAGGGGTGCGCGGCCGGTTCCGCTACGGCCAGATCTTCTCCTCGTCGCTCGTCGCGCTGGCCCACGGCACCAACGACGCCCAGAAGACCATGGGCGTCATCACCCTCACCCTCATCTCGGCAGGAATGCTCCCCGCCGGCAGCGGCCCCGACCTCTGGATCATCGTCACCTGCGCATTCGCCATCGCCTTCGGCACCTACATGGGCGGGTGGCGCATCATCCGCACCCTCGGTTCGGGGCTCACCGAGGTCAAGCCCGCCCAAGGCTTCGCCGCGGAGACGAGCACCGCCGCCACCATCCTCGCCTCCAGCCACCTCGGGTTCGCGCTCTCCACCACGCAGGTCGCCTCCGGTTCGGTGATCGGCTCCGGCCTCGGCCGCAAGGGCTCCTCCGTGCGGTGGCGCACGGCGGGGCGCATCGGCCTCGGGTGGGTCGTCACCCTCCCGGCCTCAGCCCTCGTGGGCGCCCTCGCCGCGTTCGTGGCGACCTTCGGCACGGTCGGCATCGTCATCGACCTGGTGGTGGGCCTCGCCATCATCGGCACCATCTTCCTGCTCTCGCGCCGCAACCGGGTCGACTCCGGCAACGCCATCAGCGAGGTCGACGCGGCCACCATCGCCGTGCGCAGTCCCAAAGCGACCCGCCGCAAGAGGAAGGCCGAACGATGATCGACTGGGGCGCCTTCCTGGTGGTCGCCGCCGCCTCCCTGGTGGCCACGGCCGCCGTGGTGAGCCTGTACTCCTTCGGGCTGCGGTTCCGGTTCCTCAGCCGCATCGATGCCACGACAGGCGAGAGCTCACGGCCCGCGTGGGCGACCGTGCTGTCGTACCTGTGCTTCGTCCTCAGCGGATGCGCGGTGCTGTTCGGCATCTACCTGATCGTCCCCTTCTTCCACAGCTGATCCGCTACCGCGACCGGGCGCCCTCCCCTACGATGAGGGGATGACAGCGCAGAGCACCGTCGCCGAATCGCCCGTCGTCCCGATCCTCAGGTCGTCGTTCGAGCACGGCGTGACCCGCTCCTACGCCTGGCGGGTCAGGCAGCTCAGGGCGCTGAAGTCGATGCTCGAGGAGCGGTCGGCCGAGATCGAGGACGCCCTGTTCGCCGACCTCGGCAAGAACCCCGCCGAGTCTCAGCTCACCGAGATCGGGGTGGTGGCGGGCGAGATCGAGCACACGCTCACTCATCTGCGCCGCTGGCTGCGGCCGCGGCGTGTACCGGTGCCGCTTGCCCTCGCACCTGCCTCCGCCGCGACCATGCTCGAACCGCTCGGCGTCGTGCTCGTCATCGCCCCCTGGAACTACCCACTGCAGTTGCTGCTCGCTCCCGTTGCGGGCGCGCTGGCCGCCGGAAACGCCGTCGTCATGAAACCGAGCGAACTGGCACCGGCGACCTCCGCGGTGATGGCGGAGCTCATCCCGCTCTACCTCGACAGCCGCGCCGTTGCGGTGGTTGAGGGCGGGGTCGAGGAGACCACGGCGCTCCTCGCCGAGCGTTTCGACCACATCTTCTACACCGGCAACGGCACCGTCGGGCGCATCGTCATGGAGGCCGCCGCGAAGCACCTCACGCCCGTGACGCTGGAACTCGGGGGCAAGTCTCCCGTCTACGTCGACGACACCGTCGACCTGGCCGCCACCGCCAGGCGCATCGCCTGGGGCAAGTTCATGAACGCCGGGCAGACCTGCGTCGCCCCCGACTACCTGCTCGCCACCGACTCGGTCGCCGAGCGGTTGGTGCCGCACCTCGTCGACGCCATCAGCGAACTGTACGACGGCGACCCGCGCACGAGCTCGAGCTACGGCCGCATCATCAACGACAAGCAGTTCACCAGGCTGTCAGGGCTGCTGGAGGGTCAGACCGTCCGCACCGGCGGCAAGCGCGACGAGCGCGCCCGCTACTTCGCCCCCACCGTGCTCGACGAGGTGTCGCGCGACGCACCGGTGATGGCCCAGGAGATCTTCGGCCCCATCCTCCCCATCGTGAGGGTGACGGGCCTCGACGACGCCATCGCCTTCATCCGCTCGGGGGAGAAGCCGCTGGCGCTCTACGCCTTCACCTCGTCGAAGGAGACGGCGAGGCGCATCCTCACCGAGACCTCGTCGGGAGCCGTCGGCTTCGGGGTCCCCGTCGCTCACCTCACGGTGCCGGGGTTGCCCTTCGGCGGCGTCGGCGAGAGCGGGATGGGTTCGTACCACGGGCGGCGCAGCATCGAGATCTTCAGCCACACCAAGTCGGTGCTGTCGAAGCGGCTCGCGCCCGACACCCTCAAGCTGGTGTATCCGCCGTTCACGGCGAAGAAGGAGAACTTCATCCGCGGTCTCATGCGACGGCTGCGGTAGAAGGGCGCCACGAGCGCCGAGCCAGGAGCCGCACCACGAGTGCGGTCGCACCGAGAGGAACCACCGTGACCACCACGCCGCCGCCCACCCGCACCGAGACCGACAGCCTGGGCAGCATCGAGATACCCCGCGACGCGCTGTGGGGCATCCACACCGCCCGGGCGCTCGAGAACTTCGCCATCTCGCGCCGGCCCATCTCCGTCTACCCCGATCTCGTGAACGCCCTCGCCACGGTGAAGCAGGCGGCGGCGCGGGCCAATCGCGAGATCGGCGTGCTGGATGCGTGGAAGGCCGAGTGGATCGACGCCGCCTGCGAGCGCATCAAGGCGGGCGAGTTCCACGACGAGTTCGTGGTGGGGGTCATCCAGGGCGGGGCGGGGACCTCGACGAACATGAACGCGAACGAGGTCATCGCCAACGTGGCCCTGGTGGCCAACGGCCACGCTCCCGGCGACTACGGGGTGCTGCATCCGCTCGACGACGTGAACCGCAGCCAGAGCACCAACGACGTGTACCCCACCGCGGTGAAGCTCGCCGCGGTGTTCTCGCTCCGACGGCTGCTGGTGGAGCACGGGTTGCTGCGCGACTCGTTCGCCGCGAAGGGCGTGGAGTTCGAGCACGTGCTCAAGGTGGGCCGCACGCAGCTGCAGGATGCGGTGCCGATGACCCTGGGCCAGGAGTTCCACGGCTTCGCCACCACCCTCACCGAAGACACCGATCGGCTCGGCTACACCGTGCCGCTCCTGTGCGAGATCAACCTCGGCGCCACCGCCATCGGCACGGGCATCACCGCCGACCCCAACTACGCGGCGACGGTCTGCCGGCAGCTGCGCGAGCTCACGGGGCTCGACCTCGTCACCGCAGCCGACCTGGTCGAGGCCACCAGCGACACGGGAGTGTTCATGACGCTCTCGGGCGTGCTGAAGCGCTCGGCGATCAAGCTCTCGAAGATCTGCAACGACCTGCGGCTGCTCTCCAGCGGACCGCAGGCCGGCTTCGGCGAGATCAACCTGCCGCCGCGGCAGGCGGGCTCGAGCATCATGCCCGGCAAGGTGAACCCGGTCATCCCCGAGGTGGTGAACCAGGTGGCGTTCGCGGTGGCGGGCGCCGACCTCACCGTCACCATGGCCGCCGAGGCCGGGCAGCTGCAGCTGAACGCCTTCGAACCCGTGATGGCGCACTCCCTGCTGCAGAGCCTCGCCTGGATGACCGCGGGCTGCCGCACCCTGCGCCTGAACTGCGTCGACGGCATCACCGCGAACCTCGACCGGCTCGACACGATGGTCTCGACCTCGGTGGGAGTGGTGACGGCGCTCACGCCCTACATCGGTTATGCGGCGGCGTCGGCACTCGCGAAGACCGCCCTGCTCACCCACCGCAACATCGCCGACCTCGTCGTGGAGGCCGACCTGATGAGCCGGGAGCAGGTGACGAAGCTGACGTCGCCGGCGCGGCTGTCGGGCATCGAGGCGATCACGGCGGCGATGCCGATCATCGACCTGGAGGCCGAGCAGGCGCGGGCCGAGGCGGCGGCACAGGCGGCGCGTGAGGCAGCGGCGGCGGCATCGGCGTCCTCTTCGGCGTCGCGCGGCGGTTCCGGAACCCCGGAGTGACTCCCGCGGAGCTGCTCGGCGCGCTGCGGGCCGAACTCGGCGACAGGGTGACGACGGATGCCGCGACGCTCGAACAGGTGCGCAGCGACAAGTCGGGCTGGCGGTCGGAGGAGGGTGCCCTATGCGTGGTGACCGCCGAGTCGGTCGCCGACGTGCAGACTGCAGTGCGCCTCGCCGCCTCGGAGGGGGTCGCCATCGTTCCGAGGGGCACGGGCACCGGGCTCGCGGGCGGCGCCACCTCGACCGAGGGCTCGGTGGTGCTCGCTCTCGACCGGCTCGACCGCATCGTCGAGATCTCGCTCGACGACGAGCTCGCGGTGGTGCAGGCCGGAGTCATCAACCAGCACCTGAGCGACGCCCTGCTGCCGCACGGGTACGTCTACTCGCCCGACCCGGCGAGCAAGGCGATCTCGACCATCGGCGGCAACATCGCCACGAACGCCGGCGGGCTGCTGTGCGCGAAGTACGGGGTGACCCGGGAGGCGGTGCTCGGTCTCACCGTCGTGCTCGCCGACGGCTCCCTGCTGCACACCGGCCGGCGCACGGTGAAGGGCGTGACGGGCTACGACCTCACCGCCTTGTTCACCGGGTCGGAAGGAACCCTGGGGGTGATCGTGGAGGCGACCGTGCGCATCCGGCCCCTGCCTGCCGGCCCCGTCGTCACCCTCGGTGCGTTCTTCGGCAGCGTGACGGAGGCCGCCGCCGCGTGCGCCGCGGTGACGGCGGCGCGGCTCCGGCCCGCGGTGATGGAGCTGATGGATGCCGCGGCGGTCGCCGCCGTGAACCGGCTGCTCGGCCGGCCCTCCGCGGCGGCGGGCGCCGCCTACGTGCTGGTGCAGACCGACGGTGCGGGGGCGGAGATCGAGGCGGCGGAGATCGCGACAGTGCTGGGTGCCGCGGGGGCGCTCGGCCTGCGCTCGACCGCCGATGCGGCGGAGGGGGAGGCCGAGCTGGCGTTCCGTCGCAGCTTCCATGCCGCGCTCGAGGCCGACGGCGACGTGCTGGTCGAAGACGTGTGCGTGCCCCGGTCGCGGCTCGCCGAGATGTTCGCGGCGATCGAGCGCATCGGCGCGGCGTACGGGCTGAGCATCCCGACGGTCTCGCACGCGGGCGACGGCAACCTGCACCCGAACTTCGTCATCCCTCGCGAAGGCGCCGCCCGCCCGTCCGGCGCCCCTCTCGAGGTGCCCGACCACGTCTGGGCTGCCGCCGACGAGCTGTTCGAGACCTGCGTGGCGCTCGGGGGAACCCTCACCGGAGAGCACGGGGTGGGGCTGCTCAAGAAGCGCTGGCTGGAGGGCGAACTCGGCGCCGAGCAGCTCGAGTTGCAGAAGCGTGTCAAGGCGGTGTTCGACCCGCGCGGGGTCATGAACCCTGGCAAGGTCTACTGAGGGCCGCTACGCTGGGTGTCGTCCCTGCGAAGTGAGGAATGCTCTTGAGTGCTTTCGACCCGTCCGGCGCGCCGACCGGCGGCGCCGCCTCGCCGTCCGGGGTGCAGTCACCCGCCGTGGCCGCGGCCGCACTGCAGTCGCCTGCGCCTCGAGCGCCCGCCGGCGCTCTGCCCGCCGCACCCATGATGCCCGTCGCGACCAGGCCTCGCGGGGCGTCGACCTCGTCGCTCGTGTTCGGCATCGTCGGGCTGCTCGTGCTCGGCTTCGTCTTCCTCGCCGTCATCGGCTACCTGGTGCTCGGCCTCGGGCCGGTCGCGTTCGTCATCTGCGCCGTCGTCGCGCTGGTGCCGCTCGCCGTCGTCATCACGGCCATCACCCTCATCGACCGCTGGGAGCCCGAACCGCGGCCCGCGCTGTGGTTCGCGTTCCTCTGGGGCGCCGCGGCATCCGTCGCCATCGCGCTCATCGCCGACTTCAGCATCCAGCTCATCGTGTACGCCGCGAGCGACGGTCTCAACACGACGAGCGAGCTATGGGGGTCGGTCATCCAGGCGCCGGTGGTGGAGGAGGGGGCCAAGGCGGCGGGAATCCTCATCCTGCTGCTGTTCTTCCGCAAGCAGTTCGACGGCCCGGTCGACGGGCTCGTCTACGGCGCCACCATCGCCGCAGGGTTCGCGTTCACCGAGAACATCCTCTACTTCGGGCAGTCGCTCATCGAGTCGGGCGGCGTCGGGCTCGGCTTCACCTTCGTGCTGCGGGGCATCATGTCGCCGTTCGCCCACGTCATGTTCACCGCGTGCACCGGTGTCGCGCTCGGGTTCGCGGTGCGGCGCCGCGCCTGGCTCGCCGGCGTCGGCATCTTCCTGCTCGGCCTGCTGCTCGCGATCGGGCTGCACGCGCTGTGGAACGGCTCGACCTACCTCGTGGAGGGGCTCGGCGGCTTCTTCCTGCTCTACCTCGTCGTGCAGGTGCCGCTGTTCGCCCTCGCCGTGGTGTTCGTCGTGCTGCTGCGGCGGGCCGAGACGAGACTCACCAGGGCGAGGTTGCAGGAGTACGCCGCCGCCGGCTGGTTCAGCGACGCCGAGGTCGACATGCTCTCGACGGGCACCGGGCGCCGGCAGGCGAAGGCCTGGGCACGCACCCTGCCGCCCGGGGGGTCTGCGGCGATGAAGTCGTTCATGAAGCACGCCACCCGGCTCGCCTTCGTGCGGCAGCGGATGCTCGTCGGCCGTTCCGCGATCGGCCCGCGGCATGACGAGGCGCAGCTGCTCGACGAGCTGCTCGCCGACCGGGCGGCGCTCGGAACCGTGCTGCAGGCGCGCGGGGTGTGACGTCGTGACCCCGTGACCGTGTGACTTGCCCGGCGGGCGGGCCTTTTGACCTGTCCCTCCGGGTGGGCTTGGATGGAGTCATGACAGATTCCACCGGTTCCAAGCCCGAGATCGAATTCCCCGAAGGCCCCGCCCCCACCACGCTCGAGATCGTCGACATCGTCGAGGGCACCGGCGCCGAAGCCGTTCCCGGCGGCACCGTCGAGGTGCACTACCTCGGCGTCGAGTACGAGACCGGCGAAGAGTTCGACTCCTCCTGGAACCGTGGCGAGACCATCAGCTTCCCCCTGAACGGCCTCATCGCCGGCTGGCAGGAGGGCATCCCCGGCATGAAGGCCGGCGGCCGCCGCAAGCTCACCATCCCCCCGCACCTCGCCTACGGCCCCGCCGGCTCCGGCCACTTCCTCGCGGGCAAGACGCTGATCTTCGTGATCGACCTGATCTCTGTGCCGTGATGTTGCCGTCGGGGCCGTGCTGCGCGCGGCTCCGACGGGTCGCGCCGCCGCTGCTGCGGCGCGACGCGGCGTGTGAAGGGGTGGTCGCTGGCGCGGCCACCCCTTCACCTTGGGTCGTCGACAACGGCCCGTTGCGTCGCCCCTCGTGGCTCCCGCCCGAGCACTCTGCGCGACCAACATGGGTGGCCGCTGGCGCGGCCACCCTTCACCTCGCCGCCTTGGGTCGTCGATAACGGCCTTTTGGCCTCGGGCCTCGGGCCTCGCTCGGGGTTCGTGCTCGTGACAGGTGCGCGTTGGTCGCGCAAACTGTCCCCATTTCGCGAGATGCGAGCAATTTGCGCGACCAATGTGGGCTGGCTCAGTCTCGTGCGGCGGGGTGGGGTGGGGCGGTTTGCGCGACCAGCGTGGGGGGTGGTTGGCACAGCTAGACTTATCTGCCGGGAAATTCGAGTTCCGGGGTGACGAGAGGTGCGGGCGTGGCGGATTCCGAACTCGCGGGGGAGCGGGACTACGTGGCCGGGCTGTACGCACGGCTCGACGGGCTGCGGGCTGAGGCGGAGCGGGAGCTCGCCTCGGTGCGGCGCGAGAGCGTGGGCGGCAACCACCAGTCGCGCTCCGAGCGGGATGCGTTCGCGCGCGTGTACGAAGACCGCATCCGTCAGCTGCGCGACGTGGGGGAGCGCCTCGCCTTCGGCCGCCTCGAGCTCGCCGATCCGGGTGACGGCGACAGCGGCACCGGTTCGCGTGACGCGCGCGCCGACGGCGCGAGCGACGCCGACCGCGACACCCGCGCCGACGGCGCCGATGGCGTCGATGGCGCTGCGGGATCGCGGCTGCGCTACATCGGGCGTATAGGGCTCCGCGACGAGAACCTCGAGCCGCTGCTGCTCGACTGGCGCGCGCCGCAGGCGGCAGCGTTCTACCAGGCCACCGCGGCCACGCCCCTCGGTGCCCGTGCCCGCCGTCACCTCACCACTCGCGGCCGCGAGGTGGTGCACATCGAGGACGAGGTCTTCGACACCGCTCTCCTCGACGAGGAGGGAACCCGCCTCCAGGGCGAGGGGGCCCTGCTCGCCGCGCTCTCCGCGCAGCGCACCGGCCGCATGCACGACATCGTGTCGACGATCCAGGCCGAGCAGGACCGCATCATCCGTTCCGAGCTCTCAGGGGTTCTCGTGGTGCAGGGCGGCCCCGGCACCGGCAAGACCGCCGTGGCCCTCCACCGCGCCGCCTACCTGCTCTACACGCACCGCGAACGCCTCGGCTCGAGCGGTGTGCTCGTCGTGGGCCCGAGCCGCGCCTTCCTGCAGTACATCAACGCGGTGCTGCCGAGCCTCGGCGAGACCGGTGTGGTGCTGGCGAGCCTGGGGCAGCTCTACCCGGGGGTGGAGGCGGTCGCCGACGACGAGCCCGCCGTCGCCGCGCTGAAGGGGTCGTCGGAGATGGCGGCGCTCATCCGTCGTGCCGTGCGCTCCCGTCAGCGCGTGCCCGCCGAACCGCAGACGCTCGAGGTGAACGGGGAGCGCATCGAGCTGCTGCCGCAGGCCATCGCCGATGCCATCGCGAAGGCGCGCGAGTCGGGCAAGCCCTACAACGAGGCACGCGTGTCGTTCGTGAAGACCATGCTCGGCCAGCTCACCAAGCAGCTCGCCGAGCAGCTGCGCCGCCGCGGGGGCACGGTCGACGACGCCGACCTCGCGTACCTCCGCGAAGACATCCGCACCGCCTACGACGTGCGCGTCGCGCTCAACACCGCGTGGATCCCGCTCACCCCCGAGAAGCTCCTCGAAGACCTCTATGCCAGGCCGCAGTGGCTCACCTCGCTCACCGGCCACTGGTCGAAGGCCAAGCGCGAGCTGCTGCGCCGGGAGCGGGGCTCGGCGTTCACCGTCTCCGACGTGCCGCTGCTCGACGAGGCTGCCGAACTGCTCGGCGAGTACGACGAGGGCGACAGTGCCCGCAAGCGTGCCGAGAAGGCCCAGCACAAGCGCGACCTCGAGAACGCGAAGAACGCGATCCGCAACATGGACGTCGCGGGCCTGGTCTCGGCCGAGACGGTCGTGGCGGGCTTCGCCGAGAGCGCGGCGAGCCTCACCACGGCCGAGCGGGCCGCCTCCGACCGCACCTGGACCTACGGGCACATCGTCGTCGACGAGGCTCAGGAGCTCTCACCCATGCAGTGGCGGCTGCTGCTGCGCCGCGCCCCGCTGCGCTCCTTCACCATCGTCGGCGACATCGCCCAGGCGAGTTCGGCGGCCTCGGCCACGAGCTGGAGCTCGACCCTCGACCCGCTGCTCGGCGATTCTTGGCGTCTCGAGGAGCTCACGGTGAACTACCGCACTCCCGCGCAGATCGTCGACGCCGCCGAGCGCGTGGCGGTGGCCGGCGGCCTCGAGGTGACGCACTCACGCTCGGTGCGCACCACCGACTGGCCGGTCGAGGCGCTCTCGTCGACGACGGACGCGGAACTCGGCTCGCTCGTCGAGCGCATCGCCGCCGAGATGGTCGGCGGGGGCGGCACCACGGCCGTGATCGCCGCCGACTCTGCGGTCTCGGCGACAGCCGACGCGCTGACCGAGGCGTTCGGTGATCGGGTCGGTGTCGGCGCAGCGGGGCTCTCGCGCCCCGTCGCCGTCATCAACCCCGCGGAGGCGAAGGGGCTCGAGTTCGACAACGTGGTGCTGGTCTCCCCGGCCGCCGTCGTCGACCAGAACGCGCGGGGCGCATCCGCTCTCTACGTCGCGATGACCAGGCCGACGCAGCGGCTCGTGCTCGTGCTCGCATCGGGGGAGACGCCGCCCGCCGGGCTCTGAGATGCGGGCCCGCTCGCGCGCCGGTGCCCTGGCCTCACGGCAGTGGGTTCAGGGCGTCGTAGGCGCGGAAGGTGTGCACGAGGCGCAGGATGAGCGCCGCCGCCACGACGATCACGATCCCGCCGAGAAGGGGAGGGAACCAGAGCGCCGCGAACACCGACAGCAGCCCGACGTACATGTCGCCGATGCGGGGCCCGCCCGTCACGACGACGGTGAACACACCCTGGAGCCGCCCGCGCATGTTGTCGGGCACCGCGGTCTGCAGCATCGTCGACCGGAAGATGGCGCTCACCTCGTCGGAGGCCCCCGACGCGGCGAGTGCCAGCGAGGCGAGCACGAGCGCCGTGACGTTCACCTCCGAGAAGTCGTCGTTCGCGGGTGCCCCGGCGAGTGTGGTGACGAGCAGCACCAACCCGAACAGCGCGATGCTCACGCCGTACGACTGCACGGCGCGCGCGATGGCCCTGCCCTGCCAGCGCACCCCGCCGAGCCGGCCGGAGAAGACGCTCGCCAGCATCGTTCCGATCGCCGAGGCGGCGGTGAGGATGCCGACGGTGATGGGGCCGCCGCCGATGACGAGCACGCCGATGGCGGGGAACAGCACGCGCGGCTGCCCGAAGGTCATCGCCGCGATGTCGATGAGGAAGGAGGCGCGGATGTTCGGCGCGCGCTTCAGGAAGGCGAACCCGTGCTTCAGCGAGTCGAGACCCGGGCGATGGATGTCGCCCTCGGGCAGGATGCGCGGGAGGCCGAGGATGCCGACGAACGCCGCGACGAAGAGGATGACGTCGATCGTGTAGGTCCAGCCGTAGCCGACCGTGGCCACCAGCACGCCCGCGAGGGCCGGGCCCAGCGTGACCATCACGCCGATGGTGATGCCGTTGAGGGCCGCGGCCGCAGGCAGGAGCTCGCGCGGCAGGATGCGTGGGTAGATCGCCGCACGCGTCGTCTGGATGACTGTCGCCGCCACGGCGTTCACCGTCGCCAGCGCGTAGAGGGCGGCGACACTGTCGGCGCCCGTCCAGGCGAGGGTGGCGAGCAGTGCCGTCGAACCCCACGCGACGATCGCGGCGAGGAGGGCGACCCTCCGGCGGTCGAAGGCGTCGGCGAGCATCCCGCCGTAGAGACCGGCGATGATCATGGGCAGCAGGGCGAACAGCGCGACCCCGGAGACCGCGAGGGTCGACTCGGTGAGGCGGTAGATGTCGAGTCCGACGGCCACGATTGTCATCTGGCTGCCGATGCCCGAGATCGCCTGGCCCGCCCACAACCGCGCGAACGCGGGGCTGGCCCGCAGCGGAGTGAGATCGGCGAACGGATTGCGTCGCGCGGCCGGCTCCGACTGCGGGTCGCTCACGCGATGCTGTTCTGCGCGGCGGCGGCCGCGTTCTTCTCCACGAGGTCGGAGTGGTGGATCGCCGCCACGTCGGGGTGGGCGCGCAGCCGGCTCTTGAACGCGTTCTCGCCGTAGGTGGTGAAGATCGGGTTGCCGGGGTCGACGGTGATGCCGCGCGCCTCGGCAGCGAGCTCCTCGGGGAGGGTGAGCACGGGGATCGTCGAGTCGAGCGCCGGGGCGTAGAAGAACGGGATCGAGATGCGGTCGGTGCCGATGCGCGGCGAGATGACGCGGTGCACCGTCGCCTTGAGGTAGCCGTCGGTCGCGACCTCGAGCAGCTCGCCGATGTTCACGACGAAGGCGCCGTCGATCGGGGGAGCGTCGATCCACTCACCGTCCTTCTCCACCTGCAGGCCGCCCTTGCCGGGCTCGACGAGGAGGAGGGTGAGTACGCCGCTGTCCTTGTGCGCGCCGACGCCCTGCTTGGGCTCCGGGTCGCTCTTGCCGGGGTAGCGCACGATCTTGATGAGGGTGGAGGGGCGCTCGGCGAAGGCCTCGTCGAAGACGTCCTCGGATGCGCCGAGCGAGACGGCCCAGGCGCGCAGCAGGGTGAGGGCGACGCGGCTGAGCTCGTCGTACCACTCGGAGACCGTCGTCTGGAGCTCGGGGAGCGCATCCGGCCACTGGTTCGGGCCTTCGAGCCGCATGAAGTCGGGCGCGTCGGGGTCGGTGACCGGCTCGCGCTCGGTGCCGATGTCGATCTGCTCGCGCCAATCGACCTTGCCCTGGGTGAGCTCGCCGCCGACGCGGGTGTAGCCGCGGAAGTGCGGGCTCCTGATGTTCTCGATCGCCATCTTGTCGGCCTCGGGAAGGTCGAAGAAGCGGCGCGAGACGGCCATCACGTCGTCGATCAGCTGCTGGGGCACGCCGTGCCCGGTGAGGTAGAAGAAGCCGTAGTCGTGGGTGGCCTCGCGCAGGTCGACCCGGAAGGCCTCCGCCTCGGCGTCGCCCTGCGAGAGGCGGCTGAGGTCGAGAACCGGCAGGGTGGCCGAGTCGAGGGTGCTGGTGCTGGGGATGTCGAGTGTCATTTTCCGTCCGTTCCGCGAACTACTAACGCATGTCAACTATGGTGTGTTCCCGGTTCGCCGTCGAACTGGAGCACCGAATGTTACGACGGCGTTTCTGCTAAGCTCTTCAGGTTGCCGTGTGAACGGCCGCGGATAAAGAGAGCCACAGCATCCGGCTGACTGGCACCGCGCAACGAGAGAAAGGGGATCCCATCTATGGCACTCGAAGCAGACGTCAAGAAGGCGATCATCGACGAGTACGCTACCCACCCCGGTGACACCGGATCCCCTGAGGTGCAGGTCGCCATCCTGACCAAGCGCATCAAGGACCTCACGGAGCACCTGAAGGAGCACAAGCACGACCACCACTCGCGTCGTGGCCTCCTCATCCTCGTGGGTCAGCGTCGTCGCCTCCTCGGCTACCTCCAGGACATCGACATCGAGCGCTACCGCTCGCTGATCGAGCGTCTCGGCCTCCGCCGCTAAGCGACCGGGTCGTCTCAGACGTCACAGAAGGCCGTCACCCTCCGGGGTGGCGGCCTTTCTGCATTCCTGCTCGAGGTCGGGAATAGATTCGCCGACGGGGTGTTGAGAAGGATGTTCATGCAAACGCATTGAAAGCCGCGACAGGCGGCAGAGTGACTTGAGAGGTCGACATGCAGTTCGGAATCTTCACCGTCGGAGACGTCACGACCGACCCGACGAACGACACCACCCCCACCGAGCACGAGCGCATCAAGGCGATCCTCACCATCGCGCAGAAGGCCGAGGAGGTCGGCCTCGACGTCTTCGCGCTCGGCGAGCACCACAACGAGCCCTTCGTGCCCTCGAGCCCCACGACGATGCTCGGCTACGTCGCGGCGAAGACCGAGAACATCCTGCTCTCGACCAGCACGACGCTCATCACGACGAACGACCCCGTGAAGATCGCCGAAGACTACGCGATGCTCCAGCACATCGCCGACGGCCGCGTCGACATGATGATGGGTCGCGGCAACACCGGACCGGTCTACCCCTGGTTCGGCAAGGACATCCGCCAGGGCATCCCGCTCGCCATCGAGAACTACGCGCTGTTGCACCGCCTCTGGACGGAGCACACCGTCGACTGGGAGGGCCAGTTCCGCACCCCGCTCCAGGGCTTCACGAGCACCCCGCGCCCCCTCGACGGCGTCGCTCCTTTCGTCTGGCACGGCAGCATCCGCAGCCCTGAGATCGCCGAGCAGGCCGCCTATTACGGCGACGGCTTCTTCGCGAACCACATCTTCTGGCCGAAGGAGCACTTCCAGCGCCTCATCGCCTTCTACCGTCAGCGCTTCGAGCACTACGGTCACGGTCAGGCCGACCAGGCCTACGTGGGCCTCGGCGGCCAGGTCTTCATGACGAAGAACTCGCAGGATGCGGTGAACCGGTTCCGCCCCTACTTCGACAACGCGCCGGTGTACGGACACGGCCCCAGCCTCGAGGACTTCACCGAGCAGACCCCGCTCACCGTCGGCAGTCCGCAGCAGGTGATCGACCGCACACTCACCTTCCGCGAGACCTTCGGCGACTACCAGCGCCAGCTGTTCCTCATGGACCACGCCGGCCTTCCGCTGAAGACGGTGCTCGAGCAGCTCGACATGCTGGGCGAGCTCGTGGTGCCCGTGCTCCGCAAGGAGTTCGACGCCAAGCGACCCGCGCACGTGCCCGACGGCCCGACCCACCAGTCGCAGATCGAGCGGATGCGCGCCCGCGAGGCCGCGAAGCAGGCTCAGGACGACGAGACCCAGTCGGCAGTCGCCGCCGAGGCCGCACGGGTGGGTGCCTGATGCCCGGCTACGAGACCACGGCGCCGAAGCGCCTCGTGGAACTCTCGGCCGGGCTCAGCCAGCCGTCGTCGACGAGGCTGCTCGCCGACCGGTTGGCCGAGGCCACGGTCTCCGACCTCGCCGGGCGCGGGGTGGACGTGGAGCTGACCGTGATCGAGCTGCGCGACCTCGCGCAGGACATCACGAACAACCTGCTCACCGGGTTCCCGAGCGCCAAGCTCCAGGCCGCCCTCGACGCGGTGGCCGGCGCCGACGGGCTCATCGCGGTGAGCCCCGTGTTCACCGCGAGCTACTCGGGCCTCTTCAAGTCGTTCTTCGACGTGATCGACAACACCGCGCTCACCGGCCTGCCG
Organism: Herbiconiux sp. A18JL235; assembly: GCF_040939305.1. Lineage (NCBI taxonomy): Bacteria > Bacillati > Actinomycetota > Actinomycetes > Micrococcales > Microbacteriaceae > Herbiconiux > Herbiconiux sp. A18JL235. Next base: position 1,931,753 of record NZ_CP162511.1, read on the forward strand.
GTGCTCATCGCCGCCACCGGCGGCACACCCCGCCACTCGCTGGTGCTCGACCACGCCATGCGGCCGCTGTTCGGCTACCTCAGGGCGCCCGTGCTGCCGACGAGCGTGTTCGCGGCGGCGGAGGACTGGGGCAGCGGCGCGGCCGACGACGGGTTCCCCACGCTGCCCGACCGCATCCACCGCGCGGCGGGCGAGCTCGCCACGTCGGTCGCGGCGTCGACCCGTTCGGGCGAGATCAAGGACCCGTTCGCCCTCGACGCGGGCTTCAGCCCGGTCGGCGGGTTCGGCGCGCAGTAGCGCAAGGCGCTGGACGGTAGCAGAACTCCGGCGGCCCGTCGAGGCCGTCGGAGTTCTCCGTGGCGCGGCTCCGCTGTCGGGCGATCGTGCTTACATGGGGCTATGGCCGTGTACCTCCGCAGCATCGGAACGGCGCTGCCCGGCGCCGCCCTCCCGCAGGGGCGCGCCCGCGACCTCTTCGCCGCCCAGCCCGGCCTCTCGCGGCTCGGCCGCCGTCTCGTCACCGCCTCCTTCGACGCCTCGGCCATCGACACCCGGTACACCGTGGTCGACGAGCTGACCGAGGGCTCCGCTGTGCCAGGCTCGACCGACGGGCCCGACGTTCACGAACCCGTCTTCGTCGGCGCAGACGGGGTCTTCCTCGCTCCCTCCACGCGCATCCGCAACGAGCGCTACATCGAGCGGGCGCCTCAGCTCGCCCTCGACGCAGCGCGCGAGGCTCTCGCCGGGGTGCCGGGAGTCGCCGCCGCCGACGTCACCCATGTCGTCACCGTCTCCTGCACGGGCTTCTTCGCCCCGGGTCCCGACTACGTGCTCGTGCGCGAACTCGGGCTGAGGCCGACCACCCAACGCCTTCACGTCGGTTTCATGGGCTGCTACGGGGTGTTCCCCGCCCTGCGTGCGGCGAAGGCGTTCTGCGAGGCCGATCCGGATGCCGTGGTTCTGGTGGTCAGCGTCGAGCTCTGCACCCTCCACATGCGCTCCTCGAACGAGAGCGACCAGATCGTCGCGTCGTCGGTCTTCGGCGACGGTGCCGCAGCCGCCGTGGTCACCTCCGGCGACCGTGGCGGAGACGGGGGCGGCCTCGCCCTACGGCTCGACGAGTTCACCACCACCCTCACGCCGACGGGCGAGGAGGCGATGGCCTGGACCATCGGCGACGAGGGCTTCGAGATGGTGCTGAGCAGCTACGTGCCGAAGATCATCGACGAGCACATCGAGGGTGCTCTCGCCCCGCTGCTCGGCGCCGCCGGAGGTACCCCGCGGTCGATGGCCGGTCACTGGGCGGTGCACCCCGGCGGGCGCAGCGTGCTCGACCGCGTGCAGGGTGCGCTGCAGCTGGGGGAGGCGGAGATGGATCCCTCGCGGCAGACGCTGCGCACGGTCGGCAACCTCTCCAGCGCGACCGTGCTCTTCGTGCTCCGCCGCATCCTCGAATCGGGGAGCGCCGCGGCGGGCGAGCGCGTCTGCGCGATGGCGTTCGGGCCAGGGCTCACCGTCGAGGCGGGTCTGTTCACCATCGCCGGGCGGTCGGAGGAGGTTCGCTGATGCCCGTCCTGCCCGACCTCCGCAAGCGGGCGGTCACCGCGCGGGAGCTGATGGACGACCCCGACTGCGACCCGCAGCTGCTCGCCCGCACCTTCGAGCAGTTCCAAGGGGTCAACCGTCTCGTGGCCGGCTGGAAGGGGACGTATCGTGAGCGCATCCGGCCCCTGTTGTCGGCGACGACCCCGTCGACGCTCATCGACGTGGGCTGCGGTGGCGGCGACATCGCGCGCGACCTCGCGCGCTGGGCCAGGCGAGACGGTCTGCTGCTCGAGGTGACCGGCATCGACCCCGACCCGAGGGCGATCGCCGCGGCGACGCGGGCGCCGAACCCCGACGGGGTGACCTTCCTCACCCTCGACAGCAGTGCGCTCGTCGACCGCGCGTTCCGGTTCGATTTCGTCATCTCGAACCACGTGCTGCACCACCTGAGCCCCCAGCAGCTCACCGACCTCCTCATCGACTGCGAGCTGCTGTGCCGAGGGCTGTCGATCCACAGCGACATCCGGCGCAGCAGGCTCGCCTACCTGGAGTACTGGGCGGCGACCCTCGTGCTCTTCCGCGGGTCGTTCGTGCGGCAGGACGGTCTCACCTCCATCAGGCGCAGCTACACCACCCCCGAGCTGAGGGTCGCCGCCCGGCGGGAGTGGAACGTGGAGTCGCAGGCTCCGTTCCGCAATCTCCTCACCTACGCCGCGAGTGCTGCAGCGCGCGAGACGGAACCGTCTGGCACGGCAGACTAGGGGCATGCAGGAGAACAGACGCTTCAAGCCGTTCTGGCGCTGGGAGGTCTTCCTCTTCGCGATGGTGCTGGTCTCGGCCATGGCCGCCAACGTGGTCACCCGCGCCGACTGGCCGGTGTTGACGCCGGTGCTCACCGTGCTGCTGCTCGCCCTCGCGGTGGCCTTCGCCGCAGCGCTCGTGGTGCCGCTGCTTCGCGGTTCCGGCCGCGACAGCGAGAACACCCTTCGTACCCTCGGCTCGCTCGAGCCCGTGCCTCTCAGCGAGATCGCCGCGGCCGCGGGCGACGACACGCCGGTGCACCGCATGGAGCTCGAGGGCTCCGAGCGCCGGCAGACCTCCATCGACGCCGCCCAGGCGACCTCGCGCACGCTCCGTGCGGTGCTGACTCCGGATGCGAGCCGCTGGCTGGGAAGGGAATTGCGGGTCGCCGTCGACCTGGTGGGCGACGACGGGCGGGTGTACCGAGCGGGTTTCGTGCCGCGGCACGTGGATGCGCGGTTGAACCGGCTCGTGCATCCGCTGGCCGCCGAGGGCCGGGTCGCCGAGGTCCCGGTGCGGCTCATCGGCACCGCGCGGCCGTTCACCGTGGAGATCACAGCGTGAATCGGCGCGAGCCATCCTCGGTTCCGTGGGCCGGGGCTGCTAGAATGGTGAAGTTGAGAGCAGGCCGGCAGGAAGCTGGTCCTCGGTGGTTGGTTTCCGAACCCTCGTTCGGAGATTGTCTACTGGTGGCCAGCACACGCCCCTCGACACGTTCAGGGAACGTCTGAAATCCCTGCTATTCCGCCTGCTCCCACGCGAGGAGTCGCGCGCCCACACGGGGCCGCGACGCTAAACAAAGGAGAAAGACCTCTTGGAAGGTCCTGAGATCAAATTCGCCGAAGCCGTTCTCGACAACGGCAAGTACGGCACCCGCACGGTCCGGTTCGAGACCGGCCGTCTCGCGCAGCAGGCTCAGGGAGCCGTCGCCGCGTACCTCGACGAGGAGACCATGCTGCTCTCCGCGACGAGCGTGTCGAAGCACCCCAAAGACAACTTCGACTTCTTCCCGCTGACCATCGACGTCGAAGAGCGTTCCTACGCCGCCGGCAAGATCCCCGGCTCGTTCTTCCGTCGTGAGGGCCGTCCCTCGACCGAGGCGATCCTGGTCTGCCGTCTCATCGACCGCCCGCTGCGCCCGTCGTTCGTCAACGGCCTCCGCAACGAGGTGCAGGTCGTCATCACCGTGCTGTCGATCGCACCCGACGAGTTCTACGACTCGCTCGCCATCAACGCCGCCTCGGCGTCGTCGCAGATCTCCGGCATCCCGTTCTCGGGCCCCATCGGTGGTGTGCGCCTCGCGCTCATGCCGGGCTTCGGCACCGAGCCCGACCAGTGGATCGCGTTCCCGAAGGCCTCGCAGCTCGAGGAGGCCGTGTTCGACCTCGTCGTCGCCGGTCGTGTCGTCACCGCGGCCGACGGCTCGCAGGACGTCGCCATCATGATGGTGGAGGCCGAGGCCACCGAGGGTTCCTGGAACCTCATCAAGGCCGGCGCCACGAAACCCAACGAGGCCGTCGTCGCCGAGGGCCTCGAGGCCGCGAAGCCGTTCATCAAGCAGCTCGTCGAGGCGCAGGCCTCGATGGCGCAGCAGGCGAACAAGGCCGTGCTCGACTACCCGGTCTTCCCGCCGTACACCCAGGCCGCCTACGACGCCGTGGCCGAGCTCTCCTACGACGAGCTCGTCGGCATCTACCAGATCGCCGACAAGATCGAGCGCCAGAACGCCGACGACGCCCTCAAGGATCGCGTCAAGGCCGCCATCGCGGCCCGGGTCGAGGAGGGTTCGCTCGACGCCTCCGTGCTCGGCCAGGTCTCGGCCGCCTACAAGTCCGTCACCAAGGTGGTCGTGCGCGGTCGCATCCTCAAGGAGGGTGTGCGCATCGACGGTCGTGGCCTCGCCGACATCCGTCCGCTCGACGCCGAGGTCGCGGTCATCCCGCGCGTTCACGGTTCGGCCATCTTCCAGCGCGGCGAGACCCAGATCCTGGGCGTCACCACGCTGAACATGCTGAAGATGGAGCAGCAGATCGACTCGCTGAGCCCGATCACGAAGAAGCGCTACCTGCACCACTACAACTTCCCGCCCTACTCGACCGGTGAGACCGGCCGCGTGGGTTCGCCGAAGCGTCGCGAGATCGGGCACGGCTTCCTGGCCGAGCGCGCGCTCGTGCCGGTGCTGCCCTCGCGCGAGGAGTTCCCCTACGCCATCCGTCAGGTGTCGGAGGCCCTCGGCTCCAACGGTTCGACGTCGATGGGATCGGTGTGCGCCAGCACCCTGTCGCTGCTGAACGCCGGTGTGCCGCTGCGCGCACCCGTCGCCGGCATCGCGATGGGCCTCGTCTCCGACGAGGTCGACGGTGAGACCCGCTACGCGGCGCTCACCGACATCCTGGGTGCTGAGGATGCGCTCGGCGACATGGACTTCAAGGTCGCCGGTACCTCGGAGTTCATCACCGCGATCCAGCTCGACACGAAGCTCGACGGCATCCCCACCTCGGTGCTCGACGGTGCGCTGAAGCAGGCCAAGGCCGCCCGCGAGGCGATCCTCAACGTGCTGAACGCGGCGATCGACCAGCCCGACGAGATGGCCCCCACGGCACCTCGCGTCATCTCGGTGCAGATCCCCGTCGACAAGATCGGCGAGCTGATCGGCCCGAAGGGCAAGACGATCAACGCCATCCAGGACGAGACCGGCGCCGACATCTCGATCGAAGACGACGGCACCGTGTACATCGGCGCCGTCGACGGCCCGTCGGCCGAGGCCGCTCGCGCCCAGGTCAACGCCATCGCGAACCCGCAGAACCCCGAGGTGGGCGAGCAGTTCCTCGGCACCGTCGTGAAGCTCGCGACCTTCGGTGCCTTCGTCTCGCTCCTCCCGGGCAAAGACGGACTGCTGCACATCTCCGAGGTGCGCAAGCTCGCCGGCGGCAAGCGTGTGGAGAACGTCGAAGACGTGCTCGGCGTCGGCCAGAAGATCCTGGTCGAGATCACCAAGATCGACGACCGCGGAAAGCTGTCGCTCGCCCCGGTGCTCGCCGAGGCCGACCCGGCCGACACCGAGGGTTCCTCCGCGCACAGCGAGGGCCCCGAGGCGCCCGCCGAGGGCTGAGAGCCCCGCAGGCACGATGACCGATGCCCGTCCCACTCCGGTGGGGCGGGCATCCGTCGTCTGGCGCTCCGGATTGCCGCGTCGATCGCGCACAGTGCTCCCAAGATCGTGTTGAGAGCGCTTTGCGCCACTAAACTGAGTAGATGTCGCCTACGCTCACCCCACACGAGGTTCGATGTCGCGTCGCGGCCCGATTCGCCAACTGGCCGACGCGCACCACGGGTATCGGGCGACATGAGCGTGAAACCGCCCTCAGAGCTGCCTACCGGGTCGCCTACGCCTGCGACGCCCAGTTCGTGGTGCATGTGGAGTCGCCCCGCGCCGGGATGTGGGCGTGCGGGATCGCACCGCTTCTCTACGGCGATGCGCTGGGACTCGACCGTCCGCCCGCCGACTCTCGGGCCGAGGATGCTGTGCCTCACCGGTTCGTCGAAGACCTCCGCGGACAGGTCGGCTCGTCGATTGCCGGCCGACCCCGTCGGGCGCTCGCCCTCGACCGGGAGGTGCCGCCGGAGGCGCGGCTGTGGGCCGACATCCTGCGACGCGCTCGCGACGTGCACGGCGCCGATGTCGTCGACGAGTGCTGGGGTGCCTGCGAGCCCCCTGAGCTCGCCGACCTCCGGCGTTCCATCATCGATGCCCTCGACGATGCGTCGCCACCGGCATGGTACTTCTACCGAGACCTGTACTCGATCGACTTCGCGCTCGACGCCCGATTCGCCGAGGTGATGACCGAGCTCGGAGCCCGCGAATTCGAGGCATGGCGGCCCTTCATCGAGGCCGCTCGGCTGATCGACCACTGTTGGATGCGCTCCGGGTACCTCGTCATCTGCGACCCACCCATCAGGGTGGACGCCGGGCCCGACGGGCTCGCACTCGGGTGGAGCGACGGTTGGAGTGTGATGGCAGCGGGTACGCCACGGGCGTAACGCACAGGTGGGGGACGGGATGCGCCGGATAGGGTTGAGGTGATGAACGGCGCCGTACTTCTCCCTCTCGACCTGTCCGAGCTCACCATCGGCGATGTCGCCGAAGGGGTCGTACGTCTCACGATCCTGCCGAGCGGGGTGCGCATCCTCACCGAGCACATCCCGGGCGCACGCAGTGCCACCATCGGCTACTGGGTGGCCGCGGGCTCGCGCGACGAGACCGGCGCCGAGGGCGCTTCGCCGTCGCACTTCGGGTCGACCCACTTCCTCGAGCACCTTCTGTTCAAGGGCACCCCGAGCCGCTCGGCGCTCGACATCGCGATCGCCTTCGACTCGGTCGGCGGCGAGCACAACGCGGTGACCAGCAAGGAATACACCTGCTACTACGCGAAGGTGCGCGACGCCGACCTGCCCATGGCGGTCGAGGTCATCGCCGACATGCTCACCTCCTCGCTCCTCGACAGCGACGAGTTCGAGACCGAGCGTGGGGTCATCCTCGAAGAGCTCGCGATGGCCGAAGACGACCCGGGCGACGTCGTGGGGGAGCGGCTGTTCGAGGCGGTGCTGGGCGCGCATCCGCTCGGCCGGCCCGTCGGCGGAACCCCGGACACCATCCGAGCGGCGACCCGCGACGCCGTCTGGGAGCACTATCGCGCCCAGTACCGGGCCAATGACCTCGTGGTGGCTGCCGCCGGAGCCGTCGACCACGACGTGCTCGTGGCCCAGGTCACCACCGCCCTCGTCGCGGCCGGCTGGAACCTCGGCCTCGCCGCCGCGCCCCGCCCCCGCCGTTCGTCGACTGCCGCCCCGCTCGTGGGCGCCTCCCCGCTGCGCGTCGTCGGCAAGCCCACCGAGCAGGTGAGCCTGATGCTCGGTCTGCCCGGCATCGTCGCCACCGACGAGCGCCGCACCACCATGGCCGTGCTCAACTCGGTGCTCGGCGGCGGCATGTCGTCGCGGCTGTTCCAGGAGGTGCGTGAGAAGCGCGGCCTCGCCTACTCCGTCTACTCCTTCGCCCCCAGCTACTCCGACGCGGGCGTGTTCGCCATGTTCGCCGGATGCACGCCCGGCCGCGAAGGCGATGTCAGCGAACTCATGCTCGCCGAGCTCGGCCGCCTCGCCTCCGACGGCATCACCGCCGACGAGCTCGACCGGGCACACGGCCAGCTCTCCGGCTCTGCAGCTCTCGCGCTCGAAGACAGCGACACCCGCATGTCGCGGCTCGGTCGCTCGGAGCTCACGCTGGGTGAGTTCGTCGACCTCGACGAGAGCGTGCGGCGGCTCATGGCCGTCACGGCCGACGACGTGCAGCAACTCGCCCGCGAACTCGCCGCCGGCCCCCTCAGCGTCGCGGCGGTGGGCCCCATCGACGACTACGCCTTCCGTCAGGTGGCGCCGGTCTGATGGCTCACACCCTGTACCTCGTCCGCCACGGCGAGCAGCTCGACGCCGAGCACGGCGTCGACGACGGCCCGCTGTCTCCGCGCGGCCAGAGGCAGGCGCGGGCCCTCGCCGACCGGCTCGGCGGGGTGCCGTTCGACGCCGTCTGGCACTCTCCCCTGCAGCGCGCCGAAGAGACGGCGACGATCATGGCCGAGCATCTCCCGGCGCTCGACCCGCAACCCTCCGCGTTGCTCTTCGACTGCGTGCCCACCGGCTACTCGCCACAGATGCCGCACAGCTTCGAGCCCTTCTTCAACTCCGTCACCGACGACCAGACCGAGGCCGGCCGGGCGCAGATGGCCGACGCGACCGCCGAGTTCCTCACCCCGGGGCGCGGAACCACCCACGAGCTGCTCATCACCCACAACTTCGTCATCGCCTGGTTCGTCCGCGAAGCGATGGACGCGCCCGACTGGCGCTGGGTCGGCCTCAACCAGGCCCACTGCGGCCTCACCATCATCAGGTCGAAGTCGGGGCGCATGCCCGAACTCGTCGCCTACAACGACCTCGGACACCTGCCTGTGGAGTTGCGGACGGGCGTGAACGAGCCGCAGCCCTACTAGGCCAGGGGCTTGCGGTACCAGCGGGTGGCGTTGGGGTTGGTGTTGTAGGGGGTGGTGGGCAGGTAGCCCAGGCGGGAGTACAGCCGGGCCGCCGCTTCGAGGGTGTGGTGGGTGTCGAGAACGAGTTCGGTGGCGCCCAGCTCGAGCGCCCGCCGCTCCAGTTCGAGCAGCAGCTCGGTCGCCCAGCCGTGGGAACGGGCTGCCGGGTCGATCCAGACGTGCTTGACCTCGTAGCGCACAGTCTCCGCCTCGGTCGAGGGCAGCATCCGGATGCCGCCGCACCCTACGGCGACTCCTGCATCGTCCTCCACGACCAGGAAGACCCCGGCCGGGGGTTCGAAGGCTGCGGGGTCGGGATGGGCGACGGAGTAGCCGCCTGCCGTGGGGAACGCCGCGGCGCGGTACGCGAAGTAGTCGTCGAGGAGGGCGCGTTCGGCCGGGGCCGAGACGTCGCCGGTGCGGATGCGCATGAATCCACAGTACAAACCCCCACGAGGTGGGCGCTCGGCCGGGCGCAGGCTCGTGCCGGGTAGATTGAAGGCATGACAACGAAGGTGGCGGTCGTCGGCGCGACGGGCAAGTTGGGACGGGTCGTCACGGCCATCGTCGAGGCGTCGGAGGAGTACGAGCTGGCCGCGGCCCTCGACTCCCGCAGCGAGCTCGAGGAGATGCTCGCAGGCGACGTCGTGGTCGACGTCACCGTGCCCGGGGTGAGCCAGGGCGTCGTGGAGTTCGCCGTCGCCCACGGGCGCAACGTGCTCATCGGCACCTCCGGCTGGTCGAACGAGCGCATCACCGCGCTCCGCCGCACCCTCGGCGACGAGCCGCAGTCGGGGGTCGTGGTCATCCCGAACTTCTCCCTCGGCTCGGTGCTGGCCACCTCGTTCGCCGCCCTCGCCGCGCGGTTCTTCGACTCGATCGAGGTGATCGAGGCGCACTCCGCCTCGAAGGTCGACTCACCGTCGGGCACCGCTGTGCGCACGGCGGAGCTGATGCAGGCCGCGCGCGCCGCGCAGGGGCCGGTCGCGGCGCCGCACAGCGACCAGCGGGCTCGCGGCCAGCAGGTGGCGAGCATCCCGGTGCACAGCCTGCGGCTGAACGGCATCGTGGCCAAACAGGACGTGGTGTTCGGTGGCACCGGCGAGGTGCTCACCATCAGCCATGAGACGATCTCGTCGACCGCCTACGAGTCGGGGATCCGGGTGGCGCTGGCCGCCGCCGTCACGGCGCGGGGTGTCGTCGTGGGGCTCGACCAGGTGCTCGACCTCGACGCGGCGAGCAGCCGTGGTGCGAAGGCGGGTGCCGGTGACGGCACGAGTGCCTCCGGCGCACCGGGCGCCGACGCCGACACCCCGGACGCGGCCCCCGAGAACGTCTCGGGACAGGCCGCCTCGGCCACGAGCGTGACCCCGTGAGAGGTCGCGCCGCCGCCATCCTGATGGCGGTGCTGCTCGCGGTCTACCTGGTGCTGGTGGGCCAGCGCGCCGTGATGTTCGTGATGACCGGCGAGCCGATCGGCATCGCCATCGGCGTCTTCCTCATCGTGCTGCCGATCGTGGGCGCTTGGGCGCTCGTGCGCGAGCTCATGTTCGGGGTGCGCACCCAGCAGCTGGTGGAGCGGCTCGAACGCGAAGACGAGCTGCCCGTCGACGACCTGCCGAAGCGCCCGAGCGGGAGGCCCGAGCGCGCCGCGGCCGACGCGGAGTTCGAGCAGTACCGCCTCGACGTGGAGGCCGACGAGACGAGCTGGCGGGCGTGGTTCCGGCTCGGACTCGCCTATGACGCGTCGGGCGACCGCCGCAGGGCCCGCGCGGCATTGCGCACCGCGATCGCACTCGAGCGCGACGAGCGCAAGGGCAGGCCCGCCTCCGCCTGAGGCACGCCGGCTGCGGGCGTGTCCGCGTTCCGAATCTCTACAGCCGCGCGAGCGCCTCGTCGATCGTCTGCTCGCGGAACACGAACCCCGAGGCGACGAGCTTCTGCGCCGACACGTTCTGGTTCGACAGCAGCAGGTCGCGCCCCGCGTCGGCGAGCACCGCCTTGATCGCCCACGCGGGAGCCGGCAGCCAGTACGGGCGGTGCATGCTCTCGGCGAGCTTGCGGGCGATCTCGCCCGCCGACACCGGGTGCGGACCGACCAGGTCGACGGGGCCGGCGACCTCGGTGCCGAAGAGCAGGTGACGGATGGCGGCAGCCTCGTCGTGCAGGCTGATCCAGGGCCAGATCTGCGAGCCGTCGCCGAGGGGGCCCGCGAGACCGAACTTGGCGAGCAGAGAAAGGGGCTTCAGCGCCCCGCCGCCGTTGCCCACCACGATGCCGGTGCGCGCCGTCACGAGCCGGGTGCGCGCCCGGGCCGGTTCGGCCGCACGCTCCCACGCCGCGGCGACCTTCGCGAGGAACCCGGTGCCCATCGGCGAGGACTCGGTGAGGAGCTCGCCCGGGCGGTCGCCGTAGAAGCCGACCGCCGAACCGCTGACGAACACCTCGGGCGGGTTCTCCGAGCGGAGGATGGCCTCGGTGAGGGTGGTGGTCGCGGCGATGCGCGACTGCAGGATCTCCTTCTTGTACTGGAAGGTCCACGGCAGGCGGGAGATCGAGGCGCCGGAGAGGTTCACCACGGCGTCGGCGTCGTCGAGGTGCACGGTCTTGATCCAGCGCGCCTCCGGGTCCCAGGTGCGCTCCAGCGCGGTGCGGGCGGGGCGTCGCACGAGGCGCAGCACCGTGTGTCCGGCGGCCTCCAGCTGGGCGGTGAGCTCGGTGCCGATGAACCCGGAGGCCCCGGCGATCAGGACGGTCTTGGAGGCGCTCATCGGGTCGTCTCCTCAGTGCGCCGCTTCGCGCATCCGTCGGTCGTCATCTCGTCACGCACGGTCGGCGGGTGCGTCATGCCAGGCTCGCCTCCAGGGTGATGGGCACACCGGCCAGGGCTCGCGACACGGGGCAGCCGGCTTTGGCCTCTTCGGCGATGCGCTGGAAGTCGGCCTCGTCGATGCCCGGCACGACGGCGCTCACGAGGAGGTGGCTGCCCGTGATGCCCTCGGCGGGGTCGAAGGTGACGGCGGCCGTGGTCTGCAGCGACTCGGGCACGGTGCCGAACTCGGCGAGGGCGTGCGAGAACGCCATCGAGAAGCAGGAGGCATGCGCGGCGCCGAGCAGCTCTTCGGGGGTCGTGGTGCTTGCCGCTCCCGCGGAACGGGCCTTCCAGTTCACCGAGAACGCCCCGGCACCGGAGCTGTCGAGGGTGGTGGTGCCGGCGCCGGAGAGGAGGTCTCCGTGCCAGACCGTCGTCGCTTCACTCGTGATGGCCATGGGCAACCTCCCTCTCGGTAGCTCCCAGACTATGCGCTCCGTCGTGCGCAGACACCGGATGCGCTGGTCGCCACGCGGGGCACCGAGCTGCAGCTCAGACGCGCACGGGCTTCAGGCGCACGAGGAGGAGGTAGATCTGGCACCCGAGGCAGTAGCCGAACACGGCGTTGAGGAACGCGGCGACGAAGGCGAGCGAGGCCGCCGCGAGAAGGGCCCACGGCACTCCGATCAGGGCGAGCAGCAGGCCTGCCGCGGTGACGACGAACCCCACGAGCTGCGCGAAGGTCGGTGGCCGGGGGTCTTCGAGCTCGGTGGGAGGGGCGAGTCGGGGGCGCACCAGCTCGCGGAACAGCACACCGAAGGGGTGCCGGCGCACGCCCGCCGTGGCTCCCCAGAGGAAGAGCAGTGCCAGCGCCGCGAGCAGGGCGAAGGCGGGGTTGCCGATGCGGACCTCGAGCGGAGTCTCCGGCCCGGTGGGGAAGGCGAAGGCGAGGCCTACCACGACGAGCAGGAGCACGGCGGTGATGCCGGCGGCGAAGCGGGGTGCGCGGGGGTCGATCATCGAAGCTCCTGGAGGGTCTTCTCGACGACGGCGCGGCGGGCGGCACCGCCGATGCGGGTGCGTACGACGCCGTGGCGGTCGAGCACGAGCGTGGTGGGGGTCTGCAGGATGGCGAACCGTCGCACCAGGTCGGCGCGGTTCGTGACGTCGACGTCGAGGTACGCGACATCCGTCGTCGCCGCCGAGATCTCGCGCAGCACGCGCCGCGTCGACGGGCACGAGGCGCAGTGGTCGGTGGAGAACTGCACCAGGGTCGCCCGGTCTCCGAAGCCGCCCGCCGCGAACAGGGCCGGCTCGAGCGCCTGGCGGTTCGCGCCCGTGCCGGTCACGCGCCGCGGGGTGGGCGTGGCGCGTCCTTGACGGGCGCGCCAGAGCACGCCGAGCACGGTCGACAGCGCCACCAGGGCGACGATGAAGGCGAGGGGTGCTGTCCAGCTCATGATGAGGGAAGAGTAGGGCGCTGCAGCCCGGGCCGGGGCGAGTGTGACGATTGTGACGCGTCGTAGTGGTAACCTGGGGCCGTGCTGTTCGGTCTGCTCCTTCTTAGCTGCCGCGACGAGTCCTAATTCTCAGGCCTCCCTCGTCGCGGAGTTCGCCATGGGCTGACCACACATCTCGCCGAGAACGCAGAGGGAAACGCACGTCATGAAGAACAATCAGGCTCCGTCGGCCATGCCGATCCACAAGTACCGCCCGTACCACGAGCAGATCGCGGTCGAGCTGCCCGACCGCAGCTGGCCGTCGAAGGTCATCACCCAGGCGCCGCGCTGGTGCGCCGTCGACCTGCGAGACGGGAACCAGGCACTCATCGACCCGATGAGTCCCGAACGCAAGCGCATCATGTTCGATCTGTTGGTGCAGATGGGCTACAAGGAGATCGAGGTCGGCTTCCCGAGCGCCTCGCAGACCGACTTCGACTTCGTGCGCTCGCTCATCGAGGAGAACGCCATCCCCGACGACGTCACCATCCAGGTGCTGACGCAGGCCAGGGAGCACCTCATCAAGCGCACCTACGAGGCGATCGCCGGCGCGAAGCAGGCGATCGTGCACCTGTACAACTCCACCAGCGTGCTGCAGCGCGACGTGGTCTTCCGCACCGACAAGCAGGGCATCATCGACATCGCGCTCGAGGGCGCGCGACTGTGCCGCGAGTTCGAGAAGACGGTGCCCGAGACCGCCGTCTACTACGAGTACTCGCCCGAGAGCTACACCGGCACCGAGCTGGAGTTCGCCGTCGACGTCTGCAACCAGGTGCTGGAGGTGTTCGAGCCGACGCCGGAGCGCAAGGTCATCATCAACCTGCCCTCGACCGTCGAGATGGCGACTCCGAACGTCTACGCCGACTCGATCGAGTGGATGGGGCGCCACCTGAAGTACCGCGAGAACGTCATCATCTCGCTGCACCCGCACAACGACAGGGGCACGGCGGTTGCCGCTGCCGAGCTGGGCTACCTGGCCGGGGCCGACCGCATCGAGGGGTGCCTGTTCGGCAACGGTGAGCGCACGGGCAACGTCGACCTGGTGGCGCTCGGCATCAACCTGTTCACCCAGGGCATCGACCCGCAGATCGACTTCTCCGACCTCGACCACGTGCGACGCACCGCCGAGTACTGCAACCAGCTGAAGGTGCACGAGCGGAGCCCGTGGGCCGGCGACCTGGTCTACACCGCGTTCAGCGGGTCGCATCAGGATGCGATCAAGAAGGGCTTCGAGGCGATGGCCGCCGAGGCCGCCGAGCACGGCAAGTCGGTCGACGACCTGGTCTGGGCGGTGCCGTATCTGCCGGTCGACCCGAAAGACCTGGGCCGCTCGTACGAGGCCGTCATCCGGGTGAACTCCCAGTCGGGCAAGGGCGGTGTCGCTTACCTGCTGAAGACCGACCACGCCCTCGACCTGCCGCGGAAGCTCCAGATCGAGTTCTCCGGGGTCGTGCAGGCCAAGACGGATGCGGAGGGCGGCGAGGTCACCAGCGACCAGATCTGGGCGATCTTCAACGACGAGTACCTGCCGGCTCCGGCCGACCGCGCCGAGGAGAAGTGGGGGCGCTTCGAGCTCACCCGCACCCGCACGGCGAGCGATCTGGGCGGATCGGTGTCGCTCGACGTCGAATTGCGCATCGGCGACGAGGTCATCGACGCGGGTGCCGTCGGCAACGGCCCGATCGACGCCTTCCTCAAGGTGATGAGCGAGCAGGGCGTCGACATCAAGCTGTACGACTACGTCGAGCACGCGCTGAGTGCATCGGGCGACGCGCTGGCCGCGGCGTACGTCGAGCTGCAGGTCGACGGCACGCGCCTGTGGGGCGTCGGAATCGACGCCGACATCTCGACCGCTTCGCTGAAGGCGGTCGTGAGCGCCGTGAACCGGGCGATCCGGGTGCGCGACGCCGATCGCGAATTGGCCGGGGTCTGACCGCACGCTTCTCCGGGGGCGTCTCCTCGCAGCATCCGACCGTCGACAGTGAGCCCGCCCGCTAGGGTGAGCACATGTTCTGGCAGGTGCTGGGGGAGACGCTCCCGCTCGCGTTCGCGGTGATCATCTCGCCGCTGCCCCTGGTCGCGGTGATCACGCTCTCGCTCGGGCCGCGCGGCCGAGGCAACGCCGTGGTGTTCACCGTGGCGTTCGCCGTCGCGTTCTTCGCGCTCACTCTCGGTCTGTCGTCGGGCCTCAAGGGCACGACCGAGAACGACGCGTTCTTCGCCCGGGTGTTCCACATCGTGCTGGGGTTCGCGTTCGCTGCACTGTTCTTCTACCTGGCCTTCCGCAGCTGGCAGAAGCGGCCGAAGAAAGTCCAGAAGCCGGCGGAGCCGAGGTGGCTCGCGTCGATCGACTCGTTCGGCGTGATGAAGTCGGCGGGGCTCGGACTCCTCCTGGGCCTCGTGAACCTCAAGAACATCCCGATCGCCGTGGCGGCCGGCGCGGTCATCGGCAGCAAGCACCTCGACTGGCCGCTCGTGATCGTGGCGAGCGCGGTGTTCGCCGGGGTGTCGTCGCTCGGGCTCCTGGTGCTCTGCGCGGTGGGCGGCTCGGGCTCGACGACAGTGTCGGCCGGGCTGCAGTCGGCCAAGGTGGGACTGATCAGGCACAACGCCCTCATCATGGCGGTGTTGTTCGTGCTGCTCGGCGCGATCCAGCTCGGCAGGGCGTTCGAGTCGTTCTGAGCCGCGAGACGGGTGCCGCGGAGGCGCGGGTGCGGGCGCAGCGCGTGCGCGGCGCGGCCCGGCCGTGGGGGCACCGGTGAGAGGGATACTGGAAGGGTGCCCGTCTACCGAGATGAAGGCGTCGTGCTGCGCACCCACAAGCTGGGGGAGGCCGACCGCATCGTCACCCTGCTGACCCGCCAGCACGGCAAGGTGCGTGCCGTGGCCCGAGGTGTGCGCCGCACCGGCTCGAAGTTCGGGGCCAGGCTCGAGCCGTTCATGGTCGCCGACGTGCAGTTCTACGAGGGCCGCACCCTCGACACCATCACGCAGGCCGTGACGCTCGGCTCGTACGGTGCCGAGATCACCGCCGACTACGCCAGCTACACGGCGGCCAATGCCATGGTCGAGACCGCAGACAAGCTCACCGAGACCGAGCCGTCGCTGCAGCAGTACCTCCTCCTGGTGGGCGCCCTCCGTTCCCTCGCCCGGGGAGAGCACGGGCCCGCGCTCACCCTCGACTCCTACCTGCTTCGTGCGCTCTCCATGGCCGGCTGGGCGCCGAGCTTTTACGACTGCGCGGTGACGGGGGAGGCGGGCCCGCACTCCGCCTTCGTGGTGCAGCTCGGCGGGGTGGTGAGCGACGGCGTCGCACCTCCCGGCACGCCGCGCCTCGACCCCGGCACCCTCGAGCTTCTCGCCGCCCTCCTCACAGGAGACTGGCAGACCGCCGACGCGTCGGAAGCGCCGACCCGATCACGGGCGAGCGGTATCGTGGCGGCTTACACCCAATGGCACCTGGAACGCGGGCTCCGCTCTCTCGAGCACGTCGAACGGTCGCAGACGACGAAGAAGGTCCCCTCCCCGTGAGTCCTGTCCTCAGACGCTCAGGCGCCGAGCCTCCCCGCACCACCTCCCGCTACGCAGAGCCCTTCAGGCCGCTCGACTGGACCGGCCTGCAGCCCCCCGACATGTCCGCGGCTGCCGTCCCGAAGCATGTCGCGATCGTGATGGACGGCAACGGGCGCTGGGCGAACCAGCGCGGCCTCACCCGCATCGAGGGTCACCGCGCCGGTGAGGCCGCGCTCCTCGACGTGGTGGCAGGCGCCATCCAGATCGGCGTGAAGCATGTGAGCGTCTACGCGTTCTCGACCGAGAACTGGAAGCGCTCGCCCGACGAGGTGCGCTTCCTCATGGGCTTCAATCGCGAAGTGCTGCACCGCCGGCGAGACCAGCTGAACGAGTGGGGAGTGCGCATCCGCTGGGCGGGCCGCAAGCCCAAGCTCTGGGCGAGCGTGATCAAAGAGCTGCAGTTCGCCGAGCAGCTCACGGCCGCGAACTCGACCCTCACCCTCACCATGTGCGTGAACTACGGCGGCCGCACCGAGATCGCCGACGCCGTGAGGGCCATCGCCGACGACGTGGCCGCGGGGCGCATCCGCCCCTCCGCGGTGTCGGAGAAGCTCATCCAACGGCACCTGTACGTGCCCGAGCTTCCCGACGTCGATCTCTTCGTGCGAAGTTCTGGAGAGCAGCGCACCTCGAACTTCCTTCCCTGGCAGTCGGCCTACGCCGAAATGGTCTTCTTGGACAGGTTGTGGCCCGATTTCACGCGGGTCGACCTGTGGGAGGCTATCGAGCGCTACAAGGGGCGCGCCCGCCGTTTCGGCGGAGCTGTGGACAAGCCGTCGGCATCCGTCGCTGTGGAGGAGTCGGAGGCGGAATAGTCGGGCGCGCTGCGCGTTGCTTCCGTCGTGAGTGAAACCGAACCCATCAAGATCGACATCTGGTCAGACGTGGCCTGCCCCTGGTGCTACATCGGCAAGCGCAAGCTGGAGAACGGGCTCGAGGAGTACGCGCAGTCGGGCGACTCCCTGCCCGTCGAGATCGAATACCACTCCTTCGAGCTGTCGCCCGACACCCCGGTCGACTTCGACGGCAGCACGACCGACTACCTCGCCGCGCGCAAGGGCATGCCGGTCGCGCAGGTCGAGCAGATGCTCGACCGCGTCACGGGCATCGCGTCGTCGGTGGGGCTCGACTACGACTTCGACGCGGTGAAGCACACCAATACGGTGAAGGCGCACGAGCTGCTGCATTACGCCAAGGCCCGCGGCAAGCAGCTGGAGGCGAAGGAGCTTCTGCTGAAGGCCTACTTCGTCGACGGACGGCACGTGGGGCGCCTCGACGACCTCGCCGACCTCGCGACCGAGCTCGGTTTCGACCGCGACGACGTGGTGCGCTCGCTCGAGACCGACGAATACCTCGCCGACGTGCACGCCGACCAGCGCCAGGCGGCGGCCTACGGCATCCAGGGCGTGCCCTTCTTCGTCATCGACGGCAAGTACGGCGTCTCGGGTGCTCAGGATGCCGCGGCGTTCGTGCAGGTGCTGTCGCAGGTCGCGGGCGACCGACGCGAGGTGGGGGCGTGAGCTCGGCCGGCACCACCCCGGCCGAGGCCGCGACTCAGGCGGACGGTCCCGTCGTCGTCCGGGTCGGACAGACCGACGCCCCCGAGACGCCGGAGACCGCCGTCACGCCGGCGGTGATGCCGCTGGCGTTGCTCGGGCCGGCCGGTGCGAGCTGCGAAGGCGACTCCTGCTCGTTCTGAGCCCGCAGCGCGTTGTCGTCGCAGCGGACTCAGGTCGCGGAGCGGCTCACGGCAGCGACCCGGCTCACGACCGCGGCGCCATCGGATCGGAGATGTCGGCCACAGTGGCCCCGAGCGCGGCGGCCAGCGCATCGGCGTCGACGAAGGCGCTGTGGCCGTGCGCACCCGCCCCCATCGCGACACGTGACCGGCCGGCGAACGCCGCATCGAGGTACACCGGCCACGGCGTACTGCTGCCGAGCGGGGTGATGGTGCCGCGTTCGTACCCCGTTGCCTCGCGAGCCACGTCCTGGTGGGGCATCGACAGCCGGTTGACCCCCACCAGCGCGCGCAGCTTCGGCCAGCTGATCTGGCGGTCGCCCGGGATGAGTGCGAACAGGAAGCCGCCGTCGTGGCGCTTCACGACGAGGCTCTTCATGATGTCGGCGGGCTCGAGGGCGAGCAGCGCCGCGGCGGCCTCGAGCGAGTCGGCGGCGGGCCGTTCGACGATCTCCACGTCGAGTCCGAGGCGCGCGGCGTCGGCGCGCACCCGCTCGATCCCCTCGGGCTGGGCTGCGGTGTCGGATGAGTTCTCCACAGCACCATTGAACCGGATGCGCGTGCACAGGATTCCCGTCGGCGACGCGCTCGCCGCATCCGTCTGGAAGAATTGACCCCGATGACTTCCTCCACTCTCCTCGCGGGCGGCTCCAAGCTCGCCATCGGCCCCATCGAGCTCGACGTCCCCGTCGTGCTCGCACCCATGGCCGGCATCACGAACACCGCGTTCCGCCGCCTGTGCCGGGAGTTCGGTGCCGGTCTGTACGTGAGCGAGATGATCACGAGCCGCGCCCTCGTCGAGCGCACGCCAGAGACGATGCGGCTCATCACCCACCACCCGAGCGAGACGCCGCGGTCGATCCAGCTCTACGGTGTCGACCCGAAGACGATGGCCGACGCGGCCCGCATCCTGGTCGACGAAGACCGCACCGACCACATCGACATGAACTTCGGCTGCCCCGTGCCGAAGGTCACCCGAAAGGGCGGGGGAGCGGCACTGCCCTGGAAGCTCGATCTCTTCCGAGAGATCGTGGAGTCGGTCGTCGACGCCGCGGGAGACATCCCGGTGACGGTGAAGATGCGCAAGGGCATCGACTCCGACCACCTCACCTACCTCGAGGCCGCCCGCGCGGCGGAGGGCGCGGGGGTCGCCGCCATCGCCCTGCACGCCCGCACCGCCTCCGACTTCTACAGCGGCACGGCCGACTGGGGCGCCATCGCCACCCTGAAAGAGACCATCACCGGTGTTCCGGTGCTCGGCAACGGCGACATCTGGTCGGGAGAAGATGCGGTGCGCATGGTCGACGAGACCGGGTGCGACGGCGTGGTGGTCGGTCGCGGTTGTCTCGGGCGCCCGTGGCTGTTCGGCGACCTCTCCGCGGCGTTCCGGGTGCGGTCGGGCGAGCTCCCCGCAGAGGAGGCGGCGGCACTGCGCGCGGCCCCCTCGCTGGGCGACGTCGCGCGTACCCTGCGCCGGCACGCCGAGCTGCTCACCGAGTTCTTCGGCGACGAAGACCGCGCCTGCCGCGACATCCGCAAGCACGTCGCCTGGTACCTCAAGGGCTATCCGGCCGGCCACGAGGTGCGGGCAGCGCTCAGCACCGTGAAGACGCTCGACGCGATGGACGAGATCCTCGCCACCCTCGACTGGTCGATGCCCTACCCGGGGGCTGACGCCGAGGGCCCCCGGGGCCGCACCGGCAGCCCCAAGAAGCCCGCCCTGCCCGAGCACTGGCTCGACTCGCGCGCCCTCGGCGGCGCGGGGCGCGCCGACCTCGCCGAAGCCGAACTGGACCACAGCGGTGGCTGAACCCCTGCAGAACCTCGCCACCTACGCGCCCACCAAGGGCTACAGCGAGGCCGATGCCGAGCGCCTGCTGCCCGAGGAGCACTACACCAGGCGCAGCGACTTCGCGCGCGACCGCGCCCGCGTGCTGCACTCGTCGTCGCTGCGCCGGCTGGCCGCGAAGACTCAGGTGCTGAGCCCCGCGGTCGTCGCCGACTTCGCCCGCAACCGGCTCACCCACTCGCTCGAGGTGGCCCAGGTGGGCCGCGAGCTCGCCGCGAGCCTCGACCTCGACCCCGATGTCGTCGACACCGCCTGCCTCGCCCACGACCTCGGGCATCCGCCCTTCGGTCACAACGGCGAGCGGGCGCTCAACGACTGGGCGCGCGAGATCGGGGGCTTCGAGGGCAACGCCCAGAGCCTGCGCATCCTCAGCCGCCTCGAGCCCAAGGTCGTCGGCGAGACCGGCCGCAGCTTCGGCCTCAACCTCACCAGGGCGAGCCTCGACGCCAGCTGCAAGTACCCGTGGTCGGCGAGCGACCCCGTTCAAGACCCGAGCGGCCGCCTGAAGTACGGCGTCTACGACGACGACATCGAGGTGTTCGACTGGTTCCGGGCCGAGGCGCCCTCACGCCGGCTCTGTGTCGAGGCGCAGGTGATGGATCTCTCCGACGACATCGCCTACTCCGTGCACGACTTCGAAGACGCCGTGCTGAACGGCTACATCGACGTCTCGGTGCTCGGCGACCGGGTCGACCACGCCGACCTGGTGCGCCGCATCCACCTACGGGCGGGCGGCGGCTTCGAGCTCGACGAGCTGGCCGAGGCCTTCGACCGCCTCGACTCGCTGAAGGTCTGGCTGTCGGAGTGGGACGATTCGCGCGCCGCCCACGCCTCTCTGAAGAACCTCACCAGCCAGCTGATCGGACGCTTCGCCGGTGCGGCGACGCGCGCCACGCGGGAGGCGTTCCCCACCCCGAGCATCACCCGCTACGGCGCCGACGTCGTGGTTCCCGACTGGGTCGCCGCCGAGATCGCGACGTTGAAGGGCATCGTGTCGGTCTTCGTCATGAGCACGGATGCGCGCCAGCCCCTGTACGTCGACCAGCGTGAACTGCTCGGCGAGCTCGCCGACGCTCTGCTCGAGTCGGAGGGTGCAAACCTCGACGCCGCCTTCGCCGCTGACTGGCGGGAGGCCGTCGACGACACGGCACGCCGGCGCGTCGTCGTCGACCAGGTGGCGAGCCTCACCGACCAGACCGCCGTGGCCTGGTACGAGCGGCTGTGCGGCGGCTCGCGACCGAGGCTCGCCCTCCCCGTGCGGAACGTGTCGTGAGCCCATGGCAGGTCTGATCCGCCGCAGCGACATCGACGAGGTGCGCTCGCGCATCAACATCGCCGACGTGGTGGGCGACTTCGTCACCCTGAAGAGCGCCGGGGTCGGCTCGATGAAGGGGCTGTGCCCGTTCCACGACGAGCGGTCGCCGAGCTTCCACGTCCGTCCCCAGGTCGGCTACTACCACTGCTTCGGCTGCGGCGAGGGCGGCGACGTCTTCACCTTCCTGCAGAAGATGGACCACGTCACCTTCTCGGAGGCGGTGGAGCGACTCGCCGCCACCATCGGCTACCAACTGCACTACGAAGACGGCGGCGCCGCCGTCGACCACGGCAACCGCGCACGCCTGCTCGCGGCGAACGAGGCGGCGCGGGAGTACTTCACCGAGCAACTCACGGCACCCGGCGCCGACGCCGGGCGGGCCTTCCTCGGCGAACGAGGCTTCGATGCGTCGGCTGCCTCCCGTTTCGGTGTCGGCTACGCCCCACAGGGATGGGACAACCTGGGCAAGCATCTGCGCGGGCGGGGCTTCACCGAGGCCGAGCTCTCGGCGGCGGGGCTCGTGAGCCAGGGCGACCGCGGCAGCTACGACCGGTTCCGCGGCCGGCTGGTCTGGCCCATCCGCGATCAGACCGGTCAGACCGTCGGCTTCGGCGCACGCCGCCTGTTCGACGACGACAAGGGCCCGAAGTACCTCAACACCCCCGAGACCGCCGTGTACCACAAGGCCCAGGTGCTCTACGGGCTCGACCTCGCCAAGCGCGACATCTCGCGCACCCGCCAGGTGGTGGTCGTCGAGGGATACACCGACGTGATGGCCTGCCACCTCGCCGGGGTCACCACCGCGGTGGCCACCTGCGGCACCTCCTTCGGCGTCGACCACATCAAGATCATGCGGCGCGTGCTCTCCGACGACAGCTCGGGGCTCGGCGAGGTCGTCTTCACCTTCGATCCTGACGCCGCGGGCCAGAAGGCGGCGCTCCGCGCGTTCAGCGAGGAGCAGCGGTTCGCCGCGCAGACCTACGTTGCCGTGGCGCCTGACGGGCTCGACCCTTGCGATCTGCGTCTGGCGAAGGGCGACGACGCGGTGCGCCGGCTCGTGAAGAGCAAGAAGCCGATGTTCGAGTTCGTCATCAAGCAGAAGCTCGCCGCCTACGACCTCGACTCGGTGGAGGGACGGGTCGCGGCGCTCCGCGACGCCGCGCCGGTGGTCGCCGACATCCGCGACAGCGCCCTGCGCCCCGCCTACACCCGTGAGCTCGCGAAGATGCTCGCGATGGAGCTGGGCGAGGTGAGCCAGGTGGTCGAGCGTTCGGGCAGCCGTTCGGGCGGAGGCGACCGGGGGGCCGAGCGCGGCGGTGACCGCGGCGATCGTGGTGACCGCGGCGATCGCGGGGCCCTCCCGCGAGGTGGCGATCATGGAATCGGGGGAGCGCGGCCCGGCGACGGCGGCCGTGTCGACCCCGCGGCATCCGGTGTGCTGGCGGTGTCGGAGTCGTCGGTGCCCTCGGTCACGAGCCTCGCCCCCGAGCCGGCCGTGCGCCCCCGGGTCACTCTCACCCAGCTGCCCGTCACCACGGCGATGCGCACGGAGCGCGACGCGCTCGTCGCCATCCTGCAGACCCCCGTCATCGTCGGCCGCGACCTCATCGCCCACGCCACCGTGTGCGGGTTCAGCAATGCACCCCTCGCAGCCGTGCGCGACTCCATCGGGCGCAACCTCGACGCCTTCGACAGCCCGCAGTGGGTGGCAACGGTGCAGGCCGACGTGCCGGAGGAGTACCGCACGCTCGTCGAAGAACTCGCTGTCGCCCCCATTCCCGAACGTCCCGAGCGCCAGCCTGAGGGCTACCTCCGCAGCATCGTGCGCGACCTCATCACCCGGCACCTCCAGCGCCGTAAAGACGACCTCATCGGCCGCCTCCAGCGCACCGACGCCGTCGCCGACCCCGTCGGGTATCGCGACCTGCAGGTGCAGCTGGTGCAACTCGAGGCCGACCGTCGCGCCTTCCTGGCGGAATGAGGTCGTCGGCATAGGCTCGAATCGATGAGTGAGCCGAAGGTCCTGTCCGCCTCCGATGTGACGATCGAGTATCCGTCGCACAGCGTGAGCCCCGCCTACACCGCCGTGAAGGGCTTCACGCTCGACATCGCGCCCGGCGAGATCGTCGGCCTGGTCGGCTCGAGCGGTTCGGGCAAGTCGACGCTCGCCCAGCTCGCCTCCGGGCAAGCGGCGTTGCGCACGGCGGGCGACGGCTCGCCCCGGATCGTGGGCGGCGAGCTCGAGGTCCTCGGCTACCGGGTGCGAGGCATGCGGCGATCGAAAGCGGGCAAGCTCGCCCTGGGTGTCGGCTACGTGGCGCAGGATGCGGGTTCGCGACTGACGTCGAACATGACGGTCGCCGAGCTGGTCGCCGAACCCCTCTTCCTCCGCGACAAGCGGTTCGACCGGCACGAAGCGGGCCTCAGGGCCGCGACCCTCGTCGATGCGCTGCTGCTGCCCGTGGGCACGATGCTGAAGCAGCCGCACGAGCTCTCGAGTGGCCAGCGCCAGCGGGTCGCCGTGGCCCGCGGCCTCATTCTCGAGCCTTCCCTGCTCATCGCCGACGAGCCCACCGCGGGAGTCGACGTCTCAGTGCGCGGCGCTGTGATCGACGTGATCGCGGCACTGCAACGCCGCCGCGGGGCTGCCGCGCTCATCGTCAGCCACGATCTCGACGCGCTGCGCCGCTCGGTCGACCGCATCGCGATCATCCACGAGGGCGTCGTCGTGGGGCTCGGCACCATCGACGAGGTGCTGGGCGACCCGAGGCACCCCTACGTGGCGAGTCTGGCCCGTGAGGTGCTGCCCGAGATCGACGCCGACGCCGAACCCGAGACCGAGGGTGACGCCGACGGAGATGCTGGGGGCTATGAGCTCCCGTACGACGACCTCGACGACGACTCCGATGAGCCCGCCTACGACGACGAGGCCCCCGGCGCCCACGACGCCGACACCGTCGCCCACGACACCGTCGCCCACGACGCCGTAGCCGACGGCCTTGAGTCCGAGCGAACCGGGAACCGCGGCTCCACCGGCCCCCGATGACCGAGACGCCGCATCCCGGCCCGCTCGCCGTCCTCCCCTCCGCCGACCCTCTCTTCGTCGACGCGGTGCGCTCGGCGGGCGGCACCGTGGCGCCCCTGTCCTCGGCCACCCGCGGTATCGTCTGGCTCGACAACGCGGGCGGTGCCGGTCTCGATGAGGTGCTCGACTCGCACCCCGCTGTCGACTGGGTGCAGCTGCCGTGGGCGGGCGTCGACGCCTTCGCCGAGGTGCTGCGGCGGCACGACCGCCCCGGGCGGGTCTGGACGAGTGCGAAGGGCGCCTACGCGCGGCCCGTCGCCGAGCACGCCCTCACCCTGCTGCTGGGGCTGCTCCGACTGATGCCCACGCGCATCCGCGCCGACTCCTGGGGCGGCAAGGGCGGTACGTCGCTCCACGGGCTCCACGTGCTGATCGTCGGCGCCGGGGGCATCGCACAAGAGCTCCTGCGGCTCCTCCGGCCCTTCGGGGTCGACGTCACGATGGTACGCCGCAAGACGACGGCGGTTCCGGATGCGGCGCGCACCGTCGGCATCGATCGCCTCGACGAGGCGCTGGCGTCCGCCGACGTGGTCGTGCTCGCGGCGCCGCTCACACCCGCCACGACAGGACTGTTCGATGCGCAGAGGATCGCCCGTCTGAAACCCGGGGCCTACCTCGTGAACGTCGCACGAGGAGCCTTCCTCGACACGGATGCTCTGGTCGCCGCCCTCGACGACGGTCGCCTCGCCGGGGCCGGCCTCGACGTCACCGACCCCGAACCCCTGCCCGACGGGCACCCGCTCTGGCGGCACCCGAGCGCCATCGTCACCCCGCACACCGCGGACACGCCCGAGATGACCAGACCGCTGCTCGCCGACCGCGTGCGCGCGAACGTCGGCGCGTACCTCGACGGAGGCGGATTCACGGGCGTCGTCGACCCCGGCCAGGGGTACTGAGCCGCCGGGTGGCGAAATCACTCTCGAAAGGGTGATAGTGTTTCCATCGCTGTTTCGACAGCGATAATCCTCGATAGCTCAATTGGCAGAGCAGCCGGCTGTTAACCGGCAGGTTCTTGGTTCGAGTCCAAGTCGGGGAGCGAAGGCCTCGCGGCTCCACCCGCGGGGCCTTTTTCGTTGCCGCTGCGAGACGCCACGAGGGGGGGAGCGCCGATGGCCGCCCGATCGCCGGAGGAGCGCGCAGCCGTGCGCGCGGGTCTCGCCGTGGGCCTCGCCACCGCCGTCTACGGCGTCTCGTTCGGAGCTCTCGCCACCCTCTCGGGCCTCGACGTCTGGCAGACCTGCTTCCTCAGCCTCGTCATGTTCACCGGCGGCTCGCAGTTCGCCCTCATCGGCGTGCTGGCCTCGGGCGGGCTCGCCGCGGGGCCTGCGGCCATCACGAGTGCAGCGCTCCTCGGCACGCGCAACGTGTTCTACTCCATCCGCATGTCGCCCGTCATCGGCCGAGGCTTCCTGCGCCGGGCCGCCGCCGCGCAGCTCACCATCGACGAGTCGGTGGCGGTGGCGACCGCGCAGCCGACCCTCCGCAGCCAGCGCCTCGGATTCTGGGTGACAGGCGTCGCCATCTACCTGGGGTGGAACCTGACCACCCTTGTCGGAGCGCTCATCGGCGACCTCCTCGGCGACGTGAGCGCCTACGGTCTCGACGCGGCCGCTGCGGCGGCCTTCCTGGGCCTTCTCTGGCCGCGGCTGAAGGAACGGCAGACCCAGGCCGTGGCGGTGGGCGCCGCCGTCGTGGCGACACTGCTCACCCCCGTGCTGGTGCCGGGCCTGCCCGTGCTGGTCGCCGCATCCGTCGCCGTGGTCGTGGGAGCGTTCAACCTGCTGGGAGCGAGGCGCACCTCGTGAGCACCTGGAACATCGTGCTGCTCGCCTCGATCATCTGCGTGGGCCTGAAGGTGCTGGGCTACCTCATTCCGGCGAAGGCGTTCGAGCACCCGACCATCGCCCGCATCGCGAACCTGCTCACGGTGGCCCTCCTCGCGGCGCTGATCGCGGTGCAGACGCTCGGAGTCGGCCAGAGCGTGCAGCTCGACGCTCGGGTACCCGCTGTCGTCGTGGCGGCGGTGCTGTACGCGCTGAAGGTGCCGTTCGTCGTCGTGGTGATCGCCGCCGCGGTGGTGGCGGCGCTCATCCGCGCCGTGTTCTGACGAGGCCGCCGCGTCAGGCGTCGAGGTCGTCGCGCCCCGGCAGCCAGCTGAGCCCTGCGACACCCCAGCCGCGCTTGCGCTCGATCTTCTGGGCCACCCGGTCGAACGGCCTGCCCAGACGGTCGACGTACAGGCGTCCTTCGAGGTGGTCGAACTCGTGCTGGAAGATGCGGGCGAGCCAACCGTCGACCTCGAGCTCGTAGCGGGCGCCCTCCAGGTCGGTGGCGCGCAACAGGGCGCGGGCGCCGCGGGCGAGCGGGAAGCGCTCACCCGGGAAGGAGAGGCAGCCCTCCGACTCGTCGTCGGGGTCGGCCGGCTCGGTCGAGGTGGGGGTGATGAACAACTCGGGGTTCACAGCGACGCCGCGGTGCTCGACGTCGTCGTCGTCGGTCCAGCCGTAGACGAAGACGCGAAGCGGCACGCCCACCTGCGGTGCGGCGAGACCCACCCCGGGCGCCGCATCCATCGTCTCGAACATGTCGGCGACCAGGGTGCGCAGTTCGTCGTCGATCTGCTCCACCTCGCGGGCGGGGGAGTGCAGCACGGGGTCTCCGGAGATCCGGATCGGGAGAACGGCCATTCGCTAAGCCTAACGGCGGGCCCACCGGGGTAGTGTCTACGGGTGCCCCCCGGACTTAGCGAGCTCAGCGAGACGATCGCCCTCGACCCGAAACAGTTCATCGGCATCCCGATCGCCCTCGTCGGAGCTGTCTTCCTCAGCCTCGGCGCGCAGTTCCAGCACCGCGGCGTCGCCAAGGTCGAGGCGCGCACCCACGGTGCCGACAAGGGGCTGAGCGTCAAGCAGCTCATGGCGTTGCTCGCCCGGCCGTCGTGGGTGATCGGCACCCTCATGCTCGGCCTCGCCGTCGTGTTCCAGCTCACCAGCCTCGGCTTCTCGCCCATCATCGTGGTGCAGCCGCTCGGTGCCGTGGCGCTCGTCATCACCGCGGTGCTCAACTCGCGGGTGAGCAAGGTGAAGCTGAACCGCAGCTCCGTCATCTCCATCGTGCTCTGCGTAGGAGGTGTGGGGCTGTTCGTGCTGGTCGCCGCGTTCACCGCCGTCGACAAGCCGGTCACCACGCGCGACCTCATCGTCATCCTCATCATCCTGGCGATCGTGCTCCTCCTGTTCGCCTTCGGTTTCGTGGTGCTGCGCCGCCGGTTCAAGGCGATCGCCTACATCGTCGGCGCCGGGGTGCTCTACGGCTTCGTGGCGACGCTCGCGAAGGTGGTCATCAGCCGCATCTTCCAGGCCCACTTCGAGTGGCTCACGGTGCTCGCCCTGATCGGCCTCCTCGCCGCCGCGGCGCTCGGCGGGTACTTCGTGCAGAACGCTTACTCCTCCGGCCCACCCGACCTGGTCATCGCGGGTCTCACGGTCATCGACCCGCTGGTGGCGGTGGCCATCGGCATCACGGTGCTCGGGGAGGCATCGCAGGCGCCGGCGTGGGCGCTGATCGCCTTCGTCATCTTCGGTGCCGTGGCCATTTTGGGTGTCTTCGGCCTCGCGCGATACCACCCTCAGGCGAAGCGCTAGGGTACATTTTTGCGAAGACGAACCTTCCACGACGAGCAAGAGAGACGATGGTTTGACTGACTCCCGAGTACCGAGCACCCGAGCGGATGCGCCAGGAGCGCAGGGCGAGGAGGCACGGCCGCTGAGGATCCTGATCGGTGCCGACACCTTCTCACCCGACGTGAACGGCTCGGCGCGGTTCGCCGAGCACCTCGCCTCGGGGCTCGCTTCCCGCGGGCACGACGTGCACGTGGTGGTGCCGGCGGCGAGCCGCAAGCACGGCACCTGGAAAGAGGTCTACGACGGCCAGGTCGTCACGGCGCACCGGCTGCGCAGCTGGCGCTGGTACCCGCACGACTGGCTGCGGTTCGCCCTGCCGTGGCGCATCCGTCAGAACTCCGCTCGCATCATCGACGAGGTGAAGCCCGACGTGGTGCACTTCCAGTCGCACATCGTGGTGGGCCGGGGGCTCTCGGGCGAGGCCGAGAAGCGCGGCATCCGCATCGTGGGCACGAACCACGTGATGCCCGAGAACATGCTGCAGTTCAGCGGCATCCCGAAGTTCCTCCAGGCCTGGGCCATCGGCCTGCAATGGGCGGCGGCACGTCGTTCCTTCATCCGGGCGGATGCGGTGACGGCTCCCACCCGCCGTGCCGCCGACTTCTTCGAGAAGGCGACGGGCATCCACGATGTCTACGCCATCTCCTGCGGCATCAACGCCGACAGCTACACCCCCGACTTCACCCCGCGCACCGAGAACCGCATCCTCTTCGTCGGACGGGTGGCGGGGGAGAAGCAGATCGACGTGCTGCTGAAGGCGGTTCAGCAGCTGCCCGCCGACCTCGACGTGAAGCTCGAGATCGTGGGCGGCGGAGACCAGCTGAAGAACCTGCAGGTCATGGCCCAGCAGCTCGGCATCGGCGATCGCACCACCTTCACCGGGTACCTCTCCGAAGAAGACCTCCGCAAGGCCTACACGCGGTCGACCGTGTTCGCGATGCCCTCCATCGCCGAACTGCAGAGCATCGCCACCATGGAGGCCATGGCGAGCGGTCTGCCGGTCGTCGCCGCCGACGCGATGGCGCTGCCGCACCTCGTTCACGACGGCGAGAACGGCTACCTGTTCACCCCGAGCGACGCGGGCGACCTCGCGGCGAAGCTCGAGAGGGTGCTGGGCATGCCCGAGCCCGAGCTCGAGGCGTTCAAGCGCGAGTCGCTCCGCATCGTGTCGGCGCACGACATCCAGCGCACGCTGACCACCTTCGAGCACCTCTACCGCGGCGAGCCCGTCACCGACCCGGTCGTCATTCCCCCCACCCGCGAGCCCGATGGAGCTCCCCGCCCGTCCTGAGCCGGTGCCGTCTTGTGCTTCGGAGACTCGCAACCGTGTCAACCTTGATAGGGCGGACGGGATTTGACCTGTGACAGATGGATTATGGGGCGTCACAGGACGTGTTGAAGTCTTCGTGAACCACATCGAGTAGTTACAATGAGGGCGCTACCTCTAGCGCTTTCCGAAGTTCAGTTCGGAAACCTGAATGCCGGTTTCTCCGGACGCAAGTGGTCGCTGCACTAATCTATGACTGTGGAGTTGGCACAGGCGATCAGGGAGACCGGCTGGTCTACCGGCGATTGGCTTTCGTTGGGCCAGCTTGTCGGAACTGTGGTCGGTTTGGGTCTCGCGGCGATCCCATTGTGGAAAACAGCGAGCGCCGTTCGCGCTACGCGAGACCTGCTCTCGAAGCGCCTTCTGACGAATGACTTGCTTATCCTGCTTCCTCAGCTGCATGCCCTCGAAGACGACCTCTTCGAACGGGCAAAGGGCAACGATGCTGACCAACTTGAGAAGGCACTGGTCCTCTACGCGCGGCATGCCGGAACAATCCAAGGTCACCTCTCGACCAACGAGACGGTGAAGGATGAGAAATTGGTGGCGCTTATCCGAGCTAGTCGAAGCGCTGCGAGAGCCGCAAAAGTGGAGATTGCTGGCGGCACTTCGCGGCCCTTGTTCGAGATCGCGAAGGTAACCCTAGACAAAGTCTCAAAGGCTACCGATGAAGCAACTGAGTTGATTGCCCGACTACAAAACGAAGTGGACTGAAATCATGGCATTGCTTGAGAAGGATGAACTGTTAGCCGTGATTGAGAGATTGATCAATTCGACTAAGAGCGGAAAGCTGAAGTGGCGGCCCTACCAAGACCGAGGTGAAATGGAGGCCGAAACCGCAAAATTCGTCTACTACATCAAGCCGCGAGACGACGACGATGCTCCGCCATATCAGTTTCAGGTGTACGCAGAGGGAAATCGTGGAATGGTGCTTGAAGTCATCAGCAGCCGAGATGAACTCGAGCTTCAAAACGCGATGAGCACCCTGTACTCGTCCTCTAAATTGTCCGCTCTAGGCATCGGCTCGTTAAAGGACGAAATCTTCAACGACCTAACGGAACTGGACTCCGAATAGCCCTGACTCGAACGGCGGGTTGATCCGGACGGGCGTAGTGCTGTTGAAATCGCTAGCATTCGAGGATCACCTCTTAGGGCACTTGCTGGTAGGGATGCAGGTACCACGGCTGGTGCTCGCGCGAACCTTGCGCTATCCGGGCGCGCCGGTTGCTAAAGCCGAGAGTCCGTGAGGGCATAAATCCTTGGTAATTAGACGAGTAGGGCGGACGGGACTTGAACCCGTGACCGATGGATTATGAGTCCACTGCTCTGACCAGCTGAGCTACCGCCCCGTCGGCCGGCACCAGCCGACCGCGACACCACGATACCGTGCCGCCGACGGCATTGCGGGCGCATTGCACGGGGAGTGCTCCCCATCGTGACGGCGGCGGTGGCTGCCTACCTTGGGAGTATGAAGACGGATGCACGAGAGACCGCCCGCGCTGCCGCACCGATGAAGAGGGTGCACTACGGGCGGGCCACCATCGACGTCGACGAGACCCAGTCGCAGTTGCTCGCCGCGCACATCCATCAGCTCTGCCGGCGGCGCAGGACCGCCGTGCACACCCTCTACGGATACCTCGGCGACGACCTCGAACGCAGCACGGTGCAGCTCGTCATCGGTCACGGAGTCCCCACCGCGATCCTGCCCGTCGAGAGAGTGCACTCGCTAATGTCGGCGCCTGTGCCTATCGTTGAGGCACGGCAGCGGCGCAGACCCGAGGAGCAGAGTGCGAGACAGCACCCCTGAGAGAACGTACGACTCTCGATTCGATCGTGCCTTCCAGCCCGGTTTCGAGGAGCCCGACCCCTTCGCGGCGTCCTCCGGAAGCGACCAGATCGACACCGATGCGGCCTCGCTCTTCGACGACTCGGGTCTGACCGGCGACGAGGGGGCGTCGGAGGGCCGGGGCGCCGGCTTTCTGCGGCCCCGCCGACTGGTCGACGGGTTCGTCGTCGCCCTCTGGGTGGTGGGGGCGGCCCTGGTGGTCGGGGGAATCGTCGTGCTCACCGCGCTCAACGAGGCGATCTATTCGTCCAGCGGATTCACACAGAACTACCCGATGCTCATGATGATGTTCCAGTTGTCGCCCTGGCTGACCCTGCTCGGGCTGGCCACACTCATCGGCACCGTTTTCCTGCTCGCCACCCGATGGGATGCCCGTTCATGAGCCTCGAGCCCAACCACGCCCTGCCCGCCGAGACCACGGGCGCACCGCTGTCGCTCACCGAGTTCAACGACTACACCGGCGCCATCATGGCGAACCTCGAGCGGGTCATCGACGGCAAGACCGAGGCCGCGACCCTCGCCCTCATCGTCCTGATCGCCGAGGGGCACCTGCTCGTCGAAGACGTCCCCGGTGTGGGCAAGACCACCCTGGCGAAGGCACTGGCGACGAGTGTCGGATGCACGGTGAGCCGCATCCAGTTCACCCCCGACCTCCTTCCCTCCGACGTCACGGGTGTGTCGATCTACAACCAGGTCGACCACGCGTTCGAGTTCAAACGGGGGGCGATCTTCGCCAACATCGTCATCGCCGACGAGATCAACCGGGCCTCGCCGAAGACCCAGTCGGCACTTCTGGAGTGCATGGAGGAGCAGCAGGTCTCGCTCGACGGCACGACGCATCCGCTCGACCCGCCCTTCATCGTCGTGGCGACCCAGAACCCGATCGAGATGGAGGGCACCTACGCTCTGCCCGAGGCCCAGCGCGACCGCTTCATGGCCCGCATCTCGATGGGCTACCCCGACGCCGCGGCCGAGCTCTCGATGCTGCACCACCGCGAGACGACGAGTCCGCTCGACCAGCTCACCGCCGTCGTCGACAAGTCGCAGCTCGCCGAGATGATCGAGACCGCGCGTTCCATCTACGTCAGCCGGGCCGTCGAGTCGTACGTGGTCTCGATCGTGCAGGCGACCCGCAGCCACCCCGAGTTCAGGCTCGGCGCGAGCCCCCGCGGAACGCTGCATCTCGTGCGGGCGGCGAAGGTGCTGGCGGCGTTGAACGGCCGGGAGTTCGTGGTGCCCGACGATGTCAATCAGCTCGTGGTGCCCATCCTCGCCCACCGCATCGTCGCCACCCGCCGTGCGGCGGGCGACGCGCGGGGCGGAGGCCTCCAAGCCATCGCCACTGCCCTCCGGGCCATCGTCGCTGCGACACCCGTGCCCCTGACCAGGTCGCGCGGCGCCTGACGGCACCCCCATGGCCACACCGACGACCGACCACCGCATCCCGCTCCCCACCATCAGGGGCTGGGGTCTCGTCATCGCGTCGATCGCCGCGTTCGTGGTTGCGCACGTGGTGAACCGGCACGAGCTGGTGTATCTCGCCTGCTTCCTCCTCGCGGTGCCGCTCTACTCCTTCCTCTGGGTGGCGCTTCGGCGCTCCTCCCTCAGCGTTCGTCGCATCTTCACTCCCGAGTCGGGCTCGGTCGGCCAGAACATCACCGTCACGCTGCTCGTGCAGAACTGGGGGAGCCTCCGCACCCCCACGATGCTGTGGTCCGACGAGGCCGCGGCGCCGCTCGCGCCGAGCTCTCCCGCCGTGCTGCCGCCGCTGCCGGGCTTCGCCTCGTCAGCACTCGACACGCCGGTCTCGACGCCCCTGCGCTATCGGCTCGACACCCGCTCGCGCGGAGCTCATCGGGTGGGTCCGTTCACGGTCTCGATCACCGATCCGTTCGGATGCGCTCGACGGCAGCTGCGGGTCGGTTCCACCGACAGCGTGCTGGTAACCCCGATCGCGCTCGAGCTCGCCCGCATCGACCTGCGCTTGGCCACCGGCGACGGGGCCGAGCAGGTCTCCCGGCGGCTCGTCGGCGGCGGCGAGCAGGACGTGATCGCGCGCAAGTACCTGCCCGGTGACTCGATGCGTCGCGTGCACTGGCCCGCCACCGCGAAGCACGGCGAGCTGATGGTGCGGCAAGACGACCAGCGCAACGATCAAGACGCCGTCGTACTGCTCGACGCGGCCTCGTTCAGCGAGACGTCGTGGTTCGACGCCGCCGCAGCGACGGCGGGGCGTTCGGGGCGTGGCTTCGCGGGACCGGGATGGGGCGCAGGCAGCGGTGCCGGGGCGACGGGCGTCGAAGGCCTCGACCAACTCCTGGCAGGTGGGCCCGGCGGTCTCGACGCCGACGAGGTGGCCTTCGAGTGGGCGGTCTCAGCGGTCGCCTCCATCGCGGTGCACCTCATGAACGAGGGCTTCGGCGTTCGGGTGGTGGGGGCTGAAGGCGAGTCGGGGGCGACGTCGGCCGACGAGGTCTACGTGGCACCGTTCGGTGCGTCGCGCATACTGCGCGATCTCGCCGTGGTCGAGCCGGAGTCGCTGAACGACGCCGCCGAGTTCCGTGAAGCCATCGACCAGGCCTCGCTCACCTCGCCCGACGCCCCACCGGTGTTCGCCGTCGTCGCCGACGCCCCCGGGGCCGGCGATCGCATCCGCGACCTCGCCGCCCTGTCGTCCCACCCCGTCGTCTTCCTCGTGGGCGGCTCCGCCCTGTCGGGTGGCTCGGGCTCACCGGCCGGCACGCGTCGGCTCCGCGGAGCGGGCCGACGCCGCTCGGAGCAGGGGCGCGGCGAGTCGAGCGAGGCGGCGGCACTGCGCGGTGCCGGCTGGGCCGTGGTGGCGTGCCGGCCCGGCGACGACCTGCCGGCGTTGTGGAAGTCGCTCGGCGCCGCGCGGGGGCTGTCGTGAACGCCCAGGCGGCGGGTACCGCTGCCCCTCGGCGGCCCGGCAGCGCGAGGTCGGAGCGCGGTGCAGGGGTCGGTGCCGGCTCCGGTGCGGATGCGCGATCCGGTGAGGCCGGGCGCGCCGGCGCCGATGCAGGCCGCGGCGGCGGCGGCGGCGGCGGCCGCGCGAGTGGGGCACGACAAAGCCTTGCGGCCCTCCGGCGGCTCGAGCGTCGCGGTGCCTGGCGCAGCACGCTGTGCGTGGCGGCGGGGATCGGCGCCGCGCTCTTCTCCTTGAGCCCGCTGCTGCAGGGCATCGGGTGGTGGTTCGCCGTCATGGCGATGGTGACCGTGCTGCTCGGAGGGATGGCCGTCATCCGCGGGCGAGGCGCGCCCGAGCTCGTGGTCGTGCTGTCGGCGGCGGTCGGCTGGGCCGTGCTGGTCGTGCTGCTCTACGCACCGGGTTCGCTCTGGTTCGTCTTCCCGACCGTCGGCACCCTGACCGACCTCGGCGCCGATCTCGACGCGGCTCGCGTCTCGATAGCCGTGCAGGAGGCACCGGCCGTCGCCGACGGGGCCATCACCCAGCTGCTGGTGATGTCGGTGGGGCTCATCGCCGTGGTCTCCGACGAGCTCGCCTCCGGTCTGCGCACGCCGGTGCTGAGCGGTGTCGGACCGGTCGCCATTCTCTCCATCGCCCCCCTGGTGCGCCGCGACGACCCGAACTTGGTCGTGTACGTGTGCACCGCCGTCGCCTGGCTCGGCGTGCTGTGGTTCGGCTCGCGCATCGGCCGCGGCCAGGAGTACGGCGCATCCTCGCCCCCCGGCGGCGTTTCGGCTCGCGCGAACCCCACGCTGACGCGAGCTGGTCGCAACGGCCTGGCGGCGACGGGCCTCGGCGCTGCGGCGATCGCCACCATGATCGTCGTGCCGACCGTCACCCCGGGCCTCACCGCGGACTCGTTCACCGAACCCGGCGGCAACCTGTTGCCCTCGGTGTACAGCACCGGCATCGACCCGTCGATCCAGCTGGGCCGAGACCTCCGCCGCAGCGAGCCCGTGCTCTCGTTGACGTACTCGACCGACTCCGAGGAGGGACTCTACCTCCGCATGCTCACCCTCGGCGACTTCTCGACCGGCGCCTGGGAGCCCGAGCAGCCCTACTCGGCGAACGGATACACCGACGGGGAGTCGTTCGGGAGCCCACCCGGGCTCGCTGCCGACGTGCCCGTCGCCGAGACCACCACCTCCGTGACGATAGCCGCTCTCCGCAGCGACTGGCTTCCCCTCCCGTACCCCACGCAACAGGTCGACGGTCTCGACGACGGCTGGCTGCTGACGCCGTCGACATTCACGATGACCGACCTGCGTGGAGACACCAGGGGCCTCGCCTACCAGGTCACCTCGCTGTCTCCGCAGCCCACCGCCGAGCAGCTCGCTGTGGCGGGGTCGGTCATTCCCGACCCCCTGCTCGACTACCTGGCGCTGCCCGGCGGACTCCCGCCCGTCATCGCCGACACCGCCGCCGCCGTCACCGCGGGGGCGTCGACCGGGTACGAGCGAGCGGTTGCACTGCAGGAGTACTTCCGCTCCGACCAGTTCAGCTACTCCCTGCAGACCCCCGTCGAAGGCGGGTTCGATGGCGACACGGCCGACGCCATCGCTGTCTTCCTCGACGTGAAGTCGGGTTACTGCGTCCATTACTCCGCGGCGATGGCCGTGATGGCACGAACGCTCGGCATCCCGTCCCGCATCGCGGTCGGCTACGCACCCGGTCAATCGCCCGACTCCACCGCCGCCGGTGGTGCGGTCTACGAGGTCTACACCGACCAGCTGCACGCCTGGCCGGAGCTCTACTTCGAGGGTGTCGGCTGGCTGCCGTTCGAGCCCACCCCCGGGCTCGACTTCACACCGCCCGACTACAGCCTGCCCGACTACGCGCAGCAGTCGTCGACCAGCGACACGTCAGCGCCCGCCCCGAGCAGCACCTCCACGTCGGCCGCGGAACGACCCGACGACGCTCTCGACGTGGGCGCCGTGCAGAGCCCGGAGCAGCTCGCCCTCGGTCAGCTGCGCGGCTGGGCCTCGTTCGTGGGGATCGTCGCCGCCGTCGCTCTGGTCGTACTGACCCCCTGGGCCATCCGTCGGTTGCGCCGGCGCAACCGCTTCGCGCGCCTGCTGCATCACCCGCTGCCGGGAACCCTCGCCTGGGCGGAGTGGGAAGACACGCTCGACGATCACCGCGTGCAGCGATCGCAGGGCGACACCGTGCACGATCTCGAGCGGCGTCTGCTCGACGAGCTGCCGCTCGACAGCGAGGCAGAGGAGGCTCTCGGCCGACTGCGCCGGGCCGTGGAGCGGGAGCAGTACGGGGTGCCCGACGGGGTCGATGCGGATGCGCGGGGCGCGATCGAGAGCGACCTGCGTCGGCTCCTCACGGCCATCGACGCCGGTGAGGAACGTGGGGCGCGGTATCGGGCTCGATTCGTCCCGGTGTCACTCCTGCGTCGTCGCCGGTCGACGCCCGCGGCGGGGGCGTTCGCTCCGTAGTTCCCGCGCAAGAGAGGGCAGGCCCCCGGGCAGTGACGCGAGGGTGTCGAGCCAGCGCACGGCCGCGTGCGCGAGGGAGGCGCGCGCGAGGGCTGCCGCATCCGCTTGTGGGGGCGCGGCGTCGCGCTGCGTCTCGTCGAGCTGCGTCTCGTCGAGCTGGGCTCGCCAGGCTCGCCCATAGCCGTCGAGGAGCGCCGACGATTCGGGGCGACCGAGGCTCGTGCAGAGCAGAACCTTGAACACCATGTCGGGCCAGGCGGTGGGGGAGTCGACTTCCGATGCGCCGAACCAGGTGTCGGCCTCCGCGCGCCCGAGCTCGGTGATGCGGTAGAGGGGCAGCCCGTCGGAGGTGCTCCCGGCGGCGGCGACGAGATCGGCGCCGCTCAGCCGCTCCAGGGTGGAGTAGATCTGGCCGACGTTCACGCGGCCCACCCGATCGGTGCGCTGCTCGAGTTCGCCGTGCAGCTGCAACCCGTAGGCGTCGCCTTCGGAGAGCAGCGCAAGGATGCCCGCTCGCACCGACATGCACCCTCCGATCCGCCGCGAGACGACTCGCTTTCGCAATTGTCCGCTCAGTATAGTTCTGAGAGTCGGGCGCGTCGGGGATGACACGGTTGTGATTCGCTCCGCGGCTCCGGCATAATGTGAGCACAACTGCACACGCCACCAGGTTTTCTGTTCGAGGTCGTTGGGGAAGACGCACCTCAGGAATGGAGAGAGCTATGGTGGCAACCGTCGCACGCGGAGTGGTCTACATCCACTCCGCTCCCCGCGCGCTCTGCCCCCACGTCGAGTGGGCCGCAGGTCGCGCCATTGGTCGTGCAGTGAACTTCGACTGGATCGAGCAGCCTGTGCTGCGCGGTTCCCAGCGCGCCGACTTCTTCTGGGAGGGCGCGCCCGG
The DNA here is from genome assembly GCF_040939305.1 of Herbiconiux sp. A18JL235. Taxonomy (NCBI): domain Bacteria; kingdom Bacillati; phylum Actinomycetota; class Actinomycetes; order Micrococcales; family Microbacteriaceae; genus Herbiconiux; species Herbiconiux sp. A18JL235. The sequence goes on from NZ_CP162511.1 coordinate 1,969,246, forward strand.
CACCGGCGCCGCCATCGCATCGGCGCTCCGCGGCTGGGAGCACCTCCGCTATGAGGTCACCGAAGACCCGAGCGACGGCAGCGACGGCGGCCGCTGGATGCACACCCCCGACCTCGGCGTGTTCTACGCCCAACTAGACTCGGCCGGCAACACCGTCATCCCCGAGAACCGCATCCGCGACGCCATGGAGACCGCGGGCACCAACGCCCTCGAGCTGCACCGCGAACTCCGCCTCGCCCTCGGCCAGGCCTGGGACGACGAACTCGAGCCCTTCCGCTACGCCAGCGACTTCAACCCCGTCGTCTACCTCCACCGCGTCGGCTGAGAGAAGCCCGCCAGCGCATCCTGGTCGCAGAAAGTGCTCTCATCCCGTGAGATGAGAGCACTCTGCGCGACCAACTCGACCAACAAGAGGTGGCAGAGCCTCGCGCGGCGCGGCCCTGCCGCCCCCTCACACAGTCTTGAACGCCACCACGGCATTGTGGCCGCCGAACCCGAACGAGTTCGAGATGGCGACGAGGTCGCCGTCGCCGAGGGGGCGCGGTTCGCGCACGACGTCGAGGGGGATCTCGGGGTCTTGCTCGCTGAGGTTGATGGTGGGGGGTGCGGTGCGCTCCTGGAGGGCCTTCACGGTGAAGATCGCCTCGATGGCGCCGGCGCCGCCGAGGAGGTGCCCGGTGGAGGCCTTCGTGGCCGAGACGGGGATGTCGTGGAGGCGGTCGCCGAAGACGTGAAGCAGGGCCTTGTACTCGGCGATGTCGCCGACCGGGGTGCTGGTGGCGTGCGCGTTGATGTGAGCGACGTCGTCGAGCGAGAGCCCGGCGTTCTCGACGGCGGCGAGCATGGCGCGTGCCGCGGCCGACCCTTCGGGGTCGGGGGCGGTGATGTGGTAGGCGTCGCTCGTGACCGCGCCGCCGAGCAGCTCGGCGTAGATGCGGGCACCGCGGGCGAGCGCGTGCTCCTCGGTCTCGAGCACGAGGGCGGCTGCGCCCTCACCGAGCACGAAGCCGTCGCGCGTGAGGTCGTAGGGGCGGGAAGCCGTGGCCGGATCGTCGTTGCGCTTGGACAGCGCCTGCATGGCCGCGAAGGCGGCGATCGGCAGCGGGTGGATGGCGGCCTCGGAACCACCGGCGATGATGATGTCGGCGTAACCTGCCTGCAGGTGTTCGTAGGCGTTCACGATCGACTCGGTGCTCGAGGCGCAGGCGGAGACGACGGTGCGCGCTCCGGCGCGGGCACCGAGTGACATCTCGATGGCGGCAGCAGGACCGTTCGGCATGAGCATCGGCACGGTCATCGGCAGAACGCGTCGGGGGCCCTTCTCGCGCAGGGTGTCCCAGGCGTCGATGAGCGTCCACACGCCACCGATGCCGGTCGCCCAGTCGACGCCGAAACGCTCGGGAACCACATCCGGTGCCCCCGCGTCGGCCCACGCCTCACGGGCGGCGATGAGCGCGAACTGGCTCCCCGGGTCGAGGCGCTTGGTCTCGATGCGCTCGAGTGCCTCCGAGGCGGGAACCCGGGCCTGAGCGGCGAAGGTGATGGGGAGCTCGCGCTCGGCGACCCACTCCTGCTCGAGGGTGGTGGCTCCCGACTGGCCCGCCAGCAGGTTCTTCCAGCTCTCCTCGGCGGTACCGCCGATGGGAGAGGTGGCACCGATGCCGGTGACGACGATCTTCTTCGTGCTCATGGTGAAACTTTCTGTGGGTGGTCAGTCCAGTGCGCGCCGGGACGGCGCAGTTCGGTCGGCGGGCTCGCCGTTGTCGTCAGCGAGCCCGCCGACCATCCGCGTGGGGGAGGGCAGAGGCCGGAGCCTAGCCCTGGGCCGCGACGATGAAGGTCACCGCGTCGCCGACGGTCTTGAGGTTCTTCACCTCTTCGTCGGGGATCTTCACGTCGAACTTCTCCTCGGCGTTCACGACGATGGTCATCATCGAGATCGAGTCGATGTCGAGGTCGTCGGTGAAGGACTTGTCCAGCTCGACAGTGTCGGTCGCGATGCCGGTCTCGTCGTTGATGAGCTCAGCCAGTCCGGCCAGTACTTCTTCGGTGGACAATGCCATTGTTCTCTCCTTGGGGGTGATTGTGACCGAGACTCAGTGTAGTCGCGGCACAGGGCGGTGTTCGTGCACGGCGGAGCCGGTGCACGACACGGGTCAGGGCAGCACCACGACCTGGGCGCCGTAGACGAGCCCGGCTCCGAAGCCGATCTGCAGGGCGAGTCCGCCCGAGAGCTCCGGATGCTCGGTGAGCAGCCGGTGCGTCGCCAGCGGGATGGAGGCGGCCGAGGTGTTGCCGGTGGTCTCGATGTCGCGGCCGATGACGACGCCCTCGGGCAGCTTCAGCTGCTTCGCGAACTCGTCGATGATGCGCATGTTCGCCTGGTGCGGGATGAACGCGGCCAGGTCGTCGACGGTCACACCGGCGGCGTCGAGGGCCTGCTTGGCCACCTTCACCATCTCCCACACGGCCCAGCGGAACACGGCCTGCCCGTTCTGCCACAGGGTGGGCCACTCGGCCTCCTGATCGCGGAACTGGATGGAGGTGCCGGTCATGTGGATCTCGTCGCGCTTCGTCGCATCCGAACCCCAGATGGTGGGGGCGATGCCGGGGAACTCGCTCGGGCCCACCACCGCAGCCCCCGCGGCGTCGCCGAGCAGGAACGAGATGGAGCGGTCGGCGGGGTGCACGTACTCCGAGAGCTTCTCGGCACCGATCACGAGCACGTACTCGGCCATTCCCGAGCGGATGAGCGAATCGGCCTGGCCGATGCCGTAGGCGTAGCCCGCGCAGGCCGCGCTGATGTCGTAGGCGGCGGCGAGTGGCGCGCCGATCCGCTCAGCCACGTGGGTGGCGAGTGAGGGGGTGATGACCGGGTTGCTGATGGTCGAGACCAGGATGGCGCCGATCTGAGAGGGCATGATGCCCGCACCCTCGATCGCCTCCTTCGCTGCAGCTTCGGCGAGGTCGACGGCGAAGACGTCGTGCGAGGCGCGCTTGCGCTCGACGATGCCCGTCCGCTGGCGGATCCATTCGTCGGAGGAGTCGATCGGGCCGACCAGCTCGTCGTTCGGCACCGAGAGGTCGCCACGGGCGGCCCCGATCGCGTAGATGCGGGTGAACTGGGGGCCGGTGGCCTGCTTCAGGGTGGGGTGGGTCATGGCGCTGCCGCGATGCCTTCCGTGCGTAGAGGGTGGTCGGTGACGGTCGCTCAGGCGGCCTGGTCGAGAAGCTCGTAGGCGGCGGCGAGGTCGTCGGGCGTCTTCACGGCGACCGCCGGAACCCCCTTGAGACCGCGCTTGGCGAGGCCGGTGAGGGCCCCGGCGGGGGCGACCTCGATGATGCCGGTGACCCCGGCCTCCGCGAAGGCCTCCATGTCGAGGTCCCAGCGCACCGGCGACGACACCTGGCCGACGAGCAGCTCGACGAAGCGGGCGCCGCTCGTGACGCGACTGCCGTCGTTGTTGGTCCAGATGGGCAGCACCGGGTCTGCGGGGGTGACCGTGGCGGCCACCGCGGCGAGCCGCTCGACGGCAGGCTGCATGTAGTGCGTGTGGAAGGCGCCCGCCACCTGCAGCGGGATGACGCGCACGCCGCGCGGTGCCCGCTCGGCGAGGGCGGCCAGTGCCTCCGGCGCGCCGGCGACGACGATCTGGCCGCCGCCGTTGTAGTTGGCGGGGATGACGCCGACCTCGTCGAAGAGGGCGAGCAGCTCGGCCTGGTCGCCGCCCACGACGGCGCTCATGCCGGTCTCGGTGAGCGCCGCAGCGTCCGCCATCGCCCGCCCGCGCTCTCCAACGATGCGCATCGCGTCGGTGGGAGACAGGATGCCCGCCCCGGCCGCTGCCGTGATCTCGCCCACGGAGTGGCCGGCGATGCCGCCGATTCGCTCGGCGCGGCCGTCGGCGCGGAGGGCGTCGAGTGTGAGCAGACCCGCCGCGACGATGAGCGGCTGGGCGACAGCGGTGTCACGGATGGTGTCGGCGTCGCTGAGGGTGCCGTGCTGCACCAGATCGACCCCGGCCGCCTCGCCCAGCTCGACGAGGCGGGCGCGCACGCCGGCATCGGCGATCCAGGGCTCGAGGAATCCGGGGGTCTGCGACCCCTGGCCGGGGCATACGACGACGATCATTGCTTCAGTCTCCCAAGAGTTCGGTCAGAGGATGTGTCGGGCACATCCAAGAGATTCGTGAATTCGTTGTCCAAGGCTCACAGTAGCGGCCTCACAGTAGCGTCGGCGCATCCGTCCCGCCGTCTCATCGCCGGGGGGCCGCGCCGTCGTGGTCGTTCATCGACCCGAGGATGAGCGCCGACTGCAGGATGAGGGCCTCACGCGCCCCCGTCGCATCCCACCCGATCACCTGGGTCACCCGCTTCAGGCGGTACCGCACGGTGTTCGGGTGCACGAACAGCTCGCGCGCCGTCGCCTCGAGCGAGCGGCCGTTGTCGAGGTAGCACCACAGGGTGGCCATGAGCTCGGGCGACTGGTCTTGCAACGGCCGGTAGACCCGGTTCACGAGCGTCGACCTGGCGAGCGGGTCTCCCGCGAGGGCCCGCTCGGGGAGCAGGTCGTCGGCGAGCATCGGGCGCGGGGCGTTGCGCCAGGCGCGGGCGACGGCGAACCCGGCGAGAGCGGCCTTGGCGCTCCGTGAGGCGTCGACGAGGCTCGGCACCTCGTGCCCGAGCACGAGGTAGCCAGGGCCGAAGCCCGGCTCGAGCTGCGTGGCGATGTCGAGGAACGACAGCGGCTCGGCATCCGACGCTGAGCCGTTCTCCTCCTCCGGGGCCGAGGCGAGCGCGAGACCGTTGCTCTCGGTGCCGTCGCCGTGCGCGCCGCCGTTCACGGGCATGGCGCGGCCGATCACGAGCACCAGCCGCCCGCCCTGCACACCGATGAGCAGGTCGGCGTTGAGGTGCCTGGCGGTGCGGCGCAGCTGGTCGACGTCGAGCTGACGCGGCGTGGTGCCCACGAGCACGCTCACCTCGCCGTGCCCGTGCCAGCCGAGGGCAGCGATGCGGCTCGGCAGCTCGTCGTCGTACTCGCCGCTCAGGATGCTGTCGACGACGAGCGCCTCGAGCCTTGCGTCCCAGAGGCCTCTGGCCTCGGCGGCGCGGGCGTAGACGTCGGCCGCAGCGAACGCGATCTCACGGGAGTAGAGGAGGATGGCCTCGCGGAGGGAGGCATCCGCCCCCGCGACACGGTCTTCGACGACCTCGACGACGACCCTGATGAGCTGCAGCGTCTGCTGCAGGCTCACCGAGCGCAGGAGCTCCCGGGGTGCCGAGCCGAAGACGTCGGCGGCGATCCAGGTGGTGGTCGACGGGTCTTCGTACCACTGGATGAACGACTTGATGCCGGCCTGCGCCACGAGCCCGACCGCCGAACGCCGCCCCGGCGGCATGTCGCCGTACCAGGGCAGCGTGGCGTCGAGCCTCTTGATCGTCGCGGTCGAGAGCTCACCCGAGATGGTGCGCAGCCACGCCAGGGTCTGCGCCTTCGTCTTGGGCATCATCGCCCCCGACCGCGATCGATCAGCACTGTCATCGTTCGGGTGCGGCTCAGCTCTCGCCGCCGGCGGAACCGCTGGTGCCCGCGGTCACGTCGTAGAGGCGGTACTTCTCGATCGCCCAGCCCGGAGCGTTCTGGTCGACCTCGCCGCGGGCGGCGAGCTGCTCGAGCACCCGCACCACGACCGAGGGGCCGTCGATCTTGAAGTAGCGACGGGCGGCGGGCCGGGTGTCGGAGAAGCCGAAGTCGTCGGCGCCGAGCGTGGCGTACTCGCCCGGCACGAACTGCCGGATCTGGTCGGTGACCGCGTGCATGTAGTCGCTGACGGCGACGAACGGGCCAGGCGCATCCTGCAGCTTCGAGGTGAGGTAGGGCACGTGGCGCTCCTCATTCGGGTGCAGGAAGTTGTGCTCCTCGGCGCGGAGGCCGTCGCGGCGGAGTTCAGTCCACGAGGTGACCGACCACACGTCGGCCGACACGCCCCAGTCGTCGGCGAGCAGCTGCTGCGCCTCGAGGGCCCACGGCACCGCCACGCCGGAGGAGAGGATCTGGGCCTTCGGGCCCTCGATCGCACCGCCCTTCAGCTTGTAGATGCCGCGCACCAGGCCGTCGACGTCGAGGTTCTCGGGCTCGGCGGGCTGCACGTGCGGCTCGTTGTAGACCGTGAGGTAGTACATGACGTTCGGGTCGCTGTGCGTGCCCCCGTACATCCGCTCGAGGCCCGAGCGCACGATGTGGTTGAGCTCGTAGCCGTAGGCCGGGTCGTACGAGACGACAGCGGGGTTCGTGGCCGCCAGCAGGTGCGAGTGGCCGTCGGCGTGCTGCAGGCCCTCACCCGTGAGGGTGGTGCGGCCCGCGGTGGCTCCGATCACGAAGCCGCGCGCCATCTGGTCGCCCGCGGCCCACAGGGCGTCGCCCGTGCGCTGGAAGCCGAACATCGAGTAGAACACATAGATCGGGATGAGCGGCTCGCCCTGGGTCGAGTAGCTCGTGCCCACCGCGGTGAACGCCGCGAGGGCGCCCGCCTCGTTGATGCCCACGTGGATGATCTGGCCCTGCGGGCTCTCCTTGTACGCAAGCAGCAGCTCGCGGTCGACGGAGGTGTAGTGCTGACCCTTGGGGTTGTAGATCTTGTTCGACGGGAAGAACGCGTCCATACCGAAGGTGCGTGCTTCGTCAGGGATGATCGGCACCACGCGGGTGCCGAAGTCCTTCGCCCGGGTGAGGTCTTTCAGCAGGCGCACGAACGCCATGGTCGTGGCGATCTCCTGGTTGCCGGAGCCCTTCTTCAGGGTCTGGTACGAGGAGTCGTCGGGGAGGGTGAAGGCCGTGTGCTTCGTGCGGCGCTCCGGCACGTAGCCGCCGAGCGCGCGGCGGCGCTCGTGCAGGTACTGGATCGCCTCGTCGTTCTCGCCCGGGTGGTAGTACGGCGGGAGGTAGGGGTTCTCCTCGAGCTGGGCATCCGAGACCGGGATGTGCATCTGGTCGCGGAAGGTCTTCAGGTTGTCGAGGGTCATCTTCTTCATCTGGTGCGTCGCGTTGCGACCCTCGAAGGCCGGGCCGAGACCGTAGCCCTTGATGGTGTGCGCCAGGATGACGGTCGGCTGGCCCTTGTGCTCAGAGGCCTTCTTGAACGCCGCGTAGACCTTGCGGTAGTCGTGGCCGCCGCGCTTGAGGTTCCAGATGTCGTCGTCGGTGTAGTCCTTGACGAGCTCGAGGGCACGGGGGTCGCGGCCGAAGAAGTTCTCGCGCACGTAGGCGCCCGACTCGGCCTTGTAGGTCTGGAAGTCGCCGTCGGGAACCGTGTTCATGAGGTTGAGCAGGGCGCCCTCGCTGTCGCGGGCGAGCAGGTCGTCCCACTCGCGGCCCCAGATGACCTTGATCACGTTCCAGCCGGCACCGCGGAAGAAGCTCTCGAGCTCCTGGATGATCTTGCCGTTGCCGCGCACCGGGCCGTCGAGTCGCTGCAGGTTGCAGTTGATGACGAAGTTGAGGTTGTCGAGACCCTCGTTGGCCGCCACCTGGAGCTGGCCGCGGCTCTCCACCTCGTCCATCTCGCCGTCGCCGAGGAAGGCCCAGACCTGCTGGTCGGACGCATCCTTGATGCCACGGTTGGTGAGGTACTTGTTGAGCTGCGCCTGGTAGATCGCGTTGATCGGGCCGAGGCCCATCGACACCGTCGGGAACTGCCAGAACTCGGGCATGAGCCGCGGGTGCGGATAGGAGCTGAGCCCGCCGCCGGCGTGCGACTTCTCCTGGCGGAAGCCGTCGAGCTGGTCGGCGGAGAGCCGGCCCTCGAGGAAGGCGCGGGCGTAGGTGCCGGGGGAGGCGTGGCCCTGGATGAAGATCTGGTCGCCACCGCCCGGGTGGTCCTGACCGCGGAAGAAGTGGTTGAAGCCCACCTCGTAGAGCGCCGCGCTCGAGGCATAGGTGGAGATGTGGCCGCCGACGGCGATGCCGGGGCGCTGGGCGCGGTGCACGGTCATGGCCGCGTTCCAGCGGATCCAGGCGCGGTACTTGCGCTCGAGGGCCTCGTCGCCCGGGAACTCGGCTTCGTTCTCGGGAGCGATGGTGTTGATGTAGTCGGTGGTCGGCACCATCGGAACACCGAGGTGCAGCTCCTTCGACCGCTTCAACAGGCTGAGCATGATGTCGCGCGCCCGGCCATGGCCCTGGGCTGCGACGAGGGCGTCGAGGGATTCATTCCACTCGGCGGTCTCCTCGGGATCGGAATCGACGTGTCCCGCCGAATATGGGTCCTGGTCGTTGACCGTCACCGTCGACCTCTTCCTCTGTTGTAGACAGACTTCTTCGTGTCGTGCGTCGTGACCCGGGATGATGGGCCGAACGCCACCGACCAGCCTAGTGAGTTAAACGGTGAGCGCCGTCCGGGCCGAGGGTGCCCCGGTGTTTGGCGTTTTCGCAGAGGAGGACTACCATTGCCGCGTTTGCCGGTTGGACGGACCGGCGCGGAAAGGAAGCCGATCATGGCTTTGGAGAACGACACACTCGCCCCCGACTTCGATCTGCCGAACCAGTACGGCGAGCGGGTGCGGCTGAGTCAGTTCCAGGGGAAGAAGCTCGTCGCGCTCGTCTTCTTCCCGCTCGCCTTCTCGGGTGTCTGCACCAGCGAGCTGTGCGCCCTCGAAGACAATCTCGCGCTGTTCAAAGACGCGAACGTCGAGCTCATCGGGATCTCGGTCGATTCCAAGGCCACCCTGCGCGCCTGGGCCGAGAAGGAGGGCTACGACTTCACGCTGGTCGCCGACTTCTGGCCGCACGGCGACGTGGCGAAGGACTACGGCGTGTTCCTCGAGGAGAAGGGGTTCGCGAACCGCGCCACCTTCCTCATCGACGAGAACCGCATCATCCGCGCCTCCTTCATCACCGCTCCCGGTGAGGCCCGTTCCATCGCCGCCTACCGAGCGGCGCTCGAAGACCTCGTCGGCGCCCGCGTCTGACATAAGCCCAGGGCTTATATTCCTCGAATATTAGCGCTAAGCTAATGTTCATGAACGACACGACAGTCGCCGTCATCATCGACATCGTGGGGTCTCGGCAGCTCACCGACCGCCGGGGCGCGCAGCGGGCGATCGAAGAGGCGTTCGCCGGCATCGATCGCCGGGGGCTGCACACGCAGCCGATCCGTCCCACCGTCGGCGACGAGTTCCAGGCGCTCTACCCTTCACTCGGCGCGGCGCTGCACGCGACCCTGCTCGCGCGGCTCGCACTTCCCGCCGAGGTCGACTGCCGGTTCGGGCTGGGGAGCGGCTCCGTCAGCGAGGTGGGCGAGGGCGCTGCCTCCGCCGCCATCCAGGACGGCCCCGGCTGGTGGCGCGCCCGCGAGGCGATCGTCGAGGCGCACGAGCGGGAAGACGGGCGCACCCCGTCGGCCCGCAGCTGGTTCAGGGCTGCCGACGACGAGGCGGGTCTCGAGGCGCTCGTCAACGCCTACCTGCTCGCCCGCGACCACGTGATCGGGGGAATGAACGATCGCGCGCGCCGCGTGACCTTCGCCACCATGACCGGGAGGCTTCAGGGCGACATCGCCTCCGACGAAGGGATCACCCAGTCCGCGGTGTCGCAGGCGCTCCGGCGGTCGGGTGGGGCGAGCCTCATCGCCACCATCGACAGGCTGGGGGAGTCGCTGTGATTCTCGGTGCGCTGCTGCTGCTCGTCGTCGGCTCGGCCGACCTGGTGCGGGTGGCGCGGCTCGGCCGGGCCGCCGCCACCGTCGTCGTCCTCGTCCTGTGGGGGGCACTCGCCGCCGTCGCCGTCACCGGTCTGGGCGTGCCCTGGTGGTGGGCGGTCGTCGTAGCGGGGTTCGCTGCGGTGTGGCTCGCGACGACCTCGGCCAAGGCCGACGTCAGGCGCGCGTCGGGCATCCTTCCGGGCATCGGTGTGCTCGTGGTGGTCGCGGTGTCGCTGGTGAGCGGGCCTTTGCTGTTCGAGGCGCGGGGCTTCCTCGTCGATTGGCACGCCTCGGCGCCCCCGGCGGTGGGTGCCGTGCCGCTCGAGACGCTGGTGTTCGCGCTCGGGGCGCTCGTCTTCCTGATCGAGAGCTCCAACATCATCGTGCGGGCTGCACTGAGGCCCGCGGTGGAGGAGTCGGATGCTGCGGATGCGGCCCTCGCCGTCGCCGCTGCTGAAGCCGACGGGGCGCCTCGGCAGTCCGCGGCGAGTGAGCGGGAGGCGTCCGCCCCGCCACGAAGGCACTGGTGGTCACGCCCGACGGCGCCGGTGGCCGCCCCGGTCCCGATCCCCGATCTGAAGGGCGGGAGGTTGATCGGGCCGCTCGAGCGACTGCTCATCGTGGCGCTCACGCTCGCCGGTGCACTGCCGATCGTGGCGGGCGTCTTCGCGGCGAAGGGCATCGTGCGCTTCCCGGAGATCTCGGCCGACGGGGCACGGGGTTCGAAGGCCGAGTATTTCCTGGTCGGCAGTCTCGTCAGCTGGTCGCTCGCGCTCGCTCTGGCCGGGGGTATCTGGATATCAGCTCAGAGCTGATATCTCACGAATATAAGCGCTCGGCTTATCTTCTCAGCCGAGGAGGCTGACGCCGCGGGCGATCACCAGGGCGAGCAACACGAACCCGGCGAAGGCCTCGAGCCCCATCAGCAGTTTCGCCCGGTGCGTGAGAGGCATGACGTCGGTGGGGCTGAACGCCATGGAGTTGCTGAGCGAGAAGTAGAGGTAGTCGACGAACCCCGGCAGCCAGTTGCTCGACTTCGACGAGTGGGCCGCCACCTCGGGGGAGGCGTCGTGGTCTTCGTCCTGCGGGAAGCGGAAGTCGGCGGGCGGCAGCTCCGAGCGTCGACGCTGCGTGCGCACGACGGGCCCGCCGCGGTCGATCTCCCAGTAGAGCAGCGCGAAGCCGATCACGTTCGTGAGCCAGACCTGCAGCGCGGCGAGCAGCACCGTCGGCCCGTCCTCGGTGTTCGCCACCAGCAGTTGCACGAGCCCGACGAGCAGAACCTGATTGGTGACACCGATGATGAGCACGAGTGCCACGCTCACGCGCCGCGACCACGTGGTCTGACGTCGCAACCGGTGCGGGTTGATCACGATGATCGGGACGAGCAGCAGCAGGCACACGACGGCGACCCCGTAGCGCACGACGCCGAACAGCTCGGGCGACAGGGTGACGTAGCTCGTCAGGATGACGAGCGCCCCCACCGCCGCAGGCCAGCGGTGCTCGGCCTCGGCCCGCTCGTCGTGCGCCGTGGGCGCATCCTCATCAGCCATCGTCGCAGTCTATTCCCGCCCTGCTCCGGTTCCTGCGGAGGCGCGACCGGCCCGGCACGCACTCCGAAGTGCCTTTTGTAGCGGCCCTCTCACCGGCGAACAATGGCGTGACGCACAAAGGATGAGGTAAGGGTGATGGAGAAATCCGAGCAGGCCACACAGACCCCGGTGGTGATCGAGGTCTGGGCCGATCTCGGTTGCCCGTGGTGCTACGTCGGGAAGCACCGGCTGCAGCGGGCGATCGAGGAGCGGCCGGATGCTGAACGGTTCGAGCTGAAGATCCGCTCCTTCGAGCTGAATCCCGATGCGCCGAAGGAGCCGGAGAGCATCGAAGCCGTGTTCCTGCGCACCCACGGCGGCGACGCGGAGGGCGTGATGCGGGCGGAGCGCCGCGTCCAGGCCCTCGCCGGCAGCGAGGGGCTCGCGTTCGACCTCGATCGCCTGAACGCGAACACCTTCGACCTGCACCGGGTCATGCACTACGCCGAGGAGGCGGGCAAGGGCCTCGAGTTCTTCTCGCGGCTCCAAGACCGCTTCTTCGCGGGGGAGATCGACCCCTACGACGCCGACACGATGGCGTCGGTGGCGGAGTCGCTCGGCCTCTCGGGGTCGCGCGTGCGCGAGGTGCTGGCCGGCGACGAGTACGCCGACGCGGTGCGCGCCGACGTCGCCGAGGGAGCGGCGCTCGGGGCGCGGGGCGTGCCGTTCGCGGTGTTCGGTCGACGCTTCGGGGCGTCGGGCGCGCAGTCGGTGGAGGGGTATCGGCGGGCACTCGACGCGGTGGTGGAGGCTGTCGACGCGCCCGGCGCGACCGGTGCCCCCGGCGCGAACGGCGCGACCGATGCCCCCGGCACGAACGGCGCCCCCGGCGCGACCGGCGCGACCGGCTGAGCCCGCCGCCGGAGGAGGCTCCCGGGGTTCAGGGGGCCGTGGCCAGCGGGCCCCGGGGGCGTTGCGCCTTACCGCGACCCACGCCGGTCTCCTCGTGCTCGCGCCGGCTGGCGGCGACGCCTTCGTGGTGGGAGGCCGCCCATCCGGCGAGCGCCATCACGGCGTCGAGCAGCGAGCGACCGAGCGGCGTCAGCGCGTACTCCACGCGCGGCGGCACCTCGGGGTAGGCGGTACGGGTCAGCAGCCCGTCGCGTTCTAGCGCCTTGAGGGTGACGGTGAGCATCCGCTGCGAGATGCCCGGGATGCTCGCCTGAAGATCCGAGTAGCGCAGGGGTTCTCCGCCGAGCGTGCTGATGACGAGCACCGACCACTTGTCGCCGATGCGGTCGAGCACTTCGCGGATGAAGGCGCTGTTCTCGGGCCAGGCCAGGCACGGGCCGCTGATCGTCCTGGGCGATGCCATCCGCTCATCCTCTCCGAGCCCTCGTCACCCACTGATCGTCGGGCTACCTCACCATGAGTATGTCATCGCGGGAGCCGCGGTGTTCCCCCGGACGGGGTGCTGGTGCGGTGCACCACCGGTCTGCCAGGGTGGGCGCATGGTCGAGCCCGAAGAAGCGTCCGTCCGCCCGTCCGCCGCATCGCAGGTGCTGATAGTCGGGGCGGGCCCCGTGGGCCTCGTGCTCGCCATCGAACTCGCCCGCCGCGGCGTCGCGTTCCGCATCGTCGATCGGCTCGCCGCCCCCACCACCGAGTCGCGGGCCGTGGTCGTGCACGCGCGGAGCCTCGAGATGATGGATGCACTCGGCGGGTCGCTGGTCGACGAACTCCGGGCGACCGGAGTCGTGACCACCGGAGTGCAGTTCCATGGAGCGGAACGCACCGTCGCCCGCTTCTCGTTCGAGGGGGTCGACAGCCCGCATCCGTACAGCATCACGACCCCGCAGACCGAGACCGAGCGCATCCTCACGCGGAGGCTGAACGAGCTCGGCGTGACCATCGAGCGCGGGGTGCAGCTGACCGATCTCACGCAGACCGAGTCCGGCGTGCGCGTTCAGCTCGCGGGGGAGCTGGGCACCGAGACGCTCGAGGTCGGGTGGGTGGTGGGATGCGACGGGGCGCGCAGCGCGGTGCGGCACCACGTGGGCGAGAGGCTCGTCGGTTCCTTCCACGGCGAGCGCTTCCTCATGGGTGACGTCGAAGCCGACGCCGAGAGGGAGCTCGACCGCTCGTCGATGCAGATGTACCTGGGCGCGGCCGACGGGCCAGGAGTCGTGTTCCCCATGGCCGGCACCCGGGCGCGGGTCATCGTCGAGATCGACTCCGCCGGCGAGGCGCCGCCTGCCACGCTCGACTGGCTGCAGCGGGTCGTCGACGAGCGGCGCATGGGGCTGCGGCTCCGTGACCCGCACTGGCTGACCACCTTCGACATCCACCACGCACAGGTGCCGCGTTACCGAGTCGGGAGGGTGCTGCTCGCCGGCGACGCCGCGCACGTGCACTCGCCGGCCGGAGGGCAGGGCATGAACACCGGCATGCAGGATGCGTTCAATCTGGGCTGGAAACTCGCCCTCGTCGCCGACGGGGCGCTCGCACCGGCCGACGCCGAGTGGCTGCTCGACAGCTACGAGGCCGAGCGGCACCCCGTCGCCGCCCGCGTCATCCGGTTCAGCACGGGCATGACGAAGGTGGGCACCCTCGACACGCGCCCCGGCCGATTCGTGCGCGACCACCTGCTCGCTGCGATGTCGGGGCTCGCCCCCGCCCGCGCGCGCCTCGCCGCCGAGATCGAGGAGATCGGGGTCGATTACCGAGGCGGCCCGCTCGGCGCCACCGACGGAGCGTCCCACCGGGCGCACGTGCGGGCCGGTGACGCCCTCCCGGTATCGCTGCGCACGACGGATGCTGCGGCGGGCGCACCGCTCGGCGCTACGCGCGTCGACGTGGCTGCCGAGCATCCGGCCGCCCGCTCCCTCGGCCTCGCCTCCCACGGCGGCACCGTGCTGCTGCGCCCCGACGGCTACATCGCCGGAGCCTTCCGCCCCGCCGACGCCCCCGAACTCGCCACCCACGCGGCCCGCCTCGGCGCCTGACCAGGCTCGCCCCCGCGCCCGCCGCCGGGTCGGCGTCTCACCTCTCGGTGGGCCCTACCGGGATCGAACCGATGACATCCACGGTGTAAACGTGGCGCTCTACCAGCTGAGCTAAAGGCCCCCGCGCCTCACGGCGCACCACGATCCTAGCGGGTGCGGCGGGCTCGCCTGACTACGGTGAGGGCATGGAGTCGAGGGCGATGTGCAGAGCAGGCGTGGTGCTTGCGGGGATCGGCCTGCTGCTCGCCGTGGCTTGCTTCCTGGGGTGGGCCGACCTGGGGCTTCTGTTCATCTCGTACTTCGTGATCGTGCTCGGGCTCAACATCCTGGTATGGGGGCTCCTGGCCCGCCGTGAACGCGCGCTCTCGGGATGGATGGTCGGTGGCATCGCGCTCGGCCTGGGGGTGGCGAGCGTCGTGGCGGTCGCGGTGGGGATGTACGTCTCGATCATGCTGCTGATGAGATGAGCCGCCGGTAGGCTTGGGGGGTGTCGACAACGGTCTCCGAGTTCAACGCGGTCGTGGAGTCGCTCTGGCCGACGGCCTTCGCCGAGGGGTGGGATGCGCCGGGGCTTCTGAGCGGTGCACCCGACGACGAGGTCTCGCGCGTGCTCCTCGCCGTCGATGCCGTCTCCGCGACGGTCGAGGAGGCGGTGGCGAACGGCGCCGACGTGCTGCTGGTGCACCACCCGTTGCTGCGGCGCGGCGTCACCACCGTCGCCGAGACGGGGTACAAGGGCGCCCTGCTGGCCAAGCTCATCCGCTCGCGGTGCGCGCTCATCGCCGCGCACACGAACGCCGACATCGTCGACGACGGCACCTCGGCCGTGATCGCCCGCGGCCTCGGCCTTATCGAGCAGCGCCCCATCGTGCAGGGCGAGCGCCCGGGCACCGGCCTCGGGCGGGTGGGCACGCTCCCCGAGCCGCAGCCGCTCGGCCGCATCGCGCTCGCGCTCGGCGAGCTGCTGCCGGCCACGGCGACGGGCGTGCGGGTCGCCGGCGACTACGACCAGCTCGTCTCGACCGTCGCCCTCTGCGGGGGAGCGGGAGACTCGCTGCTCTCCGACCCCGCTGTGCGCGCATCCGACCTCTACATCACCTCCGACCTGCGCCACCACCCGGCCTCCGAGTCGCGCGAGCAGAGCCTCGCCGGCACCGGCCCCGCGCTCATCGACATCTCGCACTGGGCGAGCGAATGGTTGTGGCTCGACGTCGCCGCCCGGCAGCTTCGGGATGCCCTGCCTGAGCTCGAGGTGACGGTGAGTGACCTCAACACCGACCCGTGGGACTTCGTCGTCACGCAATGAGCGGCAGGCCGAGCGCCGCAGCCGACACCCCCTCCGCCCCCGACCTGAAGGACCACGAATGAAGGCTCCCGCATCCGAACAGCTGAAGCTCCTCGACCTCCAGGCGGCCGACAACCTCATCGCCCAGCTGCAGCACTCGCTGCGCACCCTGCCGCAGGAGTCACGCCTCGCCGAGCTGCAGCGCGACTCCGCCGCGGCCCGCCAGGAGTACGGCGGCGTGAACGGCGAACTCGAGGATGCGCGGGCCGAGATCGCGCGCGTCGAAGCCGACATCGCCACGGTCGAGGCCCGCGAGAAGCGCGACCGCGAACGGCTGCAGGCGAGTTCCTCATCGAAGGACATCCAGGGCCTCGAGCACGAGCTCGCCTCGCTCGCCGCCCGCCGCTCCGCCCTCGAAGACACCGAGCTCGAGCTCATGGAACGGGTCGAGGAGATCGAGCTGCGTCTCGCCGCCATCGCCGCCCGCCGTGACGACATCGGGGTGGAGGAGCGGCTGCTCGCGGGCACGCGCGACGAGCAGAAGGTACGCCTCGAAGCGCAGCTCGCCGCGGCGCGCCGCGATCGCGAGACGGTGGCGGCGGGTATCGCGAGCGCCGAACTCCTCGCCCTCTACGAGAAGCAGCGCGAGCGCTACGGCATCGGCGCGGCGATGCTGCACCGTGGTGTCTCGCTCGGCAGCAACGTGGCCTTCACGGCCACCGACCTGGCGCAGATCAGGGCGGCTGCTCCCGACGACGTCATCATCGACCCCGAGTCGAGCTGCATCCTGGTGCGCACCGACGAGTCGGGGCTGTGACCCCGAGCGGCCGACGACCCGAGCGGCCGATGAGGTGAATGGGCCGGCGATACGCCGGGTTCTGTAGGGACGGATCCCTGACGGCCATCTATCTAGGAGCTGCGTCACCGCAGCCCTCGAGCGGTCTACCCGGATGCTGAGCGAGCAGCGTTGACGCATCCTGTCTGACCTTGCTCCGGGCGAGGTTTACCGAGCCGACCGCGTCACCGCGGCCTCTGGTGGTCTCTTACACCACCGTTTCACCCTTACCGCGGGCCGGAGCCCGTGGCGGTCTGTTCTCTGTGGCACTGTCTCGCGGGTCACCCCGGGTGGGTGTTACCCACCGCCCTGCTCTGTGGAGCCCGGACGTTCCTCGGCACCCGCCCGGCACGAGACCGGGAACGGATGACGCGACCGTCTGCCGGCCCATTCACGACCGACAGCCTACTCCACGAGCGAGCTGCGCTTGGTCGACAGCAGAGCGGCACCGAGGATGCCCGCGTTGTTGCGCAGCGTCGCCGGCACGATGGGGGTGTCGAGGTCGAGCAGGGGCAGGAAGTGCTCGTGGTTCTTCGACACGCCGCCGCCGACGATGAACAGATCGGGCGAGAACAGCTTCTCGAGCGTCTCGTAGTAGACCTGCAGACGCTCGGCCCACTTCTTCCAGCTGAGGTCTTCGCGCTCCTTGGCCGAGTAGGCGGCCTTCGTCTCGTAGTCGACCCCACCGATCTCGAGGTGGCCGAGCTCGGCGTTCGGGATGAGCACGCCGTCGTAGATCAGCGCCGAGCCGATGCCGGTGCCGAGGGTGGTGACGATGATGAGACCGCCCTTGCCCTTCGCCTCGCCGTAGGTGGCTTCGCCGAAGCCGGCCGCGTCCGCGTCGTTGACGAACGCGATGTCGCGGCCGAGGGTCTTCTCGAACAGCTTCTCGGCCTCGAAACCGATCCACTTCTTCGACACGTTCGCCGCCGACATGGTCACCCCGTGCCGCACCACGGCAGGGAAGCAGATGCCGACACTCGCCTCAGCGGGGATGTCGCCGAGCGAGGCGACGAGCTCCTTCACGGTCTCGGCGATGTCGTCGGGCTTGCCGCCCTCGGGCGTGTTGAGCTTCTTGCGGTCGGTGAGCAGCTCTCCGGTGGAGACGTCGACGATCGCGCCCTTGATGCCCGTGCCGCCGATGTCGATGCCGACGGCGACCGTCTTGGTGTCGGCAGCGGAGGGCTCCGGCGTGCTCTCCGACATCAGCGGTTGTCGGCCGCGTCGTCTTCGGCCCACTTCGCGCTGTTCGCGCGCAGCTTCTCGAGGGCGTGCTCGGCCTCCTCATGGGTGGCGAAAGGGCCGACGCGGTCGACGACCGACGACTGGTAGCCCTTCTCGACCTCTCCGGTCTTCATGTTGTACCAGTACTGGGTCGAGGGGTCTTCACTCATGGTTCCTCCGTTGTCGCTGGGTGGTCGTCATCCATCATGGCCGATGGCGACGGATGCGCGGGCGAGGCCGCGCATCCGTCTCAGTAGCTGTGTTCCTGACCCGGGTAGCTCTCCGACTCGACGTCGGCCCGGAAGCGGGTGACGGCGTCGGTGAGCACGCCACGCAGGTCGGCGTACTGCTTCACGAACTTCGGGATGCGCCCGGTGGAGAAGCCCGCGAAGTCGGTCCAGACGAGGAGCTGGCCGTCGACGTGCGGGCCGGCACCGACACCGATGGTGGGGATGCGCAGGGCTTCGGTGACCCGGGCCGCCGCCTGGGCGGGAACCATCTCGAGCACCACCGAGAACGCTCCGGCCTCCTCGACGGCGAGCGCGTCGGCGAGCAGGGCCTCCTCGCCCGCGTCGCCTCGGCCCTGGATGATGTGCCCGCCGAGGCCGTGCTCGCTCTGCGGTGTGAACCCCACGTGGGCCATCACCGGGATGCCGGCGTCGACGATGCGCTTGATCTTGTCGGCGCTGCGCACGCCGCCCTCGAGCTTGACCGCGTGCGCCCGCGATTCCTTCATGAAGCGCACCGCGGTGTGCAGGGCCTCCTCAGCGCTGTTCTCGTAGGAGCCGAACGGCATGTCGGCGACCACGAAGGCGCGCTTGACCGCCCCCGCCACGCCGCGCGCGAGGGGGATGAGCTCGTCGACCGTCACAGGCACGGTGGTGTCGTAGCCCAGCACGTTGTTGCCGGCGGAGTCTCCGACGAGGAGGAAGTCGATGCCCGCTTCGTCGAAGATCTGGGCCGAGAGCATGTCGTAGCTGGTGAGGCCGGTGATGCGGATGCCGTTGTCTTTCGCGTTCTGGAAATGCCGGGTGCGCACCCGCTTCGGCGCGGAGTCGGTCGACGGCGGTGTCTGCTCTGGCATGTCCCCATCCTAGTTCCGCCGTCGGAGGCGGGGGATGGGTTAGGTTGGGGGGCACGTAACCCGAATGCGTGAAATCCTGACCCGAAGCCGAGAGGGAGACGTGGGCCGTCGAACCATCGCCCAGATCACGTGGGGCGTCGTCATCGCGGCTCTTCTCGTCGCCGGACAGAGCGCCGCAGCGAACGCCGCGGGCGTCACCGAGCGGGAGTGTGAGCCGGGTCTTCCCGACCGCGCCGTCTGCGGCACCCTCACCGTCTCGGAGGGTCGATCGAACCCCGAGTCGCGTTTCCTCGACCTTCCCTACGTCGTCATCCCCGCCGAGACGCAGCCGGCCTCGGGCACCCCGGTCGTGACCCTCGCGGGCGGCCCTGGGGAGACCACGACGGCCACCGCGGAGGCCCTCGCCGCCGACCCGCGCATCGGCGGCAGCCGCGACGTCGTGGTGCTCGCGCAGCGCGGCAGCACCGAGTCGAGTGCCCCGTTCTCCTGCCCCGCGGCCACCTCGGCGTACATCGACACCTTCACCACCGACGACCCGCCCTCGACCGAGATGTCGGAGGTCGGACTGGCGATGCAGGCCTGCCTCACCGCCTTCGCGGAGGCCGGCGGCGACACCTCCGCCTACACCAGGGCCGACTTCTCGGCCGACCTCGTCGACCTTCGCGCCACCCTCGGCTACCCGACCTGGACGCTGTACGGCGAGTCCTGGTCGACGAAGATCATGCAGCTCACCGCCCAGCGCGACAACGCCGGGGTCGACGCCATCGTTCTCGACGGCTTCTCGCCGCTCGACCGCGACCTGAAGGGCGACGCCTACTTCGCCCTCGCCGACACGCTGAACGCCATCTCGGCGCGCTCGAACGGGGAGTATCCCGACCTGAACGGCGACCTCACCGCTGCTGCCGAGGTGTTCAGCGACGACCCCGCTCACGGGCTGCTCACGAACCCCGTCACGGGAAAGCAGCGCTACTACTCGCTCACCGGCTCCGACGTCGTCACCATCGTGCAGCAGGCGCTGTACGACCCGGCGACCGCCTCGGCCGTCCCGTACCTGCTCAGCCGGCTCGCCGACGGCGAGAAGGATGCGATCAACCCCTTCATCCCCGCCGCCCTCGACCAGCTCACCTCGGGCGATCTCAGCCTGTTCTGGCTGAACGCCTGCCGTGACGAGCAGCCCTACTGGAGCGCCGACCCCACGGTCGCCCCCGAGGAGGGCTCCGACAGCACCGACCCGGTGCCCCTGCCTGTGCTCAGCAACTTCACGGCCGCCGACCAGCTCTGCGGTGCGATCGGGCTTCCGCCGTCGTCGGGGGAGCTGCGCGCACCCACGCCGGTGTCGCAGCCGACATTGATCTTCCGCAGCGACTCCGACCCGTTGTACGCCGGGCCGGGCGCCGAGGCGGGCCGCGCCGTGTTCGCCGACAACCAGATGGTCGTGGTGGAGGCCAACGGCCGCGCCGGCGCCGCCTCCGACGCCTGCGCACTCGACGTGCTCGCCGGCTGGCTCGCCTCGCCGGGATCGCCCGTCAGCACGACGAACTGCGCCGACGCCGCCGAGGCGTTCCCCGTGCTGCCCGCCGACGCCGTGCATCCGACCTCGCGGTTCTCCTCGGTGGTCACCGCCGTCGATCAGCGCAACTGGTTCGAGCTCACCATCCCGCTCATCTTCGGCGTGTTCGCCGCGTTGTGGTTCGTCGGGTGGGTGATCGGTGTGCTGGTGCAGGCCATCAGGCGCGAGCCGTTCGGGCTCATGCTGGCCAGCGGCATCGCCCCCGTCACGGGCCTGGCCTTCCTCGGCACGCTCTGGCTCACCGTCAGCGCAGGGCAGGCCGCCTACCCGGGCTTCACTCTCGTCGGCGTGCCGACCATCGTGCCCTGGCTCGGCCTGGCACTTCTCGGTGTCGGTTTCTTCGGTCTCATCCCGGTGTGGCGGCTCGGCGGCCGCGGTTCGGCCGCGCTTGCCGCGAGCGCCACCCTGGTCTGGCTGGCGGCCATCGTCTGGTTCGTCTGGGTGGCGGTGCTCCCGAGCTGACCCCGGCCGGCGGGCCGAGGGGCCGACGGCATCGACACGGGAGTCGACGAGACCCGTTCTCGCGGCGGAGCCACTAGCCTAGAGATGGGCATGAACCGGTGCCGGAGAGAGGGTCTGTTCCGACGATGGATAAGCAACGGGACTTCGTTCTTCGTACGATCGAAGAGCGCGGCATCAAGTTCGTGCGACTGTGGTTCACCGACGTCGTGGGAACCCTGAAATCCGTTGCGATCGCCCCCGCCGAGGTGGAAGGCGCCTTCGCCGAGGGCCTCGGCTTCGACGGTTCCGCCATCGAGGGCCTCACCCGGTCGTTCGAAGCCGACGTCCTCGCGCATCCCGACCCCACCACCTTCCAGATCCTCCCGTGGCGCGGTGAGATCGACCCCACCGCGCGCATGTTCTGCGACATCACGACCCCCGACGGCCAGCCCGCCGTCGCCGACCCGCGCAACGTGCTGAAGCGCACCCTGGCGAAGGCCGCCGACCGCGGCTTCACCTTCTACACGCACCCCGAGATCGAGTTCTACCTCCTGAAGTCGTCGCAGTACGGGCCAGAGGGGCCGGAGCCGGTCGACTCGGCGGGCTACTTCGACAACGTGCCGGGTGGCACCGCCCACGACTTCAGGCGCCGGTCGGTGCGGATGCTCGAAGACCTCGGCATCTCGGTGGAGTTCAGCCACCACGAGGCGGGTCCCGGCCAGAACGAGATCGATCTGCGCTACGCCGACGCCCTCACCACCGCCGACAACATCATGACGTTCCGCACGGTGATCAAGGAGGTGGCCATCGAGCAGGGCGTGTACGCCACTTTCATGCCGAAGCCGCTCTCTGGCCACCCCGGGTCGGGCATGCACACGCACCTGTCGCTGTTCGAGGGCGACGCGAACGCCTTCTACGAGCAGGGCGCCGAGTACCAGCTGTCGAAGATCGGCCGCAACTTCATCGCGGGCCTGCTGCGCCACGCCCCCGAGATCACCGCGGTGACGAACCAGTTCGTCAACTCCTACAAGCGGCTCTGGGGCGGCGACGAGGCGCCGAGCTTCGTCTGCTGGGGCCACAACAACCGGTCGGCGCTCGTGCGGGTTCCGCTGTACAAGCCCAACAAGGGCCAGTCGTCGCGCATCGAGTACCGCGCCATCGACTCGGCGGCGAACCCCTACCTCGCCTACTCGCTCCTGCTGGCCGCGGGCCTCCGCGGCATCGAAGGCAACTACGAGCTGCCGCCGGAGGCGGAAGACAACGTGTGGAGTCTCACCGACGCCGAGCGCCGTGCCCTCGGGTACGACGCGCTCCCGGCCTCGCTCGACCGGGCGATCAGCCTCATGGAGGAGTCGGAGCTGGTGGCCGAGACCCTCGGCGAGCAGGTCTTCAACTATGTGCTGCTCAACAAGCGCCAGGAGTGGAAGGCCTACCGGGCTCAGGTGACCCCGTACGAGCTGAAGTCGAACCTCGAGATCCTCTGAACCACGGCGCCCGGGGGCGCCCTCCGTCATGCCGCGTTCCAACACCACCCTCACCGACCTGGCCAGAGCCGGCTTCTCCCGGCTGAGCTGGGCCGGTGAGGAGCTCGCGGCGCTCGGCGAGCGTGCCGGTGTGATCGCGGATGAGCTGCTCGCGGTGTTCCGCGACGCTCCCGACCCCGACCTCGCGCTCGAGGGGGTGCTGCGACTCGAGCAGCGCTCGGCCGATGCCGCACACTCCGCCCTGCGCGACGAGGTGCTGCGCGGCCGCATCGTGCGCCTCTTCGGGGCCTCCGAGGGTCTCATCGACTTCTTCTGCAGGCACCCGGC
The DNA here is from genome assembly GCF_040939305.1 of Herbiconiux sp. A18JL235. NCBI lineage: Bacteria > Bacillati > Actinomycetota > Actinomycetes > Micrococcales > Microbacteriaceae > Herbiconiux > Herbiconiux sp. A18JL235. Next base: position 1,991,734 of record NZ_CP162511.1, read on the forward strand.
GCAACTGGCTTCCCTCGGCGACGCCCGACTCGAACTGCCCGACGCCGACGAGGCCAAGCGCGCGCTGCTCGACTCGGTCGGCGCCCAGGACGGCTTCTCTGCGGTGATGGGGGAGAACGCCTGGACGGCGCTGCGCATCCGGTATCGCGTGCTGCTCGCCCGGGTCACCGCTTACGACCTCGAGCAACCGAACCCGGTGGCCGGGCTCGACCGGGTCGCCCGCAGCCTCGCCGATCTCGCCGCGGGCGCGCTCGAGGCCTCGCTGGCCGTGGCCCGCACGGAGGTCTCGACGAAGGGGCACGGGCTCTGGTACTTCCCGGCCGAGCAGGTGCGCGCGACACGGTTCGCGATCATCGGCATGGGCAAAGCCGGGGCGGGCGAGCTCAACTACGTCAGCGACGTCGACGTGATCTTCGTCGCGGACGGCGACGAGGCCGCGGGACTCGCCACCAGCACCGCCGTCGAGATCGGCACCCGACTCGCCATGGTGACCATGCGCGGCATCGGGGAGACCGGGCTCGAGCCTTCCTTGTGGGAGGTCGACCCGAACCTGCGCCCCGAGGGCAAGGCGGGCGCGCTCGTGCGCTCGCTCGATTCGCACGCCGCCTACTACGACCGCTGGGCGAAGAACTGGGAGTTCCAGGCGCTGCTGAAGGCGAGGCCCCTCGCCGGAGACCTCCAGCTCGGCGACGCCTATACCCGGGTCGTGGCTCCGAAGGTGTGGTCGAGCGCGTCGCGCGAGAACTTCGTCGAGTCGGTGCAACGGATGCGCGAACGCGTCACCGAGCACATCAAGTCGTCAGACGTGGAGTACCAGCTGAAGCTCGGGCCGGGGGGCCTCCGCGACATCGAGTTCACGGTGCAGCTGCTTCAGCTCGTGCACGGGCAGACCGACGAGCGCGTGCGGCAGCGCTCGACGCTCGACGCCCTCGCCGCGCTGGCGGAGTTCGGCTACATCGGGCGCGTGGAGTCGGTGGAGTTCGCGCAGGACTACCGCATCCTGAGGCTGCTCGAGCACCGGCTGCAGCTGCGGCACCTGCGCCGCACCCACCTCATGCCCCGCGACGAGGCCGAGCAGCGCGTGCTGGCGCGGGGGAGTGGCCTCGCCTCCAGCGCGAGCGAGCTCGTCGCCCGGTGGACCGACGTGAAGGTACGCGTGCGGAGCCTGCACGAACGCCTGTTCTACCGCCCTCTGCTCGCCGCCGTCGCGGCCCTGTCTCCCGACGAGCAGGCGCTCACCAGCGAGCAGGCAGAGGCCCGGCTCGCGGCCATCGGCTTCGAGAACCCGGGCGGGGCGCTCGCCCACATCGCCGCCATGACGTCGGGCGTGTCGCGGCGGGCGTCCATCCAGCGCACCCTGCTACCCGTGATGCTGCAGTGGTTCGCGAACGGGGCCGACCCCGACTACGGGCTGCTCGCGTTCCGGCGGCTCTCCGACACGCTCGGCGAGACGTACTGGTTCCTGCGCATGCTGCGCGACTCCTCGGGCGCCGCCGCGAGGCTCACCCAGCTGCTCTCGGGCTCGCGGTTCGTGGGCGAGCTGCTCGAGCGCATCCCCGAAGCCGCGGCCTGGCTCGAGAACGACGAGGAGCTGCGCCCACGCCCGCTCGAACTTCTGCTCGAGGAGGTCGCCGCGATCGCGGCGCGGCACGAGTCGCCCGACACCGCGGCGATGGCCCTGCGGTTCGCGCGCCGGCGCGAGGTGCTGCGCATGGCGATCTCGTCGATCCTCGGCATGGTCACCGTCGAGGAGCTCGGCGCGGCACTCACGGCCATCACGACGGCGCACCTCAGGGGCACCCTCAGCGTGATCAGGCAGTCGGCGGCGCCGGCTGCGGGCGACGGCATCGAGTTCGCGATCATCGGCATGGGGCGCAACGGCGGAGGCGAGCTCGGGTTCGGTTCCGACGCCGACGTGCTCTACGTCTACCGGCCCGTGCGCGTCGACAAGCCGACCGCGCAGTCGGTCGCCCAGTTCATCGTGAACGAGCTCAACCGGCTCACCGACGACAGCAGGCTTCCGCTCGTCCTCGACATCGACCTCCGCCCGGAGGGCAAGAACGGGCCGGCGGTGCGATCGCTGGAGTCGTACGCCGCCTACTACGAACGCTGGTCGCTCACCTGGGAGGCGCAGGCTCTGCTGCGGGCCAACGGTGTGGCGGGCGACCAGGCGCTCATCGAGGACTTCCACGCCCTCGCCGACACGGTCAGGTATCCCGCGGGCATCTCCGAGACGGAGGTGCGGGAGGTCAAGCGCATCAAGGCGCGGGTGGAGAAGGAGCGGCTGCCCCAGGGCGCCGACCCCGCCCGGCACCTCAAGCTCGGCCGTGGGTCGCTGAGTGACGTCGAGTGGCTCGTGCAATTGCTGCAGCTGGAGCACGCCGCCCACGTTCCCGCCATCCGCACCACCTCGACGCTCGAGGCCCTGAAGGCCGAGGAAGATGCCGGGTTGATCGGCCATGACGACGCGCGACGGCTTCACGACGCCTGGATCTTCGCCAGCCGGGCGCGATCGGCGATGACCCTGTGGACGAACAAGACGTCCGACGTTCTGCCCACCGATCGGCGGCAGCTCGAGGGTGTGGCGCGCCTGCTCGAATACCCGCCCGGCTCGGCGACGCAGCTCGAGGAGGACTATCTCGGTGTCACCCGTCGCTCGCGGGCGGTGTTCGAGAGGCTGTTCTACGGCGGTTGACGAGCGGATGCGCGTGGCCGGCTCGGCCCCGGGCCGGCGGGTGTCTGCGGGGTGGGTCGTGGCAGCGACGTTACGCAGCTGTGATGCGTGCCTCCGATGCCCGGTGGGGCGCCCGGGGTACGATTTTCTCTGACGGATGGGGCGCATCCGTGGGTGCGGATCGAGGGTTGCATGACGAGGCAGGGGCGTGGTCGCGCGCTTCTGCACGTGTTCGTCGCCGCTTCTGTCGGGGCTCTCGCCCTGGGTGGTGCTGCCGCACCGGCCGCTGCGTTCGAGAAGCCGGCCATCTCCGCTCGTCCGGCGCCCGCCGTCGTCGCCCTCTCTGCGCCGAGCTCGTCCGAGTCGACGCCCTCACCGACGTCGGCGCCGTCTCCCCGCGAATCGACGAGCCCGACAGGCACGCCCACACCCTCCGCGACCCCCGACGACCGGGTGCCCGCCGTGGTGGCGCTCGAGGCTCCCGACACGATGGGCTACGGCGAGTCGACGAGGGTGGTCGCGCGCGTCACCGACGGTGCCGGCGCCGTGGCGTCAGGGAGCGTGCAGTTCATCGCCCATGACGGCGTCGATCAGGGGGCGCCTGTTCCGCTCACCGATGGCACCGCCGAGTTCAGCTTCACCGGGTTGGCCGAGGGCGTCGACGGAGGCCTCGTGCTGCCGCAGCCCGGTGCGCTGGTGGTCGGGGCGAAGTTCCTGCCCGCGGAGGGCAGCACGCTCGCGCCCTCCGTGAGCACCACCGAGATCGCCGTCGAGACGGCAGCCACCTCCGCATCGGTCGACTACACCCGCGGTTCCGACCTGGTGAGCGGGCGGGCCATCTCCGTCACCGCCACCGTCGAGCATCCGGTGACCGGCGACGGCTCGCTGCGGCCCGCACCCGTGTCGGGAGCCGTGGAGTTCTATTACGACGGCGCGCTGGTCTCCACCTCACCGGTGTTCGCCCTGCCGGGAGACCCTCGCGGGTACGCCCTCGCCGACGTCACCCTCGGCGGCGCCGGAGACCGGTCGCTCGTCGTGACCTACACCGGCGACGCCGTCTACAACGCCTCCTCGAGCCCCACGGTCGTGGTGCCCGTCGCCCCCGCGGCGGCGGCCGCCCCCGCGCCGGCTGCCCCGCGGCAGCCGCAGCAGCCGGCAGCGCCGGCGCCGGCGGCGACTCCGGTGGCCCCCGCTCAGAGCGGCGGTGCGCCCGGTGGTGACGGTAGCGCCCCGGAGACGATCTCGTCGACAAGCGTGAGCGAGGAGGCGACCGTCGGGCCGTCGTTCTGGCTGGTCTTCGTCGCCATCTTCGCGGGCCTCATGCTCCTCGCCTCGACCTCGGCCCTCGCCGTCGTGCAGTCGCGGGCCCGCCGCCGCGCCGCCCACTGAGAAGGCGCAAGCGTTTCGCCGATCCCCGTACCCCTCCAACGAGGTGCACACGGAAGGGGGACTCTCCTGAGCGGTGCGCATCAGCTACGGTCAGGGGTATGGGGGACTTCACACGCCGAGACCTGATGCGAGCCGGAGCCTGGTCGGTGCCTGTGGTGGTGCTCGCCGCCGCTGCGCCGACAGCTGCCGCTTCGACGGCTGAGACCACCGCGAACCTCCTCTACGTCGGCATCGCCAGCGGCGAGCACACCTACCGCGTCATCGTCGACGCGCCCGGCGAGGAACTCGTGGAATGGCCCTACGAGGCCGAGGTTCTCGAGCTCGACAGCGCCACCTACGACGTGTATGTGCGCGGAACCCTCGACGCGAACGGCATCGCCTTCTTCACCCTCACCCCCGAGGCCGCCTCATCGCACCTGGCCGTGCGCGCCGTCATCCTCAAGCCCTCCGGCGACGTCCTCATCGCGGGCCCCCTGTCGCTCCCGCCTGTCTGACCCTTGGGTGGCCTGAACCTCTCGGCTTCCCGGGCATCCACTGCTGAAACGACGAATCCGCACGAGCCGTCGTCCAGAAGGGTCTGGGGCTCGTGCGGACCGGGGCGGCCCAGCGGGGATCGGAGGCCCTCCGATCCCCGCTGAGTCAGCGGTAGTGGCTAGACGCCGTAGTAGAGCTCGTACTCGAAGGGGTGCGGGCGCTGGGCGATGGGCTTGATCTCGTTCTCGCGCTTGTATGAGATCCAGGTCTCGATCAGGTCGGGGGTGAACACGTTGCCCTTGGTGAGGAACTCGTGGTCGGCCTCGAGCGCGTCGAGGGCCTCGCCGAGCGACGCCGGCACCTGGGGGATGTTCTTGGCCTCCTCGGGCGGAAGCTCGTAGAGGTCCTTGTCGACGGGCTCGTGCGGCTCGATGCGGTTCTGGATTCCGTCGAGACCGGCCATGAGCTGCGCGGCGAAGGCGAGGTAGGGGTTCCCCGAAGCATCCGGAGCACGGAACTCGATGCGCTTGGCCTTCGGGTTGGTGCCGGTGATCGGGATGCGGATCGACGCCGAGCGGTTGCCGGCCGAGTAGACCAGGTTGACGGGGGCCTCGAAGCCCGGCACCAGACGGTGGTAGGAGTTCACCGTGGGGTTGGTGAAGGCCAGGACGGCGGGGGCGTGCTTCAGCAGACCGCCGATGTACCAGCGAGCAATGTCGGAGAGGCCGCCGTAGCCCGCCTCGTCGTAGAACAGTGGCGAGCCGTCGTTCCAGAGCGACTGGTGGGTGTGCATGCCCGAGCCGTTGTCGCCGAACAGCGGCTTCGGCATGAAGGTCGCGGTCTTGCCCCAGAGGTTCGCGGTGTTCTTGACGATGTACTTGAACTTCAGGATGTCGTCGGCCGCGTGCACCATGGTGTCGAAGCGGTAGTTGATCTCGCCCTGGCCTGCGGTGCCGACCTCGTGGTGCGCGCGCTCGAGGATGAGCCCGGCGTCGATGAGCTTCAGCGAGATGTCGTCGCGCAGGTCGGCGTGCTGGTCGACCGGCGAGACGGGGAAGTAGCCGCCCTTGTAGGGGGTCTTGTTGGCGAGGTTGCCGCCCTCTTCGACGCGGCCCGTGTTCCAGGCGGCCTCGGAGGAGTCGACCGAGTAGAACGAGGAGTTCTGCTTCACCTCGTAGCGCACGTCGTCGAAGATGTAGAACTCGGCCTCGGGTGCGAAGAAGGCGGTGTCGGCGATGCCGGTCGAGGCGAGGTACTTCTCGGCCTTCTTGGCCACCTGGCGCGGGTCGCGGGAGTAGATCTCGCCGTTGCGCGGGTTGTAGATGTCGAACACGAGGATGAGGGTGCGCTCGGCGCGGAACGGGTCGATGTAAGCCGTGGAGACATCGGGGATGAGCTGCATGTCCGACTCGTGGATCGACGCGAAGCCGCGGATCGAGGAGCCGTCGAAGAGCTGACCGACGGCGAAGAACTCCTCGTCGACGGTGGACGCGGGGATGTTGAAGTGCTGCTGCACGCCGGGAAGGTCGGTGAAGCGGATGTCAAGGAACTTGACGTCGGTGTCCTTGATGAACTTGAGCACCTCGGAAGAATCACTGAACATGTGAAGGGGTCTCCAACTGGCTTGGAACTGGAAAAACTACGAAAGAGTAGCCGATCCCAGGGTAGCGTGACCCGATTACCCGTCCGTGACGCCATTGTTTCCGGAATGTTACGGCGCTACCTCTTGACCAGCACCGTCCCGGAGAACACGTCGTGCAGACCCCGTTGATCGGAATCCCAGATCAACGCCGGAATGAGCAGCATGAGCAGCACGGTGCGGAGGCTGGGTCGCCACCAGCCTGCGTAGCCGCCGTCCAGTCTCACGACACGCATGCCGAGAATGAGATGACCGAGGCCACCGCCGAGCGTGACCATGAGCACGACCTGCTCGACGAGGAAGATGAGGCTCGACGCCCACGGGTTCTCGAAGAAGAAGGCGAAATAGACGACGTAGCAGAAGGCGAAATCGATCAGCAGGGCGGCGATGCGTCGCCCTGGGCGCGCGACCGATCCGTGCCCTTCTCTGTTGAAGCCGAGCCGCTCGCCCGGCCACTGACTCGGCGCAGCACTGCCCGACGAGGTTGTCACCCGGGCCTCAGCGACCGCGCTGGGGGCGCATCCGCATCGGGTCGATGCCCTTCGGGATGGGCAGCGGCGAGTTCGACAGCGAGCTCAGGCGGTTGCTCACGGCGAGCACCTCGGGCTTCGTGAGGTTGGGCTTCAGCTTCGCCATCTGAGCGGCCACCCGGTGCAGCGGAACGGCATCGGCGTCTGGCCCGACCGACAGGAAGGTCACGGGGACGTTGGGGAGGATGCGGAGCACCTTGCGGCGCTCCTCCTCGAGCATCTTCGTGGTGCGGCTGCGCGGGCCCTCGCTGATGAGCACGACGCCGCCGCGGCCGACGGCGCGGTAGACCGCATCCTGAGTCTTGCCGTTGACGGCCACAGGCATCTCGCTGCCCGTCCAGCTGCGCTTCAGCGAGCTGCGCAAGACGGCACCGACGGCACCCGGCTGCCCCTCGATCTGCTTGTAGGCGGCGCGCTCGGCGCGACGACCGAGGATGATCAGAGCGGCGAGGAGGCCCGCGAGCACGCCCGCCAGGATCCACATCACCATGCCGAAGACGTTGCCGCCCGCGAAGATGAGCGCGGCTGCCACTCCGGCGAGCACGGGGAGCGCGAAGCCGAGCACCATGAACCATACGGCGTTCGAGTCGTAGCGGCGGGTCATCTGGAAGACCTGCCACATCTGCTTGATGCGGCCCGGCTCCTTCGGCTTCTTGGGTGCGGTGTCGGTCTTGCGTGCCATACCACCAGGATACTTCGTCCGACCCGCGCTCCCGCGCACGGGAATTGTGCACAGCCGGACGCACGCGCGGTTCTGTGCACAGATCTCGCGGTCGCCCGGCGGCTCGGAAGGTCGTGCTGAAGTCTCGAAGGCATGCGAAGTGATCCCCGGCCCCTGGTCGCCGGCTACCGGCTGCTCGAGGTGGTGTCGGTGGGGATGCGGGCGACGGTGTACCTCGCGCGGCGGGAGGGGCGCGAGGGCCGCGCGGAGGGAGAGGTGGTCGTGCTGAAGGTGGCGATGACGCGTGGTCGGCACGCGCGGGCCGCAGATGGTGCCGCCGCGGGCCCCTGGGCGGGGGCGGAGGTCGAGGTGCTGCGGGCTCGGCCCCTCGAGCGGATGCCCCGGCTCATCGAGGTGGTGGACGGGGGTGCGCGTGGCGCGCCGCCGACGGCTGTCGTCATGACGCGCTGCGCGGGGGTGCCGCTCGAAGCGCTGCTCGGTCGGCACGGTTGTGGGTTCGACGGTGTGGGGGAGTCGCTGCGCGAGCTGGTGCAGACCCTGCATGCGGCGGGCTTCGCCCATGGGGGGATCGACGGTTCGAGCGTGCTGCTCGAGGGAAGCGGGCGGGTCAGCCTCGTGGGCTTCGGTCGTTCAGTGGCGAGCACGTACCCACGCTTCGAACGGATGCGCGCCCGCGACCTCGACGCCCTGACCGCCCTCGCCGCCGCCGTCGGCGCTCCGGTCGCACGCGTCGTTCCGCTCAGCGGTCGTGCTGCGGCCCCGCGCGTGGGTCCCGGCGGTGGCCCGGCGACCGTGGCGACGCCAGGTGGCGCCGCGCCGCCCGCGACGACGCCGGCCGACGACCCGTCGGCGGAGGGGGCGCGGCGCGGCGGTGGCACGTGGGTGGAGGAGGCGCGGCGCTGCGGTGGCACGTGGGTGGAGGAGGTGCGGCGCGGCGGTGGGACGGCGCTGGAGGTTTCTTCGGACCCTGGGGTGGGTGTCGGAGGTGCTGCGTTCGTCGAGCAGGCGCGGGTGGGGTTCACGCGGGCGGGGGCCGGTGAATGGGTGTGGGAGGAGGCGGTGGTCGAGGAGGAGCGGCGGGAGCCGAGTATGGCGGAGGCCATCGATCCGGCGTGGGAGGCGGTCGTCGCGCTGGCGGATGTCGTGCGGAGGGCGGTGCGGAGGAAGGTGCGGTCGAGCCGACGGGAGCTGGTGTCGACGAGGCGACGCAAGCTGCTGGTGGGTGGAGTGGTCGGGGCGGTCGTGGTGACGGCCGCTGTCTGCGGCCTTCTGCCCGGCAGGAGCGCCGGGGAGACGGCGGCGGTCGAGGGCGGTGCGACCGCGCATCAGAGTGCTGCCGTGGGAGAGCCGACGGTCAGCGGAACGGCGACACCTGAGTCAGGGGCGGGCGCGAACCCGGTGCTCGACGGGATGCCCGCTTCTGAGCCACCGGCGACCTCGCTGCCCTCACCGCCCCCGGCACCGCTGTCGCCTCCGACGAACTCGGTACCCACCGCTTCGGCGCCCGGGGGCGACCCCGTGAAGGCTGCGGCGGACGAGGTCGCGAGCTGGGGCGCTCGGCTCGAGGGGGCGCGGGTCGACGAGGAGCTCGGGGGTGCTGTCATCGTCGCGGGGCAGCTCGTCTCGACGGGCGCTGCGGGGGAGGAGACGACGAAGCCGGTCTCGCTCCTCGTGGTGAGGAGCGAGACCGGCTGGAAGGTCAGACCGATCGACGCGAGTCGCGACGACCCTGGCTAGATGCCGAGGTCGCCCTCGAAGTCGCCGTCTTCGAGGCGGTTCTTCACGGCGGTGAGGAAGCGCGCGGCGTCGGCGCCGTCGACGATGCGGTGGTCGTAGCTGAGCGCCAGGAACACCGTCGAGCGGATGGCGATCGCGTCGGTTCCGTCGACGGTCACCACGGCGGGCTTCTTCACGACGGCACCGGTGCCCAGGATCGCGACCTGGGGCAGGAACACCAGCGGGGTGTCGAACAGCGCGCCGCGCGAACCCGTGTTGGTGAGCGTGAAGGTGCCGCCGGCAAGCTCGTCGGGCTTCAGCTTGTTGTCGCGGGTGCGAGCGGCGAGGTCGGCGATCTGCGCCGCGAAGCCCGCGATGTCGAGGTCGCCGGCATTCTTCACCACGGGGGTGAGGAGTCCACGCTCGGTGTCGACGGCGATGCTGATGCTCTCGTGGTCGGGGTAGACGATGTTCTCGCCGTCGACCGTTGCGTTGATGACGGGGTACGCCTTCAGCGCCTCGGCCGCCGCGATGGCGAAGAACGGCATGAACGACAGCTTGGTGCCGGTCTTTTCGAGGAACGACGCCTTCACCTTGTCGCGGAGCTGAGCCACCTTGGTGACGTCGACTTCCACGACCGTGGTGAGCTGGGCCGACGCCTGCATCGACGCGACCGCGCGCTCGGCGACGACCTTGCGCAGGCGCGACATGGGCTGCGTGGTGCCGCGCAGCGGCGAGACCTCGAGCGGGGCGCGCTTGGCCGACGCAGCGGGAGCTGCAGCAGCAGGCGCCTCAGCAGCGGCGAGCACGTCCTCCTTCCGGATGCGACCGCCGACGCCCGTGCCGGTCACCGACGCGAGGTCGACACCGCGGTCGTGAGCGAGCTTGCGCACGAGAGGAGTCACGTAACCGGCATTCGAGCCGGAGGGTGCCGACGACGCGGCCGGAGCGGCAGCTGCGGGTGCAGCGGCAGGAGCCGGCGCGGCAGCAGGAGCCGGGGCAGCCGTGGGGGCGGCAGCCGGAGCAGCCGCGGGGGCGGCAGCCGGAGCAGGCGCAGCAGCGGGAGCCGGAGCAGCGGCAGGTGCGGGCGCAGCAGGCGGAGCGGGAGTCGCCTCCGGCGCGGCGGCCGGGGCCTCCTGCACCGGCGCGGGCTGCTCGGCCGGCGTCTCCTCGGCGGGCGCGGGCGCCTCGGTCGAGGGCTCGACGACCTCGGCGGGCGCCTCCTCGGCCGGAGCCTGCGGCCCGGCCGCAGCGGCACCGGCGCCTGACCCGTCTCCGATCGTCACCAGGGCGGTGCCGACCTCGACGGTCTCGTCTTCCTGCACGAGGATCTCCTCGATCACGCCCGCCACCGGCGAGGGGATCTCGGTGTCGACCTTGTCGGTCGACACCTCGAGAAGGGGCTCATCGACCTCGACGCGATCGCCGACGTTCTTGAGCCATCGGGTGACCGTTCCTTCGGTGACACTCTCACCGAGTGCGGGAAGGTTGACGGATTCGCTCATGACCTTTGTCTCCTTATGGAACGGTTCGTTGCAAGCCTACTGGCGTGTCTGGTGCTGCGCTCGGGGGAACCGGCTCAGATGGCGTGGAGGGGCTTCCCCGCGAGGGCGAGGTGCGCCTCGCCGAGGGCCTCGTTCTGGGTCGGGTGGGCGTGCACCAGAGGAGCGACGTCTTCGGGGTACGCCTCCCAGTTCACGATGAGCTGGCCTTCGCCGATGAGCTCGCCGACGCGCGCACCGATCATGTGGATGCCGATGACCGGCCCGTCGTTCACGCGCACGACCTTCACCGAGCCGGTGGTGCCGATGATGTGGCTCTTGCCGTTGCCGGCCAGGTTGTAGTCGTACGACGAGATTTTGTCGGCACCGTACTTCTCGGCTGCCTTCGCCTCGGTGAGGCCGACGGAGGCGACCTCGGGGTCGGAATAGGTGACCTTCGGGATGTTCACGTCTTCGACGACCTGCGGGTTCAGCCCTGCGATCTCCTCGGCCACGAAGATGCCCTGCTGGAAGCCGCGGTGGGCCAGCTGGAGGCCAGGCACGATGTCGCCGACGGCGTAGACGCCGGGCACGCTGGTCTCGAGGCGGTCGTTGGTGATGACGAAGCCGCGGTCGACGGTGACGCCGACCTCTTCGAAACCGAGCCCCTGGGTGGCGGGGCCGCGGCCCACGGCGACGAGCAGCAGCTCGCCGTCGAAGGTCTTGCCGTCTTCGAGGGTGACGACGACGCCGTTCTCGTTCTGGGTGACGCCGGAGAAGCGCACGCCGAGGTTGAAGGCGATGCCGCGCTTGCGGAAGGCGCGCTCGAACTGCTTCGAGATGGCCTCGTCCTCGTTCGGGACGAGGTGCGGAAGCGCCTCGATGATGGTGACGTCGGCACCGAACGACTTCCAGACGCTGGCGAACTCGACGCCGATGACGCCGCCGCCGAGGATGACGACCTTCTTGGGCACGAAGTCGAGCGAGAGTGCCTGCTCCGAGGTGATGACCCGCCCGCCGATCTCGAGGCCGGGGAGGGTGCGCGAGTACGAGCCGGTGGCGAGAACGATCTTCTTGCCGCGGATGACGTCGTCGCCGACCTGCACCGTGGTGGGGGAGGTCAGCCGGCCCTCCCCGGCGATGGTGGTGACGCCGCGCGCCTTGACGAGGCCCTCGAGGCCCTTGTACTTCGACGACACGATTCCCTCGCGGTACGCGGTGACGGCGGCGATGTCGATGCCGTCGAAGCTCGTGTTCACGCCGTACTTGGCCGACTCGCGCGAGACGTCGGCCACCTCGGCCGAGTGCAGGAGCGCCTTGGTCGGGATGCAGCCGCGGTGCAGACACGTCCCCCCGACCTTGTCCTTCTCGATCATCGCGACCGTGAAGCCCAGCTGGCTGGCGCGCAGTGCGGCTGCGTAGCCGCCACTGCCACCGCCGAGGACCACAATGTCAAAATTCTGCTCCGACACCACGTAACTCCCTCGTGCATCACTCATCTGTGCCGATTCAGACGACACAGGAGAAGGGCGAGATTTTTTCGCCCCTCCGAGCCTACTACGCGCTGGTATACAACTCGGCAAATCGGACCAGGGCGCGCACGGTGGCCCCGGTCGGTCCCTTGCCGGTGTACCCGTAGGCGCCTTCCTTGTTGTGCGCGGCGCCCGCGATGTCGAGGTGCGCCCAGGGGATCGGCGTGCCGTCTTCGCGGTCGCCGACGAATTCCTTGAGGAAGACCCCGGCCACGAGCATCCCGCCCGCCGTGTTGCCCGGCTTCACGTTCGCGATGTCGGCGATGTCGGAGGCGAGCATCGGCCGGAGCTCGCCGGGCAGCGGCATCGGCCAGAGTGTCTCCCCGGTCTGGCCGGCGGCCTCGACGAGTCGTCGCACCACCTCGTCGTCGCCCATGGTGGCGACGTAGCGGTTGCCGAGCGCCACGATCGCCGCGCCGGTGAGGGTCGCCACGTCGACGATGACGTCGGGGTTCTCCTCGCCGGCGGCGACGATTCCGTCGGCCAGCACGAGCCGACCCTCGGCATCGGTGTTCAGCACCTCGACGGTGCGCCCACCACGGATGGTGAGCACGTCGCCCGGCCGGATCGCCGTGCCCGAGGGCATGTTCTCGGCGAGGCAGAGCCACGCGGTGATGCGCACCGGAAGACCGAGCCGTGCCGCCGCGACGGTGGCGGCGAGCACGGTCGCCGAGCCCGCCATGTCGTACTTCATGCCGATCATCGACACCGGGGGCTTCAACGACAGGCCGCCGGTGTCGAAGGTGATCCCCTTGCCTACCAGGGCGAGGTGCGCGGATGCTCCGGCCGGCGCGTAGTCCACCCTCACCAGGCGAGGCGGCCGGCTGGAGCCCTGGCCGACCCCCACGATCCCGCCGAAGCCCCCCTCGCGCAGTTCGTCGAGCCCCCACACCCGCACGTCGAGCGGAAGGTCTGCGGTGAGCTGCAGCACCCGGTCGGCGTACGACTCGGGATAGAGGTCGAGTGCCGGCTCGTTGACGAGGTCGCGCACCAGGTTCACCGCGTCGACCGTGGCTCCGGCGTGACGGAGCGCCCGCTCGGCGGCGTCGGCAGCGAGGTCTCCGGCGTCGACCTCGATGGCGTGCGGACCCTTCTCGTCGTCCCCGGAGCGCGATCCGGCGCCCCGCTGCTCGGCGTAGTCATAGGAGCCGAGTCCCGCGCCTTCGAGGAGGGCGTCGAGCTCCTCACCCGACGACGGCGTGAGGTGCAGGAGCAGCGCCGACGACCCGGAGAGCCGGCGAGCCGCCACTCCCGCGGCGTAGCGCAGCGCATCCGCATCCGCCTCGGCTGCGCCGAGACCGACCACCGCCAGCCCCGCGGCCGAGCTGCCCGCCGGAGCCGGGAGGCGCACGAGCTCGTCCTTCTTGCCCGTGAAGCCCACGGCGGCGAGGTCACCCGCCAGCGTGGGGAACGCGGATGCCGCATCGCCCCGCACGACGGGCCCGCCGTCGATGACGGAGGCGCCGACGACGAGCAGCTCCTCGGCGGTGGCGTCGCGGTGTGCGGGGGAGACGGAGAGCGGGGAGGAGGTCATCCCTCGATGCTATCCAGCGGCGCGCCCGATATTCCCGATGCGTGTTCGCTCTCGGCATGCTGCGGCTCCGGGGCGCCGTCAGCACCGCGGTTTAGAGTTGATGCATGGACGACCCCCGCGGACTGTACGACATCGTGGCCGAAGACGGCCTGGTGCCCGAGGGGCTGCCACTCGTAGCTGCGCTCACTGGGTTCACCGACGCGGGCGGTGCGGTCTCGCAGCTGGGCGACTACCTCCTCGACTCCCTGCAGAGCTCCGTGGTCGTCGAGTTCGATGCCGACATCCTCCTCGACTACCGTGCTCGCCGGCCGATCATCACCTTCGACCAAGACCACGTGAGCGAGTACGAGCCGCAGACGCTGCGCCTTCACCTCGTCACCGACGAGCTCGGCCAGCGCTTCCTCTTCCTCAACGGCTTCGAGCCCGACTTCCAGTGGGAGCGGTTCGCCGCAGCAGTCATCCAGTTGGTCGACAGGTTCAAGATCTCGACCACCACCTGGGTGCACGCGATCCCCATGCCCGTTCCGCACACCCGCCCCATCAACGTGACGGTGAGCGGCAACCGCATCGAGCTCATCGACGCGCTCTCGGTGTGGCGGCCGAGCACGCAGGCCCCCGCCAACGTGCTTCACCTCGTGGAGTACCGGCTGCAGGAGCTCGGGCATCCGATCGCCGGGTTCGTGCTGCTCGTTCCGCACTATCTCGCCGACACCGAGTACCCTGCCACCGCCCTGGTGGGCGTGGAGAGCATCAGCTCGGCGACCGGCCTCATCTTCCCCACCGACCGGTTGCGCGAAGAAGGGCGCGTGTTCGCGTCGAAGATCGACGAGCAGGTGCAGTCGAACGCCGAGCTTGCCCGGTTGGTGCAGACGCTCGAGGAGCGCCACGACACCTACATGGAGGGCACGAGCCTGCGGTCGCCGCTCACCGACGTCGACGGCGAGCTGCCCTCGGCCGACGAGATCGCCGACGAGCTCGAGCGGTTCCTCGCCGGCAACCGCCCGGGCGACGACTCGCCGGAGGCCACGGGGCGCTGACGCGGGGGCGACCGCGGCCCCTCCGCGGGCCCGGCGCACGTGGTACTCCGTGCGCACATCCCTGCCGCGCGCACGGAGTAGGTTGGGGGCGGTGAACTCCCGTCGGTCCTGGCTCGTCTTCGGGGTCGGCGTGTTCGCCTACATGGCGGGCGTGATGCAACGCTCGACACTCGGAGTCGCCGGTGTGTCGGCAGCCGAACGCTTCGACACCACGGCCGCGCTGCTGTCGGCCCTCGCCGTCGTGCAGCTCATCGTGTACGCGGGCCTGCAGGTACCGATCGGCATCCTCATCGACCGCGTCGGCCCGAAAGTGCTCATCTCCGTCGGTTCGGCCGTGATGGTCGCCGGTCAGACCACGCTCGCCTTCGCCCCCGAGATCAGTGTGGCGATCGTCGGCCGGATGCTCGTCGGTGCGGGTGACGCCGCCATCTTCATCTCGCTGATCAGACTGGTGAACTCCTGGTTCTCGGGCCGCATCGTCCCGATGCTGTCGCAGTGGACGGGCAATGTGGGGGCCATCGGCCAGATCCTGTCGGCGGTGCCGTTCGCCTGGTTGCTGCACGAGGCTGGCTGGTCGGTCGCCTTCTCGGCCGCCGCAGCCCTCTCGTTCGCCGGCTTCGTGCTGTGCCTGGTCTTCCTCGCCGATCGCCCACGAGACGCCGCCGAACCACCGCGGGCCGCCTCCATCAAGGAGGCGCTTCACGGCCTCGGGCAGACGGTGCGGCGCCCGGGCACCCAACTCGGCTTCTGGTCGCACTACGTCAGCCAGTCGTCGGGCACCGCCTTCGCGCTGTTCTGGGGCTTCCCCTTCATGGTCTCGGCTCTCGGATTCGACGAAGGCACCGCATCCTTCTACCTCGTCGTCATCGTGCTCACGGGGCTCGTGGCGGGGCCGGTGCTCGGCATCCTCACCGCACGTTTCCCGCTGCGCCGCTCGAACCTCGTGCTGGGCATCGCCGCGCTGCTGCTCGCCGTGTGGGCGGCGGTACTGCTCTGGCCGGGTGTGCCGCCGGCGTGGCTCATCCTCGTGCTGGTGGTCGCGATGGGAGTCGGGGGGCCTGGTTCGCTCATCGGTTTCGACTTCGCACGGTCGTTCAACCCCATCCGGTCGCTCGGCTCGGCGAACGGCATCGTCAACGTCGGCGGGTTCACGGCCAGCTTCGTGATCATGTTCCTCATCGGCCTCGTGCTCGACCTGCAGTTCGACAGCGGGCTGAGCGGCACCCTCTACGATCTCGACGCGTTCCGGATCGCGTTCGCGGTGCAGTACCCGGTGATCGGGTTCGGGGTGGTGATGCTGCTGCTTGCGCGGCGGCGCACCAGGCGCAAGCTCGAGGAGGACGAGGGAATATCCGTGGGCCCCATCTGGGTTGCACTGTACAGGGCATGGAAACGCCGGGGCCCGGGCGGCAAGAGGGCTACCGGTTCCGTGCAATAATTGATATGAAGACCCGTTCCTGTGCGTGGTGCAGTAGCTCTGATGAGGCTGCGACGAACCAGCACTTGACATGGGTCTTAGTACTGTCCAAAAACATCTTCACGTGGCGGATCGCTTGCCGGGGGAACGCACTCAACTCCTCACCCCACGTGGCATGAAAGGTGATCTCATGGCCACCCCCAAGTCCGCCGACACCCTCGAGACGGCAGTGGCGCCCGACGAGACGGAGTCGGTGAAGGCCGCAGCCGCGCCCAAGCGCGCCGCCGCGAAGCGAGCACCCGCCAAGAAGGCGGCGTCGAAGGCGAGCCCGAAGAAGGCCTCGAAGGTCGACGACGACGCTGAAGACGAGATCGACGAGGAAGAGCTCGACGACGAGGCCGACGGCGACACCGCCGAGGCCGACACCGACGCCACCGACGCGGACTCCGCCGACACGGATGCCGAGGGCGACTCCGACGACGAGGCCAAGAAGGCCCCTGCCGCTGCCGAGGAGGCGCTGCCGAGCGGTGCCCTGGTGCTCTCGCTCGTCGACGACGAGGACGACGTGCCCGTCTACTCGACGACGATCACGGGCGCGACCGCCGACCCGGTGAAGGACTACCTCAAGCAGATCGGAAAGGTGGCGCTGCTCAACGCCGCCGAAGAGGTCGAGCTCGCCATGCGCATCGAGGCGGGTCTGTTCGCCGAAGACAAGCTGGCCACCACCGAGAACCTCAGCCCCTCGGCCAAGCGTGAGCTGCAGTGGGTCGCGAAAGACGGTCAGCGCGCCAAGAGCCACCTGCTGGGCGCGAACCTCCGTCTCGTGGTGTCGCTCGCCAAGCGTTACACCGGCCGCGGCATGCAGTTCCTCGACCTCATCCAGGAGGGCAACCTCGGCCTCATCCGCGCGGTCGAGAAGTTCGACTACACCAAGGGCTTTAAGTTCTCGACGTACGCGACGTGGTGGATCCGCCAGGCCATCACACGCGCCATGGCCGACCAGGCGCGCACGATCCGCATCCCGGTGCACATGGTCGAGGTCATCAACAAGCTCGCCCGCGTGCAGCGCCAGATGCTCCAAGACCTGGGCCGCGAGCCCACGCCCGAGGAGCTGAGCCGCGAGCTCGACATGACCCCCGAGAAGGTCATCGAGGTGCAGAAGTACGGCCGCGAGCCCATCTCGCTGCACACCCCGCTCGGTGAAGACGGCGACAGCGAGTTCGGCGATCTGATCGAAGACACCGAGGCGGTCGTGCCTGCCGACGCCGTGGGCTTCACCATGCTGCAGAAGCAGCTGGAGTCGCTGCTCGACTCGCTGTCGGAGCGCGAGGCCGGTGTCATCCGGATGCGCTTCGGGCTGGGCGACGGCATGCCCAAGACGCTCGACCAGATCGGTGACACCTTCGGCGTGACGCGAGAGCGCATCCGTCAGATCGAGTCGAAGACCATGGCGAAGCTCCGCCACCCGTCGCGATCGCAGTCGCTGCGCGACTACCTCGAGTAGGCCGATGGGTCTGCGAACCACGGCGGCGGTTCTCGTCGGGCGTGCCGTGCGCGTCGCTGCGCGGTTGCGCGGCGGCGGCTCGGCGATACCGGGAAACATCGCGCTGCGTATCGATCCCGGGTTCCTCGAGCGCACGATCGCCGCTATCCCCGACGGTGTCGTCGCGGTGTCGGGCTCGAACGGCAAGTCGACCACCACGAACATGCTCTCGGCGATCGTGCGTGCGCACGGTCTCTCGGTGTTCACGAACCCCTCGGGCGGCAACCTGCCGCAGGGCATCGCCTCTGCCCTGCTCTCCGAGGTATCGGTGTCGGGCAAGCTCGACTCCGACATCGCCGTGCTCGAGGTCGACGAGGGATACGGCACGCGCCTGGCCGAGCTGCTGAAGCCGAAGACGGTGCTGCTGCTCAACATCCAGATCGACCAGCTCAACCGGTACCACGAGCCCGATCGCGTCGCCGCCATGCTGGGCCGGGTCGCGGCGAGTTCGACCGAGGGCCTCATCCTCAACCGCGAAGACAACTTCCTCGTCGATCTCGACCAGCAGATCCCGGCCAAGGCCGGTCGTGCGGTGTCGTTCTTCGGCGGCGTGCCGGCGCTCGTGGAGCCGGCGAGCCACGGAGTGGCGTCGGCCGATCGTTTCGGCGAGTCGGCGGCGAGCCCTGGTTCGCGCCCCGCGGCCGTCGAGGTGGTCGCGCTGAACGGCGCCCGGGCGACCCTCGCCATCGAGGGCGCTGTGCTGCCGACTTCGGGTGTGGCCGAGCGCACCGAGATAGAGGTGCGGCTGCCCGCCCGTGGACTGCACTACGCGCTCGACGCGGCCGGTGCCGCGGCCGCGGCACGCAGCGTGCTCGGGGCCCGCTTCAAGCCGGCACTCGTGACCGCCGCCCTCGACTCGCTCGCCACCGTGTACGGACGCGGGGAGATGCTCGTGGTGAACGGCGAGCAGATCGAGATCATCATGATGAAGAACCCGGCGAGCCTGCAGCTGAACCTCGACTCGCTGGAGAGTGCGCCGGAGCAGGTGTTCCTGGCGGTCGACGAGGGAACCCCCGACCCTTCGTGGATCTACGACATCGACTTCTCCGCACTCGATCACGTCGACGGCATCACGGGATCGAAGGCGTGGCAGTTCGCGGTGCGCTTCGGGTATCTCAGCATCCCGGTCGGGTCGGTCGACCTCGACGTGCGGGCGGCGCTCAAGGCGTTCCTCGCCTTGCCGAAGCCCTCGACCGGACACAAGGTGATGATCCTCAACTACGAGCAGATGATGGACATCCGCAAGATCCTGGGCTTCAAAGAGCTCGAGGGCGGGGGAGCGGCATGACCGGCAGTGCTCTGCGCATCCTCCACCTGTTCCCCCGGCTGCTCGGGCTGAACGGTGAGGCCGGCAACGTCGAGATCCTGAGGCTGCGCGCGGAGTGGCGCGGGCTGCCCGTCGAGGTCACCCGCTACGACGGGGGCGAGCCGGTCGGCTTCGCGGATGCCGATCTCGTGTTCATCGGAAGCGGACCGGTCTCGGCAGAGGTGATCGCGCATCCGCTCGTGCTGACGATCGCGGCCCCGCTGCGGGAGCTCGCGGCCGACGGTGTGCCTTTCCTGGCGATCGGCGCCGGGTTCCAGCTGCTCGGCGAGAGTGTGACCCTCGAGAACGGCGAGGTGCTCGAAGGCGCCGGGGTGTTCCCCGTCACGACCCGCCACGGCGGCACCCGCGTGGTGGGCGATTTCGTGCTCGACTCGCCCCGGCTCGGTCCCGTCGTCGGCTTCGAGAACCGCGGCTCGTTCGTGGAGGTCGGCCCCCACGAGACCCTCGGCCGGGTCGTCTACGGTCGCGGCAACACCGAGACCCCCGGCAACGAGGGCTTCTGGGAGGGCAACCTGCTCGGCACCCACATGCACGGGCCGCTCCTCGCGAACAACCCCGTCATCGCCGACTCCCTCCTCGACACCGCCCGTCTCCGCCGCGGACTCGACTACACCACCCCCGACCCCGACGCCCTCCGCGTGATCGACGAGCGAGCCCGCCAGGCTCGCGCGACCATCGCCGCTCGGCCGCTGAGCGAGTAACCCGAGGGCGCGGGTCGCCTCGCGGCGCTGCACACCGACCCCCGAGGGTGCCCGCCCCGCGCAAGGCGCCCCCACGGCTTTAGTCGCGCAAAGTGCTCGCATTCCCGGGAATGGGGACACTTCGGGCGACTAACTAGGGGCGAGCTCACTCTGCCCGAGCTTCGGCGCGGGGTCCGACGCAACGGGCTCTTATCAACGACCCAGGGTGAGTGCGCGGCCGCGAAGCGACCGCACACTCACATGTCGCGGCGCGCCGCAGAAGCGGCGGCGCGCCCCGGCGGGGCCGCGCGCAGCACGGCCCCGCCGGCAGCTAGACATCGATGCGCTCGCGCGAGAGCGCGTCTGATCCCTGGATGATGAACTCCTTGCGGGGGGCGACGTCGTCGCCCATGAGGAGGTCGAACATGTGCTCGGCGGCCGCCGCGTCGGCGACTCCGACGCGGCGGAGGGTGCGGTAGCGCTTGTCCATGGTGGTGGAGGCGAGCTGGTCGGCGTCCATCTCGCCGAGGCCCTTGTAGCGCTGGATGGGGTCTTGGTAGCGGCGGTTCGACTTCTTGAGCGATGCCAGCACACCCTGCAGTTCGGCCTCGGAGTAGGTGTAGATGGTCTCGTTCGGCTTGGAGCCGGGGTTGATGGCGACCACCCGGTGCAGCGGCGGGACGGCCGCATAGACCCTCCCGTCTTCGATGAGGGGGCGCATGTAGCGGAAGAACAGGGTGAGCAGCAGGGTGCGGATGTGCGCCCCGTCGACGTCGGCGTCGCTCATCAGGATGATCTTGCCGTACCGGGCCGCCGACAGGTCGAAGGAGCGGCCGGAGCCCGCCCCGATGACCTGGATGATCGACGCGCACTCCGCGTTCGAGAGCATGTCGGCCACCGTGGCCTTCTGTACGTTGAGGATCTTGCCACGGATGGGCAGCAACGCCTGGAACTCGCTGTTGCGGGCGAGTTTCGCGGTGCCGAGCGCGGAGTCGCCCTCGACGATGAACAGCTCGCTCTGCGCGACGTCGCTGCTGCGGCAGTCGACGAGCTTCGCGGGCAGCGACGATGACTCGAGTGCGTTCTTGCGGCGCTGGGTCTCTTTGTGGGCGCGCGCCGAGATGCGGGACTTCATCTCGGCGACGACCTTGTCGAGCACGAGCGCGGTCTGCGCCTTGTCGTCGCGCTTGGCCGACGAGAACCGCTCGGCGAGCCCCTTCGTGACGACGTTGGAGACGATCGCACGAACGGCGGGCGTGCCGAGGATCTCCTTCGTCTGCCCCTCGAACTGCGGTTCGGGCAGACGCACGGTGAGCACGGCGGTGAGCCCGGCGAGCACGTCGTCTTTCTCGAGCTTGTCGTTGCCGACCTTGAGCCGGCGAGCATTGGCCTCGACGGCCTGCCTCAGGAACTTCAGCAGGCCCGCTTCGAACCCGGCCTGGTGGGTGCCGCCCTTCGGGGTCGAGATGATGTTGACGAAGCTGCGGAAAGCGGTGTCGTAGCCGACGCCCCAGCGCAGAGCAAGGTCGACGGTGCACTCCCGGGTGAGCTCGGTGGGCACCATCGCCCCGCTGTCGCTCAGCACGGGCACGGTCTCCTTGAAGGTGCCGCTGCCCTGGATGCGCCAGATCTCGGTAAGGGGTGAGTCGGTGGCGAGGTGGTCGACGAATTCTGAGATGCCTCCCTCGAACCGGAAGGAATCGGTGCGGGGCTCGTCGCCGCGTTCGTCGTCGATGCTGATCTCGAGGCCCGGAACGAGGAACGCGGTCTGCCGCGCGCGCACGAGGAGCTCGTCACTCTGGAACTCGGCGCCCTTCGTGAAGATCTGCCTGTCGGCCCAGTAGCGCACCCGCGTGCCCGTCTTCGCCTTGGCGACCTTGCCGACGACCCGCAGTTCGCTGCGCTTGTCGAACGGGGTGAACGGCGCATCCGGGCTGGGTTCCTTGCCGCCGTCGTCGAAGACGCCGGGCTCGCCGCGGTGGAACGACATGGCCCAGGTCTTCCCGTCGCGGTCGACCTCGACATCGAGCCGTTCGGAAAGGGCGTTCACCACCGAGGCGCCCACCCCGTGGAGGCCACCGGATGCGGCGTACGATCCCGACCCGAACTTGCCGCCCGCGTGCAGCTTGGTGAACACGACCTCGACGCCCGAGAGCCCCGTCTTCGGTTCGATGTCGACCGGGATGCCCCGGGCGGTGTCGCGCACCTCGACGCTGCCGTCGTCGTGCAGCACGACGCCGATGGAGGTGCCGTGGCCGGCGAGCGCCTCGTCGACGGAGTTGTCGATGATCTCCCAGAGGCAGTGCATGAGGCCGCGCGAGTCGGTCGACCCGATGTACATGCCGGGGCGTTTGCGCACCGCCTCGAGCCCTTCGAGCACGGAGAGGTGTCTGGCGGAGTAGTCGGACGCTGATGCCACCCGTCAAGGCTACTTGCCGCCTCCGACAGCGGGCGCCACGACACCCGCCCGGGGTGCTTCCTGCCGGGCGCCGAGGCGAACGCACACTACGCGCACAGCGAAACGCAACCGGATTGAGTCCTGACCGTGATGGAACAGTGCTTGGATGGCTGTACCAGTCAGTCACCGTTCGAGCCGTTAAGGAGCAGAAGATGCACACCGTTGCAACAGAACCCGGCGCTGTTTCCGATCTCGAGAACGCTTACCAGCTCACGGCGGCCGACCGCTGCGACAGCTGTGGAGCGCAGGCCTACATCCGCGTCGACATGCCGTCGGGAGCCGAGTTGCTCTTCTGCGCGCACCACGGTCGCAAGTACCAGGAGAAGCTCTCCCAGGTCGCGACCGGCTGGCACGACGAGTCGTCCAAACTGCTGAACGACTAGCGCTGTCGCCCCGCCCGCCGAGCTCAGCTCGCGGAGCGGGCCGACCCGATCGAACCCACGACGCCGCTCAGAGCCGCCCCCGACGCATCGCGCCGGGCCCCCACCTCGGGGAGGCTCCGGGCGGCGCCGTCGTTTCCGACGGCGAGGGCGGGCGCGACGCCGGCCCACGCCACCGTGAGCACGTCTTCGCCCTTCAAGAAGCGGTGGGCGCGCACGCCGCCGGTGGCTCGACCCTTGGGCGGGAACTCGGCGAAGTCGGAGACCTTGCCGCTCCCGGCGTCGGTGCCGGCCAGCGTGGAGGTGCTGCCCGCGATGGTCACCACCACCGCATCCTGCCCGTCGGGCACCGACCCGAACCAGATGACGGATGCTCCGGCAGCCAGGTTGATCCCCGCCATTCCCCCTGCGGCGGCACCCTGGGGCCGCACGCTCGCCTGGAAGAAGCGCAGCAATTGGGCGTCTGAGGTGATGAAGACGAGCTCGTCGTCTTCGGAGTGCTGCGCGGCGCCCACCACGGAGTCGCCCGGCTTCAGCGCGATGATCTCGAAGTCGGGTCGCGCGGGGTAGGTGCCCGGGGCGACCCGTTTCACGACACCCTGGGCGGTGCCGAGCGAGACGGGCACGGGGGAGTCGAGCGACACCAGCGCCACGACCTTCTCCCGCTTCGTGTCGAGCGCGAGGTACTCGCCCACCTTCACGCCCGCGCCGAGTTGCACCGACGAGGCCGGTACGGCCGGCAGGTCGAGCACGGGCATGCGCACGAGCCGCCCTGCATCGGTGATGGCGCCGATCTCGGAGCGGCGGGTGGTGACGACCTCGCTGCGGATGGCGTCGTGCTTGCTGCGGCGCACCGGAGCCGTCGGCGCACCGAGCGCCGAGCCGATGCCGGAGCCGGCTGCCCCCTCCGCGTCCTCGCGGTCGACCCGCACGACCCGCCCTGTGGTGCTGAGGTACACGACGCAGGGCACGTCGGTGACCTCGAGCACGGGGGCGGCGCGTCGCGACGCCGCAGGAAGCGCGGGCCGCGCCTCGGTGAGCAACGTACGGCGCGGCGTGCCGTACTTCTCGGCGACCTCGTCGAGCTCGTCGGAGACGGCCTTGCGGATGAGCGCCGGGTCTCCGAGCAGCGCCTCCAGCTGGGCGATCTCGGCCTGCAGCTGGTCGCGCTCGGCCTCGAGCTCGATGCGCGAGAACTTGGTGAGCCGGCGCAATCGCAGTTCGAGGATGTAGTCGGCCTGCAGCACGCTCAGCTCGAACACGTCGATGAGGCGCACGCGCGCCTGCTCCGTGTCGTCGCTTCCGCGGATGACCTGGATGACCTCGTCGATGTCGAGGATCGCGATGAGGAGGCCCTCCACCAGGTGCAGCCGCTCGCGGCGCCGATCGAGTCGGTAGCGGGTGCGACGAGTGACGACGTCGATGCGGTGGTTGACGTAGACCACGAGCAGGTCGCGGAGGCCGAGCGTGAGCGGCCCGCCGTCGACCAGGGCGACGTTGTTGATGTTGAACCCGTCTTCGAGCGGCGTCAGCTTGTAGAGCTGCTCGAGCACGGCCGCGGGGTCGAAGCCGGTCTTGATTCCGATGACCAGGCGCAACCCGTTCGTGCGGTCGGTGAGGTCGGTGACGTCGCTGATGCCCTGGATCTTCTTGGCGGTCACGCCGTCCTTGATCTTCGCGATCACCTTCTCGGGGCCCACGAGGTACGGCAGCTCGGTGACGACGAGCCCGGTCTTGCGGGGCGTGAGGTTCTCGATCGACACCTTCGCCCGGGTCTTGAAGGCTCCGCGGCCGGTCTCGTAGGCGTCGCGCACGCCCGCGAGGCCGACGATCGTGCCGCCACCCGGCAGGTCGGGGCCGGGGATGAACGTCATCAGCTCGTCCAGCGTCGCATCGGGGTTCTCGATGAGGTACCTGGCACCCGCGACGACCTCGATGAGGTTGTGCGGTGCCATGTTCGTCGCCATGCCGACCGCGATGCCGCTCGCTCCGTTGACCAGGAGGTTCGGGATGGCGGCGGGGAGCACGTCGGGCTGGGTGAGCTGGTTGTCGTAGTTCGGCACGAAGTCGACGACGTCTTCGTCGAGGCCCTCCACCATGGTCATGGCGGGGGAGTCGAGCCGGGCCTCGGTGTAGCGCGGGGCGGCCGGCCCGTCGTCGGGCGAACCGAAATTGCCGTGGCCGTCGATGAGCGGAACCCGCATGGTCCACGACTGGGCGAGTCGCACCAGGGCGTCGTAGATGGCGGTGTCGCCGTGCGGGTGGAGCTTGCCCATCACCTCGCCGACGACGCGGGCGCTCTTGACGTGCCCGCGGTCGGGGCGCAGCCCCATCTCGCTCATCATGTACAGGATGCGGCGCTGCACCGGCTTCAATCCGTCGCGCGCATCGGGGAGCGCGCGCGAATAGATGACCGAGTACGCGTACTCGAGGAACGAATCCTGCATCTCGGTGGCGACGTCGACGTCGAGGATCTTCTCGACCGCGCTCTCGGAGGGATCGTTCTTCGCTTGTGTCATTCCTGTTTTTCTGAAAGAGGTGCTGTGCCAGACTTGGCCGAATGTCCACCATGCTACCGACGCGTGCCGCGGGGGAGCCGACGCTCGCCGACGTGTTGCCGAGTTGCGTCGCGTCGCTCGGCGGCGGGGCGAACCGGCTGGGTCTGCCTCCGGCCTCTCGGGGTGTCGTGGTGCTGGTCGACGGCCTCGGCGCCGCAGCCCTGCGGGCCCGTGTCGGGCACGCACGCGCGCTGGCCCGCCTGTTCACCAAGCGCGCCGTGCTCTCGAGCGGCTTCCCCACGACGACCGCTGCCGCCCTCGCCAGCCTCGCCACCGGCACGGCACCCGGGCAGCACGGGCTCGTCGGCTACACGGCCCTCGTGCCCGCGGCCGGGCGCGTGCTCAACCAGCTCTCCGGCTGGAACGACGCCATGCCACCGGCCACCTGGCAGCGCCGGCCGACGGTCTTCGAGCGGGCGGCCGAGGCCGGCGGCGCCTCCGCCGCCATCGGTCCGGCCCAGTACGCCGATTCCGGCCTCACCCGGGCCATTCTCCGCGGCGCCGTGTACACGCCGGCCCGCAGTATCGCCGACCGCTTCGCCGCCGCGCGCCGGGTGCTCGACGAGGGGTCGGCCGAGCTCGTCTACCTGTACGTGCCCGAGCTCGATCAGCTCGCGCACGCGAAGGGGTGGGAATCCGACCGCTGGCTCGCGGCCCTCGAAGCGCTCGACGCCGAGTTCGGCGCGTTCGAACGCACGCTCCGCCGGGGGGAGGGCCTGCTGCTGACCGCCGACCACGGCGTGGTCGACGTGCCTGCGACATCGCAGATCGTCTTCGGTGAGGCACCCGAGCTCGTCGCCGGCGTCGAGCACGTGGGCGGCGACCCGCGCTGCCTGCAGCTCTACCTGGCTCCGGATGCGTCGGCAGCCGAGCGCGAACGGCTCGCGGATGCTTGGCGGGCGAGCGAGAGCACCCGCGCCTGGGTCGCGACGCGCGAGGAGGCCGTGGGTGCCGGGTGGTTCGGTGACGTCGACGGCGAGGTGCTTCCCCGCATCGGCGACGTACTCGTCGCGGCTCGCAAACTCGTCGCCTATTACGACGGTCGCGGGGGCGATACGAGCGGCAGGTCGATGATCGGCCAGCACGGCTCCCTCACCGCGGAAGAGACGATGGTGCCTCTGCTGCGCGCGGGAGCCTACGCGGCGGGCTGAGAGCCCACCCCGACACGCGCCGCGCTAGGCCGGGTCGTCCTCGCTGCGTGCGCCGAAGACGATCTCGTCCCAGCTCGGCATCGCCGCCCGCTGGCGCCGTGCGGCCGTCTGCTTGGCGCGGGTGTCGGGCGCGGGGGTGCCCTCGGCATCGACCGTGGGCTCGGGCTCGAGCCCCGGCAGCGGGGTGTCGACCGGTTCTGCCGGCGGGGCCGATACGGCCCGCGGGCCGGAGAAGACGGGGTGCTCGTCGACGGGGTTGCCGTCGAAGGTGGCGGCCTCGCGCTCCCCGCGCCGACGCCTGAGCGCCTCGAGCAGGTCGGCGGTCTGGTTGTGGTCGGCCGTGTCGGAGTCGTCGGAAGCGCGTTTCACGGAGTAGGCGTCGAAGGGGCGCGGCTCCCGGGTGCCGAGCGGGCGGGGAGGCAGCTCTCGGGCCGCGGTCTCCGCGGTGGTCGTGGCTGCAGCATCCGTCGTCTCGGTCGGAGCGGCGGCAGCCGGCTGCTCGCGATCGAGGGGGGAGAAGGCCCCGCTGTCGAAGCGGGAGTCGTCGTCGCTCGGCAACCCGACGGCGCGGAGCCTCGGGATGAGGCCCTCGGTGAGCTCGCCGTGGCGCGAGAGCGTCGTCGCCTCGTTGTTCAGCGGAGTGAGGACGTGCCGCTTCGGGTCGAACTGCCAGCGGGCGTCGTGCTCGATCTCCCTGGAAGTGAAGGTGAGCTTCACCGTCCAGCCCGTCTCGTCCTTCCAGCTGGCCCAGCGCACGTCGCGGGCGTCGAGACCCTCGAGGCGCTCCTCGAGCGCCTCGCCGAAGGTGGAGAGCGGCTCCTCGCCGAGCGGGTCGGCCGGTGAGGTGGGCTGCACGGCTACGCGGAGAGCGGAATCGACGATGAACTGGCGCTCGGCGACCACCGGGCCCTCGAAGCGTTCGACGTACTCCACCGAGGCCCCGGTGAGCTCGGCCACCTCTGCGGCGGAGAGGCCGGCACGGATGTGGGTCTGGATCTCGCGCGGCGGCACCTTCCGGCCGCCCGAGCCCGCGGCGATACCCTGCCTGAGCTTGGATCGGAGAACCTCGTCGATGACGATCCTGAAGCGTTCGCCGCTGTCGCTCGAGACGACGAGCGCCTCGTCCTCGACGCCGACAACCGTCAATTCCTGCATGGTGAAAGGCCCTCCAGAGGTCGCTGTTCGCTGACAGGATGACACGTCGCGGCTGCCGCGACGGGGAATGTTCCGGGCGCGCCGCAAGTTGATGGCCGCGTGAGTAATCACTGCTCATTCGGCGGTTTGCTATTCCAGCCTCTTTGATGCAAACTAACGCCGCCGATTTTGTTAATGGGTATTCAAGAAGTGGATAGGCATGGCGACTGATTACGACGCACCGCGCAAGACCGATGACGACTCGGATTCGATCGAAGCGCTGAAGGAGCGGGTTCCGGACAAGATGTCCGGCGTCGTAGATGTCGATGACGCCGACAACCCGGGCGGCTTCGAGCTGCCCGGAGCCGATCTCTCCGACCTCGATCTCGACGTCGTCGTCCTGCCCCCGCAGGCCGACGAGTTCACCTGCATGAGCTGCTTCCTGGTGAA
This sequence comes from Herbiconiux sp. A18JL235, assembly GCF_040939305.1. NCBI lineage: Bacteria > Bacillati > Actinomycetota > Actinomycetes > Micrococcales > Microbacteriaceae > Herbiconiux > Herbiconiux sp. A18JL235. The sequence continues at coordinate 2,019,520 of NZ_CP162511.1, forward strand.
GCACCGTTCGCAGATCGATCACGAGGAGAAGTTCGGCGCGATCTGCGTGGAGTGCGCCTCCTAAGCGCCTCCCGCGGCACGCGCGCTCAGCGCATCGTCACCGCATCGATGAAATCGCCGGGACGCCGGGTCGACACCAGCCAGTAGGGTGTCGGATCCTGCGGATCGGCGATTCGCATGTTCACCACCGGGTCGATCCACCCCCTGATGCAGAGGTGGGCGCGCGCATCGAGCAGGCGGCCTCGCTGCAGGGCGGCATCCTGGCCCGTGTAGGCCTGGCAGTCTCCGACGAGGCGTTTTGCGATGCGGGCCCGCCCCACCCTCACCTCGTTCTCGGTCACCTCGAGCACGGGTGAGGTGGCGACGAGGATCACGACGATGCCCGCGTAGAGCACGAGCCCCACCACGAGGCCGACCAGCACGCCGGGAACCGTGGTGAGCGGTGCGAACACGATGGTGCTGGCGGGCAGGACGAGAGCTGTGGAGAGGTAGACCCAGAGCGACGGGTGGAGCCTCTCGCGGTAGTGCTGCATGGCTCTATTCGATCATTCTTTCTGCACTAGCCTCGACTCGTGACTTCTTCGATCGAGATCCTGCTCACCGCGGAACGCGCCCCCGCCTACTCCCACCCCGGAGACGCCGGCGCCGACCTGCACTCCGCCGAGGCGCTCACCCTGGCCCCCGGTGAACGGGCGATGGTCGGCACAGGGGTCTCGATCGCGTTGCCCGACGGCTACGCCGCCTTCGTGGTGCCGCGCAGCGGGCTCGCCGCCAAGCACGGCATCACCGTGGTCAATTCTCCCGGCACGGTCGATGCCGGGTACCGCGGGGAGATCAAGGTCGTGCTCCTCAACACCGACAGCAACGTGCCGTACGATATCGCCGTCGGCGACAGAATCGCGCAACTGATCGTGATGCCGGTGACCCGGGCCGTGTTCGTGCCCGTCGAGACGCTCCCCGGGAGTGATCGCGGGGCAGGCGGATTCGGGTCGACCGGATACTCGTCGCCCACGAACGGAAGCCAGTCATGACCGACAAAGACATCGTGCCCGACGAGCAGCCGGAACCCCAGACGCCCGACGGCAGCGACTCCGCTCCCGACGACAGCAAGTCGGCCCCCGACGACCGTGCCACCGAGGGCCCCTTCGACGCCAGCGAGGCGAGCCCCGCGCGGCCCTACGTCGATCTCGGCGGGCTCAAGATCCTTCCGCGGGAGGGACTCCACCTCCGCCTGGAGGTCGAGGAAGGAACGAACCGCGTCGTCGCCGTCGGGCTCGACTACGCCGGTTCGACCCTGCAAGTGCAGGCCTTCGCCGCGCCGCGCTCGACCGGCCTGTGGCACGAGATCCGCGAGCAGATCGAAGACCAGATCCTCAAGCAGGGCGGCAAGAGCACGGTGCAGAACGGCCCGTTCGGCCCCGAGCTCGTGGCGGGCGTGCCCGCGGTCGGGCCCGATGGCCAGCAGGGCATGCGCGTCGCGCGCTTCGTGGGGGTGGACGGTCCGCGCTGGCTGCTGCGCGGGGTCATCGCAGGTGAGGCGATGACGAACCCCACCGCCAAGGCCGCGGTGGAGGAGCTCTTCCGCAGCGTCGTCGTGGTGCGTGGCACCGCGCCGATGCCGCCGCGCGACCTCATCCCGCTCACCATCCCGAAGACCGCCGCCTCGGGCGGGGCGCAGGCCGCCGGCGCCTGAGCATGACGAGCCAGCCGCACGAGGCCGGGGTGCCGAGCCCGTCCGACGACACCGCGGCATCCATCGACCGCGCTGCTGCGCCGGCCGAGAAGACGGATGCGCCGCAGACCTTCCACGAGGCCTTCGCCCAGGCGGCGCGCAACGCCGGCATCGGGCAGGTGAAGCCGGGGGAGACGCCGACAGCGTCGTCGCTGCTGCGCGCCATCGGCGGGGTGCGCGGGCTGATCGAGTCGATCCTGCCCGGCCTCGCCTTCCTCGTGCTCTTCACCTTCACGAAGAATCTCGTGCTGGCCGTCAGCGCGCCGGTCGCCGTCTCGGTGGTGTTCGTCATCGTGCGGCTCATCACCCGCAGCGCGCCCATGCCCGCCATCGCCGGGCTCATCGGCGTCGGGGTGTCTGCGGGGCTCGCGTTGTTCACCGGGCGCGCCGAAGACAACTTCCTGGTGGGCATCGCCATCAACGTGGTGTGCCTCGTGGTGCTCTTGGTCTCCTTGATCGCCCGCAGACCGCTCATCGGGGTGATCGTGGGCCTGCTCGCCAACGACCCGGGCGGCTACCGCACCGACAAGGCCAAGGGCCGCGTGGTGCTCGTCGCCACCTGGTGCTGGGTGGGACTGTTCGCCGCCCGTCTCATCGTCGAGCTTCCCCTCTACTGGGCGGGTCAGACGGAGCTGCTCGGGTCGGTCAAGCTGATCATGGGTGTCCCGCTGTACGCGGGCCTGCTCTGGGTGACGTGGCTGCTCGTGCGCGCCGCCTACGCGAAGAAACCGGCGGCGTGATCCCGCCGGGGTCGCCGGGGCTCGATGCGGCGGAGGTCGCCGATCGACAGGCCCGCGGCCTCGTGAACGTGAGCGACTCCACGACCTCGCGGTCGGTGGGGAGCATCCTGCGGGAGAACGTCTTCACCTTCTTCAACGGCATCCTCACCGTCTGCTTCGTCGCCGTGCTGCTTCTCGGCGACCTGGGCGACGGGCTGTTCTACGGCATCGTCGTGGTGAACGCGCTCATCGGCATCGTGCAGGAGCTGCGGGCCAAGGCGAGCCTCGACCGGCTGGCCCTGCTGGCCGCGCCCGAGACCGCCGTGCGACGCGGCGGCGACGTCGTGGTGCTGCGGCCCGAGCAGGTCGTGCTGGGCGACCTCATGCTGCTGCGCCCCGGCGACCAGGTGACCGCCGACGCCGAGCTCGGCGAGGTCGCCGACCTCCTCGTCGACGAGTCCATGCTCACCGGGGAGTCGGAGCCCGTCGCCAAGCGCCCCGGCGAGACCGTGCTGTCGGGCTCCCTCATCGTCTCCGGCACCGCGGAGGCGCTCGTCACGGCCGTCGGAGCCGACGCCTACGCGAACTCGCTCACCCGCGAGATCAAGAAGCGCACCCTCGTGTACTCCGAGCTGCGGGCGGCGACCACGCGCATCCTGGTGTACCTCACCTGGCTGCTGCTGCCCGTCATCGCCATCGTGGTGGTGGGCCGGGTGCTCGCCTACGGCGGGCTCGACGGCCTGCACACCGTGAGCATCGAGTCGTGGCGGGCCGCGGGGCTCGATGCCGTGGCCAGCGTGGTGGGCATGATCCCGGAGGGGCTCGTGCTGCTCACGAGCCTCGCCTTCGGCGTCGCCGTCATCCAGCTGGGGCGGCAGAAGGTGCTGGTGCAGGAGCTCGCCGCGGTGGAGGCGCTGGCCAGGGTCGACGTGCTCTGCGTCGACAAGACCGGAACCCTCACGACGGGCGAGATCGGCTTCGAGCGGCTCGTCACCCTCGACGAGGGCTTCGCGACCGAGCGGCTCGACCGGGTGCTCGGCATCATCGCCCACGACGTCGCGGCGAACCAGACGGCGCTCGCGCTGCGCCCGCACTTCGTGCTCGATGGATCGCACGTGCTCGAACGTCTGCCGTTCAGCTCGCGCCGCGCCTTCAGTGCGATCAGCCTGCAGCGCGACGACGGGGACGAGACGTGGCTGCTCGGCGCCCCGGAGCGGCTCTTCGCCGCGCACCCCGCCGCCCTCGCCCAGGCGAACGCCATCGCCGCCTCGGGCAGGCGGGCGCTCGCGTTCGGCCTCGGCACCGGTCTCGCGAGCGACTACGCCGATCGCACCGACCCGGGAGGCGGCTTCCGCCCTGCGGCCATCGCCGTGTTCCACGAATCGGTGCGACCGGATGCGCGTGACACGCTGTCGTACTTCCATGACCAGGGCGTGCGGGTCGTCGTGCTCTCGGGCGACAACCCGGTGACGGTCGGCGCGATCGCCGACGAGCTGGGCCTGCCGCCCGGCGCGGTCGACGCCGGCACGCTCGAGAGCGACGAGGAGCTCGCCGAGGCGCTCGGCCGCACCAGCGTGTACGGTCGCGTCGCCCCTGAGCAGAAGCGGAGAGTGGTGAAGTCGCTGCAGGGCGACGGGCGCGTGGTCGCGATGACGGGCGACGGCGTGAACGACGCCATGGCGGTGAAAGACGCCGACCTCGGCATCGCCATGGGCAACGCCACCCCCGCGACCCGGGCCGTCTCGCGCATCGTGCTGCTCGACAGCCGCTTCGACCGGCTGCCCACCGTGCTCGCCTATGCCCGCCGGGTCATCGCCAACGTCGAGCGCGTGTCGAACCTCTTCCTCTCGAAGACCGTCTACGGCATCGTGCTCGCCCTCGCCAGCGCCTTCCTGCTCTGGCAGTTCCCCTTCCTTCCCCGGCAGATGACCCTGGTGTCGTCACTGGCCATCGGCATCCCCTCCTTCTTCCTCGCCCTCGCCCCGAACCGTCGTCGCTACCAGCCGGGGGTGCTGAAGCGCGTGCTGGCGTTCTCGATCCCCTCGGGCCTCCTCGCGGCGGTCGCCATCCTCGCCTCCTTCGCCGTGCTGCGCGCCTGGGTGCCGCTGGCCGAGGCGCGCAGCCTCGTCACCGTCACGCTCTTCCTGGTCTCGCTCTGGGTGCTCTGCGTTCTGGCGCGACCGCTCACCTCGTGGCGCCTCGGCATGGTCGTCGTCGTGGCCGTCGTGTTCACCGCCGCGTTCCTCGTGCCGCTCTCCCGCGACTTCTTCGCCCTGCAGCTCGGCCACCCGGTCGCCCTGCTGTTCGCGATCGGGGTCGGAGCGCTCGGCGCTGCGGGCATCGAGCTCTGGTATCGCGTCGCGAAGAGCCGCGGCCTGGTGTTCGACCGCGAGTGACGGTGGTACATTTATCTTGACGTCAAGATAAATTTTTTCGGCGTGGATGCTGGGATGCAGGCCTGTTGTAAGGCTCGCCTTCCTAGCCCTCACGCCCCTCGCGAACAAAGATTGTCGTGAGTCAGCGAAGGTGAGGTCGACGTGTCGGCAGTGAACAGTTTCAGCTCGAAAGACACCCTCGAGGTCGGGGACAAGTCGTACGAGGTCTACCGGATCGACAAGGTCGAAGGCCACGAGAAGCTCCCGTTCAGCCTGAAGGTGCTGCTCGAGAACCTCCTCCGCACCGAAGACGGTGCGAACATCACCTCCGAGCACATCAGGGCGCTCGGCAGCTGGGTTCCCACCGCCGAGCCCGACACCGAGATCCAGTTCACCCCGGCGCGCGTGGTGATGCAGGACTTCACCGGTGTGCCCTGCATCGTCGACCTCGCCACCATGCGCGAGGCTGTGGGCGCCCTCGGCGGCGACCCCACCAAGATCAACCCACTCGCCCCCGCCGAGCTCGTCATCGACCACTCCGTCATCGTCGACCTGTTCGGCACCGAGAACGCCCTCGAGCGCAACGTCGAGATCGAGTACGAGCGCAACGGCGAGCGGTACCAGTTCCTGCGCTGGGGCCAGACCGCGTTCGACGACTTCAAGGTGGTGCCCCCGGGCACCGGCATCGTGCACCAGGTGAACATCGAGTATCTGGCCCGCGTCACCTACACCCGCGAGGTCGTCGACTCGTTCGGTCAGACCGTGCTGCGCGCCTACCCCGACACCTGCGTCGGCACCGACTCGCACACCACCATGGTGAACGGGCTCGGCGTGCTCGGCTGGGGCGTCGGCGGCATCGAGGCCGAGGCCGCGATGCTCGGCCAGCCCGTCTCGATGCTCATCCCCAAGGTCGTCGGCTTCAAGCTCTCCGGCTCCATCCCCGCCGGAGTCACGGCGACGGATGTGGTGCTCACCATCACCGAGATGGTGCGCAAGCACGGTGTGGTCGGCAAGTTCGTCGAGTTCTACGGCGAGGGCGTCGGCCAGGTGCCCCTCGCGAACCGCGCCACCATCGGCAACATGAGCCCCGAATTCGGCTCCACCGCCGCCATGTTCCCCATCGACGACGTCACGCTCGACTACCTGCGACTCACCGGCCGCAGCGACGAGCAGGTCGCCCTCGTCGAGGCCTACTCGAAGCTGCAGAAGCTCTGGCACGACCCCTCGCAGGAGCCCGTGTTCAGCGAGTACCTCGAGCTCGACCTCGGTACCGTCGTGCCGTCGATCTCGGGCCCGAAGCGCCCGCAAGACCGCGTCGAGCTCTCGGTCGCCAAGGAGACCTTCGAACGCGACCTCGCCAACTACGCCGCGGCCGACGACCTCACCGTCGTCGACGCCGCGGTCGAGGGCACCTTCCCGGCCTCCGACCCCATCGGCTTCACCGCCGAAGACGAGAACCAGGCGCACGAGCACTCCCACTCGACGAGCCACGTGAGCCATGCTCCCGCCATCTCGAAGCCCACGAAGGTGACCACCGCATCCGGCGACAAGTACACCCTCGACCACGGGGCCGTCGCCGTGGCCGCGATCACCTCGTGCACCAACACCTCGAACCCCTCGGTCATGCTCGCGGCGGGCCTGCTGGCACGCAACGCCAACAAGCTCGGGCTCAAGGCGAAGCCGTGGGTGAAGACGACGCTCGCCCCCGGCTCCAAGGTCGTCACCGACTACTACGCCAAGGCCGGCCTCACCGCCGACCTCGAGGCCCTCGGCTTCTACACCGTGGGTTACGGATGCACGGTGTGCATCGGCAACACCGGCCCGCTCATCGACGAGGTCAGCGCCGCCATCAACGACAACGACCTCGCCGTCACCGCGGTGCTCTCGGGCAACCGCAACTTCGAGGGCCGCATCTCGCCCGACGTGAAGATGAACTACCTGGCGTCGCCGCCGCTCGTCATCGCCTACGCCCTGGCCGGCTCGATGAACTTCGACTTCGAGACCGACGCGCTCGGGCAAGACACCGAGGGTAACGACGTGTTCCTGCGCGACATCTGGCCCGACTCGGCCGAGGTGCAGCGCACCATCGACACCTCGATCAACACCGAGATGTTCGACCACGAGTACTCCGGCGTCTTCGACGGCGACGAGCGCTGGCGGTCGCTGCCGACGCCCACCGGCCCCACCTTCGAGTGGGACTCGGAGTCGACCTACGTGCGGAAGCCCCCGTACTTCGAGGGCATGACGCTCGAGACCACCCCGGTGTCCGACATCAGCGGTGCCCGCGTGCTCGCGAAGCTCGGCGACTCGGTCACCACCGACCACATCTCGCCCGCAGGCAACATCAAGGCCGACAGCCCCGCCGGCAGGTACCTCGACGAGCACGGTGTGGCCCGCAAGGACTACAACTCCTACGGCTCGCGTCGCGGCAACCACGAGGTGATGATCCGTGGCACCTTCGCGAACATCCGTCTGAAGAACCAGCTGCTTGACGGCGTGGAGGGCGGCTACACGCGCGACTTCACGCAGGAGGGCGGCCCGCAGTCGTTCATCTACGACGCGTCGATGAACTACCAGGCCCAGGGCATTCCGCTCGTCATCTTCGGCGGCAAGGAGTACGGATCGGGTTCGTCGCGCGACTGGGCGGCGAAGGGCACCTCGCTCCTCGGTGTGAAGGCCGTGATCGTCGAGAGCTTCGAGCGCATCCACCGCTCGAACCTCATCGGCATGGGCGTGGTTCCGCTGCAGTTCCCGGCGGGGGAGAGCGTCGAGTCACTCGGCCTCGACGGCACCGAGATCGTGTCGATCACGGGCATCGAGGAGCTCAACGAGGGTCGCACCCCGAAGACGGTGCACGTCGTCGCCGCCCCGAGCGAGAACTCGCCCGCAGGCAAGGAGACCGTCGAGTTCGACGCCGTCGTGCGCATCGATACGCCCGGTGAGGCCGACTACTACCGCAACGGCGGCATCCTGCAGTACGTGCTGCGGAGCCTCGTCTGAGGAGCCTGACTGCTCGCCCGTCGTTCCCGCGTCACAGCTCGCCGAGCTTTCCCGCGTCGTAGACTCAAAGATCACGGTGTCATGGGAAGGTGGATGACATGAGCCTGCTCGAGAAGATCACCACGCCGCGAGACCTCGATACTCTCTCCTCGGAGGAGCTCGAGGTGCTCGCGGCGGAGATCCGCACCTTCCTGGTGACCGAGGTCTCCAAGACCGGCGGTCACCTGGGGCCGAACCTCGGTGTCGTCGAGACGACGATCGCCATCCACCGGGTCTTCGACTCCCCGCGCGACTCGATCGTCTTCGACACCGGGCACCAGTCGTACGTGCACAAGCTGCTCACGGGCCGGCAGGACTTCTCTCGGCTGCGCCAGAAGGGCGGCCTCGCCGGCTACCCGCAGCGCTCGGAGAGCGACCACGACGTCGTGGAGTCGTCGCACGCCTCGAGTTCGCTGTCGTGGGCCGACGGCATCTCGCGGGCGTTCGAGATGACGGGCCAGACCGACAGGCACGTCGTGGCGGTCGTCGGCGACGGGGCGCTCACGGGCGGTATGACCTGGGAGGCCCTCAACAACATCAGCGACGACAACTCGCGCAACCTCGTCATCGTCGTCAACGACAACGGCCGTTCCTACGCGCCCACCATCGGCGGCATGGCGCGCTACCTCAACGGGGTGCGCACGGCGAACGGCTACCGTCAACTGCACCAGACCAGCTGGCGCGTGTTCGACCGGGTCGGCGGGGCCTTCGGCCGGGCGCTGTACCGGGGTGTGCGCGGCGGTCTCCACGGCTTCCTCAGCCGCATGACCAACAACGCCTCGCTGTACGCGAACCTCGACATCAAGTACGTGGGCCCGGTCGACGGGCACGACGTGCAGGCGATGGAGGAGGCTCTCCGGCAGGCGAAGGACTACGCGGCGCCGGTGATCGTGCACGCCATCACCGAGAAGGGCCGCGGCTACGAGCCCGCCCTCGCCGACGTGGCCGATCAGTTCCACGCCGTCGGGCAGATCGATCCAGAGACCGGCGAGCCGCTCTCTTCGGGCTCGGGAACCCCGTCCTGGACGGGTGTGTTCGCCGACGAGATCGTGAAGCAGGCCGAGCGCGACGCCTCGATCGTCGGCATCACCGCCGCCATGCTACGCCCGACAGGACTGCACAAGCTCGCCGAGCGCTTCCCGGCCCGCGTCTTCGACGTGGGGATCGCCGAGCAGCACGCGGTCACCTCGGCCGCCGGCATGGCGTTCGGCGGGCTGCACCCCGTCGTCGCGCTCTACGCCACCTTCGTCAATCGCGCCTTCGACCAGGTTCTCATGGACGTGGGCCTGCACGAGGCGGGGGTCACCTTCGTGCTCGATCGTGCGGGGGTCACGGGCCCCGACGGGGCGAGCCACCACGGCATGTGGGATCTGGCGATCCTCCAGGTCGTGCCGCGCATCCGGCTCAGCGCGCCGCGCGACGCCGAGCGGCTGCGCGAGCTGCTGGGCGAGGCGGTGCAGGTGACCGACGCACCCACGGTGATCCGGTTCCCGAAGGGGTCGGTGGGCGCGGAGCTGACAGCGGTACGGCGTACGAACGACGGCGTCGACGTGTTGCGCGAAGACGAGCGCGGCGACGTGCTCATCGTCGCTGTCGGAACGATGGCGGAGATCGCGCTCGACGTCGCGAAGCTGCTGGCGTCCGAGGGGATAGGCACGACCGTCGTCGACCCGCGCTGGGTGGTGCCCGTGCCGTGGAGCATCATCGAGCTGTCGGATGCGCACCGGCTCGTGGTGACCATCGAAGACGGCGTGCGGGTCGGCGGGATCGGAACGCGCATCCGTCAAGACCTGCGGCAGTCGGGCGTCGACACCGCGGTCACCGAGCTGGGGCTTCCCGACGAGTTCCTCGAGCACGCGAGTCGCGACGAGATCCTCGACCGCGTGGGGCTGACGCCTGCGAAGATCGCCGAAGACGTCATCGCGCAGGTGCGCGGCGACAAGATCCCGATCGCACGCCCGCGTGGTCCTCGTTCGGACACCGGCAGCATCTCGATCGAGCACCTCACCCGCTAGGCACTCGCGCCGGCGCGGGTCAGCTCGCCCTGAGGTCGTAGCGCACGCCGATCGCACCGCTCGGCAGCGCGACGACGTTCGATGCCGTGAGCGCTGAGGTGTTCGCCGCGATCGGCAGCAGGGGAGCACCCGCGCCCAGCACCACCGGCATGATGGTGAGCCAGATTTCGTCGAGCAGCCCCGAATCGGCCACCTGTGCGGCGACCTCGCCGCCGCCGACCACCCAGATGTTCTTCCCGGCGGCAGCCTCGACCCAGTCGGCATGCAGGGCGGCGACATCGCCCGAGGCGAACCGAATGCGCTCCCCACCCTCGATGGGCGGCAGCTCGCGCGACGTCAGCACCCAGGCCTCCTGCTCGGGGTACACCCACGGGCTCCCCTCGGCGAGCAGCCACTCATAGGTGCGCGACCCCATCACCACCACGCCCACGCCGCTGAGGAACTCCTCGTAGTCGCCCTCGAACTCCTCCATCCCGAACTCGAGCAGCCACCCGAGCCCGTTCTCCCGATCGGCGATGAACCCATCGACACTCGCCGCCACGTAGTACTGCGTCTTCGTCATGCCCCGACCGTACCCGCCACCCCCGACACTCCCTCCTCACTGCCGGGCCGGTTCAGAAACGCAAACGTCGCGCCGCCCGAGCCCGGGAGGGCTGCGGACGGCGCGACGTTTATGGTTTCGAACCGCAGGCTCTAGTCGACGCCGCGGATGACGGGATGGTGGAAGGTGTCGCCGAAGACGCGTTCCGAGGCGCCCACGCGGTCGAGGTAGGGGGTGAGCCCGCCCATCTGGAAGGGGTAGCCCGCACCGAGGATGAGACAGAGGTCGATGTCCTCTGCCGCGTGCACGACGTCGTCTTCGAGCATGCGGTGCACCTCGTCGGCGAGGCCGTCCTCGACGCGGCGGAGGATCTCCGCCTCGGTCATGGGGGTGGCGGAGCCCTTCGGCGGCGACACGATCGCGACGGCCTTCTTGTCGAAGCCCTTGATCTTGCCCTTGTCGTCGCGGTCGAAGATCTTTCCGTGCTCGGCGAGCTCGTGCAGGTTCGTGCTCTCGAAGAAACGGTCGGGGAACGCCGCATGGTGCGTGTCGAGCACGTGCGCGCCGACCTTGAGCCCGACGAGCTCGAGCAGCTCGAACGGCGTCATCGGCAGGCCGAACGGGTCGAGCGCCCGGTTCATCACCTCGAACGGGGTGCCGGTGTCGACGGCGTGCATCGCCTCGCCCAGCACCTTGGCCAGGATGCGGTTCACCACGAACCCGGGGGTGTCGCGGGTGATGACGGCGTTCTTCTTGAGCTTCGCCGCCGTGACCATGGCGGTCGACAGCGTCGCTTCATCCGTCGCCGGCGTGTTCACGACCTCGATGAGGGGCATCACCGCGACCGGGTTGAAGAAATGGAAGCCGACCAGGCGCTCGGGGTGCTTCAGCTTCGCACCGATCTGCTCGACCGAGAGCGAGGAGGTGTTCGTGGCGAGCACGGCGGTCTCGGAGATGTGCTGCTCGATCTCGGCGAAGACGTCCTGCTTCACCCCGAGCTCTTCGAACACGGCCTCGATGACCCAGTCGGCGTCGTCGAACTGCGACTTGTCGGTGGTGCCGGTGACGAGGGCGTTCAGGCGGTTCGAGTCGTCGGAGGAGATGCGGCCCTTCGACAGCAGCGTCGCGATCTCGCCGCGGATGTACTCGAGCCCCTTGTCGACCCGCGACTGGTCGAGATCGGTGATGACGACGGGTACCTGCAGGCGGCGCACGAACAGCAGCGCGAACTGCGAGGCCATGAGGCCGGCGCCGATGATGCCGACCTTGGTGACCGGCTTCGCCAGCGCCTTGTCGGGCGCGCCGGCCGGCTTCTTGGCGCGCTTCTGCACCAGGTTGAAGGCGTAGATGCTGGCCTGGAACTGGTCGCCGGAGATCAGCTCGGCAAGAGCCTCGTCTTCGCGGGCGAAGCCCTCCTCTGGCGTACCCGACTTCGCGGCCTTCAACAGATCGAGGGCTGCGTACGGCGACTTCGCGACGGTGCCGATGCGCGACTCGAGCATCTTGCGGGCGATGCCGATGGCGACGTCCCACTTCACCAGGCGCTCCATCTTGCCGGGCTCGTTCGGCCGCTTCACTTTGATGCGACCGGCGAGCACGCCGTCTGCCCACGCCAGCGACTCCTCGAGGTAGTTGCGCGGGGAGAAGATGGCGTCGGCGATGCCGAGGTCGAAGACCTCCTGGCCCTTCAGTGTGCGGTTGTTCTTCAGCGGGTTCTCGACGATGACCTTCAGGGCGTTCTCGATGCCGATGAGGTTCGGCAGGAGGTATGCGCCACCCCAGCCGGGGATGATGCCGAGGAACACCTCGGGCAGCGCCAGGGCGGGGATGGACGAGTCGACCGTGCGGTAGTCGGCGGCCAGGGCCACCTCGACACCGCCACCGAGGGCGAGCCCGTTGATGAAGGCGAACGTGGGCACCCCGATGTCTTTCATCGAGGCGAAGGCGTAGTGACCGAGCTGGGCGAGCTTGCGCGCCGCATCCTTGCTCGGCACCTCGCCCACCTTGCTGAGGTCGGCGCCTGCAGCGAGGATGTACGGCTTTCCGGTGACGGCGACGGCGTCGATCTCGCCGGCGGAGGCGCGCACCTTGAGCGCCTGCAGGGTGTGCAGGTACTCCAGCAGGCCCACGGGCCCGAGCGTGTTCGGCCGGGTGTGGTCTCGCCCGTTGTCGAGCGTGATGAGCGCGAGCGTCTTGCCGCTCGGCAACGGGATGTCGCGCACGTAGGAGTGGGTGACGACCTCGTCGGCAGAGAAGGCCTCGAGCTCGGAGAAGTCGATGGTGGAGTAGTCGGTCATCGTGCGGCCTTCCTGCTCGCCTTGGCCGCCTTCGACTTCACGTCGAAGTGCGGGTTCTCCCAGATGACGGTGCCACCCTGCCCGAGCCCGATGCACATGGCGGTGACGCCGTAGCGCACCTCCGGGTGCTCCTCGAATTGGCGGGCGAGCTGGATCATCAGCCGCACGCCAGAGGAGGCGAGCGGGTGCCCGATGGCGATGGCTCCGCCGTACTCGTTGACGCGTGGGTCGTCGTCGTCGATGCCGAAGTGGTCGAGGAACGACAGCACCTGCACCGCGAAGGCCTCGTTGAGTTCGAACAGGCCGATGTCGTCGATCGAGAGACCGGCCTTGCGCAGCGCCTTCTCGGTGGAGGGCACGGGGCCGATACCCATGATCTCGGGCTCGACGCCGGCGAACGCGAACGACACCAGACGCATCTTCACCGGCAGGCCGAGCTCGCGGGCAGTCGACTCGCTCGCGATGAGCGAGGCGGTGGCGCCGTCGTTGAGGCCGGAGGAGTTGCCCGCGGTGACGCGGCCGTGCGGCCGGAACGGCGTGCGCAGGCCGGCGAGGCCCTCGAGGGTGGTGTCGGGGCGCGGCGCCTCGTCGCGGGTGGCGAGCCCCCAGCCCTCGGCGGTGCGGATGGCGACGGGAACGAGGTCGGGCTGGATCTTGCCCGCCTCGTAGGCCGCAGCCACCTTTTGCTGGCTGCGCAGCGCGTAGCGGTCGGAGCGCTCCTTGGTGAGCTGGGGAAAGCGGTCGTGGATGCGCTCGGCCGTGTTGCCCATGTTGAGGGCCTCGGCGTTCACCAGCTTCTCGGCGAGGAACCGCGGGTTGGGGTCGACGCCCGAGCCCATCGGGTGATGACCCATGTGCTCGACGCCTCCGGCGATGGCGAGGTCGTAGGCGCCGAAGCCGATCGCCCCGGCGACGGTGGTGACGCTCGTCATTGCACCGGCGCACATGCGGTCGACCGCGTAGCCGGGCACCGAGAGCGGAAGGCCCGCGAGCAGCGCGGCGGTCCGGCCGAGGGTGAGGCCTTGGTCGCCCGTCTGAGTGGTGGCGGCGATCGCCACGTCGTCGATGAGCTCGGTGGGCAGCCCGGGGTTGCGTTCGAGAACGCCACCGATGGCCTTGACCACGAGGTCGTCGGCCCGGGTCTGCCAGTACACGCCCTTCTCGCCGGCACGCCCGAACGGGGTGCGCATTCCATCGACGAAGACGACTTCAGATCTTTCGGCCACTATGCCTCCTGGGGTTGGTCGGGTTCGATCCTAGAACCGGCCTCCGACGCCCCGGAATCGATTGCCGCTTTCTACGATGCGGCCTCGGGCGCCGTCTCGTCGGGTTGGTGGGGCTCGACAAAGGAGTCGAGGATCGGTTGTGCGGTCAGCCCTATCTGCCACGGTCGTGCGCCCAGCTCGGCGAGCGCCTCCGAGACCGACTCGAGGGTCAGCGGGGAGGGCGGGTTCCAGGCGACCCGGCGCAGGAAGTCGGGGGTGAGCAGGTTCTCGAGCGGGATGCTGTGCTCCTCGCTCACCGCGGTGAGTGCCGCCCGCGCGGTCTTCAGCCGCACATCCGCCTCGGGGTTGCGGTCGCCCCAGCTTCGCGGCGGCGGCAGGGTGTCGGTGGCGCGCTTCTGGGTGGGGATGTCGTCGGTGGTGCGTGCCCGTTCGATGGCGGCCCACCAGCGGTCGATCTCGGTGCGGCTCGCGCGCCCGGAGAACGCCTTCAGCCCCGCCAGTTCGCGTCGCGACGCGGGCAGCGCCTTCGCGGCGACGAGGAGCGAGGCGTCGGGGACGAGCCGTCCGGGTGCCGTGTCGGTCGACCGGGCCAGCTCGTCGCGGGCCAGCCACAGCTCGCGGGCCGCGGCGAGGTGCCGATCGGGGCGGAGCGAGGTGATGCCGGAGAGCCGTCGCCACGGTTCGGCGAGGGGCTGCTTCTCCTCCTTGGCGACGACGGCGGCGAACTCCTCGACGGCGACCTGCTCCTTGCCCTGCTGCCTCAGCAGCTCCGCCATGGCGTCGCGCAGATCGACCAGCAGCTCGACGTCGAGGGCGGCGTACTCGAGCCAGGAGGCCGGCAGGGGTCTCGTCGACCAGTCGGCAGCCGAGTGCTCTTTGGCGAGGTGGATGCCGAGCAGCTCCTCCACCACGGCGCCGAGCCCCACGCGGGGGAGTCCGAGCAGCCGTGCCGCGAGCTCGGTGTCGAAGACGGTGGTGGGGTCGAGTCCGACCTCCCGCAGGCAGGCGAGATCCTGGCTCGCGGCGTGCAGCACCCACTCCACGTCGCCGATCACCGACTGCAGCGGTGCGAACTCCTCGATGGCCGGCGGGTCGAACAGGAAGCTCCCGGCACCGCGCCGGAACACCTGGATGAGGTACGCCCGCTGCGAGTAGCGGAAGCCGCTCGCCCGCTCGGCGTCGACCGCGACGGGGCCCTCGCCGAGGGCGATCGCCTCGACGGCGTCGTGGAAGTCGTCGACCGTCGCGATGACGGTTCGGGCCGGGGACTCGTTCTGGGGTTCTTCGCTCACGTCACTCACGTCGGGCTCGTCTGGCCTGCAGCATCGTCACGCCATCGACGACGGGGGGCAGGCCGGCGAGCATGCAGAGAAGTTCGCTCCAGCCCTCGACATGGGCCTGGAGGTTGTGGTCGGTGGGGGTCCAGGATGCGCGCAGCTCGATCTGCGCCCCGTCGCCCTGGCTCGACAGTTCGCCGAAGCCGGTGGAGATGATCTTCGTCGCGGTGCCCGAGGCGGAGACGTAGTTCGCGCCGCGGGCGTCGAGGGCGTCGACGAGCCACGACCACGCCACATCGGCGAGGAAGGGGTCGAGGCCGATCTCGGTCTCGAGCGGCGCCTGCGCGAAGCAGACCACGCGGAACTCGCCACCCCAGGCCTCCGGCCTCGACTCGTCGTGCAGCAGGATGAACCGCCCTGTGCCGAGTTCGGAGTCCGCCCCATGGCGTTGGGGCGAGACGTCGGCGGCGAGCGCCACCGCGTTCGGGGCGAGGTTGCCCGGCGCGGGGATCTCGTGGACGACGAGCTCCGCCCGCGTGTCGGCGCGGCGCAGCGAATCGAGCGCCGCGCCGAATGCCGCCGGAATGTCCGGGGTGAAGGGAGTTTCGGCCACGTGTGCAGACTAGAGTTCTTTACGCTGTCGGCGGCGAAGGCACGCCGGATGCGAGGTGCGAAAGGCGGTCGTGGTGCGTTCTGCGAACTCGGGTGCGCCCAGGGTGCCGGTGTGGAGCATCGTCGCGATGGCGGCGGGCACGGCGGCGGCCCTCGCCGCGGCTGCCGCTGCGGTCGCGACCGCCACGATGTCGCGCGCCATCGTCACCCCGTCCCTCCCGGTCGACGACGTGCGCATCCTGCGGTATCGCGAGGGCGCCGACGGCGGAGCGGGAGCGATCGGCGTGGTCGAGCTGTCGGTGAACGCCGACTCCATTCTGCCCGGGCGTTACAGCCTCCGCTTCACCTCCGACACCGGGCACGCCCGGCTCGGCGAGGTGCTCTCCGTCGCCGACGGGGTGGTGCGGCGAGCGGTGCTGGCCGTCGATTACGGTGATCTCGCCTCCGCCCGGCGGGGCCGCATCAGCGGCTGGTACTTCATCCATCCCCGCGAGCTCGGGGTGCCCGTCGAGGAGGTCGAGGTGTTCACCTCGGTCGGCCCCGCGCCCGCCTGGTACGTTCCGAGCGACGATGCGGAGAGCACGCGCTGGGTCATCCAGGTGCACGGCCGAGGCGTCCGCCGGGGCGAGACCATCCGCGCCGTTCCGGTGTTCCGTGAGCGCGGCTTCCACTCGCTGCACATCTCCTATCGCAACGACGGCGACGCCCCGCGCTCGGCCGACGGCCGCTACGCCCTCGGCGACACCGAGTGGGAAGACCTGGATGCGGCCCTCACCTACGCCGTCGACCACGGCGCCACCGAGGTGGTGCTCATGGGCTGGTCGATGGGCGGCGCGATCGCCCTGCAGGCGATGGGCCGCGCCGTGCACCGCGACCGCGTGCGGGCGATCGTGCTCGACTCGCCTGCGGTCGACTGGCTCGACGTGCTGCGCTTCCACGGCCGGGCGCGGCACGTGCCCGAGCTCATCGGCGATGCCGCTTTCGCGACCATCAGCCACTCCTGGGGCAAGGCCATCACCGGCCAGGAGAAACCGCTCGATCTGGAGCGTCTCGACTTCGTCGAGCGCGCCGACGAGGTGACCGTGCCCGTCCTCATCCTTCACAGTGACGACGACGGCTACGTGCCCTCGACCGGTTCCCACGAGCTCGCGGAGGCGCGGCCCGACCTGGTGACCTTCGTGCAGTTCTCCATCGCCCGGCACACCAAGCTGTGGAACTACGACGCTGCGCGGTGGAACACCGCGATCTCAGAGTGGCTCACCCGGCAGGGGCTGTGAGCCGCTCCCGCAGCTGACGCTTCGTGCGGCCGAGCATGGCCGTCATGCCCCGGATGCGCAGGGGCGACACCGCCTCGGTGAGCCCGATGGTGTTGGGGAAGTCGTCGGGGATGCCGAGCACCTCGGAGGCCTTGAGTCCGTCGATGCCCTGCACGAGGATCGACGCGAAGCCGCGCGTGGTCGGTGCCTCGCGGGGCGCCGTGGCGTAGAGGTGCACGACGGGGTCATCACCACCCCCGTCGGCCTCCACGAAGATGTACACCGGTGACTGGCATTCCACGACGCGCTCGAGCAGGTCGGGGTGGTCGCTGTAGCGCGCCGGCAGCTCCGGCAGCTCGTTCGCGAACTCGAGCAGCATCTCGAGGCGCTCGCGCTGCCCGAGGGCGAGGAAGTCGTCGCGGATGCCGGCGAGCGAGTCGGGGAGAAGGGAATCGGTCATCCCCTCCAGTATCCCGCACCCCGCAGCCGTGCAGTCGCTCAGCGGCGGGCGGGCACCTCGCCGGGCTCCGCGCCCTTCACGATCGGCACTCGCACCGTGCTGCCCCACTCCGTCCACGATCCGTCGTAGTTGCGCACGTTCTCGAAGCCGAGGAGGTGCGTCAGCACGAACCAGGTGTGGCTCGACCGCTCGCCGATGCGGCAGTAGGCGATCACCGGCTCGCCCTCGCTGAGCCCCGCACCCTCGCGGTAGATCGCGTCGAGCTCGGCGGCGGGCTTGAAGGTGCCGTCGTCAGCGGCAGCCTTCGCCCACGGCACGTTGGCGGCGCTCGGGATGTGCCCGGCGCGCAGCGCCCCCTCCTCCGGGTAGGCGGGCGCGGTGGTGCGCTCCCCGCTGTACTCCTCGGGCGAGCGCACGTCGATGAGCGGGTGCCCGAGGTGCGCGAGCACGTCGTCCTTGAACGCCCGGATCTTGTCGTCGTGACGCTCCACGACCGGGTAGTCCACCGCATCCGGAGTGCTGCGCTCCGTGGTGAAGGGGCGGCCCTCGGCCACCCACTTGTCGCGCCCGCCGTCGAGCAGGCGCACGTCGTCGTGGCCGAACAGCGTGAACACCCAGAGCGCGTAGGCGGCCCACCAGTTGTTCTTGTCGCCGTAGATCACGACGGTGGAGTCGCGAGAGATGCCCTTTCCGCCGACGAGCTCGGCGAAGGCCTCGCCCTCGATGTAGTCGCGCAGCACCGGGTCGTTGAGGTCGGTGTGCCAGTCGATCTTCACCGCGCCCGGGATGTGGCCGGTCTCGTAGAGCAGCACGTCCTCATCCGATTCCACGACCACGAGGCCGGGTTCACCGAGGTGCGCCTCGAGCCAGTCGCCCGACACCAGCCGTTCGGGGTGGGCGTAGCCGGCGAACTTCTCCGAGCGATCGAACTCGACTGTCATCTCTCAACCTCCGATTAGGGTTAGGTGCAACCCCCTATTGAATCTATGTCCTCCCGCTCGCCCGCAGCACGGCACGGGTCGCATTTCGACACACAGGACCCGAGCAGATGACCGATGAGCGGCAGGCAGTCGCCCCGCGCTTGACCGAGCGCACCCCCTCCATGTCGGCGGCGGAGCTCGCCGCCACCCTGGTGCCGCCGCGGCAGTTCGACCAGGCGTCGCTCGAGAACTACCGGCCAGACCCCGACTTCCCGTCGCAGAGCGAGGCGCTCGAGCGCATCCGCGCCTTCGCCGGCAGCTGGAAGCCCGCCGCCGTCAAGGGCGGGGGCCTGTTCGGGCGCAAGAAGCCCAAGACGACGGATGCGGGGAAGTCGGGAATCTACCTCGACGGCGGCTTCGGCGTCGGCAAGACCCACCTGCTCGCCGCGCTCTGGCACGCGGCTCCGGGCCCGAAGTACTTCGGCACCTTCATCGAGTACACGGCCCTCATCGGCGCCCTCGGCTACGCGGGCGCCGTGAAACTGTTCGCGGGGGCGCGTTTCATCGCCATCGACGAGTTCGAGCTCGACGACCCGGGCGACACCATGCTGATGACCCGCTTCCTCGGCGAGCTCGCCGCCCAGGGCACGCGGCTCGCCGCCACCTCGAACACGCCGCCGAACGCCCTCGGCGAGGGGCGCTTCGCGGCGAGCGACTTCCTGCGCGAGATCCAGGCCATCGCCGACCGTTTCGACATCCTCCGCATCGACGGCGTCGACTACCGCCGCCGCGACATCGAGGGGCACGCCGCCGTCTTCGCCGACGACGCCGCGCTCCAGCAGGCGGTCGAGCGACGGGTCGAGTCCGGCCAGAGCATCACCCTCGACGACTTCGCCGAGCTCGTGCACCACCTCGGCACCATCCACCCCTCCCGTTACATCAAGATCATCGAGGGGCTCGACGCCATCGCCGTGCGCGACGTCACGCCGCTGACGAACCAGACGGATGCGCTGCGCCTTGTCGCCTTCGTCGACCGCGTCTACGACGCCCAGCTCCAGGTGCTGGCCTCGGGAACCCCGTTCGACGAGGTGTTCGCCGGCGACATGCTGAACGGCGGCTACCGCAAGAAGTACCTGCGCGCCGTCTCGCGTCTCATCGCCTCAGCCACCGTGTGACCGGCCACCGGCATCCGACTCCCGTCGGATTCTGCGCCTTCTGAAACACAGTTGTTACACCGGCGCCTGCCGTGTAACACGGGGGACACAAACCACGTCGTCCCGCGAAACCTCTCTTCGGCAGACTTCCCTTGCCTGTAATTGCGCCTCGGCCCCGTGCTAGCCGTCAGCATCACAGCGATTCCAGAAGTCCCAGCCCAGCACGTGACAGAGAGGTAACCATTCATATGGAAGAAGTAACCGGCAACTTGAACTCGTTGTGGTTGCTCGTCGCAGCCGCACTCGTGCTCCTGATGACCCCGGGTGTCGCGTTCTTCTACGGCGGCATGGTGAAGGCCAAGTCCGTCGTCTCGATGATGATGATGAGCTTCGGGGCCATGGGTCTCGTGGGTGTTCTCTGGGTGCTCTACGGCTACGGCATGGCCTTCGGCACCCCGCTGATCCCGGGCATCGTCGGAAACCCCTTCGACGGCACGATCGGCCTCTCCAGCCTTCTCGGCATCGGTGAGGGCGGCGTCATGGAGCCTGACCTGGCCGGACTCGCTTTCGCCGGCTTCCAGGCCACCTTCGCCATCATCACCGTCGCCCTCGTCTCGGGCGCCATCGCCGACCGTGCGAAGTTCGGCGCCTGGATGGTCTTCGCCGGTGTCTGGGTGACCGTCGTCTACTTCCCCGTCGCGTTCATGGTCTTCAACCTCTCTGAGGGCTGGGCTCCCGTCTGGGGCGTCAACGACTTCGCCGGTGGTACCGCGGTGCACATCAACGCCGGTGCCGCAGCCCTCGCCCTCGCCCTGGTGCTCGGCAAGCGCGTCGGATTCCAGAAGGGCATCCAGAAGCCGCACAACGTGCCGCTGACCCTCCTCGGCGCGTCGCTGCTCTGGTTCGGCTGGTTCGGCTTCAACGCCGGCTCCGAGGCCGCCGTCGACGGCGTCGCCGCGATCGCCTGGATCAACACCCTCGCCGCCCCGGCCGCCGGTATCCTCGGCTGGCTCATCGTCGAGAAGATCAAAGACGGCAAGCCCACCTCGATCGGCGCCGCCTCAGGCGCCGTCGCGGGCCTCGTCGCCATCACCCCGGCCTGTAACATCCTCACCCCCGGCTGGGCGATCCTCCTCGGCATCATCGCCGGTGCCGTCTGCGCCCTGGCCATCGAGCTGAAGTTCAAGCTCGGCTTCGACGACTCGCTCGACGTCGTGGGCATCCACCTCGTCGGCGGTCTCATCGGAACGCTGTACATCGGCATCTTCGGCGCCGGCATCGGTCTGCTCGACACCGGTTCGCTCGAGCAGCTCTGGAAGCAGTTCGCCGCGGCGTTCGTCGTGCTGATCTACTCCTTCGTGATGGCGTTCGTCATCGGCTTCATCATCCAGAAGACGATGGGCTTCCGCATCAACAACGAAGACGAGGTCGCCGGAGTCGACACCGTCGTGCACGGCGAAGAGGGCTACGCGCTCGTCAACGACTGAGCACACGCACCACTCACGAGCGGGGTGTCGCCTACGGGCGGCGCCCCGCTTCGTCGTTCGCGGTCGTCGCGGCGGAGCCGGGGATGGCCGTGCGAGCCAGGCGGGTGGCGCCGACGACCGCGGCGGGCATCGCGAACACCGCCCCCAGCGGGATGAGGAAGACGAGGTACACGGCGACACCGAAACCGAGCGTGCGCGCGCGGCGGGCGCCGAGCATCCGTCGTCTGTCGCGGAGACGGAAGCCGCGCGAGTCGAAGGCGAAGCCCGTGAGCTCGAGCGCCAGCACCCAGCCGCCGAAGGCCGCCGCGAGCACCGCGCTGGCCACCGTGCCGACGAAGGGGATCAGTCCGACCACGAAGAGGCCGAGGGCGATGGCGGCCGAGAGCAGCAGCATCCGCAGCGCCGTGGCGAGGCCGCGGGCCAGCAGACGCCAGAAGCCGCCTGCTGGCTCAGGGGGAGTGCCGCCCTCCCGCTCCTCGGTGTCGCGCCAGATGCGCTCGTAGAACGGGTCGCCGACGGCCAGGGTCAGCGCCGTGTAGGTGAACACCACGAGGAGCACCCCGGCCGCGACGAGGGCGACCGCCGCCGAGACGCGGGTGATGCTGCGCCACGGTTCGTCCCAACCGTCGGCGAAGGGGGTCGCCCAGTCGGCGAGGGCGGGGGAGTTCACGGCGAGCACGACGAGAGCTGCCAGGTACACCGCGCCGACGATGAGAGCGGGAATCGCCCCGAGCAGCATCAGCCGGGGGCGCGATGCCCACGCGCCGAGACCCCTGAAGAAGACACCGACCCCTGCGAAGAACTCGCTCACCATGCCGCGATGGTATCCGGATGCGCGACGGATGCCACCGGTCTGCCACCCCTTGGCAGGGGGCCGGTGCGGTTGTAGCGTTCACGACGACGTGAGGGAGCGTGCCACCGATGACCGACAACCCGTACCTGCCGCTGGAGCTGTTCTACATCGGCCTGCTCGGCCTCGCCACAGCGGCGATCATCTGGGTGTCGGTGATCGTGGTGCTGCGTCTCTTCAAGGGTCAGCGCTAGTCCGGACAGCGTTCAGCGGATAGACGCTGCGCGCGACGCCTCGCGCATGAGATCATCGGCGTGATGAGTACTGACGGTCACACTGCGCCGATTCGATCTCAGGCCCTCCTCGCGGAGTGGGTCGAGGAGTTCAGGGCCCAGGGAGACGGCGTCGCCGGCACGCTCGACGTGCTGCTGCAAGACGGCTCCGACGGGCGAGACACCGGACTCGTCATCGTGCGGCTGAAGAACGCCCCGGCCGACGTGTTCATGCAGCCGCGCGACTACGACGACCCGTTCTGGGAGGCGACCCTCACCGCCCGGGGCGACCTGTCGCTCACGCCCTACCAACTGGCGTCTCTGGCCGCTGAGATCGTCGTCGCCGGCAACCTCTGCACCTTCTTGCAGTTCAAGTCCCTCGAATGGGACCGCGAGAGCGGCCTGCGCGGCCACGGGGCCCCCTAGTCGGGCGCAGCCTGTCGGTGACGTAGGCGTGGCGGTCTGGTCGCACGCCTGCAGGATCCACCCTGTCAGCATCGTGGGTTCGCCGGACTCGTCGGCGATGTGCGCGGCGACGACTTCTTCGAGGTCGGCTTTCGTCTTGTCGCTCACGTATCCTCCGGTTCGGGGTCGGCGGGTGAGAGGTGCAGCGAGCACAGGGCGGCCAGCATGGCGAGCTTCACGAGGGTGAGGCGGATGACGACCATGGGCAGAGGTCTCATGAAGTTGCCTTCATCGCGTTGCTCGCAAGTCAGATGTGGCGCAGCGGCGAAGCGGCAGGATGGCTCTGATGCGGACGTCGCAGCTGCGGGTGAGCGCCCGTGAACCGAGTCTGTAAGGCCGTGCTCGCCATCATTGCGCCGGCGGTCTTCGTCGTCATCATGCTGGTCGCGCCACCGGCGAGGTGGTCGCTGTGATGTGGCAGCTGCTGCTGGTCGGCATACTGAACCTGTTGCTGTTCCTCGGAACGAGTTTGCCCCATCGCTGTCCACGAAGGTGAGGACCGAGGATGTCGAGAACGCGCAAGAAAAGGGAAAGCCCCCGGGTTTCCGGGGGCTTGATTCCTGATCTCTGTGTGGGCGATACCGGACTCGAACCGATGACCTCTTCCGTGTGAAGGAAGCGCGCTACCAACTGCGCCAATCGCCCGAAGGCACTCATTGATAGTAGTGCATCCCGGCAGGTGCTCGTGAACACGAACGGCTGCGACACGCTGTCCCGGAGACGATTTGGCAATCGGCGAGAGAGTCGGATAGTGTCTAACCCGTTCGCAGCAATGCGAAACGAAATGCGGATGTGGCGCAGTGGTAGCGCATCACCTTGCCAAGGTGAGGGTCGCGAGTTCGAATCTCGTCATCCGCTCGAGTGAAGCTATTCGTTTGTGGGAACCCACACGGTTCTTCTCAGACGAACTGGGTGGCGTGGCCGAGAGGCGAGGCAGCGGCCTGCAAAGCCGTCCACACGGGTTCAAATCCCGTCGCCACCTCCACTCCATCCGGTAGCACACCACTATCGGGCGATTGGCGCAGCGGTAGCGCGCTTCCCTGACACGGAAGAGGTCACTGGTTCGATCCCAGTATCGCCCACGAGAAGGTAAGGCCAGGGTTCGCGCCCTGGCCTTCTCGTGTTTCTGGGGGGATCGAACCGGTGACCTCACGATTCGCGAGCGAAGCGATGCTTCGCTCCCTAGCAAATCATGCTGGTTCGATCCCAGTATCGCCCACGAGAAGGTAAGGCCAGGGTTCGCGCCCTGGCCTTCTCGTGTTTCTGAGGGGATATCGCCGGCCCGCGTGAAGGCCCGCTGCGCATCGTGGGGCTCGCTGCGCATTGCGGGGGCTTGCTGCGCTGTCGGACTCGTCGGGGTTCATGGGGTTGTGCGTGGAGGTGATTAATACTCGGGTTTTGTCTATGCTGCTGGTATGGATGAGGTGGGGAGAGCCGTGGGGGCGGTCCTCGAGGGGCGGGGGATCGTCGTGGTCGGGGAACCGGGGTCGGGGCGGTCGTGGGTCGTGGGGAGGGTGCTGGAGGGGGTCGACGCGAAGACTCGGGCGGGACTGTGGGTGGGGGAGGATGTGCACCGGCTCGAGGCCAGCCGGGCCGAGGCGCTGGCGCGGGCGGTGCGGGCGGGGCGGGTTCGACCTGTGCTCACCGCGTCCGTTCGCGCGACGATCCCTCATGCCATCGAGCGGCTGCTCCGCGACGGACTGCTCGACCGCATCGACGTGCCCCCACCGACACCTGAGACGGTGCTCGCCGCCGTGCAGGAGTGGCTCGGTGGGGCGCTCGACCCCGAAGCGGTGCCGGTGTTCGTGCCCCGGCGGCCCGGCGGCGACCTCGTGGCGCTCCGCGAGGTCGTGCAGCGGGCGCAGGCCGCAGGAGTGCTCGTGCATCGGCGAACCGGCTGGCGCCTCGAAGCCGAGCTGCCGCCCTCCGACGCGGTGCGGGCGCTCGTGCACACGAGACTCGGCATCGCGTCGCAGCCCACGGGCGTTGAGCTCACCGAGACGGTGCTCGATCTCGTCGCGCTCGCGCCGGGGATCGGCATCACAGCTCTCGACGGGGCCCTGCGTGCCGCAGAACTCTCGACGAAGGCACTCCTCGGCGTCGTCGAGCGCCTCGAAGACGACGGTGTGCTCGACGTGCACGAGACGCCGCAGGCGCTCAGACTCCGGCTGCACGACGGCGTGCTCGAGCTGATCCTCCCGACAACGCTGAATGCACTGCGCCGGCGCCGGCTCACGACGGCGATCGTCGACGTGCTCGACGCGCTGCCGAGCGATTCCCTGGGCGGTGGCGAGCTGGTGGCACTCGCCAGGTACTCGCTCACGCTCGGTCGCACCGCGGACGCGGGAATCCTCACCGCCGCAGCACGCTCCGCCCTTCAAGCTGCGCGGCCCGAACTCGCCCTCGAGCTCGCCCAGCGCGCCGTCGAACGCGGCGCTGGGCCGCCGGCCGGACTCGCCGCAGCCACGGCGGAGACCCAGCTCCGCCGGTTCGACGAGGCGGCGGGCCGGCTCGCCGAGCTGGCCTCGACGCTGACGCCCGACGCGGGCGAGCGCGGCGCCGTCATCGAGCTGTCACGCCTGGTCGCTGCGCGGGGCGTCGATGCCGGTTTCGGCTGGAACGAACCGGCCGCCTCCTGGGCGAGGCAGGCAGGCCCAGACCTGCCGGCGCTCCTCCACATCGACGTTCAACCCGGCTCGACCGCCGGTCACGCGTCCGTCAGTCCGCGCCACCGGCCGGGCGCCGTGATGTCACCCGCGAGCGGCGGCGACGACATCACCGTGGCCGTGCTCGAGGGCGAGCGGCTGGCGCAGGCGGCGGGCCAGGCGGCACTCACCGGCGAGCTCACCCGTATGCGCGCGCTGCTCGACGAGGCCGACGCGGTGCTGGGAGAGGCGGGCGCAGACAGCTTCCGGGTGCAGCTGAGTCGGGCCATCCTCGACTGTTTCGAAGGCAGGATCGACGAGTCGCTGACGCGCGTCATGGGATATCGGGCCGACGCGGCGGCGGCGGGGCGGCCGGTGCAGTACTCCGCGAGCAGCTGGTTCGCGGGCGGGCTGCTGCTCGCTGCGGGCCGCGCACGCGAGGCGGCAGAGGTGCTCCGCGAGTGCGTCGACCTCGCCGAGCGCAACGGCGCGGGCGAGGCGGCTCGCCTGGCCTGGGGCGACCTCGCCGTGGCCCTCGCCGTCATCGGTGACGAGACCGGCGTCCGTGCAGCCCTCGACGCGTTCCGAACCCACCGCGGCGGCCCCCTTCTCGACGGCCGGGCCAAGCAGGCAGAAGGGTGGATGCACGCGGCCGCCGGTCGAACGGCCCAGGCGACCATCGCCTTCATCGAGGCCGCGGAGACGCACGAGTCCCTCGGGCACTCGCTTCAAGCCCTTCTCGCCCTGGTCGAGGCCGCCCGGGCCGGGGGCGCGCTGCAGGTCGAGGCCCGCGTCGCCGAGCTCGCCGAGCGCGTGGAAGGGCGGTCGCTCGCCGTCTCGGCGAACTACGCCCTCGCGCTGGCGCGCTCCGACAGACGGGCACGCGACCGCGGGCCGGGCGAGGCGGTCGAGCGCGCGGACGAGTTGGAGATGATCGCTCACGACGCTGCCGAGTCGGGGATGCACATGATGTCGGCCGAGGCCTTCGATCGCGCAGCGGCTCTCCACGCTGAGGCGGGCGACAGCAGGCGGAGCGCCGCCGCCGCCCGACTCTCGGCCGAGCAGGCCGGGGTCTGCGGGTTCGCACCTCTACCTTTGCTGCTCCGACGCGGGGCCGCTCCCGACCGCACCCTCTCCGCCCGCGAGCTCGAGATCGCGCGGCTGGCCGCCGGCGGTCGCAGCAACAGGGAGATCGCCGAAGCGCTCGTGCTCTCCGTGCGCACGGTCGAGACTCACCTCCAGCGGGTCTACCGCAAGCTCGGTGTGCGCACCCGGGGGCAACTCGCCGGCGTGCGCCTGCCTGATCACCCGCACGGGGTAGGGTCGGGGCATGGGTGAGGCTGACCGCGGCGCGTCGTGACGGACGGTGTTGGCGATGGGCGCCTGGAGCCTGCCTGTGGTCGGGACCGTGCTGGTGCTCGACCCCACCCATGTCGACATCGCCTCCTTCGGCGCCACCACCCGTATCGAGGTCCAGGGCACCAAGCCCCTCTGATCGCATGAGTGCCGAGCATGTCGAGGTGAGCCGGTTCCTGAGCTACGTGCTGCGTCACCGTCCCGAGGCGATCGGTCTGGAGCTCGACACCCAGGGCTGGGCGGAGATCGACGCGCTGATCGCTGCCGCCGGCGCGTCGGGGCGACGGCTCGAGCCGGAGACGATCCGTGCCGTCGTGGAGGGCAGCGACAAGAAGCGCTTCGCCCTCTCGGCCGACGGCCGACGCATCCGTGCAGTGCAGGGGCACTCCGTCGCCACGGTCGACATCCATCGCGAGCCCAAGACGCCGCCGAAGACGTTGTTCCACGGCACAGCGACCAGGTTCCTCGCCTCGATTCAGGCCGAGGGTCTGCGTCGGGGGCGGCGGCACCACGTTCATCTCTCGGCCGATCCGGCGACCGCAGAGGCCGTCGGTCGACGGTACGGCACCCCGGTGGTGCTGGTGGTCGAGGCGGGAAGGATGCACGAGGAAGGCCTCGCGTTCTTCCAGGCCGACAACGGGGTCTGGCTCACGGACGCCGTGCCGCCGCGGTTCCTGCGCGTGGGCGGGGCGCTCGGAAACGAACTCGAGGGGTGAGCCGACGCGACTAGGCTTGAGGGGTTCGATTCGACCGAAACAGGAGCACCTCAGCCGTGGCAACAGGATTCGACCTCTTCACCGACCGGTCCGTCGTGGCCCTGCGCGTCAACGGAGAGCTGAAAGACCTGGCGACCACGGTCACCGACGACGACAACGTCGAGCCGGTCACCATCGACAGCCCCGACGGCCTCGCCATCCTGCGGCACTCCGCGGCGCATGTGGCGGCCCAGGCGGTGCAGGCCATCAATCCCGAGGCGAAGCTCGGCATCGGCCCGCCCATCACCGACGGTTTCTACTACGACTTCGACGTCGCCGAGCCCTTCACCCCGGAGGACATGAAGGCGATCGAGAAGGGTATGGAACGCATCATCCGTGCCGGCCAGCGCTTCGTGCGCCGCGTCGTCACCGAGGAGGAGGCACGCGCCGAGCTGGCCTCGGAGCCGTACAAGCTCGAACTCATCGGCCTGAAGGGCGGCAGCGACGGCGACGACGCCCTCGACGCCGACAACGAGTCGGTGGAGGTCGGCGGCGCCGAACTCACCATCTACGACAACGTCGACCCCAAGACCGGCGAGACCGTCTGGAAAGACCTCTGCCGCGGCCCGCACCTGCCGAGCACCCGGATGATCGGCAACGGCTTCGCCCTCACCCGCCTCGCCGCGGCCTACTGGCGCGGCTCGGAGAAGAACAAGCAGCTCCAGCGCGTCTACGGCACGGCCTGGCCGAGCAAGGACGAGCTGCGCGCCTACCAGACCCGCCTCGAGGAGGCGGCCAAGCGCGACCACCGCAAGCTCGGGTCCGAGCTCGACCTGTTCTCCTTCCCCGACGAGATCGGGTCGGGCCTTGCGGTGTTCCACCCCAAGGGCGGCATCATCCGAGCCGAGATCGAGGGCTACCTGCGGCAGCAGCTCGTGGCCGGCGGTTACGAGCTGGTGAACACCCCGCACATCACCAAGGGCCATCTGTTCGAGACCAGCGGCCACCTGCACTGGTACAAGGAGGGCATGTTCCCGGCGATGCACCTCGACGAGGAGCACGACGCCGAGGGCAACGTGACGAAGCAGGGCCAGGACTACTACCTGAAGCCCATGAACTGCCCCATGCACAACCTCATCTTCCGCGCCCGCGGTCGAAGCTACCGCGAGCTGCCGCTCCGTCTGGCGGAGTTCGGCACGGTCTACCGCTACGAGAAGAGCGGCACGCTCTCGGGCCTCACCCGCGTGCGCGGCCTCACCCAGGACGACGCGCACATCTACGTCACCCCCGGCGAGGTGCGCGAGGAGCTCACCCGCCAGATCGACTTCATGCTCGACGTGCTGCGCGGCTACGGGCTCGACGACTTCTACCTCGAGCTCTCCACCCGCGACCCCGAGAAGTCGGTCGGCACCGACGAGATGTGGGAGACCGCCACGGAGACCCTGCGCGAGGTCGCCCTCGCCTCCGGGCTCGAGCTCGTTCCCGACCCCGGGGGAGCCGCGTTCTACGGCCCGAAGATCTCGGTGCAGGCCCGCGACGCCATCGGCCGCACCTGGCAGCTGTCGACCATCCAGCTCGACTTCAACCAGCCGGAGCTGTTCGAGCTGGAGTACACCGCCTCCGACGGCACCCGTCAGCAGCCCGTGATGATCCACCGTGCCCTGCTCGGCTCGATCGAGCGCTTCTTCGCCATCCTGCTCGAGCACTACGCCGGGGCGTTCCCGGTGTGGCTCGCGCCGGTGCAGGTGGTGGGCATCCCCATCTCCGACGAGCACGCCGACTACCTCAACGAGGTCATCAGGAGGCTGAAGGCCCGCGGCATCCGCGCCGAGCTCGACGATTCGGCCGAGCGCATGCAGAAGAAGATCCGCACCCACACCAAAGACAAGGTGCCGGTGCTGCTCATCGCGGGCGCCGACGACTCGGCGGCGGGCTCGGTGAGCTTCCGCTTCCGCGACGGCAGCCAGGAGAACGGCGTACCGAGCGACGAGGCGATCGAGCGCATCGTGGCGAGCGTCGAGAAACACCTGCAGGTGACGACCGCCGGCCAGCTGTGATGGGCGGGCTGCCGGGCGACGACGACGCCGTGCTCGAACCCGCCGACCACCTCGCCGGGGTTCCGGACGCGTTCCAGCGGCTCTGGACCCCGCACCGCATGGCCTACATCCAGGGCGGCGACCAGCCGCACATCGACGAGTGCCCGTTCTGCCGCGCGCCGAAGCTCTCCGACGAGGAGGGTCTCATCGTGGCGCGCGGCACCCACGCCTACGTGCTGCTGAACCTCTTCCCCTACAACTCGGGTCACCTGCTGGTGTGCCCGTACCGCCACGTCGCCACCTACGACCTCGCCACCGACGAGGAGGTCGCCGAGATCGCCGCGCTCACCCAGACGGCGATGCGGGTGCTCAGCGCCGTGTCGCGCTGCGACGGCTTCAACATCGGCATGAACCAGGGAAAAGTGGCGGGTGCCGGGGTCGCGGGGCATCTGCACCAGCACGTCGTGCCGCGGTGGATGTCGGATGCGAACTTCTTCCCCATCATCGCCCGCACCAAGGCGCTGCCCCAGCTGCTCGGCGAGGTGCGCGCCGAGATCCAGGCGGCCTGGCCCGCATCCTGAGCCGGGCGGGGCGGCTTCCGGGCCGTTCGGGGGCGTTCGCGTAGACTCGACTGCAGATTTAGAAGGAGAACACCGTGTCCGGACACTCAAAATGGGCGACCACCAAGCACAAGAAGGCGGTCATCGACGCGCGCCGTGCGAAGTCGTTCGCGAAGCTCAT
Source organism: Herbiconiux sp. A18JL235 (assembly GCF_040939305.1). Taxonomy (NCBI): domain Bacteria; kingdom Bacillati; phylum Actinomycetota; class Actinomycetes; order Micrococcales; family Microbacteriaceae; genus Herbiconiux; species Herbiconiux sp. A18JL235. The sequence goes on from NZ_CP162511.1 coordinate 2,049,630, forward strand.
CAAGAACATCGAGGTGGCCGCCAAGATCGGCGGCGCCGACCTCTCCGGCAACCCGACGCTCGTCGACGCGGTGCAGAAGGCCAAGAAGACCTCGGTGCCGAACGACAACATCGACCGCGCCATCAAGCGCGGTGCGGGCCTCACCGGTGAGACCATCGATTACCAGACGATCATGTACGAAGGCTACGGCCCGAACGGCGTGGCCCTCCTCGTGGAGTGCCTCACCGACAACAAGAACCGTGCAGCCGCCGACGTGCGCACGGCGATGACCCGCAACGGCGGCACCATGGCCGACCCGGGCAGCGTCGCCTACAACTTCAGCCGCAAGGGCGTCATCACGGTGGGTCACAGCGACGGGCTCACCGAAGACGACATCCTCCTCGCCGTGCTCGACGCGGGGGCCGAAGAGGTCACCGACCGCGCCGAGTCGTTCGAGGTGCTCACCGACCCGTCGGCCATGGTCGCCGCGCGGGGCGCGCTCCAGGAGGCGGGCATCGACTACGACTCCGCCGACGTCGAGTTCGTGGCGAACCTGCACGTCGACGCCGACGCCGAGACGGCGCGCAAGGTGTTCCGCCTCATCGACGCGCTCGAAGACAGCGACGACGTGCAGAACGTCTACACCAACATCGACATCTCGCCCGAGGTGCAGGCCGAGCTCGAGAACGACTGAGCCGACCGACCGCCTCGACGAGGTGACGAACGACACCGAACGGAAGGCGGTCAGCGGATGCGCGTGCTCGGCATCGACCCCGGCCTGACCCGCTGCGGCGTGGGAGTGGTCGACGTGTCGCCGACGCGCACCGCCGTGCTGGTGCACGTGTCGGTGATCACCACCCCGATCGAGCTGCCTCTCGAGGAGCGCCTGCTGCGCATCGCGGCGGGTGTGGAGGCCGTGCTCGACGAGCACCGACCCGACAGTGTGGCGGTGGAGCGGGTGTTCGCGCAGCACAACGTGCGCACCGTCATGGGCACCGCGCAGGTGAGCGGCATCGCGCTGCTCGCCGCGGCGCGACGCTCGCTGCCGGTGGGGCTGCACACGCCGAGCGAGGTGAAGGCGGCGATCACGGGCTACGGGCAGGCCGACAAGAAGCAGGTCGGCACCATGGTGGCGAAGGTGCTGCGGCTCGACGAGATCCCGCGCCCCGCCGACGCCGCCGACGCACTCGCGCTCGCCATCTGCCACGCCTGGCGGGGGCCGCTCGGGGGAGTTGTGGGTGCATCCGTCACTCCCGCCGCTGCCGCGGGTTCGGTCGGCGCCGGCTCGCTCACTCCGGCCCAGCAGGCGTGGCGCGCCGCCGAGCAAGGCGCCAAGCGGCGGCCCGCCGCCCCTAGGCTGGTGCGATGATCTCTGCACTCCGTGGCACGGTTCTCAGCGTGTCGGGCGGGATGCTCGTGCTCGACGTGGGCGGCGTCGGCTTCGCCGTGAGCGTCACCGCACGGCACGCCCTCACCCTGCGCCAGGGCACGGAGACGACGGTGCTCACCTCGCTCATCGTGCGGGAGGACAGCTTGTCGCTGTTCGGGTTTCCCGACCAGGAGTCGCTGGAGGTCTTCACCCTGCTCATCGGAGTCACCGGGGTGGGGCCGAAATCGGCCCTCGGCGTGCTCGCCGAGCTCACCCCCTCCGAGGTCGCCCTCGCCGTCGCGCGGGACGACGACGCCGCGTTCCGCAAGGTCGGCGGAATCGGCCCGAAGACGGCGAAGCTCATCGTGGTCTCCCTCACCGGCAAGCTCACCGCCGCCCACGCGGCGGCCGCGTCTTCGAGTGGACCGACCGCCGGGCCTTCGCAGCTCGTGCGCGACAACGTCGAGCGGGCCCTCGTGGGCCTCGGCTGGCCCGAGCGCAACGCCGCGGCCGCTGTCGACGAGGCGCTCGAGACCGCGAGCGAGACGGATGCGGGCAACGTCCAGTCGCTGCTGCGGCTCGCCCTGGCGGTGCTCGGGCCCGCCCCGCACGCCGGGGGAGCGCGATGACCGCCCCCGGCGACGACCTGGTGAACCCGGAGGCGCAGTCGGAGGCCGAGATCGCCTTCGAGGGTGCCCTGCGACCGAAGTCGCTGTCGGAGTTCGTGGGCCAGCGCAAGGTGCGCGGCCAGCTGCAGCTGCTGCTCGACGCCGCGGCGATCCAGCAGCGCACCCCCGACCACATCCTGCTGGCCGGCCCTCCCGGCCTCGGCAAGACCACGCTCGCGATGATCGTGGCGCAGGAGACCGACCGGCCGCTGCGCCTGACCAGCGGCCCCGCGATCCAGCACGCCGGAGACCTCGCCGCCGTGCTGTCGTCCCTCGTTCCCGGCGAGGTGCTCTTCATCGACGAGATCCACCGCATGGCGCGCTCTGCCGAGGAGATGCTCTACCTCGCGATGGAGGACTTCCGCATCGACATCATGGTGGGCAAGGGAGCTGGCGCCACGTCGATCCCGCTCGACCTCGCCCCCTTCACGCTGGTCGGCGCGACCACCAGGGCGGGCCTCCTGCCGAATCCCTTGCGCGACCGCTTCGGATTCACCGCCCACCTCGAGTTCTACGAGACCGAGGAGCTCGTGCGGGTGCTGCACCGTGCAGCACAGCTGCTCGGCGTCGCGATCGAGGAGGAGTCGCTCCGCGAGATCGCCTCCCGCTCCCGCGGCACGCCGCGCATCGCGAACCGGCTGCTGCGCCGCGTGCGCGACTACGCCCTGGTCGACGGCGGGGGCGCGACCCTCGAGGCGGTGCGTGCGGCCCTCGAGCTCTACGACGTCGACGAGCTCGGCCTCGACCGGCTCGACCGTGCGGTGATGACCGTTCTGCTCAAGCGCTTCGACGGCGGCCCGGTGGGGCTGTCGACTCTTGCGGTCTCGGTGGGCGAGGAGGCGGAGACGATCGAGTCGGTGGTGGAGCCGTTCCTCGTGCGCATCGGTCTCATCTCGCGCACCCCGCGTGGCCGGGTCGCGACGAAGGCGGGCTGGGCCCACTTCGGTCTGGCGAGGAATTCGGATGCCCTGTTCGGGGATGACCTATAATTCAAGCTGGTCTTCAGGGCACCCCCCTATGATGTGTCCTGCCCAACTCCCCCCTCTTTCTGGAAGGCGCCTTTCTTCATGGCATTCGATCCGTTGACAATCATCATGCTGGTCGTTCTGGCCGTGCTGGTGTTCTTCATGTTCCGCAACAGCCGCAAGCGCAAGGCGCAGGCCGAGGAGCTCCAGAGCAAGGTGATGGTCGGCGCCGAGGTCATGACGAACTTCGGCCTCTTCGGCACGATCCTCGAGATGGACGACGAGGAGAACCAGGTTCTGCTCGAGACCACTCCCGGCACCGTGCTCAAGGTGCACCGTCAGACGGTCACCCGCGTGGTCACCGACTCGCCGCTCGCGCCGACGACGGCCGAGGTCGACCACACGAACGACGGGGAGCCGGAGTACGGCGAGCGGATCGACGAGCCCGCCGCCACCACTGCCGACGAGAGCACCACCGCGACACCCGACGTCAGCGCGGAGAAGTCCGACAAGAAGGGCGACGAGTAGCAACTCGTCCCCGCTGATCCACGCTCGGAGCCGCACGGCACGAGCGGCAGAGAAAGCTGAGTAACTCAGGTGGCACAAACTACCGCGGTCAAGAAGGCGTGGAAGACGCTCGTCTGGCTGGGCGTCATTTTCGCCGTCCTCGTCGGCACCATCGCGGGAGGTGTGATCTGGAGCACCGCTACCTGGACGCCGAAGCTCGCCCTCGACCTCGAGGGCGGCACGCAGATCATCCTCACCCCGAAGCTCGAGTCGGGTCAGCAGGTCTCGTCGGAGCAGCTCGATCAGGCCGTGTCGATCATCCGCCAGCGCGTCGACGCCAGCGGTGTGTCGGAGGCCGAGGTCACCACCCAGGGCGGCCAGAACGTGGTCGTCTCGATTCCGGGCAGCCCCGACGAGGCAACGCTCAACCGCATCGAGTCGTCGGCGAAGCTCGACTTCCGCGCCGTGCTGCTCGCCGACGTCGCCTCGACGAGCACCACCTCGACGCCGGGCGCCACCCCCGACCCGTCGCTCGAGTCGACGCCGACGGCGAGCCCCACGAACGGCAGTGACCTCGCCTGGGTCACCCCGGCGCTGCAGGCGCAGTTCGACTCGTTCGACTGCAACTCGGAGGCAGCAGAAGACGCGGGTCAGGCGCCGGCCGACCAGCCGCTCATCACCTGTGACGACAACGGTGTGAAGTATCTGCTCGGCCCGGTCGAGATCGAGGGCGCCGACATCGCCGACGCCTCGGCGGGCGTTGCGACGACCCAGAACGGCGCGTCGACCGGCCAATGGGTCGTCGACATCTCGTTCAACGACGCCGGAACCAAGAAGTTCGCCGACGTCACGACCCGCCTCTACGGTCTCACCGGCGTGCAGAACCAGTTCGCCATCGTGCTGGACGGCCGAGTCATCACCGCACCGACCACGGGTGGCGCGTTCACCGACGGCAAGGCGCAGATCTCGGGCTCCTTCACCCAGGACTCGGCGCAGACCCTCGCCGACCAGCTGAAATTCGGCGCCCTGCCGATCGGCTTCACCACGCAGTCGTCGGAGGCCATCTCGGCGACGCTGGGCTCGACCCAGCTGATGTCGGGCCTCATCGCCGGCGCGATCGGTCTGCTCCTCGTCATCATCTACTCGCTCATCCAGTACCGGCTGCTCGGCCTCGTCACCATCGCGTCCCTGGTGGTGGCCGCGGCCCTCACCTACCTGCTGGTGACGTTGATGTCGTGGCGCATCGACTTCCGCCTCTCGCTCGCCGGTGTGGCGGGCCTCATCGTGGCCATCGGCATCACTGCCGACTCCTTCATCGTGTACTTCGAGCGAATACGCGACGAGTTGCGCGACGGGCGGAGCCTCAACTCCTCCGTGCAGGCCGGCTGGAAGCGCGCGATCCGCACCATCACGGCATCCGACGCGGTGAACTTCCTCGCCGCCGGTGTGCTCTACGTGCTCGCCATCGGCAACGTGCGCGGCTTCGCGTTCACCCTCGGACTCACGACGATCGTCGACATCATCGTGGTCATCCTGTTCACGCATCCGCTCATGACGCTGCTGGCCGAGCTCCCGTTCTTCCGCGACGGCCACAAGCTGAGCGGTCTTGATCCGCGTGCCCTCGGCGCCGTCTACCGGGGCCGGGCCCAGTTCCGGGCGCCCGCCGCCTCGGTCACGGCCGCCAAGAAGGGCTCCTCCAGCCGCGAGGCCGCCCGTCGCCAGACCATCGCCGAGCGCAAGGCGGCCGAGCTGGCCGCCGCCTCGAGCACGGGCACCAGCGGTGCCGACTCCGCCCGTCCCACCGATGAGGGGAAGAACTCCTGATGGCCAGCTTCTCCCAGTTCGGAAACGACCTCTACACCGGCAAGCGCTCGATCGACTTCATCGGCCGACGCCGCATCTGGTACATCATCTCTGGCATCCTCGTGCTCATCGCCCTGGTCGGCCCGTGGCTGCGCGGCGGCTACGAGTTCGGCATCGAGTTCCGCGGTGGTTCCGAATTCACGGTGTCGCAGGTGGCGACCCTCGACCAGAACCTCGCGACGGATGCCGTCAACGCCACGGTCGCAAGCGCCAACCCCCGGGTCTCCACTCTCGGTCAGGACTCGGTGCGCGTGCAGACCGATGAGCTCGACAAGTCGCAGACGGCCGAGGTGCAGCAGGCCCTCGCCACCGCCTACGACGTTCCGGTCGACGACGTCACGACCTCCTTCATCGGGGCGACCTGGGGCGCCGACATCACGACCCAGGCCATTCGTGGGCTCGTGATCTTCCTCGTGCTGGTGGCGGTGTTCATGGCCATCTACTTCCGCACCTGGAAGATGGCCGCCGCGGCCCTCATCGCGCTCATCCACGACCTCGTCATCACGGCGGGCGTGTACGGCCTGACAGGGCTCGAGATCACCCCGGCCGCGGTCATCGGCTTCCTCACCATCCTCGGCTACTCGCTCTACGACACGGTGGTGGTGTTCGACAAGATCAGGGAGAACACGACGGCGCTCGACGAGCGCGGTACGCAGACCTTCTCCGACATGGTGAACCTCGCGGTGAACCAGACCCTGGTGCGCTCCATCAACACCTCCGTGGTGGCTGCTCTCCCGGTGGCCTCGATCCTCATCATCGGCTCGTTCGTGCTCGGCGCGTCGACGCTCCGCGACATCTCGCTGGCGCTTCTCATCGGCATCATCGTGGGCACCTACTCGACGATCTTCGTGGCGGCGCCGCTGTACGTGCAGTTCCGGCACCGGGAGGCGAAGATCCGCAAGCACGACGCCCAGGTGGAGACCGACCGCGAGCGGGCGGCCAAGGCTGCGGTGTCCGCCTGAGGCGATCGTGGCTCGGCGCCGCCGCGGCGCCTGCCATAATCGAGGTGGAGGCCTGAGATGACGGAAACCACCAGCACCACGTCGACAGCGACACTACGCCGTCTCGTGCCGCGGCTCTTCTCGCGTGCTCAGCCGGCCGGTGCCGTCGACTCGGTGCTGCGCACCGTCAAGGCCAATCACCCGAAGGCCGACATCTCGATCGTCGAACGCGCCTACGCCACCGCCGAGCGGGCCCACGACGGGCAGAAGCGGCGCAGCGGCGAGCCGTACATCACGCATCCGGTGGCCGTCGCGCAGATCCTCGCCGAGCTCGGGCTCGGTTCGAAGGCCGTCGCCGCAGCACTCCTGCACGACACGGTGGAAGACACCGACTACTCGCTCGACATGCTGCGGCACGACTTCGGCGACGAGGTCGCCATGCTGGTCGACGGCGTGACGAAGCTCGACAAGGTCAAGTACGGCGACAGCGCGCAGGCCGAGACGGTGCGCAAGATGATCGTCGCGATGTCGCGCGACATCCGGGTGCTCATCATCAAGCTCTGCGACCGGCTGCACAATGCGCGCACCTGGGGTTTCGTGAATGCCGAGTCTGCTCAGCGCAAGGCCAAGGAGACGCTCGAGATCTACGCGCCCCTGGCTCACCGCCTGGGCATCCAGTCGATCAAGTGGGAGCTCGAAGACCTCTCCTTCGCCGTGCTGTACCCGAAGCTTTACGTCGAGATCGAGAACCTCGTGCGCCAGCGCACCCCGCAGCGCGAGGAGTACGTGCAGCAGGTCATCGACGCGGTCGGCGACGATCTCAAGGCCGGTAGGATTCGCGGCAAGGTCGTGGGCCGGCCGAAGCAGTACTACTCGATCTACCAGAAGATGATCGTGCGCGGTCGCGAGTTCGACGAGATCTACGATCTCGTCGGCATCCGGGTGCTGGTGAACACGGTGCGCGACTGCTACGCCGTGCTCGGCTCGATCCACGCCAGGTGGAACCCGATCCCCGGTCGCTTCAAGGACTACATCGCCACTCCGAAGTTCAACCTCTACCAGTCGCTGCACACGACGGTGATCGGCCCGGGCGGCCGCCCCGTCGAGATCCAGATCCGCACCAACGAGATGCATCAGCGCGCCGAGTACGGTGTCGCCGCGCACTGGAAGTACAAGGAGCGCGTGAACGGCGGCCGTTCGGCCGCGTCGTCGACGGCTTCGCCCGACACCGACATGGCCTGGCTCGCCCGCATCTCCGACTGGCAGGCCGAGACGGTCGACCCGGGCGAGTTCCTCGACTCCCTGCGCTTCGAGATCGGCGCCAAAGAGGTCTACGTCTTCACCCCGAAGGGCAAGGTCGTGGGTCTTCCCGCTGGCGCCACGCCCGTCGACTTCGCCTACGCGGTGCACACCGAGGTGGGCCACCGCACCATGGGCGCCAAGGTGAACGGCAGGTTGGTGCCGCTCGACTCGACGCTCGGCTCGGGCGACGTGGTCGAGGTGTTCACCTCGAAGAACCCCGACTCCGGCCCGTCGCAGGACTGGCTGAGCTTCGTGCAGAGCCCGCGCGCCCGCAACAAGATCAGGCAGTGGTTCACCAAGGAGCGACGCGACGAGGCGATCGAGCAGGGTCGGGATGCGATAGCGCGCGCCATGCGCAAGCAGAACCTTCCCCTGCAGAAGCTGATGAGCCAGGACTCCATCGCCGAGGTCGCGTCGCTCATGCACTACGACAACGTGTCGGCGCTCTACGCCGCGATCGGCGAGGGCCACGTCTCGACCCAGTCGGTGATCGAGAAGGTCATCGCGTCGCTGCAGACGGAGGTCGAGAGCGACGACTCCGATCTCGAGGTGTTCGTCGGCAACCGGCCGCGGGTCACCCACAGCGACTCCGGTGTGCTGGTGCGCGGCGCCCCCGACATCCTGGTGAAGCTCGCGAAGTGCTGCACCCCGGTGCCGGGTGATGACATCGTCGGCTTCGTGACCCGGGGTTCGGGTGTCTCGGTGCACCAGGCCGACTGCCACAACGTCGCCTCGCTGCTCTCCGAGCCCGAGCGCATGATCGACGTGGAGTGGGCGCCGTCGTCGAAGAGCGTGTTCCTCGTGCAGATCCAGGTGGAGGCGCTCGACCGCTCGGGCCTGCTCTCCGACGTCACGCGGGTGCTCTCGGAGCACCACGTGAACATCCTCTCCGCCTCGGTGAGTACCTCGAGCGACCGGCTCGCCATCAGCCGCTTCGTGTTCGAGATGGGTGACACGACCCACCTCGACCGCGTGCTCAACGCGGTGCGCCGCATCGACGCCGTCTACGACGTCTACCGGGTGACCGGGGGCTGAGAGCGCCCAGGACGGGGGAGCACCCCGCCGGCGGCGTCGAAGAGCGCGAGCCGGGCGATGGCCCGGTGGCGGAGGGGGAGATGTTCCGACCGCTCGAGCTCCGCGCGCGCGGCGGCCGTGCTGATGTCGCCGGCCAGCAGGAGGGTCGATACCGTCACCGCAGCGCGACGGTCGAAGGCCTCTGTCTGGCGCAGCAGGTCGAGCGCGGTGCGCCGCACGGTGGTGAGCCGCAGCCCCGAGATCGTCTCGACGTCGTGGTCGGCGAGAACGACCTGTCGCACCCGCAGGGCGCCGCGACGCGCGGGAGACGCCCGCCCGGGCGCCGGCACGCACAGCTGGGGAGGGCCCGCCTGCCTCGGACAGGCCCCGTGCACCCAGGCCGCTGTCGACCTCTCGGCCACCAGGCCTCCCGGCACCTCTCCGAGCAACGCGCCGGCGCGAAGCTCGGCGCCGACGGCGACGTCGGCCGGCACGAAGCTCCCGCCGACGCGCACGACGGTTCGATCGAGATGCGCGGCGCAGAGTTCGACCTCAGGCAGCCCGACCGAGTCGAGAAGAAGCGGGAACACGGTGGAGCGGAGCATCCCACGATGATGTCAGCGGCGTGCCCCGATGGGGCGAGCATCCGTCGATCTGTGGAGAACCCGTGCGCCGGTCAGCCGAGGGCGTCGAGCCAGACCTTCCTGGCGTCGAGCGACTCCTGCAACTCGGCGACCTTCTTGGAGTCGCCCGCGGCACGGGCGTCGTCGATCTCGCGCTGCAGCTTCTCGATGGCGCCGGTGAGCTGCGAGGCGAGCCCCTCGGAGCGCGCCTTCTTCTCGGGGTTGCTGCGCTCCCAGTGCTCCTCGTCGAGCTTGCGCACTGCCGCCTCGACTTTGCGCAGCCTGTCTTCGACGACACGCACCTGGTCGCGGGGCACCTTGCCGATCTCGTCCCAGCGACGCTGGATCGAGGTGAGGGCGTCGCGGGCCTTCGTGCGGTCTTTCTCCTTGAGCAGCGGCTCGGCCTCGTCGAGCAGGGCGAGCTTCTGGGTGAGGTTCTCGCCGAACTCCTGGTCGTCGCGGGCGACGACCTCGGTTCGCGCCGCGTAGAGCACATCGCCGGCGGCCTTGAATCTGTCCCACAGGGCGTCGTCGTACTTCTTGCCTGCGCGGCCGGTCGACTTCCATTCGGCGAGCAGGTCGCGGTAGGCGGGGATGCCGTCGGCACCGCGCGGGGCGAGCGCCTCCGCGCGCTCCACGAGCGCCTGCTTGCGGGTTCGTGCGTCGCGGTGCACCTGATCGAGCTCGGCGAAGAAGGCCTTGCGCTGGGTCTCGAGCGAGGTGCGGGCGTCGCGGAACCGCTTCCAGAGTTCCTGCGCCTCGGCGCGCGGAAGACGGGGGCCGTTCTGCTGGTGCTTCTGCCACCGGGAGAACAGTTCGTCGATCGTGGCGGTCACCGACTTCCACTGCGCCTTCGCGGGGTCGTGCGCGGCGAGCGTCTCGATCTCCGTGACGATGGCGGTGCGCTCGGCGACGGCTTCGGCGAGGTGGGCCTCGGCCTCGGCCGACTGCTGCTCGGTGATCTCGCTCACCGTCGAGGAGAGCGCCTCGAGACGCCTCCGCAGGGAGGCGAGGTCGCCCACAGCGTTCGCCGACTCGACCGAGGAGGTGAGCGAGGCGACGGCCTTGGCGATGTCGGCGGCGGGTGCGCCGCGCTTCGCGCGCTGCTCGAGCAGCGTCACCTGACCGGCGAGGTCGGTGTACTTGCGCTCGAAGTAGGCCAGAGCCTCCTCCTGCGAGCCGTCGGGGTACTGGCCCACGAGTCGCTCGACGCCGGCATCGATGACGTAGACGGAGCCGTCGTCGTCGACTCGTCCCCACGGGTGCTGTTCACTAACGGTCACGGAACCATTCCTGTCGACGATGTCTGGAGTACGGGCACAAGCCTATTGCACGAGCTCGGCGGCGGTCACGGGCGGTCTGCTCTCGGCCGCCACCGCATCCTGCCGCAGCTCGTCGTCACTGCACGGTGACGCCTGAGATGACGGCGGGTGCCGCCGGCTTGCCGTCGGTCGAGCCGTCGGCGGTTCCTGCGGCGATCACACCCGTCTTCAGCGCGTCGAGACCCGAGGTGACTTTACCGATCACCGAATACCCGCCGATGCCCGGTTCGCTCGGAAGTGTGGTGTCGTCGTAGACGATGAAGAACTGGCTGCCCATGCTGTAGCCGTTGCCGCCCTGGCGAGCCATCGCGATCGTGCCGGCGGGGTAGAGGTTGTCGGCCGGCGCGTTCTCGACCGGGCCGTAGTTGTAACCCGGGCCGCCCGTTCCGGTGCCTGTGGGGTCGCCGCACTGCAGCACGAACAGGCCGCTGGTGGTGAGGCGGTGGCAGGAGGTGCCGGTGAAGAACCCGTCCTGCGTCTGCGCGATGAACGCCGAGACCGCCTGCGGTGCCGCCGCTCCGTCGAGCTCGATGCCGAGGGGGATGTCGTCGATCGTGAGCGTGCCGGTCCAGCTGCGGTTCTCGGCGAGCGTGGCCGGGGGGACGTCTCCGGTGTTCTGCCCCTCGGCCGCAGGGGCATCGGTCGATGAGGGAGCGGGCGTGGAGGTGGCAGCGGGGGAGGCGACGGGGGAACCCGGGCCGCCGTCGAAGTAGAAGATCTGCGCCGCGGTGACGCCGGCGATCACGAGCACGACCGCTGCCCCGGCGATCACGTTGTCGCGCACGCGGCGACGGATGCGCTCGCTGTGCGCTTGCTGCCTTGCCTGGTAGTCCCGCAGACGGGTGCGTGCCTCACGCGCAGCGCGCTCCTGATTGCTGGGTGCCACGGATCCTCCATCGATGTGCCTGCGACCGCCGCTGTCGGCGCCTCACAGTACCCTAGACGCATGGCCTCTCAGCAACCGGGACTCCACTCCGGAGCAGTCCCGCTGGCCGTGCGCATGCGCCCGCGCTCGCTCGACGAGGTGGCCGGTCAGCGACACCTGCTGCGCCCGGGTTCGCCCCTCGTGAACCTCGCCTCCGACAAGGGGGGCACGAGCGGGTCGGTCTCCGTCATCCTCTGGGGCCCTCCCGGCACGGGCAAGACCACCTTGGCGCAAGCCATCGCCCACTCGTCGGGCCGCAAGTTCGTCGAGCTGTCGGCGGTGACGGCGGGTGTCAAAGACGTGCGCCAGGTCATGGACGACGCCTTCCGCAACCGCGACCTCTACGGCCTGTCGACCGTGCTCTTCCTCGACGAGATTCACCGCTTCACCAAGGCTCAGCAGGATGCACTGCTCCCCGGGGTCGAGAACGGCTGGGTCATCCTGGTGGCGGCCACCACCGAGAACCCCTCCTTCTCCGTCATCTCGCCGCTGCTCTCGCGCTCCCTGCTCCTCACTCTCGAGCAGCTCACCGACGACGACCTCGGCCTCCTCATCGACCGTGCGGTGACGGATGCACGGGGCCTGGCCGGCAAGGTCACCCTCGACCCCGAGGCGCGGGCGGCGATCATCCGCATGGCGTCGGGTGACGCACGGCGGGCGCTCACCGCGCTCGAAGCCTCGGCGGCGACGGCACTGGCCGCATCCGACTCCGACTCCGACTCCGACGACGACGAGCCGCCGCTCATCACCCCCGAGATCCTCGAGCAGTCGGTCGACCGCGCGCTGCTGCGCTACGACCGCAACGGCGACGAGCACTACGACGTCATCAGCGCCTTCATCAAGTCGGTGCGCGGCTCCGACGTCGACGCTGCTCTGCACTACCTGGCCCGCATGTTCGAGGCGGGCGAAGACCCGCGGTTCATTGCACGGCGCGTCATCATCCTGGCCTCCGAAGACATCGGCATCGCCGACCCGCAGGCGCTGCCCATCGCCGTCGCCGCGGCCGAGGCGGTTCAGATGATCGGCATGCCAGAGGGGCGCATCCCGCTCGCCGAGGCCGTGGTGTACCTCGCCACCGCCCCGAAGTCGAACGCCTCGTACATGGGCATCAACGCGGCGATCGCCGACGTGAAGGCGGGGAGGTTCGGGCGCGTGCCGAAGCACCTGCGTGACGCGCACTACGCGGGTGCCAAACGGCTGGGTCATGGCAAGGGCTACAGGTACCCGCATGACGACGCGCTCGGAGTGGTGCGCCAGGAGTACCTGCCCGATGAGTTGCGCGGCACCACCTACTACACGCCCACCGACCACGGACATGAGCGCGAGGTCTCCGCGCGCCTGGCGAAACTCCGCGACATCACGCGGGGACAGCAGTCGTAGCGCCACCGGCTGTGCTAGTCTTGTCGACGCCTAATCAGCGTCTATTCGGAGCGGCTGCCGATCGGCGTTCGATGACGGGACAGTGCTCTTTAGCCGAGCCACCCGGCAGACACCCCTCTTACTTGGACTCCTGTGGAGTCAGGCGCACGCCCGTGCGCACATCCATCTCGTAAGAACTCATACCGAAAGGACGTAAGTGGCTACCAAGTCGCGTACGCGCAGCAAGACCCGCCTCTCCCGGGCGCTCGGCATCCCCCTCACCCCGAAGGCGGCCAAGTACCTCGAGAAGCGCCCCTACGCTCCCGGTGAGCACGGCCGCACCAAGCGCAAGCAGGACAGCGACTACGCCGTCCGTCTGCGCGAGAAGCAGCGCCTGCGCGCCCAGTACGGCATCCGCGAGAAGCAGCTGAAGATCGCGTTCGAAGAGGCCCGTCGCACGAAGGGCCTGACCGGTGAGAACCTGGTCGAGCTCCTCGAGATGCGTCTCGACGCCCTCGTGCTCCGCGCCGGCTTCGCCCGCACCACCGCCCAGGCTCGTCAGATGGTCGTGCACCGTCACATCCTGGTCGACGGCCAGCTGGTCGACCGCCCCTCCTTCCGCGTGAAGCCGGGTCAGCTCATCCACGTCAAGACCCGTTCCGAGGGCACCGAGCCGTTCCAGGTCGCCGCTGCCGGCGGTCACGTCGACGTGCTGCCGAAGACCCCGGCCTACCTCGAGGTCGAGCTCGACAAGCTCCAGGCCCGCCTCGTGGCGCGCCCGAAGCGCGCCCAGGTTCCCGTGACCTGTGAAGTGCAGCTCGTGGTCGAGTACTACGCGGCTCGCTGATCGGCGAACGCGCGACATACTAGAGAGCGGGTCACCCCACGGGTGGCCCGCTTTCGTCGTCTTCAGAGAGGCAGACCTTCCATGACCGGTGGAGACATCGCAGGCTTGATCGCGGCAGGCGTGTTCGCCGTACTCGTGGGGCTGCTGGCCATCCCGCTGGTGAAGCTCGGTGGCGTGTTCGACCAGACCCGCGATTCGATCAAAGACGTCAGCGACGGCATCACCCCCATCCTCAACGAGTCGACCGTGACCGTGCAGGAGGCGAACAAGCAGCTCGCCCGGGTCGACGCCATCACCCGGAACGTCGAAGAGGTGACGGGCAACGTCTCGTCGCTCGTGGCACTGTTCGCCGCCTCCGTCGGCGGGCCCCTCATCAAGCTCGCCTCCTTCAGCGCCGCCGTCCGCGCCGGAATTCTCAGCTTCCGAGCCGCCGACCGAGTCGCCGACGCCGCCTCGTCCAAGCCCGCGCCGAAGCCCACCCGATCGCCCAAGAAGCCGAAGCGGTCGGCGCACTAAACTGGTCCGAAGGCTCCGGCCCCCACGACGAACGAGGAGAACACAATGAAGAAGGCTCTGTGGCTGATCGCCGGCATCGGCATCGGATTCCTGGTGGCACACCAGTTCAACCAGACCAAGAGCGGCAAGGAGTTCTTCGCCGAGTTCGACAAGAAGGCCAAGGAGTTCAGCGACTCGCTGGTCGACGGCTACCGCGAGCGCGAGGCCGAGCTGCGCTCGGCCATCGCCGACGCGGGTGACAAGGTCTCCAAGATCGCCAAGTGACCCTTCACGACCCGCCGGGCGCCCATGCGCCGGCGGGTCGCGTTCGTTCCACCCCCTGGACACCCTGAGGACCACCGACACCCATGTACACCGCTGACATCCGCTCCCGCTGGCTCGACTTCTTCGGCGAGCGCGGCCACACCGTGGTCCCCTCCGCGTCGCTCGTGAGCGACGACCCCTCGCTGCTGTTCACGGTCGCGGGCATGGTGCCGTTCATCCCCTACCTCTCGGGGCTCGTCCCCGCGCCGTATCCCCGTGCCACGAGCGTGCAGAAGTGCATCCGCACCCTCGACATCGAAGAGGTCGGCAAGACCACCCGTCACGGCACGTTCTTCCAGATGAACGGCAACTTCTCCTTCGGCGACTACTTCAAGGAGGGCGCGATCGGCTACGCCTGGGAGCTGCTCACCACGAGCGAGTCCGAGGGCGGCCTCGGCTTCGCCGAACGCGACCTGTGGGTCACCGTGTACGAAGACGACGACGAGGCCATCGACATCTGGAAGCGGGTCGCAGGGCTTCCGGATGCGCGCATCCAGCGACGCGACAAGGAAGACAACTACTGGTCCACCGGTCAGCCGGGCCCGGCGGGCCCCTGCTCCGAGATCTACTTCGATCGCGGCCCCGCCTACGGCATCGAGGGCGGCCCGGTCGCCGACGAGAACCGCTACATCGAGATCTGGAACCTCGTCTTCATGCAGTACCTCCGCGGCGAGGGCACCTCGAAGACCGACTTCGAGATCCTCGGCGAACTGCCGCGCAAGAACATCGACACGGGCATGGGCCTCGAGCGCGTCGCCTTCCTCAAGCAGGGCGTCGAGAACCTCTACGAGATCGATCAGGTGCGCCCGGTGCTCGACCGCGCGGCCGAGCTCTCGGGCCGCCGCTACGGCGCCCACCACGACGACGACGTGCGGATGCGCGTCGTCGCCGACCACGTGCGTAGCGCCCTCATGCTGATGAGCGACGGCGTCACCCCGTCGAACGAGGGTCGCGGGTACATCCTCCGCCGGCTGCTCCGCCGCACCGTGCGGTCGATGCGCCTGCTCGGCGTCGACACCGCGACCATGCCCGAGCTCCTCACCGCCTCGCGCGACGCCATGAAGGCGGCCTACCCCGAGGTGGAGCGCGACTACGACCGCATCTCCCGAAGCGCCTACGCCGAGGAGGAGTCATTCCTCCGCACCCTGGCCGGCGGCACCACCATCCTCGACCTCGCCGTGGGTGAGACCAAGTCGGGCGGCGCCGACGTGCTCCCCGGCGACACCGCGTTCCTGCTGCACGACACCTACGGTTTCCCCATCGACCTCACCCTCGAGATCGCGGAGGAATCGGGCATCACCGTCGACCGTGTGGCCTTCGAGTCGCTCATGGCCGAGCAGAAGCAGCGCGCCAAGGCCGACGCGAAGGCGAAGAAGCTCGGCATCACCGACCTCAGCGTCTACAGCCCGTTCCGCGCGCTCGGCGAGACCGTGTTCCGCGGCTACGACGAGCTCGAGGCCGAGTCGAGCGTGCTCGGCCTCATCGTCGACGGTGTCTCGGTCACCAGCGCCGTGGCCGGCGAGCAGGTCGAGGTCATCGTCGCCGAGACCGCGCTCTGGGCCGAGTCGGGCGGCCAGGAGGCCGACGCCGGCACCATCGTGGGCGACGGCTTCGAGCTCACCGTGCTCGACGTGCAGAAGCCTGTGAAGGGTCTGGTGAGCCACCGCGCCGAGGTGACGAGCGGGCAGATCGCCGTGGGCGACCTCGCCCGCACGGTCGTCGACCCGAGCTGGCGCCGCGGCGCCACGCAGGCGCACTCCGCGACCCACCTCATCCACGCGGCCCTCCGGCAGACGCTCGGCGAGCAGGCTCACCAGGCGGGTTCGTACAACAAGGCCGGCTACATGCGCCTCGACTTCTCCTGGAGCCAGCCGCTCTCACTCGAGACCCGCAGCGAGATCGAGGAGATCGCGAACCAGGCGATCCGCGACGACCTCGAGGTGGTCACTCGCGAGCTGCCGATCGACGAGGCGCGCTCGATGGGCGCGATGGCACTGTTCGGCGAGAAGTACGGCGACATCGTGCGCATGGTCGACATCGGCGGTCCGTTCTCGCGGGAGCTCTGCGCGGGCACCCACGTGGCCTCGAGCGCCCAGATCGGCCTCATCAACCTGCAGGGCGAGTCGTCGATCGGCTCGACGAACCGCCGTGTTGAGGCGCTGGTCGGTCTCGAGGCTTTCCGCGAGTTCGCGGCCGAGCGTGCCCTGGTTGCTCAGCTCACCTCCTCGCTCAAGGCGCCGCGCGACGAGATCGCCGCGCGCATCGCCGACCTCAGCGCCAACCTCAAGGCGGCCGAGAAGAAGATCGCCGCCTTCGAGGCCGGCCAGCTCACCACCCGCATCCCGGGCCTCGCCCAGTCGGCCCGCGCGGTCGGCGCGGTCACGCTGGTCGCCGAGAACGTGGGGGAGCTCGGTTCGGCCGACGACCTGCGCCAGCTCGCCACCGGGGTGCGCGAGGCACTCGCTTCGGGCGGTTCCGCCTCCGCGGTGGTGGCCCTCGCCGCCGTCGCGGGCGGCAAGCCCGTGGTCATCGTCGCGACGACCGAGGGCGCCCGTGCCGCGGGGGCCAAGGCGGGCGCCCTCGCCAAGCTCGCCGCGGGCGTGCTCGGAGGAGGCGGCGGCGGAAAAGACGACCTGGCTCAGGGCGGCGGTGCCGACGCGTCCGCCATCCCGGCAGCCCTCGAGGCCATCGCGAACGCGGTGGCGGGCTAGCCCGGCCCGGGCAGGAAGCGGAGCGGATGCGCACCGGCGTGAGGATCGGCATCGACGTGGGCAAGGCCCGCATCGGTGTGGCGCGCACCGACTTCCATGGTCTGCTCGCGACCCCGGTCGAGACGGTGCCGAGGAGCGGCGAGAAGGATGCGGGGGCCGACCTGGCGCGCATCCGGAGCATCGCCGACGAGCTCGAGCCGATCGAGTTCGTCGTGGGGCTGCCGCTGTCGATGAGCGGTGGAGAGACGGCATCGACGCAGGATGCGCGCGACTTCGCCGAGCGGCTCGCCGCCGGGGGCGACGTGCCCGTGCGCATGGTCGACGAGCGCCTCACCACGGTGTCGGCCCAATCGGCGCTGCACCGCAGTGGCCGCACCACTCGGAGCTCCCGCTCCGTGATCGATCAGGTGGCCGCGGTTATACTCGTGCAGCACGCCCTGGATTCAGAGCGTGCCTCGGGACAGCCGCCCGGCATCCTCATCGACCCGAATGAAGGAAGTGTCCGTGACTGACCGCCAGCCACCCACAGACCACCCGTTCGCCGAGTTCTTCCGCAACGACGCGGCACCGGCGCAGCGCACCGCCCCGCCCTCCTCCAGGCGGGACGCCCGCGGCGGCTCCGGCTCGCGCGGCACCCGCCACCGCGGCTCGTCGTCGGGCGGGGGAGGCAGCAAGCGGCCCCGCTGGGTGGTGCCGCTCATCACCGTCGTCGTGATCGTGGGCCTCCTCGGCGGCGCCGGGGTGTTCCTCTTCAACACCTTCGGGTCGCAGGTGCAGTCGCTCCTCGCCGGCAACCAGGTCGAGGACTACGAGGGCAGCGGCACCGGTGAGGTGATGTTCGTCGTCAACGACGGAGACATCGGCGAGACCATCGGCGACAACCTCGCCGCGGCCGGCGTGGTGAAGAGCTCGGCGGCGTTCTACGACCTGCTGCTGAAGCAGAACCCGGCACCCGTGTTCCAGACCGGCACCTTCAAGCTGGCCGAGCAGATGAGCGCCCAGTCGGCGCTCGATGCCCTGCAGAACCCCGACAACAAGGTCGACTTCACCGTCACCATCCCCGAGGGCTCGAGCGCGAAGGGCATCTACCAGGAGCTCTCCGACGTCACCGGCCTCCCGGTCTCCGACTTCGAGGCCGTGGGTGCGAACTGGGCCGCGCTCGGCGTTCCCGCCGAGGCACCCAGCATCGAGGGCTTCCTCTTCCCTGCCACCTACGTGTTCCAGCCGGGCGAGACCGCCACCGACATGATCACCACGATGGTCAACCGCACCTTCCAGTCGCTCGACGCCGCCGGTGTCGCCCCCGAAGACCGATTGAAGGTCGTCACACTCGCCGCTCTCATCCAGAAGGAAGCCGGCAGCGTCGAAGACATGGCGAAGGTCTCTCGCGTGTTCACGAACCGCCTGAACGCGGGCTGGAACATGGAGTCGGATGCGACGATCGCCTACGGTGCCGGCCACAGCCGGGTGGAGACCACGCAGGCCGAGCGCGAAGACCCGAGCAACATCTACAACACCTACCTCTACCCGGGGCTGCCCGCCGGGCCCATCTCGAACCCCGGTGACGACGCCATCAACGCGGCGATCCACCCGGCCGACGGGCCCTGGTTCTTCTTCGTGACCGTCGACCTCGACACCGGCGAGACCGTCTTCTCCGAGACGGCGGACGAGCACGCGGCCGCGGTGGAGCGACTGCAGGAATGGTGGGCGGCTCACCCCGAGATCGAGTAGGTTCCAGGGCATGACACCGACGTTCCTCGACGACGAGACCGACCGACTGCACGTGCCGCACCGCTACGCGGTGCTGGGCTCGCCGATCGCGCACTCACGGTCGCCGCTGCTTCACCGCACCGCCTACTCGGTGCTCGGGCTGCCCTGGCAGTACGAGGCGGTCGAGGTCGATACGGATGCTCTGGCCGGGTTCGTCGACGGCCTCACGCCGCCCTGGCGCGGGCTGTCGCTCACGATGCCGCTGAAGGAGAGCGTCATCCCGCTTCTGGACTCCGTCGACACGGTGGCGACCACGGCGGGCGGCGTGAACACCGTGCTGGTGACCTTCTCCGACGGGCGACGCCGGCTCGACGGGTTCAACACCGACGTGTACGGCATCCGCGAGTGCCTGGTGCGGGGCGGGGTGGAGTCGACGCGCAGGGCGTTGGTGATCGGCGGGGGAGCGACCGCGCGGTCGGCGGTGGTGGCGCTCGCCCAGCTCGGGGCGGAGCACGTCGACATCGTGCTGCGGAGCCCGGGTAAAGCGGGCTCGGTGGTGGAGTCGGCGCGTGCCGCCGGGCTGAGCAGCGACGTGGTGGCACTGCACGACCATGAGGCCGTCGCCGCACTCGAACCCGACCTCACCGTGTCGACGCTCCCGGGCGGCGCGGGCGTGGGCCAGAACTTCGAGGGAGCGCGGGCAGTGCTCGGCTCGACGCTGCTCGACGTCGCCTACCACCCGTGGCCGAGCGAGCTCGGCACCCTGTGGGGGGCCTCCGGTCGCGTCGTCATCCCTGGGCTCGCCATGCTCGCCCACCAGGCCGTGGCGCAGCTGCGCGTCTTCCTGCACGGGGATCCGCTCACCAGAGTCGACGACGAGGAGCGGCTCACCACCGCGATGCTGGCGGCCGTGGCCGCCTAGGCCGGTCCGCCACGCGGTGGACGGAGAGGGGGACCGTGCGGCCTCGGCCGCCCCTGCTGGCACCCCTGCCGCAGACCCGGCTGGCACGACGGGTGCGGCCGTTGTGGAAAGATCGTAGTCATGCTCCGTTGGCTCACCGCCGGCGAGTCCCACGGTCAAGAACTCATCGCGATCGTCGAGGGCCTCCCGTCCGGCATCCCCGTCACCCTCGATCAACTCCGTGCCGATCTGGCGCGCCGCAAACTCGGCTACGGCCGCGGCGCGCGCATGAAGTTCGAGCAGGACGAGCTGGCGATGACCGGCGGCGTCGTGCACGGCAAGACCCTCGGCAGCCCCGTGGCCCTCCGCATCGGCAACACCGAGTGGCCGAAGTGGACCGAGGTCATGGGCGTCGACCCGCTCGAGGAGGAGCTGCCCGGCCGCGGCCGCAGCGCCCCCCTCACCCGGCCCCGCCCGGGTCACGCCGACCTCGTGGGCATGCAGAAGTACGACTTCGACGAGGCCCGTCCCATCCTCGAGCGCGCCAGCGCCCGTGAGACCGCCGCCCGCGTGGCGCTCGGTGCCGTGGCGAAGGCGTTCCTCGGCGAGCTCGGCATCCGCCTCGTCAGTCACACCCTCGCCATCGGCCCGGTCCGGGTTCCCGACGGAAGTCGGCTGCCCCTCCCCGGCGACGTCGACGCGCTCGATGCCGACCCGGTGCGGTGCTTCGACGAGGCGACGAGCGCGCTCATGGTCGCCGAGATCGACGACGCCCACAAGGAGGGCGACACCCTCGGCGGCGTCGTCGAGGTGCTCGCCTATGGGCTGCCCCCCGGGCTCGGCTCGCACGTGCACTGGGACCGCAGGCTCGACTCCCGGCTCGCCGCTGCGCTCATGGGCATTCAGGCCATCAAGGGAGTCGAGGTGGGCGACGGCTTCGAGACCACCCGCCGCCGCGGCTCGGCCGCCCACGACGAGCTCTACCGCGAGGGCGACGAGATCACCCGCGCCACCGATCGTGCCGGCGGCACCGAGGGCGGCATGTCGACCGGCACCGTGCTGCGCGTGCGCGCCGGCATGAAGCCGATCGCCACCGTGCCGCACGCGCTCCACACCATCGACGTCGCGACGGGCGAGGATGCCGCGGCGCACCACCAGCGCTCCGACGTGTGCGCCGTTCCCGCCGCCGGGGTCGTCGCCGAGGCGATGACCGCGCTCGTGCTGGCCGACGCTGTGCTCGAGAAGTTCGGCGGCGACTCCGTGGGGGAGACCCGCCGCAACCTCGAGTCGTACCTCGCCGCCATCCCCGAGGCGCTGCGCACCGGCGTCGCCCGCGCATGAAGCTCGTGCTCATCGGGCCGCCGGCCGCGGGCAAGACCCGCATCGGCAAGCGGGTGGCGCGCCTGCTCGACCTGCCGTTCGTCGACACCGACAAGCTGGTCGTGGCCGAGCACGGGCCGATCGCCGAGATCTTCACCGAGCACGGGGAACCGCACTTCCGCGCGCTCGAGCGAGCCGCCGTGGTGAAGGCGCTTGAGGCCGATGCCGTGGTGTCGTTCGGCGGGGGAGCCGTGCTCGACCCGGCGACGCAGGCCGATCTGGCCGGGCTCCCGGTGCTGCTGCTCACCGTGCAGCCGCACGCCGTCGCCGCCCGGCTCGGCAACGGCAAGCGCCCGCTGGCGGGCGACCTCGACGCCTGGAGCGCCCTCTTCGAATCGCGCCGCGAGCTCTACCAGCGGCTCGCCGGGCACGTCATCGACAGCTCCGACCGGCCGGCCGACGACGTGGCCGAGGAAATCGCGACCTGGGCGCGGGGTCGGTTCACCGCATCCGCCACCGACGGGTCGACCTCGGCGGGCTCCGTCACCGCCCCCGCCACAGCATCCGTCACCGACCTGGAGGGCAGCACCCGATGAGCACCGACGTCACCACCATCAGCGTCACGGGTGAGTCGGGCTACGACGTGCTCGTGGGGCGCGGCATCCTGAACCGGGTGGCCGAGGGGCTGGGACCGGCCGTCGCGAAAGTCCTCATCGTGCACCCGCCGACCCTGGGGGCCGCTGCCGCCCGGTTGCGCGAGACGCTGCTCGACCGCTACGAGGTGCTGCTGGCCGAGATCCCGGATGCGGAGGCCGGCAAACGGGTCGAGGTCGCCGCGTTCTGCTGGCAGGTGATGGGGCAGGCCGACTTCACCCGCACCGACGCCGTCATCGGCTTCGGTGGCGGCGCGGTCACCGACCTCGCCGGTTTCGTCGCGGCGACCTGGCTGCGCGGGGTCACGCTCGTGCAGGCCCCGACGACGCTGCTCGGCATGGTCGACGCGGCGGTCGGCGGCAAGACCGGCATCAACACGAACGAGGGCAAGAACCTCGTGGGGGCCTTCTACGCACCGAGCCTCGTCGTGGCCGACCTCGACCTGTTGCGCGGCCTCGCCCGCAACGAGATCCTCGCCGGCTTCGGCGAGGTGGTGAAGTGCGGGCTCATCGCCGAGCCCGAGATACTCGACATCATCGAGGCCGACGTCGACCGCGCCACCGACCCGGAGAGCGACGAGATCAGGCGACTCATCGAACTCTCCATCGCGGTCAAGGCACGGGTGGTGTCGAGCGACTTCAAGGAGGCCGGGCTCCGCGAGATCCTCAACTTCGGCCACACCCTGGGTCACGCCATCGAGCACGCCGAGCGCTACCAGTGGCGCCACGGTGCCGCCGTCGCGGTGGGCATGATGTTCGCCGCTGAACTCAGCCGGCTCACCGGGCGCCTGCCCGACGAGGTGGTCGACCGCACCCGGCGCATCCTCGACTCGCTCAGCCTGCCGACCAGCTACCCGGCGGGCCGATGGCCGACCCTGCTCGCCACCATGCAGCGCGACAAGAAGACCCGCGGCAGCATGCTGCGCTTCATCGTGCTCGACGACCTCGCGCGGCCCACCGTGCTGCAGGGCCCCGAGACGTCGCTGCTGTTCGCCGCCTACCAAGAGATCGCCTCCTAGGAGACAGCATGTCGACAGTCCTCGTGCTCAACGGCCCGAACCTCGGCCGCCTCGGCAGTCGTGAGCCCGACGTCTACGGCTCGCAAGACCTGGCAGCCCTCGAGCGGTTGCTGATGACGGATGCGGCGGGCCGCATCGAGATCGATCTGCGTCAGACCAACGACGAGGCCGAGCTCATCTCGTGGCTGTACGAGGCGGTCGACACCGGGTCGCCCGTCATCCTCAACCCCGCGGCCTTCACGCACTACTCGTACGCGCTGCGCGACGCCGCCGCGCTCGTGACCAAGGCGGGGGTGCCGCTCATCGAGGTGCACATCTCGAACCCGCACGCGCGCGAGACGTTCCGGCACACGAGCGTGATCTCCGCCGTGGCCACCGGGGTGGTCGCAGGGTTCGGTTTCGCCTCCTACCGGCTGGCGCTGCACTCCCTCCTGCTGCCCACCGACTGAGCCGGTACACTCTTTCAGGGCCGAAACACCGGTCCGACCTTCTTCTCCACTCGAAACGGACTTCCTTTTACATGGCTTCAACGAACGACATCAAGAACGGCACCGTGCTGAGCATCGACGGTCAGCTCTGGAACGTGATCGAGTTCCAGCACGTCAAGCCGGGCAAGGGCGGCGCGTTCGTGCGTACCAAGATCAAGAACGTCGTCACCGGCAAGGTCGTCGACCGCACCTTCAACGCCGGCGCGAAGATCGACACCGCGAACGTCGACCGCCGCGACTTCCAGTACCTCTACAAAGACGGCGACGACTTCGTCTTCATGGACTCGACCGACTACGACCAGGTCACCATCGGCTCGGCGATCGTCGGCGACGCAGCCAACTTCATGCTCGAGAACCAGGCCGTCACCGTCGCGCTCAACGAGGGCAACCCGCTCTACATCGAGCTGCCCGCATCCGTCGTGCTCGAGATCACCTACACCGAGCCCGGCCTCCAGGGCGACCGCTCGACCGGCGGCACGAAGCCCGCCACAGTCGAGACCGGCTACCAGATCCAGGTGCCGCTGTTCCTCGAGAACGGCACGAAGGTGAAGGTCGACACCCGCACCGGTGACTACCTCGGCCGCGTCAACTAGTCCGGCGCGTCGATGAGCTCACGCACGAAGGCCCGCAAACGGGCCCTCGACATCCTCTACGCCGCCGACGTGCGTCAGATGCCGATTGCCGAGGCGCTTGCCGCCGAGGCGGCCCGGGCCGCGGGGGAGCCCGACCGGCAGAACTCGTGGCTCTATGCTCGCGAGATCGTCGACGGCGTGGTCGACAACTTCGACGAGATCGACGAGACCATCGTGAGCTACGCCCACGGCTGGAGCATCGCCCGCATGCCCACGATCGATCGTGCGCTGCTGCGCATCGCGATCTGGGAGATCCTCTACAACGACGAGGTGCCCGCTGCGGTGGCGATCGCCGAGGCCGTCGAGGCGGCGAAGACCCTCTCCACCGACGAGTCCTCCGGCTTCATCAACGGCGTGCTCGGCAAGGTGGCCCAGTCGGCCTAGCCCCACCGCCCTCCTCGACAGAGCGCAAAGTGCCCCCTCCCCGTGCGGGAGGGGGCACTCTGCGCTCTGTCGAGCGTGCGCGGGGCTCGCGCCGGGGGACGGATGCGCGGGGCGAGAAGACACGAAGTGCCCCCATCCCAGATAAGAGGCGGCACTTCGCGCTTTCTCGGCGTGCGCGGGGCTCGCGCGGGGAGGGCGACGGATGCGCGGGGCGAGAAGACACGAAGTGCCCCCATCCCGGGTGGGAGGGGGCACTTCGTGCTCTGTCGGGACGCCGAAGGCGCGGGACGGGTCAGGCGCGGCGGCGGATGCGCGTGGCGGTGAGGGCGGCGGCGCCGGCGGCGAGGAGGGCGAGCACGCCCGCGGCCACGGGGAGCGGCTCGGCGCCCGTGTTGGCGAGGGAGCTGCCGCCCGCCTCGTCGCCCGGGGCGGCGGACGGAGCCGGGGCCGTCGTGGGCGCGGGGGTGGGCGACGCGGTCGGGTCGGGGGTGGGCTCCGGGGTGGGCTCGGCCTCGACGTCGATCGCGAAGGCGGTGGTGGTGCCCGAGACCTCGTTGCCGACGAGCAGCATCGGGGCGCCGGTCGGCGACGACTCGGCCGAGACGAACGCGAGACCCTCGGGGCCGAGGTCGCCGGAACCCGAGAGGGCCTCGGCCGACTCCGAGGGGTCGACGATTGAGAAGTCGCGGTTGTTCACGTAGGTGACGAACGACGGCGCGGCGGGGTCGGTGATGTCGTAGACGATGACGCCGCCGACGCGCTCGAAGCCGATGAAGGCGTAGGTGTGCGAGCCGATGGTACCGAGCGCGAGACCCTCGGGCTCCGGGCCCTTGTCGTCGCTGCGGTTGTCGAGGGCGACGTCGGTGTGGCTCGAGTTGAACGCGCCCTCGGGGAGCGCGGCCGCCGTGATCTCCTCGAAGTCGCTACCGGAGTCGAAGACCTGAGTGCCGTCGGCGGCCCAGATCGAGAACGACCGGCCACCGAAGGCGTAGAGCTCGGAGTAGCAGCCCGCGTCGGCGTCGAGGCCGTTCGCGGTGGTGATGTTCAGGCGCCCGAGCTGCTCGTCGGTCACGAACGGCGCGAGGTCGTCGCACACCGGCGCGAGTCCGTCTTCGCCGAGGTCCTTCACCCGGGCGACCTCGGAGTAGCCGTCCCAGTCGCGGCTGTCGCCCTCGTTCGCCGAGACGATGTAGGAGTCGCCGTCGACCTGGTAGCTGCCGATCGCATCCGGCTGGTACATGCCGAGGACGGGCCAGGTGGTGATGTTCACGGCGCCGTCGCGGTCGGAAGCGTCGAGGGGCGACACCGAGAAGTCCTTGAAGCCGAGCGCGTGGATGTCGGTGACGGTCGCGGAGGCGACGTCGATCTCGGCGAGGGCGTTGGCCTCCTGCAGCGACACCCAGGCGGTGCGCCCGTCTCCCGAGACGGTGATGTACTCGGGCTCGAGGTTCTCGGAGACCGGCCGGGCCGCTCCCTCGATGCCGCCGAAGATGCGCACGCCCTCGGGGAGGGCATTGCTCCCACCCTCCTCGTAGGCGTGGAAGTCGGCCGTGCGCACGGCACCCTGCGCGGGCGCGGCGAGGGTCGCGGGGGCGGCGATCACCGACACGGAGCCCTCGGGGTCGACCGAGTAGTCCTCCGCGGGCTCGGCCTCGTTGGCCACGAGCAGTGAGCCGCCGTCGGGCGTGAAGGTGACCATGTCGGGGAGTGCGCCGACGCGCACGGCGCCGAGCGCCGATCCACCGTCGGAGGCCGCCGCGTCGAAGAACACGACCCAGCCCTGGTCGGTCTTCGGGTCGGCCTCGACGGCGACGGCCACGAGACCGTCGGCGCGCACGGCGACCGAGTTCGCCACGGCGTCGGGCGAGACGGTCGACCCGTCGGCCGAGGCGACTCCCGCTGTGACGACGTCGAAGAGCTTCACGGGCGCCGACGGGTCGCTCAGGTCGAGCACCTCGACGACACCGGCCTGGGCGTTCACCACGAAGGCGCGCTTCGTGGCGGCGTGGAACTGCACGATCTCGGCGGCGCTCTCGTCGAACACCCCGGTCTCGTAGCTGCCGACGGGGTTGAGCGAGAGCTTCGCGTCGGGGGCGCTGTAGACGATCGGGTCGGTCGAGACGGAGGCGTGCGCGGCGGTCGACGCGAACGCGACTCCGGCGAGGGTGGTGGCGGCGGTGAGCGCGGTGAGCGCGGCGCGGCGGGCGAGCATGGGTCTCCTCGGTGTCGGGACAGGGGGATCTGCCCCACCCGACAGCACCCGGGTGAACCGGTCGCGACCGCCAGGTGTCGCCCCGGTGAACACGACCGCGGCCCAGGCACTGGTAGAGTCGAAGACGCACGAATGAGACATCCTTTAAAGCCGTCCGGAGAGACGGGGAAGGAGGTCGGTTGCTTGGCGCGTACAGTGCTGCAGCAGGCTGACGTCACCCGGGCGTTGACTCGCATCTCGCACGAGATCCTGGAGTCCAACCGGGGAGCGAACGATCTCGTCGTTCTCGGCATCCCGACGAGGGGTGTGCTGCTCGCCGAGCGCATCGGCCGCACCGTCGCCGAGATCGAGGAGCGCGCGGGCAACCCCGTCGACCCGGCGGCCCTGGTGGGCGCCCTCGACATCACGATGTACCGCGACGACCTGTCGCGGCATCCCACGCGCTCACCCCGGCCCACCCAGGTGCCGCGTCGCGGCATCGACGGCGCCACCGTCGTGCTCGTCGACGACGTGCTCTACTCGGGCCGCACCATCCGCGCCGCGCTCGACGCCCTGAACGACCTCGGCCGCCCGCGCGCCGTGCGCCTCGCGGTGCTCGTCGACCGCGGCCACCGCGAGCTGCCCATCCGCGCCGACTTCGTGGGCAAGAACCTCCCCACCTCCCGCGAGGAGCGCATCAACGTACGCCTCGCCGAGATCGACGACACCGAGGAGGTGACGATCGAAGGATGAGACACCTGCTCTCCACCCGCGATCTCTCCCGCGACGCCGCCGTGCAGATCCTCGACATCGCCGAGGACATGGCCGACGTGCAGCAGCGCGAGGTCAAGAAGCTGCCCACCCTCCGCGGCAAGACCGTGGTGAACCTCTTCTTCGAAGACTCCACGCGCACCCGCATCTCGTTCGAGGCCGCCGCCAAGCGGCTCTCCGCCGACGTCATCAACTTCTCGGCGAAGGGCTCGAGCGTCTCGAAGGGCGAGTCGCTCAAAGACACCGCGCAGACCCTCGCCGCCATGGGAGCCGACGGCGTCGTCATCCGTCATTCCGCATCCGGCGCCCCGCAGGTGCTGGCGCAGAGCGACTGGATCGACGCGGGCGTCGTGAACGCCGGCGACGGCACCCACGAGCACCCCACCCAGGCCCTGCTCGACGCCTTCACCATGCGGCGGCGGCTGCACGGGGCGGCGAGCCGGGGCAAGGCGCTCGACGGCGTCTCGGTGGTGATCGTGGGCGACATCCTGCACTCCCGGGTGGCGCGGTCGAACCTGTGGCTCCTGCGCACCCTGGGCGCCGAGGTCACCTTCGTGGCCCCCGCCACTCTCGTGCCGGTCGGCGTCGGCAGCTGGCCGGTCGAGGTGAGCTTCGACCTCGACGAGACCCTCGCCCGCACGAGGCCCGACGTGCTCATGATGCTGCGCATCCAGAGCGAACGGATGAACGCGGCCTACTTCCCGTCGGCCCGCGAGTACGCGAGGCAGTGGGGGCTCGACGACGAGCGTCTCGCTGCCCTCGGCCCGGATAGCATTGTCATGCATCCCGGCCCCATGAACCGAGGCCTCGAGATCTCCGCGGGAGCGGCCGATTCGCCGCAGTCGACCGTGCTCGAGCAGGTCGCGAACGGGGTGTCCATCCGGATGGCGGTGCTCTACCTGCTGCTCTCCGGCGAACGAGAGGCCGCAGCGTGAACGACAGCAGCATCAGCACCCTCCTGAGGGGCGCGACGCTCCCCGACGGGCGGGTCGCCGACGTGCTCCTTCAGGGCGGCCGCATCGTGTCGACGGAGTCGGGCGGCCGGGGCGACTCGGCACCGGCCGGCACGACGGTGGTCGACGCCGAGGGCCTCGTGGCCCTGCCTGGCCTCGTCGACCTGCACACGCACCTGCGCGAGCCGGGCTACGAGCAGAGCGAGACCGTGCTCACGGGCACGCGCGCCGCCGCGGCCGGCGGGTTCACGGGGGTCTTCGCCATGGCGAACACCCTGCCCGTCTCCGACACCGCGGGCGTCGTCGAGCAGGTGCAGGCGCTCGGCGTTCAGGCGGGCTACGCCACCGTGCGCCCGATCGGCGCCGTGACCGTGGGCCTCGCCGGCGAGCGCCTCAGCGAGATCGGCGCCATGGCGCAGTCCCGGGCCGCCGTGCGCGTGTTCTCCGACGACGGCAAGTGCGTTCACGACTCGCTGCTCATGCGGCGGGCGCTCGAGTACGTGAAGACCTTCGACGGGGTGATCGCCCAACACGCCCAAGACCCGCGGCTCACCGAGAACGCGCAGATGAACGAGGGCGCCCTGAGCTCCGAGCTCGGCCTCAAGGGCTGGCCCGCCGTGGCGGAGGAGTCGATCATCGCCCGCGACGTGCTGCTCGCCGAGCACGTGGGGGCGCGGCTGCACATCTGCCACCTCTCCACCGCGGGCTCGGTCGACGTGGTGCGCTGGGCGAAGGCCCGCGGCATCCAGGTGACGGCCGAGGCCACCCCGCACCACCTGCTCCTCACCGAGGAGCTCATCCGCAGCTACGACGCGCGCTACAAGGTGAACCCGCCGCTGCGCCGCGACGAGGATGTGCGGGCACTGCGCGAGGGCGTCGCCGACGGCACCATCGACATCATCGCCACCGACCACGCACCCCACCCGCGTGAGACCAAGGAGTGCGAGTGGGATGCCGCGGCCTTCGGCATGGTGGGCCTCGAGTCGGCGCTGCCCGTGGTGCAGACCGCGCTCGTCGACACCGGACTGCTCGACTGGGCCGACGTCGCGCGGGTGCTCTCGAACGCGCCCGCCCGCATCGGGCGGCTCGCCGACCACAGCCACTCCTTCGAAGACGGCGCGCCCGCGAACGTCGTGCTGGTCGACCCGGCGGCCTCGAGCGAGTTCACGCTCGACCGCCTGCACGGCAAGAGCACGAACACCCCCTACGAGGGTGTGACGCTTTCGGGCAGCGTGAGGTGGACGTTCCATTACGGGTTCCCCACCCTCCGCGACGGCGTGCTCGCCCCGGTCGACGAGGCCGCCGCGTGGGCAGCCGGGGTGACCGCCTGATGGAGCGGCTCGTTCCCGGACTCCTCGTCACCGCCCTCGCGGTGCTCATCCTGCTCACCATGGTCTGGGCCTGGCGGGGGCGGCAGCGCCGTCAGAGGGCGTTCGCGGCCCCGGCCGAGGTGCCGGCCGCCGACGCCCGCGGTGCGGAGCTCGTGCGCGCATCCGTTCTCTACGTCGCCACCACGAAGGCGGGCGAGCCCCTCGAGCGGCTCACCATCCCCGGTCTCGCGTTCCGCGGCCGCGGTGAGGCCGCGGTGTACGAACAGGGCTTCCTCATCACCATCCCCGGCGAGCCGGAGACGTTCGTGCCGCGCGACGCCATCCGCTCCATCGGCACCTCCACCTGGGCCATCGACCGCGTGGTCGAGACCGGCGGACTGGTGCGCCTGGACTGGACCTACCCCTCCGCCGACGGCCCCGCCGAGGTGGAGAGCTACCTCAGGGCCACTGAACTCGGAGACGCGCGCCGGCTCATCGACGCCGCGACCGCGATCTCCCCGCTCCGGCCCATCACCCCGCAACAGGAAGGAACCTCGTCGTGATCTCGACCGAACCCGCAGTGCTCGTGCTGGAAGACGGGCGACGCTACGAGGGCCGCGCCTACGGCGCCCGCGGACGCACGCTCGGCGAAGCGGTCTTCGCCACCGGCATGACCGGCTACCAGGAGACCCTCACCGACCCCTCCTACGCCGGCCAGATCGTCATGCAGACCGCCCCGCACATCGGCAACACCGGAGTGAACGACACCGACAAGGAGTCGTCGAAGATCTGGGTGGCCGGCTACGTGGTGCGCGACCCCTCCCGGGTGGTGTCGAACTTCCGTGCCCAGCGCTCGCTCGACGACGACCTCGCCACGGACGGTGTCGTCGGCATCTCGGGGATCGACACCCGTGCCCTCACGCGTCACCTGCGGAGCCTCGGCGCCATGCGCGCCGGCATCTTCTCGGGGCCCGACTACGAGCTGAACGCCACCGAGCAGCTGAACGTCGTGCGCGGCGGTGCGGAGATGGCCGGGCAGAAGCTCTCCACCGTGGTCTCCACGAAGGAGCGCTACCAGGTGCCGGCGGTCGGCGAGCGCATCGGCTCGGTCGCCGTGCTCGACCTCGGGGTGAAGACCTCCACCCTCAACTACCTCGCCGAGCGCGGCTTCGACGTGGAGGTGCTGCCCGAGTCGGTCACCCTCGACGAGGTGCGCGCCCTCGCCCCCGACGCGCTGTTCTACAGCAACGGCCCCGGAGACCCCGAGGCCTCCGAGACCCACGTCGAGCTGCTGCGCGAGCTGCTGCGCGGCGGCCTGCCCTACTTCGGCATCTGCTTCGGCAACCAGCTGCTCGGCCGCGCCCTCGGCTTCGGCACCTACAAGCTGCCGTTCGGCCACCGCGGCATCAACCAGCCGGTGCTCGACAAGACCACCGGCCGGGTCGAGATCACCAGCCAGAACCACGGCTTCGCCGTCGACGCGCCCCGTGAGGGCGTTGTCGACTCGCCTGCCGGTCTCGGCCGGGTCGAGGTGAGCCACCTCAGCCTCAACGACGACGTGGTGGAGGGCATCCGCTGCCTCGACCTCGACGCCTTCTCGGTGCAGTACCACCCCGAGGCGGCGGCGGGCCCGCACGACTCCATGTACCTGTTCGACCGCTTCCGCGACATGATCCTCGCCACGAAGACCGGCTCGCCCGCGCTAGACGCCGGCTTCGCCGAAGGCCCCTCCGAAGGAGACGACCAGTAATGCCCAAGAGAGACGACATCAAGAGCGTTCTCGTCATCGGCTCCGGCCCGATCGTGATCGGTCAGGCCTGCGAGTTCGACTACTCCGGAACCCAGGCCTGCCGCGTGCTGCGCGAGGAGGGCGTGCGCGTCATCCTGGTGAACTCGAACCCGGCCACAATCATGACCGACCCCGACTTCGCCGACGCCACCTACGTCGAGCCCATCACCTGGCAGGTGATCGAGGCGATCATCCAGAAGGAGAAGCCGGATGCGATCCTCCCGACGCTCGGCGGCCAGACCGCTCTGAACGCGGCCATCCAGCTGCACGAGCACGGCATCCTCGAGAAGTACGACGTCGAGCTCATCGGTGCGAACCTCGAGGCCATCAACAAGGGCGAGGACCGCCAGATCTTCAAGCAGCTGGTGATCGACGCCGGCGGCGACGTGGCCCGCTCGCACATCGCCCACACGGTCGACGAGGCGATCGGGTTCGCGGAAGACCTCGGCTACCCGCTGGTCGTGCGCCCCTCCTTCACCATGGGCGGCCTCGGCTCCGGCTTCGCCTACGACGAGACCGAGCTGCGTCGCATCGTCGGCGACGGCCTGCACCAGAGCCCCACCACCGAGGTGCTCCTCGAGGAGTCGATCCTCGGCTGGAAGGAGTACGAGCTCGAGCTCATGCGCGACACCGCCGACAACACGGTGGTCGTCTGCTCCATCGAGAACGTCGACCCGGTGGGCGTGCACACCGGCGACTCCATCACGGTGGCCCCGGCGCTCACGCTCACCGACCGCGAGTACCAGCGGCTCCGCGACATCGGCATCGACATCATCCGCGCCGTCGGCGTCGACACCGGCGGCTGCAACATCCAGTTCGCCGTCGACCCGGCGAACGGCCGCGTCATCGTCATCGAGATGAACCCGCGCGTGTCGCGCTCGAGCGCTCTCGCGTCGAAGGCGACGGGCTTCCCGATCGCCAAGATCGCGGCGAAGCTCGCCATCGGCTACCGGCTCGACGAGATCCCGAACGACATCACCAAGGTGACCCCCGCATCCTTCGAGCCCACGCTCGACTACGTCGTGGTGAAGGTGCCCCGCTTCGCGTTCGAGAAGTTCCCGGCCGCCGACCCGACCCTCACCACCACCATGAAGTCGGTGGGTGAGGCGATGGCCATCGGCCGCAACTACACGCAGGCGCTGCAGAAGGCGCTGCGCTCGCTCGAGAAGCGCGGCTCGTCGTTCCACTGGGAGGGCGAGCCCGGCGACAAGGACGAGCTGCTCGCCGTCGCCGCGGTGCCCACCGACGGCCGCATCGTGACGGTGCAGCAGGCCCTCCGTGCCGGTGCCACGATCGAGGAGGCCTTCGAGGCCACGAAGATCGATCCCTGGTTCCTCGACCAGATCGTGCTCATCAACGAGGTCGCCGAGGCCATCCGCTCCTCCGAGAACGCCGACCACGCCATGTTCACGCTGGCCAAGCAGCACGGCTTCTCGGATGCGCAGATCGCGTCGCTGCGCGGCTTCGGCGAGAAGGACGTGCGCGAGGTGCGGCACATCCTCGGCATACGCCCGGTGTACAAGACGGTCGACACCTGCGCGGGCGAGTTCCCCGCACTCACGCCCTACCACTACTCGAGCTACGACCAGGAGACCGAGGTGGAGCCGTCGGAGGCGCGCAAGGTCGTCATCCTGGGCTCGGGCCCCAACCGCATCGGGCAGGGCGTCGAGTTCGACTACTCCTGCGTGCACGCCTCGTTCGCGCTCTCGGCGGCGGGCTTCGAGACCATCATGATCAACTGCAACCCCGAGACGGTCTCGACCGACTACGACACCAGCGACCGGCTCTACTTCGAGCCGCTCACGCTGGAGGACGTGCTCGAGGTCATCCACGCCGAGTCGCAGTCGGGCGAGCTCGTGGGTGTCGTCGTGCAGCTCGGCGGCCAGACCGCGCTGGGGCTCGCGAAGGGGCTGAAAGAGGCGGGCGTCCCGATCCTCGGCACGACCCCCGAGGCGATCGACCTGGCGGAGGAGCGCGGTCTGTTCGCCGGCATCCTCGACGCCGCCGGCATCATCGCCCCGAAGAACGGCACCGCCGTCGACTACGAGTCGGCAGTGGCCGTGGCCGAGGAGATCGGATTCCCCGTGCTGGTGCGCCCGAGTTACGTGCTGGGCGGCCGCGGCATGGAGATCGTCTACGACACCCCGTCGCTCGCCGACTACTTCGAGCGCATCGCGGGCCAGGGCATGGTGGGCGCGGCCAACCCGCTGCTGGTCGACCGATTCCTCGACGACGCCATCGAGATCGACGTCGACGCGCTCTACGACGGCGAGCGCCTCTACGTCGGCGGCATCATGGAGCACCTCGAGGAGGCCGGGGTGCACTCCGGCGACTCGAGCTGCTCGCTGCCGCCCGTGACGCTCGGCCGGTCGCAGATCGACGCCGTGCGCGACGCGACCCTGAAGATCGCCGAGGGCATCGGCGTGCGGGGGCTCCTCAACGTGCAGTTCGCCATCGGCGCCGGCATCCTCTACGTGCTCGAGGCCAACCCGCGCGCCTCCCGCACGGTGCCCTTCGTCTCGAAGGCGCTCGGCATCCCGCTCGCCAAGGCGGCTTCGCGCATCATGGTGGGCGACTCCATCTCGGCGCTGGTCGAGGAGGGGCTGCTGCCCGAGCAGGACGGCTCGGTCGTTCCGCTCGACTCGCCGGTCGCCGTCAAGGAGGCCGTGCTGCCGTTCAAGCGGTTCCGCACCAAGGAGGGGCTCATCGTCGACTCGGTGCTCGGCCCGGAGATGCGCTCGACGGGTGAGGTCATGGGAATCGACCGCGACTTCCCGCGTGCCTTCGCGAAGAGCCAGGATGCCGCGTACGGCGGTATGCCCACCTCTGGCACGGTCTTCGTGTCGGTCAGCGACCGAGACAAGCGCGCCATCGTGCTGCCCGTGCTGCGGCTGCAGCAGCTCGGCTTCGAGGTGCTCGCCACCGAGGGCACCGCCGAGGTGCTGAACCGCAACGGCATCCACGCCCGGGTCGTGGCGAAGCACTCCGAAGGTCTGAAGGCCGACGGCGAGGGTGAGGATGCGGTGGAGACCGTCGTCGACCTCATCAACGCGAACCGGGTCGACATCGTCGTGAACACCCCGTCGGGGCGCTCGGCCCGGGTCGACGGCTACGAGATCCGCGCCGCTGCAGTGGCCGCCGACAAGCCGCTGTTCACCACGATCGCCCAGCTCGGTGCGGCGGTCGCCTCGTTCGAGGCGCTCAGCGAGGGTCTCACCGTCACCTCGCTGCAGGAGTACGCCCTCGCCAGGAGCGCGCGCGGATGATCGCTCCCTTCGGCACCCGCCTCGACTCGGTGTTCGGGTCGAAGGGGCACCTCTGCGTCGGCGTCGACCCGCATCCCTACCTCCTCACGGAGTGGGGGCTGACGGTCGACGCCGCCGGGGTGCGCTCCTTCGGGCTGGCCGTGGTCGAGGCCGTGGCCGCGTCGGAGTGGGTGGGCATCGTGAAGCCGCAGGTGGCGTTCTTCGAGGCGTACGGCTCGGCCGGCTTCGCCGCGCTGGAGGACGTTCTCGCGGCCGCCCGCGACGCGGGCCTGCTCGTGATCGGCGACGCCAAGCGGGGAGACATCGGGTCGACCAACGACGGGTACGCCGCGGCGTGGCTCACGCCCGGTTCTCCGCTCGAGATCGACGCTCTGACCGTCACCGCCTTCACAGGCGTCGGTGCGCTCGGCGGGCTGTTCGATCGCGCGGAGGCCGCGGGCAAGGGAGTGTTCGTGCTGAGTGCCACCTCGAACCCCGAGTCGCGCGGGCTCCAGACGGCGCGTACGGCAGGAGCATCCGGGGTCTCCGTGTCGCGTCTGGTCGCCGACGAGGTCGCGGAGCGCAACACCGACCGCACCCGGCTCGGCGACTTCGGCCTCGTGCTCGGGGCGACGAAGCGGCTCGACGACTACGGCTTCGCCGCCGAGGCGCTGCGCACCCTCTCGACGACCCCCGTGCTGGCGCCGGGCTTCGGCTTCCAAGGCGCCGAGTTCCCGGTCATCCCTCACGTGTTCGGTCCGCTCGCGCCGAACACCGTGGTGAGCGTGTCGCGCAGCATCCTGCAGCACGGCGCCGCCGGACTCGCCGCTGCCATCGCCGCCGACGCGGATGCCCTCGCCGAGGTGATCGCGTGAGGCCGCCGGAGGTCGACCGGGTCGCCGCCTCGCGCGCTGCCGTCGCCGCGCGTCGGGCCCGCGCCGCCGTGAAGCGCGCGGTGAACGAGCGGCGCCTCAGCGCCCTCTCGGTGCTGCACACCGCGCTGGCGAGTTCGGAGAGCATCGAGGCCACCATGCGGGTGCGCGATCTGTTGCTCAGCATTCCCGGTCTCGGGCCGGTGCGGGTCGACCGCGTCATGACCCGGCTCGAGATCGCGTCGACAAAGCGTCTCTCCGGTCTCGGGGTGCACCAGCAGTTGCGGCTTCGCGAGTTCCTCGAGAAACGGGCCCCCGCCGTCGTCGACAGCGGGGAGAGCCGGCTCGTGGTGCTGGCCGGGCCGACCGCCGTCGGAAAGGGCACCGTCTCGACCTACATCAGGGAGAACTACCCCGAGGTGCTTCTCTCGGTCTCGGCGACGACGCGTGCTCCCCGGCCCGGGGAGGTCGACGGGGTGAGCTACTACTTCGTCGACGACGCGGAGTTCGACCGCATGATCGAGGCGGGCGAGTTCCTCGAGTGGGCGGTGGTGCACAACAAGTCGCGCTACGGCACGCCACGGCCGCCGATCGACCGCGCCCTCGCCGAGGGGCGGAGCGTGCTGCTCGAGATCGACCTGCAGGGTGCCCGCCAGGTGCGTGAGGCCATGCCGGAGGCGACCCTGGTGTTCCTCCTGCCGCCGAGCTGGGACGAACTGGTGCGCCGGCTCATCGGCCGCGGCACCGAATCGGACGAGGAACAGGAGCGCAGGCTCAGCACCGCACGGGTCGAGCTCGCCGCCCAAGCCGAGTTCGACCACCGCGTCGTGAACACGGATGTCGAGGCCGCAGCGGCGGAGGTCGTAGAATTGATGCGGATTCAGAAGGCGAACGGCCTTCTCGGCAAGGAGTAAGCACACAATGCCCACCAACAAGCTCGGCATCATCGACCCGCCCATCGACGACCTGCTCGCCAAGGTCGACTCGAAGTACGCCCTGGTCATCTTCGCCTCGAAGCGCGCGCGTCAGATCAACGACTACTACGCCGACCTGCACGAGGGCAGCCTGTTCGACAACGTCGGCCCGCTGGTCGACTCGACCATCGACGACAAGCCCCTCTCGGTCGCCATGCACGAGATCAACGAAGACAAGCTCGAGATCCGTCCGGTCGCCCCCACCGAGTAGCGCGCGCCGGGCGCACGAACACATGAACATCGTCGTCGGGATCACGGGTGGCATCGCGGCCTACAAGGCCGTGAACGTCATCCGTGGCCTCGTTCTGGCGGGGCACGACGTGCATGTGGTGGCCACCGAGGCCGCCCTCCGCTTCGTCGGCAGGCCGACACTCGAGGCGCTCTCGCGCAACACCGTGAACACCGACCTCTACGAGGCGGTCGCCGAGGTGCGTCACGTGGCCATCGGCCAGGCCGCCGAACTCGTGGTGATCGCGCCGGCGACGGCCAACACCATCGCGAAGCTCGCCGCAGGCATCGCCGACGACCTTCTCGGCAACACGGTGCTCGCCACCAAGGCACCGGTGGTCATCGCCCCGGCCATGCACACCGAGATGTGGCAGAACCCCGCCACCGTCGCGAACGTGGCGACGCTGCGCTCGCGCGGCGTGCACCTCGTCGGCCCGGTGAGCGGCCAGCTCACGGGCCGTGACTCGGGGGCGGGCCGGATGGCCGAGCCCGACGTCATCGTGGCCGAAGCACTGGCCGTCGCGTCGGGAGCAGCCCGGCCGCGCGACCTCGAGGGCGTGCGCGATCTCGAGGGCGTCTCGGTGCTCGTCACCGCGGGCGGCACGCGGGAGCCGCTCGACCCCGTGCGCTACATCGGCAATCGGTCGAGCGGACGGCAGGGCATCGCCCTCGCCGAGGCCGCACGCGACCGCGGCGCGCGGGTCACCCTCGTGGCGGCCCACGTCGAGGTGCCGCTGCCCACGGGGGTCGAGGTCGTCCGTGCCGAGACCACGGCCCGGCTGCTCGAGGTGGTCACTGACGCCGCCCCGCAGCACGACATCACGATCATGGCCGCCGCCGTCTCCGACTACCGCCCCGTCGCGGTCTCCGAGGCCAAGATCAAGAAGGCGGCGACGGGGGAGCGGCTCACCCTCGAGCTGGTGCAGAACCCCGACATCCTCGCCACCGTCTCGGCGGGCCCGCGCGAAGGCAGGCTGGTCGTGGGCTTCGCCGCCGAGACGGCCACGAGCCGCGACGAGCTGCTCGAGCTCGGCCGCGCGAAGATCGCCCGCAAGGGCTGCGACTACCTCGTGGTGAACGGCGTGGGGTGGACGACGGGGTTCGCCACCGACGGCAACGAGGTCGTCGTGCTCGATGCGGCCGGGGATATAGTTTTCGAGGCCTCCGGAAGCAAGATGTCGGTGGCCGATGGCATCCTCGGGGTGTTCGCCCGAGCACGATCAGGAGCAC
This sequence comes from Herbiconiux sp. A18JL235, assembly GCF_040939305.1. Taxonomy (NCBI): domain Bacteria; kingdom Bacillati; phylum Actinomycetota; class Actinomycetes; order Micrococcales; family Microbacteriaceae; genus Herbiconiux; species Herbiconiux sp. A18JL235. The sequence goes on from NZ_CP162511.1 coordinate 2,087,514, forward strand.
AATGAGCCTTCGCCTCTTCACGTCAGAGTCCGTCACCGAGGGGCACCCCGACAAGATCTGCGACCAGATCTCCGACAGCATCCTCGACGCGCTCCTCACGGTCGACCCGCACTCGCGGGTGGCGGTCGAGACGCTCGTGACCACCGGGCTCGTGCACGTGGCGGGCGAGGTCACCACGAACGGCTACGTCGAGATCCCCGCCATCGTGCGCGACAAGATCACCTCCATCGGCTACACCTCGAGCGATGTCTGGTTCGACGGGCGCTCCTGCGGCGTCTCCGTGTCGATCGGCGGGCAGTCGCCCGATATCGCCCAGGGCGTCGACAACGCCTTCGAGACCCGCGAGGGCACCTCCACCGACGAGGTCGACCGCCAGGGCGCGGGCGACCAGGGCATCATGTTCGGCTACGCCACCACCGAGACGCCCCAGCTCATGCCGTTGCCCATCTGGCTCGCACACCGTCTCGCGGCCCGGCTCGCCGAGGTGCGGAAGGACGGCCTCGTCGACTACCTCAGGCCCGACGGCAAGACTCAGGTCACCATCGGCTACGACGGGGTGGTGCCCCGCACCGTCGACACCGTCGTGCTGTCGACCCAGCACGCCCCGAGCATCGGGCTCGACTCGCTGCGCCGCGAGGTCGAGGAGCTCGTCATCAGGCCGGTGCTCGAGGCCGCCGAGGAGTCGGGCGTCGAGCTCTCCACCCGCGACGCCCGCGTGCTCATCAACCCCACCGGCCGCTTCGAGATCGGCGGCCCTCAGGGCGACGCCGGGCTCACCGGCCGCAAGATCATCGTCGACACCTACGGCGGCGCCTCCCGTCACGGCGGCGGGGCGTTCAGCGGCAAAGACCCGTCGAAGGTCGACCGCTCGGGTGCCTACGCCATGCGCTGGGTGGCGAAGAACGCCGTGGCGGCCGGGCTCGCCGAGCGCCTCGAGGTGCAGATCGCCTACGCCATCGGCAAGGCGGCACCCGTGGGCTTCTACGTCGAGAGCTTCGGCACCGGCACGGTCTCCGACGAGGTGATCACGAAGGCCCTGCGCGAGGTCTTCGACCTCCGCCCCGCGGCGATCATCGAAGAGCTCGACCTGCTGCGGCCGATCTACGCGCGCACCGCGAGCTACGGGCACTTCGGCCGGGAGCTTCCCGAGTTCACCTGGGAGCGCCTCGACCGCGTCGACGAGCTGCGCAGCGCCGCGGGCCTCTGACCGTGACGGGCGAGGTCGCACGCGACGTCGCCGGCGGTGTCATCGCCCGGGTCATGCTCGAGTCGCCGTTGCCGCAGCTCGATCGCCTGTTCGACTACCTGGTGCCGCCGGCCCTCCTCGCCGACGCGAAGCCGGGTGTGCGGGTCAAGGTGCCGTTGCGCTCGGCCGGGCGCACCGCCCGCGGCTACATCATCGAGCTCGCCCCGCACGAGCCAGGCGAGCGCACCCTCAGCGAGCTCGACGAGGTGGTGTCGCCGCTGCCGGTGCTCACCCCCGAGGTGTGGGCGCTGGCCCGGCGCCTCGCCGACCGCGCGGCCGGCAGCGCCTGCGACATCGTGCGGCTGGCGGTACCTCCGCGCTTCGTGCGGGTGGAGAAGGCCTTCGTCGCCGAGGAGGCCCAGCGAGCGGACTCCGCAGAGTCGGCACGCGCCTCCCAGGCCCCGCCTGAGGCTGCCGGCCCCCCGGTCTTCGCACTCACGGGCTACTCCGAGAGCGACTGCCGGCATCTCGCCGAACCGGGCGCCCGCAGCGCTGTCGACGCGATCGCGACTGTCACGCAGCTCGGCGAGCACACCGTGGGGCACTGGGCGCTCACCGCGGCCGAGCTCGCCGCGCAGGTGCACCGGGGCGGCGAGTCGGTCATCGTCGCCGTGCCCGATCACCGTGACCAGACCATGGTCGAGCAGGCGCTCGAGCACCTCGGGGTGGGCGACGCCGTGGTGCGGCTCGACGCACGGCAGGCCCGCAACGAGCGCTACGCCCACTTCCTCACGGCGCTCGACGGCCGGCCGCACATCGTCGTCGGCAACCGCTCGAGCGTCTACGCCCCGGTGTCGACGCTCGGGCAGATCATCGTGTGGGACGAGGGCGACGCCCTGCAGAGCGAACCGCTCGCCCCTTACGTGCACCTGCGCGATGCCGCGCTGGTGCGCCAGGAGCAGTCGGGCTGCCGGCTCGCCTTCCTCTCGCACTCGCGCAGCACCGAGATCGAGCGGCTGGTCGAGCTCGCCTTCCTGCACCCGGTCTTCCCCGCGCCCAGGTACCTTCCGAAGGTCGTGCCCACCGCCGAGCAGGACGACGCGGATGCTCCCCAGAACGCCGCCCGCATCCCTCCCGCGGCGTGGGCCCTCGCCCGTGAGGCGCTGCAGCACGGGCCGGTGCTGGTTCAGGTGGCCCGGCCCGGGTACGCGCCCGTGCTGGCCTGTCAAAGCTGCTCGACCCCCGCATCCTGCTCCGTCTGCGGCGGCCCCTTGCACGTGGCGCGCGCGGGGGAGAGGCCGAGCTGCGCGCTCTGCGGCGCCATCGCGGTGAACTGGTCGTGCTCGCACTGCCACGGCACGCGGCTGCGCTTCGCCTCGGTGGGCGCGGGCCGCACGGCCGACGAGCTCGGGCGGGCCTTCCCCGGTGTGCGGGTCGTCGTCTCCGACGGCTCACGCGAGGTGTTGAGCGTCGACGACCGGCCCGCGCTCATCGTCGCCACGCGAGGGGCCGAGCCGGTGGCGAAGGGTGGCTACCGCGCCGTGCTGCTGCTCGACGGGCCGCGCATGCTGGCCCGCGAGTCGCTGCGGGTCGCCGAAGACTGCCTGCGCTGGTGGTCGAACGCGATCGCGCTCTCCGCCCCGCGCGCGGCGAACGTGCTGGTCGGGGTGGGCGGCGAGCTCGCCAAGGCGCTCGTCACCTGGCAGCAGGAGCTGGTCGCGGGCGCCGAGCTCGCCGACCGGCGGAGGCTGCGCTTCCCTCCTGCCGTGCGTCTGGCCACCGTCACGGGCGCTCCTGACACGGTGGCGGATGCGCTGGCCGAGCTGAAGAGGCTCGTCACGCCCGAGGAATGGGCCAAGATGGATACCCTCGGGCCGGTGCCTGCCGATGACGGCCTGGTGCGTTCCATCGTGCGTTTCGACTACGCGGTGGGGGGCGCCGTGGCGAGGCACCTCAGGGCGCTGGTGGTGAAGAACGCCACGACGCGGCGGCGCAAGACCGGCTCGGGCGGCTTCCGGCCCGCACCGACCCTGCGCGTGCGGCTCGACGATTCGGAGATCATGGAATGAAACTCGTCTTCGCGGGTACACCCGCCGTCGCGGTGCCCGCCCTCGAGGCTCTCGCGGCCCGGCACCAGATCGTCGCGGTCGTCACCCGGCCCGACGCGCCCCTCGGCCGCAAGCGCGTGCTCACCCCGTCGCCCGTCGCCGAGGCCGCCGAGCGGCTCGGGCTCCCCGTCATCAAGGCGGCGCGACTCGACGCAGAGGCGACGGAGGAGATCGCGGCACGGGGGGCCGAGCTCGGCGTCATCGTCGCCTACGGCGGCCTGGTTCGGGAGCCGCTCCTGTCGACGCCGGCCCGCGGCTGGGTCAACCTCCACTTCTCCCTCCTTCCGCGCTGGCGGGGGGCTGCGCCGGTGCAGTGGAGCATCATCGCAGGTGACCGCGAGACCGGCGCGACAGTCTTCCAGCTCCAGCCCGGTCTCGACGACGGACCGATCTGGTCGATGACCCGCACGGCCATTGCCCCGCACGAGACGGCGGGAACCCTGCTCGGGCGGCTCGCGCTCTCCGGCGCCGAGCAGCTCGCCGACACGGTCGACGCCATCGCGGCGGGCGAGACCGCGCCCGTCGAACAGAGCGGCGAGGTGACGCTCGCGCCGAAGCTCTCGATCGACGACGCCCGCCTCGACTTCGGCGAGCCGGCCGACCGGGTGTACGACCGCATCCGGGGAGTGACGCCCGAGCCCGGGGCGTTCACCGAGATCGACGGCGCGCGCCTCAAGGTGCACGACACCGCGCCCGTGCGCGACCACCCGCGGCTCGAGCCCGGTGTCATCGAGGCGCGCCAGGGCGAGGTGCTCGTGGGCACCGCCACCGAGCCGCTCCGGCTCATCAGCGTGCAGCCCGCCGGCAAGAAGAGCATGGCGGCCACCGACTGGTGGCGCGGCCAGAACGTCGAGAGGATGATCGCCCGATGAGCGAGTCGACCCCCGCCCGCGGAGACGGCGGCCGCCGTCGTGAGCCCCGGCGTCACGGGCCCCAGCGACGCAAGCCCGCGACACCTCGACCCGGCCCCTCAGAGGTGCAGCCTGCGCGGAGGATCGCGCTCGAGGTCATCAGCGCGGTGCGTGCCGACGATGCCTACGCGAACCTGCTGCTTCCCGGCAAGATCGCCGCGGCGGGCCTCGCGCCGGCCGACGCCGCGCTCGCCACCGAGTTGACCTACGGCACGCTGCGGCTGCGCGGTTACTACGACTCCGTGATCGAACAGGCCTCCGGGCGGCCGATCGACGAGATCGACGGCGCCGTGCGCGACGTCTTGGAGCTCGGTGCCCACCAGATCCTGTCGATGCGCGTGGCGCAGCACGCGGCGGTGAACGAGTCGGTGGAGCTCGCGCGCCAGGTCGCGTCGCGTTCGGCGACGGGGTTCGTCAACGGTGTGCTGCGGGCGATCACCCGCACCGCGCCCGAGGAGTGGCTCGCCCGACTCACCGACGCGGCCGGAAGCGATGACGAGCGGCTCGCCGTCTCGACCTCGCACCCCGCCTGGGTGGTGAGGGCGTTCCGCCGCGCTCTGGTGGCCGACGGGGTGGCCGCCGACGAGGTAGCGGCCGAGCTCGACGACCTGCTCGTCGCCGACAACACGCCGGCGCGGCTCAGCCTCGCCGCCCTGCCCGGGCTCTACGACGGCAGCGGCGTGGAGCCCGAGCTGCAGCCCGCAGCGCTCTCACCGATCGGCTTCGTCGCCCCCTCGGGCGACCCAGCCGGCCTCGACGCCGTGCGGGAGGGCGTGCTCCGGGTGCAGGACGAGGGCTCGCAGCTCGCCGCCCTCGCCCTCAGCCGGGCGCGCGACATCGAGTCGGGCGAGCGCTGGCTCGACCTCTGCGCCGGCCCCGGCGGCAAGACCGCCGTGCTCGCCGCCGAGGCCCGCCCGGCGGGCGCCGTCGTCGTCGCCAACGAGCCGGTTCCTGCACGCGCCGGCCTGGTGCGCCGCGCCGTCGCCGCCGTGCCCGGCGCTCCCGCGGTGTGGGAACGCGACGGCACGACCTTCGGCGACTCGGAGAGCGAGGCCTTCGACCGCATCCTCGTCGACGCCCCGTGCACCGGCCTCGGTGCGCTCCGCCGTCGCCCTGAGGCGCGCTGGCGCAAGACCCCCGCCGACGTTGCCGAGCTCGTCGCACTGCAGCAGGCCCTGCTCGACGCGGCGGTGAAGGCGCTGAAGCCGGGCGGGCTGCTCGCCTACGTCACCTGCTCACCTCACGTCGCCGAGACCCGAGGCCAGGTGCAAGGCCTACTCCGCCGCTGGGCGGGCGAGCTCGAGCAGCTCGACGCCCAGGCCGTGCTCCGCCGCATCGCGGGCGACACCCTAGCCCTCGGCGCCCCCGACCCCGCCGCCCAGCTCTGGCCACACCGCAACACCACCGACGCCATGTTCATCGCCCTGTTCCACAAGCCCGCCTGACCCGGGCGCGCGGGAGGGGGTGCCGACACCGGTACCCTGGAGTGGTGAAGACTTTCGACGAGCTGTTCCTCGAGCTCTCCGTCAAGGCCGTGGAGCGGCCCGACGGCTCCGGCACCGTGCGCGAGCTCGACGCCGGTGTGCACACCATCGGCAAGAAGATCGTCGAGGAGGCCGCCGAGGTGTGGATGGCCGCCGAGTACGAGTCCGACGAGAACACCGCCGAGGAGATCTCGCAGCTGCTCTACCACCTCCAGGTGCTCATGCTCGCCAAGGGCCTCACGCCGGCCGACGTCTACCGACATCTGTGACGAGGCCAGGCAGAGCCTGATCTGCGCGATCTCACCCGACTCCCTCGAAAGACCCCAGAATGCTCAAGATCGCGGTGCCCAACAAGGGCTCCCTCTCCGAAACCGCCGCCCAGATGCTCGCCGAGGCGGGTTATCACGGGCGACGCGACTCACGTGAACTCGTCACGGCCGACCCGCGCAACGGCGTCGAGTTCTTCTACCTGCGCCCGCGCGACATCGCCACCTACGTCGGCTCGGGCGCCCTCGACGTGGGCATCACCGGCCGCGACCTGCTCCTCGACTCCGAGTCGCCCGCCACGGAGGTCGCCGCGCTGCTGTTCGGCGAGTCGACCTTCCGCTTCGCCCGCCCGCAGGGCACGTCGATCGAGCTCTCCGACCTCCAGGGTGCGCGGGTCGCCACCAGCTACCCCGGTCTGGTCGGCGCGTTCCTCAAGGGCCACGGCATCACCACGAGCCTGGTGCGCCTCGACGGCGCCGTCGAGTCCGCGGTGCGACTGGGGGTCGCGGATGCGGTGGCCGACGTGGTCTCCACCGGCGGCACCCTGAAGAAGGCCGGCCTCGAGATCTTCGGCCCGGTCATCCTCGAGTCGACGGCCGTGCTCATCAGCTCGGGCTCGGAGCACCCGGGCGCCGAGACGCTGCTGCGTCGCCTGCAGGGCGTCCTCGTGGCCCGCCAGTACGTGCTCATGGACTACGACGTGCCCGTGGCGCAGCTCGACGCAGCGGTCGCCCTCACGCCGGGCATCGAGTCGCCCACCGTCTCGCCGCTGCACGACCGCGAGTGGGTCGCCGTGCGCGCCATGGTGCCGCGTACCGACACCAACCAGGTGATGGACGCGCTGTACGCCGTCGGCGCCAGGGCGATCCTGGTCAGCCCGATCCACGCGGCGAGGATCTGATGTCGCTCGCCGTCCGCGTCATCCCCTGCCTCGACGTGGCGGCCGGCCGCGTGGTCAAGGGCGTGAACTTCGAGAACCTGCGCGACGCCGGCGACCCGGTCGAGCTCGCGAAGCTGTACTCCGAGCAGGGGGCCGACGAGCTCACCTTCCTCGACGTCACCGCCACCGTCGACGATCGGGCCACCATGTACGACGTGGTGCGCCAGACCGCCGAGCAGGTGTTCATCCCGCTCACGGTGGGCGGGGGAGTGCGCTCCGACGCCGACGTCGCACGCCTGCTCGCCTCGGGAGCCGACAAGGTGGGCGTGAACAGCGCCGCCATCGCCCGCCCGCAGCTCATCGACGAGATCGCCGACCGTTTCGGAGCCCAGGTGCTCGTGCTCTCGCTCGACGTCAAGCGCACCGCCGTGCCCGGGCGTACGCCTTCGGGTTTCGTGGTCACCACCCACGGCGGCCGCCGCGAGACCGAGCTCGACGCGCTCGAGTGGGCCGAGGAGGCCATCCGCCGCGGGGCGGGGGAGCTGCTCGTCAACTCCATCGACGCCGACGGCACCAAAGACGGCTTCGATCTCGAGCTCGTGCGGCTCATGCGCGAGGTGATCAGCGTTCCCGTCATCGCCTCGGGCGGCGCGGGGGCCGTCGAGCACTTCGGCCAGGCCGTCGCCGCGGGGGCGGATGCGGTGCTGGCCGCATCCGTCTTCCACCTCCGTGAGATGACGGTGGGCCAGGTCAAGGACGAACTGAGGAGAGAAGGGGTGGTCGTGCGATGAGCGTCGACGACGTGCTCGAGCGGGTGACCTTCGACGACAAGGGCCTCCTCCCCGCCATCATCCAGCAGTGGGACACCAAGGAGGTGCTCATGCTCGGCTACATGAACGCCGAGGCGCTCCGCCGCACCCTCACCGAGGGCCGGGTGACCTTCTGGTCGCGGTCGCGCCAGGAGTACTGGCGCAAGGGCGACACCTCGGGGCACGTGCAGTACGTCAAGAGCGCCGCCCTCGACTGCGACGCCGACACGCTCCTCGTCGAGGTCGACCAGATCGGCGCCGCCTGCCACACCGGCGCGCGCCGCTGCTTCGACGTCGACCCGCTCGAGCCGGTCGTGCTGATGGGAGACTCGTAGCACGATGACCTCCACCTCCACGACCTCCCGGGCCGACTTCGACGCGCTCCACGCCGGGCACCGCGTGATCCCGGTGATCCGCGAGCTGTACGCCGACGGCGAGACCCCCGTCGGCATCTACCGCAAGCTCGCCGACGGCCGTCCCGGCAGCTTCCTCCTCGAGTCGGCCGAGCAGGGCGGTATCTGGTCGCGCTTCTCATTCATCGGCGTGTCGAGCTTCGGTCTGCTCACCGAGCAGGACGACAGGGCGGTCTGGCTCGACCTCGGCCTGCCGCTTGCACGCGTGCTGCCCGAGGGCCTCCCCGAGGCGCCGCTCGAGGCGCTCAGCGCGCTCTACGAGCACTGGAAGACCCCGTCGGTGCCCTCGCACCCGCCCCTCACCGGCGGTCTCGTGGGCTTCATCGGCTGGGAGACCGTCCGGCAGCTGGAGCGCCTCCCCAACCGCCCCCCGGCCGACTACCGCATCCCGAGCCAGGCGCTGTCGTTCGTCTCGGAGCTCGTGGTGGTCGACCACGTGCTCGGCACCGTGCAGCTCGTCGTGACCGTGCTCGCCGACCGCGAGGAGGAGAGCGCCGACGAGCTCTGGGCGGAGTCGCAGCAGCGGCTCGACGCCCTGCAGTCGGCTCTCGCCCAGCCCGCCGAGGCCTGGCTCGCCACCGCCGACTTCGGCGTGACGGCGGTTCCGGATGCGCGCACCGAGCGCTCCGACTTCCTGCAGGCCATCGAGGTGGCCAAGGCGCACATCCGCGAGGGCGACATCTTCCAGGTGGTGATCGGCCAGCGCTTCGAGCTCGACTGCCCCGCGCACCCGATCGACGTCTACCGGGCGCTGCGCACCCTGAACCCGAGCCCGTACATGTACCTGCTCACGCTCGTCGACACCGACGGCACCCCGTACCAGATCGTGGGTTCCAGCCCCGAGGCGCTCGTGAAGGTGGAGAAGGGGCGGGCGCACACGCACCCGATCGCCGGGTCCCGCCCGCGTGGCGACACGCCGCAGCACGACCTCGAGCTCGAGCGGGAGCTGCTCGCCGACGACAAGGAGAAGGCCGAGCACCTCATGCTCGTCGACCTCGCACGCAACGACCTGCTGAAGGTCTGCGAAGCGTCGTCGGTGGAGGTGACCGAGTTCATGCGGGTCGAGCGGTTCAGCCACATCATGCACATCGTCTCCTCCGTCGAGGGCCAGCTGCGCGACGGCGTCGACGCGATCGACGTGTTCAAGGCGACCTTCCCCGCCGGCACGCTCTCGGGCGCGCCGAAGCCGCGGGCGCTCGAGATCATCGACGAGCTCGAGCCCGCGCAGCGCGGCCTCTACGGCGGCGTCGTCGGGTACTTCGCGTTCGGGGGCGATGCCGACGTGGCGATCGCCATCCGCACCGCCACCATCCGCGACGGCGTCGCCCGTGTTCAAGCCGGCGGCGGTCTCGTCGCCGACTCCGACCCGGCGAGCGAGTTCCAGGAGTCGGTGAACAAGGCCGCCGCTCCGCTGCGCGCGGTCGCCGTGGCGAACGCCATGACGAGGGTGCGCTGATGGCCGGCGCCCGGCGCCTCAAGGTCTTCTCCATCCTCGGCATCCTGCTGCTGTCCGCACTGACCTTCCTCGCCTGGTCGCAGTCGTGGGGCACTCTGGTGCTCGTGGCGTCGCCCACCACCGACACGGTGCTCGACGTGCCTGGCTCGGTCGCCGCGCCCGCGCTCTCGGCGCTGGGGCTCGCCGGCATCGCCCTCGCCGGCGCGCTGGCGATCGCCGGCCCGCTCGTGCGGATCGTGCTGGGCGCGCTCGAGGTGCTGCTCGGCGTGAGCGTGCTCTGGTCGGCGATCGGCGCGCTCTCCGACCCCGTCGGTGCGGGTGCCTCCGTCGTCACCACCAGCACCGGCGTGGCGGGCACGACGTCAATCCGAGAGCTCGCCACGGTGGGCTCCGAGAGCGCGTGGCCCGCGGTCAGCGTCGTGCTGGGCGCCCTGATGGTCGTCGCAGGGCTCGTGGTGATCGTGACCGTGCGGCGCTGGCCCGCCGCCGGCCGCAAGTACCAGGCGGTCACCTTCGAGGCCGCCGACGGGCGCAGGAGCTCCGACGCCGGCGACTTCTTCGACGACGAGGAGGACGAGATCGACGAAGGCGGCGGCAGAACCGCGGAGACCGATGCTCCCACCCGTCCCGACGACGCCGCGGCGAGACGTGACGCGGCCGTCGACGACTGGGACCGCCTGACGCGCGGCTCCGACCCCACCCGATAGACTTGACCCGAACCACCCGACGACAGGAAGAGATCGATGAGCCACGAAGAGGATGAACTGGGCGAAGGCCACTCCGTCGCTGCATGGACGGCGGTCGTCGTCTCGCTGGTCGGCATCGCGATCGGCACGGTCGCCTTCTTCTTCGACATCCAGTGGCTCGTCTGGGCCGCGGCCGGCCTCACCCTGTTCGGGTTCGTCCTCGGGTTCGTGCTGTCGAAGGCCGGGTACGGCGTGAACGGCTCCCGCACGGTCGCGAAGGAGCACTGACCCAGGTGCTCGCCGATCTCGTAGCCGGAGCGCTCGAGGACGCGGCGGAGCGTCAGCTGACCAGGAGTCTCTCCGAGGTCGAAGCCGCAGCCCTCGCGCGCCCCGCAGCCCTCGACGCCCTCGCGGCGCTCGCGCCCGCCGAGCGCGTGAAGATCATCGCCGAGGTCAAGCGCGCGAGCCCCTCGCGCGGAGATCTCGCCGAGATCCCCGATCCCGCCGTGCTCGCCTCGATCTACGCCGGGGCCGGCGCGAGCGCCATCAGCGTGCTCACCGAGGGCCGCAAGTTCAAGGGTTCGCTCGCCGACCTCGAGGCCGTGCGCGCTGCGGTTCCCGTGCCGGTCCTGCGCAAAGACTTCATCGCCACCGAGTATCAGGTGCTGGAGGCGCGTGCCGCCGGCGCCGACCTCGTGCTCCTCATCGTCGCAGCGCTCGATCAGCCGACGCTCGAGCGCCTCCACGCGTTCATCCGCTCGCTCGGCATGACCCCGCTGGTCGAGACGCACGACGCCGTCGAGGTCTCGCGTGCCGTCGACCTGGGTGCCGACCTGGTGGGCGTGAACGCCCGCGACCTCAGCACCTTCGAGCTCGACCCCGACCTGTTCGGCCGCCTCGCCGAGCGCATCCCCGCGGGCACCGTGAAGGTCGCCGAATCCGCCGTCAAGACACCCGCCGATGTGGCGCACTACCGCGCCGCCGGCGCCGATGTCGTGCTCATCGGCGAGGCACTGGTCACCGGTGCCGACCCCGCGGCGACGCTGAAGGAGTTCTTGTCCTCATGACCGATCCCACCCCCACAGACCTCGCCGCGGTCGGCGCCTTGCGCGCCGAGTCGGGCCCCTTCTTCGGCGAGTTCGGCGGGCGCTTCATGCCCGAGTCGCTCATCGCCGCCCTCGACGAGCTCGACGAGGCCTACCAGCTCGCGAAGCTCGACCCCGAGTTCCACCGCGAGCTCGCCGAGCTCGGCCGCAGCTACACCGGCCGCCCGTCGATCATCACCGAGGTGCCGCGCTTCGCGAAGCACGCCGGCGGTGCCCGCATCCTGCTGAAGCGCGAAGACCTCAACCACACCGGCTCGCACAAGATCAACAACGTGCTCGGCCAGGCCCTGCTGGCCAAGCGCATCGGCAAGCACCGCCTCATCGCCGAGACCGGTGCCGGCCAGCACGGCGTGGCGACCGCGACCGCCGCCGCCCTGTTCGGCATGGAATGCGTCGTCTACATGGGCGAGGTCGACACGGAGCGTCAGGCGCTCAACGTCGCCCGCATGCGTCTGCTCGGCGCCGAGGTCATCCCGGTCACGAGCGGCACCCGCACGCTGAAAGACGCCCTCAACGAGGCGTTCCGCGACTGGGTGGCGAACGTCGAGTCGACGCACTACCTCCTCGGCACGGTGGCCGGCCCGCATCCGTTCCCCGTCATGGTGCGCGACTTCGTGAAGGTCATCGGCGAGGAGGCCCGCCAGCAGGTCATCGACCTCACCGGGTCGCTCCCGGATGCGGTGACCGCGTGCGTGGGCGGCGGATCGAACGCGATCGGCATCTTCCACGCCTTCCTCGACGACGCATCGGTCGGCCTCTACGGCTACGAGGCGGCCGGGCTCGGCGTCGACACCGAGAAGCACGCGGCAACCATCACCAAGGGCCGCCCCGGTGTGCTGCACGGCTCGCGGAGCATCATGCTGCAGGACGACGACGGGCAGACCCTCGACTCGCACTCGATCTCGGCCGGGCTCGACTACCCGGGCGTGGGTCCTGAGCACGCCTGGCTCGCCTCCATCGGTCGCGCCAGCTACCGACCGGTCACCGACGACGCCGCGATGCAGGCGTTCCGCCTGCTCTGCACCACCGAGGGCATCATCCCCGCCATCGAGTCGTCGCACGCCCTGGCCGGAACGATCGAGCTCGGTCGCGAGCTCGGCCCCGACGCCACCATCCTGGTGTCGCTCTCGGGCCGCGGCGACAAAGACGTCGAGACCGCCGGGCGCTACTTCGACGTGCTCGACGAGAACGGAGACGCGAAGGTATGAGCGACACCGCAGCCGCCTCCGCCTCCGCGCCGTCGTCGACGCCCGAGTCGTCGACCCCCGTGTCGCCGGTGGCCTCGACCATCGCCCGGGCGAACTCCGAGCGCGCCGGTGCCTTCGTGGGCTACCTCCCCGTGGGCTACCCCTCGCTCGACGAGAGCATCGACGCCGCGGTCGCGCTGGTCGAGAACGGCGTCGACGTGCTCGAGCTCGGGCTGCCGTACTCCGACCCGGTGATGGACGGTCCGGTCATCCAGGCCGCCACCGTCGAGGCGCTTGAGAAGGGAGTGCGACTGCGCGACGCCTTCACGGCCGTCGAGCGCATCCGTTCTCGCGTCGACGCACCCGTGCTCCTCATGACCTACTGGAACCCGGTGCTGCAGTACGGCGTCGACCGCTTCGCCGACGACCTGGTCTCGGCCGGGGGAGCCGGTCTCATCACGCCCGACCTCACCGTCGACTCCGGTGCCGATTGGCTCGCCTCGAGCGACCGCACCGGCCTCGACCGGGTGTTCCTCGCCGCCCCCACCTCGAGCGACGAGCGCCTGCGCCTGGCCGTCGAGAACAGCCGGGGCTTCGTCTACACCGTCTCGACCATGGGCATCACGGGAGCGCGCGCCGACCTCGACGCCGCCGCCCGCAAGCTCGTCGACCGGCTCCGGGCCCAGGGCGGCGACAGCCTCGCCGTGGGGATCGGCATCTCGACAGCCGATCAGATCAGCGAGATCCTGGGTTACGCCGACGGAGCCATCGTCGGCTCCGCGCTCGTCAAGGCCCTCGCCGACGGGGGAGTCCCCGCCGTCGGCAGGCTCGCCGCCGAACTCGCCGAAGGCACCCGACGGTAGCGGCGCCGCACCACCCGCACGCCGCCCCCTCGAACAGGGGGCGGACGGCATCCCGAGCGCGCTGAGGTAGAATCGACCGGCGCTCCGTTCACCACACGCGGTCCACAGACGCCGGTGGGCACCTAGACATCCCCTTGGGCCATCGTCGTCCCAGTTCCCTAAGAAATTCACGTAGAGGACGGTTCTGCATGGCCGAACAGCCCACCCCGAACAGCCCGAGCTTCAGCTTCAGCACTCTTCCCGCCGCCCAGGGCCTGTACGACCCGCGCACGGAGAAAGACGCCTGCGGCCTGGCCATGGTGGCGACCCTGCGCGGCACCGCCGGCCACGACATCATCGACACGGCCCTCGGCGCCCTGCGCAACCTCGAGCACCGTGGCGCGATCGGCTCCGACGCGGGCACCGGCGACGGGGCCGGCATCCTCACCCAGATCCCCGACGCGTTCCTGCGCGCCGTCGCACCCGTCGAGCTGCCGCCCGTGGGCCGGTACGCCGTGGGGAACGCCTTCCTCCCGCTCGACGCGGCCGAGCGCGAGGCCGTGCAGCAGCGCATCCACGATCTCGCCGTCGAAGAAGACCTCACCGTGCTCGGCTGGCGCGAGGTGCCCGTGCGCCCCGACGAGCTCGGTCGTCTCGCCCGCGACGCCATGCCCGCCATCTGGCAGCTCTACGTGCAGTCGACCCGCACCACCGAGTCGGGGGCCACGCTCTCCGGCCTCGCACTCGACCGTCAGGCGTTCCGGTTGCGCAAGCGCGCCGAGCTGCAGCACGAGGTGTACTTCATGTCGCTGTCGTGCCGCACCATCACCTACAAGGGCATGGTCACGACGCTGCAGCTCGAGCCGTTCTATCCCGACCTCTCCGACGAGCGCTTCGCCTCGAAGCTCGCGCTCGTGCACTCGCGGTACTCGACCAACACCTTCCCGTCGTGGCCGCTCGCGCAGCCGCTGCGCATGATGGCGCACAACGGCGAGATCAACACCGTGCAGGGCAATCGCAACTGGATGCGGGCCCGGCAGTCGCAGCTCGAGTCGGAACTGCTCGGCGACCTGTCGCCCCTCTACCCCATCGTGACGCCCGGTCTCAGCGACTCCGGCTCGTTCGACGAGGTGGTGGAGCTGCTCACGCTCGCCGGCCGCTCGCTGCCGCACGCCATCATGATGATGGTGCCGGAGGCCTGGGAGAACCAGAGCGACTTCGAAGAGGCGCGCCGCGCCTTCTACGAGTACCACTCCATGCTCATGGAGCCGTGGGACGGGCCTGCCGCCCTCATCTTCACCGACGGCACGCTCGTCGGCGCCACGCTCGACCGGAACGGTCTTCGCCCCGGGCGGTACCTCATCACCGACGACGGCCTCGTCGTGCTCGCCAGCGAGATCGGCGTGAGCCCCGACATCGACCCGTCGAAGGTCGTGCGCAAGGGCCGGTTGCGCCCCGGCAAGATGTTCCTCGTCGACACGGCGGCCGGCCGGCTGATCGAAGACGACGAGATCAAGGCCGAGCTCGCCTCGGCCGAGCCCTACGCCGCCTGGCTCGACGAGGGGCGCATCAACCTGCGCGACCTGCCCGAGCGCGAGCACATCGTGCACACGCCCGCCTCGGTCACCCGTCGCCAGAAGACCTTCGGTTACACGGAGGAGGAGATCCGCATCCTCCTCACCCCGATGGCGAAGAACGCGGCCGAGCCGCTCGGCGCCATGGGCTCCGACACGCCGATCGCCGTGCTGAGCGAGCGCCCGCGCCTGCTCTTCGACTACTTCACCCAGCAGTTCGCACAGGTGACCAACCCGCCGCTCGACAGCATCCGTGAAGAGGTCGTGACGAGCCTCCGCCTCGGCCTCGGCCCCGAGCGCAACCTGCTCGCGGCGACCCCGGAGCACACCCGCCAGGTCATCCTCGACTTCCCGGTGATCGACAACGACGAGCTCGCGAAGATCCAGCACATCGACCCGCGCTCGGGCAGCAGGCTCACCACCACCATCCGCGGCCTCTACCGGGTCGACGAGGGTGAGAAGGCGATGCAGAACCGCATCGCCGCGATGTGCGCCGAAGCCGACGAGGCGATCGAGAACGGTGCGGAGTTCATCGTGCTCTCCGACCGCGACTCGAACCGCGAGTTCGCGCCCGTGCCGTCGCTGCTCATGCTGGCCGGCGTGCACCACCACCTCATCCGCAAGCAGACCCGCATGAAGGTGGGCCTGATCGTCGAGGCCGGCGACGTGCGCGAGGTGCACCACGTGGCGCTCCTCATCGGCTACGGCGCCTCGGCGATCAACCCCTACCTCGCCATGGAGTCGGTCGAGAACCTCGTTCGCGCGGGAGTGCTCACCGGCGTCACGCCCGAGAAGGCCGTGAAGAACGTCATCAAGGCGCTCGGCAAGGGCGTGCTCAAGATCATGTCGAAGATGGGCATCTCCACCGTGTCGTCGTACGCGGGCGCCCAGACCTTCGAGGCGGTCGGACTCGCTCCCGAGTTCGTCGACGAGTACTTCACCGGCACCTCCTCGAAGCTCGGCGGCGTCGGCATCGACGTCATCGCCGCGGAGAGCGCCGCGCGCCACGCCGCAGCCTTCCCCGAGGATGCAGCGGTCACCGCCCACGAACCGCTCGCGGTCGGCGGCGAGTACCAGTGGCGCCGCGAGGGCCCGCCGCACCTGTTCAACCCCGACACGGTGTTCCGCCTGCAGCACGCCACGCGCGCCCGCCGGTACGACATCTTCCGTGAGTACACCAAGCTCGTCGACGACCAGGCGGAGCACCTGCTCACCCTGCGCGGCCTGTTCAAGCTGCGCGGCGGCGTGCGCGAGGCCGTGCCGATCGACGAGGTCGAGCCGATCGAGTCGATCGTGAAGCGCTTCTCCACGGGCGCGATGAGCTACGGCTCCATCTCGAAAGAGGCTCACGAGACCCTCGCCATCGCGATGAACCGCCTCGGCGGCAAGTCGAACACCGGCGAGGGCGGCGAAGACGTCGACCGCCTGCTCGACCCCGAGCGCCGCAGCGCGATCAAGCAGGTCGCCTCGGGCCGGTTCGGCGTGACGAGCATGTACCTCACGCACGCCACCGACATCCAGATCAAGATGGCGCAGGGCGCGAAGCCCGGCGAGGGCGGCCAGCTGCCGCCCACCAAGGTGTACCCGTGGGTGGCGCGCACGCGTCACGCCACCGCGGGCGTCGGGCTCATCTCGCCGCCGCCGCACCACGACATCTACTCCATCGAAGACCTCAAGCAGCTCATCTTCGACGTCAAGCGCGCCAACCCCGAGGCCCGTGTGCACGTCAAGCTGGTGAGCCAGAACGGCATCGGCGCGGTCGCCGCGGGCGTCACCAAGGCCCTGGCCGACGTCGTGCTCGTCTCGGGCCACGACGGCGGCACCGGCGCGAGCCCGCTCAACTCGCTGAAGCACGCGGGAACGCCCTGGGAGATCGGCCTCGCCGAGACCCAGCAGACCCTCATGCTGAACGGGATGCGCGACCGCGTGGTCGTGCAGGTCGACGGTCAGATGAAGACCGGTCGCGACGTCATCGTGGGCGCGCTGCTCGGTGCCGAGGAGTTCGGCTTCGCCACCGCGCCGCTCGTCGTGGAGGGCTGTGTCATGATGCGCGTCTGCCACCTCGACACCTGCCCGGTGGGCGTCGCGACGCAGAACCCCGAATTGCGCGCCCGGTTCTCGGGCAAGCCCGAGTTCGTGGTGAACTTCTTCGAGTTCCTGGCCCAGGAGGTGCGGGAGTACCTCGCCGAGCTCGGCTTCCGCTCGCTCGAGGAGGCCATCGGCCACAACGAGCTGCTCGACGTGAACGCGGCCATCGAGCACTACAAGACCGAGGGCCTCGACCTCAGCCCCGTCCTCGTCGGCCCGCACTTCGAGCCCGACGAGCCGCGCTCGAACCACCGTCAGCAGGAGCACGAGCTCGAGAAGCACTTCGACGTGCGCCTCATCCACGAGGCGGGCGCCGCACTCGACCACGCCGAGCCGGTGGCCATCACGCTCCCCATCCGCAACACCGAGCGCGCCGTCGGCACCATGCTCGGCCACGAGGTGACGAAGCGCCACGGCGAGCACGGGCTTCCCGACGGCACCATCCAGGTGACGCTGCTCGGCTCCGCCGGCCAGTCGCTCGGCGCGTTCCTGCCCTCCGGCATCACGCTGCGCCTCGAGGGCGACTCGAACGACTACGTCGGCAAGGGTCTCTCCGGCGGCCAGATCGTGCTGCGGCCCGACCGCAACTCGATCTTCCCCGCCGAGCGCAACGTCATCGCCGGCAACGTCATCGGCTACGGCGCCACCCGGGGCAGCCTTTTCCTCCGTGGCATCGTGGGGGAGCGGTTCCTGGTGCGCAACTCCGGCGCCACCGCGGTGGTCGAGGGCGTGGGCGACCACGCGCTCGAGTACATGACCGGCGGTCTCGCGCTCATCCTGGGTTCCACCGGCCGCAACCTCGGCGCCGGCATGTCGGGCGGCACCGCCTACATCCACGAGCTCAACCCCGAGCGCGTGAACGCCGACTCGCTCGCCTCGGGCGAGCTGCAGCTGCTGCCCCTCGGCAGCGCCGACGTCGAGATCGTGCGCGACCTCCTCGAACGGCACGTCGCCGAGACCGGGTCGCCGCTGGCGGCACGGATGCTCGCCGACTTCGACGAGACGGTCTCCCGGTTCACGAAGGTTCTGCCCCGCGACTACGCGGCCGTCCTGGCGACCCGCCAGGAAGCCGTCGAAGAAGGACTCGACCCTGACGGCGACGTCGTCTGGGGACGCATTTTGGAGGTGACAGGTGGCTGATCCCAAGGGCTTCCTGAAGACGCAGGAGCGCGAGCTCCCCGCCCGCCGGCCGGTCTCGCTCCGGCTCATGGACTGGAAAGAGGTCTACGAGCAGGGCGACATGGCCACCGTGCGGCGGCAGGCCGGGCGCTGCATGGACTGCGGCATCCCGTTCTGCCACCACGGCTGCCCGCTCGGCAACCTCATCCCCGAGTGGAACGACCTCACCTGGCGCGACGAGGGCCGACAGGCCATCGAGCGGCTGCACGCGACGAACAACTTCCCGGAGTTCACCGGGCGGCTCTGCCCCGCCCCGTGCGAGGCGTCGTGCGTGCTCGGCATCAACCAGCCCGCGGTCACCATCAAGCAGGTGGAGCAGTCGATCATCGACCAGGCGTTCGCGAACGGCTGGGTGCAGCCGCACCCGCCGGAGCGCCTCACCGGCAAGACCGTCGCCGTCGTCGGCTCCGGCCCCGCCGGGCTCGCCGCAGCCCAGCAGCTCACCCGCGCCGGCCACACCGTCGCGGTGTACGAGCGCGACGACCGCATCGGCGGCCTGCTGCGCTACGGCATCCCCGACTTCAAGATGGAGAAGAAGCACCTCGAGGCCCGTCTCACGCAGATGATGGCCGAGGGCACCCGCTTCCGCGCCGGCATCGAGATCGGCGTCGACATCGCCTGGGACGAGCTGCGTGCACGCTACGACGCCGTCATCGTCTGCACCGGCGCGACCGTGCCGCGCGACCTGCCCATCCCGGGCCGCGACCTCGACGGCGTGCACTTCGCCATGGAGTACCTCGTTCAGCAGAACAAGGTCGGCGCGGGTGACGACCTGCTCGGCCAGATCGACGCCGAGGGCAAGCACGTCGTGGTGCTGGGCGGTGGCGACACCGGTGCCGACTGCATCGGCACCGCACACCGTCAGGGTGCTCTCTCGGTGACCAACCTCGCCATCGGCAAGCAGCCGCCGGCAGAACGGCCCGAGACACAGCCCTGGCCGATGTTCCCCAATCTGTTCGAGGTCGCGAGTGCGCACGAGGAGGGCGGCGAGCGCAAGTTCCTCGCCTCCACCGTGGAGTTCCTCTCGAACGAGTCGGGCGAGGTGCGCGCCATCCGCGTCGCCGAGACCGAGTACCTCGACGGGCGCCGGGTTCCGAAGGCCGGTACCGAGTACGAGATCCCCGCCGACCTGGTGCTGCTCGCACTCGGGTTCACCGGCGCGGAGTCGGAGCAGCTCGACGGCCAGCTCGGCACCCGCTTCGAGCGGGGCGCCATCGAGCGCGACGGCGACTACCAGAGCACCGTGCCGGGTGTCTTCGTCGCCGGCGACGCCGGTCGCGGCCAGTCGCTCATCGTCTGGGCGATCGCCGAGGGCCGCGCAGCGGCATCCGCCGTCGACCGCTACCTCGAGGGTTCGACCGAGCTGCCGTTCCCGGTGAAGCCCACCGACCGCGCCATCTCGGTCTGATAGCCTCGCCCCCGACCACACCTCCTACAGCCTCCACCCACCACCACATATGCGCCCCGGCGCAGAACTCGGAGCAGTAACCACTGATGAGACGCGCGAAGATCGTCGCAACACTCGGGCCGGCAACGTCGACCTATGACACCATCAGAGCCATCATCGATGCCGGCGTCGACGTCGCTCGCATGAACCTCAGCCACGGCAGCTACGACGTGCACGAGGCCGTCTACAAGAACGTGCGCCAGGCCGCCGACGACTCCGGACGGGCCGTCGCCGTGCTGGTCGACCTGCAGGGCCCGAAGATCCGCCTCGGCAAGTTCGAGAACGGCCCCTACGACCTCGCCGAGGGTGACATCTTCAAGATCACCATCGACGACATCATCGGCAACAAGGAGATCTCCTCCACCACGTTCAAGGGCCTGCCCGACGACGTGAAGCCGGGCGACCCGCTCCTCATCGACGACGGCAAGGTCGCGCTGCGCGTGCTCGAGACCGACGGCACCGTCGTCACCACGGTCGTCGAGGTTCCCGGCGCGGTCTCGAACAACAAGGGCATCAACCTGCCCGGCGTCGCCGTGAACGTGCCCGCCATGAGCGAGAAGGACGTCGCCGACCTCCGCTGGGGCCTCAACCTCGGTGCCGACTACATCGCGCTGTCGTTCGTGCGCGACGCCGCCGACGTGGTCGACGTGCACCGCATCATGGACGAGGAGGGGCGCCGCGTTCCGGTCATCGCGAAGATCGAGAAGCCGCAGGCGGTCGACAACCTCGAGGAGATCATCGACGCCTTCGACGGCATCATGGTCGCCCGTGGCGACCTCGGGGTGGAGCTCCCGCTCGAGGCCGTGCCGATCGTGCAGAAGCGCGCCGTCGAGCTCTCGCGCCGCATGGCCAAGCCCGTCATCGTCGCCACGCAGGTGCTCGAGTCGATGATCTCCTCGCCCCGACCCACCCGCGCCGAGGCGTCCGACTGCGCCAACGCGGTGCTCGACGGCGCCGACGCGGTGATGCTCTCCGGCGAGACCAGCGTGGGAGAGTTCCCCGTCATCACCGTGCAGACCATGGCCCGCATCATCGAGTCGACCGAGGAGCACGGCCTCGAGCGCATCCCCGAGCTCGGCACGAAGCCCCGCACCCAGGGCGGCGCGGTCACGCTCGCCGCCGCCGAGGTGGGCGACTTCGTCGGCGCGAAGTTCCTCTGCGTGTTCACCGAGTCGGGCGACTCGGTGCGCCGCATGACGCGCCTGCGCAGCACCATCCCCATCCTCGGCTTCACGCCGCTGCCCGGCATCCGCAACCGCATGTCGCTCAGCTGGGGCGTGCAGTCCTACCTGGTGCCCCGCGTCAAGCACACCGACGAGCTCATGGTGCAGGTCGACGACGTGCTGCTCGGCCTCGGCCGCGCCCAGCTCGGCGACAAGGTCATCGTCATCTCCGGCTCCCCTCCCGGGGTCGCCGGCACCACGAACGACATGCGGGTGCACGTCATCGGCTCGGCGCACAACCCGCTGAAGCCGGAGACGTTCGACACCTGATCGGGCTGAGCCGCCGTCCCGGCCCGATGCTCAGGTTTCGGCCAGGATTCGATCAAGACTTGATCGGGTCCTGGCCGATCGCCGTTTCCGGGCGGAAGCGCGCTGCTAGATTTCGGATGCGCCTCGACCGCGAGGCACTGCGACCCGAAGGAAGAACACCACAATGCAGCGCACCAGCCTCGTCCTCCGCACCGTCGGTGCGACCGCCGTCGTCGCCACCGCGCTCGCGCTCTCCGGCTGCTCGACCATCATGCCGCTGTTCGGCATCCAGCCCACGCCCGCCGTGCAGGGCGTCGGAGCCGATGCTTCGACCGGCACCACCGGAAGCCAGGCGACCGCCACCGACCTCCAGTTCGCGTCCGTGTTCACCGACATGGGTTCGGTGCACCCGACGGTCGACATCACCGACCAGTTGCAGCTGAAGATCGACGTCTGGACGGAGCAGAAGACCCACGACTGGACCCCGCTCGCCGACAAGCGCTTCTCCTTCGTCATCGGCGCCTATGACAACCGCGTCCCCGCCGAGGCCACCTTCGACCAGAAGCGCCGGGTGTACATGTCGAACATCACGGTCACGGCTCAGACGACCACCGCATCCGGTGCCGTGCAGACCCCGTACACACTGAACACCGACCCTCTGAAGGTGACGCTCGACCCCGAGGCGCTCCGCTCCGAGCAGGGACTCGGGCTTCTCATCACCTCGCCGAAGGGCGGGTTCCAGCTCGAGTCGCAGCAGATCGGGGTGCTCGCCGACGACACCCAGGGCGTGATGCTCGACTTCGCCCTGCAGCTGTCGTACGAGAACTCGCCCGGGTCGAACACCTACACGACGCAGATCGTGCACCAGTACGTGCCCATCGCGATCTTCTCGGAGGTGCCGACGACGCCCACGCCGGCGCCGACCCCCACCGTCACGCCGACGCCGATCGGCTGAGCCCTCCTGTGGGCGCCCTCAGCCGCATCCGCTCGATCGGTACCGGTGGTGGGACTCGAACCCACACGCCCTCTCGGACAGCGCATTTTGAGTGCGCCGCGTCTGCCATTCCGCCACACCGGCCTGCTACGAGCGAGGTCAAGAATACCGTAGGGTTGAATCGTGACTGACCAAGAACCAACGACAGCAGTGCCCCGCCGCGTAGTGGTGGCCGAAGACGAATCGCTGATCCGCCTCGACATCGTCGAGATCCTGCGCGACAACGGGTTCGAGGTCGTCGGCGAGGCAGGAGACGGCGAGACCGCCGTGGCCCTCGCCACGGAGCTGCGTCCCGACCTGGTCATCATGGATGTGAAGATGCCCCAGCTCGACGGCATCTCGGCGGCCGAGCGGCTGTCGAAAGACCACATCGCCCCCGTCGTGCTGCTCACCGCCTTCAGTCAGAAGGAGCTCGTCGAGCGCGCCACCGAGGCCGGCGCGCTCGCCTACGTGGTGAAGCCGTTCACGCCGAACGACCTGCTGCCCGCCATCGAGATCGCCCTCTCGCGCTACGCCCAGATCATCACGCTCGAGGCCGAGGTCGCCGACCTGGTGGAGCGCTTCGAGACCCGCAAGCTCGTCGACCGAGCGAAGGGCCTGCTCAACGAGAAGATGGGGCTCACCGAGCCCGAGGCGTTCCGCTGGATCCAGAAGGCGTCGATGGATCGCCGGCTCACCATGCACGACGTGGCGCAGGCCATCATCGAGCAGCTGTCGCCGAAGAAGTAGGTGTGGGCCCGGTCGACGGGCTCTACTTCGACTCGAAGGTCTGGTTCGGCCGTCGGTCTTTGATGATGTTCGTGATGCGGATCGTCGAGAGCCGGCGGCCGTTCTCGTCGTCGACCTCGATCTGATGCGTGGCGAGGCTCTTGCCCAGGTGGATCGACGTGCAGGTGCCGATCACCCAGCCGCTGGTCGCCGAACCCGAGTGGCTCGCGTTGATCTCGATGCCCATGGCCACCTTGGTGGGGCCGGCGTGGAGATTCGCCGCCGTCGACCCGAGGCTCTCGGCGAGCACCACATACGCGCCGCCGTGCACCAGCCCGAGTGGCTGTGTGTTGCCCTCGACAGGCATGCGCGCGACGGAGCGCTCGGCGCTGAGCTCGAGGAACTCGATGCCCATGCGCTCGGCGAGAGCGCCGATGCCGCGGTAGCCGAAGACCTCCATCACGTCGATCGGAAGGGCTTCGGCGGCGGATGCGGGGGGCTCGGTCTGCTGCGTCATCGGTGCGTGATCCTGTCTGATTTGGCTGTCGGAGGCCGTGTGTAGGCTTGCCGTGTGCCGGACAAAGATCAGCCTACCCTCCTCGTCATCGACGGTCATTCGCTCGCGTTCCGGGCGTTCTACGCCCTTCCGGTCGACAGTTTCTCCACCCGCGACGGGCAGCACACGAATGCCATCCACGGCTTCCTGGCGATGCTCATCAACCTGCTGAAGGCCGAGAAGCCCACCCACCTCGCCGTCGCCTTCGACGTCTCCCGCTTCTCCTTCCGCACCCGCGAGTACGCCGAGTACAAGGGCACCCGTGGCGAGACGCCGCCCGAGTTCATCGGTCAGGTGCCGCTGCTGCAGGAGTGCCTGCACGCCCTCGGCATCGTCACCATCGAGAAAGAAGACTTCGAGGCCGACGACATCCTCGCCACCCTCGCCACGCAGGGTCGCGAGGCCGGCTACCGCGTGCTCGTCGTCTCGGGCGACCGCGACACCATCCAGCTCGTCAACGACGACGTCACCCTGCTCTACCCCTCCCGTCAGGGCGTCTCCGACCTCACCCGCTACGACGAGGCGAAGGTGCTCGACCGCTACGGCATCCGCCCCGAGCAGTACCCCGACATCGCGGCCCTCGTCGGCGAGACCAGCGACAACCTCCCCGGTGTACCGAAGGTCGGCGAGAAGACGGCGGTGAAGTGGTTGAACCAGTACGGTTCGCTCGACGCCATCCTCGAGCACCGCGACGAGATCGGCGGCGTGGTCGGCAACAACCTCCGCGAGCACGTCGACAACGTGGTGCGCAACCGCAAGCTCAACCGTCTGCTCACCGACGTCGAGCTGCCCGTCGGGCCCGACGACCTTGAGCGGCGCCCGGCCGACGAACAGCTGGTGCGCGAGGTCTTCGCGCGGCTGGAGTTCCGCACGTTGCTCGACCGTGTGCTGAAGCTCGAGGGCTTCACCGGCGATTCCGAGGTGGGGGTCGCCGCGGCGACCGCGGCGGCTGCCGCCGCCGAGAACGCACCGACGCCGGTGACGCTGCTCGACGAGGAGCTCACCGGGTGGCTGGGGCGGCACTCGGCTCCTGCGGGCAGCCCGGTCTCCGAGGCCGTCGCCGTGCACATCGAGACCATCGACGGCTTCCCCGTGGGCTTCGGCCTCGGCACGAGGAGCGAGACGGTCTTCCTGCCCTGGATTCCGAACAGCCCCGACTACGCGCCGCTCGGGGCCTGGCTCGCGGGGCCGAGCCCGAAGATCCTGTTCGACGCCAAGAAGCAGATCAAGGCTCTGCGTGCCGCCGGTCTCGAGGTGGGCGGCCTCGCCTTCGACCCGGTCATCGCCGCCTGGCTGCTGAAGCCCGACTCGAGCGCCGACCGTTCGCTCGCGCAGCTGGTCGACCGGCACCTGCTCGAGACGCTGCCCACGCCCGACCCGAATCAGCTGGTGCCCGAGAACGACTCGGCGTTCGGCCCCGCCGAGGAGGCGTGGTACGTCTGGCGGGTGGCGCAGTCGCTCTCCGGCGTGCTCGACGAGCGCACCCTGCGGGTGCTCACCGAGATCGAGTTGCCCGTGCTGCTCGTGCTGGCCGAGATGGAGCTCACGGGCGTCACGGTGAGCCACGCCGAGCTTTCGGCGCTGTCGACCGAGCTCGGCGAGACCGCGGCGTCGATCGCCACCGAGGCCTTCGGCATCATCGGCCGCGAGGTCAACCTCGGCTCGCCGAAGCAGCTGCAGGAGGTGCTGTTCGACCAGCTCGACATGCCGAAGACGAGGGCCACGAAGACGGGCTACTCCACCGACGCCGGGGCCCTGGCCGACTTGCAGGCGACGAACCCGCATCCGTTCCTCGGGCTGCTGCTGGCGCACCGCGACGCCACGAAGCTCCGGCAGATCATCGAGAGCGTCGACAAGGCCATCGCCCCCGACAAGCGGGTGCATACTACCTACGTGCAGACCGGCTCGTCGACCGGCCGCATCTCGTCGACCGACCCGAACCTTCAGAACATCCCGGTGCGCACCGAGGAGAGCCGGCGCATCCGTCAGGCGTTCCAGGTGGGCGAGGGCTACGAGACGCTGCTCACCGCCGACTACTCACAGATCGAGATGCGCATCATGGCGCACCTCTCGGGCGACCAGGGGCTCATCGACGCCTTCCACTCCGGCGAAGACCTGCACCGCTTCGTCGGCGCCCGCATCTTCGCCGTCGACCCGGCCGACGTCACCCCGGTGATGCGCACGAAGGTCAAGGCCATGTCGTACGGGCTGGCCTACGGCCTCTCGGCGTTCGGGCTGTCGAAGCAGCTGCGCATCGAGACCGCCGAGGCCAAGCAGCTCATGTCGGAGTACTTCGAGCGCTTCGGCGGGGTGCGCGACTACCTGCGCAACGTCGTCGTGCAGGCGAAGGTCGACGGCTACACCGAGACCATCTTCGGCCGCCGCCGCCCCTTCGCGAACCTCAACAGCGCCAACCGCGTGCTGCGCGACAACGATGAGCGGGCTGCGCTGAACGCACCGATCCAGGGCACCGCGGCCGACATCATCAAGATCGCGATGATCGGCATCGCCGCAGACCTGCGCGACCGCGAGCTGCAGTCGAAGATGCTCCTCCAGGTGCACGACGAACTCGTCTTCGACGTCGCGCCGGGCGAGTGGGACTCCCTCGCCGAGGTCGTCACCACCCGCATGGGCGGAGCCGCCTCCCTGTCGGTGCCGCTCGAGGTGCAGGTCGGCCACGGCCCCAACTGGGACGCAGCCGCCCACTAGCGCCGCTGCGGCAGCGAGGCGATGGGCGACCGCCCACCTGTGTGCAAATCGACGGAGTCTCAGCGGACATCACGCCGAGACTCCGTCGTTGTGCTCTGGAACTCGGGCGGCGGCGGAGGCCGAGCGGTCAGCGGAAGTCGCGGGACTTGGTGGCGGCGGTGAGCACCAGGGGCTCGAAGCGGTCGGCGACGAGGTTGGTGACGCCTTCGGTCGACCGCTCGAGGATGCCGCGCACGATGAGGGCGGGTGCATCTCGTGCGACTCGTCGGTAGCGCTTCCACACCCCGACACCGCAGATGACATTGAGCAGCCCCGACTCGTCTTCGATGTTCAGGAAGGTGATGCCGCTCGCCGTCGCCGGACGCTGTCGATGCGTCACCACGCCGCCCACCTCGATGCGCCGCCCCGATTCGGTGGTGGCGAGTTCGGCGACCGAGAGGGCGCCTCGGCCGCGCAACACCTCGCGCACGTGCGCGAGCGGATGATCGTCGGGCGAGATCCCGGTCGCCCACAGGTCGTACACCACCTGCTCCTCGGCAGACAGCATCGGCAGCAGGGGCGGCTGCACCGACACGAAGGTTCCTTCGAGGTACTCCGCCTTCTCCTGGGCGGCGTTGCCTGCCTCCCACAGCGCCTCGCGCTTCGTGAGACCGAGCGACTCGAACGCTCCAGCCGTGGCCAGTGCCTCGAGCTGGCCGGTGTCGAGGCCCACCCGGCGCACCAGATCGCTCATGCTGAGATACGGGCCGTTCTTGGCGCGCTCGGCGACGATGCGCTCGGCGACCCCCTTCCCGATGGAGTGCACTTCGGCGAGCCCCAGTCGTACCGCGACGTTGCCGTCACGGCGATGCAGCTCCGAGAGGTCGGGCGCGGAGCGGTCGAAGTCGGGGGGCACGGGGGGAGAGGGATGCACGCAGCCACCGAGTCCCGTCTCCTCCACCAGGCTCCCGGGTGGCGAGGCCAGCAGCAGCGGCTCGAGCCCGGCAAGAACCCCCGAACGCTGGATGTCGGGGCGCCGCACCTCCACACCGTGCCGGCGCGCATCCGCCGTCAGCGTCTGCGGGGAGTAGAAGCCCATCGGCTGGGCGCGGAGCAGGGCGGCGAGGAAGGCCGCCGGGTAGTGCAGTTTGAACCATGAGCTCGCGTACACCAACAGGGCGAAGCTCGTGGAATGGCTCTCGGCGAAGCCGAAGTTCGCGAAGGCCTCGATCTTCGTGTAGATGATGTCGGCATCGTCTCCGGTGATGCCGTTGCCGGCCATGCCCGCGTAGAGCTTCTCGCGCAGGCTCGAGATCTTCTCGAGCCCTCGCTTGGAGCCCATCGCCCGGCGCAGCAGATCGGCGTCTTCGGCCGAGCAGTCGCCGACCGCCATGGCCATCTGCATCAGCTGCTCCTGGAACAGCGGCACCCCCAGGGTGCGCTCCAGCACCGGTTCGAGCTTCGGATGCAGGTAGCTGATCTTCTCGAAGCCGAGTTTGCGTCTGATGTACGGATGCACGGCCCCACCCTGGATGGGACCGGGTCTGATGAGCGCGATCTCGACGACCAGGTCGTAGAACTTGCGGGGTTGCAGACGGGGGAGCGTGCCCATCTGCGCCCGGCTCTCCACCTGGAACACCCCGATCGAGTCGGCTCGGCACAGCATGTCGTAGACGGCCTCCTCCTCTTTGGGGATGGAGTCGAGGTTCCATTCCCGACCCGTCGACTCCTGCACCAGATCCATCGTGTACTGCAGGGCGGAGAGCATCCCGAGCCCCAGCAGGTCGAACTTGACGAGGCCCATCCAGGCGCAGTCGTCTTTGTCCCACTGCAGCACGGTGCGGTCGGCCATGCGTGCGTTCTCGATGGGGCAGACCTCGCCCACCGGGCGGTCGGTGAGCACCATGCCCCCGG
This sequence comes from Herbiconiux sp. A18JL235, assembly GCF_040939305.1. NCBI lineage: Bacteria > Bacillati > Actinomycetota > Actinomycetes > Micrococcales > Microbacteriaceae > Herbiconiux > Herbiconiux sp. A18JL235. The sequence goes on from NZ_CP162511.1 coordinate 2,115,469, forward strand.
AATGGATGCCGAGATGGCGCGGGAACTTCAGCAGCTCCGTGGCGAGGCCGATCACCGGGGCCGGGATGTCGTGGTCGTCGCTCTCCACCATCGGCCCCCAGCGCTCGATCTGCTTCGACCAGGCGTCTTGCTGCCCGGGGCTGTGACCGAGCGCCTTGGCCATGTCGCGTACGGCGAACTTCGGGCGGTACTGGATGACGTTCGCCACCTGAGCCGCATTGCGGCGGCCGTACTTCGTGTAGACGTACTGGATGACCTCTTCGCGCCGCTCGGAATCGAAGTCGACGTCGATGTCGGGCTCCTCGTCGCGCATGCTCGACAGGAAGCGCTCGAACGGGAGCTCGCGCGCGATGGCGTCGACCGCGGTGATGTCGAGGAGGTAGCAGACCGCCGAGTTGGCCGCGGAGCCGCGCCCCTGGCAGAGGATCTTGAGCCGTCGGGCTTCGCGCACGATGTCCCAGACGATGAGGAAGTACCCCGGGAAGTCTTTCTCCTCGATGACGGCGAGCTCTTTCTCGATGCGGCTCCAGTCGTCGGGGGAGGCGTTCGGGTACTTACGCGGCACGGCGTCGAGCACGAGCTCGCGCAGGTACGACATGGGGGTGTGCCCCTCGGGCACTTCCTGCCGGGGGAGCCGGGGCTTGGCCATGCGCAGCTCGAACGAGAGATCGGCAGCCACCTCGACGGTATGCTCCACCGCACCCGGGTAGCGGGCGAAACGGCGAGCCATCTCGGCGCCCGATCGCAGGCGCGCCGTGGGCGCGGCGGGCAACCACCCGTCGAGCTCGTCGAGGCTGCGGCGCGCACGCACGGCGGCGAGTGCCTGCGAGAGCCGGTGCTGCTCGGAGGTGGCGTAGTGGACGTTGCCGGTGGCGACCACCGGCACCCCACGCTGGGCGGCGAGTGCCGACAGCGCGTCGTTGCGCGTGCTGTCGAGCGGATCTCCCCGGTCGATCAGCTCGACCAGCACGTTCTCCCGGCCGAACAGGTCGACGAGGCGATCGACCTCGCGCCCCGCTGCGTCGGCGCCCTCCCGCTCGAGGGCCTGGCGCACCAGTCCCTTGCGACAGCCGGTGAGCACTGTCCACCCGCCCTGCGCCTGGCTCGCCAGCTCCTCGAGGTCGTAGAGCGGCTTGCCCTTCTCGGCACCCGGCGCCAGTTGCGCCGAGGTGATGGCACCGGCAAGGCGGTGGTAGCCCTCCTTGCCGCGGGCCAGCAGCAGCAGGTGCGAACCCTCGGGGTCGGCGACGCCGTTCTGCGGCTTGCTGAGATCGAGCGAGAGCTCGGCCCCGAAGATCGTCGCCACGTCGAGCTTCTCCGCGGCCTCGGCGAAACGCACCACACCGTAGAAGCCGTCGTGATCGGTGAGCGCCAGGGCGTCAAGCCGCAGCCGCGCCGCCTCCTCGACGAGCGACTCGGGCGACGACGCCCCGTCGAGGAAGCTGAAGTTCGAGTGGGCGTGCAGTTCGGCATACGGCACAGTCGGCGTCTCGGGCCCGTTCTGCGCGTCGTGGGGCGATGGTGCATCCAGCATCGCGGGGTCGTAGGGAGCACGCTTGGCCGACTGCGTGACGCCGTCGCCCGGAGGGGGGCCTGGCCTCGTTCGGCCGGACAGGGTGCGCTCCAGCTCCGACCACGAGATGGCGGGATTGTCGAAGCCCATCTCACCACCTCGCCCGAGTGCGGTCAGTCATAACGCGCCTCCGCCCACCACAGGTGGTGCTCGAGCGCGAGCAGCCACGCGGTGCCCTCCGCATCGACCACCTGCAGACGGTCGACCCGGCGCGCGGAAGCTGCGTCCCACCACCGTTCGGCCATCGGCCACGGGCCGGCCCAGGCCACGACAGGGCGCAGGTCGCGATGGGAGGCCGAGGCGGCGAACCGCGCGGGCTCGCCGAGCAGCTCCCCGCTGTCGTCGATGTCGATGACGACCCCGTCTTCGGTGACCAGGAGGATCTGCCTCCGCACCTCGAAGACCGTCGTCGGCAACGGCGGTGGCAGACTGCCCGGCCAGGTCGGCTTCTCGCCCTGCTCGACCCCCGTCTGCCCGCGGGCCGCCCGGCTTCTGGCCCGAGCGGCGACGGAGCGCCCCGCACCCGCAGCATCTTTCGGCCGCCGCGGTGCGAGGCTGTCGCCCCAGGGCACCAGCTTCTGCCGCTCACGAGGTGAGCGGCCGTCGCCGATGGTCGCGGTGAGAACCCCCTCGTGCCCCACGATGCTCTGCACCCGGGAGAGCCCGTGATGGATGCGCTCCTCCGAACCGGAACCCCACAGGCCGGTCTCGTGGGCCGAGCTGTCGTCGACGGTCTCGGCGACCAGCCTCACCCGGTTCACCGGTGCCGAGAGCACACTCTCGATCGTGCTGCCGCCCTGCAGCTGCCACCTCACCCGGTCGACCACGTCGCTTGCGCTGAACCACCGCGGGTGCAGCCAGCTGCGCTCCCGGACCTCTCCGCGTTCGGTCTCGAGGTGCACCACCAGCTCGGTGCACACCAGTCGCGCCGCGGCCAGCTCGTCGACGAAGCGGTCGGCCTCCGCCCTGATGCTGAAGGTGATCTGGTCGATGCGTTCGAGGGGAGGTTCGAACAGACTCACACTCTCCCTGACCTCGGGAGGAACGCGGGGAACCACGAGTCGCGGATCGGCACCTCCCGCCTTGGCGTGGGCTCGCGCCCCCGGCTCACCGAAACGTGCACGCACGTCGGCGGCGGGGAGCGCGGCGAAGTCGCCCAAGGTGCGGATGCCGAGCCGCCAGAGCAACAGCTGCAGCTCCTCCTCGTGCAGAGCGTGCAGAGGCAGCTCGGCGAGGAAGCGGGGGGAGGCGCCCTCGGGCACGATGCGGATGAGGTCGACCCCGGGCAGGCGGGCCGCCTGTTCGGCGGCGAACAGACCGTCGGCGACCCCCACCCGGGCGTCGGTGACGCCGAGCTCGGCGAACCGCTCGAGGAACGCGAGCGCCGCAGGATGCTCGCCGTCGTAGAACCGCCGCGGCCCTCGCGCCCTCAGGGCACAGCTGCCCGCCCGCATCACCTGCACCTGCGGACTCATGTCTTCGAGTGCGGCGATGAACGGCTCGAAGGCCCGGTTGATCTGCACCGGGTCGAGCGGGAGGTCACGCAAGCCCGTGCACCTGGACTGGGCCTCCCGCAGCCGCAGCCCCCGGCGCACTCCCTCGTTCCTCGCGGCTTCGGAACAGGCGTAGACGAGCCCCTTGTCGATCACCGCGATGCGCTCGTCGGGCTGCAGGCCGTGGGCGGCCGCCGTGGCCACCACGGGCCAGTCGGGACACCACACCACCATCGTTCTGAGCGCGTTCATCCCGCGAGCTCCTCCACGGCGCGGGGCCACCGCCGCGCGCGATCGTCTCCCGCGCGGCGGGTGTCTCGTGGTTCGGTCGAGATCTCGCCCGGCATGCCGTGCACCGACCGGAACAGCTCCTCGCCGTCGGGAAGCCACAGCCGGCCTCGCCGCGGCCGGCCGGTGCGCGCGGTGACGGTGACCATCGCCTGGCGTGCTGCGAGATAGCCGTGCCCCGCGCCGATACCCGACCAACTGCTCTCGCTGAGCCGCAGCACGGCCTCGCTCTGCGGCCAACTGCCCAGCACGATGAGCACCGCCTCGCGCTGCCTGATACGGGCCTGCAGCCGGGACACCGTCGCGTCGGAGACGCGCCCAGGCACCCGGGTGACCACCACCCCCACCACATCGGCCATCGCCGCCGTTGCCGCCAACCATTCCTCTCCGGGGTCGGGCACGAGTGCAAGTCGCTCGAGATCGATCCCGAAGCGCGAGGCGGCCTCGATGCCGAAGTCGGGCATGCCCACCACTCCGCACCACAGACCGTCGGCGGAGGGCCCGGCCATGAGCGCCATGACCAGTGCCGTCGACTGCTCGACCGAGTAGGCGGCCCCGACGCGGAGCGACCCTCCCGGGAGCAGCCCGGCGAGAGCCGGGTGCGTGCGCACGGCCCTGGTGTCGAGTCTGGTGCTCTGCATCTCCCGGATGCGCGACTGCAGCCGCGCGATCTCCTCGCCCGCCACGGCGGGGGAGGAGAGTGCGAGTGCTGCATCGGCCATGCCCTCATATTCGAACATATGTTCGAGGAAGTCAATTGCGGTCGAAGCCCTGTGGAATGCTCTCCACAGGGTGCCATCGGCCACTGACACGATGTCGGTGCGGTGTCGTAGGGTCGGACTCATGAGCAGCCCCGCCGAACGCCCCCAGACCGAGATCGACCGCATCGCCGAGCGCTGGGTCGACACCCTCGTCGAACTCCGGCCGGTGATCGGCACCTACATCGGGCGCACCGAGGTGAACCATCTCTACGGCGACCTCTCACCCGAGGGTCACGCGCGCGAGATCGCCGCCGTCTCCTCCACCCTCGCCGAGCTGGCGAGGGCCGAGGCCGTCGATGCCGTCGACGAGGTCACCAAAGCCGATCTCTCCGCCGAGCTGCGGCTCACCCTCGCGAGCTCCGACGCGCGGCTGCACCTGCGCGACCTCAATGTCATCGACTCGCCCAGCCAGCACATCCGCGAGGTCTTCGACCTCATGCCGACAGGCGCCGTCGACGACTGGGCGGTCGTGGCCAGGCGGCTCAGCGCGGTGGAGGAGGCGGTCGACGGCTACATCGTCACCCTGCGCGAGGGCATGCGCGAGGGCGTGACCCCGGCCCGTCGACAGGTCACCGAGGTGCTCGCCCAGGTGCGCAAGAACTCGGGTCCCGGGAACTTCTTCAGCACCCTCGTCGCGGGGGCAGCCCCCACCGAGGGCGAGCTGCCCGCGTCGCTGAAGGCCGATCTCGAGCGCGCGGCCGACACGGCAGCGGAGTCGTACTCCAAGCTCGCCCAGTTCCTCGAGAACGAGCTCGCTCCCGCCGCCACCCTCGACGACGCCGTCGGCCGCGAGCAGTACGCCCTGCAATCCCGGCGCTTCCTCGGGGCCACCATCGACCTCGACGAGACCTACGAGTGGGGCATCGAGGAGCTCGGCCGCATGGTGCGCGAGCAGGAGGCCATCGCGGAGGAGATCCTCCCGGGCGCCTCCGTGGCCGAGGCCATCGCCCACCTCGATGGCGACCAGAGCCGCAAGCTGCACGGCACAGCGGCCCTCCAGGCCTGGATGCAGGAGACCAGCGACCGCGCCGTGGCCGAGCTCGGTGCCACCCACTTCGACATCCCCGCCGAGATCCGCACCCTGGAATGCATGATCGCCCCCACCACAGAGGGCGGCATCTACTACACCGGCCCCACCGACGACTTCTCGCGCCCCGGCCGCATGTGGTGGTCGGTTCCCGAGGGCGTCACGGAGTTCGACACCTGGCGCGAGCTCACCACCGTCTATCACGAGGGTATGCCCGGCCATCACCTGCAGATCGGCCAGGCCGTCTACAACCGCGCGACGCTCAACACCTGGCGGCGCCAGCTCGCCGGCACCAGCGGGCATGCCGAGGGCTGGGCACTCTACGCCGAACGCCTCATGGAGGAGCTCGGGTACCTCGACGACCCTGCCGACCGGCTCGGCATGCTCGACGGGCAACGCATGCGCGCCGCACGCGTGGTGCTCGACATCGGCGTGCACCTCGGCAAGCCGCGACTCGACGGCTCCGGGGTGTGGGATGCGGAGTACGCCCTCGACTTCATGCGCCAGAACGTGAACATGGACGACGCCTTCATCCGCTTCGAGGTCAACCGCTACCTCGGCTGGCCCGGGCAGGCCCCGAGCTACAAGGTCGGCCAGCGCATCTGGGAAGAGCTGCGCGACACCCTCCGCACCCGGCAGAAGGAGGCCTTCTCGTCGAAGGAGTTCCACCGCCGCGCCCTCGACCTCGGCGGCGTCGGCCTCGACACCCTCCGCACCACCCTCCTGGGCTGACGCCGTGGCATTCGCACCACGTTCCCCGTACGAGCTCACCGCCGGGTCGATGCTCGACGACCTGCACCCGGTGGTGAGGAAGTACGTCGCCCCCGTGCCCGCCGGGCACCGCGGCTACGGCCACGGGGTGTTCGAGGTCGTCGGCAGTCCCCGTCGCTGGCTGCGGCCCCTGCTCACAGTGCTCGCCGCCCAGAACATCGCCTTCCCCGTCTGGGAGAAGAACGTTCCCTTCACCGTGGTGAACGCACCTCTTGTCGACCGCGACGGCCGCACCGCCGTGCTCGCCGTGCGGCGTTTCCACCTCGCCTCGGGCCCGGCCACCATGATCGACGCGATCACCACCGAGAGGGCAGACGCTGACGGCCTCGTCGACCATCTCGGCACCCACCGCCTCCTGCGGGCGCGACTCTCGGCGCGGGTGGTTCGCGGAGAGCTGCACCTGCAGTCGACGGCGTTCGAGCTGAGGCTCGGCAGCCGGGTCATCGAGATTCCCGCTCTCGTCGCACCGCAGGTGACGGTGGTCGACCGCTACGACGACACCGCCGACGGCGGCGAGGGCGCGCAGCGGGTGACCGTGAGGGTCGACGCCCCTCTCCTCGGCCGCCTCTATGAATACACCGGCACCTTCCACTACGAACTGCGCCCCGAGGCATCCGATGCCGGAGCTCCCGAAGCGACGGGAACCCACGACGCGACCGGCACGGAGTCAGGCGGCCCCGCCACCTCGGTCACCGACGGCTCACACTCATGACCGCACCCCGACCCCGCCGCGTCGTGCTCGCCGGCGCCTCCGGTTTCATCGGCGCCCGCATCGCCGAGGCCTACCGCGACCAGGGGGCGGAGGTCGTCCTCATCGGCCGTACCGGCCCCGACGCGCTCTGGGGAGACCAGAAGGCCATCGCCGCCCTCGTCGACGGCGCAGATCTGCTCGTCAACATGGCGGGCAAGAGCGTCGACTGTCGGTACGACGCCGCGAACCGGGCCGAGATCTTCCGTTCTCGCCTCGACACCACCCGCGCCCTGCACGAGGCGGTGGCACAGGCGCAGAATCCGCCGCGCCTGTGGGTGAATGCCTCCACCGCCACCATCTACCGCCACGCCGACGATCGCCCGATGACGGAGTCGCTCGGCGAGATCGGCCAGGGCTTCTCCGTGAACGTGGCGACCAGCTGGGAGGAGGAGTTCTTCCGCGGCACCCTCCCGGGCACCCGCCGGGTCGCCTTGCGCATGGCGATCGTGCTCGGCGACGGCAGTGCGCTCGCACCCATCCGCCGTCTCGCCCGCTTCGGCCTCGGCGGCCCTCAGCTCGACGGTCGCTGGCCGGCCACCCGCGCGCGTCTCGCCGCCGGCACCTACCATCGCTACCGCCCCCGCACGCGCGGCGGTCGGCAGCGGTTCAGCTGGATCCACCTCGACGACGTGGTCGGCATCATCCGCTTCCTCGAAGACCACCCCGAGCTCGAGGGCCCCGTGAACGCCGCGTCCCCGAACCCCACCGACAACCGCACCTTCATGGCCTCGGTGCGCCGCGCCGTCGGCGCCCGCTTCGGGCTGCCCACCTGGCGATGGATGCTCGAATTCGGCTCGGCCGTCATCCGTACCGAGACCGAGCTGGTGCTGAAGAGCCGCTGGGTCGTGCCCGAGCGCCTCCAGTCCGCCGGCTACACCTTCCTCCACCCTCACCATGACGAAGCCCTCACCGCGATCATCGGCGGTCACAGCGCCCCACGTGACACCGCTCCGGCCCTCGGTAAAATCGGCCCATGAGCACCGTCGACCCCAGGATCGCGCGCGCCCAACGGGAGGAGAGGTCGCGCCGCAGCGGCGCCGCGGCTACGGTCGCGGTGATCGTCGGCCTGGTCCACCTCGGCCTGTGGGCGCTGGTCGGCTTCGGCTTCGGCTTCCTCTACGACACGATGCGGCTCATGTCGATCAACCAGGTCGGCGAGGGCTGGAGCAGCCCTTACGACGACGTGCCGTGGCTGTTCATCGTCGGCATCTTCGGAGGGTCGGTGGTCGGGTTCCTGTTCACGGCGCGCCTGGCCCGCCTCGCCCTCGGCGCCGCCGCCCTCATCGGCCCGTTTGTCACCGCTTTCTTCGGGGTGGCGCTCGGCCTCGCACTGTTCCATCCACTCTGGACGCCGCCGCAGAGCTTCGGCGAGAAGCTCGGTTTCCTCGACGGAGAGCCGGCCGAGCCCTGGGGCTTCGACGCCTGGCTGAACTATTCGCTGCCCGACTGGCTCCCGATCGTCTTCGCCGCCCTCGGGGCCGTGCTGCTCGTCCTCGCCCTGCTCACCGCATCCGCTCGACGCCGCAAGGAGAAGCGGATGGTCGCGCTCGTCGAGGCGGGCCGACGCGTGCGGGGCTCGGTGAGCGAGGTGAGGCCCACAGGCCTCGAGATCAACGGCAGCCCCCACCTCGAGTTCACGGTGGCGTTCCGCGACCACCTCGGCACCGAGCGCTGGGTGACCAAGAAGGGCACTTTTCCGCAAGGGTCGGAGCCGCGAGCGGGCGATCCGGCACTCGTGTGGTTCGACCCCGAGCGGGTCGACGACCAGAAGAACATCGTCGTGGGAGTCGGCCCGGAAGCCGCTGCCGAGCCGGGAATAGCGTGACGGAAAGCGACGTTGCACCACACCGAGCACAAAAGCTAGACTTGAGCGTCACTTCTGTGACTTCCATCCGCCCGCCTGTCGCGGAAAATCAGAAACATCATCGCGCCAGGCCCGAACCATGTCCATAACGGAGCACCCACTACATGACAATCGCAACGACCGACAAGGCAACCAAGCAGGTCGCCATCAATGACATCGGATCTGCTGAAGACTTCCTCGCCGCGGTCGAAAAGACTCTGAAATTCTTCAACGACGGAGACCTCATCGAAGGCACCGTGGTGAAGATCGACCGCGACGAGGTCCTCCTCGACGTCGGTTACAAGACGGAGGGCGTCATCCCTTCGCGTGAGCTTTCCATCAAGCACGACGTCGACCCGAGCGAAGTTGTCCAGGTCGGCGACAGTGTCGAGGCCCTCGTTCTCCAGAAGGAGGACAAGGAAGGCCGTCTCATCCTGTCGAAGAAGCGCGCCCAGTACGAGCGCGCCTGGGGCGACGTCGAGAAGATCAAGGACGCCGACGGCGTGGTGACCGGTTCGGTCATCGAGGTCGTCAAGGGTGGCCTCATCGTCGACATCGGCCTCCGCGGCTTCCTCCCGGCCTCGCTCATCGAGCTCCGCCGCGTGCGCGACCTCACCCCGTACCTGGGCCAGGAGATCGAGGCGAAGATCCTCGAGCTCGACAAGAACCGCAACAACGTGGTTCTGTCGCGCCGGGCCCTGCTCGAGCAGACCCAGTCGGAGAGCCGCACCACCTTCCTCAACAACCTCCAGAAGGGCCAGGTCCGCAAGGGCGTCGTCTCGTCGATCGTCAACTTCGGCGCGTTCGTCGACCTGGGCGGCGTCGACGGTCTCGTCCACGTCTCCGAGCTCTCCTGGAAGCACATCGAGCACGCCTCCGAGGTCGTCGAGGTGGGCCAGGAGGTCACCGTCGAGATCCTCGAGGTCGACCTCGACCGCGAGCGCGTGTCGCTCTCGCTGAAGGCCACCCAGGAAGACCCGTGGCAGGTGTTCGCCCGTACCCACGCCATCGGCCAGGTCGCACCCGGAAAGGTCACCAAGCTGGTGCCGTTCGGTGCGTTCGTGCGCGTCGCCGAGGGCATCGAGGGTCTGGTGCACATCTCCGAGCTCTCCGGCAAGCACGTCGAGCTGGCCGAGCAGGTCGTCTCGGTGGGCGACGAGGTGTTCGTCAAGGTCATCGACATCGACCTCGAGCGTCGCCGCATCTCGCTGAGCCTCAAGCAGGCCAACGAGGGTGTCGACCCCGAGGGCACCGAGTTCGACCCCGCCCTCTACGGCATGCTCACCGAGTACGACGAGCAGGGCAACTACAAGTTCCCGGAGGGCTTCGACCCCGAGACGAACGAGTGGAAAGAGGGCTTCGACGCTCAGCGCGAGAGGTGGGAGCAGGAGTACGCCGAGGCCCAGGCTCGCTGGGAGGCTCACAAGAAGCAGGTCGCGGCGTCCAACGCCGAGGCCCTGGCGAGCGACATCCCTTCGGGTTCCTCCTCGTTCTCGAGCGAGTCGACCGGCGCCGGCACCCTCGCCGACGACGAGACCCTCGCCGCTCTGCGCGAGAAGCTCAGCTCGAACAACTGAGTCTCGTAGCGTCAGCTACTTCAGCAGCACCACGGATGGCCGTCCCCTCGGGGGCGGCCATCCGCCGTTTCAGGGGGCAGCGCGGCGACGGCACGACGACAGCGTGCCGACAGCACCCCAGTAGCATGAGACCGTGAACGTGATCGGGCTCACCGGGGGTATCGCCGCCGGCAAATCGACTGTGGCCAAGAGATTCGCCGACCACGGAGCCATCGTCATCGATGCCGACCGGCTCGCGCGCGAGGCGGTGGAGCCCGGCACCGCGGGCCTCGCGGCCATCGCCGACCGGTTCGGCGCATCCGTCATCGCCGCCGACGGCACCCTCGACCGCGCGGCACTCGGGGCCATCGTGTTCTCCGACGAGAGCGCGCGGCTCGATCTCAACGGCATCACGCATCCGGCCGTCGCGCAGCTGCTCAACGACCGACTCTCCGAGATCGCCGAGCGCGACCCGGATGCGGTCGTCGTCTACGACGTCCCCCTCCTCGCCGAGACGGGCGGCCGGCGCGGCGGCCAGTTCGGCCTCATCGTCGTCGTCGAGGCTCCGGCCGAGCAACGCATCGACCGCCTCGTCGACCTCAGGGGCATGTCCCGCGAGGAAGCGGCGCGACGGGTGGGTTCGCAGGCCTCCGACGCCGAGCGGCGGGCCCTCGCCGACATCGTCATCGACTCCGGTGGATCGCTCGACGAGACGCTCCGGCAGGTCGACGATGCCTGGCCCACCCTGCTCGCGCACGCGAGAAAGGGCTGACGCGATGCCCACCATCGACCTCAACGCCGATCTCGGCGAGTCGTACGGCGCCTGGACCCTCGGCGACGACGCGGCGATGCTCGACGTCGTCTCGAGCGCGAACGTCGCCTGCGGCTTCCATGCCGGCGACCCGACGGGCCTCCTCGCCACGCTCCGCCTCGCCGCCGCCAGGCGGGTGGTCGTGGGAGCGCAGGTGTCGTACCCCGACCTGCGCGGCTTCGGGCGGCGCGACATCGACCTCCCCGCCGATGACCTCTTCGCCGACGTCGTGTACCAGATCGGCGCCCTCCAGGGCCTTGCCGCCTCGGCGGGAACACGCGTCTCCTACGTCAAACCGCACGGCGCCCTCTACAACCGCATCGTTCACGACGAGGTGCAGGCGGGGGCCGTGGTCGACGCGCTGGTCAGCCTCGACCCGACGCTCGCGCTCGTCGGCCTCCCCGACTCCGAGGTCTCGCGCCAGGCCGAGGCGGAGGGCCTCCGCTTCGTGCCGGAGGCGTTCGCCGACCGCGCCTACCGCTCCGACGGCACACTCGTCCCGCGTCGTGAGCCCGGCGCCGTGCTGTACGACCCCGCCGAGATCGCCGAGCGGATGCGCAGGCTCGCCCTCGAAGGCGTCGTCACCTCCGTCGACGGACATGACATCGCCCTGAGCGCCGAGACCATCTGCGTGCACGGAGACACACCCGGAGCCGTCGCCATAGCCCGCACCGTTCGCGCCGGCCTCGAGCAGTCGGGGCTCACGATCGGCTCCTTCGTGGCGTGATGAGCGCAGTCCCGGGCCCTGAGGTGCGGCGAATGGGGGAGTCGGCACTCCTCGCGGAGTTCGCCGACTCCGCCCAGACGCTGCAGGCGTATCGGATGCTGCGGGCGGCAGCCAGAGGGGACCCTGCGCACCACGGTGTGCTCGAGCTCGTTCCCGCGGCTCGCACCGTGCTCGTGGTGATCGACTCCCGGCGGGTGGGCCTTGTGGCCACGGAGGCGTGGCTGAGGTCGGCGATCTCCGACCCGGCATCCGGCTCCGCCACCGCGTCCGCAGGTGGCGTCGACGCCCGCCGACCGCGCCACGATGCCCTAGAGCTCACTGTGCGCTACGACGGGCCCGACCTCGGAGCCGTCGCCGACCTGCTCGGCGTCACCGTCGACGATGTCATCGACCTCCACACCGGCGGCGAATGGACGTCGGCCTTCATCGGTTTCGCCCCGGGATTCGCGTATCTCACCGCATCCGATTCCCGTCTCACCGTACCGCGGCGCAGCTCCCCGCGCGCCGCGGTACCCGCCGGATCGGTAGCCCTCGCCGCCGGCTATTGTGGCGTCTACCCCGCCCGGTCGCCGGGCGGCTGGCAGATCATCGGGCACACCGATGCTCCCCTCTGGAACCCCGAGGCGGCCGAGCCCGCACTTCTCGCCCCGGGCACCGTGGTGAGGTTCGTCCGTGCGAGGTGAGTCGGTGCTCGAGGTGCTGGCGACCGGCCCGTTCGCGCTCGTGCAGGATCGTGGCCGGGCCGGTCACGCCCATCTCGGTGTCACGGGATCGGGCGCGGCGGATCGAGCGGCAGCCGCTGCCGCGAACCGACTCGTCGGCAACCTCCCCGACGCGGCGGTGATCGAGATGGTGTCCGGCGGTCTCAGCCTGCGGGTCACCGGAACGGTGCTGCTCGCGACCGCCGGAGCGCCAGGAACGGTGCGGGTCGATCGCGGATCGGTGCCCCAGACCGCTCCGCGGCTGACCGGTCGCCGCGTGCGGATACCGGTGCAGTACCCGGTCGGCTGGTCGGTCACGGCGTTCGCGGGCGATGTGGTCACAGTGCTCCCGCCCGAGCGGGGTCTCCGCAGCTATCTCGCGGTGCGCGGCGGGGTCGCCGTCGAGCGCGTGCTCGGAAGCCGGTCGACGGATGTGCTCAGCGGCCTGGGCCCTGCACCGCTCGCACCGGGTGACAGGCTGCCGCTCGGCGACGAGAACGGCGCCTGGCCGGCCGCCGACTTCATTCCCCCCGCCCTCCCACGAGACGGTGCATCGGCAGCGTCGCTGCACATCGTCCGCGGTCCGCGTGACGATTGGTTCGGCGACGACGGATGGCGGCGCCTGCTCGAGCAACCGTGGGTCGTCGGGGTGGAGTCGAATCGCGTCGGGGTGCGGCTCGAGGGTGCGCATCCGCTCGAGCGCGAGGTGCTGTGGCGCGAGGTCGAGCTGCCCAGCGAGGGGATGGTCGCCGGTGCGGTGCAGGTGCCCCCGGGAGGCGAGCTCGTCGTGTTCGGTCGCGATCATCCGGTGACGGGCGGGTACCCGGTGATTGGGGTGATCGACGAGCCGTCGCTCGACCTGATCGCCCAGCTCAGACCGGGCGACCAGGTGCGGTTCGGCGATCAGCCGAAGAGCATCGCCGCCTCTTTGTACCGGCGCTGAGGCACAGTCTTCAGGCGGCCGAGCGCCTCCTCGAAGCCGACGGTGACGATGTCGGTGCCGCGCAGCGCGACCATCTGGCCCCACTCCTTCGCCTCGACGATGTCGCTCGCCGCCATGCCGAGTCGCGTCGCGAGCACCCGGTCGTAGGCGGTGGGCACGCCACCCCGCTGGATGTGACCGAGCGTGGTGGCGCGCGTCTCGATGCCCGTCATGTCTTCGATGATGGGGGCGAGACGCTCGCCGATGCCGCCCAGGCGCGGGCGGCCGAAGGCATCGAGACCGCGCTCGGAGTGCGCGTCGTCTTCGTGATCGGGCTTGAAGCCCTCCGCCACCACGACGAGCGGAGCGCGGCCGCGGTCTGCGGCGCTCTTCACCCAGGCGGCGACCTGCTCCATGCTGGTCTTCTGCTCGGGGATGAGGATGGCGTGGGCGCCGGCCGCCATGCCGGAGTGCAGGGCGATCCAGCCGACGTGGCGGCCCATCACCTCGGCGACCATGCAGCGGCTGTGCGAGTCGCCCGTGGTGCGCAGGCGGTCCATCGCCTCGGTGGCGATCTCGACGGCGGTGTCGAACCCGAAGGTGTAGTCGGTGGCGTCGAGATCGTTGTCGACGGTCTTGGGGACGCCCACGATCTTGAGCCCCGCATCCGTCAGCCGCTTGGCCGCGGCGAGGGTGCCCTCCCCGCCGATGGCGATGATGGCGTCGATGCCGAGGCCGTCGAGGGTCTCCTGGATACGCTCGGGGCCGCCGTTGCCTTCGAACGGGTTGGTGCGGGAGGTGCCGAGGATGGTGCCTCCCTGCTTGGCGATGCCGCGCACGTCGCTGCGCTCGAGCGGCGAGATGTCGCCGTTCACGACGCCGCGCCAGCCGTCTTTGAAGCCGACGAACTCCTGGCCGTTGATCTCAGTGCCCTTGAGCACGGCTCCGCGGATGACCGCGTTCAGCCCGGGGCAGTCGCCGCCGGAGGTGAGGATGCCGATTCGCATGGTGATGCCTGCCTCGATGTGGTGGATGAGGTTGGGTGCCCACGCGCTGCCGGGTGCGGGCGGGCGCTCACGCTGTGAGCGAGCACCGACGCTGGTGTCGGTGGTCCTCCCTAAACTTAACGCATGGAACCCACCCGCTCCGTGCACCCCTTCGAGGTCATCAGTGAATACGAGCCGAGCGGCGATCAGCCGGCCGCCATCGCGGAGCTCGCGGGTCGCATCAACGCGGGTGAGACCGACGTCGTGCTGCTCGGTGCCACCGGTACCGGTAAATCGGCCACCACGGCCTGGCTCATCGAGCAGGTGCAGCGGCCCACGCTCGTGCTCGCGCACAACAAGACCCTGGCGGCGCAGCTGGCGAACGAGTTCCGCGAGCTGATGCCCAACAACGCGGTCGAGTACTTCGTGTCGTACTACGACTACTACCAGCCAGAGGCCTACGTGCCGCAGACCGACACCTTCATCGAGAAAGACTCCTCGATCAACGCGGAGGTCGAGCGTCTGCGCCACTCCACCACGAACTCGCTGCTCTCGCGGCGTGACGTCGTCGTGGTGTCGACCGTGTCGTGCATCTACGGCTTGGGCACGCCCGAGCAGTACCTCAACGCGATGATGGCGCTGCAGGTGGGCCAGCGGGTCGACCGCGACTGGCTCATCCGGCGCTTCGTGTCGATGCAGTACCAGCGCAACGACGTCGACTTCTCGCGCGGCAACTTCCGGGTGCGCGGCGACACCATCGAGATCATCCCGATGTACGAAGAGCTCGCCATCCGCATCGAGATGTTCGGCGACGAGATCGAGGGGCTGTACGCCCTGCATCCGCTCACCGGCGACATCGTGAAGAAGCTCGACAGCGTGTCGGTGTTCCCCGGGTCGCACTACGTCGCCGACACCAACGTGATGCACCGGGCCATCGAGACCATCCAGACCGAGCTGCACGACCGGCTCGCCGAGCTCGAACGCGAGGGCAAGCTGCTCGAGGCGCAGCGCCTGCGCATGCGCACCACCTTCGACCTCGAGATGATGCAGCAGATCGGCTTCTGCTCGGGCATCGAGAACTACTCGCGGCACATCGACGGGCGCATGCCGGGGGAGGCCCCGCACTGCCTGCTCGATTACTTCCCCGACGACTTCCTCGTCGTCATCGACGAGTCGCACGTGACCGTGCCGCAGATCGGTGCGATGTATGAGGGCGACTCGTCGCGCAAGCGCACCCTCGTCGACCACGGCTTCCGACTGCCGAGCGCGCTCGACAACCGGCCGCTGAAGTGGAACGAGTTCAAGGAGCGGGTGGGGCAGACGGTGTACCTGTCGGCGACGCCCGGCCGGTACGAGATGGGTATCGCCGACGGAGTCGTGGAGCAGATCATCCGCCCCACCGGTCTCGTCGACCCGTCGCTCGTCATCAAGCCCTCGAAGGGGCAGATCGACGATCTGCTCGAGGAGATCAGGCTTCGGGCGGCGCGCGACGAGCGCGTGCTGGTCACCACGCTCACGAAGAAGATGGCGGAGGAGCTCACCGACTTCCTCACCGAGGCCGGGGTGCGGGTGCGCTACCTGCACTCCGACGTCGACACACTCCGGCGGGTCGAGCTGCTCACCGAGCTGCGTGCGGGCGTCTACGACGTGCTGGTGGGCATCAACCTCTTGCGTGAGGGCCTCGACCTTCCCGAGGTGTCGCTGGTGGCCATCCTCGACGCCGACAAGGAAGGCTTCCTGCGCTCGTCGACCTCGCTCATCCAGACCATCGGACGTGCAGCTCGAAACGTCTCGGGCGAGGTGCACCTCTACGCCGACAGGATCACCGACTCGATGCAGCTCGCCATCGACGAGACCGATCGCCGTCGCGAGAAGCAGATCGCCTACAACACCGCCAACGGCATCGACCCGCAGCCGCTGCGCAAGCGCATCGCCGACATCACCGAGGCCCTCGCCCGCGAGGGCGCCGACACCGCAGCCCTCCTTAACGAGCGTTCGGGCCGGGGCAAGAAGAGCCCCACACCGAACCTCCGCCGCGAGGGCATTGCCGCACAGGGCGCCAACGACCTCGAGTCGATCATCGCCGACCTCAACGGCCAGATGCTCGAGGCCGCTGCCGAGCTCAAGTTCGAACTCGCCGCCCGCCTCCGCGACGAGGTCTCCGAACTCAAACGCGAACTCCGCCAAATGGAGAAGGCCGGCCACATCGCCTGACCCGGCAGCGCGTGCCGTTGGGTTGCGTGGACCGCGCCGCCATGGGCTGCTTTCGCTGCCATCCGCACGCCTACGGCACGCGCCGCCGGGTACGGGGCCGGCGGGGCCGTCTACCCGGGCGGTCCTGACGTCTTCAACGACTTCGCCGAGCCGTAGACGGGATGCGTCGGCACCTGGAAGTTCACGAGACTCGATGGCCAGATGCCTACGGTCGCCGACGCGACTCGCATCGTGCGGACGCGCTGAAACGATATGAGAATCAGCACGCCGAGCCTGTATGGAGCTCGGCGCTGCGATTCTCATACCGTTTCGGCGCATCCCCGTGACCGAACGTGCCGATCGGGCCGCCCTCCGATGGTGCCGTGAGCGTAATCGGGGGGCGGTGTCGGTGGGTCGACTTAGACTTTTGGGGTGTCGATTACGAGCGTAGATTCCCTTGATTCCCTGGTGGCCGAGCCGCGTCACGGCAGCACCGGAAAGCTGAGCGTGCACGGTGCCCGCGTGCACAATCTGCGTGACGTCGACATCGAAATCCCGCGCGACTCGCTCGTGGTCTTCACGGGCCTGTCGGGTTCGGGCAAGTCGAGTCTCGCGTTCGACACGATCTTCGCCGAGGGCCAGCGACGCTACGTCGAGAGCCTCTCGGCCTACGCCCGCCAGTTCCTGGGGCAGGTCGACCGTCCCGACGTCGACTTCATCGAGGGGCTGAGCCCCGCGGTCTCGATCGACCAGAAGTCGACCAACCGCAACCCACGCTCCACCGTCGGCACCATCACCGAGATCTACGACTACATGCGCCTGCTCTGGGCACGCATCGGCGTCGCCCACTGCCCCATCTGCGGTGAGCGGATCGCGGCCCAGACGGTGCAGCAGATCGCCGACCAGCTGATGGAGCTCGAGAACGGCATCCGCTACCAGATCCTCAGCCCGGTCGTGTCGCAGAAGAAGGGCGAGTTCGTCGACCTCTTCAAAGAGCTCAGCGCCGGTGGCTACTCCCGCGCCGTGGTCGACGGCGAGCTCGTGCAGCTCTCCGACCCGCCGAAGCTCAAGAAGCAGTACAAGCACGACATCTCGGTCGTCGTCGACCGCCTCGTCGCCGGCCCCGACATCCTCGGCCGGCTCACCGACTCGCTCGAGACCGCCCTCCGCCTCACCGACGGCATCGTGCAGATCAACTACGTCGACGAGAACGGCCCCGAGGCCTGGCAGACCTTCTCCGAGAAGCTCAGCTGCCCCAACCAGCACCCGATCCAGCTCACCGAGATCGAGCCGCGCACCTTCTCGTTCAACGCTCCCTTCGGCGCCTGCCCCGAGTGCTCCGGCCTCGGCACCCGCATGTCGGTCGACCCCGATCTGCTGCTCGGCGACGAAGACCTGAGCATCAACGAAGGCGTCATCGTCCCCTGGACCACTCAGGGCAAGGGCCTGTTCCAGTACTACGAGAAACTCCTCGACGGTCTCGCCCGCGACCTGAAGTTCTCCCTCGACACGCCGTGGAAGAAGCTGCCCGCGAACGTGCAGGAGGCGATCCTCCGCGGCAACAACTTCGAGGTCAAGGTCAAGTGGAAGAACCGCTACGGCCGCGAGATGAGCTACACCTCGGGCTTCGAGGGCGTCATGCCCTACATCGAGCGGCAGTTCCTGCAGGCCGAGAGCGACTCGCAGCGCGTGCGCTGGGGAGAGTACCTGCGCGAGGTGCCGTGCCCCGTCTGCGACGGCAAGCGCCTGAAGCCCGAGGTGCTCGCGGTCACCGTCAACGACCTCAGCATCGCCGACGTCGCAGAGCTCAGCCTCGGCGACGCCCAGAGCTTCATGGGCACCCTGGTGCTGAGCGAGCGCGAGGCGATGATCGCGGCGCAGGTGCTCCGCGAGATCCGCGCGCGACTCGACTTCCTCATCGAGGTCGGCCTGAGCTACCTCGACCTGGCCCGCTCGGCGGGCTCGCTGTCGGGAGGGGAGGCACAGCGCATCCGCCTCGCCACCCAGATCGGCTCCGGCCTCACCGGCGTGCTCTATGTGCTCGACGAACCGTCGATCGGTCTCCACCAGCGCGACAACCGACGGCTCATCGAGACGCTCGTGAAGCTCAAGAACCTCGGCAACACCCTCATCGTCGTCGAGCACGACGAAGACACCATCCGCACCGCCGACTGGATCGTCGACATCGGCCCCGGGGCCGGCGTCAACGGCGGTACCGTCGTGCACTCCGGCGAGTACGACGAGCTCCTGTCGAACACCGACTCGCTCACCGGCGACTACCTCTCGGGCCGCAAGGCCATCGAGGTGCCCTCGAAGCGCCGGCCCCTCGACCGCAAGCGGATGATCTCGGTGCAGGGAGCGGAGGCCAACAACCTCAAGAGCGTCTCGGCCGACTTCCCGCTCGGCGTGCTCACCGCGGTCACCGGCGTGAGCGGCTCGGGCAAGTCGTCGCTCGTCAACGACATCCTCTACCGGGTGCTCGCCAACCAGCTCAACGGCGCCCGCAAGCTCCCCGGCAAGCACAAGCGCGTCACCGGCCTCGAGAATCTCGACAAGGTGGTGCACGTCGACCAGGCGCCCATCGGGCGTACCCCTCGCTCGAACCCGGCGACCTACACGGGGGTGTTCGACCGCATCCGCACACTCTTCTCCGAGACCGCCGAGGCCAAGGCCCGCGGCTACCTGCCCGGTCGATTCAGCTTCAACGTCAAGGGAGGCCGCTGCGAGGCCTGCTCGGGCGACGGCACCATCAAGATCGAGATGAACTTCCTGCCCGATGTCTACGTGGCGTGCGAAGTGTGCGGGGGAGCGCGTTACAACCGCGACACCCTCAGCGTGCACTACAAGGGCAAGAACATCGCCGAGGTGCTCGACATGCCGATCTCCGAGGCGGCCGAGTTCTTCGAGCCCATCTCGGCGATCCACCGCTTCTTGAAGACGCTGGTCGAGGTCGGGCTCGGCTACGTGCGCCTCGGGCAGAGCGCCACCACCCTCTCGGGCGGTGAGGCGCAGCGCGTCAAACTCGCCACCGAGCTGCAGCGCCGCTCCAACGGCCGCAGCATCTACGTGCTCGACGAGCCCACCACCGGGCTCCACTTCGAAGACGTGCGCAAGCTCCTCCTCGTGCTCAACAGCCTCGTCGACAAGGGCAACACGGTCATCGTCATCGAGCACAACCTCGACGTCATCAAGTCGGCCGACTGGCTGATCGACCTGGGCCCCGAGGGAGGAGCGGGCGGCGGCACCATCATCGGCACCGGCACCCCCGAGAAGCTCGCCACCATCGAGGCGAGCCACACCGGGCGTTTCCTCCGCGAGATCCTCCCCGCGCCCACGAAGCGATGAGGCGCATCTCTCGAACCCGGGCGCCAGGACGTGCCCGGTTCGACAGACCCGCCCGAGGCGTCACCTCAAGCGCAGCGGCGTGAGCAGCCCGTCGATCTCCTCGACGGGCTGCTCACCCGACGACGCGACGCACCGGGGCAGCACCAGTTGAGCATCCGGTTCGAGCACCTCCTCGAGCCGGATGCGCACCCGCACGCCCGAAGACCCGCCCCCCTCGATCACGTCGTCACCGTCGTACTCGTAGTCGAGCTCGTCGCCAGGCTCCACCAGCAGCTCGCCGAGCTGCACCTCCAGCTCGTCCTCGGCACCCTCGGGGAGTTCGTCGCCGACACCGATCCCCGGCGCACCGACCCCCGGCGCACCGATCCCCGGCGCACCGCCCCACGACCGCGACTCCCCGCCGCGCGCCCCGACCGAGAGGAACAGCTCATCCGTCTCCTCCACCCTGAACCGGTGCGGATGCTCGTCGTCCCACTCGAACGCCAGCTGCACCGCGAGGTGCACCCCGCCCAGATCGGTGTCGGCGGCGAACACCAGCCGACGCCACACCGACGGCTCCGAAGACGCCCCAGCCCCGATCACGGTAGCGGTCACGACGAGCCCCGACCCGGGCGCGTGCGGGTTGCCGAGCAGCCCGCGGGCATCGGCGATGTCGACGACCGCGTCGGCGAGCACTCCGCGCAGCCCAGGCGCCGCCTCGAGCCGCTGCTCGTCGCTCCCCGCCACCGCACCCGCCCGCAGCAGCCCGTCGCTCTCGAACCGCTCGAGCACCGCGTGCGTGGCGGCGTCGGCGTCGCGCCGTTCGGCGTCGCCCGCTCCGACGGCGACGTCGAGCATGGCCACGATGCGCTCCGTCGAGCGACCCGGGAGGAGCTCCGGCAGGGCCGCCACGCAGAGCAGCCCGAGAACCCGCTCGGCCGCGAGATCGGTCACCTCGGCCAGGGCGGCGTCGATGTAGTCGGCGACCCCTTCGGCGGTGCCGCCACCTGCCGCGAAGGCCTGAAGCGCCACCCGCTCGTTCACCGGCTCGACGTCGTCGACGTCGTCCATCGCCTCGATCAGGGTCACGAGCATCCCGCCCGCCGACTCCGATGCCACGGCGAGCACCTCGTCGCTGGCGTCGATCTCGTCGTCGCTCGCGTCCCAGCTGCCGCTCTCCACGGCGAAGTCGAGGTAGTGCTCGAGCGCGTCGAGCACCTCGGGCAGGCGCGGCCAGAGCCCGTCGTCGTCCTCCACCCGGTCGAGCAGCGTCTCGAGCACCTCGGCCCGCGGGCTGCGCAGGCGGCCGCCGCTCAGGTCGAACAGCGTGGTGAGCATCGCCCGGATGTCGTCACCGGATGCGTGGCCGTCGCCCGGCGCCGACCCGCTGTCGTCGAGGTGGCGCTGGTACCACCGCCCGAACTGCAGCAGCGTCGCGGTGACGGCAGCGCCGCCGGCCGCACCGCGGGGCGAGGCCCCGGAGCCCCCGCCCCGCGACGCGCCCCCGCCGCCCGGCGTTCCGCCCTTGCGCTTCTTCGGCATCGGGTGCCCCTCTCTCGTGTTCCGGCCCGCGTATCGCGAGCGCTATCGACCGTAGCCGACCTCGGTGTCGGTGCGGGATGGGAGAATCGTTGAACCATGGCAGACACCGTCAGTTATCGCCCCAAGGCCGGTGAGATCCCCACCCAGCCCGGGGTGTACCGCTTCAAAGACGCGAGCGGCCGCGTGCTCTACGTCGGCAAGGCGAAGAATCTGCGTGCTCGTCTCAGCAACTACTTCGCGCCGCTGCGCAGCCTCCACGAGCGCACCCGCCGCATGGTCACCACCGCCGCCGGTGTGGAGTGGACGGTGGTGGGCACCGACATCGAGTCGCTGCAGCTGGAGTACACCTGGATCAAGGAGTTCAACCCGCCGTTCAACGTCAAGTTCCGCGACGACAAGACGTACCCGTTCCTCGCGGTGACACTCGGCGACGAGGCACCCCGCGTGATGGTCACGCGCAACCACCGCATCAAGGGCGCGAAGTACTTCGGCCCCTACCCGAAGATCTGGGCGGTGCGCGACACCATCGACCTCATGATCAAGGCGTTCCCCATCCGCACCTGCTCCGACTCGAGCTACAAGCATGCGATGCAGACCGGGCGTCCCTGCTTCCCGGGGCAGATCGGGCGCTGCGGCGGGCCCTGCTCGCAGAAGGTCACGATCGAGGAGCACCGCGCCAGGGTCGACGACTTCGTCGCCTTCCTCGAGGGCGGCGACAAGCGCTTCGTCACGGCGGCCACCAAGGGTATGCGCGAGGCGGCCGAGCGGCAGGACTACGAGGCGGCCGCCGTCTACCGCGACCGCCTGCAGGCCCTGGAGGCGGTGCTCGCCAAGAGCGCTGTGGTGCTGCGCGACTCCGCCGACACCGACCTGTTCGCCATCGAGCACGACGAGCTCGCCGCGAGCGTGCAGCAGTTCATGGTGCGCGGTGGGCGCATCCGTGGTGAGCGCTCATGGACCGTCGACAAGGAGATCGACGTCGACACCGGCGAGCTCGTCGATTCGATCCTGCTGCAGGCCTACGACGACGAGGTTCCGCCGCGGGAGATCATCGTGCCTGCGTTGCCCGACGACTCCGAGGAGCTCGCGGCATGGCTCGGTGGCCGGCGGCCGAAGCAGGGCCGCGTCGTCCTCCGCACCGCTCAGCGCGGCGAGAAGGCGGCGCTCATGGAGACCGCGTCGATGAACGCGAAGAACAACCTCATGCTCTACAAGACGCGTCGCTCGGCCGACTTCGTCGCCCGCTCGCAGGCGCTCACCGACATCCAGGAGGCGCTCGGCATGACCGACGCGCCGCTGCGCATGGAGTGCTTCGACGTCTCGCACCTCTCCGGCACGAACATCGTGGCGTCGATGGTGGTGTTCGAAGACGGGCTCGCCCGCAAAGACCAGTACCGCCGGTTCAGCATCGCCGACTCCACCGACGACACCGAGTCGATCTACCAGGTCATCACGCGGCGGCTCGCCTACCTCAGGTCGGATCCCGAGCGGGAGGCGGCGGATGCTGCGGCGGCGGCCGAGCAGATCTTCAGCGACGGTGAGGGCCCGGTCGAACCCGCGAAGCGCAAGAAGTTCTCCTACCCGCCGAACCTGCTCATCGTCGACGGTGGTCAGCCCCAGGTGAACGCCGCAGCCCGCGCCCTCGAGGAGTCGGGGGTGGAAGGAATCTTCCTGGCCGGCATCGCCAAACGCCTCGAGGAGGTGTGGCTCCCCGACAGCGACTACCCGGTCATCCTCCCTCGTGGCAGCGAGGCCCTGTTCATGATCCAGCGCATCCGCGACGAGGCGCACCGTTTCGCCATCACGCATCAGCGGGCCAGGCGCAAACGCGACATCACGAGCGTGCTCACCGAGGTGCCCGGACTCGGCCCCGCACGGGTGCGCGAGCTCCTGCGGCACTTCGGCTCGGTCTCCGAGCTCAAGAAGGCCGACGTCGAGGCCATCTCGACGGTGAAGGGGATCGGCCCCCAGCTCGCCGCCACGATCCGCAGCGCTCTCGCCGGGTAGCGTCGGTGGCGACGGGTAGGCTAGAGCACCGAATAGTCCGACAGCGACGCCCGCCCCTTTCGAAGCGGCGCGCACCCCGAAGCGAAAGCGAACGATGACTCCCGACACACCTCAGCAGCAGGAAGTGCTGATCGTCACGGGGATGTCGGGCGCCGGGCGCTCGACGGTGGCCAACGCGCTGGAAGACCTCGGCTGGTACGTCGTCGACAACCTGCCGCCGCAGATGCTCCGCCCCCTGGTCGACCTCGCCGAGCACGCCGGGTCGACCCTGCCGCGCATCGCCGCGGTGGTCGACGTGCGCGGCCGCGACTTCTTCTCCGACCTGCAGGAGATCATCCAGGCCCTCCGCAGCGGCACCCAGCTGCGCGTGGTGTTCCTCGAGGCCACCGATCAGGCTCTGGTGCGGCGCTTCGAGCAGGTGCGTCGGCCTCACCCGTTGCAGGGCAACGGCACGCTCCTCGACGGCATCGGCGCCGAGCGGGCGAGACTCAGCCCCATCCGCGAGTCGAGCGACATCATCATCGACACCTCCGACCTCAACATCCATCAGCTCGCCACGACCGTGCAGGAGCGGTTCTCGACAGCCGACACGGCGGGCGTGCAGGTCACGGTGATGAGCTTCGGGTTCAAGTACGGTGCGCCCACCGACGCCGACGGCATCGCCGACGCCCGCTTCCTGCCCAACCCGTTCTGGGTTCCCGAGCTGCGGGCCCACACCGGTCTCGACACCGAGGTGCGCGAGTACGTGCTCGGGCAGACAGGCGCGGGGGAGTTCGTCGAGTCGTACGCCAAGGCTCTCGAGCCCGTTCTCGCCGGGTACCAGCGCGAGAACAAGCGCCACGCCACCATCGCGATCGGCTGCACGGGCGGCAAGCACCGCTCCGTCGCCATCGCCCGTGAGCTCGCCGACCGCATCGCCCGCTTCCCGGGCGTGGTCGTGAGCGTGAAGCACCGCGACCTCGGTCGCGAATGATCCCGCGGCACAGTGGTGGCCTCGCGCTGCCGCTCCCGCCGCTCCCGCACAACCGCATCACCCGGTCTGAGAAGTAGAAGAAGGTTCCCCGTGGCTCTCACCGCCGACGTCAAAGCCGAACTGGCCAAGGTCGTCGTCAGCAAGACGACAGTGAGGGCGGCAGAGCTCGCGACCATCCTTAGGTTCGCGGGCGGGCTGCACATCATCTCCTCGCGCATCGCGATCGAGGCCGAGCTCGACACCCCCGACATCGTGAAGCGGGTGCTCCGCGACCTGGCCGAGCTCTACGGCGTGAAGGGCGACGTCTCGATGATCGCCGCCTCCGGCTCGCGTCGCGAGGGCAGTTACCTCGTCCGTGTCCTCGACGGGGGAGAGACCCTCGCCCGCCAGACCGGGCTGCTGGATGCGCGGCGCCGCCCCATCCGCGGCCTCCCGAACCGCCTCACCACGGGCACTCGAGACGACCTCGCCGCTGTCTGGCGAGGCGCGTTCCTCGCTGCCGGCAGCCTCACCGACCCGGGTCGCTCCGCTGCGCTCGAGGTGGTCTGCCCCGGCAATGAGGCGGCGATGGCCCTGGTGGGTGCAGCATCACGCCTCGGCATCGCCACGAAGGCCCGTGAGGTGCGCGGCGTGCACCGCGTGGTCATCCGCGACGGCGAGGCGATCGCCGCGATGCTCGCGGTGATGGGTGCCGCAGCGACGGTCTCCACCTGGGAGGAGATGCGGCAACGCCGTGAGGTGCGCGCCACCGCCAACCGTCTGGTGAACTTCGACGACGCCAATCTGCGCCGTTCGGCGCAGGCCGCCGTCGCGGCGTGCGCGCGGGTGGAGCGGGCGATGGAGATCCTCGGCGACGACATCCCCGATCACCTCAAGTACGCCGGCGAGCTGCGCCTGGCGCACCGCGACTCGAGTCTCGACGAGCTGGGCCACCACGCCGACCCGCCGATGACGAAAGACGCGATCGCCGGCCGCATCCGCCGCCTCCTCGCCATGGCCGACAAGCAGGCCTCCGACCTCGGCATCCCGGGCACCGAGGCCAACCTCCCCGCCGACCTCGACGACTAGCGGGGTCAGGGCCCGCACACGAGCACTGCGACCTGTCACAGACGGGCGGCGCGGCCCGGGATCGCAATAGACTTGATGTGTCACTCACAGCCGCCGCTCAACGGTCGGCGGCCTCTATCACGAGGAGATCATCACATGGCTGAGTACACTCTGCCGGAGCTTCCCTACGACTACGCCGCGCTCGAGCCCCACATCTCGGGCAAGATCATGCAGCTGCACCACGACAAGCACCACGCCACCTACGTCGCCGGCGCGAACACCGCCCTCGCCGCACTGACCGAAGCCTCCGAGACCGGCAACCTCGCGAACGTGAACAAGCTCGAGAAAGACCTCGCCTTCAACCTCGGCGGCCACGTCAACCACTCCATATTCTGGACCAACCTCACCCCCACCACCCAGACCCCCGAAGGCGAACTCAAAGCCGCCATCGACGACCGCTTCGGCTCGTTCGAGAAGTTCCAGGCCGCGTTCACCGCCGTCGCCCTCGGCGTGCAGGGCTCCGGCTGGGCCGTGCTCGGCTACGACGTCATCGGCGGCAACCTCTCCCTGTTCCAGCTCTTCGACCAGCAGGGCAACATCCCCGCCGGCGTCGTGCCCCTGTTCATGCTCGACGTCTGGGAGCACGCCTACTACCTCGACTACCTCAACGTGCGCGCCGACTACATCAAGGCCGTCTGGAACATCGCCAACTGGGAGAACGTCGCAGCCCGCCTCGACGCCGCCCGCCAGAAGACCTCGGGGCTGCTGGTACTGTCATAACCGACGCAGGATGCGGGAGGCCGCACCCCAGGTCGGCCCCCGCCTCCTCCTCCCCAGCTCCCACCACCCCGCCCACCCGGGCCCCAGCAACAGGAGTACTACGTGTCTGTCAAGATCGGCATCAACGGCTTCGGCCGCATCGGTCGCAACTTCTTCCGTGCCGCGCTGGCGAAGGGAAGTGACCTCGAGATCGTCGCGGTCAACGACCTCACCGACAACAAGGCGCTCGCCCACCTGCTCAAGTACGACTCGATCACCGGCCGTCTCGACGCCAAGGTCGAGCTCGACGGCGACAAGATCGTCGTCAACGGCAAGCCGATCATCGTGCTCGCAGAGCGCAACCCCGCCGACCTGCCCTGGGGCGAGCTGGGCGTCGACATCGTCATCGAGTCGACCGGCCGCTTCACGAAGAGCGACGACGCGCGTCAGCACATCACCGCCGGCGCGAAGAAGGTCATCGTCTCGGCTCCCGCCACCGGCAGCGACGTCGCGACGCTCGTGCTCGGTGTGAACGAGGGCACCTACGACCCCGCCATCCACGACATCATCTCGAACGCCTCCTGCACCACCAACTGCCTGGCTCCGCTGGCCAAGGTGCTGCTCGACAACTTCGGCATCGAGCGCGGCCTCATGACCACGGTGCACGCCTACACCGCAGACCAGAACCTGCAGGACGGGCCGCACAGCGACCTCCGCCGTGCCCGCGCCGCCGCAGCGAACATCATCCCGACGTCGACCGGTGCCGCCAAGGCGCTCGGCCTCGTCATCCCCGAGCTCGTCGGCAAGCTCGACGGCTACGCCCTCCGCGTGCCGGTTCCCACCGGCTCGATCACCGACCTCACCGTCGAGCTCACGAAGCCCGCCACGGTCGAGGAGATCAACGAGGCGTACAAGAACGCCGCCGAGGGCGAGCTCAAGGGCATCCTCAGCTACACCGAAGACCCGATCGTCTCGAGCGACATCGTCTCCGACCCGCACTCCTCGATCTTCGACGCCGGCCTCACCAAGGTGATCGGCTCGCAGGTCAAGGTGGCGTCGTGGTACGACAACGAGTGGGGCTACTCCAACCGTCTCGTCGACATCACCGAGTTCGTCGCAGCCAAGCTGTAGACTTCTCCCCAGAAAGCGAATCCGTGACGCTCCGCACTCTCGACTCCCTCGGATCGCTCGCCGGCACGCGCGTCATCGTGCGGTGTGACCTCAATGTTCCTGTGAAGGACGGGGTCATCACCGACGATGGGCGCGTGCGCGCGAGCCTGCCCACCCTCAACGCCCTGCTGAACGCCGGGGCGAAGGTCGTGGTGGTCAGCCACCTCGGCCGCCCCGAGGGCGCTCCCGACGAGAAGTACACCCTCGAGCCCGTCGCCGGGCGCCTCTCCGAGCTTCTCGGCAAACCTGTCGTCTTCGCACACGACACGGTGGGCCAGGAGGCAGCGGATGCGGTGGCCGGCCTCGGCGACGGCGACATCGCCCTGCTCGAGAACCTGCGCTTCAACCCGGGTGAGACGAGCAAGGACGAGGCGGAGCGTCGCGGTTTCGCGGAGGAGCTGGCTCGCTTCGGCGACGCCTTCGTCTCCGACGGCTTCGGGGTCGTGCACCGCAAGCAGGCGAGCGTCTACGACCTCGCCGAACTGCTGCCGAGCGCAGCCGGTCTTCTCATCGAGACCGAGCTCGGTGTGCTCGACAAGCTCACCGAGAACCCCGACCGCCCCTACACGGTGGTGCTCGGCGGCTCGAAGGTCTCCGACAAGCTCGGTGTCATCGGGCACCTCCTGCCCCGCGTGAACACGCTGCTCATCGGCGGTGGCATGCTGTTCACCTTCCTCAAGGCGCAGGGCCACGCGGTGGGCTCGAGCCTCCTCGAAGAAGACCAGCTCGAGACCGTCAAGGGCTACCTGGCGAAGGCCGACGAGCTCGGCGTCACCATCGTGCTTCCGACCGACGTGGTGGTGGCATCGAAGTTCGGCGCCGACGCCGAGGTGGAGGTCACCCCCGCCGACGACATCGAGAACACGGCGTTCGGCGCCTCCGGTCTCGGGCTCGACATCGGCCCCGACACCGCGAAGGCGTTCGCCGAGATCATCGCCTCGTCGAAGACGGTGTTCTGGAACGGCCCCATGGGCGTGTTCGAGCTCGAACCCTTCGCCGCAGGCACCAAAGCCGTCGCGCAGGCGCTCACCGAGGTCGACGGCCTCGGAGTGGTCGGCGGTGGCGACTCCGCCGCCGCCGTGCGCGCGCTCGGCTTCTCAGACGACCAGTTCGGTCACATTTCAACCGGAGGCGGTGCGTCGCTCGAGTTCCTCGAGGGCAAGCGTCTCCCTGGCCTGGAGGTCCTCGGATGGTCCTGACCCGCACCCCGCTCATCGCCGGCAACTGGAAGATGAACCTCGACCACCTGCAGGCCATCGCCTTCGTGCAGAAGCTCGCCTGGTCGCTCGACGACGCGAAGCACAGCTTCGACGACGTCGAGGTCGCGGTCTTCCCGCCGTTCACCGACCTGCGCTCGGTGCAGACCCTCGTGGCCGCCGACAAGCTCTCGCTCGCCTACGGCGGTCAGGACATCTCCCAGCACGAGTCCGGCGCGTACACCGGCGAGATCTCGGGCGCCTTCCTCGCCCAGCTCGACACGAAGTACGTCATCATCGGTCACTCCGAGCGTCGCACGCTGCACGGCGAGACGGATGAGGTGGTCGCCGCCAAGGTGAAGGCCGCCATCAAGCACGGCATCGTGCCGATCATCTGCGTCGGTGAGACCGCCGAAGACCTCGAGAAGTTCGGTCAGAGCGCGGTGCCTGTCGCCCAGCTGAAGGCCGCCATCGAGGGCCTCGCTGCCGACGCCGACATCGTCGTGGCCTACGAGCCCGTGTGGGCGATCGGGTCGGGCCAGGCCGCGACGCCCGAGCAGGCCGAGACCGTCGGTGCAGCGCTGCGAGCCGTCGTGGCCGAGAGCCTCAGCGCCGACGCCGCCGCGGCCACGCGCATCCTGTACGGCGGTTCGGTGAAGTCGGGCAACATCGCCGGCTTCATGCGCGAGCCGAACGTCGACGGTGCCCTGGTGGGCGGTGCGAGCCTCGACATCGCGGAGTTCTCCGCGATCGTGCGCTACCAGAAGCACGTCGGAGTCTGAGCTCCGCCACCCGCGGGTTATACTTACCCGTGGTCTTCGGGGGAGCGACCCGCTCTCTTCCGCACGTGAAAGGCAAGCAGTGCAAATCCTCCAGGTCGTCCTCCAGGTCATTCTCGGTCTCACGAGTCTGCTGCTGACGCTGCTCATCCTGCTCCACAAGGGCCGGGGTGGCGGGCTCTCCGACATGTTCGGCGGAGGCGTCACCTCGAACCTCGGCGCCTCCGGCGTCGCCGAACGCAACCTCAACCGCATCACGGTGATCCTGGGGCTGGTCTGGGTCTCCAGCATCATCATCCTCGGACTCATCACGAAGTTCGACTCCGGCCTCTAGGCCCGTCGGCACCGGACACCCGCAGAACACAAGGGGGAAACCAGAACATGGCATCAGGTGGAAGCGCGATCCGCGGATCGCGCGTAGGCGCAGGCCCCATGGGGGAGCAGGATCGCGGTTTCCACGCGGAGCGCATCCAGGTCTCCTACTGGGACGCCCTGGGTAACGAGACCGTGCGCTACTTCGCGGCGAACCTTCCCGACGAGGAGATCCCCGAGACGATCGACTGCCCCACCTCGGGTCTTCCCGCCGGTCGCGACAAGGCCAACCCGCCGTCGGTCGCGAAGCTCGAGCCCTACAAGACGCACCTCGCCTACGTGAAGGAGCGCCGCACCGAGCAGGAGGCGGAACAGCTCCTCGAAGACGCCCTGCAGCAGTTGCGCGAGCGTCGCGGCACGGCAAGCGCGTCGAGCTAGGCGTCATAAGCCGAGAAGGCGGTCTCACAATGGTGTGAGACCGCCTTTTCGCTGCGCGCGGGCGCGGGCGTCGGCGTCGGCGCCCGCGAACTCAGTAGCTCGGCGCGATGAGCGACTCGGGTACCTCGGCTGCGGCCTCGCGGTCGACGAAGAACACCGTGCGCTTGCGCCCCTGGGCCCCTGCCACCGGTACCTCATCGGTGCTCGCCCCGGCGAGGGCGAGGCCGATCGCCGACGCCTTGTCGGCACCGGCGAGCACCATCCAGATGCGGTCGGCCGACTGGATGACCGGCAGCGTGAGGCTGAGGCGCAGCGGCGGCGGCTTGGGGGAGTTGCGCACGGGAACGACGGTCTTGTCGGTGATGCGGATCTCGTCGTGCCCGGGGAACAGCGACGCGATGTGCCCGTCAGGACCGACGCCCAGGAACATGATGGCGAAGCGAGGGTACTGGCGACCTTCGGGTGCAGCGGCGGCGAGCTCGGCGGCGTAGAAGCGTGCCGCCTCGTCGAGGTCGTGGATCTCGTCGGAGGACGGGAAGGGATGCACCTTCGACTCGTCGACCGGCATGTGGTCGAGCAGCGCCTCACGCGCCTGCAGCTCGTTGCGGTCGGGGTCGTTCTTCGGCACGAAGCGCTCGTCGCCCCACCAGAAGTGGAGCCGGCCCCAGTCGATGGTGTCGGAGGCTGCTGAGGCGCGCACCGACTCGAGCACGGCGGCACCCATGGTTCCGCCGGTGAGCACGATGTGCGCCTCGTCGACCTCGTCGAGGATGTCGATGACCTTGGTGATGAACCGTGCCGCCACCGAACCGGCGAGTGCCTCTTTGTCGGGGTGAACGAGTACTCGGCGATCAGTGGTCACAGACCATACCTTCCTTGTCGAACGACCTCGGGTCGTGCAGCGCCGCTCAGACGGCGTCGCGGACGCTGCCCTCGTTCTTCTCCAGCAACTCGGCGAGACCCTGGGTGATGACTTCACCATACAGGTCGTCGGGGTCGAGTCGCCGCAGCTCCTCGGCCAGGCAGTCACGGAGGTTGCGGCGGGGGAGCGAGAGATCGTGCGTGGGTTGATTGGGCTGGCTGAGCCGCGCGACGTTGGGGATGTCTCGCACCAGCTCGATCGGCCCGCTCTCCCGTGAGAGCACCACGCCGTGGATGCCGCTGGAGCCGTTCGCGGCCCGCGAGAGCAGTCCGTAGTCGACGGGAACCTTCAGCTGGTGCCGCAGCCAGGCGGCGAGCAGCAGCGTCGACGGCGAATCGGATGCGCCCGACACCTCGATCGCCGTCACCGGCTGGTAGGGCGGCTGGTCGAGCACCGCGGCCAGCTGGGCGCGCCACAGGGTGAGGCGGGTCCAGGCGAAGTCGGTGTCTCCCGGCGCGTACGACTTGGCGCGCGAGAGGAGCGCCTCGTAGGGGTTCGCCTGGTTCGACGAATCGGTGATGCGACGGGTGGCGATGCGGCCGAGGTCGGAGGCCGACACGTTCTCGGGTGCTGCACCTGGCCACCACACCACGACGGGAGCGTCGGAGAGCAGGAGTCCGGTGACGAGGCCCTCCTGGTCGCTCGCCGCCGCCCCGTAGGCGCGCAGCACGATGACCTCGCTCGCCCCGGCGTCGCCGCCGACCCGGATCTGGGCGTCGAGCCGTGCGCCGCGCCCCGTGGTGAGGCCGTCGTTCTCCTGGTCGGTGGAGACCACGATGACGCGCATCGGGTGCTCGCGCGAGGCGTCGTTGGCCGCCTCGATGGCGTCCTCCTCCTGGCCCAGCGAGGTGACGATGACGAGGGTGAGCACGCGGCCGAGAGCGACGGCGCCGCCCTCCTCGCGGATCTTCACCAGCGACTTCGAGATCTTGCTGGTGGTGGTGTCGGGCAGATCGACGATCACGGGCGTCTCCAGGTTCTTCCGTCGCGGGCGAGCAGTTCGTCAGCCGAGCTCGGCCCCCAGGTTCCGGGGCGGTACTGCTCGGGCTGACCCTGGGTCGCCCAGTATTCTTCGATCGGGTCGAGGATCTTCCACGACAGCTCGACCTCGGTCTGTCGCGGGAACAGCGGCGGGTCGCCGAGCAGCACGTCGAGGATGAGCCGCTCGTAGGCCTCGGGGCTGGCCTCGGTGAAGGCGTGGCCGTAACCGAAGTCCATCGTGACGTCGCGCACCTGCACGCCGGCACCCGGAACCTTCGACCCGAAGCGGATGGTGACGCCTTCGTCGGGTTGCACCCGGATGACGAGGGCGTTCTGCCCGAGCTCCGAGGTCTGGCTCTCGGCGAACAGGTACTGCGGCGCCCGCTTGAACACGACGGCGATCTCAGTCACCCGCCGGCCGAGGCGCTTGCCCGCACGCAGATAGAACGGCACGCCGGCCCAGCGGCGCGTGCCGATGTCGAGCTTCACCGCGGCGTAGGTCTCGGTGGTCGACTGCGGGTTCATGCCGTCTTCCTCGAGGAAGCCGAGCACCTTCTCCCCGCCCTGCCAGCCGCCGGAGTACTGGCCGCGCGCGCTCACGGTGCTGAGATCATCCGGGAGCTTGACGGCCGCGAGCACCTTCTCCTTCTCGGTACGGAGGTCGGCCGCATCGAACGAGATCGGCTCCTCCATGGCGGTGAGCGCCATGAGCTGCAGCAGGTGGTTCTGGATGACGTCGCGGGCCGCGCCGATGCCGTCGTAGTAGCCCGCACGCCCGCCGACCCCGATGTCTTCAGCCATCGTGATCTGCACGTGGTCGACGTAGTTGGCGTTCCAGATGGGCTCGTAGAGCTGGTTGGCGAAGCGGAGCGCCAGGATGTTCTGGACCGTCTCCTTGCCGAGGTAGTGGTCGATGCGGAACACCGAGTCGGGCGGGAACACCGACTCCACCACGTCGTTCAGCTCGATCGCCGTGGTGAGGTCGCTGCCGAACGGCTTCTCGATGACGACCCGGCGCCAGCGGTCGGGACTCTGGTCGGCGAGGCCCGAACGGCGCAGCTGCTCGGTGACGAGTGGGAACGCCTTCGGGGGGATCGACAGATAGAAGGCGTAGTTGCCCATGGTGCCGCGATCGCGGTCGAGCTCGTCGATGGTCGACTTGAGCTGCTCGAAAGCGTTGTCGTCGTCGAACTCACCCGAGACGAAGCGGATGCCCTCCGAGAGCTGTCGCCACACGTCCTCATCGAAGGGGGTGCGGGAGTGCTCCTTCACCGAGTCGTGGACGACGCGCTCGAAGTCCTGGTCCTCCCAGTCGCGACGGGCGAAGCCGATGAGGGAGAAACCGGGCGGCAGGAGGCCTCGGCTGGCGAGGTCGTAGACGGCCGGCATGAGCTTCTTGCGCGACAGGTCGCCGGTGACACCGAAGATCACGAGGCCGGAAGGGCCCGCGATGCGGTTGAGGCGGCGGTCGGTGGGAAGCCTGAGGGGGTTGTACTCCGGCGTGATGTCGACGGGAGGCAATGGAACTCCTTGGTGAGTGGTGGTGACGACGACAACGGATGCGCGTCAGCGCAGCACGTCGAACAGGCTCTCCACGCCCGACGACGCATCGGTGAGCTCGAGCCGCAGCACCGGGCGGCCGTGCTCGGCCAGCACGGCTGCGTCTCCGGCGGCCTGGGCCTGGATGAGCTGGCCGAAGGTGAACGGGCGGCCCGGGATCTCGAGATCGTCGCTCGCGTCGGCCGTGATCTGCAGGAACACACCGGTGGCGGGGCCACCCTTGTGGTACTGGCCGGTGGAGTGCAGGAAGCGGGGCCCCCAGCCGAAGGTCACGGGCCTGCCCGCGCGCGCCGCGAGGAGGTCGCGGAGCTCGGCGAGCCGCGCCTGAGAGAGCCGGTCGACGTACGCCATGACGGCGAGGTAGCCGTCGGCGGGGAGTTCGGCCAGCAAGGCGTCGACCGAGCCGGCGACCGTACCCGAGGCGACGAGAGCGGCGGGCGTCGCCCGCACCTCGATGCCCGACTCGACGAAGGCGGGGGCCTGCGGCTCGGGGCGGGAGTCGAGGAGGCCACGAGCGGCCTCCTTCGCCGACTCGACGTCGGGCTGATCGAACGGGTTGATGCCGAGCAGACGCCCAGCGACCGCGACCGCGTACTCCCAGGTGAGGAACATCGCGCCGAGCGAGCCGCTGATGAGCACCTCGCCCGGGTGCTGCTCCCGCAGGTGGAACTGGTGGGCGTTGTCGACCAGCCGCACGACCTGCAGGTCGGCGGGCTTCGCGCTCAGCTCGGGGGAGTCGAGGTCGAGCACGACCGGGAGCAGACCCTTGCCCTCCTTGCCCGTCGACTCGGCGATGAGCTGTTCGGCCCAGTCGGCGAAGCCCACGATGTGGGTGCCGTCGGCGACGATGCTCACCTTGTCGCGGAGCGGTGTGGTGCCGCCGATCGCGGCGCCCAGGATGAGCCCGAAGTTGTCGGCGCCGTCTTCGGCGAGGTTGAGCGAGATCGCCTCCGCCTCGTCGAGCAGCTCGCCGATGTCGGCGCCGGCGAGGCCCGAGGGCACCAGCCCGAACGCGGTGAGCGCCGAGTAGCGGCCGCCGACGTCCGGGTCGGCGAGGAACACCCGGTAGCCCGCCTCGCGGGCGAGCGACTCGAGCGGCGACCCCGGGTCGGTCACGATGACGATGCGCGACGCCGGGTCGATGCCGGCGGCGCGGAACGCCGCCTCATAGGCACGGCGCTGGCTGTCGGTCTCCAGGGTGCCGCCCGACTTCGACGACGCGATCAGCACGGTCGTGCCGAGTCTGTCGCCCAGAGCCGCGCGGATCTGCTCGGGCGAGGTGGAGTCGAGGATGGTGAGCTCCACCCCGAGGGTTCTGGTGATGACCTCGGGGGCGAGCGACGACCCACCCATGCCGGCGAGCACGAAGTGGTCGACGCCCTGGGCGAGGAACTCCTCGCGGAGGGCCACGACCTCGGCGACGAGCGGACGGGAGACGGAGACCGCCTCCGTCCAGCCCAGCCGCTTCGAGGCCTCGGCCTCGGCCGCGGGGCCCCACAGCGCCGGGTCCTGCCCCGTGATGCCGGAGGCCACCAGGTCGGCCGCGAGCAGCGGAACCTGGTTCGCGACCGCCGCCTTCGCGTCGCCGGACAGGTGGATCGCGATGGTCATTTCGCTGCTTCGAGTGCCGCGGTGACGGTGTCGAGGAGCTCGTTCCAGGAGACGATGAACTTCTCCACGCCCTCCTTCTCGAGGAGCTCGGTGACCTCGGCGTAGGAGATGCCCTGCGCGGCGATGGCGTCGAGCACCTTGTTCGCCTCGGCGTAGCTGTGCGCGATGGTGTCACCGGCGATGACACCGTGGTCGGCGACGGCGTCGAGCGTCTTCTCGGGCATGGTGTTCACGACCGAGGGGGCGGCGAGATCGACGACGTAGGTGGTGTCGGGGACGGCGGGGTCTTTCACACCGGTCGATGCCCACAGCGGGCGCTGGGTGTTGGCACCCGCCTCGAGCAGCACCAGGGCGCGCTCGGTGGCGAAGGCCTGGGTCCAGACCTCGTAGGCGAGGCGGGCGTTCGCGACGCCGGCCTTGCTCTTGAGCGCCAGTGCCTCGTCGGTGCCGATCGCCTCGAGGCGCTTGTCGATCTCGGTGTCGACGCGCGACACGAAGAACGACGCCACGGAGTGGATCTTCGACAGGTCGTGGCCGGCCTCCTTGGCCTGCTCGAGGCCGGAGAGGTAGGCGTTGATCACGTCGCGGTAGCGCTCCAGCGAGAAGATGAGCGTCACGTTCACCGAGATGCCGGCGGCGATGGTGGCGGTGATCGCCTCGAGGCCTTCGACTGTCGCGGGGATCTTGATGAGCACGTTCTCGCGGTTCACCTTGTCGAACAGCGCCTTGGCCTGCTCGATGGTGCCCTTGGCGTCGTGGGCGAGCCCGGGCTCGACCTCGATCGAGACCCGGCCGTCGAAGCCCTTGGTGGCGTCGTAGATGGGCTTGAAGATGTCGCTCGCGTCGGCGACGTCGTCGGTGGTGATCTCGAAGACGGCGGAGGTCACATCCGTCCCGGCCTTCGCCAGCACGGCGACCTGCTCGGCGTACGACTCGCCCTGGGCGAGCGCGGCGGCGAAGATCGACGGGTTGGTGGTCACGCCCACCACGTTCTTCTCGGCGATGAGCTTCTGCAGCCCACCCGAGGTGATGCGCGAGCGCGACAGGTCGTCGAGCCAGATCGAGACTCCGACGTCGGAGAGCTGCTGGGTGCGGGATTCGGTCATTTCTCTATCTCCTTCGTGCGGCCGGCTCAGAGCGCGGCCAGCGAGGTCTTCGCTGCTTCGACGGCGGCTTCGGTGGTGATGCCGAACTCGCGGAACAGGGTCTTGTAGTCGGCCGAGGCGCCGAAGTGCTCGATCGAGACGGAGCGGCCGGCGTCGCCGATGTACTTCGACCAGCCGAGCGAGAGCCCGGCCTCGATCGAGACGCGCGCCTTCACAGCCGCGGGGAGCACCGACTCCTTGTACTCGGCGCTCTGCTCCTCGAACCACTCCAGCGACGGGGCCGACACCACGCGGGCGTTGATGCCCTCGCCGGCGAGGATCTCGCGGGCGTTCACGGCCAGCTGCACCTCGGATCCGGTGGCGATGAAGATGACGTCGGGGGTGCCGTTCGGGGCCTCGGCGAGCACGTAGGCGCCCTTCGAGGTGTTCGCGGCGGAGGCGAACACATCTCCGGAGGCGTCGCCGTCGCCGCGCTCGAACACCGGGATGTTCTGGCGGGTGAGGGCGATGCCGGCCGGGTTGTGGTGACGGCCGAGGATGGTGAGCCAGGCGTACGCGACCTCGTTGGCGTCGGCGGGACGCACCACGTCGAGACCGGGGATGGCGCGGAGCGTGGCGAGCTGCTCGATCGGCTGGTGGGTGGGGCCGTCTTCGCCGAGGGCCACGGAGTCGTGGGTCCAGACGTAGATGGCGGGCACCTTCATGAGGGCGGCGAGACGCACTGCGGGGCGCATGTAGTCGCTGAAGATGAGGAAGGTGCCGCCGAAGGGGCGGGTCTTCCCGTGCAGCACGATGCCGTTCAGGATCGAGCCCATGGCGTGCTCGCGGATGCCGAAGTGCAGCACGCGGCCGTAGGGGTTGCCCGACCACTCGTGGGTGGAGTGCTCGGCCGGCACGAACGATGCTGCCGACTCGATGGTGGTGTTGTTCGACTCGGCGAGGTCGGCGGAGCCGCCCCAGAACTCGGGGAGGGAGCCGGCCAGGGCGTTGATGACCTTGCCGGAGGCGGCACGCGTCGAGACCTCTTTGCCCGCCTCGAACACGGGAAGCACCGACTCGATGTCGTCGGGCAGCTCTCCGGCCTCGAGTCGGTCGAGCAGGGCCTTCTTCTCGGGGTTGGCCGCGGCCCAGGCGTCGAAGCCCTTCTGCCACTCGGCGCGCTCCTCGGCGCCGCGGGCGATCGCGCCGCGGGTGTGCTCGATGACCTCGTCGGCGACGGCGAAGTGCTGCTCGGGGTCGGCCCCGAGCACCTCCTTGAGGCCCTTCAGCTCGTCGGCGCCGAGCGCAGAGCCGTGGATCTTGCCGGTGTTCTGCTTCTTCGGCGAGGGCCAGCCGATGATCGTCTTGAGGATGATGAGCGAGGGCTTCGAGGTCTCGGCCTTGGCCGCCTCGATCGCGTCGAAGAGCGCCTGCACGTCTTCGACGTATTCGCCGGTCTTCTTCCAGTCGACCACCTGCACGTGCCAGTGGTAGGCCTCGTAGCGGGCGCGCACGTCTTCGGTGAAGGCGATGTTGGTGTCGTCCTCGATGGAGATCTGGTTGGAGTCGTAGATCGCGATGAGGTTGCCGAGCTGCTGGTGGCCGGCGAGCGAGGAGGCCTCGCTGGTGACGCCCTCCTCCATGTCGCCGTCGCCGGCGATCACGTAGGTGTGGTGATCGAACGGGCTGGTGCCGGGCGCCGCGTCGGGGTCGAACAGGCCGCGCTCGAAGCGCTGGGCGTAGGCGAAGCCGACGGAGGAGGCGAGGCCCTGGCCGAGCGGGCCGGTGGTGATCTCGACACCGTCGGTGTGGCCGTACTCGGGGTGGCCCGGGGTCAGCGACCCCCAGGTGCGGAGGGCCTTCAGGTCGTCGAGCTCGAGGCCGTAGCCGCCCAGGTAGAGCTGGATGTACTGGGTGAGCGAGGAGTGGCCGACCGACAGGATGAAGCGGTCGCGCCCGATCCAGTGCTGGTCGGAGGGGTCGCGGCGCATGACCTTCTGGAACAGGAGGTAGGCCGCGGGAGCCAGGCTGATCGCCGTGCCCGGGTGGCCGTTGCCGACCTTCTCGACGGCATCCGCCGCGAGGATCTTGGCGGTGGTGACGGCTTTGTCGTCAATGGGTTCCCATTGGAGTGTGGCCACGAGGTATTTCGACCCTTCTGGAGTGCGGACCCGTCAGGCGGGTTCCGGTAGTGAGTTGCCGACGTCTCGGACGGGCCTCACGCTCCCTGCGCAGGGGCCATCGTCACCACGTCAGCGTCGCACCCCCATCATATCGAGGCGGACGGGTCGGGCGCCCCCATCGAATAGACTGACCCAGGGGACTTTCACCGGGTAGGTAAATGAGGAGCGATGGACGTAGCGGTTGACGGCCGGGTAGTCGAGCGGCGGTTCAGCCCGAGAGACAAGGTGAAGGGCTACATCGCCCTCACCAAACCTCGGGTGATCGAGCTCCTCCTGGTGACCACCGTTCCGGTCATGATCCTGGCCCAGGGCGGCATCCCGAACCTGTGGCTCGTGTTCGCGACCCTCATCGGCGGCGCGCTCTCGGCGGGTTCCGCGGGAGCGTTCAACTGCTACTTCGACCGCGACATCGACCGCGTCATGGACCGCACCTCGAAGCGGCCCCTGGTCACCGGAGTGCTCTCCGACCGCGAGGCGCTCGTGTTCGCCTGGACCCTCGGTGTGGTCTCCATCGTGTGGCTCGCCGTCTTCACGAACCTGCTGGCCGCATCCCTCTCGCTCGCCGCCATCCTCATCTACGTGCTCCTCTACACGCTCGTGCTGAAGCGGCGCACCCCGCAGAACATCGTCTGGGGCGGCACGGCGGGCTGCATGCCGGTGCTCATCGGCTGGGCGGCCGTCACGAACTCGCTGTCGTGGGAGGCGCTCATCCTGTTCGGCATCATCTTCCTCTGGACGCCGCCGCACTACTGGCCGCTGTCGATGAAGTACCGCGCCGACTACAAGACCGCGGGTGTTCCGATGCTCGCCGTGGTGCGCGGCCGCGTCGTGGTGGGCCTGCAGATCGTGCTCTACGCCTGGGCGATGGTGGCGTGCTCGCTCCTGCTCATTCCGGTGGGCCACATGGGCATCATCTACGCCGGCACCGCCGTCGTCGCCGGCGCCTGGTTCCTCTACGAGTCGCACCGGCTGTACAGCCGGTCGATCCGAGACCTCTCGATCAAGCCGATGCGCGTGTTCCACGGCTCGATCACCTACCTCACGCTGATCTTCCTGGCGGTGGCGATCGACCCGCTGGTTCCGCTCTTCCGCTTCTAGGAGCCGCCCGTGCAGACCCCCTTCGGCTTCCTCGCCGACCGCGTCACCCTCAGCCCGCGCGCCCTCCGCTGGGGCACGACGGCGGCGCTCGTGGTGAGCATCCTCATCATCATCACCGGGGGAGTGGTGCGGGTCACCGGGTCGGGCCTCGGCTGCCCCACCTGGCCCGCCTGCGACGACGGGTCGCTCACCACGACCCCGGAGCTCGGCATTCACGGCTTCATCGAGTTCGCCAACCGCGTGCTCACCGGCGTGCTCATCGCCGCGGTGGGATGGGCGATCGTCGCCGCCCGGCTGCAGAAGCCGCGCGAGCGCAGCATGACACGCCTGGCCTGGTCGCAGTTCTGGCTCGTCGTCGTGAACGCGATCGCCGGCGGGGTGACCGTGCTCACCGAACTCAACCCGTGGGTCGTGGCGATGCACTTCGTGATGGCCATCGCGCTGCTCACCACCACGACGCTCACCTGGCACCGGGCGCACCGCGGTCAGACGGCGGATGCGAGCTTCCCGAGCTGGATCGGCGTGCTCGCCTGGGTGCTCGTCGTCGCCACCGCCGTGCTCATCCTGGTCGGTACCCTCGTCACCGGTACCGGGCCGCACGCCGGAGACTCGGCCGACGTGCCGCGCATGGCCTTCGTGTGGGAGCAGGTGACCGTGGTGCACGGCGTGCTCGGCATGGTGGTGCTGATGCTCGGCGTCGTGCTCCTCGTCGGTGTGCGCCGGGTTCCGGGCGCACAGCTCGCCCTTCGCCGGGTCGTCACCTTCGTCGCCGTCGTCGTCGCCCAGGCGGCCCTCGGCATCGCTCAGGCGCTGCTCGGACTCCCGGAGTGGATGGTCGTGCTGCACCTGCTCGGCTCGGCCTTGGTGTGGGTCGGCGCCCTCCGGGTGCTGCTCGACCTGCATCCGCGACTCTTCGCCCCGCGCTCGGTCACCACGTATACAATGAAGGTTCAGGAACACGCTCTTAACGCGTAGGTTCACATCCCGACACCCGAGCCGCTGGATTTGACGGAGGGTCGTCGGCCGCCGGAATGGCGGAGACCTCTGCGGAGTTGACCTCAGTGGGTCACCAGCAGCAAGGAAGGGAGTCAGTCATGTCAGACGTGCTCATCGACCGACCGGAACTCGAGAACCTCGGCGTGTACGAGTTCGGGTGGTCGGACACAGACACGGCAGGAGCATCCGCTCGTCGAGGCATCGACGAGGCCGTCGTGACGAACATCTCCGAGCTGAAGAACGAGCCCGACTGGATGCTCCAGACCCGGCTCAAGGCCCTCAAGATCTTCGGTCGCAAGCCCATGCCCACCTGGGGCGCCGACCTCTCGGGCATCGACTTCGACAACATCAAGTACTTCGTGCGCTCGACCGAGAAGCAGGCCCAGACCTGGGACGACCTGCCCGAAGACATCAAGAACACCTACGAGAAGCTCGGCATCCCCGAGGCCGAGCGTCAGCGCCTGGTCTCCGGCGTCGCCGCGCAGTACGAGTCGGAGGTGGTGTACCACCAGATCCGCGAAGACCTCGAGGCCCAGGGCGTCATCTTCATGGACACCGACACCGCGCTCCGCGAGCACCCCGAGTTCTTCACCGAGTACTTCGGCACCGTCATCCCCTCGGGCGACAACAAGTTCGCCGCACTGAACACCGCCGTGTGGTCGGGCGGCTCGTTCGTCTACGTTCCCAAGGGCGTGCACGTCGAGATCCCGCTGCAGGCCTACTTCCGCATCAACACCGAGAACATGGGCCAGTTCGAGCGCACGCTCATCATCGCCGACGAGGGCTCCTACGTGCACTACATCGAAGGCTGCACAGCCCCCATCTACAAGAGCGACTCGCTGCACTCGGCCGTCGTCGAGATCATCGTGAAGAAGAACGCGCGCGTGCGGTACACGACCATCCAGAACTGGTCGAACAACGTCTACAACCTCGTCACCAAGCGCGCCATCGCCCACGAGGGCGCGACCATGGAGTGGATCGACGGCAACATCGGGTCGAAGGTCACCATGAAGTACCCGTCGATCTACCTGGTCGGCGAGCACGCCAAGGGCGAGACCCTCTCGGTCGCCTTCGCCGGCCCCGGTCAGCACCAGGACGCCGGAGCGAAGATGATCCACATGGCACCTCACACGCAGTCGTCGATCGTCTCGAAGTCGATCGCACGTGGCGGTGGGCGCGCCGGGTACCGCGGGGAGATCCGGGTCGCCGAGAACGCGCACCACTCCGCCAACACGGTGCGCTGCGACGCGCTGCTGGTCGACACCATCTCGCGCTCCGACACCTACCCGGCCATCGACATCCGGGTCGACGACGTGCAGCTCGGCCACGAGGCCACCGTGTCGAAGGTCTCCGAGGAGCAGCTGTTCTACCTCATGTCGCGGGGGCTCCCCGAAGACGAGGCGATGGCGATGATCGTGCGCGGCTTCATCGAACCGATCGCCCGCGAGCTCCCGATGGAGTACGCGCTCGAACTCAACAAGCTCATCGAGATGGGCATGGAAGGCTCCGTAGGCTAGATGTCGACCGCTGCAACCGCATTCGTTCCCGTCCAGACCCGGTCGGAACGCCCCTCCTCCACCTCCGTCGATGACTTCGCCCAGGTCACCGGGCTGGAGTTCGAGTGGAAGTTCGCTCCTCTGGCGAGCTTCAAGCACCTGACGACGGATGCGCTCGACGGCTCGCCGACGGCGTTCACCTACTCGGAGTCGGCCGGCACCTCGGTGAACTGGATCGACCGCGCGGATGCTCTGGTCGGCTCGGCGGGAGTGCCAGAAGACCGCGCCTCGGCCAACGCCTGGTCGTCGTTCGAGAAGGCGATCCACGTGCTCGTCTCCGGGGAGGACTCCGCCGAGCTCGTGCTTCGCCGGGATCGGTTCGACGACAGCGCCCGTGCCGCGCACATCGTGATCGAGGCTGCCGCGAACAGCAAGGGCGTCGTCATCCTCGAGCAGTCTGGGGCGGCGAACCTCTCCGAGAACGTCGAGATCGTGGTCGGCGACAATGCGTCGCTCACGGTGGTGACCGTGCAGGAGTGGGACGACTCGGCGGTCCACCTCTCCAGCCACTTCGCGAAGGTCGGGCGCGACGCATCCCTCAAGCACGTCATCGTGTCTCTCGGCGGCAGTGTGGTGCGGGTGAACCCGGCGATCCACCTGGTCGAGCGGGGAGCATCCATCGACTCCCTCGGCCTCTACTTCGCCGACTCCGGGCAGTACTTCGAACAGCGCCCTTACATCGACCACGTGGCCGCCGACACGCGCAGCCGGGTGAACTACAAGGGAGCGCTCCAGGGCAAGGGCGCGCACACCGTGTGGGTGGGCGACGTGCTCATCGGCCCGCACGCCGACGGCACCGACAGCTACGAGCAGAACCGCAACCTCGTGCTCAGCGAGGGAACGCGGGCGGACAGCATCCCGAACCTCGAGATCGAGACGGGCAACATCGTCGGTGCGGGCCACGCGTCGTCGACCGGTCGCTTCGACGACGAGCAGCTGTTCTACCTGCAGTCGCGCGGCATCTCGGAGGAGGAGGCGCGACGGCTCGTCGTGCGCGGGTTCCTGGCCGAGATCATCCAGCAGATCGGCTCGCCCGCACTCGAGGAGCGGCTGTCGGCCGCGGTCGAGGCCGAGCTCATGGCGGCGGAGGGTGCACGTGGCTGAGAAGGTCTGCGCGTTCGACGACGTGCCCGTGAACCAGGCGCTGCGCGTCGTCGTGGGCGGGGTTCCCATCGCGCTGGTGAAGGACTCGGCGGGGGAGTGCCACGCCATCGGCGACACCTGCACCCACGGCGACATCTCGCTGGCGGAGGGCTTCGTCGAAGACGACACACTCGAGTGCTGGGCCCACGGCTCCAAGTTCTCGCTCGCGACCGGGAAGCCGCTG
Organism: Herbiconiux sp. A18JL235; assembly: GCF_040939305.1. Lineage (NCBI taxonomy): Bacteria > Bacillati > Actinomycetota > Actinomycetes > Micrococcales > Microbacteriaceae > Herbiconiux > Herbiconiux sp. A18JL235. The sequence continues at coordinate 2,158,738 of NZ_CP162511.1, forward strand.
ACGCTCCCGGCGTACGAGCCTGTCCCCGTGTTCGAGATCGAGGTGATCGACGGGGACATCTACATCGACCCGACAGTGACGAAAGTAGTTGAGTAGCAGCATGTCGATTCTGAAGATCGAAGACCTCCAGGTCAGCGTCGAGACCGAGCAGGGAACCAAGCAGATCCTGCGCGGCGTCGACCTCACCATCGGCGAGGGTGAGACCCACGCCATCATGGGGCCGAACGGCTCGGGCAAGTCGACCCTCGCCTACGCGATCGCCGGGCACCCGAAATACCACGTCGAGGGCGGCTCGGTCACGCTCGACGGCGAGGAGATGCTCGACAAGTCGGTCGACGAGCGGGCGCGTGCGGGGCTGTTCCTCGCGATGCAGTACCCGGTCGAGATCCCCGGGGTGTCGGTGTCGAACTTCCTCCGCACCGCCAAGACCGCGATCGACGGCGAGGCGCCGGCCATCCGCGGCTGGATCAAAGAGCTCGACGCCTCGATGACGGCGCTCCGCATGGACAAGTCGTTCCGCGAGCGCAACGTCAACGAGGGGTTCTCGGGCGGCGAGAAGAAGCGCAACGAGATCCTCCAGCTCGAGCTGCTGAAGCCGAAGTTCGCGGTGCTCGACGAGACCGACTCCGGGCTCGACGTCGACGCGCTGAAGATCGTGTCGGAGGGTGTGAACCGGGCTAAGGAGAACACCGGTCTCGGCATCCTGCTCATCACGCACTACAACCGCATCCTGCGGTACGTGAAGCCCGACTTCGTGCACGTGTTCGTCGCGGGCAAGGTGGCGGAGCAGGGCGGGCCCGAGCTAGCCGTGCGACTCGAGAACGAGGGCTACGATCGCTTTCTCTCCGGCGCGGTCGTAGAATAACGAAATGGTCACGACACTCGAACCGCAGCTCTTCGACCAGGTCGAAGAAGCGCTGAAAGACGTGATGGACCCTGAGCTCGGCGTCAACATCGTCGACCTCGGCCTCATCTACGACCTCGGCTGGGACGACGAGCAGAACGCCCTCGTGATCAACATGACACTGACCAGCGCCGGTTGCCCGCTCACCGACGTGCTCGAGGAGCAGACGGCTGAGGCCCTCGACGGCATCGTCGAGCAGTTCCGCATCAACTGGGTGTGGATGCCGCCGTGGGGCCCCGAGAAGATCACCGACGACGGCCGCGACATGATGCGCGCCCTCGGCTTCTCCATCTAGTTCGTTCGAAACCGCTAACGTCGCGGCATCCGTCCTCATGGAGGGCCCGGGTGCCGCGACGTTTGCGTTTTCGAACCAAGCCGTGTTGTGCACAGGGAGGGTACTGTCCACAGATGCTCAGGGGGCAGTGCGGGGGAGGGGTGCCTCGCGCACGATGGTGCGATGTCGTCCGTCGCACAGCTGGTCTCCGTCGCACAGCTGGTCGCCGCGCTCGGGGGCGTGGCGTCGTGTCGCGAGCTCGCCGAGTACGGGCACTCCGCTGAGGCGGTCACCCGCGCTGTCCGCATCCGCGCAGTCACCAGGGTGCGGAACGGGTGGGTCGCTGTGCAGGGTGCGCCGCAGAGCGTGCTGACGGCGGTGCGGGCGGGCGGCACGCTCGCGTGTCGGTCGGCCCTCGCGCCGCTCGCGGTCTGGACGGCCGACGATGCGCGGGTGCACCTTCGCATCAGGCGCTACGGCGCCGCCCCGCCGAACGAGTCGGCGAGTGTCGTGCACCGAGCCCTCCCGCTCGCCGGATTGCTGCCGGCCCGCGGCGGGGTGGACTCTCCGGAGTGGGCTGTGGCACACGCTGTGGTGTGCCAGGGTCGCCGAGACGCCGTCGCGACCCTCGACTCGGTGATGCACCGCGGTGTGATGACGCGTCGGCGGCTCGAGACCGTGCTCGCTCAGTTGCCGCGGAAGTACGCCGACCTGCTCCTCCTCTGCGACCCGAGAGCGGAGTCCGGGCTCGAGACCCACCTGCGGCTTCTCCTTCGATCGGTCGGGATCCACCTCCGTGTGCAGGTGAGCATCAGTGGGGTGGGTCGGGTCGACCTGGTCATCGGTGACCGACTGGTGATCGAGACCGACGGGCGCACGTGGCATTCGGACAGGGAGTCGTTCGCGAACGACAAGCGTCGGGACATGGCGCTGGCCGAGCGGGGGTACCTGGTGCTTCGGCTGAGCTATCAGCAGGTGCTGTTCGAGTCGGAGTACGTGCTCCACGTCGTGCGGGGGATCGTCGAGCGGGGCGAGCACCGGTGGAACGGGCGGCATCGCCGCGCCGGACTCGTGCTGCTGTGACCCGGATGGCGTTCGAACTCGCAAACGAGACGCAACTCGAGCCGCATATCCGGCCGGTGGGCACGACGTGTGCGCTTCTGAACCGCGCCGACGGAATAGACTGGGTCGTTCCCCCTCGCGAAGAATTGGATATCTCTGTGCTCAGCGTAAGTGACCTGGCGATCCGGGTGGGCGCACGTACCCTCATGGAGGACGTGTCGTTCCGGGTCGGCTCGGGCGACAAGGTGGGGCTCGTCGGCCGCAACGGCGCCGGCAAGACCACCCTCACCAAGGTGCTCGCCGGCGACCTGCTGCCCTCCGAAGGTTCGGTGCAGCGCAGCGGCGAGCTCGGCTACCTGCCGCAGGACCCCCGCTCGGGCGACCCCGAAGAACTCGCTCGCACCCGCATCCTCAACGCCCGCGGGCTCGGCTCGCTGCTGCTCGGCATGCAGGAGTCGTCGATGGCCATGGGCTCCGACGACGAGAAGGTCGCCGCCGCGGCCATGAAGAAGTACGGCAACCTCACCGAGCGCTTCGACGCGCTCGGCGGGTACGCCGCCGAGGCGGAGGCCGCCTCGATCGCGAGCAACCTCAGCCTTCCCGACCGCATCCTCGACCAGCCGTTGAAGACCCTCTCGGGCGGCCAGCGCCGCCGTATCGAGCTGGCGCGCATCCTGTTCTCCGACGCCGAGACCCTCATCCTCGACGAGCCCACGAACCATCTCGACGCCGACAGCGTGGTGTGGCTGCGCGAGTTCCTGAAGAGCTACAGCGGCGGCTTCATCGTGATCTCGCACGACATCGAGCTGGTGGGCGAGACGGTGAACCGCGTGTTCTACCTCGACGCCAACCGCCAGGTGATCGACGTGTACAACATGAACTGGCGCAATTACCTCAAGCAGCGCGAAGCGGATGAGGAGCGCCGCAAGAAGGAGCGCGTCAACGTCGAGAAGAAGGCCACGCAGCTGCAGCTGCAGGCGGCCCGCTTCGGTGCCAAGGCCTCCAAGGCCGCTGCTGCCCACCAGATGGTGGCCCGTGCCGAGAAGATGCTCTCCGGGCTCGAAGAGGTGCGCGCCGTCGACCGCGTGGCGAAGCTGCGCTTCCCGACGCCGGCCGCCTGCGGCCGCACCCCTCTCATGGCGTCGAACCTCTCGAAGAGCTACGGATCGCTCGAGATCTTCACCGCCGTCGACCTCGCCATCGACCGCGGGTCGAAGGTCGTCGTGCTGGGCCTGAACGGTGCCGGCAAGACGACCCTCCTGCGCATCCTCGGCGGGGTCGACAAGCCCGACACGGGTCAGCTCGAGCCGGGTCACGGCCTGCGCATCGGCTACTACGCCCAGGAGCACGAGACCATCGACGTGAAGCGCTCGGTGCTCGAGAACATGGTGTCGGCCTCACCGAACCTCACCGAGACCGAGGCGCGTCGGGTGCTCGGCTCCTTCCTGTTCACCGGAGACGACTCGCACAAGCCGGCGGGCGTGCTCTCCGGTGGCGAGAAGACGAGGCTCGCGCTCGCCATGATCGTCGTGAGCGGCGCGAACGTTCTGCTGCTCGACGAGCCGACCAACAACCTCGACCCGGCGAGCCGCGAAGAGATCCTGGATGCGCTGGCCCATTACGAGGGCGCGGTCGTGCTGGTGAGTCACGACGAGGGAGCGGTCGAGGCGCTGAACCCCGAGCGGGTGCTCATCCTGCCCGACGGGGTGGAGGACCACTGGAACAAGGATTACGCGGAGCTGATCAGCCTGGCGTAGCCTGCAGCAGGCCTGCCGGCTGAGGCCTACGAGTTGTCGAGGATCTCGTCCTCGATCTGCGCGTCCGTGCGCTTGGCCCGGCGCTTGCGCTCGCGTTCGGCGGCGCGCTCCTGCTCCTCGGGGTCGTCTTCGTTCGCCCGGCGGTACTCCTGACGGATGATGTAGCCGAGCCCCACGAAACCGAGCAGCCCGAAGCAGAACCACTGGAAGGTGTACGACAGGTGGGCGCCCTCGTCGGGCTGCGGCTTCGGCATCGCCATCGGCCGCTCGGCGGGGGCCGGGTCTTCAGACGCCAGCAACCCGTAGGCCGCGGTGAACACGGGGCGGCCGATCTGCTCGGCCACCACCGGGAGCTCGATGCTCGCCAGCTGTCCGTTCTCGAGGTCGCCCGACCCGAACTGGGGCTCACCCGCCTTCAGGCGCACCACGATCGACACCGTCCCCTCGGGAGCCGGCGGGATCGCATCCGGGAGATTCTGCTGCTGGCCGGTGGGCACCCATCCGCGATCCACGACGAAGACGTCGCCGTTGCCGAGCTCGAACGGCACCAGCACGTCGAAGCCGACGTCTCCGCCGAGCGGGCGGTTGCGCACGAGCAGCTGGTCGTCGGTGAGGTACCGGCCGGTGGCCTCGACAGTGAGCCACTCCTGCGACTCGTCGTAGGAGTCGAGGCCGGGCAACGCCTCGGTGAGCGGGGTCGGAACGGCGTCGTAGTTCGACTCGACACGGTTGATCTCGGCGACCGCCTCGTCGCGGCGGGCGAGCTGCCACATCGCGAGCAAGACGCAGACGATCGCGAACACCACGGTGAGGGCGAGGTAACCTGCCCAGCGTCGGTGCAGCAGGAAGCGCCAACCCATCAGAGCGCGCCTTCAGCCGGCGCGGGTGCGGAGCCGGGCACTGAGCCCGCGACCGCCAGCACCTCGAGCGGGAAGTCGCGCGCGCCGAGGAACTCGCGGAGGAAGTCGACATGCTCGTCGCAGGCCAGCCACACCTTGCGGCGCGACTCGTCGTGGATCTTCGGGTTGCGCCATTCGATGCGCCACGACGCGGCGGCGCGGCAACCCGCCCTGGAGCACTCCTCGGCGGCGGGTTCGAGGCCGAGTGAGATCACTCCCGCGGCCCCCGCTCGTTCTCGCGCCCCACGCCGGGTGGGGGCACCTGCGGCCGGTACACCTCGATGGCGCTCGGGCGCTCGGCCCTGTTCACCCAGGAGGTGCCCACATTCGCCACGACGACCGCGAAGTACGGCAGCAGGATGGCCCCGGCGGCGAGGAAGACGACGGCCCACCACTCGTGGATGAAGAAGATCAGCACGAGGCAGGTGACACGGATGGCCATGATCACGAGGTACTTGGTCATGCGACTGCGCCGCTCGTCGTCGGGCGACGGCGGGAGACTCGTGACCGACTGGTTCCGCTGCTTCATGATCACCTCTAGCCTACGCTTCGCGAACTGCTCCTAAGCTGGTATCCGTCTGTTCATCGCCCAGTCAGGAGCCCCACCGCGTGACCACCACGACCACCCCCCGCACCGTTGTCATCACCGGAGGAAACCGTGGCATCGGCTACGCCATCGCCGAGGAGTTCGTGGCCCAGGGCCACCGCGTGGCCGTGACCTCACGCTCGGGGTCGGGCGGGCCGGAGGGCGCACTGACCGTGAAGGGCGACGTCAACGACACGGAGTCGATCGACGCGGCATTCGACGCCGTCGAGAAGGAGCTCGGCCCGGTCGAGGTCGTCGTCGCGAACGCCGGCGTCACCCGCGACACGCTGCTCCTGCGCATGACCGAGAGCGACTTCACCGAGGTGATCGACACGAACCTCACGGGTGCGTTCCGGGTCGTCAAGCGCGCCTCGAAGGGGATGCTCAAGGCCCGTTTCGGTCGCGTGGTGCTCATCTCGAGCGTCGTGGGCCTCTACGGCTCGCCCGGCCAGATCAACTACAGCTCCTCGAAGGCCGCGCTCGTGGGCTTCGCCCGATCGCTCACCCGCGAGCTCGGCGGGCGCGGCATCACCGCGAACGTCGTCGCGCCCGGCTTCATCGAGACCGACATGACCGCCGAACTGCCCGAGGCGCAGCAGTCCGAGTACAAGAAGAACATCCCCGCCGCCCGCTACGGCACCGCCGCCGAAGTCGCCAAGGCCGTCGCCTGGCTCGCCTCCGACGACGCCGCCTACATCTCCGGCGCCGTCATCCCCGTCGACGGCGGCCTCGGCATGGGGCACTAGGGCACGGATGGTCGCACGGTGGGGGTGGGTTTCGCCATCCGCCTAGGGGTCGAGCGGAGCTCGAAGGCGGCGGAGGTCGGAACCCACCCCCACCGTGCTCAGCCGCGCAGACCCAGGAGGGGGAGGAGCTGGGAGAGGTCGCGGACGTTCATGATGACGTCGGCGTTCTCCCGCACCTTCGGGCGGGCGTGGAAGGCGACCGAGAGTCCCGCGACCTCCATCATGCGGAGGTCGTTGGCTCCGTCACCGACCGCAACGGTGCGGGAGAGGGGGATGGCGGCGGATGCTGCCCACTCGATGAGTGCATCCGCTTTGCTCTGCGGGTCGATGATGGGGCCGGAGACCTCGCCCGTGAGGCGGCCGCCGCGCACCCCCAGCCGGTTGGCGCGCCAGTGGTCGAGGCCGAGCTGCTCGGCGAGCGGGTCGAGCACCTCGTGGAACCCGCCCGAGACCACACCGACCAGGCCGTCGTGGGCGTGCAGGGCCGAGATCATCTCCGGCACGCCGGCCGTGACGGTGATGGCGGAGCGCACCTCGTCGAACGCCGTCGCCGGGAGACCCTCGAGAAGGGCGACGCGGGCCTCGAGGCTCTGGGCGAAGTCGAGATCGCCGCGCATGGCGCGCTCGGTGATCTCGGCGACCTCGGCGTGGCAGCCGGCGAGATCGCCGAGCATCTCGATGACCTCGTTCTCGATGAGCGTCGAGTCGACGTCGAGCACGACGAGCAGGCGCGTGTCGGGGTGAGTCTCGTGCTGACTCGGGGTGGGTTCGACCTCGGTCAGCACGTCATGACTCATGGCTCTACGCGTTCTCCCTTGCCGACGACGGTGATGCCGGAATCGGTCACCGTGAAGCCCCGCTCGCGGTCTCGCTCGGCGTCGACGCCGATCTGGGCACCGGCCATCACGACCACGTTCTTGTCAAGGATAGCGCGGCGCACCACAGCATCCGGTTCGATGTGAACCCGGTCGAACAGCACCGACTGCTGCACGAGCGCGCCGGAGTCGACGGTGGTCCAGGGGCCGACGACGCTGCCCTCGACGCGTGCGCCCGAGATCAGGCAGCCGAGCGACACGATCGACTCGACGGTGACGCCCGGGTTGCCCTTGCTGTCGCGCACGAACTTCGCGGGCGGCGAGTTGAGGGCCTGGGTGTAGATGGGCCAGCGCTCGTTGTAGAGGTTGAACACCGGCAGCGCCGAGATGAGGTCTTGGTGCGCGTCGTAGAACGAGTCGATCGTTCCCACGTCGCGCCAGTAATAGCGATCACGGTCGGTGGAGCCGGGCACGTCGTTGCGGTTGAGGTCGTAGACGGCGGCGTTGCCGGACGTGACGAAGTCGGGGATGATGTCGCCGCCCATGTCATGGCTCGACTCGGGCCGCTCGCCATCGCGGATGACGGCGTCGATGAGCTGCTGGGCATCGAAGACGTAGTTGCCCATCGAGGCGAGCACCTCGCCGGGGGAGTCGGCGAGACCGACCGCGTTCTTCGGCTTCTCGAGGAACTCCGAGATGCGGGTGGGGTCGTCGCCCTGGGTCTGGATGACGCCGAACTGGTCGGCGAGCTCGATGGGCTGACGGATGGCGGCCACCGTGGCCCCCGCGCCCGAGGCGATGTGCGCCTCGATCATCTGCTCGAAGTCCATGCGGTAGACGTGGTCGGCGCCGACCACGACGACGATGTCGGGGTTCTCATCGCGGATGAGGTTGAGCGACTGCAGGATGGCGTCGGCCGAGCCGCTGAACCAGCGCTTGCCGAGCCGCTGCTGCGCAGGCACCGAGGCGATGTAGGAGTTGAGCAGCCCGTTGAGGTGCCAGGTCTGCGAGACGTGGCGGTCGAGCGAGTGCGACTTGTACTGGGTGAGCACCACGATCTGCTGCAGCCCGGAATTCACGAGGTTCGACAGCGCGAAGTCGATGAGCCGGTAGCCTCCACCGAACGGCACACCCGGCTTCGCCCGGTCGGCCGTGAGCGGCATGAGGCGCTTGCCCTCGCCGCCGGCGAGAACGATGCCGAAGATCTTCTTTGAGGCTGCCATAGCCCTAACCCTAATGAGGTTTCGGCCGGTCTGTACTACGGTTCGAGCATGCGAGTCGACGTCATCACCAGAGAGTATCCGCCGGAGGTCTACGGGGGTGCCGGCGTGCACGTCGCCGAGCTCGTGAAGGGGCTGCGTGAGCACCTCGACGTGGCAGTGCGCTGCTTCGGTGCGCCGCGTGACGAGCCGGGCGTGTTCGCCTACGGGGTGCCCGCCGAGCTGGCCGGCGCGAACCCCAGTCTCACCACCCTGGGCGTCGACCTGCAGATCGCCGAGGCCACAGCCGGCACCTCCCTGGTGCATTCGCACACCTGGTACGCCAACGCGGCAGGCAGGCTCTCGTCGCTCCTGCACGGCGTGCCCCACGTGGTGACCGCGCACTCCCTCGAGCCCTTGCGGCCGTGGAAGGCCGAGCAGCTGGGCGGCGGCTACCGCATCTCGTCGCAGATCGAGAAAGACGCCTTCGAGACGGCGGATGCGGTGATCGCCGTCTCCCACGGCATGCGTCGCGACATCCTCCGCTCCTACCCCGCGCTCGACGAGTCGAAGGTCACGGTGGTCTACAACGGCATCGACCTGGCGCGCTGGAAGCCGAACGACGACGCCTCCGTGCTGGAGCGTCTCGGCATCGACCCGTCGCGCCTCACCGTGGTGTTCGTGGGTCGCATCACCCGCCAGAAGGGACTGCCGTATCTGCTCGAGGCGATCGCCCAGCTACCGGCAGAGGTGCAGGTCGTGCTCTGCGCGGGCGCTCCCGACACCCCCGCGATCATGGAGGAGGTCAGCTCGGCGGTGCGCGAGCTGCAGCAGACCCGCACGGGCGTCGTCTGGGTCGAGGAGATCCTGCCGCAGCACGAGCTCACCGCCGTGCTCACCGCGGCAACCGTGTTCGTCTGCCCCTCGGTGTACGAGCCGCTCGGCATCGTGAATCTCGAGGCGATGGCCTGCGGGCTCCCCGTCGTGGGCACCGCGACCGGCGGAATCCCCGAGGTCGTCGACGACGGCGTCACCGGGCTGCTCGTGCCGATCGACCAGCTGCAGGACGGCACGGGAACCCCCACCGACCCCGACCGCTTCGTCGCCGACCTCGCCCGGGCGCTCACCGAGGTCGTCACCGACCCCGATCGTGCGGCCGAGATGGGGCGGGCGGGTCGCGCCCGCGCGGAGGCCGAGTTCAGCTGGGCGGCGATCGCGGCCCAGACCGCCGAGATCTACCGCACACTCGTCGATTAGATTCCGCCGAACCGGGAGCCGCGGTGCATTCGCACTCCCGCGGTTGACTAGGCTTGGAGCATGCCCACTGTGCTCGATCTCGAAGACGTTTCCGTTGTCCGCGATGGCACCACCATCATCCGGGATGTGCACTGGAGGGTCGAGGGCGATCAGCGCTGGGTGGTGCTCGGGCCGAACGGCGCCGGCAAGACCACGCTGCTGCAGATCGCCGCGGCGATGAGCCACCCCTCGGGCGGCTCGGTGCAGGTTCTCGACGGGCGGCTGGGCGAGGTCGACCTGTTCGAGTTGCGTCCCCGCGTGGGTTTCGCGTCGAGCGCGATGGCCCGCCGCTTCCCGGCGAACGAGACCGTGCTGAACGTCGTGCTCACGGCCGCCTACTCGGTGACCGGGCGCTGGAACGAGGCCTACGAGGAGATCGACGAGCGCCGCGCGCAGCGCGTGCTGAGCGAGTGGAAGCTCGACCACCTCGCCGACCGCCTGTTCGGGTCGCTCAGCGACGGCGAGCAGAAGCGTGTGCAGATCGCCCGCTCGGTGATGACCGACCCTGAGCTGCTGCTGCTCGACGAGCCGGCCGCGTCGCTCGATCTCGGGGCCCGTGAGGAGCTGCTGACGCTGCTCGGGGGATACGCCTCGGCGCCCGAGGCACCCGCGATCGTCATGGTCACGCACCACGTCGAGGAGATCCCGGTGGGCTTCACCCACGCCCTGCTGCTCGGCCGGGGCGGCATCGTCGCCCAGGGCCCGCTCGGCGAGGTGCTCACCTCCGAGCGTCTCGAGGAGACCTTCGGGCTGCCGATCGCGCTCACCGAGACCGACGGGCGTTTCGTAGCTCGCGCCGCCTGAGGTGCTCTGCTAAACTTTCTAGCTGGCCCGCTCGTCGCGGCCGAAGTTTTCACCGAATCCCCCATCGAAGAGCAGTACTCAAGGACACCACTATGAAGACCGACATCCACCCCACCTACGAAGCAGTGGTTTTCCGCGACCTCGCCTCGGGCGCGACCTTCCTCACCCGCTCCACCGTGTCGTCGTCGAAGACGATCGAGTGGGAAGACGGCAACACCTACCCCGTCATCGACGTCGAGATCTCGTCGGAGTCGCACCCGTTCTACACGGGCAAGCAGCGCATCCTCGACTCGGCCGGCCGCGTCGAGAAGTTCAACAGCCGCTACAAGGGCTTCGGCGGCAGCAAGTAATCTCTGCGTCCGCTCTCACGGAGCGGTTCAGAAGACCCCATCGGCGTCGGCCGGTGGGGTCTTCTGCGTGCGCCGGTCTCCCGATGCCACACTGGGTGTCGTGAGTTCGCACCACGACTACCCAGCCGATCTGTCAGCTCTGCCGCAGACGGACTGGGCCGGATTTCTGGCGAAGAATTCGGGTCTGCCCGGGCCCCGGGCGAACCTCACGCTCGCCCAGGCGGTGGCCGATCGGGCAGACGAGCGGATGCTGCACTCGCTCAGCGAGAGCGCCGACGAGTACGAGGCGCTCTGCGGAACGATCGGGTTGGGGCGCCTGCTCGCCGAGGCGGTGGCGGCTCCGGGAATGACCGCAGCGGATGTCGCGGGTCTGCCGCTCGCCCGGCGCCTCAGCGAAGCGGCGATCGATGGGCGGTGGCGGGTGCGCGAGGGCGTGGCACTGGCGCTCCAGCGCCTGGGCGACGCCGATCGCGTCGCGTTCTGGGTGGTGCTGACGGCGTGGCTCGACGAGAGCGCCGGCTCGTCGGAGCTCGCTGATTCTGTCGCTGACACTTCCCGCACCGCTTTCACCGCTGGTCCCGCTCCCGCTGCCGATCCCGCACTCGCTGCCGATCCCGCTCTCGCTGCCGATCCCGCTCTCGCTGCCGATCCCGCTCTCGCTGCCGATCCCGTTGCCGCTGCCGACCCTGGTCCCGCTGCCGATCCCGATCCCGCTCTCGCTGCCGATCCCGCTCTCGCTGCCGATCCCGTTCCCGCTGCCGATCCCGTTCCCGCTGCGGCATCCGCTCGCGCTTCGGCTCCCGACCGGTTGTTGCGTGCCCGCGCTGTCGCCGCGGCGGTGGCCGAGCCACGACTGGTGAAAGAGCACGGCGACGCTGTGCGCGCGGTCGGTCTACTCGACGCCTGCACGGCCGTGCTGCTCGGTGTCGCGCCCGAGCGGAGGCGGGCCGACCCGCGATCGGCCGAGACGGCGCGCGTACTCCGGCAGACCCTCGGCTACGCCTTCAGCGTCACCGCGGCCTCCGCCCCTGACGAGACCTTCGCCGCGCTCGAGCGATGGTCGTCGTCGTCAGCGGCCGACGCGCGCTGGATCGTGCGCGAGAACCTTCGCAAGGTGCGCCTCCTGCGTGCCGACCCGCCCCGCGCATCCGCCCTCACCGCCCGCCTCGCAGCCGAGTAGGCCGCCGCGTCAGCGTCGGCATCAGCGTCGCTGGTGCGCGTCCTCCGCCAAGGACCGCCTCGCGCACGCGCCCTCACCGCCCGCCTCGCAGCCGATTGAGCAGCCGCGCCCACGGACGCGGCGGCGGGGAGCTTGCGTGTTGCCGGGGGAGTCGCGGCTCAGCGCGCGGGCGCAGCGGCCGCGGTGGCGGGTGCCGGCGCCGTCGCAGGGGCGGGAACCTCGGGCCAGCCGCGGCGGGCGGTGAAGGAGGGGTCGCGGGTGGTGCGCATGTAGTCTTCGAAGGAGTCGCACTGGGCGTCGTGCCACGCGATCTGGGCGGTGTGCAACTCGGCGGCGGTGAGCGCCAGCTCGGTGCCGTGGCGAAGGCCGAGGGCTTGGGCGACGCGGCCTGCGGCGATGGCGTCGGCGCCGGCGTCGTGGGCGTCGGTGAGATCGACACCGTAGACGGAGGCGGTGACCTCGAGCGTGCGCTTGCCCTTGCGGTAGCGGTCGACCTGCTTGTCGATGACCAGCGGGTCGATGACGGGGAACGGGCCGACGAGCGGCGCCACGCCGTGACGCACGGCCTCCCGTGCGAGCAGGGTGAGGTCGTAGGGGGCGTTGTAGATGACGAGCGCGTAGCCGTCTTCGAGCGCTGTGCGCAGCTCGTCGACGATCTCGCCCACCACCTCGGCGGCCGGGCGGCCCTCGGCGCGCGCCCGCGCCGTGGCGACACCGTGCACCGCGGTCGCCTGAAGCGGGATCTCGACGCCGGGGTCGGCGAGCCAGTCGCGACGCCGGGTGACGACGCCGCTCGCGTCGAGCCGACTCACGTTCGCTGTGACGACCCGGCTGGTCTCGACGTCGATGCCCGTCGTCTCGAGGTCGAACACGGCGAGCCGCTCGGCCCACGAGGGGAGGGGGCTGAGCAGCACCTCGGCCGTCTCGAACAGCGCAGGCTGCAGCACCACGACGGGCGCGGCCTTCGGCTTCGGCGGAGCCTCCGGTTCGGCCGGGAGGTCGAACAGGGGGACGTCAACGATCTCCATCGCGCCAGTCTGCCCGACACCACCGTCACCGGCCGTGACCGACACCCGGCACCCGCGGACTTCTCGACCTCGCCCGTACGCCCATGGAGACGGCGAGCGGCACGCTCGCTCAGTCGCGCCCGACGTGCAACCAGTAGAACGTCTGCGTGCCGAAGGTGAGCGTCACGCGCCCCTCCTCGTCGAACGCGGGGAACTCGCCATGGCCGAACAGGTCATAGAGCTTGCGCCCCGCGAACTGCGGTGCCGTCACCGTCGCCGACGTGGGGTTGTGCGCGAAGTTGAACACGCACACCACGTCCTCCGGCCCGTCGCCGAAGACATCGCCCGAGCCCTCATAGGAGCGCACGAACGCCATCACCGACTCGTGGTCGGTGGAGAGCACCTCCATGGTGCCGAGCCCGAAGGTCGGATGCGCCTTCCGCACGTGGATGACGTTGCGGATCCAGTGCAGAAGCGACCGCGATTGCGCCAGCTGCGACTCCACGTTCACCAGCGTGTAGTTGTACACCAGCGACTGCACGACCGGGAGGAACAGCTTGCCCGGGTCTGCGGTGGAGAACCCGGCGTTGCGGTCGGGCGTCCACTGCATCGGCGTGCGCGAGGAGTCACGGTCGGGCAGCCAGATGTTGTCGCCCATGCCGATCTCGTCGCCGTAGTAGAGGAACGGCGAGCCCGGCAGCGCGAACAGCAGCGCGTGGATGAGCTCGAGCTCGGCCCGCGAGTTGTCGAGCAGCGGCGCCAGCCGCCGCCTGATGCCGATGTTCGAGCGCATCCGGGGGTCGTAGGCGTACCAGCCGTACATCGCCTGCCGGTACTCCTCCGACACCATCTCGAGGGTCAGCTCGTCGTGGTTGCGGAGGAACACGCCCCAGGCGGCCGACGACGGGATCTGAGTCGTCTCCGACAGCACCCGGATGAGCTCGTCGGCCTTCTGCGACCGCAGCGAGTAGTAGATGCGCGGCATGACGGGGAAGTCGAAGGCCATGTGGCACTCCGGCTCCTCCTCGGTGCCGAAGAACGCAGCGACCTCACGAGGCCACTGGTTCGCCTCGGCCACGAGCATGCGCCCCGGGTAGTCGGTGTCGATCATCTCGCGCAGCTTCACGATGAACTCGTGCGTCTTCGGCTCGCCCTCCCCGTTGCCCTCGTCACTCTCGTAGAGGTAAGGGATGGCGTCGAGCCTGATGCCGTCGACCCCCATGTCGAGCCAGAACCGCACCGTGTCGAAGATCGCCTCGTGCACGGCAGGGTTCTCGAAGTTGAGGTCGGGCTGGTGCGAGAAGAAGCGGTGCCAGAAGAACTGGCGGCGCACCGGGTCGAAGGTCCAGTTCGACTCCTCGGTGTCGACGAAGATGATGCGGATGTTCTCGTACTTCTCGTCGGTGTCGCTCCACACGTAGAAGTCGCCGTAGGGCCCGTCGGGGTCTTCGCGCGACTGCTGGAACCACTCGTGCTGGTCGGAGGTGTGGTTGAGTGGGAAGTCGATGAGGATGCGCATGTTGCGCTCGTGCGCCTTGGTCACCAGGTCGCGGAACTCCTCGACCGTGCCGTAGTCGGGCAGCACCGCCTTGAAGTCGGAGACGTCGTAGCCGCCGTCGCGCATCGGCGACTGGTAGAACGGCGGCAGCCACAGGGCGTCGATGCCGAGCCACTGCAGGTAGTCGAGCTTGGAGATGAGCCCGGCGATGTCGCCGAACCCGTCGCCGTTGGAGTCGACGAAGGAGCGGATCATCACCTCGTAGAAGACCGACCGCTTGTACCACTGCGTGTCGAGGGTGAGACCGGGCTGCTGGATGGGGGCGGTGAAGCTCACAGGGGTTCCCTTCGGAAACTCGGAAACGTCGGTCAGCGCGTTCTGACCTCAACGCTAGTCCTCCCGGCCGTGACCGCCACCGTATGCTGGTCGGGATGACCGTCGCCTCGCCTTACGCCGTCGAACTCGCCCGTCTGCCGGTGACCACGCGCACCCTCGCCCTCGCCGGGAGCAGCACCCGCGTGTGGGAGTACGGGGCGGCCGGTGCCGACGCCACGGCCAGGGCCGACGCCGACACCGTGCTCGTCGTGGTGCACGGCTTCCGCGGAGACCACCACGGCCTCGAACCCGTCATCGCGCAGCTCGGCGCCCCCAGGGAGTCCGCAGCCGCCCGGCGCCGCATCGTCGCCCCCGACCTCCCCGGTTTCGGAGACTCCGGCCCGCTCAGCGCAGGCCACGACGTCGACGGGTACGTCGAGTGGCTCCGGGAGCTCGTCGATCGCGTGCGGGAGGAGTCGCCGCGCGCTCGCCTGGTCGTCGTCGGCCACTCCTTCGGCTCCATCGTCTCGTCGGCAGCCCTCGCCGGCGGCCTCGAGGTCGACGACGCCGTGCTCATCAACCCCATCTCGGCCCCCGCCCTGAAGGGCCCCAAAGGCCTCATGACGCGCCTCGCGATCTTCTACTACTGGTTCTCGGCGGCCGTGCCCGAGAAGCTCGGCTTCGCTCTGCTGCGGAGCGGGCTCGTGGTGCGCATCGTGAGCATCACGATGTCGCGCACGAAAGATCGGCAGCTGCTGCGCTGGATCCACGACCAGCACTCCCGCTATTTCTCGGCCTTCGCCAGCCGGGCAGTGGTGCTCGACGCCTTCCGCGGATCGGTGAGCCACGACGTCAGCGAGTATGCGGCACGGGTCACCGTGCCGACGCTGCTCATCGCCGCCGACGACGACGACATCACCCCGCTCGCCGCCCAGTACGAGGTGGAGCGCGCCATGCCCGACGCCCGCCTCGTGGTGCTCGAGAACGTCGGCCACCTGATCCACTACGAACGCCCGGTCGAGGCCGCCGATGCGATCGAGGCCTTCCTCGCCGAAGAGCGCCCGGCATGAGACTCGCCTTCGACTGCCGCTACACCCGCATCGGCCGGCACGACGGCATCAGCCGGTACACCGCCGGGGTGGTGACCGCCCTCGCCGAGCTGCAGCGCGGATCCACGGCCCCGTTCGAGCTGACCATGATCATCAGCGACGAGCGGCAGCTCGAGATGCTGCCCGAGCTGCCCTGGGTGAAGGTGTCGGGCCCGACCAGCGTGCTCGAGCCGCTGGTGGCCCTGCAGGTGAACCGCGCCGCGGCCCCCGATGCCGTCATCAGCCCGATGCAGACGATGGGCACGCTCGGCCGTCGCTACCGCCTGGCGCTCACCGTGCACGACCTCATCTACTACTCCAACCCCACGCCTCCGCACGACCTGCCTGCCTTCGTGCGCATCCTGTGGCGGCTCTACCACAAGGCCTGGTGGCCCCAGAGGATGCTGCTCAACAGGGCGGATGCGGTGGTCACCGTCTCGCACACCACCGAGGCCCTCATCGAGAGCCACCACCTCACCACACGGCCCGTCGTGGTGGCGCGGAACGCCGCCGAGCTCCCCGGCCGCGCCGTCGCCGCCGCGGCCGCCACCGGCGCCGAGACCCGCGCCGCCTCGAAGACGCTGCTCTACATGGGCTCGTTCATGCCCTACAAGAACGTCGAGACGCTCGTGCGCGCCGTCGGCGAGCTGCCGGGCTTCGAGCTGCACCTGCTCAGCCGGGCGACGGATGCCGACAAGACCCGTCTGCGGGCGATCGACCCCTCGGCACGCCTGGTCTTCCACGACGGGGTGAGCGACGAGGAATACCACGAGCTGCTGCAGCGGGCCACGGCACTCGTGACGGCCTCGCTCGACGAGGGGTTCGGCATCCCCCTGGTGGAGTCGATGGGGTTCGGTACGCCGGTGGTGGTGAGTGAGATCCCGGTGTTCCACGAGATCGGGCAGGACGCTGCCCTGTACGCACCGCCCCGCGACCCCGCCGCGTTCGCGCGGCAGATCGCCCGCCTCGAAGATCCGGAGGAGTGGCGTCGCCGGTCGCTCGCCTCGCGGCAGGTCGCCGAAGGCTTCAGCTGGGAAGCGTCAGCTCGAGCGCTAGCGGAGCTCGTGAGCGGATGGACGGGTCGAGCGCCACGCCGTTGAACTCGGCCAGCGAGAGATGCCCGTCGTCGAGCACGAAGTCGTGGGCCGAGCCGTTGGCGATGAGCTGACCCTGCTCGGGGAGAGCCTTCTCGGTGATGTAGCGCACGAGCGAGCCGATCACGCCGCCGTGGGAGACCACGATGAGCGCCTGGCCGGGGTGCTCCTCCGCGAGCATCTCGAGCGCGGGAAGCACGCGCCGCACGACGGCGGTGCGCGACTCGCGGCCGGGCACCGGGGCCGTGGGGTCGGGGAAGCGGGCGCGGATCTCCTCGGCGTTCAAGCCCTCGACCTCGCCGTAGCTGCGCTCCGCCAGGGCGGCGACGATCTCGGGTTCGCCGAGTCCGGCGATGCCGGCGATGATCTCGGCGGTCTCCTTGGCGCGCGACAAAGGGCTCGCGACGATGCCGTCCCACTGCCGCTCGGCGAGCACCGCACCGGTCTCCCTGGCCTGCTCGCGCCCGGTCTCGTTGAGGGGTACGTCGGTGGCACCCTGAATGCGCTTGTCGAAGTTCCAGTCGGTCTGGCCGTGCCGCACGAAGGTGAAGGTAGTCATCGCGTCCATCCTAGGCGGAGCCCCACCCAGCAGCCGGGGCTCAGCCGAGCAGGGCGGGGGCGAGCGCGGTGAGGGTCTCGGCGACGCCGCCGTCGATCTTGAGGGTCGCGCGCCCGTCGCCCTTCGTGACGCCGCGGTTCACGATGACGATGGGGAGCCGCCGCCGGCGGGCCTGCTCGAGCAGCCTGATGCCGGAGTTCACGACGAGCGACGAGCCCGCGATGACCATCGCGTCGGCCGCGGCGACCATCGCCGAGGCCTCGGCGAACTTCTCGGTGGGCACGAACTCGCCGAAGAACACCACGTCGGGCTTCAGCACCCCTCCGCACACCGTGCAGGAGGGCACCACGAACGACTCGTACTCGGCGACCGCGGCATCGCCGTCGGGGGCCATGCGCACGAGCGCGGGCTCGGTGACGCCGGGGTTGGCGTCGGTGATGGCCTGCGCGATGCCGGCGCGGGCGTAGCTCTGGCCGCAGCGCAGGCACACCACCCTGTCCATCGAGCCGTGTAGGTCGACGAGGTGCCTGGTGCCCGCCCGGGTGTGCAGGCCGTCGACGTTCTGGGTGATGACGCCGTTCACCACGCCGGCCGCCTCGAGCTCGGCGATGAGCAGGTGGGTCGTGTTCGGCCGTGCGGCGTCGAACATGCGCCAGCCGAGGTGGCTTCCCGCCCAGTACCGCTTGCGGAAGCTCTCGCTGGAGAGGAACTGGTCGAAGGTCATCGGGTTGCGCACGGGTGCGCCCTCGCCCCGGTAGTCGGGGATGCCGGAGTCGGTGCTCACCCCGGCTCCGGTGAGCATGACGACGCGTCTGCCCCCGAGGATCTCCGCCGCCCTCTCGACCCCGGTGGGGGCCGACCCCTGGGCGGAGGCAGCCTCCTCAGACTCATCGGGCAGTGAGGACACGATCGGGACCATCACACCTCCTCCTCGGCCGGATGCACCGGCCCGCTACGAGTCTAGGGCGCGAAGTTTTCGGGATTGTCACAGCGCTGGCAGAGTGGGGGTGAACTGCTCGCCAAGCGAAAGCGCACCGTGCCCGTCATCTCCATCGACTCCCTCGAGCATCCGCTGCTCGCCGACTACGCCGACCTCACCGACGTGGCGCTGCGTCGCAAGCTCGAGCCCGCCGGCGGCCTCTACCTCGCCGAGTCGAGCAAGGTGATCGAGCGCGCCGTGGCGGCGGGCCACCAGCCCCGCTCCGTGCTGCTGCAGGAGAAGTGGCTGCCGTCGCTGGCCTGGGTGGGGGAGCGCTTCCCCGAGGTGCCCGTGTTCGTCGCCGACGACGCGCTGCTCGAGCGTCTCACCGGCTTCGCGATGCACCGCGGAGCGCTGGCGTCGATGCACCGGCCTGCGCTGCCCGACCCGCGGGAACTGCTCGCCGGAGCGCGCACCGTGGTGGTGCTCGACGACATCGTCGACCACACCAACGTGGGTGCCGCGTTCCGCTCGGCCGCCGGTCTCGGTGCCGACGCGGTGCTCATCAGCCCGCGCTGCGCCGATCCGCTCTACCGCCGGAGCGTGAGGGTGAGCATGGGCACGGTGCTGCAGGTGCCGTGGACGAGACTCCCGGAGTGGAAGGATGCGGGGCCGCTGCTGCACGACGCGGGGTTCACGATCGCCGCGCTCGCGCTCGGCGACGACTCCGTCACGCTGCAGGAGTTCGCGGCGTCGGCACCCGAGAAGATCGCCGTCGTGATGGGCTCGGAGGGCGACGGGCTGGGGTGGCGGGCGCTGGCGGCAGCCGACGTGAAGGTCGAGATCCCGATGCTGCACGGAGTCGACTCGCTGAACGTCGCTGCGGCATCCGCCGTGGCGCTCTACGCACTTCTCACGGCGGAGCGCCGCTGAGCACTAGGCTTCCCCTACCGTTCCGAGGGAGGACCGCCCATGACCGACAAGAGCGCCGCCGCATCCGCTGCATCCGCGTCGCCGCCCACCGGCGGCAAGGGGCTCGCGACCGGCACCCTCGGGCTCTTCGGCTCCACCGTCATCGGGCTCGCCTCGACCGCACCGGTCTACTCGCTCGCGGCGACGGTCGGCTTCGTGGTGCTCGCCGTCGGGGCGCAGGCGCCGATCGCCATGATCCTCGCGTTCATCCCGATGTTCCTCACCGCCTACGCCTACCGCGAGCTCAACCGAGCCGTGCCCGACTGCGGCACCGCGTTCACCTGGGTGACGAAGGCGTTCGGGCCGTGGACGGGGTGGCTGGCCGGCTGGGGCGTGGCGGTGGCCGGCATCATCGTGCTGGCGAACCTCGCGCAGATCGGCAGCAAGTACCTGTGGCTGCTCACGAACAACCCCGACCTCTACGACAACGTGCCTCTGGTGACCGCCACGGGCGTCGTCTTCATCGGCGTGATGACCTTCGTGAGCGTGCGGGGTCTCGAGATCGGCGAGCGGCTGCAGAACGTGCTGCTCGCCATCCAGTACCTCGCGCTGGCACTGTTCGTCGTGTTCGCGCTCTGGAACGTGTTCGCCGGCACCGCCCCCGCGGGTTCCACGACACCGCAGCTCGACTGGTTCAACCCGTTCGCCTTCACCTCGCTCTCGGGCTTCACCGAGGCGATCCTCCTGTGCCTGTTCATCTACTGGGGGTGGGACACCTGCCTCGCCCTCAACGAGGAGACCAAAGACCCGCAGCGCACCCCGGGTCGCGCCGCGGTGCTGTCGACGGTCATCCTGCTGGTCACCTACGTCTCGGTCACCGTCGCCGCCATGGCGTTCGCGGGCCTCGGCGACTCGGGAATCGGGCTCGGCAACGAGGGCAACGCCGAAGACGTGTTCTTCGCTCTCAAAGACGCCGTGTTCGGGCCCTGGGCCTGGCTGCTCGTCATCGCCGTGTGCGTCTCGGCCATCTCGTCGACCCAGACCACGATCCTCCCCACCGCCCGCGGCACGCTCGCCATGGCCACCTACCGGGCTCTTCCCGAGGCCTTCGGCCGCATCAACCCGAAGTTCCACACCCCGCGCTTCGCGACGATCTTCATGAGCGTGGTGGCTGTCGCCTTCTACGTGGGCATGACGATCGTGAGCGAGAACGTCCTCGCCGACACGATCCTCTCGATCGGGCTCGCCATCGCGTTCTACTACTCGCTCACGAGCTTCGCCTGCGTCTGGTTCTTCCGGCGGGAGATCTTCACGTCGGCGCGCAACTTCCTCTTCAAGGGTCTGTTCCCGCTCCTCGGCGGGCTCATGCTCACGGCGGCGTTCATCCAGTCGGCGATCGACATGTACGACCCGGAGTACGGCTACACCGTCATCTTCGGCATCGGCGGCGTGTTCGTGATCGGAATCGGTTCGCTCGCCCTCGGTGCCGTGCTGATGGTGATCTGGGCGTTCTTCCCCCGGGCCAAGGCCTTCTTCAGGGGCGAGAGCCTCAACCGCGACACCGAGGTGCTCGTGCCCGAAGACGACCACCCCGTGCCCTACTCGGTCGACGGCGGGCGCATGTAGCGTCGGGGAGCCTCCCGGAACGCCGCCCTAGGATGGGCGGGTGAGTCGTCCGAGCCCTGCCGTCTACCGGCGCCGGCGCATCGTCGTGGGGGCCGTGCTCCTCGTGGTGGCGCTCCTCGCCACCTACCTGCCCGTCGCGCTGTTCGCGCCGGTGCCGAGCGCATCCGCCGCCCTCGTCACGCTTCCGGCGGTGTCGACCCCAGCGGTGCCGCTGCAGACACCCGCGCAGGGCACGAGCGCCATCGGCATCGCGGGGGAGGGCGACGACCCTGCCGGGCTCGAGCTGGGCTCGAGCGGCAGCACCGACTCGATCCCCATCGCGAGCATCACGAAGACCATCACCGCCCTCGTGGTGCTCGACGAGAAGCCGATCGCCGACGGCGGCCAGGGCCCCGACATCGGCATCACGCAGCAAGACGCCGACTTCCTGGCCGCCACCATCGCGGTGGGCGGCTCCTGGGCGTCGGTCTACCCGGGCCAGGTGCTGAGCGAACGCCAGGTGATCGAGATCATGATGCTCGAGTCGGCCAACAACTACAGCCTCACCCTCACCACCTGGGCGTTCGGCTCGGTCGACGCCTACCTCGCCGCCGCCACCGCGTGGCTCGCCGAGAAGGGGCTCACCGGCACGGCGGTGGTCGACACCTCGGGCCTCGACCCCGGATCGCGCAGCACCACCCACGACCTGCTCGCGCTCGGCGCCATGGCCCTCGCCGACCCCGTGCTCGCGCCCATCGTGGCGACCGCGAGCGACACGCTGCCCGAGCTCGGCGCCGTCGACAACACCAACGACCTGCTCGGCGAGAGCGGCATCGACGGCATCAAGACCGGCACCACCGACGAGGCCGGGTTCTGCCTGCTGTTCTCGGCCGACTACACCGTCGGCGACGAGACGCTGCAGCTCGTGGGCGTGGTGCTCGGGGCGCCGAGCGAAGACCAGCTGCACGCCTCGGTGCTCTCGCTGCTGCAGTCGGCGCAGAGCGGCTTCCAGGTGCTGCGGGTGGTCTCGGCGGGCGATGTGGTGGGGTCGTACACGACGGCCTGGGGCTCGGAGGCCGACGTGGTGGCCACCGACGACGTCGACGCCACCGTGTGGTCGGGGGTCGAGGTGACATCGAGCACAGCGGTGGAGAACCGCGAGTCAGGCGCGGCCGGCACCGAGGTGGGCACGGCGCGCTTCGATCTCAGCGGCGTCTCCCTCGACGGCCCGGAGTTCACCGTGCCGGTCGCCCTGGCCGGCGAGCTCGAGGGCCCCGACCTCGGCTGGCGCCTGGCGAACCCGGGGCGCCTGTTCGGCTGAGCGGATGGGCGGGGCAGGTCTCCGGTCGCACTCCGGTGCGAGCAGGGCTCGGGGAAGTCCCGGCTCAGCTCGGGGTATCGCCCGCCGACCCGGGCGCCCGGCCCGGCACCGGCCCCGGAACCGGACGCTTCGGCGCGATGCCGTCGCCGCTCGACCGGTGCGTGATGCGACGGAGCACCCAGGGCACGAGGTGCACGCGCGCCCACACCAGGTCTTCGGCGCGGGCCTGGCGCCAGCTGCGACCGGGCAAGGGCTCGGGCTCGCCGGGCTGGAGGTCGTTGTCGACGTTGAGCGCCCGCAGCACCTGACGGGCGACCTCGTGGTGGCCGAGCGCGTTCAGGTGCAGCCGGTCGTCGGCCCACATCCGCGCATCCTGGATCTCCTTCAGCCCCCATTGGTCGGCCACCACGCAGTCGTAGCGGTCGGCGATCACCCTGAGATTCTCGTTGTAGATCGCGACCTTGCCGCGGATGCCCCGGAACACGGGGGTGAAAGCGGTGTCGACGCCGGTGAAGATGACCACCGTCGCGTCGTCGCGCCGCAACCGCCTGACCGCCACCTCGAAGCGCGCCGCGATGTCGTCGGGGTCGGTGCCGGGGCGGATGACGTCATTGCCGCCCGCCGAGATGGTGATGAGGTCGGGCTGCAGGGCGAGCGCCGGCTCGATCTGCTCGTCGGCGATCTGCTGCAGCAGCCGCCCGCGGATGGCGAGGTTCGCGTACGAGAACTCGCCGTCGGCGGTGGCCGCGAGCACCTCGGCCACCCGGTCGGCCCAGCCGCGCAGCCCGCCGGGGCTCGCGGGCTCGGGGTCGCCGAGACCCTCGGTGAACGAGTCGCCCAGAGCGACGTAGCGACGCCAGGGATGCGGTTGTGACATGTATCGGACTCCTCTCGCAACCTCCTCCAGGGTAGACCTCGCGCGAGCGCCACCCGGTGCGGTGATGTCGGCGGGGAGGGGTATCCTCGAACATCGTGACAGACGCCCCGCACTACGAACCGGCACCCGGGACGAGCGCAGCTGGCCACCTCTCACCCTCCTTCCCGGCCCGCGCTCCGTGGGGTACGGCGGGCCGCCTGCGGGCCTGGCAGGAGGAGGCGCTCACTGCCTACTTCGCGAAGGAACCGCGCGACTTCCTCGCCGCCGCGACCCCCGGCGCCGGCAAGACCACCTTCGCCCTGCGCCTGGCCTCAGAGCTGCTGCACCGCCGCACCGTCGACCGGGTGATCGTCGTCGCCCCGACCGAGCACCTCAAGCGGCAGTGGGCCGACGCCGCCGACCGCGCCGGGGTGCGGCTCAATCCCGGCTTCAAGAACAGCGAGTCGCGCTTCGGCCGGCACTACCACGGCGTGGCGCTCACCTACGCGCAGGTGGCTGCACGGCCCGCCCTGCACCGCGAGCTGACTCAGGGGGCGAGCACCCTCGTCATCCTCGACGAGGTGCACCACGGTGGAGACGCGCTGAGCTGGGGCGATGCGGTGCGCGAGGCGTTCGAGCCCGCGACCCGGAGGCTCGCCCTCACCGGCACGCCCTTCCGCTCCGACACCTCGCCCATTCCGTTCGTGGAATATCTCCCCGATGAGCACGGCATCCGCACCTCACGGAGCGACTACAGCTACGGCTACGGCCGCGCCCTCAAAGACGGGGTCGTGCGCCCCGTGCTCTTCATGGTCTACGCCGGGCACATGCGGTGGCGCACCAAGGTGGGTGACGAGATGGAGGCGAGGCTCGGCGAGGGCAACACCAAAGACATCACCTCGCAGGCGTGGCGCACCGCTCTCGACCCGGCCGGCGACTGGATTCCCCAGGTGCTCGGCGCCGCCGACAAGCGCCTCAGCGAAGTGCGGCAGTCGATTCCGGATGCGGGCGGCCTGGTGATCGCCACCGACCAGACCGTCGCGCGCGCCTATGCGACCATCCTGGAGTCGATCACCGGGGAACGGGTGACGGTCGTGCTCTCCGACGAGAAGGAGGCCTCCGACCGCATCCAGCAGTTCTCCGAGGGGAGCTCGCGCTGGATGGTCGCCGTGCGCATGGTGTCGGAAGGCGTCGACGTGCCTCGCCTCGCCGTCGGCGTGTACGCCACGAGCGCCTCGACCCCCCTGTTCTTCGCGCAGGCGATCGGCCGCTTCGTGCGGGCCCGACGTCGTGGGGAGACTGCATCCGTCTTCCTGCCCAACGTGCCGGCGCTGATGGCGCTGGCCGAGAAGCTCGAGCTCGAGCGCGACCACGCGCTCGACAAGCGCGACGACGGCTCGAACCCCGAGGGCGACTTCTACAACCCCGAAGACGCCATGATCGCCGCTGCCAACCGCGAGGAGCGCGCCTCGGAGGGCCTCACCGAGGAGTTCTCGTTCGTGGCCATCGGCTCGGAGGCGACCTTCGACCGCGTGGTCTACGACGGGGGCGAGTTCGGCTTCCAGGCCGTGGTGGGCAGCGAAGAAGAGCTCGACTTCCTCGGCCTCCCCGGGCTGCTGGAGCCCGACCAGGTGAAAGACCTTCTGCAGCACCGCCAGGCCAGACAGCAGAAGCACCAGGCTAAGAACGGGATGCCGAAGACCGACACCCCCGACCAGGGCGGGGTGCCGGCACCGCTCTATCGCACCCTGAAGGAGCAACGCACCCTGCTCAACTCGCTCGTGGGCATCTGGTCGAAGCAATCGAACGAGCCGCACGGGCTCATCCACGCCGAACTGCGTCGCATCTGCGGCGGCCCCGCGGTCGCGCAGGCGAGCGTGACGCAGCTCCAGTCGCGCATCGTGACGGTGCGCAAGTGGATGGGCGCCGCCGGGCGCTGACCCGCGAAGGCGGGGTAGGGCGCGCGGTCGTGGAGCCCCCGTGGCGTGCCACTATGGCTCAATGACGACAGAGACCGCCCCGCCCGACTCTCCCACGAAGAGGGAGCGCACCTTCTTCGGGCAGCCGTTCTCCCTCGTCCACGTCTTCGGCGTCGAGATGTGGGAGCGCTTCTCCTTCTACGGGATGCAGGGCATCCTCATCTATTACATGTACTACACCGCCGCGGAGGGCGGTCTGGGCATCCCTCAGCCGGTCGCCCTGGGCATCATCGGCGCATACGGCGGCTCGGTCTATCTGGCCACGATCCTCGGGGCGTGGATCGCCGACCGCCTGCTCGGCGCCGAGCGCACTCTCTTCTTCAGCGCCATCGTGGTGATGGCCGGGCACATCGCCCTGTCGTTGCTGCCCGGTCTCCTCGGACTCGGCGTCGGCCTCGTGCTGATCGCACTGGGGTCGGGCGGCGTGAAGGCGAACGCCACCTCGGTCGTCGGCACGCTCTACCGCGAAGACGACCCGAGGCGCGACGCCGGATTCTCGCTGTTCTATCTCGGCATCAACCTGGGAGCCTTCCTCGGCCCGCTGCTCACCGGCCTGCTGCAGTCGGTGGCCGGCTTCCACTGGGGCTTCGGCCTGGCCGCTGTGGGCATGGCGGTCGGCCTCACCCAGTACGCCTTCGGACGGCGCAGTCTTCCCGCAGAGGCGAAGGCGGTGCCGAACCCGCTTCCGGCGGCACGTCGTCTCCCCATGGCCGGAATCGTCGTCGGTGCCGTCGCCCTGATCGTGGTCGCCGTGCTGGTAGGGGTCTTGACCCCCGACAACCTCGCCAACGCCGTGGCCATCATCACCCTCCTGGCGGCCATCGCACTGTTCGCGGTCATCCTCACCAGCAAGAAGATCACCGCAGTCGAGCGCAAACGGGTGTTCTCCTTCATCCCGATGTTCATCACCTCGGTGGCCTTCTGGTCGCTCTACCAGCAGCAGTTCACCGTGCTGCCGATCTACGCCGCCGACAGGCTGAACCTCGACCTGTTCGGCTGGCAGATGCCGGAACCCTGGGTGCAGTCGATCAACCCGGTCTTCATCATCGTGCTGTCAGGGGTGTTCGCCGCCATCTGGACGAAGTGGGGTGCCAAGCAGCCCGCCACCCCGTACAAGTTCGCCGCCGCGGTCATCGTGATGGGCATCGCGTTCTTGCTCTTCATCCCGTTCTCGGGCACCGGTGCGCACGGTACCCCGCTGATCGCGGTGGTGGGCATCCTCCTCGTCTTCACCATCGCCGAGCTGCTGCTGTCGCCCGTCGGGCTGTCGCTGTCGACCAAGCTCGCGCCGAAAGTGTTCGAGACACAGATGGTGGCGCTGTTCTTCCTCTCGATCGCTCTCGGCAGCGCGATGGCGGGCATCCTCGCAACGTTCTACGACGAGACGAACGAGCCGCCCTACTTCGGCATCTCGGGGGCGGTCGCCATCGCGATCGGTGTCGTGCTCATCCTCGTGACCCCGTGGGTGCGCAAGCTGATGCAGGGCGTGCGGTAACTCAGGCACCGCCGAAGCGCTCGGTGCGGATGGTCGTGGGGTCCACCCCCGCGGCCACCAGGGCGTCGGAGGCGAGCTCGACGAAGCGGGTGGGGCCGCAGATGTAGGTGGATGCGTTCTGGTCGCCCTGCGCCCAGTCCGTGACGCGGCGCGCATCGAGCCTGACGATCGTGCCCTGCCACCCCTCGGGCGCGTGTCTGGTGTACTGGATGGTCACCTCGGCACCGGCCTCACTCGTGAGCGCGTCGAGCTCATCGGCGAAGTAGACGTACTCGGGCGAGCGCACCGAGTAGAGCAGCTTCACCGCGGCCGTGTTGCCCGAGCGGATGTGCGTGCGGAGGATCGACACCAGGGGAGCGATGCCGGAGCCCCCGCCGATGAGCCGGATCGGCTCGGTCTGCTCGGGGCGCCAGACGAACCAGCCGCCGAGCGGACCGATCACCTCGAGCTGGTCACCGACGGAGATGCCCCGCACGAGGTACGGGGAGACCTCGCCGTCGGGCATGAGCTCGACGCTCACGGCGGCCAGCTCGTCGCCGGCGGCGGAGGAGAGCGAGTAGGAGCGCGCCGCCTGATAGCCGTCGGGGGCGGTGAGCCTGACGTCGATGTGCTGACCGGCCAGCGCACCCTTCCAGCCGGGGATGCGCAGCATCAGGGTGCGAGCGGTCGGAGTCTCTTCACGGATGCCGACGACGTCGGCCACAGCCCATTCCACGCTACGAATCGTAGTAGTAGCGCTCTTCCTTCCACGGGTCGCCGTAGGCGTGGTAGCCGTTGACCTCCCAGAAGCCGAGCTCCTCGCTGTCGTGGAGACTGAGACCCTTCACCCACTTCGCGCTCTTCCAGAAGTACAGGTGCGGCACGAGCAGGCGCGCGGGGCCTCCGTGCTCGGGGTCGAGCGGCTCGCCGTCGTACTCGAACGCGACCCAGGCCTTGCCGCCCAGCAGGTCTTCGAGGGGGACGTTCGTGGTGTAGCCGCCGAAGGAGTGCGCCATGGTGTAGCCGGCGCTCGTCTCGATTCCCTCGAACAGCGTGTCGAGCGACACCCCGCGCCAGTCGGTGTCGAACTTCGACCACCGGGTGACGCAGTGGATGTCGGTGTGCACGTCTTCGACGGGGAGGGCACGGAATTCGTCCCAGCTCCAGCGGGTGACGTCGCCCGTCTCGGTGGTGATGGAGAACGCCCACTCGCCGTCGTGGATGTTCGGGGTGGGCCCGGCGGAGAGCACCGGGAAGTCTTTCGTCTCGTACTGCCCGGGGGGCAGCTTCGGATCGGCCTCGCGGTGCTTGCCGAAGAAACCCGTTGTGACGATTCCCATAGTGCTCTCCTTCCGGACCGTGGCCCCAGCTTAGAGCGATCAGGCCGTCGGCTGGCCCGACAGGTCGTGGATGAGTGCCTGCTCGTCCTCAGCGCTCAGCGAGGTCTTGATGACCGTGCCGTTGTACGGCGCCAGCGCCGCCGCGAACTTGTCTTCGGTGAGCTTGGTCGTGTAGACGACGACCGCCGACTTGCCGGCCGAGACGGCGTCTTTGACCTGGGCGCGGAACTCGGAGTTGAGGCCCGTCTTGTCGATGCCTGCGAACAGCGCACCGAACAGGCCGCCGAAGACGAGACCGACGAAGGGGATGAAGAAGAGGATGCCGATGAGCGTTCCGAAGAGCGCTCCGCCCGCGGCCCCCAGGCCGATGTTGCCGACGGCGCCGGGGTTCTTCACGTGGGTCTTGCCGTCGTGGTCGACGGTGACGAGGGCGAGGCCCGCGAGCTGCACGATGAGGTCGCCCTGCAGTTCCTGCACCTTCTCGTAGGCGCCTTCCGCCTGCTCCTCGGTGTCGAACGCGATGACGATGAGATCTGCCATGGATCAGTCCTTTCAAGGGTATGAGCCACAGCGTAGGGGAAACGGGTCAACGAAAAGAAGACCCGGCGTCACGCCGGGTCTTCTTGTCTTCACTGTCTCAACCAGTGTGTCCGAGGGGGGACTTGAACCCCCACGCCCTATACGGGCACTAGCACCTCAAGCTAGCGCGTCTGCCATTTCCGCCACCCGGACGGGTGTCTGTCGTTTTCGGATCTCTCCGGCGACAAGGAAAGACTGTAGCACGGATGCGGGGCGTCGAAATCCACCCCCTCGCACGACCGCCCGGTAGCGTGAGGGCATGACGTCAACGCCTCCGCTCGACGAGCTCGATCTCACCACCCGCATCGCCCGCGACCTCATCAGGTTCGACACCTCCAACTACGGCGAGGGCCGGTCGAACGGCGAGACGGAGGCCGCGGAGTACCTGGCCTCGCACCTCGAGCGGCTCGGCCTCCGGGTGACCGCGGTCGACGCCGCGCCGAGGCGCACCAGCATCGTGACTCGGGTCGAGGGCCGCGACCGCTCGAAGCCCGCGCTCGTCGTGCACGGGCACACCGACGTCGTGCCCGCCATCGCCGACGACTGGTCGGTCGACCCGTTCGGGGGTGTGGTCAAAGACGGGATGCTGTGGGGCCGCGGTGCCGTCGACATGAAGAACATGGACGCGATGATCGTCGCCGCCCTCGACCGCATCCTCGGCTCGGGCAGGCAACCCGAGCGCGACCTCGTCGTCGCCTTCTTCTCCGACGAGGAGAACGGGGGAGTGTTCGGTTCCCACCACCTCGTGCACCACCGTCCCGAGCTCTTCGCCGGGGCCACCGAGGCCATCAGCGAGGTCGGCGGTTACTCCATCGACCTCGACGGCAAGCGCGCCTACCTCGTGCAGACCGGCGAGAAGGCCCTGATCTGGATGAAGCTCGTCGCTCGGGGCACGGCGGGGCACGGCTCGCAGATCAACCGGGAGAACGCGGTCACGCGACTCGCCAGAGCGGTGGCGGCGATCGGCAGCCGGGAGTGGCCGCTGCACCTCACGGCGACCACCCGCCAGCTGCTCGACCGGGTCGCCGGCATCCTCGGCAAAGACCCCCAGGTGCTGAGCCCCGACGAGCTCGCCATCGCCACCGGAACGGCCTCACGCTTCATCTCGGCGACGCTGCGCACCACAGCCAACCCCACCGGACTCACCGCGGGCTACAAGCACAACGTCATACCCGACCGCGCCGAGGCGATGATCGACGTGCGCGTGCTCCCGGGCGAGGAGGCGGCGGTGATGGCCGAGATCCGCGAGATCGTCGGGCCCGACATCGAGATCGTCGTGTCGCACGAAGACATCGGCCTCGAGACCACCTTCGACGGCGAGCTCGTCGACACCATGGTCGCCTGCCTGCAGGAGCGCGACCCGGGCGCCGAGGTGCTGCCCTACCTGCTCTCGGGCGGCACCGACAACAAGGCGCTCAGTCTTCTCGGCATCCGCGGGTTCGGTTTCGCCCCGCTCCAGCTGCCGCCCACGCTCGACTTCCCGGCGATGTTCCACGGTGTCGACGAGCGCGTGCCGATCGACGCGCTAGGGTTTGGCACGGACGTTCTCACCGAACTCCTGCTCCGGTACTGACCGGCCCCACCCCATCCCACTCCCGCTGCGTCGCGGACCACCCACCTGCAAAGGGAGCCATGGACTTTCTGAACGCCGTCATCCTCGGCCTCGTGCAGGGGCTCACCGAGTTCCTGCCGATCTCCTCGAGCGCCCACCTGCGCATCCTCGGCGAGTTCCTCCCGGGCGCCAAAGACCCGGGGGCCGCTTTCACCGCGATCACCCAGATCGGCACCGAGGCCGCCGTCGTGGTGTTCTTCTGGCGCGACATCGTGAAGATCGTCTCCCGGTGGGCGAAGTCTCTGGTGGGCCGTGTGCCCCGCAACGACCCCGACGCGCGCATGGGGTGGCTCATCATCATCGGTTCGGTGCCGATCGTGGTGCTCGGCCTGTTCTTCCAAGACCTCATCGAGTCGACCTTCCGCTCGCTCTGGATCGTGGCGATCATGCTCATCGTGTTCGGTGTGCTGCTCGGCGTCGCCGACTACGTGGGCGCCAAGCGCCGCCGCCTCAAAGACCTCACCGTGCCGCACGGCATCATCTTCGGGTTCGCTCAGGCCCTCGCCCTCATCCCGGGCGTGTCCCGCTCGGGGGGCACCATCACCGCGGGGCTGTTCATGGGCTACGAGCGCCGGGCGGCGGCGCGCTACGCGTTCCTGCTCGCCATCCCCGCCGTGTTCGGCTCGGGGCTCTACCAGGTGTACAAGAGCATCGGCGAGCCGGGTGTCTACGGCCCGCTCGAAACGCTCGTCGCCACCATCGTCGCCTTCGTGGTGGGGCTCGTCGTGATCGCGTTCTTCATGAGCTACATCTCCAAGCGCAGCTTCCTGCCCTTCGTCATCTACCGCATCGCGCTCGGCGGCGTGCTCATCGTGCTGCTGTCGGCCGGCCTCATCGCCGCCTAGGCGTCTCGGCGGCCCTGCGCGTCAGACCGTTGCCCCGCGGCAACTAAGCTTGAGCGGTGCGTTCCTGGACCCGACCCGCCCTCCCGAAGCTCCCCGGCCGAGGAGTCGCCCCTCGTCTCCACGACGACGCCAGCGGGCAGTTCCTCGACAGCGCCCCCGGCACACCGAGCGGCACGCTGTACGTGTGCGGCATCACCCCCTACGACGCCACGCACATCGGCCACGCCGCCACCTACATCGCCTTCGACACGGTGGTGCGGATGTGGCTCGACGCTGGCCTCGACGTCTCGTACACGCAGAACATCACCGACGTCGACGACCCGCTGCTCGAACGCGCGACAGCCACCGGCGTCGACTGGCGAGAGCTCGCGGAGAGCCAGATCGAACTGTTCCGCACCGACATGGCCGCCCTCGCCGTCGTACCGCCCGACTCCTACCTGGGGGTCACCGAGACCATCGAGCCCATCGCCGACGCCGTCGACGAGCTGCGCCACCGGGGCATCGCCTACGCCGTAGAGACCCCGGATGCCGCAGAGCCGGGTGCCACGGACTGGTACTTCGACATCGCCGCCGCCGAAGCCGCGACGCCCTGGACGCTCGGTTCGGAGAGCGGGCTCGACCGCGAGACGATGGCCCGGCTGTTCGCCGAGCGCGGCGGCGACCCCGGGCGCCCCGGCAAGCGCGACCCGCTCGACCCGCTGCTCTGGCGCGCCGAGCGCGCCGGAGAGCCCGCCTGGGAGTCGGTGATGGGCCGCGGCCGGCCCGGCTGGCACATCGAGTGCTCGGTCATCGCCCGCCAGACCCTCGGCGACACGATCGCGGTGCAGGGCGGCGGGGGAGACCTGGTGTTCCCCCACCACGAGTTCAGCGCCGCCCATGCCACGGCCCTCACCGGTGAGCGGTTCGCCCGGGTGAACGCCCATGGCGGCCTCGTGGCCTTCGACGGCGAGAAGATGTCGAAGTCGCTCGGCAACCTCGTGCTCGTCTCGCAGCTGCGCGAGACGGGGGTGGAGCCAGCGGCGATCAGGCTCGCCATCCTCTCGCATCCCTACCGCGACGACTGGGAGTGGCACCGGGGCGACGAGCAGCGCGCCGCAGAGCGACTCGCCGCCTGGCGCCGTTCGGTCGCCGAGCTGGGGTCGCTCGACGCTCCCGCCCTCGACCCCGAGGTCGAGGATGCGCGCGCGCTCGAGCTCGTCGACGCGGTGCGGGCACGCCTCCACGACGACCTCGACACGCCGGGCGCGATCGACCTCTTCGACGACTGGTTCGGCATCCCGCACACGTCTGCCGCGAACGAGCTCGCCGCCGACGCGCTCGACGCGCTGCTCGGCGTCAGGCTCTAGTCGGTAGCGCCGGCCCCGCCGGAGCTCGGCTCAGTCGCGCCGCCACGGCTCGTCGGGGCGGCCGTCGCCTCCGGCCCTGCCGTCGCCTCGGCCTCCGTCGCCGCGCTTGCGGAGGTAGCGCTCGAACTCCTGGGCGATGGCCTCGCCGCTGGCCTCGGGCGAGTCGACGGTGTCGCGCGCCTGCTCGAGCTGCCTGATGTAGGCGGCCATGTCGTCGTCCTCGCCGGCGAGAGCGTCGATTCCCGACTCCCAGGCCGTCGACTCGTCGATCAGCTCTCCGCGCTCGATCGGCAGGCCGATGAGCTCTTCGATCTTCTCCACCAGCGCCAGCGTCGCCTTGGGCGACGGGGCGTTGTGCACGTAGTGGGGCACCGAGGCCCAGATCGACACCGTGGGGATGCCCGCGCTCTCGGCGGCGTCGGCGATGACGCTGAGAATGCCGACCGGGCCCTCGTAGGTGGAGCGCTCGATGTCGAGCTCGCTGCGCACCAGGGGGTTCTCGCTGGTGGAGAAGACGGAGATGGGCCGCGTGTGCGGCACGTCGGCGAGCATCGCCCCGAGCAGCACGATGCCGGTGATCTCCTCGGCGAGCACGGTCGCCATCACCTCGGCGGTGAAGGAACGCCAGTTGCGCGAGGGCTCCGAACCGATGAGCAGGTACACGTTCGAGCCGTCCGAGCGGTCGCCCGCCGTGACGTCGGGGCCCGAGAAGGTCGCCCCCGGCCACTCCAGCACACGCTTGCCGTCGTCGTCGACGACGACGTTCGGGCGATTGAACTGGAAGTCGAAGTACTCCTCGGCGTCGACCTCGGAGATGACGATCACGTCGAGCTGCTCCTTGAGCACCCTGAGCGCGCCCGTCGCGGCCTCCCCGGCGTCGTTCCACCCCTCGAACGCCACCAGGAGGAGCCGACCGCGCAGGAATCCGTTGTCTGTCACCGTGATGGGTACCTCACTGCCTTCCGGGCCACCGCATGGTGCGGCGCCGTCAGTCAAGGATAGGCGTTCGCCGCCGTCAGCGAGGCGTGCAGGCGGAGACCCGCACGACCGCCCCGTAGACTGGGCCCCCGTGAATGCTCCTGCACCCGCCGCCGTCCTCTGGGACATGGACGGCACGATCGTCGACACCGAACCGTACTGGATGCGCGCGGAGGCCGCCCTCGTCGAGTCGTTCGGCGGTACCTGGACCCACGAGGCGGCGATGACGCTCGTCGGATCGGCACTGGATCGCAGCGCCCGCATCCTTCAGGACTTCGGAGTGGCGCTGCCGGAGGGCGAGATCATCGATCGTCTCTCGTCCAGCGTGATGGAGCAGGTCACCATCGAGGTGCCCTGGCGGCCGGGCGCCGTCGAGCTCCTCCGGGGGTTCCACACGCTGGGCGTGCCGCAGGCCCTCGTCACCATGTCGATCGGCAGGATGGCGCGCCACGTCGCGGAGCGCATTCCGTTCGACGCCTTCGGCGCGATCGTCTCGGCCGACGACGTGACGGAGGGCAAACCGCATCCCGAGGCCTACCTCACCGCCGCCGACGCACTCGGCGTCGACATCGCGCGCTCGGTGGCCCTCGAAGACTCGGTCACCGGCGTCACCTCGGCCGTCGCCTCCGGGGCCGTCGTCGTGGGCGTCGAGCACCTGCTGAACCTCGACGACACCGGTGCGCATCGCATCTGGCAGACCCTGGCAGGCCGCACCCCCGACGACCTCGCGGTCGTGCTGGCCGAGGTCTCGGCAGAGCGGGTGAGCGCATGAGCTCCTTCAGCGGCCCGTTCCGGGAAGGCGACCGGGTGCAGCTCACCGGCCCGAAGGGAAAGCTCAACAGCATCACGCTCGAGTCGGGCAAGGTGTTCCACACCCACCGCGGCTTCATCGACCACGACGCGCTGATCGGGCTTCCCGACGGCTCGGTGGTGCAGAACTCGGTCGGCGTGGAGCACCTCGCGCTGCGCCCGCTGCTGACCGACTTCGTCATGTCGATGCCGCGCGGCGCCGCCATCATCTACCCGAAGGACGCCGCGCAGATCCTCGCGCAGGCCGACGTATTCCCCGGCGCCACGGTCGTCGAGGCCGGGGTGGGCTCCGGCGCGCTCTCGCTCTGGCTGCTGCGCGCCATCGGGCCCGAGGGGCGGCTGTCGAGCTTCGAGCGACGCGACGAGTTCGCCGACGTCGCCCGCGCGAACATCGCCGCCTACGTCGGCAGCGACCCCGAGAACTGGACGGTCACCGTCGGCGACCTCGCCGAGGCCCTTCCCGAGACGCACCCCGACCACACCGTCGACCGGGTCGTGCTCGACATGCTCGCGCCCTGGGAGTGCATCGACGAGGTCGCCGCCGCCCTCAAGCCCGGGGGAGTCGTGCTCTGCTACGTCGCCACCGTGACGCAGCTGTCGCGGGTTGTCGAGACCATCCGCGACACCGGCCTGTTCACGAACCCGGTGCCGAGCGAGACGATGGTGCGCGGCTGGCACGTCGAGGGCCTCGCGGTGCGGCCCGACCACCGCATGATCGGTCACACCGGCTTCCTGGTCACGGCCAGGAGGCTCGCCCCCGGTGCGGTGCTGCCGGAGCTGAAGCGCCGCGCTTCGAAGAGCGACTACTCCGACGAGGACGTCGAGGCCTGGACCCCGGGAGCCCTCGGCGAGCGGGGCATCAGCCCGAAGAGCCTGCGCAAGCGGGTGCGCGCCGCGACGGCGACCGCCGACGCAGCGCGGGCCAGGGAGGCTCGCGAGATCGAGCGCCCCGACGATGAAATAGACTGACTTCGCTCACCGGGCCCTCGGCTCGACGTCTGCAGGAAATGAGGATCCGTGCGCTCGTCCCTCGCGCTCACACTGTCGGCAGGCCTTCTTCTCGCTCTCGCGGGTTGCAGCGCCTCCCCGGCCGCCGCCGACTGCTCCACCGCCGCCTCGTCGGGCGGCTCGAGCGACCTGGTCTCCGCGAGCGGCGACTTCGGCGTCGACCCGGCGGCGACCTTCCCGTCGCCCCTCGTTCCGAAGCAGCTCGAGCGCACCGTCATCACCCAGGGCGACGGCGCCGAGATCGGCCCCGGCTCCACGGTCGACGTCACCTACTCGCTCTACGACGGCGAGACCGGTCAGTCGGCGGGTGCCCCGAACACCGGCTTCATCGTGTTGAGCGACTCCCTCCAGGGCGACCTCACCTCGGCACTCACCTGCACCCACGTCGGCGACCGCGTCGCCGTGGCGCTGCCGAACGAGCTCGCCATGCAGATCGCCGCGGGTGCCCCTGGCTCCCTCGTGATGGTCTTCGACATCCGCAACGCCTTCCCGCAGGCCGCCGACGGCGCGCCGCAGCCCGGCCAGTCGGGCTTCCCGAGCGTCGTGCACGACGAGAACGGCCGCCCCGGCATCGGCATCAACGGGCCGGCGCCCGACGAGGCGAAATCGGCGCTCATCAAGAAGGGCGACGGCGACGAGGTCGTCGACGGCGACCAGGTTCTGGTGCAGTCGACCGGCGTCTCCTACGACACCCGCAAGATCACCACCTCCACGTGGGAGTCGGGAACTCCGCAGCTCTGGCTGATGTCGGAAGACGGCACGAAGACGCAGGGCTCCAGCCAGCCCGCGGGCATCACGCCGTTCCTCGTCGGCCAGACGGTCGGCTCCGAGGTGCTCGTGGTGCTTCCTGGGAGCGGAGACGGCGCCTCGGCAACGGCCTACGTCGTCGACATCCTCGGCGTCATCCCCGCCTCCTGAGGCTCGGCGCGCTCGAACCCGCGCCCGAACTAGGATTCTTGCGTGGCCACCGAGAGACAGAACCCCGCACCGATCCCGGTGGAGGAGAGGCTGTTCAGCCTCGTGCTCGCTCTCATCGCCACCGAGTCGGGGCTCACCAAGGCCGACATCCTCTCCACCGTGCAGGGGTACCGGCAGCGCTACGACGCCTCGGGTGAGAACGCGAGCCTGGAACGGCAGTTCGAGCGCGACAAAGACGACATCCGAGAGCTCGGCGTGCCGCTCGAGACCATCGAGACACCGGGTGACCCGGGCAACAACCAGACCCTGCGGTACCGCATACCCCGCACGGCCTACGAGCTGCCCGCCGACATCAGCTTTTCCGACGCCGAGACGACCCTGCTGAACCTCGCCGCCATGGCGTGGCGCGAGGGCTCGCTCTCGCGCGAGTCTCGCCGGGCGCTGCTGAAGCTCCGCTCCATCGGCGTCGAGACGAGCGATCCGGTGCTCGGCTACGCCCCGCGCATCCGCACCCGCGACACCGCCTTCGACCCGCTGAACGACGCGCTCTCGCGCGGGGTGAGCGCGAGCTTCGCCTACCTCAAACCGGGCGACCCGGCGGCGCGTCTGCGCAAGGTGGCGCCGCTCGCCCTGGTGCAGCACCAGGGGCGCTGGCACCTCAAGGCGACCGACCTCGACGTGGGCGAGCCGCGCACCTTCCTGCTCGCCCGCATCGTCGGCCCGGTGCGCCTCGGCCGGCAGCAGGTCGACGTGCCGCCCGGCGACTACGCGGCCCTAGCCCTGCGGGAGCTCGACGCCATCTGGGAGGCGAACGTCGCCGAGCTCGAGGTGCGGGAGGGAACGGATGCGGCGACCCGCCTCGCCGCGCGCCGCGGTGCCGCGGTCGGCGACGACGGGCGCATCCTGCTGCATTTCACCGACGTGAACCTGCTCGCCGACGAGCTCGCGGGCTTCGGGCCCGAGGTGCGGGTGCTCGGCCCTGCCGGGCTGCGCGACGCCGTCGTCGACCGGCTGAGGGCGACCCTGCTCGCTCACGAGGGGGCGCGCTGATGGCGGGCCGGCCGACCTCGGGTCGCCGCACCCCGGCGGGCGACGGCACCGAGGCGTTCTCCTACGCGCAGGACAAGCTCACGTTCCTGCTCGCGCTCGTGCCCTACCTCATCGACATCGGCCGGGTGTCGGTCGCCGACGCCGCCGCACACTTCCAGGTCTCGGAGCAGCAGATCCGCGACGCCGTGTCGCTCATCGCGGTGTCGGGGGTTCCCGGCGAGACCACCCAGTACCAGCACGGAGACCTCTTCGACATCGCGTGGGACGCTCTGGAGGAGCACGACGAGATCGTCATCACCCACATGGTGGCGCTCGACGACTCGCCGCGCTTCTCGGCCCGCGAGGCCGCAGCACTCATCGCCGGGCTGCAGTACCTGCAGTCGCTGCCCGAGAACATCGACCGGGGCGTCTACTCCTCGCTCATGGACAAGCTCGCCCGTGGTGCCTCCGAACGGCCGAGCCAGGTGGCGGTGGCCTCGGCCGAGACGACGGCCTCGCTCGGCGCCGTGCGCGACGCGGTGGCCAGGGGGCTGCAGCTCGAGTTCGACTACCTCACCTCGCGCGGCTCCCGCGAACGCCGGCGGGTCGACCCGCTGCGCATCGACTCCGACGACGAGGACTGGTACCTGCGCGCCTGGGACCACCTGCGCGAGGCCGTGCGCACCTTCCGCCTCGACCGCATGACCCGCGTCGAAGTCACCGATCGCGCGGTGTCGTCGGCCCACGACGACGTGCCGCTCGGCGACAGCCTGTTCCAGGGCGGAGACGACGACCTCGTCGTCACCATCGAGGTCGCGCCCTCGGCCCTGCCCCTCCTCGGCGAGTACGTCTCGAGC
Source organism: Herbiconiux sp. A18JL235 (assembly GCF_040939305.1). Lineage (NCBI taxonomy): Bacteria > Bacillati > Actinomycetota > Actinomycetes > Micrococcales > Microbacteriaceae > Herbiconiux > Herbiconiux sp. A18JL235. The sequence goes on from NZ_CP162511.1 coordinate 2,196,559, forward strand.
GTCGATCAGCGGGTTCCGGATGCGCGGCCGGGCGACGTCGACCCGGTGCGGGTGCGCATCCGGGTCGCCCACATCCACGGGCTGAAGCGGCTCGTCGCCTCGATGCCGCGCACCGTCACCGTGGTCGAGCCCGCCGAGGCGAGGCAGGCCGTCGTCGACTGGGCCCGCGAGGCGCTCGAGGGCTATCCCGACACCTGATGCCCGTCGGCGGATAGGCTGAGGGCATGCAGTGGTGGGCGTGGCTGATCATCTGGGTCGTTCTGGTGCTCGCGCTCATCGGCATGCTCGCCGGACTCGGCTACCGTCTGTTCGTGAAGGCCAGGGGAGCCCTGCACGCTCTCACCGAGCTCACCGACCAGGTCGCGCGGCTCACCGAGAACGTCGAGAAGCTCGCCGAAGACCACCCCGACCGCGCCATCGTGCAGGGGTACGCCGCGACGGCCAGACGCCATGAGGAGCACCTGGCACTCCGCGCCGAATTGAAGCGAGAGCGCAGAGAAGCGCGGCTGGCTCGGGGTAAACTCCTCATCAGTCCGGAAACCGTCCCCACCCTAAGGAATCAGACCAATGCTCGGTAACCTCAACGGGTGGCACCTGGTCATCATCCTGGTCGTCATCCTCCTCCTGTTCGGCGCGACGAGGCTCCCCGCCCTGTCGAAGAGCCTCGGTCAGTCGATGCGCATCTTCCGCAACGAGACCAAGGCCATGAAGGACGAGAACCAGACCCCGGGCGAGGGCACGACGGGCACCACCGAGGCGGCCGCCACTCCGGTCGCTCCACCCGCGGCGCCCCCGGCAGCACCCACGGCGCCGCCCACCGCGACCCCCGTGGCCCCGGAGCATCCCTCCGACAGTCAGAAGCCCTGAGCCAGGTGGCCGTCAAGTCACCGCGGAAGCCCCGCTCGCGCGACGGTCGGATGTCGCTCGGCGCCCACCTGATCGAACTACGCAAGCGGCTGTTCATCGCCGCGCTCGGTCTCCTCGTGGGAATGATCGCGGGCTTCATCATCTCCGACTTCGTGCTGACCGCGCTCACCCAGCCGATCGCCGACATCGCCGCGCAGCAGGGGCGGGAGGCGAGCCTCAACTTCACCGACGTCTCCTCGGCGTTCGACCTGCGCATTCAGATCGCCTTCACCGTCGGAGTCGTCATCTCGGCACCGGTCTGGCTCTACCAGGTGTTCGCGTTCGTGATGCCGGGCCTGAAGCGCAACGAGAAGCAGTACGCCATCGGCTTCGTCGCCGCCGCCGTGCCGCTGTTCTTCGCCGGCTGCGTCGCCGGCTGGTTCGTGCTGCCGCACATGGTGGTGCTGCTCACGGGCTTCGCACCCGAGGGCACGACGGCCCTCCTCACGGCCCGCGCCTACTACGACTTCGTGCTGAAGCTCGTGCTCGCCATCGGCATCGCCTTCGTGCTGCCGGTGTTCCTCGTCATCCTCAACTTCGCCGGGGTGCTGAGCGCCAAGACGATCCTCAAGTCGTGGCGCATCGCCATCCTCGCCATCACGCTGTTCACCGCGATCGCCACCCCGGCCGCCGACGTCATGTCGATGTTCCTGCTGGCGATCCCCATGCTCGCCCTCTACTTCGGCGCCGCCGGCATAGCGGCGCTCAACGACCGCCGGCGCCGGCGTCGCCAGCAGAGCTTCGACGTCGAGCTGGCCGTCTGATGGCGCGCGCCTCGGGCGCCTCGTCGGTCGACCAGGCGCTGAGCCCGTCGGAGCGCTTCGCCGCGAGCCGCAAGCGGGCCGGGCATCCGCAGGTCGAGATCTTCCGCAGCGGGCTGAGCTTCGACCTCGACCCGTTCCAGATCGAGGCCGCGGGAGCCCTCGAAGACGGCAGGAGCGTGCTGGTCGCGGCGCCCACCGGGGCGGGCAAGACCGTCGTCGCCGAGTTCGCGGTGCACCTCGCCATGCAGTCGGTGCGCGACAAGGTGTTCTACACCGCCCCCATGAAGGCGCTGTCGAACCAGAAGTTCAACGAGTTCGTCGCCGAGTACGGGCCCGACGAGGTGGGGCTGCTCACCGGCGACACGAACATCAACGCCGACGCGCGCATCGTGGTGATGACCACCGAGGTGCTGCGCAACATGCTCTACGCCGACTCGTCGCTGTTGACGAACCTCCGCTTCGTGGTGATGGACGAGGTGCACTACCTCGCCGACAGGTTCCGGGGCGCCGTCTGGGAAGAGGTGATCATCCACCTCCCGCAGAGCGTGAAGCTGGTCTCGCTCTCGGCGACCGTCTCGAACGCCGAGGAGTTCGGCGACTGGCTGCAGGCCGTGCGCGGCGACACCGAGGTGATCGTCTCGGAGGAGCGCCCCGTTCCACTCGACCAGCACGCACTGGTGAAGACCAAGCTGCTCGACCTGTTCGACTCCACCGGGCGGGCGGCGACCAACCGCGTGAACCCCGAGCTCGCCCAGCTGGTGCGCGGAGGAGCCTCCCTCGGCCAGTACGGCAATCGCAGCGGTTCGGGGCGCGGCAAGAACGGCGGCCGGGGACGGGGCGGCCGCGGGGGCGGCCACAGCGGCGGCCACCGACAGTCGTTCGACCGCATGGACCGCCCCGAGGTGGTGGCTCTCCTGCAGGAGCACCGGCTGCTCCCTGCCATCTTCTTCGTCTTCAGCCGCGTGGGCTGCGACCAGGCGGTGAAGCAGGTGCTGCGCGCCGGAGTGCGCCTCACCGACGCCGAGGAGCGCGACGAGATCCGCCGCATCGTCGACGAGCGCTGCCGCACGCTGCGCGACGAAGACCTCGCGGTGCTCGGCTACTGGGAGTGGACCGAGGGCCTCCAGCGCGGGGTCGCCGCCCACCACGCAGGTCTCCTCCCCGCCTTCAAGGAGGTGGTGGAGGAGCTCTACCAGAAGAAGCTCGTGAAGGTCGTGTTCGCCACCGAGACCCTCGCCCTCGGCATCAACATGCCCGCCCGCACCGTCGTGCTCGAAAAGCTCGAGAAGTTCAACGGCGAGGCCCGCGTGTCGATCACCGCGGGGGAGTACACGCAGCTGACCGGCCGCGCCGGCCGCCGCGGCATCGATGTGGAGGGGCACTCCGTCATCCAGTGGCGCGAGGGGCTCGACCCGCAGGAGGTCGCCTCCCTGGCCTCGCGGCGCACCTACCCGCTCAACTCGAGCTTCCGCCCCACCTACAACATGGCGGTGAACCTCATCGACCAGTTCGGCCGGCCCCGCACGCGCGAGGTGCTGGAGTCGTCGTTCGCGCAGTTCCAGGCCGACCGCGCCGTCGTCGACCTGGCGCGCAAGGTGCGCCAGCAGGAGGAGTCGCTGGCGGGCTTCGAGAAGGCGATGACCTGTCACCTCGGCGACTTCAGGGAGTACGCGCGCATCCGTCGTGAGCTCACCGACCTCGAGCGCTCCGGCGCCGGCAAGGCCGACACCCTCTCCCGCGCCGACCGCGACAAGCGGCAGCGCCGCATCGCCGGGCTGCGGCAGCAGCTGCGCTCGCACCCCGTGCACGGCTGCAAAGACCGCGAGGCGCACGCCCGCTGGGCCGAGCGCTGGTTCACGCTGAAGCGCGACACCGACCGGCTCACCCAGCAGATCCAGACCCGCACCAACGTCATCGCCAAGGTGTTCGACCGCGTCACCGACGTGCTGCTGCAGCTCGACTACCTCACCACCGACGACCACGGCGCCACCGTGCTCACGCAACACGGGCACACCCTGAAGCGCATCTACGGCGAGCGCGACCTGCTGGTGGCGGAGTGCATCCGTCAGGGCATCTGGCGTGAGCTCGACGCCGCCTCCCTCGCCGCCATCGCCTGTGCGCTGGTGTACGAGCCGCGCCGCGACGAGAACGACATCGCCGAGCGCTACCTGCCGCGCGGCGCCTTCCGGGTCGCCCTCGACAAGACGCAGACCCTGTGGGCGACCGTCGACGACATCGAACGCGAGCACCGCCTGCCCGGCACCGAGGCACCCGCCATCGGCCTCAGCACCGCGATGCACCGCTGGGCGCGCGGCGCCGGACTCGACGAGGTGCTCGACGAGGCCGACATGGCCGCCGGCGACTTCGTGCGCTGGTCGAAGCAGACCATCGACCTCCTCGACCAGCTGCAGGGCACACCGGATGCGCGGCTCGCCGCCACGGCACGCTCCGCCATCGACGCGGTGCGCCGCGGCATCGTCGCCTACTCCTCCGTCGCATGAAGCCCGTCATGCCGATCTGGCTCGCGCTGGTCGCCGCCGTGGGCGCCGGGATCGCCTACGACGCCGGCTATCCCGACAAGGGCTGGTGGCCGCTCACACCGCTCGCCGTCGCCCTCATCCTCACCACTCTCATCGGCCGCACCTGGGGCAAGGCGTTTGTCATCGGGCTGGTCACCGGGGCGACCTTCTGGGGCGTCCACATCTTCTGGCTCACGCTGTACCTCGGGCCGGTGCCGTGGCTCGGTCTCACCGGCTTCGAGGCGGTCTACTTCGGATTGGGTGCGCTCCTCATCGCCCTGGTCTACCGCCGGGCCGAGCGCACCTGGCCGACCGTGCGGTCGCGCCTTCTCTGGCTGCCGATCGTCGTGGCCGGGCTGTGGACGCTGCGCGAGGGGGTCAACGCGATCTTCCCCTACGGCGGCTTCTCGTGGGGCCGGGTCGCCATGTCGCAGTCGCAGTCGCCGTTCACCGACCTGGTGGCCTGGGTGGGAATGTCGGGCCTCAGCTTCCTGCTGGTGTGGCTCGCCGCCTTCGGGGTGCAGCTGGTGCGGGAGAAGGGGCTCGCCGTCTCGACCCGCGCGCTGGCGGGGGCGGCGGCCGTCGCGGCGCTGCTCGCCGTTCCCGCCTGGGTGACCCCCGCATCCGGAACCTCGCGCATCGGCGCCGCCCAGGGCAACTCGAACGCCGGCCTGTTCGCGGTGCACGAGTGGGGCGACATCTTGAGCGACCACGCCAGCGCCTCGCTCGCCCTCGAGGGCGAGAAGCTCGACGTGCTGGTGTGGCCCGAGAACGCCTCCGACCTCGACCCGGCGCGCTACGAGGTCGCCGCCCAGACTCTCGACGCGGTGAGCGAGCGGCTCGGGGGAGTGCCCATCGTCACGGGCACCATCCAGCAGCGGGGCGACAAGGTGTACAACACCTCGCTGCTCTGGCAGAACGGGCAGATCACCGACCACTACGACAAGCGGCACCCCGTGCCGTTCGCGGAATGGATGCCGAACCGCGAGTTCTTCAGGGCGCTCGCACCCGAGCTGGTCGACCTCGTCACCCGCGACTACACCTTCGGCACCACCGACCTCACCTTCGACATCGACGGGCTGATCGCCGGGATCTCGATCTGCTTCGACATCACCGACGACGCGGTGATGCGCTCGATGAGCGACGAGGGCGCCCAGGTGATCTTCGCGCAGACCAACAACGCCGACTTCGGGCAGACCGACGAGAACCTGCAGCAGCTGGCCATCGCGCGCCTGCGTGCGGTGGAGTTCGGCCGCAGCGTGGTGAACATCTCGACGGTCGGCACCAGCCAGATCATCGCACCCGACGGCTCGACCATCACGGGAATCCCCGCCTACCAGGCCGGCGCCATGGTCGCCGACGTGCCGCTCGGTACCCAGCCCACGCCCGCCGCGATCATCGGCTTCCAGATCGAGTGGCTGGTGGCGGGTCTCGGGCTCGCCGGGCTCGTGCTGTCGTTCACCACACGCCGCACACAGCAGAACGCCGCCCCGGCCTTCTGATCGTGGCGGCGTTCTGCGGTGTGACCGGCGTCGCGCCGAGCACCCGCCGGTGGCGCGGCTAGGCGCCGATCTTCTGCGTGCCGCGACGGGCGCGCAGGTACTGGAGCCGCTCTTCGAGCAACTCCTCGAGCTCGGCGCGGGTGCGGCGCTCGAGCAACATGTCCCAGTGGCTGCGGGGCGTCTTCGCGTCGGCGTGGTCGACCGTCACCGGCTCAGACCCCACCATCAGCGTCGCCTCGTGGCTGCAGTACTTGCACTCCCACGTCTCCGGGGCCTCGGCCTCGGCCGAGAACACCATCTCGGTGTCGCGGCCACAGGTCGCGCACCGGTACGTGTGAGTCGTTCGGGGTGAGAATACGACACCCTCTTCGCTCTGCAGGCTTTGTGCGCCCAGACGCATTCCGCGCAAACTGCGATCTGCCATTGTGTGGTCTCCTCTCGCATTGCTTCGAACTTTATAAACCGTCGAACGGAGCGGATCCTTTCCGAAGCCGGGTATTGCCAGTACTCTCTCAGCGAAGTTGACTAGATCCCCCTTCGGGGGACACGGAGCGCCCGGCGACGAGCTCGAGCATGAGGTCGGCGCGGTCGCTGACGATGCCGTCGACGCCTCGGTCGAGCAGCTGTCGGGCGAGATCGACGTCATTGATCGTCCACACGTGCACCTCGACGCCCGCTCGATGGAACCCGCGCACGGTGCGGGCGGTCGTCGTCTTGAGGGGACCTGCCTCCATCGGCATCTGAACGGCGTCGACACCCCGGAGCACGAGCCGCGCCAGGGGCGTGAGCCCGACCTTGATGAGCAGGAGGGCGGTGACGAAGCCGGGGGCGGAGGCGGAGCTCGCCGCTCCCGGTACGACGCGCAGGGCTGCACGACGGCGTCTGGTCGAGAAGGAGGTGATGAGCACCCGGTCGGTGGCACCGGCGGCCAGCACGGCGCGTGCGGCGGGCTCGGCGACCTCGGGCGACTTGACGTCGATGTTGAACCGGGCCCCGGGGAAGGCCTCGAGCGCTTCGAGCAGCGTGGGGAACCGGGCGCCCCCGCCCAGGTCGATCTGCCGCAGCTCGTCGAGGGTGAGGGAGTCGACGCGGTCGGGGCGCCCGGCGATGCGCTCGAGGGTCGGGTCGTGGCACACCACGGCAACACCGTCGGCCGAGACGTTCACGTCGGTCTCGAGGTACACCGCACCGGCGTCGAGGGCCGCCCGGAACGCGTCGAGGGTGTTCTCGACGGTGTCCACGGCGAGGCCCCGGTGGGCGAGCACGCGGGGGGCGGGCGGCGCGAAGTACGGGCGCCGCTCGCGGTCAGCCCGCGGTGGGCGGGCCATCGGCCCGGCCGGTCTCCGGGTCGTGCTGCTCGGATGCGGTCGTGGGGTCGAGCGTGGTCGCGGCAGGCGGCGCGGCGTCGGGCGCGGTCGCGCCCAGCCCGTCCGTGGCGCTGCGCGACTCCTGCTCGGCCGCCCGCATCTCCTGCTCCGCCCGGCGCACGTCGTGCTCCGAGACGATGCTCTCGGTGGGCGCGTTCGCCGCAGCGCGCTCGGCGCGCCCGCTCGCCCCGGGCTGCACGGCTCCACCCAGCGCCCCTCCGATGCCCTTCAGCGCCTCGGTGAGCTCGCTCGGGATGACCCAGAGCTTGTTGGCCGACCCCTCGGCGATCTTCGGCAGCGTCTGCAGGTACTGGTAGGCGAGAAGCAGGTTGTCGGGCTCGCCGCGATGGATCGCCCCGAACACCGTCGTGATGGCCTCCGCCTCACCCTGGGCTCGCAGCACCTGGGCCTTCGCGTCACCCTCCGCCCGGAGGATCTCGGCCTGCCGGTGGCCCTCCGCCTCGAGGATCGCCGACTGCTTGGTGCCCTCCGCGGTGAGGATGACCGCGCGGCGCTCCCGCTCGGCGCGCATCTGCTTCTCCATCGAGTCCTGGATGGACGCCGGCGGGTCGATCGCCTTGAGTTCCACCCGCGAGACCCTGATTCCCCACTTTCCGGTCGCCTCGTCGAGCACGATGCGCAGCTGACCGTTGATCTCGTCGCGGCTGGTCAGGGCCTCCTCGAGATTGAGCCCGCCCACGACGTTGCGAAGTGTCGTGGTGGCGAGCTGCTCCACCGCCCCGAGGTAGTTCGAGATCTCGTAGGTGGCAGCCCGCGCATCCGTCACCTGGAAGAACACGACGGTGTCGATCGAGACCACGAGGTTGTCTTCGGTGATCACCGGTTGCGGCGGGAACGACACCACCTGTTCACGCAGATCGATGAGGGGGCGGAGCCTGTCGATGAACGGCACCAGGATGTTGAGGCCGGGCATGAGTGTCTTGTGATAGCGGCCGAGCCGCTCCACCACGCCCGCGCGGGCCTGCGGGATGATGCGCACCGACCGCGCCACCACCACGATCACGAACACCACGATGATGATGAGGACGATGACGAGGATCACCTGTCCGACGACGTCGTTCATGCGATGGGCTCCTTCGGTTCGGTGCGGCCGGCGGGAACCACGATGGCGGTGGCGCCGTCGATGGCGGTGACGAGCACGCGCTCGCCACGGGGGAGGTCGCGGATGTCGGCGGCAGGGGACACCCGTGCCGTCCAGGTGTCGCCGTTGGCGAGCTTGACGTGGCCGGCCGTCGAGGTGACCTGGTCGAGCACGAGACCCTCGAGGCCGAGCAGTGCGTCGACGTTGCTCTTCGCCGGATCGCCGCCGCGCTTCAGACGTCGCAGCAGCGGGGGCCGGAGGGTGAGCAGCAGGAGGAGCGACAGCACCGCGGCGACGACGATCTGGTAGTACCAGGGCACGCCGAGCGCCCCGGCGATGAGCCCGCCCAGACTGCCGATGGCGATCATGAGGAAAGTGAACTCGAGGGTGAGCATCTCGATCACGATGAACAGGAGGATGAGCCCCAGCCAGAAGATCCAGGCGTAGGAGTCGAGGAATTCGAGCATCGGCGTTCTCCTCTCACCGTCATCGGGACCACGGCCCGAGCGTTGATCGTCTTCCTCCGACGCTAGCAGGGTTGCCCCCGGCGCGGCTCGTCTCCCGGGTGCTTGGTAGTCTCGGAAGGTCGTTCCGATCCTCGAGGAGTTCTCCGTGCCCAATCCACTCGCCCCCGGTTCCCTCGCAGGCAAGCGCGCCCTGGTCACCGGCTCCTCGCGCGGCATCGGCGCCGACACCGTGGGCTACTTCGCCGAAGCCGGCGCCTCCGTGGTCATCAACTACCGCAACAAGGAGGCGCGCGCGGCGAAGCTCGCGAACAGCATCCGGGAGGCCGGCGACTCGGCCGTCGTCGTGGGCGCCGACCTCACCGATCAGGACTCGGTCGCCGCCATGTTCGACCGGGTGCAGGCCGAGCTCGGCGGGCTCGACGTGCTCGTGCTGAACGCCTCGGGCGGCATGGAGAGCGGCATGGCCGCCGACTACGCGATGCAGCTGAACCGCGACGCCCAGGTGAACGTGCTGACCGCCGCCCTGCCGCTGCTCGCCCCGGGATCGCGCATCGTGTTCGTCACGAGCCACCAGGCCCACTTCATCAAGACCACCCCGACCATGCCCGAGTACGAGCAGGTCGCCCTCTCCAAGCGCGCCGGCGAAGACGCGCTGCGCGCCCTCATCCCGAAACTCGACGAGCTCGGCATCGAGTTCGTCGTGGTGTCGGGCGACATGATCGAGGGCACCATCACGGCGACCCTCCTCGAGCGCGCCAACCCCGGGGCCATCGGTGCCCGCAAGGAGGCCGCCGGCCGCCTGTACAACGTGAGCGAGTTCGCGGCCGAGGTCGCCGCGGCCGCCGTCGAGCCCGTCCCCGCCGACCACACCCGCTACGTGGGCGACGTCTCCGACTTCGGCGGCGCCTCCTCGTGAGCGGGGCCGCCGACGCGGCCGTGCCGCAGGGCGACGTGATCCTCAAGTCGCGCGTGCTGCTGCTCGACCGCGACGGTGCCACCCTGCTGTTCTTCACGCGAGCCAATGTGGCCGCGCATCCGACCCGCTGGTTGACCCCCGGCGGTCATCTCGAACCGGGGGAGACCCACGCCGAAGCCGCGGTGCGGGAACTGCGCGAGGAGACCGGACTCGTCGTCGATGGCGTGGGCGAGCCGGTCTGGGCGCGCGATTTCGTGGCGGAACCCGCATCCGGCGTCTTCCGCGACTACCACGAGGAGTGGTACCTGCTCACCGTCGACCGCTTCTACCCCGTCGACGCCGAGTGGACACCCGAGGAGCGCGTCGACATCGAGGCGTGGCGGTGGTGGAACGTCGACGAGCTCGAGCAGACCACGGATGCCTTGGAGCCGCTCGAGCTCGTCGAGGTGGTGCGGAGGCTGGCGGCCGGTTAGGCGCGCTTGGGCGCCTTGCCGAGCGTGACGGCGGTGATCGCCGACATGATGCCGGTGACGATGAGCAGGATGCCCGTGAACAGCACCAGGATTCCGATCGACTCGAGCGGCAGGAAGATCACGATGATTCCGGCGACCACCGACACGACGCCGAGGATGGTACCGAACCACTGCGAGGAGTCCTTCGCGGTCTCGATGACGGCCATGACGCCCTCGATGATCCAGGAGAAGCCGATGACCAGCGCGAGTGCCACGAGCGACACGACGGGGTTGCGGATGGCCACGACGCCCGCCACGATGAGCAGCACACCGAGGATGATCTGCAGCGCCCTGATGCCTCCCGTCACCGAGTTGTTCACGATGCCCTGCACGATGCGCACGAGGCCGACGATCCAGAAGTAGAGCGCGAACAGGAACGCGATGGTGTAGACGATCGCGTCGGGGTTGTTGAACGACAGCACCAGCACCACGATGCCCAGCACGAGCGACAGGATCGCACGGATCCACAGACCGCCCTTCAGCCAGCGCAGCGCCGCCGCACTGATGTCGCCCTGGAACAGCCAGAAGCCGCCGGCCGGGTCGGTGTTCGTCGTCGTCGTCATGGGCTCCCCCTCGTGCGGGCCGGTCACGGCGACCGGCGTGTTCTCTCGGCTCCGAATCTAGCGGTTGCTGGCCGTCGCATGTGAGTCAGCCGTGACGACGCGCCGAAGCCCGGCGGGTGTCGGTGGCGTCGCCTACTCTCGGCAGTGAGCAATCGTCAGTATCGGGGGTCGGATCGAAAGGATCGTCATGCCATCATCGCGCCGTCAGCAATTCCTCGTCGGCATCCTCCCGCTTCTCGCAGCAGGAGCGGCGTTGCTCTCAGGGTGCGCGGGCGGCCCACCCGACGCGGCTCCGAGACCGACGGAGGGCCCGCTCGAGCGGTACTTCTCCCTCCTGGGCGGGGGTGATGACCAGGCGGCGATGGACGAGCGCGAGCGAGGTGTGCAGGATGCGGTCGCCGCGTGCATGAAGGTCCAGGGCTTCGAGTACGTGCCCGACACCTCGAGCGTCACGATGTATTCCGACTCGTCGCTCGACGTCGAGTGGGGGAGTGCCGAGTTCGCCGAGCGATACGGGTACGGCGTGTCTACCGACCCGTTCGGCATGAACGGGCAGGCGACCGGCACCGAGGAGCACACCGACCCGAATGCCGACTATGTCGACTCGCTCAGCGAGACGATGCGTGCCGCCTACGAGGAGGCGCTCTGGGGAGCCGGCTCCGCTGACCCCGGCGCCGACTACGACTGGACGACGGCGGGCTGCTTCGGCGCGGCGCAGCACGACGCCGAGAGCGATCGCGCCTACTGGGACGATCCCGACTATAAAGCCCTCGAAGAGGAGATGAACTCCCTCGACGCCCAGGCGAACGCCGATCCGGCCGTGGTGTCGGCCCTGGCGGAGTGGACGGAGTGCATGGCCGCCGCCGGGTACCCGGGGCTGGAATCGAGCTCGGCGGCCCAGAACGAGATCACCGACGCCTACCTGGCGCTGACCGATCCGGGCGCCGCTGACCGCCCCGACTCGGCCCCGTCAGACGGAACGGGCCAGATGCTCATCAGCCCTCAGACGGCGCCCGACCCTGCCGCCTTGCACGAGGTCCAGCAGCGGGAGATCGCGACGGCGAAGGCCGACCATTCGTGCGGCCAGTCGACGGAGTCGGCCGAGGCCGTGCGCAGCGCGCGGGAGCGACTCGAAGCCGAGTTCGTCGAGCGGCATCGCGAGACGCTCGACGCACTGGTGTCGAGGTACGGGGCCAAGTGAGCGACGACGGCGCCGGCGTGACCGACCGGCACGAGCGCACGCGACTGCCGTGGAGTCGCGCTCGTCGATTCGTGGCCGTGGTGTCGGTCGTGGCTGTCGCCGCGCTCGGCACGGGCCTGGCGCTCGGGAGCCTCGTCGTCTCGCCCGCCGACCGCGAGGCCCAGAACGCCGCCCCACCCGCCGGCCCCATCACCGTGCCCCTGGAGGAGCGGGTGGTGCAGAGCACCGTCACGACCCGGGCCGACGTCACCCACGCCGACGCCGTCGGCCTCTCGCCCGATCTGAGCGGCTTGGCGGGAGCTGCGGTGACGACCGGCAGGGTGCCCGAGGTGGGCGCGCAGCTCGATGCCGGATCGGTGGCGCTCGAGATCGCCGGGCGGCCGCTCCTCGTGCTCCCCGGTGAGCTCCCCGCCTACCGCACCCTCCGGGCCGGCATGTCGGGCCCCGACGTCGCCCAACTGAAGACCGCGCTCACCTCCCTCGGCATCGACTCCGGGGGCTCCGACGACGTCTACGACTCGAGCACCGCGAGCGCGGTGCGGGAACTGTACCGGCGCTCCGGCTACACCGCACCGGCCGATCCCGACGCCGAGCGCGAGGCCCGCGCCGCGCGCTCCGCCCAGCGCGCCGCGCAGGCGGCCCTCGACGACGCGAGAGCCGCGCTGCACACCGCCGGCGTCGCCCCCGGAGGCGCCGCACTGCTCGAACTCGACAACGCCGTGCGCGAGGCGCAGCGCGAACTCGACGTCGCGGTGGCCGGCGGCGCGCCCGAGGTGGACATCGCTCGCCTCTCCGACGCGCTCGCCCTCGCGACCGCTCGACGCAGCGAGGGAGCCGCGGCGCCCGACACCGCCGCGCAGCAGGCGGCGGTCGACGCGGCGGCGCGGCAGCTCGACGACGCCACCGCCGAAGCCGCCCGAGCGGAGCAGCAGGCGCTCACGCCCCTTCCGTCCTCGGAGGTCGCGTTCCTCACCTCGCTGCCGCGCAGGGTCGACTCCGTCTCCGCCGCCCGCGGCAAGGCCGCGTCCGGCGAGGTGATGACCGTGTCGGGAGCCGAGCTCGTGCTCTCGGGAACCGTCGGGGAGAGCGACGCGCCGCTCATCGCGTCGGGGGCTCGCGCGACGTTCACGGCTCCCGACGGCAGCGAGCACGGTGCAACCGTGCGCTCCGTCACCGAAGACACCGGAACCGACAAGCCCTCCGGGGGCGGCACGGCAGCGGAGGGCACAGCGGCCACGGGGCGGCGCTACCGTGTCGTCCTGGTTCCCGACGCACTCGACGACGCCACGGTGCAGGCCGTCCGTGACCGCAACGTGCGGGTGTCGATCCCGGTGCAGAGCACCGACGGGGCCGTGCTCGCCGCCCCGATCGCCGCGCTCACCTCGGGCGCGGGCGGAGAGAGCCGCCTGGAGCTGGCGGAGGAGGGGGGAACCCGCCTCGTCACGGTGACGACCGGGCTGTCGGCGGGCGGCTACGTGGAGATCCGCTCCGACGATCCCGCGGTCGTCGCAGGGTCGAGGGTGGTGGTCGGCCGATGAGCACGCTCCTCGAACTACGCGGGGTCGGCCGTCGCTACGACGGTCCCGAACCGGTGTCGGCACTCTCGCAGGTCGACCTCACCCTCCATCGGGGCGATCACCTCGCCATCACCGGCGGGTCAGGGGCGGGCAAGTCGACCCTCCTCGGCATCCTGGGCCTGCTCGACCGGCCAAGCACCGGCACCCACCTGTTCGAGGGCGTCGACGTCGGCGCGGCCGAGGAGAGCGAGCGAGCGCGGCTTCGGGCGACGTCGATCGGGTTCGTGTTCCAGTCGTTCCATCTCCTCGCCGATCGCACCGTGGCCCAGAACGTCGCTCTCGCCTTCCTCTACGGCGGTCTCGCGCGAGGAGAGCGACGCGAACGGGTCGAGGAAGCGCTAGAGCGGGTCGGCCTCGCGCATCGGGCCGGCTTCCTCCCCTCTCGCCTGTCGGGCGGCGAACGTCAGCGAGCAGCCGTGGCCCGAGCCGTCTGCACGCGGCCGTCGCTGCTGCTCGCCGATGAGCCCACCGGAAACCTCGACCGCCGCAACGCCGACGGCGTGCTCGAGCTCTTCGCCGAGCTGCACGCCGACGGGCTCACCATCGTCACGATCACCCACGACCCTCGGGTCGCTGCCGCCGCCCGGCGGCAGGCCACCATCGACGCGGGTCGCCTCTCAGTGCCGGCAACCGCAACGCGGGAGGCGGTGTCGTGAAGAGAGTCGGTGCGAGTTGGAGAGTCGGCGCGAGGAGCAGCCGAGCCGAGGACCGACGCGCCGGGCCCTCGCTTCTCGAGGTGGCCGCGGAGGCGGTCGAGGGGGTCGGGGGGAGACGGTCGCGCCTGCTCATCGGTGCGATCGGCACGGCGGTAGGGGTGGCGACGCTCGTCATGGCGCTGGGGCTCGGGCAGACCGCGGCCGGCCGCATCGCCGATCGCTTCCACGCGGCCTCGGCCACGCAGGTCGAGGTGCGGCCGACGGAACAGAAGGGCTCCGACGGAGACAGCCACGCGACGGCGGTGCTGCCGGACGACGCCATCGACCGTGCGCTCCGGCTGAGCGGGGTTCGGGCAGCGGCCCTCCTCGCCACCGTCGACCCCGTGCGCGCACCCGTGCGCGCCGCGGCCGTGGTCGACCCCGAGGCCCCGGCGCACGCGTCACCGCCCGTGCTCGCCCTGGCCGGCGATGCGGTGACGGCCTTCGAGGGCCGTGTCGACCACGGCCGGTTCTTGGAATCCGGGCACGAGGCCCGCGCCGACCGCGTCGCCGTGCTCGGCGCCTCCGCCGCGGCGGCGCTCGGCATCCCTGGAGCCGAGACCGCACCCTCGATCGACATCGCCGGTCACTCCTACACCGTGCTCGGCATCCTCACCGAGGCAGCCGGCGATTCGACGCTCCTCGGTGCCGTCATGGTGCCGCGCAGCACCGCGCTCCACGACTTCGGCGGTCGCCCGGCCCTGAGCGGCGAGCGGATGCGACTGGCCATCGCCCCGGGCGCCGCCGAGCAGGTGAGCATGCAGGTGCCGGTCGCCCTCGATCCGAACGGCCCCGACCGGTTCACGGCGGGCGCCCAGGAGCCGCCGCCGGTGTTCCAGGAGGCCGTCAGCGGCGATCTCGACTCGGTCTTCCTGCTCATCGCGGCGATCACCCTGCTGGCCGCGAGCGTCGGCATCGCCGGGGTCTCGATGCTGAGCGTCTCCGAACGCCGCGGCGAGATCGGCCTGCGGCGCGCTCTCGGCGCCACCGCCCGGCACATCGCCCTGCAGTTCGTGCTCGAGTCGGCGCTCGTGGGCGGCATCGGCGGAGCCGCGGGAGCGGCCCTCGGCGTTGGCGGGGTCGTCGCCGTATCGGCCACGCAGGGCTGGGTTCCCGTTCTCGATGTCGCCACCGCCCTGCTCGGCGCCCTGGTCGGGGGAGTGCTCGGGCTCGTCGCCGGCAGCTGGCCCGCCCTCACCGCGACGAGGGTCGAACCCGCCGCGGCGCTGCGCGACGGGTGAGGATGCTGCCGGCCCGTCCGGCGGTCGGGCGGCGGGCCGCCCGGGGTGCGGCGATCGAGCACGATCGGAGAAACCGGGCGTCGGTGGGGGCCGATACCCTGAACGCGAGCGGAGGAGAGAGCATGAGCGCGAGGGCAGCGAGCAGCACGACGGCAGGGTCAGGCGGCACGACGGCCGGGTCAGTCGGGGTGGCGGCCGGAGCGGGCGGCGCGGCGCCGGGAGACCGGCACGACGTCATCCGGGTGCGGGGCGCTCGCGAGAACAACCTGCAAGGGGTCGACGTCGAGCTGCCGAAGCGCCGCCTCACCGTCTTCACCGGGGTGTCGGGCTCCGGCAAGAGCTCGCTGGTGTTCGGCACCATCGCCGCCGAGTCCCAGCGCATGATCAACGAGACCTACAGCGCCTTCCTGCAGGGCTTCATGCCCACCCTGGCCAGGCCCGATGTCGACGTGCTGGAGGGCCTCACCACCGCCATCATCGTCGACCAGGAGCGCATGGGCGCGAACGCCCGCTCCACCGTCGGCACCGCCACCGACGCCAACGCGATGCTGCGCATCCTGTTCAGCCGGCTCGGGCAGCCGCAGATCGGCTCGCCGAACGCCTACTCGTTCAATGTGCCGTCGGTGAAGGCCAGCGGAGCCATCACCGTGCAGAAGGGCGAGTCCGCGAAAGCGGTGAAGACGAGCTTCACGCGCACCGGGGGGATGTGCCCGCGGTGCGAGGGCATGGGCACCGTGAACGACATCGACCTCACCCAGCTCTACGACGACTCGAAGTCGCTCAATCAGGGTGCGCTCACCATCCCCGGCTACACGGCCGACGGATGGGGAGTGCGCGTCTTCACCGAATCCGGCTTCGTCGACCCCGACAAGGCGATCCGCGACTACACGGAGACGGAGCTTCGCGACTTCCTCCACAAGGAGCCGGTGAAGATCAAGGCGGCGGGGGTCAACCTCACCTACGAGGGCCTCATCCCGAAGGTGCAGAAGGCGTTCCTGTCGAAAGACAAGGAGGCCATGCAGCCGCACGTGCGCGCGTTCGTCGACCGGGCCGTGACCTTCACCACCTGTCCCGACTGCGGAGGCACACGTCTCGGCCCGGAGGCCCGCTCCTCCCGCATCAATGGAGTGAACATCGCCGAGGTCTGCGCGATGCAGCTGAGCGATCTCGCCGCCTGGCTGCGCGGCCTCGACGAACCCTCCGTGGCCCCTCTGCTCGACGGCCTCCAGCACACCCTCGACTCCTTCGTCGAGATCGGCCTCGGCTACCTCTCGCTCGACCGTCCCTCGGGCACACTCTCAGGCGGCGAGGCGCAGCGCATCAAGATGATCAGGCACCTCGGCTCCTCGCTCACCGACGTCACCTATGTGTTCGACGAACCCACCGTCGGCCTCCACCCGCACGACATCCAGCGCATGAACAGGCTGCTGCTGCAATTGCGCGACAAGGGCAACACGGTGCTCGTGGTCGAGCACAAGCCCGAGGCCATCGCCATCGCCGACCACGTCGTCGACCTCGGCCCCGGCGCGGGCACCGCGGGCGGCACGATCTGCTTCGAGGGAACCGTCGCCGGGCTGCGGGCGAGCGACACCCTCACCGGTCGCCACCTCGACTATCGCGCGACGCTGAAGAGCGCCGTGCGCCAGCCCACCGGGTCCCTCGAGATCAGAGGCGCCACCGCCAACAATCTCCACGACGTCGATGTCGACGTCCCGCTCGGCGTGCTCACGGTCATCACCGGGGTCGCCGGCTCGGGCAAGAGCTCGCTCGTGCACGGCTCCATCCCCGCGGGCGCAGGCGTGGTATCGATCGACCAGAGCGCCATCAAGGGTTCACGACGCAGCAACCCGGCCACCTACACCGGCCTGCTCGAGCCCATCCGCAAGGCCTTCGCCAAAGCGAACGGGGTGAAGCCGGCGCTCTTCAGCGCCAACTCCGAGGGGGCGTGCCCGAGCTGCAACGGCGCCGGGGTCATCTACACCGACCTCGGCATGATGGCGGGTGTCTCCACCACCTGCGAAGACTGCGGGGGCAAGCGGTTCGACTCCTTCGTGCTCGACTACCACCTCGGCGGCCGCGACATCAGCGAGGTGCTGGCCATGCCGGTCGCCGAGGCTCTCGAGTTCTTCGCATCGGGGGAGGCGCGCGCTCCCGCGGCGGTGGCCATCCTCGAGCGTCTCGCCGACGTCGGGCTCGGCTACGTGAGCCTCGGACAACCCCTCACGACCCTCTCCGGCGGAGAACGTCAACGCCTCAAGCTCGCCAGCCACATGGCCGAGAGCGGCGAGATCTACGTGCTCGACGAACCCACGACAGGCCTGCACCTCGCCGACGTCGACCAGTTGCTCGGCCTCCTCGACCGGCTCGTCGACTCCGGCCGCTCGGTCATCGTCATCGAGCACCACCAGGCCGTCATGGCCCACGCCGACTGGATCATCGACGTCGGCCCGGGAGCGGGCCACGACGGCGGGCGCATCGTCTTCGAGGGCACGCCGTCAGAGCTCGTCGCCGCCCGCTCCACCCTCACCGGGGAGCACCTGGCGCAGTACGTCGGCGCCTGACCGGCCGGCTCACGCAGCCGCGGCCGGCACCGCAGCACCCCGTGCACGAGCGACCCGCGCAACAGCGCGCGCCCGCCCGCCTCATCCCGCCGGAACCGGCCGCTCCGCCGCCCGCACCACGTACAGCGTGACGTCGTCGATCGTGAACCGATCAAGCTCACCGGCCCGTTGCTCCAGTTCGGCCGTGAGCTCAGCATCGAGTGGGAACCTCACCTGGTCCTTCAGCGCGAAGGCGACGAGGTCGGGGTCGTCGAGCTCAGTCGTCCAGCGCCCCTCGATGGGGTAGACGAACTCCCACGGCGCCATCCCCGCCACGTACACGTCACCCTCGTCGATGCCGAGCGACTCGAGCTCGGGCAGCACGAGCGCCATGCCCGAGGCCCGTTGGCCGGCGATGACCACCGAGGTGAAGACGCCGCACACCACGGCCACCGCGAGCAGCAGCACCGCGCCGATCCGGCTCGCGCTGAGCAGCACCCTCCGGCGCTTCGGGCGCAGCAGCTCGGCGACCCCCACGCCGGCCGCGGCGCAGAACAGCCACACCCAGGCGTAGTAGTAGTGGCTGAGCGCCACGTCCGATATCGCCAGGTAGAACGCCAGCAGCAGAGCGATCGCGGCGCCGAGCATCCCGAGCAGTGCCCATCGCCGGGAGAACACGGATGCGACGGTGCCGGCGAGCAGCACCAGCACGGGCACCACGCCCATGCCGTCGAACCAGAACCAGAGATTCGACCACCACGGCGGAAAGGTGTAGGCGACACCGGCGACGGCGATGAGGTGACCGGTGGCATCATGCTGCGACTGGAAGTCGAGCATGTACCGCACCGAGTCGAACAGCCCGACCGGCAGGTACACGAGCACCCCCACCACCGCCCCGACCCCGCAGAACACCGCGAGACCGGCGAGGCCCCGCCGGAGCGGCCGCCTCAGCACGACGAACACGAGCAGCACCGGGACGAGCACCGCGCTCGACACCTTCGAGGTGACGGAGAACGCCATCGAGACGCCGGCGACGACGAGCCACCACCAGGGTCGCCCGCGGAACCACTGCCACACCGCGGCGAACGCGATCACCGCGAAGAGCACCATGAACGGCTCCAGCAACGCCAACCGGTCGAGCCGCACATTCGTGATGACGCCGTGGGGGAGCACGAGCCAGAACCCGGCGGCGGAGAGGGCGCCCACCCACCCGATCTCGCGGCGCAGCCAGAAGTAGAGCACCACGCCCGTCGCGAAGGCGGCCAGCGCGGCCACCGAGCGGCCCGTGACGAGACCCTGGCCGAAGAGCAGCTGGCCGAACCCCATCAGGTACTTGGCGAACGGCGGATGCTCCTGGTTGTCGGCGACGTCGCCGTGCAGGTAGTCCCAACCGGCATCGACGTAGATCGGCTCGTCGGCCGAGACGTTGGGGCCGGCCAGGTTCCAGAAGCACTGGTACAGGCCCCAGAGCATGACGACCGCCAACGCCGTCCACTCGATGAGGCGGGACGTACGCGGCATCCGATCAGGCTACCTCCCGGGGCGGGCCCGGCTCAGCCGGGCTCCCCGGCTCAGCCGGAACGCGCCAGGCTCTCGTCTCCTCGGAAGGATCGACTACCGGTCAGAGATCGACCTTCGCGTTCTCGCCCTCGTAGGGCTCGCCGGTCACCTTGGCTTTCACGAAGCTGAGGAGCGACGCCACACGGCCGCCCGGGGTGTTCCAGTACTCGGCCGACTCGGCCTCGAACTTCAGCAGCCCCACGTCGGGGTCGTCCGGCCCGTTCTGGAACCAGGCCTCCACGACCGGACTCCACAGCTCGCGCACCTTCGCGGTGTCGTCGACCAGCCAGGCCCGGCCCGAGAGCGACACCCACGAGTCGTTCGAGCTCAGCGAGACGCCGGCGCGCGGCTCGGCCGTGAGATCGGCGACGGCGGACGAGCTGCGCGAGACGAGGAACCAGAGGTCTCCGTCGAACTCCGTCTCCTGCACGGTGAGCGGATGCGCGGTGAGCTTGCCGGTGGAATCGAGGGTCGTGAGCATGGCGAAGCGGAAGTCGCCGAGGAGCTCGGCGAGCTTGGCCACCGGGTCGTCGTCGGAGCCGGTGCGGGTGGATGCAGTGGTGTCGTCGGTCATGCGGCTGACGCTACTGCGGTCGGGGCGCGACGCACAGGGCGCGAGGCTCGTTCCTACGAGGGCTCCGTGCACCGTGCGGCGCCGCGCCGCCTCGCCCGCCCTACGACAGGGCTTCGAGGATGAGCCCCGCCACCGCATCCGGGTTCGACACCATGCTGGAGTGCGACGCACCCTCGAGCTCGACGGTCTTGCGCGAACCGGCGCGCTCGGCCATGAAGCGCATCGCCGCGGGAGGGATGTTCTTGTCGGCCGTGCCGAAGATGTGCCACGAGGGAAGGGTCTTCCAGGCCGGGGTCTCCGACGGGAGCCCCTCGCCGAGCGCGGCGTCGCGGATGGCCCGCTGCGTGGCGGCGGCCAGCCGTGCCTCGGGCAGGGGGACGTCGGCGCAGAACTGGCCGGGGAAGAGCTCGCGGTCGACGATGAGGTCGTTGCTGCCGTCGCCGAGGGGGATGGGGCGCACGGTCTCGCCGAGCGTGCTGCCCGGGTAGCGGTTGCTCAGCTCGAGGGCGGTCTCGCCGTGGTCGGGCGAGAACGCCGAGACGTAGACCAGGCCCGTCACCGCGTCGCTTCCGACGGCGGCCTCCGAGATCACGGCGCCACCGTAGGAGTGACCGACGAGCACGACCGGCCCGCCCACCGCCTCGACGGCGCGACGCACGTTGTCGGCGTCGGTCGCGACACTGCGCAGCGCATTCGGGGTGGCGATGGCGCTGACGCCCTCGTCACGGAGCGCGGCGATGACACCGTTCCAGCTGGCGGATTCGGCGAAGGCACCGTGCACGAGCACGACGGTGGGGGCGGTCATGAGCATCCTCTCGATCGTCGTCGATGCGATGGCATCGACGTGTCGATGCCACGGTAGGGGAGCGGGGTCGGCCGATCGGCCCTGACACCCCCACCCTCATCCGGGACGTGCCAGGCTGGGAAGGTGCCCGTCATCGAATCCCGTTGCGTCGTGCCGGTGAGTCCCGAGGTCGCGTTCGCGGTGTCACAGACGACCGGGGAGATCCGGATGCGGTGGGATCCGTTCATCCGTCGTCAACACCTGCTCGACGGCGCGACGGTGCCCGCGAAGGGGGTGCGCACGTTCACCGTGCAGCGGTTCGGCCTGCGCATGATGAGCGAGTACGTGTCGTACAACCCGCCGTCGAACGTGGGGATGCGCATGACGAAGGGCTCCTGGTTCTTCGAACGGCTCGCCGGTGGCTGGCGGTTCGACCCGGCCGAGGGCGAACCAGGCAGCACGCTCGCGGTGTGGCGGTACAACTTCGCCTGCCGGCCGCGCTGGCTGGCGCCGCTCGCCGAGCGCATCGGAGCGGGCGTGCTGCAGCGCGACATCGACCGGCGCATCCGCGGCTTCGCGCGGGGGTGCACCGATGCCGTCGTGCTGGAGGCCGTGCGGCGCGGCTGACGAGCGCTGTCCGGACTTGTTCGGGACTGGGGGAGAGGCGCCGTTCAGGCCCCGCACGGCCCGGCCGGGCTGCGAGCCTTGACGCGGCGGCCCGATCGGTCGCCGTCCACAGGGCGGTCGTCGGGGCATCCGGCGCGCCACGATGCAGGGAGAGAACGACATGCGGGCACAGGGAACGGCGACCGTCGCCGGGGTGATCGTGACACTGGCGATCGCGGCGCTGACCGGATGCTCGACCGCCGGCACGGAGGCGCTCTCGGCCGAGAAACAGGGTACCGGAGCATCCGCCGCGCCGGCACCGAGCCAGACACCCACATCTGCCCCGAGCGCGACGCCGTCGGCCGTCACGCCGGCCACGCCCGCCGCCCCGACCTCCGTCCCCGCGCCGGGCGCGCAGCAAGACGGGGTCATCCCGGAGACGACGACCGAGCAGGTCGTCCCCGACGTCTTCTCGTGGAAGTCGATCAACGGCACCTGGTGCCCCGAGAGCGGCGATTGCATCGAGATCTTCGACTACGGAACCGGCACCGGCAACGACCGCTTCGTCATGCAGCAATCGGCGGCGCCCGACGGCTGCCTCCTCGGCGACGCGTGGAACCCCACCTACCCGGGGAGCATGGTGATGATCTGCCCGGCGTGGACGCCCACCCCGGCGGCAGTATTCGGCACCGCGACCTCATACGAGGCCGTCACGGGTGACGACTACACCCGCGACCGCATGTGGTTCTTCCAGGGCCTGGGTTCGCCGACGTTCTTCCGTCCCTGACTCGGGCGCGGGGGCGCCGCCGCTAGGCTGGCGGTCGTGAGTTCTGAGGCGTCGACGGGGGCTGAGGCTGACGCCGACTCGCTCGACCGGATCGCCGCCGACCTGCTCGCGCTGAAGGAGCGGAACCCCGTCTCCTATGCCGAGATCGGCCGACGGGTGGGGGAGCTGCGCGTCGAGCGCGGCGTGGCGGCGACGGCCGCGTTCCCGCCGCGCAGCACGGTGTACGACGTGTTCCGGCCGGGTCGCGCGCGGATCGACCCGGAGCTCCTCCGTGACATCGTGCGCGCGCTGGGCGCGACGCCGGCCGAGGTGGAGGAGTGGGTGAACCGGGCCCTCCGGCTCCGTCGAGGAGGCGAGCCCGGCGCTCGACAGAAAGCAGTGGCCGCACCGCCGGCATCCGCGCCCGTTGCCGTGCCCGCCCCGCACACGGAGCCGCGCCGCCGGTGGAGCACCGCGACCCTGATGCTCGGCTGCGTCATCGCCAACCTGCTCGGAATCGTCGTGGTGCAGGCGCTCCACCTGCCGATCTATCTCGACATGGTCGGCACGGCCGTCGCCTCGATCCTGCTGGGGCCCTGGCACGGCGCGCTCGTGGCGGTGGCGAGCAACCTCCTCGGCTTCAGCGTCGGCGCGCCGGGCGCCGCGCCGTTCGCACTCGTGAACCTCGCCGGGGCCCTCGTCTGGGGCTACGGGGTGCGGAGGTTCCGCATGGGCGACGACATCGGCGGCTTCTTCGCACTCAACCTGCTGGCGGCCACGGCGTGCAGTCTCGTCGGTGCGCCGCTCGGGGTCATCCTCTTCGGCGGGCTCAGCGGCCACGGCTCCGACACGGTCACGGAGTCGATCGTGACGACGGGTGTGCCGCTCGTCGCCGCGGCGTTCTCGTCGAACATCCTCACCTCGGTGCTCGACAAGCTCCTCACCGGGTTCCTCGCGCTCATGGCCTTCGTGTGGCTGCACCGGCGCGCCGGCTTCCCCGCATCCCACATGCCGCTCGTCGAGCACCTGAGCGCCCCGCACGCCCGGGGCGTGCGCACGGGCGATCCGTCGTCCGAGCCGAGACGAGACGAGACGGTACGCCGTCTCGGTAGATCGTGATTCCGCCCTGAATCACATCGAAGACAGGGCAAGCACATCCCATTCGGTGGACGTCGCCCGCAACGCGATCGCTTATCGTGCATGCTGACCAACCGGCTTGCGGGCAGTTCGAAGCGGGCGAGAGCCGAGGATAGAGTGCGGACATGAGCCTCGTTCTCGTCACTGGCGCAGCCCGCGCGAACAGCATCGCTGCTGGAATCGTCCCGCGTCTGAGAGCCGATGGGTGGGAAGTCCTGACCAGCGATCTTGACTCCGGTGACTACCCGTGCGATCTATCGACCATTCAAGGCCCGACCGAACTCATCGAACGTGTGGTCGCCGACCACGGCAGACTCACCGGCCTGGTACCCAGCCACGCCCATGACGTCGAGTCAGGCATCCTCGACACGACGGCAGCGAGCTTCGATGCCCACGTGGCCGTGAACGCCCGCGCATCACTCCTCGTGATCGCCGCCTTCGCACGGCAGGCCGCGGACAACGGCGGAGCGATTGTCGCGTTCACGAGCGATCACACCACAGGCAATCTGCCATACGGTGCATCCAAGGGGGCTCTCGACCGAATCGTCATCTCGGCAGCGCGGGAACTCGGGCCGAACATCCGCGAGACTGTTGGGACGGGGGACAAGAGAGCGGTGTACTAAGGCGGCTCGGTCGAAGAACCTGAAGAGGAAGGCGCTCGAGATGGATTCGTTGTCGTGGCTCGATTTCACCAATCTTGCAGTCGCAATCTTGGGCCTTGTGGTCAGCACATTCCTTTCGATTCTGCTCTTCCGGCTGGGCCGTCGGCTGACCTTCCGCAGTCGGATGGGTACATGGGACGAGTACAGAGACACCTCTCGTCGACTCTTCGTAAACACCAATCCCGAAAGGCTGCCCGAGATCATCCTGATCAATGCAAAAAGGTATGAGAGGGATTACGACGGGGGTAACAACGTCAACCGGCACGGGGATCTGCAGACCAGAGCGGAGCTACTGGACATACGCCACAACGGCATCGAAGTGGTGTGCGAGATCGTGAGCACCTGGTGGGCGCCCGACGGGCGACGCACTCTGACAGAGACAGCGAGGGCGGCGCCGAACGCGATGATGATAGGAGTCGTTCCCTTTCGCTTCATTGAGCACATTAATGTCAGCGGTGACGAATATCGGTACTCGCCCATCTATTACGTGTCATATCGCGGCCCGGGCAAATCCCCCTATTCGCACTTCAAATACGTTGAAAGCCAAGGCTCGCCCCTCGGGCCGAGCGGGCGGCTCTACTATGCGACGATCGACGACCTCAAAGAGCTGCGGCGCGGGAGGTTTGTGTCGTGGTTACAGTTGCAGAATTATCGGGTTCGTAGCTACAGATTCGAACGTGCCACCAGGAAAGGCAAGGATCGGCTGCCCGGACGAAGCTAGAGCCTTCGTTGCCTCCCTCCTCACCCGCAAGGGCGGCGACAGAAGCTGAGCCGTCCCAAGAAGACCCAAAGGTCGGTGGCGCAACCGTCCGGTCGTAGGGACGCCGTGAGCACGATGCGTCACAAGGCGGTGGATGACATTCACCTTGACTACAGGTCCTCCTTGGCGAGATAGTGCACGCGGAGGGGGAGGGGAAGTCATGGTCGATTTCGAGGCGCTGCTCGCCGGGCTCGAGCAGGAGGCACCAATCGAGCCAAGGGAGCTGCACAGCCAGCTCGACAAGGCTCCTGGATACGGATATCTGCGTGATGTCCAAGCGCAGGTCTTGACGGCATGGCACGCGAGACGCCACGAGCGAGACATCATAGTGAAGGTCAACACCGGCGGCGGAAAGACCATCGACGGCCTCATCATCTTGCAGAGCTACTTGAATGAGGACATCGGACCCGCGCTGTTTGTCGCGCCGAGCAAGTATCTGGTGAACCAAGTACGTGCCGAAGCAGAGAAGATTGGCATCGACACGACAACAAACGTCGATGGCGCCGCCTACCTGAACAGTGAAGCCATAGGCGTGATCAACGCTTACGAGCTCGTGAATGGTCGGACGAAGTTCTCGGAACGCCGACCTTCAAGACCGAGGGCGCCGATTGGAGCAGTCGTCGTCGACGACGCACACGCCGCTATCGCAACGACGCGGAAGCAACTCGCCCTATCCATATCCAGCGACAACGCCGTGTTTCATCAACTGCTCGATTTGTTCGCCGAGGACCTGAAAACCCAGTCGACAGATGCCTACATGGACGTTCGTGACGGCCGGCGCGGCTCGCCGGCCCGCGTGCCTTTCTGGGCTTGGCGCGCGAAGATCGATCAGGCACGTGAGCTGCTGCGCACTCTCTCTGGCGACGGGCAGCCTTTGTATTTCGACTGGCCGGCCGTCGCCGAAGTGCTCCCTCTTAGCCGCACCGTGTTCTCCGATCGCGAGGTGACGATAACGCCGTTCTGCCCACCAATCGATCACGTCACGTCGTTCATGGACGCTCAGCGCCGCGTGTTCTTGACGGCGACCTTGGCCGACGACAGCGTTCTCGTTACGGACTTTGGAGCTGATGCGCAGAGCGTCACGAATCCGATCACCCCGATCACAGCAGGGGACATCGGGGAACGCATGATCCTCGCACCTCAGGAGATCAATCCGTCCCTGACTGCCGAAAGCATCCGCGCAGAAATTGTCAGCCTCAGCAAGGACTACAACACGGTGGTATTGGTCCCCAGCGAGCCCTGGGCAGCCGCCTGGGCCGCAGATGCGGCAATCGTCGCGTCAAAGGATGACATCGACCAAGCCATAGCAAAGCTCCGATCCGAGGACCACGTTGGCCTCGTCGTCCTCATCAACCAATACGACGGGATCGACCTTCCCGACGACGCTTGTCGCGTCCTCGTGCTCGACGGGCTCCCTGAGGCATTCAGCCCAGAGGAACGCCTGAGTTCGCTTCTTGTGAGCGAGGGGGCGGGTATCGATGACCGTCAAGTGCAGCGACTCGAGCAAGGAATGGGTCGAGGGGTTCGCAGCAACGAAGATCACTGCGTGGTTTTTCTGCTCGGCCCACGCCTAGCGCAGTTGACAGTCGACCCCAGGACGTTTCCGCGCTTCAGCCCAGCGACCCAGGCGCAGCTTCGCCTTTCTCGTCAGGTCGCCGCGCAGATGGACAACATGCCGCTTTCCCGCATCATCGACACGTCCAAACAGGCGCTTTCCCGAGAGAAAGGGTGGGTGAGGCTAGCTCTGCAGGCCCTCCGAAACATCCCACCCCAGCCGGGGCACGTCGAGAACTCCGCGATCGCTGAACGAGCGGCATTTGTCAGGGCACAGAACAATGACACCCTCGGCGCCCGTGCGATCGTGGGCGATGCCGCTGCGAATGAGCCCAGTCCTGCACGAACGGGTGTCCTTCTCGAGCTTCAGGCAACCTACGCGGATCTTACGGACCCCGAGCTGGGCCAACAGATCATCGCCCTCGCCAGAGCGCAGAACACGAATGTCACCAAACCACTGACCGGCCTCGCGTACACGAGGCTTGAAGTGGAGAAACCCCAGGTGAACACCTGCGTTGAACGCCTCTCTGCCCTGTACTCGACGCCAGCAGCTTTGCGCCTCGATTTCGAATCCGTAATTGAAGACCTCGCATTCGACGAGTTCAGGGTGGATCAATTCGAGGAGGCGCTGCGTCGCGCCGGATCGCTGATTGGTCTGGGCTCTCAACGACCTGAGCACGACGCAACCAACGGGCCGGACAACTTGTGGGCCCTCGGAGACAACAATTTCTGGGTAATCGAAGCCAAAACAGGAGCTAAGAGTGCAGCGATAGGGAAACGCGATATGGGACAACTCGCAGAATCGATGCTTTGGTTCGGCGAACGTTACGACCCACACGCAGCCGCGACGCCGGTCATGGTTCACAGATCTGTGCTGATCTACTCGGATGCCACAGCAATCCCAGGCATGCGAGTGATCACCGAAAGCGGCCTCGGCACATTCAACGCTGCCCTACGTGCGTTCGCCACAGCTCTAGCCAAGTCGGGCTGGACGGACGCCACCGTCGTCGGAAGGCTGCTGGCCGGTCATGGACTCGTCGCGAGCAACCTAATCAACTTCACGACCACTCAACGAGGAGTCAAGAACTGATCGGGCAATGACACGGGTACCCGCGGAGCGGTCTAGTGGTTGGTGTTGCCCTCTTCGCGCTGCGTCAATGGGACTCGCAGAAGAGCACGCTGTGCCATTTCGGATGTGGCCGGTTCTTCTGCGGGCTCAGACAAGCGCACCCTATTGGGTAGTGCGTCAAGTTGTGGGTGCTCTGGAATGCCGGTTAGGCCCCATGGGTAGGCTCCGACGACGGCGTTGGGGTCTCGGCTAAGGCGCTGGGGATCGTAGATCAGAAACGGCTCGCCATTTATGGGCTGAAGCTGGACCTTCATTCCAGCTGCGGTACCAGCAGCGAACGCCTGGTCGATCTCCTTTCCGTTCGTCACCGTCACGTGGTGGCTGTAGATCCAGACCTCACCGATGTGCACTGTTTCTCCGAATATTTCAAGCTCCCAATCTGCATTGCTGACGCAGACCGCTACCCCCTGAGTCAGGATGAGATCGAAACCTTCATCTTTGGTTCCTGACAGAGTTCCGGTGAACGAATTCGTGAACGGCATGGGCACGGGCTTGCCCTCGAGCATGCGAACAACGACGCGAGCCCAAATGCGGTCGGTGATGTCCGCCCCGTCGGCCGGGAATTTGAACGCGACGTCGAGCTTGTCCTCGATGACGCAGAGGTCATCGACGAGTTCGATGAGTTGCTGATCTGGCCCGAACGCGAGTTTGTCCGCAATGTTTACCTTCAAAGCCGGGCTCCCAGCGACAGTGAGTCGCACCTGAACGTCGGGCCCTAGAGCGTTAACGAACCGCAGGGCTTGACGCACCTCGCGAGGGGTAGAGCCTGCCGGCTCAAAATTGAGAGTGACGCTGCCGCCTTCCTCGCGGTCGTCAGAGAATCGCCAGCGCATATCAAGTCCGCCTCGAAGTGCGGTCTCGACGCTCGCGCCGCCATAGCCGCGATCGATCGCCTTAGTCACGCCCGGTAGCTGCGCCAGCCTCTTCTCGTGCGCGTTGTAGAGTTCGACTTTCACCGGCTGTGATTCATGCTCTTCCACGTCGCGAATCTCGACTTCACCGCCGGTAGATACGTCCTCGAACCACTCAGGTCCGTCGCGCCGAAATTCCTTGATGACGCGCTCCGGCAGCACGAGCGCGCCCGAGCCGCCGAACTTCATCTTGTCGTCGAATTGCTTGCGCAGCTCTGAATCGTCTTGCGTAAATTCGGCCGTAAAGGTGATGGAAAGCGGCTCGCGCTGCTGAGCATCGTCGCGTTTCGCATACAGGGTCTCTACATACGTGCCATCTGGGTGGGTGGAGATCGCTGTGCCCCAATATGGGCTCCGTCCGTCGAGGCGATTCTGAAGCCTTTGCACCTCGAGTCGTAAATCGCCCGCTTTGGTCAGTGCCGCCTCGGGGCGGTTGATCTCTCGAAGTACTTCCACCGCTTCGTTCCGAGCCGCGTGAGCGGCGATGAGCGGGTTCTTGCTCGCCAGCCCATCGAGTTCGGCCGCCCCAAAAATTCGAATCCTGACCTTCTGGCCACTGCCCATCGCTTGGACAACTTTGCGTTCATTGACTGTGGGGTTCTTGGGGAAGACGAGGGTCCAGACTGGCGCGGCTTCGCTCATGGCCGCTTCAAACGAGTGTTTGATTTGTGAACGACGCTGCTTAAATCCGCCGGAAAATCCTTCCGGGAAGTACTTGAGCTGGAAGATTTGAGTGAGCTGCTGTGTGCGTTCTACGCGGACATCGACGTCGACTCCGCCGTCACCGCCACGCCCATCGATTGCCTGCGCACGCAATCCATCCTTTGTGTACTCAGCAACGAGAAGCGCCTCCGCTAGCTTGTTGAACTCAGCCTCGTCCAAGCGATCCCATTTAATCGAATTCACCCGGGCACCTCCCAAAAGACCGCTGAATCTCGGTCACCGCACAGTACGAATTCCTCTCTAGCAATCTTGCCGTCCTCGCCACCTGGGCGAGACAATCCGGGCTGTGTTGCGACTGCAAGAGTTCAGGGCGGAGGACACACAGTAACGGCAACTCAGTTCCTTGACGCGTTCGCGTCAACGCCTGGAGCTCGGGGGTGATGGTCGAGAATGAAACGTGGATAGAGAGGCGTAGCGGTGCACCGTGTCTTGTTGCTGGTGCCGGACCCGATGCGTCCGGAGGTGTCGCCGGACCAGCGTGCCGCCGCGGCGCCGTTGACGAAGCGCCCCGTTGCGCATACAGTCTCATATGCAAGAAGCTGATAATGCACATTATGTCAAGAGAGCTGGATTGCGCGGAGGCGGACCTCGCCCCCGTCTCCGGTGCGGGAGCTCACTGAGAGCGCAGCAGGTCGATGAACTCGTCGGCCATGTCGAGCTGGCGTTTGAGCTTCTCGCGCTGCTCCATCGCACGGTCGACGAACTGTCCGAGCTGGATCCGCAGCGCAGGATCGTCTGCGCGCTCGAGCGTGTCGATGACACGGAGCAGCTCGCGCATGTCGTCAAGCGGAAAGCCGAGCGGTTTCATGCGCCGGATCAGCATCAACCGGGTGAAGTCGCGCTCGGTGTAGAGGCGGAACCCGCCCTCCGTCCGTCCCGACGGCTTCAGCAGGCCGATCTCGTCGTAGTGACGGATGGTGCGCAGCGACAGCTCGGTGCGCTCGGCGAGCTCGCCGATATGCATCACCGGTTCGTTCGTCTCGGATTCCATGGATCCATTCTTCTCAACTCGACTCTTACGTTAGGGTAGAGTTACGTCCGCTGCCGGAAACACACCCGCGGCCCACGACCTCTCCCCCACCAGTCTCGACCACGAGCCTGATGGCGCGCGCAACGGGGCGCCCGACCCAGACACACCCACCGGTCATCCGCGGATGACCCCGTTCTGAGGAGCAGCCATGCCCAGCGCCCGACAGTCGTATCCCCCGCACCGCAACCCTTCCGAGCATTCCGTGCTCGCTGCACTCCGCACCCCCCGGGTGCTGACGCGCGAGGTCCTCGCCGGCCTGGTCGTCGCGATGGCGCTCATCCCGGAGGCGATCTCCTTCTCCATCATCGCCGGGGTCGACCCGGCTGTCGGCCTGTTCTCCTCGTTCGTGATGGCGGTATCGATAGCCTTCCTCGGCGGCCGTCCTGCCATGATCACCGCCGCGACCGGTGCCATCGCCCTCGTCATCGCCCCCGTCGCCCGGGACTACGGGATGGACTACTTCATCGCCACCGTCATCCTCGCCGGTGTCTTCCAGATCCTCTTCGGTGCGCTCGGGGTCGCGAAACTCATGCGGTTCATCCCGCGCAGCGTGATGGTGGGGTTCGTGAACTCCCTGGCCATCCTGATCTTCATCGCGCAACTCCCCCAGTTGCTCGGGGTGAGCTGGCTCGTCTACCCTCTTGTCGCGGTCGGCATCCTGATCATGGCGGTCATGCCGAAGATCACCAGGGTGGTCCCCGCGCCGCTCGTCGCGATCGTGCTGCTGACCGCTGCGACTGTCGTGTTCGGGTTCGCCGTCCCGACCGTCGGCGACCAGGGCGAGCTCCCCCGGAGCCTGCCGTCCCTGTTCATCCCGGCCGTGCCGTTGACCTGGGAGACGTTCACCATCGTCGCCCCCTACGCGGCAGCGATGGCCGTCGTCGGATTGCTCGAGTCGCTGATGACCGCGAAGCTGGTCGACGACATCACCGACACGCGCTCCCGGAAAACCCGGGAAGCCCTCGGCCAGGGCGCCGCGAATGTCCTCTCCGGCTTCTTCGGCGGGATGGGCGGATGCGCGATGATCGGACAGACCATGATCAACGTGAAAGCATCCGGGGCCCGCACCCGGATATCGACATTCCTGGCCGGGGTGTTCCTGCTGATCCTGGTCGTCGTGCTCGGCGAGGTCGTGTCGCTCATCCCGATGGCCGCCTTGGTCGCCGTGATGATCATGGTGTCGGTCGCGACCTTCGACTGGCACTCGATCACGCCATCGACCTTGAAAGCGATGCCCGTCGGGGAGACGACCGTCATGGTCGCCACCGTCGCGGTCGTCGTCGCCACGCACAACCTCGCGATCGGCGTCATCGTCGGCGTGATCGTCGCCATGGTGATCTTCGCCCGCCGCGTCGCGCATTTCACCACCGTCACCCGCGAGATCCGCACCGACGAACGCGTCGCCACCGCTCACTACACGGTCGACGGGGAGTTGTTCTTCGCCTCCTCGAACGACCTCACCACCCAGTTCGACTACGCCGACGACCCCGCCCGGATCGTGATCGACATGTCGGCAAGCCACATCTGGGACGCCTCCACCGTCGCCGCACTCGACGCGATCAGCACCCGGTACGAACAGCACGGCAAGACCGTCACGGTCGAGGGACTGAACGAGGCGAGCGCGAGGTTCCGTGGCCGCCTGGCGGGCAAGCTCGGCGCGAGCCACTAGAACCGCCACGAACCGCTCCCCCGGTGCCGCGGTCGTCCGGTCGCCAGGACGCCACCTCGTCGAACAGCTCAACGAGCTGCTCGCGATGCTGCTCGATGCCGGCCATCACGGCGAGCACGGCCTGAGCGCCCTCGGCCGTGGCCTCGAGCACCACCGCGCGACGATCATCCGACACCGCTCCGAAGCGGCGCACGACGAAGCCTTTCGCGCAGAGCTGGTCGACGATGTAGACGGCGCCAGCCGGTGACACGTCCAACGATCGCGCCAGCTCGTGCGGGCGCACGTCGCCCTGGCTCAGGATCTGCACCAGCGCCGCGCGCTGACGAGCCGCCAACTGACCCTGGGTCGCCGCTTCGGGCATGTGACGCACGAGGGCGGCGCCGGCTTCGCACACCCGCCGCAGGAGATCCAGCGGATCTGCGGGCGCCCCGGCGAGGTGCGGTCGGCCGGCACCCGCCAGCCCGTCACGGATTCTCCGCGCGATGTCTCCGCTCGCGAGGAGGAAGTCCGTGGTCGAGGTGCGCAGGAGAGCGGCCCGGTCGTCACCCAGCCCGGTCAGCACGACCTCGATGACGCGCCGATCCGCATCCGATCGTCGTGTCGTGGCGAGACCCTCGGATTCGAGTCGTGCGATCAGGCGGGACACCGCACGTCTGCCCAGACCACTCATCTCGGCGAGCCGGCGCGTCGAGAGGGACCGCTCGGCGGAGAGACCGACGAACGCGAGAATCTCTTCGATCTCGGCCCACCGCGTGCCGAAGACAGCATCGACCACCCGCGTCATCTCGTCGTTGAACCGGCCGAGCAGCTCCATGGACACGCCGAGCGCCGCCTCGTCCATGCGCTCACCACCTCGATCGCCACCCGACCGGATCTACGGGCACTCGCTACACAGAGCTACCACATCGAGCTGGTGACCACACCGCGATCACGCCGTCTCGGCGGCCTTGGCCGCGCGATGCCGACGCGGGAACTCCCGCGGCGCCTCCTCTGCCTCGGCACGCCCCTGCGCGTCGCCCCGGGTGACGATGAGCAACACGATCGCCCACACGACGTAGGCGACGGTGGCACCGCTTGCGATGATGTTGGGGGTGTTGAGCGCAGCGTTCGTCCCGTTGTCGATCCCTCCCGAGGCGAGGATCGTGGTGGGGTCGGTGAGGATGTGCAGGAGGATCGGCCAGATCAGGTTGCCGCCGGCACGCAAGGTCGCGTACATGCACATGCCGAACGCGAACGTGTAGATCACGAGCGGGCCCACCGTGTCCAGACCCTGTCCGGCGATGAGGTTCGACAGGTGCAACGCCGCGAAGACCAACGAGGACAGCACGGCGACGGCCCACTCCCGATACCCGTGCCTGCGCAGCAGCACGACCACCAGGCCACGGCTGAGGAAGTCTTCGGAGAACCCGACGAAGACGCCGGCGAACAGCACGGCGGCCACGACAGGTAGCCCATACCTGCCGTAATCGATACCGAGGAAATGGAACACGATCGGGACCAGCACCAGAATCGGACCGATCCAGAACCACCAGCGCCGCGGAACGGGTTGACGGCCGAACAAGGGTCGCGGGAGCCATCCGAGGCTGAGGGCGAAGATCACGAGCAGCACGGAGCCGATGAGAGGCTGCAGCCCGATGGCCAGGAACGCGGCCAGCGGATCGGACAGGAAGTTGTCCTTCGTGACGAAGCCACCCACCAACGGCACGAGTGCGAGGCCGGCGAGGTTGTACAGGGCGACGTAGGCCGCGGCGACGATCACGGCCTTCCACCATCCGCCGCGGTTCCAGAAGCCGCGCCAACCCGTGGTCGGGTAGCCGGCGGTGTGGTGATGGATCTCGGTCATCGTGAGGAGCCCTTCATCGTCGTAAAGCAGAACATCGGAAGAACCAGGTATCGGAGCGGCATCGTCGGCTACTCGCCAAGACCGGCGAGCAACTCGTCGAGTCCCAGACCGCCGATGTTCAGGGCCTCGAACTCGAGCGTCGTGCCGGTTGTCGTATCTGTCAGCTCGATCACCCGTACCGTGCCACTGCGGTGACGGTGCACGTCGAGGTTCGCCCTGTCGATGTGGGCGACCAGGTGCATGGTCTTCCACCCGCCCACCAGACCGGTCGACGAGCGGCCCAAGACGTACAACCTGCGCTTGGAGATCGCGAGCACGATGGACGGGTAGCTGTTCTTCGCGGCGCTCCCGACTCGCTGCGCCAGCATGCCGCCGGCCACGCCCCAGGCCATCTGATTGCTGCCGCTCAACCCGGCTCCCGCAGCAGCACCGAGAACGCTCGCGAAGGTCGACCCGCGCGGCATCACCACGGCGACATCGACGATCTCATCGTCGTGGACGACAGCCTGTGCGCCCTCCCGCGCATGCTCTTCCCTCGACATCGTCGCCTCCGTTCGTCGGCGCGCCCAGGCGTGATGCCCGAGGTCGCGTGTGAACACGTTACCGGTTTCCGCGACAGATCTGAACTATCTAGCGCTCCCGCGAACGGACGTCGTGCGAGGTGGAGCGGGCGCGGGGTCTACGGCTTCCACACCATCAGGATCACGACGACGACGAGGAGCACGGCAACCGCTCCCGAGCCGGCGGTCAGGGCGGCACGGCCGGCAACGGCCACCGCACCCGATGTTCCCCCGTCGCTGACGGCCGCGGCACCCGCATCGGCGTCTCTCGCCGCCCGTTTCATCGCGGGCACCACCACGAAGACGCTGACAGCCACCGCGATCAGGTAGAGCACGATCGAGGCAAGCACCCAGGGCGTCGTGATCGACAGGTCGTACTCCGGGTCGGCGAGGCCGACGAGGGCGAAGCCGAGCAGGAAGACGATCAGCGACAGATAGCTGAAGACGGCCGTCGAGCGGGCGAGCGTGGCGACCTGCTGAGCGTGTCCTTTCCGGGCGGCTCGCAGGGCCGACATGGGGAGGACGGCCATGGGGCCGACGATGAAGACGGCGCCGGTCACGTGCAGGATCGAGATGACGGTTTCCATGGCCCGAACGTACCGACACCGATCGGCCTTCGATGGGACCAAGGACCATCGGCCGATCCTCCGCCGTCGACAGGGTCGTTGCAGGGAGTTCTCCTCCCTGCGAGCACACGCGGGAAGGGACCAAAGCCACTCCCCCGGCAGCTCGCGGGAAGGTGAAGCACCTGCTCGCTCGAGATGGAGGCACACGGTGATGGGAATGGGTGGCGTCGTCAGCTCCCCGGTGAAGCGACTGCGCTACCCGCTGGTGGCCGCGACCGTCGTGGTCGGGGCGACCGCTGGCGTCCTTGTCCTCGCCGGAGTTCTCCCGATCGCCCGAGGGCTGGTCGCCCTCTACGCTCTGGGAATCGCCGGCGTCGAACTGGCGCGGATGATCCGCCGGCTCCGGCGGGGAGTGATCGGTGTCGATGTGCTCGCGGTGATCGCGATCGTCTCCACGGTGCTCGTCGGTGAGTTCCTGGCGGCACTGATCATCGTGCTGATGCTCACCGGTGGTGAGGCGCTCGAGGATTTCGCGCAGTCGCGTGCCGAGCGCGAACTGACAGCCCTGCTGAATCGGGCACCTCGTATCGCGCACCGGATGTCGTCGGCCGCCGCCACCCAGACCATCGTCGACATCTCGATCGACGATGTCGTGGAGGGTGACGTGCTGCTGGTGCGCCCCTCGGAGATCGTCCCGGTCGACGGCGCCCTCGTCGAGGGGACGGGGCCGAGCGACTTCGACGAGTCGTCGCTGACCGGCGAGAGCCTCCCGGTGGAGCGCCGTGGTGGCGACCAGGTGCTGAGCGGGTCGGTCAACGGGTCGGCAGCGGTGCGGATGGTCGCGAGCCGGGACGCGGCGCACAGCCAGTATCAGAGCATTGTCACGCTCGTGACCGAGGCTGCCGCGCATCCGGCCCCCGTGGTGAGGCTCGCGGATCGCTTCGCACTCCCCTTCACGGGCGTTGCGCTGCTCATCGGGGTCACCGCTTGGGTGCTGTCGGGTGATGCGGTGCGTTTCGCCGAAGTGCTCGTGCTGGCCACCCCGTGTCCTCTGATCATCGCGGCGCCGATCGCGTTCATGGCCGGGATGAGCCGGAGTGCGAAAGCCGGGGTCGTGGTGAAGGGCGGCGCCGTGCTCGAGCGACTCGCCCGCATCCGAACCGTCGTCTTCGACAAGACGGGGACCCTCACCGAAGGGCGGCCGACGGTCACCAGGGTTCGATGGGAACCGGGTTTCAGCGAGGATCGCATCCTCCGCCTGGCCGCGTCGGCCGAGGAGTACTCGAGCCATGTGCTTGCCGCTTCGATCATCGCTCTCGCCCGCGCAAGAGGGCTGGGGCTCCTGCCCGCCGAGCGCGCGGAGGAGGTCGCCACCGCGGGCGTGATGGCCGTGATCGACGGTGACGAGGTGCGGGTCGGAAAGCTGGCGTTCATCCACGAGCGGGCGCCGATGGCAGCCGCTCCCACCCTGGAGGCAGGCGAGCTGGCGATCTACGTGTCGGTGAACGATCGTTTCGCCGGGGTGATCATCGCGCGTGATCCGTTGCGATCGAACGCCCGGGCGGCGATCTCCGAGCTCCAGCGTCGTGGCGCCCGCAGGGTCGTCATGCTCACCGGCGACGCCCACGCGACGGCGTCGTCGATCGCCGAGCTGGCCGGCATCTCGGATGTGCGGGCGAGCTGCCTGCCCGCCGACAAAGTCAGCGCCGTGGCCGGCATGGACGATCGGCCGGTGATGATGGTGGGTGACGGCGTCAACGACGCCCCCGTGCTGGCCGCAGCCGACGTCGGCATCGCCATGGGTGCTCGGGGGGCGACCGCGGCCAGCGACTCCGCCGATGTCGTCATCCTCGTCGATGACCTGTCGAAGACGGTGGATGCGGTCGCGATCGGTCAGGACAGCGTGCGTATCGCACTGCAGAGCCTCTGGCTCGGCATCGCACTCAGCGTCCTCCTGATGATCGTCGCGTCGTTCGGTCTGATCCCGGCCGCTGTCGGCGCCGGGATCCAGGAGGCGGTGGACCTCGTCTGCATCGTGAACGCGCTCAGGGCGCTCCGTGGGCGCGGCGACCGATCTCGAGACGGTTCTCGACCTCGGTGACATGGGGTTCGTTCCAGGCGATGTGCTCCGCCTGCCGCTTGGCCCGGTTCGACGGCACGAATCCCGTGAGGGTGACGGCCCCGTCTGCGACGATGACGTCGATGGGGCAGCCGTGGGTGAGGGCGGTGCGACCGAGGGCGGCGCGGACGTGCTCACGGATGCGCCGGGACGGCTCGCGCGGCGTGAGCGTGATGCGATTGTCGATCCAGCGCACCCCCCGCATGTGCCGGATGCTGCTCTCGGCGACCCGGCGCTGGAAGTCCCAGTGCACCTCTCCGGTGAGGATCACGTTGCCCTCGTGCACCACCACGCTGATCGCGCCATCGGGCACGGACGCGTTCCAGGCCAGACGCTGCACGATCGCCTCGGCCAGCAGCGTGTCGGTCGGCGCGTGGTGGAGCGCCCGGATCCGGATGTCGTTCGCCACGCCCTGCACTCCGGTCACCCCGAGCGCGGCTGCCGTGGCCGCGCTGAGCTGTTCGAGGGTGGAGACGTCGCCGCTGAGGGTGGCGACTCTGCCGCCCACGCCCACGCCGATCTGTGTCGACCCGAGGCCCGGTATCGAGGCGAGTTCGTCTTCGACCATCTGCTGGATGGCGGTGTCGGTGGGCACCTTCCCCTGCACGTAGGTCATGGTCGCACCTCTGCGGCGTGGGTGTCGATGATGAGGTCGTTGCGCACCCTGGTGACGTGAGGTGATCGCCAGGCGGCGAGCTCGGCCTGGTGCTTGGCGTCGTAGCTGCGTACCTCTCCGGTCAGGATGACCGTGGTGCCGTCGACGTCGACATGGATGGCCTCGGCGTCTGTCAATGCATTGCGTTCGAGAGCGTCGGTGATGCGCTTGTGGGTGCCGGCTGCTGAAGCTCGCGGCG
Organism: Herbiconiux sp. A18JL235; assembly: GCF_040939305.1. Lineage (NCBI taxonomy): Bacteria > Bacillati > Actinomycetota > Actinomycetes > Micrococcales > Microbacteriaceae > Herbiconiux > Herbiconiux sp. A18JL235. Next base: position 2,234,238 of record NZ_CP162511.1, read on the forward strand.
CGAGGGTGATGCGGTTGTCCACCCAGCGCACGCCCTTGACCGCGGCGACCTCGCGTTCGGCGCCCTGCCTGGTGATGTCCCAGCTGACCTCGCCGGTGAGCACGACTCCCCCGTCGTGCACCTCGGCGTCGATCTCCCCGGTCGGGATGCGCGCCGACCAGTGCAGCGCCTGGGCGATCGCGGTGGCGATCTCGGTGTCGGTGGGGGTGTCGTGCGAACCACGCACCGTGATCTCGTTGGCGACAGCCTGCACACCGCGCATCCGCAGCACTGCCTTGGCGGCGGTGTGCCGATGCCAGTAGTACGGCACCTCGCCGGTGAGGGTGACGACGCCGTTCGTGACGGCCACCCCGATGGCCGGCGCGTCCACCCCAGGGGTCCAGCGGAGCTCGTCATCGACGAGCTTCTTGATCTGCGCGTCGGTGAGCCCGGCCGCCTCGGTGATGGTCATGAGTTGTCCTTCCTGGTGCGGTGATCGGGTTCGGTGGTGAAGCGCACGCCGGTGAGCGTGCGGGGGCTGATGACGAAGTAGTTCCACTTCGTCGAGCGGGTGAAGGTGTGCAACGCCCCGACGCCGGAGGCCTCGATCTCGGCATCGACGTCGAGGCGCCGGGCGGTGCCGCGGAGCACGACGCTCCAGCGCTGTCGGTTCTCGGTGCCGTCGGTCTCGAAGGCGACCCCCGGCCTCTCGGTGAGACTGACGATCTTCGTCCCGGGGGCGCTCCTGAAGTAGATCAGCTGGTCGTTCACGAGGTGGTTGATGGGGAAGATGTCGGCGCCGTCCTCGTCGGCGACGGCGAGTCGGCCGAAGCTGGTGGCGGCGAGCAGGCGCCAGCACTCCTCGTGACCGAGAGTCTCGACCACGTCGGCGGCATCGATCTCGTGGGGGCGCGTCGTCCAGCTCATAGGTAGCTCCTCAGGATTCGAAGGTTGTTGCGGAGGTCGTGAACGGCGGGATGCCGCAGGATCACCCGGCCGGCGAGTGCTCGCTGCTCGGGTGAGGGGACGGTTCCGTCCAGGTGCACCGTCGTGCCGTAGGTCGTCACGTAGATCCGCGACGGGTCGATGACCTCGTCGGATCGCAGTGCCGCGAGGAGCTGCTCGCGGAGATCCTCCGGGCACGCGGCGGTGGGTACGAGGATGCGGTTGTCGACGGAGACGACCTGGGCGAGGCTGAGCATGCGTCGTTCGATGATGCGACGCTGGTGATCGTGCTGCAGCGTGCCCTCCAGCACGACTCTGCCGTCGGGTTCGACGGAGATGCGGATGTCGTCGGCTGGGCTTCGGAGGAGCCAGGACAGGATGCCTTCGGCTCCTCGGCGGATCTCGGCACCTGAGGCCGTCTGACCGCCGTCGCTGGGGAGCGCGATCCGTTCGGTGAGAGTCATGGGGGGTCTCCTGGGCCAGTCAGTAGCGGTCGGGTTCGGGTGCACGCCGGAAGGCGCGGCCGCTCAGGGTGGTGGGCCGGATGCGCACCCACCGGTATTTCAGGGTGGGAAGCAGCGGTACGAGCGGCAGGGCCTCGGCCTCGTCGATCTCGCTCTGCTTCTGCAGTTCCTCGGCGGTGCCCTTAACCACGACGCTGTAGGCGCTGCCGTCGTCGACGCAGTCGATCTCGAACACGACCTCGGGGTGGATGGTCAGTTCGAGCAGCTTCGTGCCCGGAGCGGTGCGCAGGTAGAGCGCGTCGTCGGCGCCGACATAGTTCACTGGGAAGACGTCGATCTCACCCGCCGCATTCACGACGAGGCGCCCGAACGAGTTCTCGCGCAGTCGCTCCCAGCACTCATGGTCGTCGAGGATGTGCATCGCGTCGATCGTGTCGTCCATGTCGGCCTCCTTTCTCTGTGCAGCAAGTCTTTCTCTGTGCAGCAAGTCAACGAGAGCGCGGATCCCGCACTGTGGTCTTTGGTCCCACGGAGAGGCGGAGCGGTGATCGCGACAGGCGGGGGGCCGGCGCCTCAGGACGATGCGTCATCGTCGTCCCAGTTGACCTTGACGATGCAGGTTGAGCCGGCTCGCGAGGTGCACTCCCCACTCGGCTGCGTCGGCGGGCTGTCCGTCGATCAACCGGTGCGTGGCGTCGACGAGGAAGTCGCGCGGAGGAACGAGCGGCTGGTACCCGGAGGCGCGAAGGTCGCGATCGATGCGCCGAGCGGCCGAGCCGGTGAACAGGCGAGGCGTCTTCATGCTGCGGGTCGAGAACGCGGCGACGTGGGCCTGTCTCGGTGCCCACGGCAGGGCGCGCAGGAGTTCCCGGAGCCCCCGGGTGGGGTCTGTGTGTTCGAGGACGAGATCCCCCTTGCTCCGTTCTGCGATGTTCCGGGCCTCGTGCCGTGTGGTCTCGGAGCTGAGGCCGAAGACGTGCGTAGGTGCTCCCGCGACGAGCAGGTCGGCTCGCGTCACATCTGCGAGGTCGGCCGCGACGGCGTCGACCACGACGACGTCGGCGAAGGGGCGGAGCTGTTCGGCGATGACCTCGGCGATCCGCCGGGTGGCGCCGAACATGGACTCGTAGAGCACCACGACCCGGGCACGGGCGACGTTCTCGTTCACGCAGCGGCCTCGTCTCCGAACCGCGTGGTGTGCTCGACCGTGCTCATCGGAGTCCTCGGGAGTCGACGACGATCTGGTTGTCGACGTGCTGGACGTGGGGCGAGTTCCAGGCTGCGCGCTCCGCTTCGCGCCGCTCCTCGTAGGAGCGCACGGTGCCGGTGAGGCGGACGGTGGTGTCACTGACGGCGACGGTGATGTTGTGGGCGTCGATGAGCGCGTCTCTGCGGAGCGCATTGCGGATGCGCTCACCGGCATCTCGCGCCGAGACCCGTCGGGCGAGCTCGATGCGGTTGTCGACGAGGCGGACGAACTGCACGTTCTGCACGGCCCTGCGGGCGGCACGGCGCTGATAGTCCCAGTCGACGGTGCCGGTGAGGACGACGGCGCCGTCGTGGACGGTCGCGGTGACCGCGCCGGTGGGCAGGGTGGTCGTCCATGCCAGGACCTCGTTGACGTGGCGGGCGATCTCCTCGTCGCCGGCTGTCGCTTCGACGGTTCCGCGCACGGTGAGGTCGTTCGCCACCGTGCGCACGCCTTCCATGCGGAGCGCGGCCTTCTCCGCCGCGATCTTCTCGGGGAGCGAAGCGACCTCGCCCGCGAGGGTGACGACACCGCCGATGACGGCGACGCCGATGGTCGCGGGGTGGACTCCGGGCGTCCAGTCGAGTTCGTCGATGACGGACTGTTGGAGGCCGCGGTCGGTGGGGCTGAGGACAGATGAAGTGGTCATGCCTTGATCCTGAGACGCCGACCAGTGCCTCCGTGGGACCTTGGTCCGTTCGCGACCGGAGTCCTGACGTGACACTCGAGGCGGAGAACGGATCGGAAGGGAACACCGCACCACGACTCCTCCCCAGCTACACGAAAGGAAACCGCTCATGACCACCCGCACGATCGTCGCCGTCGACGAGGGCCCCGCCGGGGATGCCGCTCTCGACTGGGCCATCCGCCGCGCCCATTGGGCGAAGGAACCGACACTCCTGGTCCACGTGGTCGAGGAGACCACCCTCGTGCCCGGCAAGGTCCTCAGCCCCGACCGCATCGACCGCGCCCACGCCCTTCTCGGCACGGCAGCCGCTCGCGTCAGGGATGCCGTGCCCGGGCTCGATGTCCGCACCGAGGTGATCACCGGAGACGTCGTGCCGTCGTTGACGGCGCTGACCGCCCCCGACGTCCTCCTCGTGGCTGGGGAGAACACGCACGGATCGGTCCGGTCGTCGATCGGCTGGCCGGCCGCGGTGCGCGTCGCCGCGCACGCGGCCGGACCGGTCGCCGTGATACCGGCTGACGTGACCGGGGAACGCCGTGGGATCGTGGTGGGCGTCGACGACACGGACGAGTGCATGCGCGTAGCCGACATCGCAGCAGTCGAGGCGCTCACGACCGGCCAGGTCCTGCACGTCGTTCACGCCTGGATGGCCCCCTCCGTGTGGCTCGACACCTTCCCGCTCGATGACGAGTTCATGGCCTCTCTCGCCGAGCCGCACCAGCACCTGGTCGACGATGTCGTCGGCGTTCTCCGAGGCGAGCACCCTTCACTCGACGTCGTCGGGCACACCGTCCACGGAAACCCTGCTCAGTGCCTGCTCGACGCCGACCCTCTTCCGGCTCTCGTGGTGGTCGGAACCCGCGGGCGGTCCGCATTCAAGCGGTTGTTCCTCGGCTCGGTCAGCCGCGACCTGCTCCTCAACCTGGATGCGCCCGCCATCGTCGTGCCCACCGCCCGCACGACCCCGGCGCAGGTGCACGCCGGCGCGCACACTGCGACGACGTCATGATGCCGCTCGTGCGGGCCCGGTGAACCGTCAGAGCTCGTGCCGGTGCTCGGAGCCGAGCACGGCGGCCTGGGTGCGGCGTTCGAGACCCAGTTTGCGCAGCATGTTCGAGGCGTAGTTCTTCACCGTCTTCTCTTTCAGCCCCAGCCGCTCCCCGATCTGCCGGTTGGTCAGGCCATCGGTGATCAGCCCCAGGATCTGACGCTCGCGGATGTTGAGCGCGCCGAACCTCGGGTCGTCGCGCGAGTCCGACCGCACCCGCTCCGACACCCTGCGAGTCGCCCCAGGGTGGAGCAGCGAGCGACCGGCCGCGACGGCCGTGACCGCGTCGACCAGACTGGGACCCCGCACGTCTTTCAGCAGGTAGCCGGATGCACCGGCGACGACCGCCGCGACGACGGCGTCATCGTCGTCGTACGCGGTCAGGATGACGCAGCGGATGCCCTCGAGAGTCGACCTCAGCTCGCGGCAGAGGTCGATCCCGTTCCCGTCGGGGAGCCGCATGTCCAGGAGAGCGACATCGGGCTTCGTCGCGATGATGCGCGCCAGTCCCTGGGCCACGGTTCCGGCTTCGGCGACGACCTCGACACCGGGGGTCGCTTCGAGCAGATCGGCGACTCCTCTCCTGACGATCTCGTGATCATCGACCAGCGCCACTTTGATCATCCGTTCTCACCTCGGTCTTCGTCGGGGATGGGGATCCGCCACACCACGCGGGTTCCGCTCGCCGAGGTGGAGACCTCCATCGTGCCTTGCAAAGCCGTCACCCGTGCCTTCAGGTTCGTCAGCCCGCTCCGCCGGACCTCACTCGGCATCCCGATGCCGTCGTCGCTCACCTCGATCAGGATGTCGGTGTCGTCGACCGTCAGCGTCACGTCGACGTCGGACGCGCCGGAATGCCTGACGACGTTGCTCAGCAGCTCGCGCACCACGGCGGTCACGTCGTCGGCGAGTTCTCCCGTCACGAACAGATCGACGGGGCCTGTGAAACTCACGTTGACGGGCTTGGGGAGGGCTTTGGAGGCGTCGGCGGCGATGTCGAGCACTCGGTGCCGTGCAGAGGCCGAGGTGTTGTCGGAGGGAGGGGTGAGGGCGAAGACGATCTTCCGGATCTGTGCGATCGCCCTGTCGATCCGGGTCACGGCTTCGTCGAGCCGCGCGCGGTCTGCTGTCGCCAGGATCGGGGCGAGGCTCTGAAGCTCGAGACCGGTGCCGAAGAGATCCTGGATGACATGATCGTGCAGGTCTCGTGCGATCCGTCCGCGGTCCTCGAGCACGACCATGCGCTGCTGGTCGGCACGGGCTCTGGCCAGGGCGAGGGCAACGCTGATCCGCTCCCCCAGGTCGACACCGACCTCGAGATCGGTCGGCGTGAAGCTCGGCCGACCGGGTGCCCGAGCGGCGACCAGCACCCCCCACACGGTCGTACCGTCGGTCAGCGCGACGTAGAGGGTCGAGCCCGTCGCCTCGTTCTCCGTGATGGCGAACGGGTCGACTTTGCGGGCGGCGCCGACGTGCACGGGCGGGGCGATGATCGATCTTCCCGAGTCGAGCACGTCGGTGGCGAGCGTTGCCGCCGCACGGAGGTCGGTGCCGTCCAATGCGAGGGCGTCGCGACCTCGGGCGGCAGCGACATGGAGCGAGCCGGGCTCCCGCCCGGGCACGAGGATGGTCAGCAGCTGTGAGTCGGAGCGCGTGATCAGTTCATCGGCGACAGTCGCATAGGCCCGTTCGATGTCGGTGTCGGCGAGCGCGACCGCGATCTCGGCCGAGGAGGTCATCCACCGTTCCCTGGTTCGCGCTTCAACGAGGATGCGGGCATGGTCGATGGCGGATGCGGCGGTGGCGGCGAGGGCGCGGAGAAGCTGTTCGTCCTCGTCGGAGAACTGTCCGCGCCGCGGATTGGTGAGGTAGAGGTTGCCGTACACCGCGCCCCGCACGCGAATCGGCACCCCGAGGAAACCGTCCATCATGGGGTGGCCGGCCGGGAATCCGGAGGAACGCGGGTCGGTCCGGATGTGCTCGAGCCTGATCGGCTCTTGGTTGGCGATCACGGCGCCGAGCAGACCGTGCCCCTCCGGCAGGTGCCCGATCCGGCGGACCGCGTCGTCGTCCATGCCGACGTGGATGAACGCCTCCAGTCCGTGCCCGTCCGGGGCGATGACACCCAGGGCGCCGTATTCGGCGTCGACGAGTTCGACGGCGGCTTCGACGATGCGGCGCAGCACGACACCCAGATCGATGTCCTCCCCCACCGCCTGCGAGGCTCTGAGCAGGGCTCTCAGACGGTCCTGGGACCGCTTCACCTCGTTCGCGCGAGCGATCAGCTCCTCGATGGAGCGGTCGAGCTCCGAGCGCGGCAGGTCGGGGAACGAGATCGAATCCGTCACGGCGCCTCCAGCGGTCTCAGCGCGAAAGTACCATCTCGAAGCCGCGTCCACCACCGCCGGGGCGACGATTCCGTCGTCAGCCACCGAGGGACCAAAGCCCCAGGCGCCGGGGATCCGGAAGGAGAGGGTTGACCGCATGAAACGACCGCTGACCAACTGGCACACGACAGCCCACGAGAACCTGACCCCGGGAGAGCGGGCGGCCGACCGGCTGAGGAACGGGATGGGCAGCTGGCCGTTCGTCGCCGGGTTCGTCGCCCTCATGCTGATCTGGTTCGTGCTCAACTCCCTCGACAGCGCGTGGGATCCGTATCCGTTCATCCTCCTGAACCTGTTCCTCAGCATGTTGGCCGGCCTGCAGGGCGCCATCCTGCTGATAGCGGCGAAGCGGCAGGACAGCATCGCGGCCGCGCTGGCCCAGCACGACTTCGAGACCAACCTCGCCGCCAAGCAGGAGATCGAGGAGTTGATGGCCATCAACCGCGCGCAGCTCGCCCTGCTGGCCGAACTGGGATCCAGCCGCGGCGCCGCGGGTTCGTCGAACACCCTTCCGCGCCCTGCGCTGCCGCCCTTCCCCGATCCCGCGCCTCCCGGTCGATGACCTCACGGCACCACGACCGCGCGGCCTCGGATGTCTCCGTCGTGGAGCCGGCGGTAGGCTTCCGGGGCGTCCGCCAGACCGAACCGCTCCACGTGAACCCGCACGGCTCCCGAACGAGCGAGATCGAGAACCTCGAGGAGCTCGGATCGGCTTCCCCAGTACGGTGCCCGCACCGACGCTCCGAACGGGGTCGAGAAGAAACCCGTCGGCAGCGTGGCGCCGCCGATGCCGACGATCTGCACGTCGCCGTCGAGAGCCACGACCTCTTTCGCGATCTGCAGAGTCGCCTCCGCCCCGACGAAATCGAACACCACCTCCGCCCCGATACCGTCGGTCAGCTCGCGGATGCGAAGAGCGGCGTGCGAATCCGACCGCACCGTGTGATGTGCGCCCACCTCCGTCGCCAGAGCGAGCTTGTCGTCGTCGAGGTCGACGGCGACGATCGTGGCGGCGGTGGTCGCCCGGAGGATCTGCACGGCGACGTGCCCGAGACCACCGACGCCGATCACGACGGCCGTCGAACCGGGCCACAGCTTGTCGCTGCTCGACCGGATCGCATGGTAGGGCGTCAGGCCCGCATCGGTCAGCGAGACGCAGTCGACCGGGTCGAGGCCGTCGAGGCGAACCAGGTGACGGGGGTCGTCGACGATCATGTACTCGGCCATCGCGCCCGGCGCGCCCAGGCCGGGCGGTGCGATGCCGAGCCCGGCGGCGTTCGGACAGTAGTCCTCGCGCCCCTGGGCGCAGGCGCGACACCGACCGCAGCCCCACGGTCCGTAGACCGCGACCGAATCGCCGAGGGCCACGCCGGTCGCTCCGGGACCGAGCTTGTCGACGACGCCGGCGGCCTCGTGCCCGAGGGTCAACGGGAGTCCGTAGACGTACTGATCGGCCGGGAGACCCATCAGGAACCAATCGGAGTGGCAGAGCCCGGCCGCCGTGACCCTCAGGCGGACCTCGCCCGGCCCGGGCTCGGGGGTGTCGACCTCGACCACCTCGGGTGGTGCGCCGATCGCGCGATACTGCAGCGCCTTCATCGGCTCGCACCCTCGCTCTGCTTCGCAGCGACCCGATCGCGCGCTGCCTCGGCGTGGGGTTCGGCGTGGGGATGGACGATCAACACGGGGCAATGGGCGTGTGCAGCGATCTCCGCGCTCACCGAGCCGAGCAGCAGTCCGGCGAAGCCTCCGTGGCCCCGGCTTCCGGTCACGATCAGATCAGCGGTGTCGCTTTCGTCGATGAGCACTCGTGCGGCCGATCCCTCGGCGATGGACAGGTGCACGCGTTCGGGCTTGGTCTCGCCGAACACGGCGTCGGCGACATCGTGCACGGTGCGTGCCGCATCCCGGTCGGGATACCACTCCGGAGGCACCATCGTGTACCGCGAGATGGGATAGGTCCACACGCACACCACATCGAGCTGCGCATCGAAGGCCTCGGCGATGCTCGCAGCCTTGCGCAACGCGGAGATGGATGATTCGGAACCATCGACGCCGACCACGACACGGGAGAACTCCCCCAAGCCCGGCCGGGCAGCGTGAGGGTCAGGGATGGAGACAGGTGATTCGCTCATGTCACCAGGCTCCCCGCGGCCGGCCCCTACGGTGTGGACCAAAGTCCATCCGCCGACAGCTGCGACCGCTTTCCGCGGTCGACGGCATCCGCGCGGGCGTGCGTCAGGGGCCGGCCGGCGGCGCGGCGGAGGCGAGCTTCAGCTCGGCGGCCAGACGGAGCCTGCGGAGTCGCCGGTACGTGCCGGCGAGCGTCGACACCACGACCGCGGCGACGACGATCGAGATGCTCGAGCCGAGAAGCACGGCGAGGGTTCCCTCGTCGGCGACCTCCGGCAGGCGCGCGAACGCCAGCTCGTTCATGAGCAGCGACACCGTGAAGCCGACCCCGCCGAGCGCTCCTGCCGCGAGCAGACCGTGGAGCGTGAGGTGCGGGCGCTTCTCGCGCGGCCCGACGAAGCTCGACAGCCAGCCGCCGAGCGCGATGCCGACGATCTTGCCCACGGGAAGAGCGATCAGGATGCCCCAGAACGGGGCGGCGAGCTGGCTCGGGGCGACCTGCGGAATGGCGACGAGCGCCGCCGAGAACGCGAAGAGCGGGAGGATCACTCCGTTGGTGACCGGTTCGAGGTGATGACGCAGGTGCATGGCGGGCTTTCTCACCATCACGAGCCCCAGAGCGACCCCCGCGATCGTGGCGTGCACGCCCGAGAGGTACACCAGTGACCATGTCACCAGCGCGACCGCCACCATGGCGATCGCCACGACCAGTCGGAACCGGGTGGCCAGCAGCCGGCTGAGGAGGCCGAACACGACGACGCCGACGGCGCCCGCCACGATGAGGAGCAGGTTCGGGTCGGCGGTGAAGAACACCGCGATGATGAGGATCGCGACGATGTCGTCGAGGATCGCGAGCGCGAGGATGAAGATGCGCAGACGGGACGGGATGCCCTTGCCGAAGACGGCGAGCACCCCGAGGGCGAACGCGATGTCGGTGGCGGTCGGGATCGGCCAGCCGCCCTCGTAGCCGGAGCCCGCGGTGATGCCGAGGTAGATCAGCGCGGGGACGAGCACTCCGCCGATCGCCGCGATCGCGGGCCGGATCGCCTTCGACACGGAGTTCAGCTGTCCGACGGCGAATTCGTTCTTCAACTCCACGGCGACCACGAAGAAGAACACGGCGAGGAGGCCGTCGCTGATCCAGTGACCCACCGACAGGTCGAGCGGTGTGCCCGGGATGGCAAGATGAGCGTCTTGCAGCTCCATCAGCCCCGGCCCGAGGGCCGTGTTCGCGGCGAGGAGACCCAGTGCTGCCGCGATGAGGAGGAGGAAGGCTGCGATGCGCTCGGAGCGGATGAAGGCCATGCGGTGTCCTGACTGCCACTTCTGTGGCTCGTGGTTTCGACGAGAACGACCCTGCGATCGCACGCCGACCAGACTTCCCGGCACACCTGACACCATCCTACCGGCTCGGAGTGGGGGTTGCCGGACGAGGAGCGGTCGGTGTCGCGCCGCGGCGCTGATTGAATAGGGCGAAGGAGGGTGGGATGCGGCGGTGGCGCGGGCGGCGGGCGGTCGCCGTGATCGTGGGGCTGGTCGTGGGTTGCATGGCCGTGCTGGTCGGGCCAGGGATCGACGCCCAGCCGGTCGACGCCGATCTGGCGACCCTCCTGAGCCTTCCCGACGACGAGATCGACGAGTTCCTCGTCACCCATGAGGGTGTGATTTTCGCGCTGCTCGACGAGCACCCCGATGAGGTCGCCGAGTGGTGGGGCGACCTCGGCGACACGGCGCGCGCGGCGCTGATCGCGTCGAACCCGGCGATCGTCGGGAATCTGCACGGCGTCGACTACGCCTCTCGCGACGAGGCGAACCGCGCTCGCCTCGCCGACCGGCTCGACGCTGCGGGCAAGGCCACCGCCGCACATCCGGACGACACCCGGGCGGCCCTGCTTTACGCCGCACTCAGCGCGATCCACGGCGCCACCAAGGGCACTCACGACCCCGAGCGCCATCTCGTGCAGCTCACCGACGACGTGCCGCCACTCGCCTCCGTCGCCGTGGGCGACCTCGACACGGCGCAGCAGGTCACCTTCGCGGTGCCCGGCATGGGCACCTACAGCACCGACATGCAGCTCTGGACGGTGGCGGCGGAGAACATCCACCGGGCCCAGGGCCGAGCCGGCGCTTCGCCCGACCGCGCCGTCGTCGCCTGGATCGGTTACGAGGTGCCCCCGCCCGGCCTCGACGCGACCGAAGGGTCGTACGCTGCGCGAGGTGCGCCGCGGTTGAGCTCCGACATCCTCGCTCTGCGGGCGGCGCGGAAAGGAACGGGGCTCGACACCGTCAGCGTGATCGCACATTCCTACGGCACGACGACGGCGGCGAACGCTCTGGCCGCGTCCGAGCTCGACGTGTTCTCGTTCGTCATGCTCGGCTCGGCGGGCGTGGAGTACCGCGTCGGCTCCGTGCGCTCGCTGAGCGCCGCCCACGTCTACGCCGGGGAGGCTGCCGCCGACGACAAGGCCTTCCTCGGGCGGGTCGCGCGCATCGATCCACGCACCCCGTCGTTCGGTGCGATGATCATCGGCACCGACGGCGACCCGTCTCGAGGGCTCGTCGGCGTGACCGGGCACGAACCCGTTCTCCACTCCTCCTACAACGACGACCCGACCAGCAAGGCCTGGACGACGTACGACGACCCCGTCGAACGCGAGAACCTCTACCGAGAGCACATGCGCTCGTTCGGCTACCTCGACACCGGCACCGAGTCGCTCGAGAACGCCGCCCGCGCGTCGAGCCGCCCCGTGCGCGTGCCCGGCACGTCGATCGGCCCCGCCTCGACGCCCGCGACCGCGGGGTGAGGGAGCGGCGGCCGGGCCGGGGTCAGATGCCCGTCAGGAGGGCTGCCACCTTGTCGAGGGAACCCGGGACGATTCGGTAGTACGCCCATGTGGCCCGCTTCGAGCGGGTGAGGAAGCCGGCGTCGACGAGGATCTTGAGGTGGTGGGACACCGTCGGCTGGGAGAGCCCGAGCGGCTCGGTGAGATCGCACACGCAGGCTTCACCGTCGTCGTGAGCGGCGACCATCGACAGCAGGCGCAACCGCGCCGGGTCGGCGAGGGCTTTCACCGTGCGCGCCATCTCTTCGGCCTGATGAGCCGGCATGGCCTCCCGCGGCGCGGGCTCACAGCACGGGGTGACGTCGGTCACCGGCAGGAGATCGAGAGCGGACATGTGCCCAGCTTCGCACAAACATTGACAGACGTCGATGTTTGCCGACAGACTGCATCCATCGACACCCTTCGATACTCGACTCCACCGCCCCGGAAGGATGCGCCATGACCCCCGCGCCCACAGTCCTGTTCGTCTGCGTGCACAATGCGGGCCGCTCGCAGATGGCGGCCGGTTACCTCCAGGCCCTCGCCGGAGATCGCGTCGTCGTGCTCTCCGCCGGCAGCGAGCCGAAAGACCGGGTCAACCCGGTCGCGGTCGAGGCGATGGCCGAGGAAGGCATCGACATCACCTCCAATCAGCCGAAGGTGCTCACCACCGAGGCCGTGCGCGACTCCGACGTGGTCATCACGATGGGCTGCGGAGACGCCTGCCCGATCTTCCCGGGAAAGCGCTACGAGGACTGGGAGCTCACCGACCCCGCGGGCCGCCCGATCGAGGAGGTGCGGCCGATCCGCGACGACATCAGGGCGCGGGTCGAGCAGCTCCTGTCGGAACTCCTCCCCGCCACCGCTTGAGACCGGCGGACACGATGACGATGACACTGACCGTCCCACCCCGCGCCACGAGCTCTCGCCTCGACGGTCTGCCCGTCGCGGTGATCGGCGCCGGGCCGGTCGGCCTGGCCGCCGCGGCGCACCTGCTCGAGCGCGGCCTCGACGTCGTGGTCTTCGAGGCGGGCGAGCGTGCCGGCAGCGCGGTCGCCGCCTGGGGGCACGTTCGACTGTTCTCACCCTGGACCTACCTCCTCGATCCAGCCGCCGTACGCCTCCTCGCCGCCACCGGGTGGACGGCGCCCGCCGGTGACCGCTCCCCCACCGGCAGCGAGTTCCTCGACTCGTACCTCGGCCCGCTCGCTCGCACCTCGACCCTCGAGCCGCTCATCCGGCTGGGGTGCAGGGTCACCGCGGTGAGCCGGCAGGGGATGGACCGCACGCGTTCCACCGGTCGTGGCGACACCCCGTTCCTGCTCCGCGTCGACGGCGACGGAACCCCGACCGACGTCCTCGCGCGCGCCGTGATCGACACCTCGGGCACGTTCCACTCCCCCAACCCGCTGACCGCATCCGGCCTCGAACCCTCCATCACGACGAAGCGGATCGTCACGGGCCTGCCCGACGTGCTCGGCTCCGATCGCCCGCGCTTCGCCGGCCGGCGGGTTCTCGTGGTGGGCGCCGGCCACTCCGCGGCGAACGCACTGCTCGCACTCGGCGAGCTCGCTCGGGCCGAACCCGGAACCCGGGTCACGTGGGCGGTCCGCAACCCCACCGCCGCCCGCGTGTTCACCGCCGCCGACGACCGGCTCCCCGACCGGGCGTCGATCGGCCGGCGACTCGACGGTCTCGTCTCGAGCGGTGCGGTCGCGCTCGTCGACCGGTTCGAGATCGACGCAGTCGAGGAGCACGTCGAGCGCACCGGCGAACCGTCGACCGGGTTCATTCGTGCGACCGGGCGCCGCGCGGGAGCCCCCTTCGCCATCGAGGCCGACGTGATCGTGAACGCCACGGGCTTCCGGCCCGACCTCGACCTGCTCCGCGAGATCAGGCTGGGTCTCGACGACATCGTCGAGGCACCGCGCGCGCTCGCGTCGTTGATCGATCCCAACCTGCACTCCTGCGGAACCGTGCCGCCGCACGGCGTCGCCGAGCTCACCCACCCTGAACCGGACTTCTTCATCGCCGGCATGAAGTCGTACGGCCGTGCCCCCACGTTCCTCCTCGCCACGGGCTACGAGCAGGTGCGCTCGATCGCCGACGAGCTCGCCGGCCATCACGACGCCGCCCGTGTCGTGCACCTCTCGCTCCCCGCGACCGGGGTGTGCTCGACCGCTCCGGCCGACGACGCCACGACCGACAGCACCCGTTCAGACGCCGGATGCTGCACCACGTCCTCCCCCGTACCGACCACCGCCGCATCCTGCTGTCGATGAGCGTCACGCGCATCCGTTCTCCGCTGGAGTCGGGCTGGGCCCCCTTCGCCGGACGGTGGCGCGCCACCGTCCTCAGCGGGCATCGGAGCCCGCGGTAGACGGGTCGCTGCGCAGGATCAGCGGTCGTCGCCCGGCGACACCGCACCGCCCATGTCCTCCTGCCAGACCGCGGTGGCACCGCTGTGGCCGATGAGCACCGCCTGCACGACGGTGCCGCCCGCTGCGACCAGCGCCAGCACGATGAGCACGACCGCGACCCAGCGCGGCACTCGACGCACGGCGGGCGCAGAAGCCTCGCCCGCCACCGCCTGCGCGCGCGCCGACCGCTTTTCATACAAGGTCACGGCGAGCAGCAGGCCCGCGACGACGACGAGCCCCACCACCCACGGCAGCAGGCCGTCGGCGAGCTCGGCGTGCTGCTCGATCAGGTCACTCTCCCCCACCCGGTGCTCGAGCTTCTCGCCCGACTCGGTCGAGACGGGCACGAGCACGAGGGCAACGAGGGCGAGCGCCACCGGGAGATAGCCCGCCCAGCGCCGGGCTTTCGGCCAGAACGCCGTGAGCAGCACGAGCACTGCGGCGGCGGGCACGATCACCTCGGTCGCGTGCACGATGAAGGGGTGGAGGGGCAGACCGAAGAAGGTGTCGAACATGGGCTCATCGTCAGGGCCGATTCTTCCAAGATTCTTAGACGCCGCGCAGGCGCCGATCGGGATGGACGCGGTCAGCGGACGATGACGCCGCGGCCCTAGACTTCACGCCATGTCGGACGGTGCGCGCATCCTGATCGTCGAGGACGATAGCTCGCTCTCGGCGATGCTCCAGGAGCTCTTCGCCGAGGAGGGCTACCAGGTGACCCTCGCCCACGACGGCCAGCGGGCACTGCACCTGGTGCTGACACGCGCGTTCGACGCCGTCGTGCTCGATCGCGGCCTGCCACTGCTCGGGGGCCTCGACGTGCTCACCAGGTGGCGGCGCTCCGGGGTGAGCGTTCCCGTCCTGGTGCTCTCCGCCCTCGGCAACCCGGCCGACCGCGTCGAGGGACTCGACAGCGGAGCCGAGGACTACCTCAGCAAGCCGTTCGACATCGACGAACTCCTCGCCAGGGTGCGAGCACTGCTCCGCCGCCACGAGACCACGGCCACCACCCTCACCCTGCACGACGGATCGACCTTCGACCCCTCGGCCCGCCAGGTGACGAGGGCCTCGGGCGAGACCGTGATGCTCTCCGAGCGCGAGTCGGCGCTCCTCGAGGTGCTGGCGCGAGACCGCAACCAGGTGTTCGAGCGCGCCACCCTGCTGCGGTTGGCGTTCCCGGTGGCCGAGGAGCTCGGCGTCGTCGACACCTACGTGCACTACCTGCGGCGCAAGATGGGCCGGGGTGTCGTCGAGACGGTCCGCGGCATCGGCTACCGATTGGGCGCACCGTGACCGCCGAGGAGCTCGCCCTGCGGCGCACCGCCCGGCGGCTCGCCCTGCAGTTCGCCGCCGTGATCGCGGTCATCGTCGCCCTGGTCGGCGTGCTCGCCTACGCCCTCGTCGCCGCCTCGGTCGCGGAGTCGGTCGATCGCGAGCTCTCGATCAGCGGTCAGGACCTGCGCGGCGACGAGGCCCCCGCCGACACCTGGGTGATCACGGTGCGCGACGGGCGCGTCGCGTCGTCGAAGACCCTTCCCGCGGGCCTCCCCGACACCGCGGCCCTCGACCAGGCCGGGCGCACGGGCGAGACCGTCGACACGGACGTCTCGGCCGACGGGCGCAGCTACGCCGTGCGCACCAGGGTCGAGGGCGGTCTGCTCGTGCAGGTCGCGATCGACCGCCACGAGTCGGACGAAGAGCTCACCCGCCTCGCCTGGTCGCTCGCCGGTGCAGGAGCGGTGGGCGTCGCCGCAGCGACGGTGGGCGGCTACCTGCTGTCGCGACGGGCGATGCGGCCGCTCACCGATGCACTGGCGAAGCAACGACGCTTCGTCGCCGACGCCAGCCACGAGCTCCGCACCCCGCTCACCCTGCTCAGCACGCGGGTGCAGTTGCTGCGGCGCCGCCTCGCGGGCGAGACCTCCCCCGCCCGGCTGCAGTCGGAGGCGGATGCGGTGGTCGCCGACACGGCAGCCCTGACCGCCATTCTCGAAGACCTGCTCATCGCCGCCGACGACAGGCCCGCATCCGTCGGCGTCGTCGACGTCGCAGCCATCGCCGCCGAGGTCGTGACGGCGGCGGGAGCGGAGGCAGAGGCGGGCGGCATCGCGCTCACCCTCGACGCCCCCTCCCCGGCCGTCGCCGCGGCGGGCGAGGCGCCGCTGCGCCGAGTGCTGTTCTCGCTGATCTCGAACGCGCTCGATCACGCGCACTCCTCGGTGGCCGTGGGGGTGACCGAGGAGCAGCGTATCGTGCGGGTGCGGGTCGCCGACGACGGGCCCGGGTTCCGCGACGGCGATCGCCCGTTCGAGCGGTTCGCCTCCGACCGCACGCCAGGCACCGGCCCCGCCCACTACGGGCTGGGACTCGCGCTCGTCGCCGACGTGGTCAACCGCTACGGCGGAAGCGTGCGCGTCGTGAAGGAGCTGCCGGGAGGGGTGGTGGAGGCGACCCTGCCGCGCGCCTGACCGGCTGGACGCCGGTTGGAAGAATCCTGGAAGAAACGGAGCGGATGCTGGTCTCACGTCGGGAGAGAAGTCTCACGTCGAGAGAGAAGGAGTCCACCGTGAACGCTCGGGATCGAGGCCGCCGCACCGTCCGGGTGCTGACCGGTGCGCTCGTG
Organism: Herbiconiux sp. A18JL235; assembly: GCF_040939305.1. Taxonomy (NCBI): domain Bacteria; kingdom Bacillati; phylum Actinomycetota; class Actinomycetes; order Micrococcales; family Microbacteriaceae; genus Herbiconiux; species Herbiconiux sp. A18JL235. The sequence goes on from NZ_CP162511.1 coordinate 2,250,996, forward strand.
GCATCGACAGTGATCGGGTCGGGTGTCGGGGCGGCAGTGCTGTGGCTGAACGCCAGCGAGTCGAAGGCATCGGCTGCGCAGAGCTCCACCGACACGGGGAGCGGATCGTCGTCGTCGAGCGGGAGCGGGTCGTCGTCGTCCTCCTCCTCCTCCTCCAACGGAAGCGAATCGGGCTCGTCCTCGGGTTCGTCCTCGTCCTCCTCCGGCTCCGGCGGCCTCGTCGCGCCCTCCCGCGGCGGGTCGACCCACGGCACGACGAGGGGGTCGTGAGATGACCGGCACGGCCACCGCGCGCTGGCGCGCCTGGAGCACCGAAGTGGAGCTGACCGTCACCGTCCCCGCTCTCCTCGACGAGGCGACCCGCCTCGCGGTCGGGGTGATGGACTCGGTCGACGCCGCCTGCAGCCGCTACCGCCCCGACTCGGAGCTCTCGCTCTTCACCCGCTCCGGGCTCTCCTCCACTCCCGTCTCGCCGCAGCTCAGCGACCTCCTCAGCGACGCGCTGGCCGCGGCCGAACTCACCGACGGCCTGGTCGACCCCACCCTCGGTCACCGGCTCTCCGAACTCGACGGCCCACCGCTCGGCGTGGCCGCGACCCTGTCGCGCCCGGTGCGCTGGACCGACGTATCGCTCGACGACGGCGTGCTCAGCGCCCCACCGGGCACGGGCTTCGATCTCGGCGCGATCGGCAAGGCCTCGGCCTGCGAGCAGGTGGTGCGCGTCATCGCTCAGGAACTCGGGCCCGACGTGGGGGCACTCGTCGGGATCGGGGGCGACCTCGCGTCGACGATCGAGCATCCGGAGGGCGGCTGGCAGGTCCTCGTGCAGGACGGTGCGGGCGACCCGGCCGACCGTGTCGCTCTCACGGCCGGAGCGGCCCTCGCCACCTCGAGCACCCAGCGTCGCCGGCACCGGGTGGGAGCCGACCTCGTCGCTCACATCCTCGACCCCCTGTCGTTGCAACCGGTGCAGAGTCCCTGGTGCACCGTCACCTGCGCCGCGGTGAGCTGCGTCGAGGCGAACGCCTACTCGACAGCGGCCGTCATCCTCGGCCATCAGGCCCTCCCCTGGCTCGCCGAGCGCGGGGTTCCCGCCCGCTTCGTCAACCAGCGGTACGCCGTCAGCGCCACCGCCGCCTGGCCCGCTCGGAGCGAGGTGGCCCATGTCTGAGGTGCTGTGGGCGATCGGCCGCATCAGCGGCGTGATGTCGCTGCTGCTGTTCACCGCATCCGTGCTGCTCGGAGTCCTCACCCGGGCGGGCAAGCCCCTTCCGGGACTCCCCCGCTTCGGCATCGTGCTCGTGCATCGCAACGTGTCGCTCCTGGCGTCGGCGTTCCTCGTGCTGCACGTGCTCACCCTGCTCGGCGACAGCTACGCGAAGCTCTCGCTCGTCGACATCGTCATCCCCTTCCTCGCCAGCTACGAGCCGTTCTGGCAGGGCCTCGGCACGGTCGCGTTCGATCTCGTCGTCGCCGTCGTCATCACGGCGCTGCTGCGCCACCGGCTGCCCGCGCGGGTGTTCCGGCTGGTGCACTGGATCGTCTACCTCCTGTGGCCGGTCGCGCTGCTGCACTCCCTCGGCAACGGCACCGACGGGAGCAGCGGTTGGTTCGTCGCGCTGGCGGTCGTCTCCGCCGCATCCGTCGCCGCCGCGGTGATCTGGCGGGTGGCGTCGGCCCGCTTCCGGAGCGCGCCGCTCGAGCGCGCCGAACGAACGATGCAGAGGATGCGCTGATGACTTCCACGAACGCGGCAACGACGGCGATGATGCCTCCGGAGGGGACCCTGCCCTCGCGCCTGTTCGCGGCGGGTCACCGAGCGGATGCCGCCCGTCACGTCGCCCGGTTCGGGCCCGTGCCCGTGCCCGCGGCGGCGGACCTCGTCATGGAACTGCGCGCCTCGGGGCTCACCGGCCGAGGCGGCGGGGCGTTCCCGGCGTCGAAGAAGATCGACGCGCTCGCCGGCCCACCCGGGACGATCATCGCCAACGGGTCGGAGGGAGAGCCGCTCAGCCGCAAAGACGCCACCCTGCTCGAACACGCTCCCCACCTGGTGATCGACGGGCTGGTGCTGCTGTCCGCCGCCGTCGGCCCCGGGGCGCGGCTGGTCGTCGTGGCGCATCCCGACGGGGCGGAGTCCGTGCGGCGAGCTCTGCTCGAGCGCCGGGACGGCGGGGAGATCGAGGTGCGGGTGGCCGAAGACCGCTTCGTGGCGGGAGAGGCGACGGCCGTGGTCGCGGGGCTGTCGGGCGCGCCCGCGACACCGAAAGACCATCCCGTGCACCTCACCGAACGCGGGGTCGGTCGCCGACCCACCCTCCTGTTCAACGTCGAGACGCTCGCGCACATCGCCCTCATCGCCCGCTACGGCGCCGAGTGGTTCCGCAGCTCGGGAACCGCCGACGACCCCGGCACCCGGCTTTTCAGCATCAGCGGGGACGGGGTGGCGGAGCAGGTCGTCGAGGTGCCCGGAGGCTCGCGCCTCGCCGAGGTGCTCACCGCGATCGGTGTGGAGCCGACGAGCATCCAGGCCGCGCTCGTCGGCGGCTTCCACGGGCGCTGGATCGCGGCCGGCGACTTCGGGGGCCGGCTCGTCGCCCGGCCCGCCGACGGCAACGGCAACGGCAACGGCGGCATCGCGGCGGGCGCCGGCGTCGTCCTCCTCCTCGGCGCCGCGAGCTGTGGGCTGCGGGTCAGCGCCTCCATCCTCGACTACCTCGCCGCCGAGAGCGCGGGTCAGTGCGGGCCGTGCGTACTCGGGCTCCCCAGACTCTCGCACCGGTTCGCCGAGTACTCCTCCGGTCGCGACAGCGACCCGAGCGGAGTGCGGTACCTCATCGAGACGATCCCCGGCCGGGGTGCCTGCCACCACCCCGACGGCACCGTCTCGCTCGCACGTTCGGCGCTCGCCGTGTTCGCCGGCGAACTCGACCGGCACCGGTCGGGCTCGTGCTCGGAAGGAGGCCTCGCATGACCCGCCACGCCATGAGCGCCCCGAGCACGAGCGCGACGCTCCACATCGACTGGACGCGGTGCCAGGCGCGCGGAGCGTGCCTCGACCTCCTGCCCGATCTCCTCCGCCCCGACGACGACGGCTACCCCCTGGCGGCGACTCCGCCCCGGGAACGCTCCGACGTCCCCGTCCCGCCCGCCGGCCTTCCCGCCGCCCGCGACGCCGTCGATCTCTGCCCGCGACTCGCGCTGTCGCTCCGTCCGCTGCCCTGATCTGCGCGGAACTCCGTCGCCCGGCCGTCCACGCGTCGCGCTGATCCACCCCGACCCTCCGCCTGCTGCCCCGAGCTCCTCCACTCAGCCCTCCGGCGGCCCCGAGCCGCCCGGGTGGGGTAGAAATGCAGGGTGCCCGCCAGTCTGCAGTCGTTGCTCCAGCATCCGGAGTTCCGTGCGCGCTTGGTCGTTCCCGACGGGTCGCGCGCCGCCCGCGAGGTCTCGGTGTCGTGGGCCCACAGCTCCGACCTCGCCGACCCCACCCCGTGGCTCGAGGCGGGGCAACTGCTGCTCACCGACGGCGCGCAGTTCGCCGACGTCGACGAACGGTTCACGAGCGAGTACGTGCGCCGGCTCGTCGAGCACGACATCCACGCTCTCGGCTTCGCGATCGGCGTCATCCACCCGGCGATCCCCCGGGCACTGATCGCCGCGTGTGCCGAGCACGGGCTCGCTCTCATCGAGATCGGGAGGGAGACCCTCTTCATCTCGATCATCAGGTTCGTCGCCGGCGAGATCGCGGCCGAGAGCCGAGCCCGCGTGCAGTGGTCGCTCGACGCCCACCGATCGATCGCCCGCGCCGCCCTGTCGTCCGACGGACTCGGCGCCATCCTCATCGAGCTCTCGGCGCAGCTCGACTGCTGGGTCGCGCTGTTCGACTCCACCGGGGCACCTCTGCACGTGCCAGGACTCTCCGCCCCTCCCGCCGAGCTCAGGCAGGCGGTGGAGGCGGCGGCGTACGAGACCCTCGTGAAGGGCGCGCGGGCCGGGCTCAGCATCATCCATTCCGACGTCGGCATCTCCCTGCAGACGATCGGCCAGCGCGGTCGGCTGCGCGGCGTGCTGGCGGTGGGGACGTCGGGGCCCCTCGACCCTGCGGGCCACGAGGTCGTCGAGAGCGTCATCGGCATCGCCAGCATCGTGCTGGAGCAACGACGTGAACTGGATGCGGCTCGCCGCCAGCTGCGCACCGGCCTCCTCGAACTCCTCATGGCCGGCGAGTGGGAGGTGGCCAGCCGCACCGCCGCGTCGGTGTGGGGCGGTCTGCCGGCCGAGCCGATCGTCGTCACCACGATCGCGGGCGAGGGCCTCAGCCCGTCGGCGCTCGACGAGCTCGAGCTGGAAGCGGTGCGGAGCGACCGCGGCTTCTTCTACGCCGAGCGAGGCGGAGACGTGCTGCTCATCGCGGGCGCCACGACGCCGCCCGAGCTGCGCTCTCTCATCGCGCGTCACGGCATGACAGCCGGAACCTCGAGCCGGGTGTCCTGGGCCGACCTGAGGCTCGGCGTCTCCGAGGCGACGCACGCCGCGCGGGCGGCGAGCCCGGCCGATCCTGTGGTCGACTACGAGAGCCTCGCCGAGCGCGGACTGCGGGGGCTGCTCCGTGTCGCCGGCGGCGAGAGCGTGGCGCGCACGCTGCTGGCGCCCGTGCTGCGGCTGCGGCAGCCGGAGCGCACCGTGCTCCTCGAGACGGTGCGGGTGTGGCTCGAGCATCACGGCGCGTGGGACCCTGCCGCGCGGGCCCTGCACGTGCACCGGCACACCGTGAAGAATCGCGTGGAGACGGCGGAGAGGATGCTCGGGGTCGACCTGGGCGATTTCGCGGTGCGCGCGGAGATCTGGTCGGCGATCGAGCTCGTCGGGGTCGACCCGGAGTCGTCATAGCGGAACTGTCCACATCAGGCGGCATGAATCGACACTCTGGCTAGCCGTTCGCCGGCCGGGAGCCGTCATGATCGGAGCATCCGATCGAAAGGCTGCCCGTGACCCTCACCTCCCCACCCCGCGTCGTCACCGACGGTCAGCCGAGCAACGACGACGTGCGCGCAGCGGACCGCGCCCACGTCTTCCATTCCTGGTCGGCCCAGGGAGCCCTCACGCCGTTCGTCATCGCCGGCGGCCTCGGCACGACCGTCTGGGACCACGACGGCCGCGAGTACCTCGACTTCTCGAGCCAGCTGGTCAACGTGAACATCGGACACCAGCATCCGAGGGTCGTCGAGGCCATCGCGGAGCAGGCGCGCCTGCTCACCACCGTCGCGCCCGCCCACGCCAATGCGACACGCAACGAGGCGGCGAGGCGCATCACCGAGCTCGCCCCCGAGGGCTTCGAGAAGGTGTTCTTCACCAACGGCGGCGCCGACGCCAACGAGAACGCCATCCGGATGGCGCGGCAGGTGACAGGTCGCGACAAGGTGGTCTCGCTCTACCGCAGCTATCACGGCAACACCGGGGCGGCCGTCGTCGCCACCGGCGACTGGCGCCGCATCCCGAACGAGTACTCCCGCGGCCACGTGCACGTCTTCGGACCGTACCTCTACCGGTCGGAGTTCTGGGCGCAGACGCCTGAGGAGGAGAGCGCGCGAGCCCTGCGTCACCTCGAACGCACCATCCAGGCCGAGGGTGCCGACTCGATCGCCGCTATCCTGCTCGAGACCGTGCCCGGCACCGCCGGTGTGCTGATGCCGCCGCCCGGCTACCTCGAGGGCGTGCGAGCCGTCGCCGACCGCTACGGCATCCTCCTCATCCTCGACGAGGTGATGGCGGGCTTCGGCCGCACGGGGCACTGGTTCGCCTTCGACGCCTACGACGTCGTACCCGACCTCATCACCTTCGCCAAGGGCGTCAACTCCGGCTACGTGCCGGTGGGCGGCGTCGTCGTCTCCGACCGGGTCGCCCGGTTCTTCGACGAGCGCGTCTTCCCCGGCGGGCTGACGTACTCGGGCCACCCGCTCGCCTCGGCCTCCATCGTCGCCACGATCGACGCCATGCGCGAGGAGGACGTGGTCGGGAACGCCGCCCGCATCGGCGCCGATCACCTCGGCCCCGCCCTGCAGACCCTCGCCGACACGCACGAGATCGTCGGCGAGGTGCGCGGCAGCGGCGTGTTCTGGGCCGTCGAGCTGGTCGCCGACCGCGACACCCGCGAGCCGCTCGCCGCCGCCTCGATGGCCGCGGTGAAGGCCGCGCTCCTCGACAATGGGGTGCTGCCGTTCGTGCAGGACAACCGCAACCATGTCGTGCCTCCCGCCGTGGTCACGCCCGACGAAGTGCGCCGCGGCGTGGCCGCGCTCGACGCCGCGCTCTCCGCGGTCGCCCGAAGCTGATCGCCCGGGCGCCCGCCCTCACCAGACCATCCACCACCAGACCATCGCCCGCTGACGAGACCGAGGAACGACAACGATGACAGACTCCCCCCGCACCATCCCGCACTGGATCGACGGCGCCCACGACGCCGGCGCCGGCGACCGCACGGCGCCCGTCTACGATCCCGCCCGCGGTGTCGTGACCGCGAACGTCGTGCTCGCCGACGGCGACGACGTCGCCCGCGCGGTCGCCAGTGCCAAGGCCGCCTTCCCGGCCTGGCGCGACACCAGCCTGGCCAAGCGGCAGACCGTGCTGTTCCGCTTCCGTGAGCTGCTGAACGAGCGCAAGGGCGAACTCGCCGAGATCATCACCAGCGAGCACGGCAAGGTGCTCTCCGACGCCGGGGGTGAGATCGCGCGCGGCCTCGAGGTGGTCGAGCTCGCCACCGGCTTCCCGCACCTGCTGAAGGGCGCGTATTCCGAGAACGTGTCGACCGGGGTCGACGTCTACTCGCTGAAGCAGCCCCTCGGCGTGGTGGGCATCATCAGCCCGTTCAACTTCCCGGCGATGGTGCCGATGTGGTTCTTCCCCATCGCGATCGCCGCGGGCAACACGGTCGTGCTGAAGCCCAGTGAGAAAGACCCGAGCGCCGCCCTGTGGCTGGCCGCCCTGTGGAAGGAGGCCGGGCTCCCCGACGGTGTCTTCACGGTGCTGAACGGCGACAAGGTCGCCGTCGACGGCCTGCTCGAGCACCCCGATGTCGCCTCGATCTCGTTCGTCGGATCGACCCCGATCGCCCAGTACATCTACGAGACGGCCTCGAAGAACGGCAAGCGCGTTCAGGCTCTCGGCGGCGCGAAGAACCACATGCTGGTGCTCCCCGACGCCGACCTCGACCTCGTCGCCGACTCCGCGATCAACGCCGGCTTCGGGTCGGCCGGTGAGCGCTGCATGGCCATCTCGGTCGTGCTCGCCGTCGAGCCTGTCGCCGACGCGCTGATCGAGAAGATCACCGAGCGGATGGCGACCCTCCGCATCGGAGACGGGCGTCGCGGCAGCGACATGGGCCCGCTCATCACCGAGGTGCACCGCGACAAGGTCGCGTCGTACATCGACATCGCCGAGCAGGACGGCGCCCGCGTGGTGGTCGACGGCCGCGGCATCGAGGTCGACGGGGAGGCCGACGGCTTCTGGCTCGGCCCGACCCTCCTCGACGCGGTGCCCACCACCTCGCGTGCCTACACCGAGGAGATCTTCGGCCCGGTGCTGTCGATCGTGCGCGTCGCGAGCTACGAGGAGGGCCTCGCCCTCATCGACTCGGGCGTGTTCGGCAACGGCACGGCGATCTTCACCAACGACGGCGGGGCTGCACGCCGGTTCCAGAACGAGGTGCAGGTCGGGATGATCGGCATCAACGTGCCCATCCCGGTGCCGGTCGCGTACCACTCCTTCGGCGGCTGGAAGAAGTCGCTGTTCGGCGACTCCAAGGCCTACGGCATGCAGGGCTTCGACTTCTTCACCCAGGAGAAGGCGGTCACCTCGCGCTGGCTCGACCCGTCGCACGGCGGCATCAACCTGGGCTTCCCCCAGAACTGAGTCTGGATGCCGCGCTGAGCGCCCTGCGGATGTGCCGCCGAGCGCTCAGCGCTTCTTCCATCCGGTGAGGCGTTCGAACTCCTTGCGACCGAGCGGCGCCGTGGTGTCGATCGGAGTGCGCTGCGATCGCAGCTCGCCGCCGAGCACCCCCGCCGCCGCCTCGGCCGCCGAGCGCACACGGCGGGCGACGAGACCGACCGTGCCGCCGTCGCCGTGGAACCCCCACACCGTCGAGATGAGCAGCCGCGACCCGGTGGCCGTCGGTGTCGCCGCCACGGGTACGGCGCAGCGCGCGAAGTGCCGCCGCACCCCCACGAGCGAGAGCAGCGGCACCACCTCGAGCGCCCAGTCGCTCCAGTTCGACGTGCCGTCGTCGCCGATCTCCGCGTACCTGAGCGACCACATCCCGTCGCCGAAGGCTTCCTGCGACACGGTGAAACCGTCGGCGGCGAGGGCGGCGAGCACCACCTCCTGCGCCTCGCCCGGGGCCCGACGCGACTCGATCTCGTGGAACCTCACGGTCGTGCCGATCGCGAAGGCGTGGTCGCTCATCCCTCCATCCTGACGCGATCGGGCGTCGAAGGCACCGGCGAGGTGGGCAACGAGCTCAGCGTCCTTCTGGCCCGGGAGTCGTCGGAGTCGCGGAGCCCGCCGATGCCGTGAGCCGCACGAGCAGCTCGCGCTGCCTCTGCAGCACGTCGGCGAGCGGAACGGCGTCGTCGCCCGCCAGCCACTCCGAGAGCGCGGTGTCGAACAGCGCCGCCGCGACGGCTGCCACGAGCGAAGCCTCCTCGCGCGACGCGCCTCGCGCGCGCAGCGCCACGTCGATCGCATCGGTGAGCACCGCCGACTTCAGGCGTTCGCGCTCGCGCAGCTTCGGCTCCTGCTCGATGACGGCGCGGCGGGCCCCCACCTCGCGCTTCCACCCCTCGAGGTCGCCGCTCGCGACGGCGTCGAGGCCGTGAAACGCGAGATCCATCGGCGAGAGCCCCACGGGGGCCGCGACGAGCACGTCGGCGACGACGGAAGGCAGCTCGCGCTCGCGAAGGAAGAGCACGTCGCGCTTGTCGGCGAAGTGCCTGAAGAAAGTGCGCGTCGTGAGCCCCGCCCGTCCGGCGATCTCGGGCACGGTCGTCTGCGCGTACCCCTTCGACGCGAACAGCTCCATCGCGGCCCGTTCGAGGCGGAGAGCGGCGTCGGGGGCCCAGCGAGGCATCCCCCCACACTACCTGATGGCATGTCGTGTCGTCAGTGTTACCATGACGACACGAGATGTCATCAGGGCATCCGTCGAAAGGATTCCGGTGTCGACGAACTCCGCAGCCTGGCTGCCCGAAGCCCGCGCCGACCTCGTGGTCGCTCCCGCCGAGATGCCGGTCCCCGGCCCGGGTGAACTGCTCGTGCGCACCAGGGCGGTGGCCGTGAACCCCCTCGACGAGGTGAAGCAGCACACGGGGAATCTGATGTACCGCTGGCTCCCCTACCCCGTCGTGCTCGGGGAGGACGTCGCGGGCGTGGTCGTGGCGGTGGGCCGAGGCGTCACGCGCTTCGCGCCAGGCGACCGGGTCGTGGCTTACGCCGTGGGGATGGAGAGGGGTTCGCGGCATCACGCCGAGGGCGGGTTCCAGTCGTTCGTCGTGGTGCGTGAGGGCCTCACGGCACCCGTGCCCGACACGCTTGCCTTCCACGACGCCGTCGTGCTCCCGCTCGCGGTCTCCACCGCCGCGACCGCCCTGTTCCAGAACGACCACCTCGCGCTCCCGCCTCCCACGGTGCCGCGGCGCGCCGAGCCCGCGCCCGGGCGCGGCACCGTCGTGGTCTGGGGCGGGTCGACGAGCGTCGGCAGCAACGCGATCCAGCTCGCCGCAGCCTCCGGCCACCGGGTCGCCGCCACCGCATCGCCCCGCAATCACGAGCGGATGCGCGAACTCGGCGCAGACGTGGTCGTCGACTACCGCGACAGCACCGCGGTGCGGCAGCTGAGCGATGCGCTTGAGGGAGACGACGTGAAGGGCATCCTCGCCGTGGGCACGGGATCGGGCGCACCCGCTGTCGCCCTCGCCGTCGCGACCGGCGCGCGGCGGGTCGCCCTGGCGAGCCCCGCCGTCTCGTTCGCCGAGCTCCCGAGGCGCGGCGGCCCGAGCGCTGCAGCCGTTCGTACACTCACCCGCATGGGCGCCTCGACCGCCCTCACCCAGCTCACCGCGCGGCGGCACGGCATCACCGCGAGCTTCGTCTGGGGAAGCACGCTGATGTCGAACGAGGTGGGGCGGATGCTGTGGCACGACTACCTGCCGCGGGCACTCGCCGACGGAACCCATGCGTGCGCCCCCACGGCCGAGGTGGTCGGCGAAGGGCTCGGGGCGATCCAGACGGCGATCGACCGCCTGCGCGCGGGGGTGTCGGCGACGAAGCTCGTCGTCACCCTCTGAGGCTGCCCGCGGCCGGGCGCCACACGACAAGCCCGGATAGGGTCGGCGAGGTGAGCCGTACGACCGTCGCCCCGCCCCCGTCCCTTCGAGCCGTCGGAGTCGGAGTGGTCCTCGCCTGCGCCATCGCCCTCAGCGGATGCTCGGGCTTGCCGAGCGCAGTGGCACCTTCAGCGGCGAAAACCTCACCGAGCGTCGCCGACGCCTCTTCGACCCCGGCCGCCGAGGCGCCGTGGAGCGAGGGCACCGGCCCCGTGGCCGCCATCGAGTTCGAGCTCGACGGCACCGCGTCCACCCTCCTCGGAACCTTCGAACCCGGCGGTCTCCTGTCGTGCACCGGAGACATCGTGACGATCGCGAACACGTCGCCCGCCCCCGGCCTCGGCGTCACCTTCTCCGCCGCCGACGAGCCCGCTCCCCTGGTGTCGAGCTGGGTGGTGGGCGACGAGCTGGTCGCCCAGTTCACCGGTTCGGGCGAGGTGGTGCGCGAGGAGCATCCCGACGGCTCGATCGGGTACACGGTGATCGGGGCGGAGGGTCGAGCATCCGTGCTCCCTCGCGACCCCGCAGCCGCCGCGATCGGCGACTACGACATGAAGGAGGCGAGGCAGGTCGATGCCGTCTCCTCGTTCACCGTCACCTGCCCGGTCGGCTGACCCCGCGTGATCCGGCTTCCCTCGGTCCGATCCTCCGACGAGTCGCCTCGGTCTGGAACGGAGGCTGCTCGCCGTCGCTCCCGTCGAGGTCGACCGCCCCAGGGCAGATGATCGGGTCGTGCGAGGTGTCGATCGGGTCTCGACTCGGAATCCGTGCGGCGGTCGAGGCCACTCGGGTGTTCACTGGACGGAACGACGAGAAAGCAGTCACGTGACCTCCGCACTCCAGCATTCCGCAGACGACCTCGTCGACGCCCTCACCGAACTCTGGAACGCCGAGGTGCAGCGCCGGCGGGAGATCGCCGAGCGCACGGGGCTCTCGGCGAACGACGAACAGGCGCTCGAGCGCATCGTCGACGCCTCGCGGGCCGGCGACGGCGTCAGCCCGAAGGCGCTCGCCGCCGCCATCGGCATCACCAGTGCGTCGATCACGGTTCTCATCGATCGCCTCGAGCGGCGAGGACTGGTGACGCGATCGGTGAGCCCGTCCGACCGGCGGGCACTGCTGCTCCGCCCCACCCCGGAGGGCTTGACGCTCATCGAGTCGGCTCGGGGGCCGGGCACAGACTTCGTCGCGGTGCTGGAGCGGATGGATGCGGCAGAACGCGAGTCGGGCATCCGCTTCCTCCATCGGCTGAGCAGGGCCATCGGGCACCGGGCGCGCTAGCCCGCACGTCCTGTCCCTAGCAGAACCGGGAGTGACCTGGCAGGCCCCTTGCGGCAGACGGATGCGGGTGTGGGCTGGTCAGCAGCCCCGGCACCCGCGGTCGTGGGCTCGCGAAAGGAGCAGGACACATGGCACGAGACGACGACAAGGCCCAACTGGGCGCCCGCCTGACCGGTGAGCGCGACCCCCGCGACCCCGATGGGTTGCTCACGCTCGACGATGTGACGACGGGTGCCGAGGGCGACGCGAACGGCGACGGTGCTGCCGCTGTCACCGAGGCGGCGAGACGCCGCATGACCTTCCCGCCCCGTCCGGGAGAAGACGAGCGATGAACCGCCCTCTCCTCGACGACTCCGTGAGGCTGATGCTCCACGGCTACGGCCTCGGCTCACGCGTGTGGGCGCGGGTGCGACCGGGAGCGCGCGCCGCGCCGATGCGGCTGCTCGGCGACGACGCCCTCCTCGTGCGCGGCGCTGATGCGGTGCGCATGTTCTACGACGAGAGTCTCGTCGCCCGCCACGGCGCCATGCCGGCGCTCGTGCAGGAGACGCTGTTCGGGCGCGGTTCGGTGCACAGTCTGGACGGCGATGAGCACCGGCACCGCAAGGCGAACTTCGTCGACATCGCTTACGAAGACGAGCAGGTCGCGCGGCTCACCCCGCTGTTCGAGGCGGAGTGGCGGGCTGAGCTCGACGACTGGGAGCGCGGTGGTCGGCGCAGCGCCTACGACGCCGCGGTGGGGGTGTTCGGCCGGGCCGGGATGCGCTGGGCGGGGCTGCCGGGAACCGCGGCCGCGAAGACCCGCTGGGCGGGCAGACTCGCCCAGATCGTCGACGGCTTCGGCGCGCCGTACTCCCCCGAGTACCTGCTGGCCTACGGCAACCGGCTGTGGTCGGACAAGCACTCGGCACGTCTCGTGGAGGCCGTACGCACCGGCGGCCTGCACCCCGCGGAGGGCACCGCGCTGCACGCCTGGGCCTGGCACCGCGATCGGCGCGGCGAGCTGCTCGAGTCCCGGCTCGCGGGCGTCGAGCTGCAGAACAGCATCCGGCCGCTCGTCGCCGTCGCCCGCTTCGTCGCCTTCGCGGCCAAGGAGCTGCACGACCGGCCCGAGTGGCGCGAGCGCATCGCCCACGAGACCGCCGAACGCGGCGCCCTGGTGGGCGGGCCGCTCGCCACCGCGTTCGCGCAGGAGATCCGGCGCACGGCCCCGTTCGTGCCGTTGCTGCCCGGCTGGACCCTCACCGATCTCGAGGTCGACGGGCAGCACGTGCCGCGCGGCGGGCGGCTCCTGCTCGACATCCTCGGCACGAACACCGACGAGAGCTCGTGGCAGTCGGCCGGCGCGTTCGACCCCGATCGGTTCGTCGGCGTCGACGACTACGAGGCCATTCCGGTGTTCATCCCGCACGGCGGCGCAGGGGTCACCACCGGCCACCGCTGCCCGGGCGAGAAGCTCGCCATCTCCGGCCTCGCCTCCGCGGTGGCCGCGCTGAGCGATCCCCGGGTCGCCGTGCTCGACGAGGGACTGCGGGTGAACCGACGTCGCCTGCCCACCAAGCCGGCGTCGGGAGGCCGCGTGCGCGCATCCGGTTCACCGTCGCGATGCCCGTTCCACTGATGCGCCGGCCCCGGTGCGGCCTCGCCCCTTCTCGCCCCAGCCCGATGAACGCGCTGGCCCCCCGGGCGCAGGGTTGCCTAGCATGAGGGCATGACGGTCACAGGAATCGGCGGGGTGTTCTTCCGCAGTCGCGATCCGCAGGCGCGCGCCGCGTGGTACCGGGAGCACCTCGGCATCGACGCGGGAGCCGATGCCGTGTGGAACCAGGGCGAGGGCATGACGGTGTTCGCGCCCTTCCCGCACGACAGCGACTACTTCCCTGCCGACCAGACGTTCATGCTGAACCTCCGAGTCACCGAGCTCGACGCGATGGTCGCGAGGCTCGAGGCCGCGGGCATCGAGGTCGAACGCCGCGCGGAGTGGGAGACCGATTTCGGCAGGTTCGTGCGCCTCCACGACCCCGAGGGCCTGCCGCTCGAGCTGTGGGAGCTGCCCGGGTGAGCTCGGCCGTCCGAGCGTGCTTTCCGTCGTGGGCGACGCGAGGGGGCGGTGCGTGCTGTAATGGGGCGGGATCGCGCGCGGCACGCGGGCGACCGGATGCGGAAGGAACGCCAACGATGTCGTACACCGTCGACTTCACCACGGTCTCCACCACCGGCCTCGAGTCGTCGCCGGTCGCAGACGCGCTCGCGGGGCTCCGGGCGAACGAGGCACGCTACTACAAGAACAAGTACGACCACACCTTCGTGACCCACCCCGCCGCCGAGGTGCCCGAGACGGTCGCGTGGGTCACCGACATCCTGCAGAGCGAGCGCGACATCGTCATCGGCTCGCCGGTGCTCGAGGCGACGGAGTTCGAGGTGGCGGGCATCCGCATGGCCTACCTGTTCTACGAGAGCGGCCTGTCGATCAACGTGATGTACACCCTCGACGACGCGGGCAAGCGCGCAGTCGGCTTCAAGCTCTCCGACGGCATGGAGGTTCCCGCGGAGCTCGCCGACCGGTTCAAGTTCGCCCGTCAGAGGTCGAAGCTGGCCGGCACGATCCGCGGCTCCTACTTCACCATCAAGAACGAGCACTGACTTCACCATCAAGAACGAGCACGGAGCTGACGACGAGCACGGAAGCGACGACTATTCCCTCCTACACGGTGAACGTGAACGTCGACCCGAGTCCGTATCGGGTGATCGCATCCTTGATGACGACCAAGGCCCACAGGCCCTCCGCCGTCGATTCTCCACCGGCGTCGCTCTTGCGGTGACTTCCGGCCGAGTCCGCCTTGATCTCGTCGAAGAACGCGCCGCTACCCTCGAACGCACCGGGCCCCGGCTTGCCGGCGTACATCGGCACCAGGGCGGAGTTGTTGCCGATGAACCACGTCCCCACGATCTTCGCCGACTGCAAGTAGGCGGTCTTCTTCGCTGCGGCGTCGGTACGGCCGGACTGGCCGTACGCCTCGGCGAGCTCGACGAGACCCACCACGATCGACGAGTCCTGGTAGACCGACTGGGTGTCGTTGGTGTGGAAGCGCGCGGCCCAACCCGAGATACCGGTGATGCGCTCCCTGGTGCGGGAGTATCCGTTCACGGTGTCGGCGTAGTGGTACGCCTGCATCCCGTAGAAGCGGTCAGCGGAATAGCAGATGGTGTCGAGCAGCCCCGTCAACGCAGACGCCGCCTGGCCCGCGTCGCGCCTCAGGCGGTACGACTTCGCGAGGGCGAGCATCTGCACCTGCCCCCAGGCCTGCCATTCCCCGCCGACGGGGTCGTCGATGAAGATGCCGTCGCGCCAATCGGTGGTGCGGTACTGGGCCGCGGTGACGCGATTGAGCGCCTGATCCATCTTCGCGTAGACGGACGACTGCGACGGGGCGGCGCTGTAGCCGTCGACCGTGGTGGCGACGGGCACCCAGGTTCCGTGTCCGGCTCCGACGTACCGGATGCGGTAGTACTCGCTGAGCCCGATGAGGAAGTTGGCGGCGAGACGGTTGTCGAGCGTCCCCATGTCGTACTGCAGCACGTTGGTGAGCACCCGATCGAGGTGGTTCTCGAGGAAGGCGCCGAAGGCCAGGTCGTCGGCCGACAGGGCGCCGCCGGGACTCGTGGCCTTGACCTTCTGCATCATCTGCAATCCGAGCGCGAGCGCCCAGAGCTGCCTGGCGTCGTCGGCGCCGAGGTTGAGGGAGCTCGTCGTCCAGTCCTTCTTCACTCCCGCGAGCGATGACGTCGACGCGCCCGTGGCCGAACTGTAGAGCGGGCCGGAGTACACGGCGGCGACGTCGGCTCCGTTCGTCGCCTGCAGGTCGTCCATCGCCACCGAGTAGGGCGGATGCGGCAGGAACGGATCAGCGCGAACGTACGCTCCCGTGGCGTCGGTGATGATGTGGGAGGGGTCTGAGGTGAACTGCATCCACTGCGAGTGCCCACCTCCGGCGTCGAGGGGTGGGTACTGGGTTCTGCGATAGAACTCGGAGCGGTAACCGTAGTGCTTGTTCTGGCTCTGCATCACGTCCCAGCCATAGGTCGCGGGAGCATCCAGCCAGGCGAAGTTGTAGACCTTGCCCTCGACGGTGGTGAGGTGACAGGTGAACGTGAGCAGCGCCTTAGCCGCCGCCAGCGACGAGGCGCGCCCGTTCAGGAGGTAGTCGGTGGCGAGCGCGATCGCGGTGCGGGCGGAGTCGTCGACGCAGGTGGCGCCCTCGGCGAGGTCTTGGTAGGGGTTCCACCCGGCAGTCGCCCAGCCCGCTGGTTTCTCCTGCGCGTAGAGCATCATCGCTTTCATGGGCCAGGCCGCGACGCGGGCGAATCCGCCAGCGCCGAGGACAGCGTCGTAGTAGGAGGGCGTGGGCCAGCTGACGCCGTGCTGGTCGGGCCGCTGGCCGGCTGAAGTTCCTGAGCCGTAGGTGAAGCCCGTGACCGCGCCGGACGCCGAGATGCTTCGCGCGGTGAGCAGCTGCCAGTTCAGATGGCCGAAAGCGAGGGGGAAGGCATCGAAATCGAGGGTCACGGTCGCCGCTCGTGCCGCGTCTGGTGCGGATGTCAGCTGCGGAACCATGAGCCCTCCAGCGGCGGCAGCGATACCTGCGAGAAAACTGCGACGTCTCATTCTCATCCTCCGAACAACGTTGTTCCGACTAAGCAGCACCTAGTCTGCGGCCGAATCCCGTGGTCGTCAAACATCCTGTGGCATCGTTGACCCAGCCGTCTAAACCGGTATAGGCTGTCGCGCCGTAACCGTGACGGCGCGCCGAGACCGACCTCCACCCTCCGGCCACTCGAACGGCACTTCCGGCGGAGGCGGGCAGCACCCGAGCTCCCCTAGCGTGAGGGCATGACCGCTCTCCGAGTCCGCACACGCGTCCCGGTGTCGACCCCCGCACTCGTCGGGTCTTGGTGGCGAGCGGGGATAATGTGACGATGAAGGTGCAGCCGAGCCGGATCGCGCGGGCTCCCGAACTGCTGGCGGCGGTGGCGGTGCTCGTCGTCGGCGGCATCGAGGCGTCTTCGGCGAATCTGTCGGGGTACGGCTCCGGCCCCGCCCTGGTGCAGGCGATAGCGGTTCTCGGCACCGCCACCGCGGTCGCCACCACCCGCCGCGCACCCTGGGTGTCGTTCTGCGTGCTCTGGGCACTGCTCATCCTGCAGGCGGCGACCACCACAGACGTGCTGCTCGTGCAGATCGCCGTCGTCGGCGTCGCGTTCGGCATCGCCCGGTGGGGGTCGACGGCGCTGCTCTGGGTGTCGGGACTCTCGATCCCGGTCGCCGCGACCATCTCGTTCCTCTACATCAACCTTCTCGCCTACACGCTGTGGCAGACGCGGATCGCGCGGAACCTCATCGTTCCGCTGGTCGATGCGGGCATCGCGTGGCCGGTCTTCGTGCTGCCCCTCATCCTGAGCGTGCTGGCGCTGCCGTGGCTCGCCGGTCTCGTCACGCGTTACTGGGGCGCCGCCCGGCGTTCGCAGCGCTCTCAGGCCGAGGCGGAGAGCGCCGCCGCCCGAGCCGCGGTGGAGCGGGAGCGGATGGCCGAGATCGCGGCGC
Source organism: Herbiconiux sp. A18JL235 (assembly GCF_040939305.1). Classification (NCBI taxonomy): domain Bacteria; kingdom Bacillati; phylum Actinomycetota; class Actinomycetes; order Micrococcales; family Microbacteriaceae; genus Herbiconiux; species Herbiconiux sp. A18JL235. Next base: position 2,268,258 of record NZ_CP162511.1, read on the forward strand.
TGCGCGAGAACCAGGCCCGACTCGCCCGCGACGTGCACGACGTGGTGGGGCACTCCCTCACCGTCATCCTCGCCCAGGCCGAGTCGGCGCAGTTCCTCGACGACTCCAGGCCCGAGGCGCTGAAGGCGACGATGGCGACGATCGCGCGGTCGGCACGTTCCTCCCTGCAGGAGGTGCGAGCCGTGCTGTCGTCGCCCGACGGCACGACCGGCCATCCGACCGACCTCGACGCCCTCGTCTCCTCCACTCGCGAGAGCGGGCTCCCGATCGTCGTCGCCGACACAGGGGCTGTGCACCCGCTTCCGCCCGAGCTCGCGACCGTCGCGTTCCGGGTGCTGCAGGAGATGCTCACGAACGCGCTGAAGCACGGGCGCCGCGACTCGATGGTGACCGTGCACCGCGACTGGGGCGACCTGCTCCGGCTCACGGTCACCAATCAGCCGGCTTCCACACCCGCACCGCCCGGCCCCGAGCATCCGGGTGGCGAGGGTCTCACCGGCATGCGCCGCAGGGTCGAGTCGGTCGGCGGCTCGCTCGACGTCTCGACCGGGGGCGACGGCGCGTTCGTCGTCACCGCGACGCTGCCGCTGCGCGCCGGCGCCCCGTTCCCGCCGGTGCGGGTGTGAGCGCGCCCATCCGCGTGCTCCTCGTCGACGACCAGGAGCTGTTCCGCGAAGGGATGCGCGTCATCGTCGACGCCCAGCACGACCTCGAGGTGGTGGGCACCGCCGGCGACGGGTTCGAGGCGGTCGAGCTGGTGGCGGCGCTGCAGCCCGACGTGGTGCTGATGGACATCCGGATGCCCGAACTCGACGGCGTGGAGGCCACCCGTCGCATCTTCCTCCCCGAGGCCGCCGCCGCCCGCTCGACGCCGGTGCGCGTTCTCGTGCTCACCACCTTCGATCTCGACGATCGCGCCGCAACGGCCATCCGCCACGGTGCGAGCGGTTTCCTGGTGAAGGATGCGACACCCGCGATGCTCATCGACGCGATCCGCACCGTGCACGCCGGCAACGCCGTGCTCGCGCCGCAAGCCCTCTCGACGCTGCTCGTGAGCGGGTTCAAGGAGCCGGCTCCCCCGCCGGCGGAATTCGAGCTGCTGACCGACAAGGAGCGCGAAGTCTTCGACGCCGTCGCCCGCGGCGCCTCGAACAGCGAGGTGGCCGCCCGCCTGTTCACCAGCGAGTCGACGGTGAAGACGCATGTCGGCGCCGTGCTGCGCAAGCTCGGGCTACGCGACCGCGTGCAGCTCGTGGTGTTCGCGCACCGCCACCAGCTCGTCTAGCGCGGGCGGGCTGCCGGCTGGTCCTCGAGGTGGAGACGGGCGGGACGCCGGTCGGGCCGATCGGCACTTCCTGCCGATCCGCGCGATGCCCCGGCCGGCGAGTCTGGAGGGGACGAAAGGATGCTCCATGTTCCCGCTCCACCTCCGTTCCTCCAGCCGCTCCGGGCGCGCCGGCCGCTCCGGGCGCGCCGCGAGCCGCCCCCCGCTCGTGGCGGTCGCCTTCGGAGCCGCACTGCTGCTGGCGTCATGCAGTGGCACGGTGACCGCGGGGCCGGGCGCTGCACCCGCCCCTTCTGTCGAGGCGCAGCCGGGGCTCGGCGATGACGACGGCGGGCTCGGAGCCGACGACGGGGTCGTGCCCTTCGGCGAGTCGGTCTCGCTCCGCGACGACGTGGCGGCGATGACCGGCCTCACACCAGAACTCCGCGACGCGCTCGAACGCGCCGAGGCAGCCGCCGTCGCGGATCGCGGTCTGCGCTTCACCTTCGTCGACGGGTGGCGGAGCGTCGGCTACCAGGAGGAGCTGTTCGAGCGGGCGGTGCAGAAGTACGGCAGCGAGGCCGAGGCCGCACGCTGGGTGAAGCGCGGCGACGATTCGAAGCACGTGACGGGCGAGGCGGTCGACCTCGAGACCGCCGATGCGATGGACTGGCTGAACCGGTTCGGCGACGAGTTCGGCCTCTGCCAGGTCTACACGAACGAGCTCTGGCACTTCGAGCTCACGGCAGACGACGCGGGCGAGTGCCCGCCGCAGCTCCGGGACGGAAGCGCGGGCTGATCGTGTGCTGAGGTCGAGGACGGTTCGGCTCAGTCCGCCGTGTGGTCGACGTCGAGCGGCTGCACGACGACGTGGGAGTGCCCCTCGGGGCCGCCGTGCGCCTCGACGTACCGCTTGAAGCCTCGCACGGCCGTGCGGAGCGCGCGGGAGTCGGCCTTCAGGACGGCGGCGCTTCGTTCGGCCGGGCCATCCGGGGTCCACTCCAGGATCACGGTGACCGTGGTGCGATCGTCGGCGTCTTCGGTGAAGGAGGCGCTTGCCGTGTGGGCTGGCTCACCCGTGATGCTGCGCCACGAGATCCGTTCCTCGGGGGCCTGCTCGACGATCTCGATGTCGAACTCGCGCTCGAAGCCGGCGAGCGAGAGGGTCCAGTGGCTGTAGAGCTCCGCGGTGACGGAGACCGTGCGAACGGCGGACACGAACTGCGGGAACGCCTCGACGTCGAGCCATTGCTGGTAGACGGCGGCGATCGGCGCGTGGATCGTCTCGGAATGCTGTGCGCGTGCCATGGTGAACCCTCTCGTCCGACGATCAGACGCGTCGGTTACCGGTGAGCAGCCGCACCAGGAAGACGATCACCGCCAGCACGAGCAGGATGAGCCCCACCCAGAGGAGGAAGTTCAGCGAGGAGACGAAACCTCCCGTGAACAGGAGGACGATCGCGATGACCGCGATGATGATGAGCAGGATGTTCATGGTGCATCTCCTTTGTTGATACGACGGCTCGGGAGCCGCCCTGCCGCCTGGTGGGCGGAAGTCTTATTTCTTGCCGGGACCGTTGCCGTTGCCGTTATTGTTTCCGGGGCCCTTGTTCTCGGCGCCGTTCCCGTTGTTGTTGCCCGGGCCCTTGTTCTCGTTGCCCGTGCCGCTGTCGCCCGGCCCGGTGTCGCCGGTGTCGACCGGTGCCTCGACCACGGGCTGCGTGTCTTCGGGCACGACGGCCTCGGTGGGAACGTCCTCGACGACGGTCTGCTCCGTCTCCGCGGGCTGCACGTCGTCGGCGGGCACGACGGCCTGCTCCGGCACCGCCGGATCCGTCGCCTCGACCTGGGCGGGAGACGCAGGGGCCGACGACGAGCCCAGAGCGGAGAGCGAGACCCCCACCACCGCCACGAGCACCAGAGCCGAAGCCGCCAGGGTGAGCACGACCCGGCGTCTGCGGCCCTTCGCCCGTGCGGGTGCTGCAGTGGACGTGGGCTTCGTCGGCGTCGTGCTCGCCCACGCGGGCGCGGCATCGAGCGCCGCCGGCGCCACCCCCGCCAGCGCGACGGTCGCCGCTGTCGGTTCGGCGCGCGGCGGCTCGGCGAGCACCATCGTCGCCTCGAGGTCGATCGCTCCCGTCGCCGTCGGGTCGCTCACCCCTCCCGTCATCAGCTCGCCCGCGGCGACCGCGACGTCGAGAGCCGTCGGCCGGGTCGAGGGCTCTCGCGCGGTCATCGCCGCCAGGAGGGACTTCCAGCCGTAGCCGAGTGATCCAGGAACCACGGGGTCGCGGCTGAGTCGCGCGAGGGCGGTCTCGTGGGTCGCCGTCTGGGGGAACGCCCGCTCGCCTGTGAGCGCCTCGAGCAGCACCAGTCCGAGCGAGTACACGTCGGACGCGGGGGTCGCGGCGGCTCCGCGCACCTGCTCCGGGCTGAGGTAGGCGGCGGTGCCGATCAACGTTCCCGGGGCGGTGAGGCGGGTGGCGTCGACGAGCAGTGCGATGCCGAAGTCGGCGAGCTTCGCCCGGTACTCCTCCCCCGGCAGGTGAGACGGGCGCAGCAGCACGTTCGACGGCTTGATGTCGCGATGCACGATCCCCGACTGGTGCACGACATGCAGGGCTTCGGCGAGGTCGCGCGCCATCGTGGCGGTTTCGCGCTGCCCGAGGGGGCCGCGCTCGACCCGCTGGCGCAGCGTCGGGCCCTCGACGCACTCCATCACGAGGTAGTTCGGACGGTCACCCGTCATCCGGGCGTCGTACAGGGTCACCAGCGCAGCGTGGTTGAGGGAGGCGAGAAAGCGCATCTCGGTCGTCGTTCGCGCGTCTTCCACGGCGGACTCGCGGAACACCTTCACCGCGACGGTGCGGCCGAGCGTCTCGTCGCGGGCGCGGTACACGACACCCATCCCTCCCGAGCCCAGGCGTGAGTCGAGGAGGTAGCGGCCATCGAGCAGCTCGCCAGTCGTCGGGGAGCTCTCGGGAGGAGCGATCGACACCGATCAGACCAGGGGGCCGTCGGACTCGCGGGTGCTCCGCGTGACCTGCTCGCCGCTCGCCGGGTCGACGGCCGAGCGGGTGGTGGCCACCGACTGACGGCGGCGGAAGACCATCACCAGGCTGATGATGAACACCACGACCCCGGCCGCCATGAGGATGTAGCCGATCAGGGAGAGATTCACGACTCCGCCGAGATCGACGTTCACCGCGAACGCCAGGATGGCGCCGATCACGAAGAGAGCGATTCCGGTTCCGATACCCATGGGGTGCTCCTCAAACTCGGGTTGTCGCGGCGAGAGCTTCGCCACGGTGACCGACGGCTGACAATCCGCTGAAGACCGTCGACCTCATCTGGTCGGTCGAGTTCCTGCCTACCATGATTGAGTCAAGAGCGATTGAGCTAATTTTTCCGGAGGAGTTCGGATGCCCGCAGAGCTGAAGAGACGAGCAGCGGTGTTCGCCGCCCTCGCTGAGCCGAACCGGCTCCGCATCGTCGACCTGCTCACCCTCGGCGACCTGTCGTCGTCGGAGATCGAGCTCCTCCTGAAGCTACGCTCCAACCTCGTCGCCCACCACCTCAAGGTGCTGGAGAAGGCGACCATCGTCTCGCGCATCCGTTCGGAGTTCGACCGCCGCCGCAGCTACATCACGCTGCACCCCGAGGTGTTCGACACGTTGATGCCGAGCGACCTCGACGCGCCGAGCCGCGTGGTCTTCGTCTGCACCGCCAACTCGGCGCGCTCACAGCTGGCCGAAGCCATCTGGCGCAACACGAGCCCCATTCCCGCCATCTCGGCTGGTGTGCTGCCGAGCGAGGCCGTGAACCCGGGTGCGCTGGCCGTCGCCGAACGGCACGGCCTGCGCATCGATGGGAACAAGCGGCCGCAGCATGTCGACGAGGTGCTCGATCCGCACGACTTCGTGGTGACCGTGTGCGACAGCGCGCACGAGCAGCTGGTGGGCCGCGACGACCTGCACTGGTCGATCCCCGATCCCGCCGCGGTGGGTACCGCCGCGGCATTCGACAGCGCTTTCGCGACGATCGCGCGCCGCGTGCGCAGCCTGTCGGCGCGCATCCGCCCGCTGTCGGAGCGGAGCGTCGCCGCTGCGAGATGAACGGCCTTACTCGCGCGAGCTGAGGAGGATGCCCGCGCCGGCGAGCTGGTCGTGAACGGCTCGGGCGGTGGCCCGATACTTCTTGTCCAGATGGGCGAGCGCGACCTCGCCGTGACCCGTGCCGCTCACGCCGTACAGCGTCGGGCGCTTGAGCTCGACCTCGACACCGGCCCCCGTGTCGGCGAACGTAACGGTCAGGATGACCGGTTCGTCGGCGTTCGTGAACATCTTCTGCAGGAAGCTCGGTTCGGTGCCGAGAGTGGCGTGCCACTCGGTCGTGGAGCGTTTGTCCACCACGTACTCCTCGCTCGCCAGCACCTCGTCGACCGCCTGCTGCGCGCCGTCGATCGTGCCCGAGACTTCGTAGACCCACCTGAACATGCCTGTCATGACCCTGCCCCCCTATCGCCCCGCTCAATCTACCGATTACCGGGGTGCCTGCGTAGCACCGGAAGCCGGCCACGGGGTTTCGCTCATCAGGCACGTCGACTCGCGGCGCGGAGGGGGGAAGTCCCCTCAACAGGGGGGAGATGACGGCGGCGGCGAGTTGGAATACTCGGACTCGGCGCGGCCGCACGGTCGGCGTCGACCCGCAGCGCAGAGGGAGTGCCCCGTGGACAGTGCCATTCGTGACTCATCGCCGAGCATCGGTTCGAGACGGCGCACCCTCGCGGCGAGCGTGATCGCCGCGATGGTGATCGGCGGCGGGCTCATCGTGTCAGCCCCCGCGGTCGCTGCGGTGACGGCGCCCGTTCCCTCCGGCGTCTACGTGTCGTCGCCCTGGGTCGAGCCCGGCGGGCGCGTGTCCGTCGCCTTCGTGGGCGACGACGAGTGCCCGGCACCGCAGGGCGCCTCGTTCACGAGCGAGGCGGGAACCACCGCGCTCACCCAGAACGGGTTCGGCGAGAGCTACTGGATCTACCGCGACTACGCCTTCGTCGACGGTGACGGCGACCCATTGCCCCTGGGCGAGGACGCCCCGGTGCACGGCACCCTCACGCTCGACTGCGGCGACTCCTCCGTCTCGCTCCCCCTCACGGTGAGCCCGACCCCGCCCGAGACGATCTACAACAGCCCCACCGCGTGGACCTGGTACACCCCGGGCAGCGCCTCCATCGGCAGCGAGGTGGTGGTGAACGCGCTCGGGTTCGCACCGGGTGAGACCGTGACCGTGAGTCTGATCGACTCGACCCGCTATCGCGGCGACGGCGACGTCTCCTCCGCCTCGGCGATCCCGGTGTCGGTCACGGCCGACGGCGAGGGCGCCATCACCGCCGAGGTCACGCTGCCAGGGGGGTGGGCCCCGAGCGACGTCGTCGACCTGGTCGCCGCGGGCTCCGAGAGCGGCTACCTCCTCGTCTCGGGCGAGGGTCAGCCCATCAACGGCATCGCGGCGCTCGATCTCGACACAGACGGGCTCGCGGTGCCGGGCGGCTCACTCGCGGTCTCGGCGTCGGGGTTCGAGGCGGGCGAGACGGTGACCGTGGCCCTGCACTCCGATTCGGCTCCGGCGCGCCCGTTGGGCACCCTGACCGCGGGGGCCGACGGCGCCGTCTCGGGCTCGGTGGGCGTGCCGGCCGACACCGCCCTCGGGGGTTATCGGGTGTGGGCGGGTGCGTCGAGCAAGGGATACCTGTTGATCACGGCCGAGCTCATCGTCGGGGAGTCGGAGCGCATTGCCGCATCCGACCGCTACTCCAGCGCCGTCGACATCGCCCGCGCAGCCTATCCCGGCACCGCCGACGTGGTCTATGTCGCCACCGGGGCGAGCTATCCGGATGCTCTCGGCGCCGGCGCAGCCGCTGCCGAAGCCGGCGGACCGCTGCTTCTCACCGCGCCGAACGAGCTCCCCGCCGCGGTGAAGAAGGCGATCTCAGCGTTGTCGCCGGCCCGAATCGTCGTGGTGGGTGGCCCGAACTCCGTCTCCGAGGCCGTCGTGAAGCAGCTGCGCACGCTGGCTCCGAAGGTCGAGCGTCAGAGCGGAGCCGACCGCTACGCCTCCTCGCGCGCGATCGTCGAGAACACCTTCGACTCCGCGAGCACCGCGTTCATCGCCACGGGCGCGACCTTCCCCGACGCGCTCAGCGCGACGAGTGCCGCGGCGAGCAAGGGAGCACCCGTGCTCCTCATCCCGGGCACCGCATCCGCTGTCGACGCCGAGACGCTGGCTCTGCTCGACCGGCTCGGAGTCACGCAGGTCGCCATCACGGGCGGACCGAACTCCGTCTCGCCCGCGATCGAGTCGCAGCTGGCGGCACAGTACGGCGCGTCGAAGCTGAGCCGCCTCGGCGGCGCCGACCGCTACGCCGCCTCGGCGACCGTGAATCTCGCGGCGTTCGGCTCGGCGAGCGAGGCGTTCCTCGCCACGGGCGTCACCTTCCCCGACGCCCTCGCGGGCGGAGTGCTGGCGGCGACGAAGTCGGCACCGCTCCTCGTCGTGCACGGCGACTGCGTGCCGTCGGCCACGATCGACGCGCTGCACGGGTGGGGCGTGACGAAGGTCACGCTCCTCGGCGGCCCGGCGAGTCTCTCCTCGGCAGTGGAGACGCTCCACCGCTGCTCCTGAGCTTTCGGCATCGCGCGCCCGGTCACCTCACGAACTGGGCGAGTTGGAGGAGATTGCCGCATCCGTCGTCGAGCACGGCGACGATGACGGGACCCATGGTCGCGGGCGGCTGAGTGAACGCGACACCGAGGTCGACGAGGCGCTCGTACTCGCCCTGCACGTCGTCGACACCGAGCTGCAGGAAGGGGATGCCGTCAGCGGCCAGCGCCTCGGTGAAGGGCCCGACCGCGGGATGGCCCTTCGGCTCGAGCGAGAGCTGGGTGCCCTCGGGCAGCTCGGGGTCGACGACGGTGAGCCACCGATGCTCCCCCAGCGGCACGTCTGCGGCGACCGCGAAGCCGAGTCGCTGGGTGTAGAACTCGAGGGCGCGCTGCTGGTCGTCGACGAAGACGCTCACGGTCTGGAGTTTCATGACTGCTTCTCTCTGCTCTGTCGCACCGGCCACCGCTCGGCGATCTGGGCCAGCGGGGCGGTGTCGATGGTGTGGAAGGTGAACCTGCCGCGTCGCTCCCGATGCACCAGCCCCGCGGCCTCGAGCACCTCGAGGTGCTGCGAGACGGCCTGGCGGCTCGGCGAGATGCCGTGGCTCATGGCCAGCCGGGAGCACAGCTCGAACAGGGTCTGCTCGTCGCGGAGCAGCAGTTCGTCGAGCAGCGCCCGCCGTGTCTCGTCGGCGAGAGCCTTGAACACGTCGGCCATGCGCCCACTATAGGCAAGTAATTGCTTGCCTATCAAGGGGTGAGCCTGGGCCGCGCGTAAAGTCGGTCGTCGCGCGCGAATACGGCGACGACCGTCCCATGTCCAGCCCCTCGCCGCGCACCCGTCGCCCGCCTACGGTCACGAGCGACGCGGCCCGCCCACGGGTCGCGCGTGACGGAGGCCCACGTGAGAACCCAGACGGATGCGCAGACCGGCGAGACGAAGCTCAGCCGACGCATCACCGGTCCACTGCTGTTCCTGTTCATCCTCGGTGACGTCTTGGGAGCAGGCATCTACGCCCTCATGGGGGTGCTCGCGGGCGAGGTCGGCGGCGCGCTGTGGGCACCGCTCCTGCTCGCCCTGCTCCTGGCGCTGCTCACCGCCGGGTCGTACGCCGAACTGGTCACGAAGTACCCCAAGGCGGGCGGGGCGGCAGTCTTCGCGCAGCGCGCCTTCGCGCCTCCGATCATCTCCTTCCTCGTCGGTTTCTGCATGCTCGCTGCCGGAGTCGTGAGCGCCGCGGGTCTCGCCTTGGCCTTCACCGGCGAGTACCTGCAGACCTTCCTGCCGGTGCCGCCCATCCCGGCAGCGATGGTGTTCCTCCTGCTGGTGGCGGCGCTCAACGCCCGCGGCATCAGCGAATCGGTGAAGAGCAATGTGGTGATGACCGTCATCGAGGTCTCCGGCCTCGTCATCGTCATCGTCGCCGTGGCCGCGATGGTGGGTGGAGGCGGCGGTGACGTGTCGCGCGTGACGCAGTTCCCCGGCGACTCGTCGCCCGCCCTCGCGGTGCTCGGCGGAGCGATCATCGCCTACTACTCCTTCGTCGGCTTCGAGACCTCGGCCAACGTCGCCGAGGAGGTGCGCGACCCGTCCCGCGTGTACCCGCGGGCTCTTTTCGGGGCGCTCCTCACGGCGGGCGCCGTCTACGTGCTGGTCGGCATCGCCTCCGCCGTCGCACTGCCGGCGGGTGAGCTCACCGACTCCTCGGGGCCGCTGCTCGCCGTGGTCGCCGCCACCGGATTCCCGGTGCCCGACTGGCTGTTCAGCCTCATCGCTCTCGTGGCGGTGGCGAACGGCGCATCGCTCACCATGATCATGACGAGCCGGGTGACCTTCGGCATGGCGCAGCAGGGTCTGCTCCCGCCGGTGCTCTCGACCGTGCTGCCGAAGCGGCGCACGCCCTGGGTGGCGATCGTCGCCACGACCGCCATCGCCATGCTGCTCACCCTCGTGGGGGATCTCGAGACGCTCGCCTCCGCGGTCGTGCTCCTGCTGCTGTTCGTCTTCATCAGCACGAACGTGGCTGTGCTCGTGCTGCGCAGGCAGCGCGTGGAGCACAAGCACTTCAGGGTGTGGACGTGGGTTCCGGTGCTCGGCGTGCTCTCGTGCATCCTCCTCCTCACTCAGCAGGAGCCGCTCGTCTGGGCGTTCGGAGGAGCCTTCGTCGTGCTGGGGGTCGTGCTCTACCTCGTGCGGCGAGCGACCTCGTCGAAGACGGGCACGCCCCCACCCGAACGCTCGTGAGTGCCGGGCGGGAGGCGGGCCTCAGAGGATGGGTGTGCCGCCCGTCACCGCGATGCGGGCCCCCGAGACGTAGCTGGCCTCGTCTGATGCGAGCATGACGTAGACGGGTGCGAGTTCGGCGGGCTGGCCGGGGCGGCCGAGCGGTGACTGCGATCCGAAGCTCTCGACCTTGTCGGGCTCCATGGTGGCGGGGATGAGGGGTGTCCAGATCGGCCCGGGCGCGACGCTGTTGGCCCGGATGCCGCGTTCCGCCAGCATCTGGGCGAGCGACGCGCTGATGCTCGCCACAGCCGCCTTGGTCGCCGCGTAGGGAAGCAGGTTCGGCGACGGCTTGTCGGACTGCACCGACGTCGACCCGATGATCGATCCCCCTGACGGGATGTGCGGCAGCGCGGCCTTGACGAGGTGGAAGTAGGCGCTGACGTTCACCGCCCAGGTGTAGTCCCATTCCTCGTCGGGAATGTCCTCGATCGTGGGCCGGTCCATCTGGAACGCCGCGTTGTTCACCAGCACGTCGACGCGCCCGAACTCGGCGACGGTCTGCTCGACGATCGCCCGGCAGTGCGCCGGGTCGGAGATGTCGCCGGGAATGCTCAGCACCCTGCGCCCGGCCGCCTCCACGAGCGCGCAGGTCTCGGCGGCATCCTCGTGCTCGTCGAGGTACGAGATCGCGACGTCGGCGCCCTCGCGCGCATAGGCGATGGCCACCGCCTTCCCGATACCGCTGTCGCCGCCTGTGATGAGGGCGATCTTTCCGGTCAGCCGGCCGCTGCCGACGTAGCTGTCCTCGCCGTGATCGGGCTTCTGCTCGAGCTCCTGCTCGGAGCCGGGTGGGGTCTGCTGCTCTGGTTCTGGCATGTCTGTCCTCCGTCGCGGGTGTTCTTCCGCACCCTACGGACGTCCCGCGCATCGGCACGGGGGTTGACAGCGTTCCGCCCCGACGTCGCATGCCGGTCGCCCCTGCCCGCCAGAATGGAGGCATGAAGATCCTCCTCCCCGACACCATCGACCTCAGCGCGCTCGACCTCGGGCCGGCCGACACCGCCGTCGTGTACGACCCCGCGGTCGCCATCCCGTCCGAGCACCGCGACGCCGAGGTGCTCGTGGCGTGGCGCAACACCGCCGACAACCTCGCCGACGCGGCACAGCACCTCGGCAGCCTGAAGCTCGTGCAGACGCTCGCCGCGGGCCCGGATGCGGTGCTCGCCGCCGGCTTCTCCCCCGACGCCGTCGTCACCTCGGGCCGCTCCCTGCACGACGAGACGGTCGCCGAGCACACCCTCGCCCTCGTGCTCGCGCTGGTGCGGCGACTCGACCTGATGCGGGATGCACAGCGCGACTCCGTCTGGCACGAGCAGTTCCTCGACGCGCAGCGCGACCCCGCCACCGAGCAGCTCTACACGCTCGCCGGCGCCCACGTCTGCATCTGGGGCTTCGGCTCGATCGCCCGCACCCTCGCCCCCATGCTCGAGCTGCTGGGGGCCAGCGTCACCGGCGTCGCCTCGAGCTCCGGCACCCGCCACGGCTACGAGGTCGTCGACGACGCAGGCCTCCCCGCCCACCTCGCCGAGGTCGACGTGCTCATCTCCCTGCTGCCGGCGACCGGGCAGACCGAGAAGGCCTTCGACGGACGGCTCATCGGCGCGCTGAAGCCGGGGGCGGTGTTCGTGAACGTCGGTCGAGGCGCCACCGTCGACGAGTCAGCCCTCGTCGACGCCCTCACCTCGGGCCGCCTCCGCGCTGCCGCCCTCGACGTGATGCAGCAGGAGCCGCTGCCGGCCGACTCGCCCCTCTGGGCCACCCCGAACCTCCTGCTCACCCCCCACGCGGCGGGCAACCGTCCGCGCGGCGCAGCCCCCCTCATCGCCCGCAACCTCGATGCCCTCCGCACCGGCGGCCCCCTCGAGAACGTCGTCGACCGAGATTGACCCCCAGCCCGCGACACGCGGATCTGTCCGTTCAGCTTGCCTCGGCGACGCCCATGCACGAAGGTGAGGTGACGGAGGAGGCTCCCGTGGGCAAATTCCTGTGCGGCTCGCACATCGAAGTCGAGTTCGACGACCGCGTCCTCGCGCATCTGCAGGTGGTGCTGGGTGCCAAGCTGCGGCGTGGCGAGTCGACGCTGTTCAGCTGGCGCGACAGCGCCGACTCGGGCGACGGGCGCACGACGACCTGGGTGCATCCGCTCTCCGACATCACCTTCAAGTACTACGGCCACCGCAAGCCCACCCTCAACCCCGACTGGATCGATGCGCTCATGCTCGAGGCCAACAAGCCGGGCGGGCTCCAGCTCGTCGAGGAGCCCCAGACCGAGCAGGGTGTGCCGATCGCTCACCACAATCCGATCTCGGGGAGCGGTCGCACGACGACGAGTACCGACTGAAGACGCTGTGCTGTGAGTTCGGTGTCAAGGCCTTGGAGCGCATCCTGGTGCCGCGTTGGCTCGAGAGCACGAAGAGATCAGATCGACAGTGAGGATCAAGCAGATGGCCCAGATCATCGAGAGCATCGACGTCGCCGTTCCCGTGAAGGTGGCGTACGACCAGTGGACCCAGTTCGAGAGCTTCCCCGAGTTCCTGGACGAGGTCGAGTCGATCACCCAGCAGGACGACACCCACACGCACTGGAAGGTGAAGGTCGGCGGTGTGGAACGTGAGTTCGACGCCGAGATCACCGAGCAGCACCCCGACGAGCGAGTCGCCTGGACGAGCCGTGGCGGAGACACCGAGCACGCCGGGGTCGTGACCTTCCACAAGCTCGACGACACCACGTCGCGGGTGACGGTTCAGCTCGACTGGGAGCCGGAGGGCTTCCTCGAGAAGGCGGGTTCGCTGCTCGGCGCCGGCACCCACGCCGTCAAGAAAGACCTCAAGAACTTCAAGGAGTTCATCGAGAGCCGCGGCGACGCCACGGGTGCCTGGCGCGGCGACGTCGACGCCTGATTCAGTCGCCCTCGGGGGTGTAGCCGTGCCGCACGGCGAGCTCCTCGAGGGCGGCTTTCGACGTCACGCCGAGCTTGCGGTAGGCGTTACGCAGTTGCGTCTTCACCGTGTTCCGTGACACGAACAGGTCTGCGGCGGCATCGTCGAGCGACGCCGAACCCATGACACCGCGTACGACCGCGAGTTCGCGGGGTGTGAGCTCGAGGAAGGGATCCGTGCCCGGTCCGGCGACGTCGGCACTCAGGGCCCTGACGACGGCGTCGGGGAGGTGGGCATCCAGCTGCGGGAGCAGTTCTGCGAGGTCGTCGGCCGGAACGACCGTGAGCGACAGGTACAGGCGGTGCTGGTTGGCGAGTTCGATCGCCATGCGCAGCTGCTTGGCCGCCGACTCCGCGTCGCCCAGGCGATGTGCCGCCGCTGCCGACACGCCGAGAGCGCCGATGAGCAGCCGGGGCGACGTCGTGGAGATGCCGACGAGCGCCGTTGCCCGCCGCCTGGCCTGGGCAGCGTCACCTGCGACGAGAACAGCCGCCGCCCGCCAGAGGCGGATCTGGCGGGCGCCGAAGTCGTCGGTGCCGCGCCCCTCGACGTCGAGGGCTTCCAGCGCCTCGCGCGAGGCCGCCCAGTTGTCGAGGCGGCCGAGCAGCACCGACCGCGCGATCGCCACGAGAGGCGCCCAGGCGCCCGTCGTCGTCGCCTGGTGGGGCAGCGTCGCGGCTGACGAGTCGATCTGCGTGAGCAGCACGAGGCAGCGCGCAGGGTCGTCTTCGACGAGCGCCGCCAGGTACTTCTGAGCCGGCCACCGCTCCGGAACGCCCGTGAGGTCGACAGCCGCGAGCTCCCGTCTCGCCTCGTCGAGCCGCAGTTCGTCGAGCAGCAGGTGTACCCGTGCGAATCGGGCGGTGACGGATGCACGATTCTCCCACCACTCCGAACCCACGTCCGGAAGGCGGTCGAGCCAGTTCCTGGCCTGGATGTTACGGCCCGCGAGAGCGTGGATCCAGGCCAGCGCTCCGGCGGCCGAGGCGATGGCGATGGTGTGGTCGATGGCGACGGCCGCGTCGTAGCTCTCGGTGTACTCACGGGTCGCCCGGTCGGTGTCTCCGTCGTACTCCCAGGCCATCGCCCATTGGAACACGATCTCGGGCAGCGCCTGGAGCAGCGTGGCGCGGGCGTCGTCGTCGGCCTCGTCGACCAGCAGGCGCGCTTCGGCAGCGGCAGCCGTCGCCTCGGTGTAGCGACCGCGCGCCCTGCGCTCCGCGACCTTGCTGGTGAGCCGCGCGAGCACATCGAGGAGGTTGAGCGGCGCCGGGGTCGGCGAGGTGCCGCGGAAGATGGTGGTGGGCGTCTGCCCGTTGGAGACGTACCGGTTCACGTAGTTCGCCGCGAGGGCCCACCGCGGATGCGCTTCGAGAACTGAGGCGGGCAACGCGCTCACCGCGCGCTTCACCGCGTTGGGATCGACGGAGAGCAGCTCGCCCCAGCGCTCGTCGAGGGCCGCCACCACCTCGTCCCAGGCGGAGCGCTCGACGAGGTCATCGAGGCCGGGCCCCGCACCCGCCCCGCCGTCCCCCGTCGCACCAGTCATACCCGCCCGAATCTAGCGTCGCATCCAGGCGCCGGGCTCCGAAGACCCCAAGGCTCACCCGCCGCTTCACCCGGTCGCCGCGGGAGCACACAGTCCGCGGCCCAACGGGCGGCCCAGCCGGTGGCGGCCCAGCCGGCGCGTCCCCGACGGCCGCGATTCAACCGGCGGCGGCTCGCCTCACGGCGCGGAGGATGAGGGGGGCGGCGACCCAGATCACCACGATGAAGGCGAGCACACCGATCGCGGCCCAGAGGGCGACTTCGGGCGATGCCACGAAGTCGAACACGAACAGCACGATGCCGATGAACAGGAGCGAGGCCACCGCGAGACAGGCGAGCAGGATGACGCTCGACGCTTGCACCAGCTGCTTCTTGGCCTTGCGGCGGAACAGGAGCCGGTGGAGCACGACCGGCGCCAGGGCCAGGAGCGTCAGACCGGTGGCCATGACGACGAGGGTGAGGTAGAGCCCGCGGTCGAAGGCAGTGAGCTCGGTGAACCGCTGCTGGAAGGGGAGGGTGAGGAGGAAGCCGGCGAGGATCTGGGTTCCTGTCTGCAGCACCCGGAACTCCTGCAGCAGCTCCGACCAGTTGCGGTCGTAGCGCTCGTTGGGCGTCTCGTCCCTGCCGTCGCCCGGCACCGCATCCTGTTCCTCGCGCGAGTCGCTCATGCTCGGTGATCCGCCCTTCCAGCCCGTCCCGTCCTCCAGTGACCGTACCGCGCGTGCGGTCGCGCCGGAGGGCGACGCGCGAGGCCGCTAGCGTGGTGGAGTGACGTCGGTGGTGAGGTGGTGGGACGCGCGACAGGTGCCGATCTACCTCGCCGCCCTGGGCGTCGGCGCGGTCGTGGGCCTGCTCGCTCCGGATTCGGCGGTACCGCTCGGCGGCGCGATCACCCCGCTGCTCGCACTTCTGCTGTTCGCCACGTTCCTCGCCGTGCCGCTCGTCGAGCTGGGGCGCGCGGTGCGCGATCTGAGGTTCATGATCACCGTCGTCGCGGTCAACTTCATCGCCGTCCCGATCATCGTCTTCCCGCTGTCGCGCCTGGTCGCCGACGACTCCGGGCTGCTCGTCGGCCTGCTGTTCGTGCTGCTCACCCCCTGCATCGACTACGTCGTCGTCTTCACCGGCCTCGCCGGCGGCGCGAGGGCCCGATTGCTGGCCGCCACTCCCCTGCTCATGGTGCTGCAGATCGTGCTGCTGCCGCTGTACCTGCTGCTGTTCGCGGGGCCGGAAGCGGCGTCGTCCATCGAGCCGGGCACCTTCGTCGAAGCGTTCCTCCTACTCGTGGCGGCTCCGCTCGCCGCCGCGGCGCTCGTGCAGGCGCTGTCGAGGCAGCGGCGATCCCGGGGCGCGGCGACCGCCGTCGCCGCCGTCGAGGGTGCCGCCGCCTCCGCCATGGTGCCGCTCATGGCCGTCGTGCTCGCCGTCGTGGTCGCCTCCCAGCTCGCCGAGGTGGGCAGGGACGCGGGGGCGCTGCTGCGGCTCGTTCCGATCTACGCGGTCTTCCTCGTGGTGATGCTCGCCGTCGGCATCCTCGTGTCCCGTGCGGCCGGGATCGACGTCCCCGGCCGCCGTGCCGTCGTGTTCAGCGGCGCGACCCGCAACTCGCTGGTGGTGCTGCCGCTCGCTCTGGCGCTCCCCGAGTCGCTCGGCCTCGCCCCGCTCGCGGTGGTCACGCAGACGCTCGTCGAGCTCGTCGGCCTGGTCGTGCTCGTGCGGCTCGTGCCCGCAATGCTCCCCGCGGCCGGGACGACGGGCGATGAAGACGGCAGCCGGGCGACGCCCGCATCCGGCTGATATCCTGACGGCTCGCAGCATGCAGGACCGTCGCGGCGGCCCGCCGAACGGAGCAGCACACCATGACCGAACCGAGCGACTCCAGGGTCGGCCTCTACATCGACTTCGACAACATCGTCATCTCGCGCTACCAGCAGCTGCACGGCAGGCAGGCCTTCCAGCGCGACGGCATCCGCGACTTCGACCGCACCCGCCAGGGCGCCGACCCCGAGATCGCAGCGCGACTCGCGGCGGCCACGGTCGACTTCGACGCTGTCGTCGACTTCGCGGCCTCGTTCGGCACCATCGTGGTGAACCGGGCCTACGCCGACTGGTCGGTCCCGGTGAACGCCAGCTACCAGCGTCAGCTCATGTCGCGGGCCGTCGACCTCACCCAGCTGTTCACCACCACCACGCGGGGAACGAAGAACGGTGCCGACATCCGTCTCGCCGTCGACGTGGTGGAAGACCTGTTCCGCCTGCCCGACCTCACGCACGTCATCATCGTCGCCGGCGACTCCGACTACATCGCGCTGGCGCAGAAGTCGAAGCGACTCGGCCGCTACGTCGTCGGCATCGGCGTGGCCGGCTCGTCGAGCACCTCGTTGGCCGCCGCCTGCGACGAGTTCGAGCACTACGACTCGCTGCCCGGGGTGAAGGATGCTGCGGGCGCCGTCGCCCGGTCGGGAGGCTCCACGGGTGGCCGGGCGGCGGGGCGGAAGGTCGAGTCGGCAGCCGGAGCCGGGGCCTCCGACGACTCCTCGGCTCAAGGACAGTCCCAGTCGTCGGCGCAGAGCCCGGGCGCCGAGGGCGACGCGCAGACCGAGAAGAAGACCACCACGCGCGGCCGCCGCGCCGCGGCGATGACCCCGACCTTCTCGCACCTCGACGACGCCGGCTACGAGGAGCCGGAGCCCACCGAGCAGGTCGACCCCCAGCAGACCGCCACCGAGCTGCTCGTGCGCGCGCTCCAGGTGGGGCACGCCAAGGGCGACGACGACGAGTGGCTGAACACCGGCAACGTGAAGAACCAGATGCGCCGGATGGATCCGTCGTTCAGCGAGAAGCCCCTCGGTTTCCGCTCCTTCGGCGACTTCCTGGCGTCCCGTGACGAGGTGGCGGAGCTCGGCGAAGACGGCTCCCAGCGCCTCATCCGCCTGCGCCAGGCCCCCCAGCCCAGCGCCCGCCGCCGCCGCTGAGCCTCACCCGCGCACCGGTTCAGCCGCCGTCGAGCTCCAGCCTCATCAGTACGCGCGGAAAGCCGTTCAGCACCGACGTCGTGTCGGCTGCCTTCTCGAAACCCGCCTTCTCGAAGAGGCTCCTGGTGCCGACGTACGCCATCGTGAGATCGACCTTCTTCCCGGCGTTGTCGACGGGGTAGCCCTCGATCGCCCGGGCACCGTGATCGCGGGCGAACTCCACGGCGCCCGCCAGCAGCCGGTGGGAGATGCCCCGCCCGCGGTGGCCGGGCCGCACCCGGATGCACCACACCGACCAGACGCCCTCGTCGTCGTCGAGGTGCGGGATGCGCCGGTTGCGCGCGAAGGTCGTGTCGGCCCGCGGGTGCACCGCAGCCCAGCCCACCACCTCCCCGTCGGCGTCGTAGGCGAGCACGCCGGGCGGCGGGTCGAGCTCCACGAGTTCACGCACCCGATCGCCCCGGGCGGGCCCGCTCAGCGTGAGATTCTCCTTCGACGGGATGCGGTAGCTGAGGCACCAGCACACGTTCGCGTCGGGGCGCTTGGGGCCCACCATGGTCGCGACGTCGGCGAACACCGTCGCCGGCCGCACCTCGATCGTCGTGCCGGCCATCCGTGCGCGCCGGAGCTCAGGCGACGGCGACGGCGCGGTGGCCGCGCGGGGTCGTCATGCGGGCGAGGAGGGTGGGGAGGGTGCGGGTGACGTACGAGGAGGTGTCGAAGTCGCTCTCGTCGTGGCCGGCGAACACCCACCCCTCGAACGAGCGCTCGTAGCTCTCGAGGATGAGCCGCGCCGCGAGCGCGGGCGGCCAGCTCGGGTCGCGGTCGAGCTCGTCGATCAACTCGATCACGACGGCAGACAGCGTCTCGAGGTGGCGGCGCTCGGCGGCGAGCAGCGACTCGGCGGCGTTCGGGGAGCGCAGCGCCCTGAGCCGGCGCTCGGCACGGATGATCACCGCACCCCGGTCGATCGGCCGGGCCTGGGCGAGCGCCACTGCGGCCGAGCCGAGCAGCTGCTCGTCGTCGAGACCCGCGAGGCCGCCGAGCCCCGCCCGCAACCGCTCCGCGCACTCCTCGGCGAGGCGCTCCTGCACGGCGTCGAGGAATTCGTCGTCGGTGGCGAACAGCGCACGGAACGACTGAGGGTGGATGCCGGCTTGCTCCGACACGTCGGCGATCAGCTGCGGGGTCACGGTGCCTCCCGCCGCGAGGGCGATGCGCCCGGCGGCGGCGAGGCGGGAGCGGGCGTCGGCACGCTGCCACTCGGTCTTCCTCACCATCGGTTCGACCTTTCTCGCACGAGAGAACCTTAGCTCAGCGCTGCTCGCCCAGTGCCGCCGCCTTCGCCCGCAGCACGTCACGCTCGCGCTCGTTGGCGGTGAGCGACGCCGCCGTCAGGAGCTCCGCGCGTGCCTCCTGGTCGCGGCCGAGACGGGCGAGCAGTTCCCCGCGCACGCTCGGGATGAGGTGACTCCCCCGCAGCGCCCCCTCCTCGTCGAGCCGGTCGACGATGGCCAGAGCGGATGCGGGCCCCACAGCCTGCGCCACCGCGACCGCGCGATTCACCTCGACGACGGGGTTCGGCGCGAGTCGTCCGAGCGCCTCGTAGAGCACGACGATCGCTTCCCAGTCGGTGGTCTCGACGCTCGGCGCGGTGGCGTGCAGCTCGGCGATCGCCGCCTGCAGCGCGTAGCTCCCCCGACCCCTGCCGAGTCCGTCGGCACGGGCGAGGGCGGCGACTCCGCGCCCGATCTGCGCGCGATCCCAAGTGGTGCGATCCTGATCGGCGAGGAGCACCGGCGCGCCGTCCGGCCCGACCCGGGCGGCGAAGCGCGAGGCCTGGAACTCCATGAGCGCCACCAGGGCGTGCACCTCGGCCTCCCGGGGCATGAGGCTCTGCAGCATCCTGCCGAGACGGAGGGCCTCGTTCGCGAGCTCCGGTCGCATCCACCGTTCCCCGCTCGTGGCGGCGTAGCCCTCGGTGAAGCTCAGGTAGACCACGCCCAGCACCGCCGAGAGACGCTGCTTCCACGCCACGGGTTCGGGCGTCTCGAACGGCACCTTCGCGGCTCCCAGGGTCTTCTTCGCCCTCACGATGCGCTGCTGCACGGTGGCCACCGGCACGAGGAACAGACGCGCGATCTCCTCGGTCGTGAGACCCGCCACCACCTTGAGGGTGAGTGCGACCTGCGCCTCACGGGCGAGCACCGGGTGGCAGGCGGTGAAGACGAGCCGCAGCACGTCGTCGTGGATGGGCTCGAAGTCGGGCTCGGTCGCCGCCTCCAGCTCGTAGGCCAGAGCGCGGTGCCGCTCGTCGAGCCGCGACCTCCGGCGCCAGGCGTCGATCGCCCGGCGCTTGGCGACGGCGGTGAGCCAGGCGCCGGGGTTCTGCGGAATCCCCGACGCCTGCCAGGCCACGAGCGCCTCGGCCACCGCCTCCTGGGCGAGGTCTTCGGCGCTGCCGAGGTCGCCCGTGGCCTTGGCCAGCGTGGCGACCACGCGGGCGCTCTCGATGCGCCACACCGCCTCGAGGCTGCGGCGCACCTCGTCGAGTGCGGCGCCCACCGGCTCAGGCGTCCGCCGTGCCCGCCGAGCCCATCGCGCCCGCCGCACCCTCGACGCCGCGCCACTCCTTCTCCTTCTTGATGTACTCGTTGTCGGAGAAGTCCTCGAAGTCGCTCTCGTCGGAGACCCGGCGCACCTCGAGCTTGGTGCCCGGGCCGAGGGGTGCGCGGAGCGCCCATTCCCTGGCTTCGTCGCGCGACGACACCTGCAGCAGCCAGAAGCCGTTGAACAGCTCGTGCACCTCGCCGTAGGGGCCGTCGGTGACGACCGGGGTCTCGGCACCGAAGTCGACGACGAAGCCCTCGGCAGCGTCGGTGAGACCATCGCCGCCGATGAGCACACCGGCTTGGATCATCGACTCGTTGTAGGCGCCCATGGCGTTGATGATCTGCTCGAAGTCGAGGTCTTTCGACGCTTCGAGGGCCTCGGCGGTGGTGCGCATGATGAGCATGTACTTCATGGGGTTCTCCTTGAGTGGTGAGGCGCCTGTGGTGGCCCCTTCTACTATCGCGTCGAACGACGACACCCGGGATCGACATCGATCGCAGGATTCGGGGAAGAATTCTCGCCCACGGCGGTCAGGGCCGGTCTCCGCGCTCGGCACGGAGCCTCCGCGCGAGCTGGCCGCCGCCCCACAGCCGCTCGTCGGCGGCACGGTCGTTGACCGGGACCATGCCGGCCCAACCCCGGTAGAGCTCCGGGTCGACGGACACCTCGCCGTCCCAGCCCGGGGTGGGTGCCAGCACCGACGCCCCGCGTGCGACCGCAGCGTTCAGCCAGCTCCTCACCTCTCGCTCCGAGGCCTCCGCCCGGCCGAACGGTGGGTCGAGCAGCACGAGGTCGTCCTCCCGCACGAGCCGCAGCGTCTCGAACGGCCCGCGCACCTCGAAGGTGACGTCGCTCTGCCGCAGCAGCCTCGACAGTGCCCGGATGCCGGTCGGGTCGAGAGCCGGCCGCCCACGCACCGGAAGCGCGCCGGCGAAGTGCGAGCGCGTCCGCCCTCCTTCGTCGAGGTCGGCTGTGCCACGCAGGTAGGCGAAGCGAGCCGCGCGCTGCACCGGGTCGGACGGATCGGCTTCGAGCTCCGCCCTGAAGTACGGGTCGCTGTGGCGCTCAGCGTGGAAGGCGACGGCGGCGATGAAGGCCTCCGGCTCGTCGCGCGCCACCTCCCACGCCAGCACCAGGTCGGTGCAGGGGGAAGCGAGCGTCACGACGGCATCCGGATGCTCGTGCAGCACCGCGAGCGCCACCGACCCCGAATCGAGGAACGGCTCGAGATACCCGTCGACGCGCCCGGGCAGACAGTCCACTGCCAGCTCGGCCAGGTGCCGGCTTCGCGCGCTGGTGAGATAGGGCGCCCTTGCCGAGCGTTGCCGGCCGACTCGGGTGGGCGGCACGCTAACCCTTGACGCGCACGAGTTCGGCGACGAGCCTGCCGACGAGGTCGAGCGGGACGGGCTTGCGGAGAGGGAACTTCACCGTGTCTTTGGCGGCACGGTAGCCAGCGACCTCGGCCTCCAGCGCATCGTCGTCGAAGCGGGGAATGGCATAGAGGGCGACGTGGGTCTTCCAGCCGGCGAAGAAGACCAGGGGCCGGTCACCGAGGGAGTAGGTGGGCATGTGGTAGCTGATCGACTCCACGGCGTCGGGAGCGGAGCCCCGCACGGTGCACCGCAACGCCCCGAGCACGTCGCGCACGTCTTGGGCGAACGAGGCGATGTACTCGTCGACGGAGCTGAACTGCTGCGAGGCCACGGCGTCAGGAACCGGGCTCGTCGAAGTACGACAGGCCGACCTCGTTGCGGGCCCTCGCGGCTTCGGCGCGCTCCTGGCGGAGGCGCTCAGCGCGCTCCTGGCGCTCGCGCAGCACCTCGGGGTCGACGGCGACGGTGCGCACCGTCATGCCTCCCTTCGTGGCCGGGCTGCTGGCGGACTTCTTCGCCGCCGACGCGCGCGGCGCCCGCGAGCCTGACCCGCCCGCCGCGGCGCGCGACTCCTTCACCACGGGCGCCTGACCGGTGCCGGCGCAGCGCTGGCCGTTCTTGTCGGCGTGCTGCACCATCGTCTGCGACACCAGGCCCACCGCGATCGATTTCCCGCACACCGGGCATTTCGTTGCCGTACCGCCTGCCATCGTCGTCCGAGCCTCCAGATCTGGGTCTGCGCGAGAAATCCCGCCCAGAGATTTTCGCACGGATCACGCCCGGCCATCGACGGCCGGGTCAGCCCGAGGAAGAGCTCCCGCACGGGTACGGCGCGAGCCAGGACTCGGAATAGTCCGGCGCCGCCGTCGGTTCGTCCTCCTATGCCCCTCTCCGCAGAATACGAACCCGGCACCAGCGACTGGGCCCGCAAGCAGCTCGACGTCTACGAGGCCTCGGGCGGAACCGAAGGCACCACGCTGAACGGCATGGGCGTCGTGATCCTCTCCACCATCGGCGCGAAGAGCGGCAAGCTTCGTAAGACGCCGCTCATGCGCGTTGAGCACGACGGCGAGTACGCGGTGGTGGCCTCTCTCGGCGGGGCACCGAAGCATCCGGTCTGGTATCACAACATCGTCGCCGAGCCGCACGTGGAGCTGCAGGACCGCACCGAGAAGCACGACTACCGTGCCCGCGAGGTCTTCGGCGACGAGAAGGCGCTCTGGTGGGAGCGCGCCATCGCCGCGTACCCGCCCTACGCCGACTACCAGCTGAAGACCGAGCGCGAGATCCCCGTCTTCGTGCTCACCCGCATCGAGGGCTGAGCCGGCCGGCGCGCGCCAGTGCCACCCTCGGCTTCGGCTCAGGCCTCGCCGAAACCGCTCTCCACGAGGTCGGCGAGGGCGTTCACGGCCTCGGCGCCCGCCGGGTCGTCGCTCGCGATCTCGACGACGCTGCCTTTCGTGAGGCCGAGCGACATGATGCCGAGCAGACTCTTGGCGTCGCGGCCGTTCACCGTGACCTTCGTGTCGAAGCCGCTCGCCAGCTTCACGAACTCGGCGGCCGGCCGCGCGTGAAGGCCGTCCCGGTTCACGATGGTGACCGTGCGCGAGGGTGTTGCGGATGCGCCGGCCCCGCTCTCGGCTGCGGCCCCGGCCTCGAACACCGGCACGGCGGCTATCTCGCCTGACCCCGCGCCGAGGGCGTCCTGCCTGCCTGAGCTCTCCGCTGCCGACTCCCCCGCAGCGACCACGGCGTCGAGGTCGTTTCCCGACTCGGCAGCGACGGCGGCGGCGACACCGCCCTCGACCAGCGGCGCGGAGACGATGCGCACGCGCTCCCGCACCTCTTCGTCGAGGAAGTCCAGCGCTGTCTCGGCGGTCAGGATGGCGGAGCCGAGGTCGCAGAACACGGCGACGCCGTGCCCGGAATCGGCCGCGCCTATCGCCGCGCTCACCTTGTCGAAGCTGGTGCCGATGCCGCCCTGGTCGGTGCCTCCGGCAGCGACGAGCGATGCGGTGCCGGCCATCTGGCCGGCCAGCTCGACGAGCCCGTCGGCGATCTTGGCACTGTGCGACACGTAGACGATGCCGACTTTGCCCGGGGTGCCGGCCATCAGGCGTCACCACTGGCCGAGCGCGCCGCCTCGGCCGCGGCGCGCAGGATGAGCGACGACGACTGCGCCCCGGGGTCGCGGTGCCCGATCGCGCGCTCGCCGAGGTAGCTGGCACGGCCCTTGCGGGCGACAAGCGGCTCGGTGGCCAGTGCCCCCGCCTCCGCCGCGGTCGCCGCGGCGTCGAGGATCTCCGCCTCGGAGCGGCCCTCGGCGGCCGCCGCGGCGGCTGCGTCGACGGCGGGAGTCCAGGCGTCGATCATGGTCTTGTCACCCGACTCCGCCTTGCCCCGCAGCACGATGCCGTCGCGCGCCGCGGTGAGCAGCGCCACGAGCGCCGCACCGTCGAGCTCGGCCTCCTTGCCGACGGCGCCCGCGCCCTTGAGGTAGGCGGTGCCGAGCAGAGGGCCGGACGCACCGCCCACCGTCGAGATGAGAGTGGTGGCGACGAGCTTCAGGGCGTCGCCCGGAACCGCATCGGCGGGGAGGTCGTCGAGCTTCGCGATCACGGCCGTGTAGCCGCGGTCGAGGTTCTCGCCGTGGTCGCCGTCGCCGATCGCGCGGTCGAGGGTGACCAGTTCCACCCGATGCTCCGACACCGCCTCCGCGGTTCGCCGGATCCAGTCGGTCGTCCAGGTGATGCCGAGGCCCATGTTTCTCCTTCTACCTTCCCCAGCGGAGCGCCGCTGTCTGAACCGGCGCGTCGTACAGCTCGGTCAGTTCGTCGTCGAGCTTCAGCACACTGATCGACACACCCTGCATCTCGAGCGAGGTGACGAAGTTGCCGACGAGCGAGCGCGCCACCTCCACCCCGCGGTCGGCGAGCACCGCCGCCGCGTGGCGGAACACGATGTAGAGCTCGACCTGGGGCGTGCCGCCCATGCCGTTCACGAGGAGGTGCACCCTGTCACCCGAGTCGAGCGGCAGGTCGTCGAGGATGGGGCCGAGCAGCCGGTCGACGATGGCGTCGGCGGGCTCCAACTTGATGCGCTCGCGGCCCGGTTCACCGTGGATGCCGATGCCGATCTCGATCTCGTCGTCGGCGAGCTCGAAGCTCGGCTCCCCGGCGTGCGGCACGACGCAGGGCGTGAGCGCGACACCCATGGTGCGCACTCGGGAGTTGACCTTCTCGGCGACGGCGACCACGGCATCCAGGTCGTCGCCGCGTTCGGCTGCGGCACCGGCGATCTTCTCCACCAGCACGGTGCCGGCGACGCCTCGGCGGCCTGCGGTGTAGAGCGAGTCCTTCACGGCGACGTCGTCGTCGACGACGACCGTGCGCACCTCGATGTCCTCGGCCGAGGCGAGGTCGGCGGCGGTCTCGAAGTTGAGCACGTCGCCGGTGTAGTTCTTCACGATGTGCAGCACGCCCTTGCCCGAGTCGACGGCCTTGGTGGCGGCGAGGATGGGGTCGGGGGTGGGCGAGGTGAACACGGGGCCCGGAACCGCCGCGTCGAGCATGCCGAAACCGACGAATCCGCCGTGCAAGGGCTCGTGGCCGCTGCCACCACCCGAGACGATGCCGACCTTGCCGGCGACCGGAGCGTCTTTCCGCACGATGAAGATCGGGTCGTGCGAGACGGTGACGATGTCGCCGTGCGCCGCCTCGAATCCGACGACCGCCTCGTCGACGACGTTCTTCGGATCGTTGATGAGTTTCTTCATTGAACATTCCCTTCGATCGGGCGTTCGTCGCCCGTCACGGGATCCGGTCACCCGGCCATCCATCACAAATCTATACCTGAAAGGTCGCTGGGGATATCGTTGCCTCAAGCCGTTCACCACGGAGGCCACAGCGGGTGGCCGAACAGTGCGAAGGAAGGTCATCGTGGACAATCTCGGAATCGACTTCATATCTGAACTGGTGGGCACCGCCCTGCTGGTCCTCCTCGGCTGCGGCGTCGTCGCGAACGTCGCCCTCGTGCGCACGAAGGGTTTCAACGGCGGGTTCTTGATGGTGAACGTCGGCTGGGGCCTCGCGGTCTTCGCCGGTGTCATCGTCTCCTACGCCTCCGGCGCCCACCTTAATCCGGCGGTCACCCTCGGACTCGTGGCCAACGGCGCGCCGACGTTCGGGTCGGAGGCCACCTCCGTGCCGGTGAACTTCCTGTCGGTCATCGCCTACATCGGCGCGCAGATGATCGGTGCGATCATCGGTGCCGTGTTCGTGTGGCTTGCCTACAAGCAGCACTTCGACGCCGAGCCCGAGGCCGGCAACAAGCTCGGCGTGTTCTCCACCGGGCCCGCGATGCGCTCCTACGGATGGAACCTCGTCACCGAGATCATCGGCACCTTCGTGCTGGTGTTCGTGGTGATCGGCTTCGGCCGCAACGGCGACGGCGGCGGTCTCGCCGCGCTCGGTGCTCTGCCGGTGGCTCTGCTCGTGATCGGTATCGGCGCCTCCCTCGGTGGCCCGACCGGGTACGCGATCAACCCCGCCCGTGACCTCGGCCCGCGCATCGCCCACGCCCTGCTCCCCATCAAGGGCAAGGGCTCCTCCGACTGGGCCTACTCCTGGGTACCCGTCGCCGGCCCCATCATCGGCGGCGTGCTCGCGGGTCTCCTCGCCATCCCCCTCCTCCCCATCCTCACCTGATCCCCAGCGGGCCGGTCCACAGTGACGTGGACCGGCCCGCTGCATCCGAAGCATCCGCAGTAGAAGTCCTCACACCACGAAGGAGTCGTCATGACGGACTACATCATCGCCATCGATCAGGGAACCACGAGCACCCGCGCCATCGTCTTCGACCACTCGGGATCGATCGTCTCGACCGGCCAGAAGGAGCACGAGCAGATCTTCCCCAAGGCCGGCTGGGTCGAGCACGACCCTAAGGAGATCTGGGACAACACCCGCGAGGTCATCGGTCAGGCGCTGTCGAAGGCGAACATCACCCGGCACAACGTGAAGGCCGTCGGCATCACGAACCAGCGCGAGACCGCCGTGGTGTGGAACAAGAACACCGGCGAACCGGTCTACAACGCGATCGTGTGGCAGGACACCCGCACCCAGCCCATCGTCGACCGTCTCGCCGAAGACGGCGGGGTCGAGCGGTTCAAGCCGACCGTGGGTCTGCCGCTCGCGACCTACTTCTCAGGTACGAAGATCGTCTGGATCCTCGAGAACGTCGAAGGAGCCCGCGAGGCCGCCGAGGCCGGCGACCTGCTGTTCGGCACCACCGACAGCTGGGTGCTGTGGAACCTGACGGGCGGCGTCGACGGCGGCGTGCACGCGACAGACGTCACGAATGCCTCGCGAACCCTGTTCATGGACCTCGAGACACTCGAATGGCGCGACGACATCCTCGAGGCGTTCGGAGTGCCTCGCAGCATGCTGCCCGAGATCAAGTCGTCGTCCGAGGTCTACGGCACGGTGCACAGCTCGTCGCTGCTGCGGGAGGTGCCGGTGGCGGGCATCCTGGGCGACCAGCAGGCCGCGACCTTCGGCCAGGCCGCGTTCGGGCCCGGTGAGGCGAAGAACACCTACGGCACCGGCAACTTCCTCATCTTCAACACCGACACCGAGATCGTGCACTCCAAGAACGGGCTGCTCACCACCCTCGGCTACAAGCTCGGTGACGAGCCCGCGCACTACGCGCTCGAAGGGTCGATCGCGGTGACCGGGTCGCTCATCCAGTGGCTGCGAGACAACCTCGGCATCATCTCCTCCGCCCCCGAGGTCGAGGAGCTGGCCAAGACGGTCGACGACAACGGCGGCGCGTACTTCGTGCCCGCGTTCTCCGGACTCTTCGCTCCCTACTGGCGACCGGATGCGCGCGGCGCACTCGTGGGCCTCACCCGCTACGTGAACAAGGGCCACATCGCACGAGCAGCGCTCGAGGCCACCGCATTCCAGACCCGCGAGGTGCTCGACGCGGTGAACGCCGACTCCGGGGTTCCGCTCGAGGAGTTGAAGGTCGACGGCGGCATGATCGCCAACAACCTGCTCATGCAGTTCCAGGCCGACATCCTCGGCGTTCCCGTCGTGCGCCCCGTCGTCGCCGAGACCACCGCCCTCGGCGCCGCCTACGCCGCCGGCCTCGCCGTCGGCTACTGGGCGAACCTCGACGAGCTCCGCTCGAACTGGCAGGAGGATTCCCGCTGGACCCCCGAGATGGACGAGGCCGAACGCGAACGCCAGCTCCGCAACTGGAAGAAGGCCGTCACCAAGACCCTCGACTGGGTCGACGACGACGTGCAGTAACCTCTCCGGCACCGGCGCGTTCGAAACCACAAACGTCGCGCCGACCGCACCCATACGGGCGCAGGTTGGCGCGACGTTTGCGTTTTCGAACAGCTCGCCGCTTTCGGTGCCGTGGTGCGGGTCGAGCGTCGGTGCGGGTCGAGCGTCGGTGCGCGTCTAGCTTCTGGTGGCGGCGATCCACTGGTCGAGCTTGCGGGAGGCGGCGCCGGAGTCGAGGGTGGTGCGGGCGACGGTCATCTGCTCGTCGAGGCGCTCGAGCAGGGGACGGTCGACCTGGGTGGGGTCGAGCGCGAGGCGGTAGGCGGCGAGGCCGGCGGCGGCGTTGAGCACCACCATGTCGCGCACGGGGCCCTGTTCGCCGGCCATCACGCGTCGCACCACATCTGCGTTGAACTCGGCGTCGCCGCCCTTCAGCTGGTCGATCTTCGCGATGGGGATGCCGAGGTCGCGCGGGTTGAGGTCGTGCTCCTTCACCGATC
This sequence comes from Herbiconiux sp. A18JL235, assembly GCF_040939305.1. Classification (NCBI taxonomy): domain Bacteria; kingdom Bacillati; phylum Actinomycetota; class Actinomycetes; order Micrococcales; family Microbacteriaceae; genus Herbiconiux; species Herbiconiux sp. A18JL235. Next base: position 2,296,712 of record NZ_CP162511.1, read on the forward strand.
CGCGCGACACCTCCCAGATGTGGCTGTGACCGGTGGTGGTGAGTTCGTCGAGGCCGTCGTCGCCGCGGAACACCAGAGCCGTCGCCCCTCGGGTCTGGAACACGCCCACGATGAGCGGAACCCGGTCGAGGTGGGCGACGCCCACCGCCGACGCCTCGGCACGCGCCGGGTTGCACAGCGGACCGAGGTAGTTGAAGACCGTGGGCACACCCAGCTGTGCGCGAACCGCACCGGCGTTCTTGAACCCGGGGTGGAACTTCGAGGCGAACGCGAACGAGATGCCGGCCTCGTCGAGCACCGCGGCGACCCGCTCGGGCTCGAGGTCGAGATCGACCCCGAGTGCCCGCAGCACGTCGGACGAGCCCGACAGCGAGCTCGCCGCCTTGTTGCCGTGCTTGATCACCGGCACCCCGCTCGCGGCCGCCACGATCGACGCCATCGTCGACACGTTCACCGTGCCGAAGCGGTCTCCGCCTGTGCCCACGATGTCGAGCGCGAACGGGTCGACCTCGAGCGGGAGCGCGTGGTCGAGGATGGCGTCGCGGAAGCCCACGATCTCGTCGACGGTCTCACCTTTGGCATTCAGTGCCACCAGGAAGCCGGCCAGTTGCGCCTCGGTGACCTCGCCCTCCATCACCTGGTTCATCGCCCAGGTGGCCTCCGAGATCGACAGATCGGTGCCCGAGAGCAGCTGGGCGATCAGTGCGGGCCAGGAGAGCGTGTCAGCCATACCTGCGATCTTATGGGCCGAGATGTATACAGACACGCCGGTGATGCCGCGGCAGGACGGCCAAATGCAAAAACGAGCTGTGAATTCGGACATAATGGTCTCTGTGACGAGCAGCTCATTGACCCATTCTCAGAGTGCCCCCATGGTCCAGCGCCCCAACATCGTGGCGGTGGGAACCATCGTGTGGCTCGGCAGCGAGGTCATGTTCTTCGCCGGCCTGTTCGCCATCTACTTCACCCTGAGGTCGACGAACCCCGAGGCGTGGGCCGACCAGGCCACCATCCTCAACGTGCCGTTCGCGCTCGTGAACACGATCATCCTCGTCATCTCCTCGTTCTGGTGCCAGTTCGCCGTCTGGGCCGCCGAGCGCGGGCAGCCGCGCCGCACCAGCTGGAAGCCGCGCGACTGGGGAGTCGTGGAGTGGATGTTCCTCGCCTACGCCTTCGGAGCCATCTTCGTCTCCGGCCAGGTTCTCGAGTACGCCACCCTCGTCACCGAGGGCATCACCTTCGACGGCAACGCCTACGGCTCGGCGTTCTACCTCACCACCGGCTTCCACGCCCTCCACGTCACCGGTGGCCTCATCGCGATGCTCCTCATGATCGGTCGCGTCTACGCGGTCAAGAACTTCGGGCACAAGGAGGCGACGAGCATCATCGTCGTCTCGTACTACTGGCACTTCGTCGACGTGGTCTGGATCGGCCTGTTCCTCGTCATCTACGTGCTGAAGTAGCGGCACCCGGCACAGCCCCATCGACAGTCACCCGAAACAGAGAGTAGAGAGCATGGCCCGCAAGAGCAGGAAAGCCAACAGACGCCATCCCCTGGCAACTGTCGTGCTGATTGCTATCGGCCTGGTGTTCACGGGCGGAGGGTACGCGGTCTTCTCCAGCACCACGACCGCTCAGGCCGACACCTCCAGCGCCTCCAGCCAGTCGACCATCGACGAGGGCGAGAAGCTCTTCGCTGCCAACTGCGCCACCTGCCACGGCATGAGCCTGGAGGGAACGCCCGACGGGCCGAGCCTCATCGGCGTCGGCGCCGCATCCGTCAACTTCCAGGTCGGCACCGGCCGCATGCCGATGGCGATGCAGGGCCCGCAGGCGCTTCAGAAGCCGCCGCAGTTCACCGACGAGCAGACCGCCGCGCTCGCGGCGTACGTCGCCTCCATCTCCCCCGGCCCCGCCATCCCCGACGAGAGCCTGCTGCAGGCCGACGGTGACGCGGCGAACGGTGGCGAGCTGTTCCGCATCAACTGCGCCATGTGTCACAACGTGCACGGTGCCGGCGGTGCGCTCACCGAGGGCAAGTTCGCCCCCGAGCTCACCGGAGTGCTCGCCACGCACATCTACGAGGCCATGCTCACCGGCCCGCAGAACATGCCCGTCTTCAACGACGACAACCTCACTCCTGAAGACAAGCGCGACATCATCACCTACCTGAAGTACCTCGAGGCCAACCCGTCGCCCGGCGGCGACGAACTCGGGTCGCTCGGTCCGGTCGCGGAGGGTCTGTTCATCTGGATCTTCGGCCTCGGCGCGATCATCGGTCTGATGGTCTGGCTCACGGCCAAGTCGAACTAGCCGCCCGATCTCCGTGATCACAGGCACAGCACACCAGCAAGCTCGAAAGGGACAACAATGGCACATGACGAGGTGAGCGGCCCTACAGCCGCCTCCGATTCGTCGGCCGTCGAGACGAGTCGAGGCACATCGACCGGCACCACGGTCATTGCTTCCGACGTCGTGAACCCGGGCGAGCCGCCCCACCGTCACCGCGTCACCGACAGCGACCCCAAAGAGGGCAAGAAGGCACAGCGCACCGTCTACACGCTGTTCTACCTGTCGATCGCGGGCTCGATCTTCGCGGTGGCCGCCTACATGGCCTTCCCGATCGAAGACGGCGCCATCCACGCTATCCGCCTGAACAACATGTTCATCGGCATCGGCTGCACGCTGGCACTGTTCGGCATCGGCCTCGCCGCCGTGCACTGGGGCAAGGCCCTCATGTACGACAAGGAGGGCATCGACGAGCGCCACCCGGTTCAGGGCTCCCCCGAGACCCGTGCGCGCGCCGTGGAGATCTTCCACGAGGCCGACCAGGAGTCGGGCTTCGGGCGTCGCACGCTCATCCGCAACTCCCTCATCGGTGCTCTCATCGCGTTCCCCCTGCCGGGCCTCGTGCTCTTCCGCGGATGGGGCCCGCAAGACCAAGACCCGGTCGAGCTGCTCAGCCACACCATGTGGAAGAAGGGCGCACGCCTCACCCTCGACCCGAGCGGCATCCCGGTGAAGGCCTCCGACGTCACCATCGGCTCGGTGTTCCACATCATCCCCGAGGGGCTCAACGAGCGTCACGACCGCCTCGAGCAGAAGGCCAAGGCGGCTGTGCTGCTCATGCGCCTGAACCCCGACGACCTCAACATCAGCGCGGGCCGGGAGAGCTGGTCGTACGACGGCATCGTCGCGTACTCCAAGATCTGCACGCACGTCGGCTGCCCGGTGGCGCTGTACGAGCAGCAGACCCACCACCTGCTCTGCCCCTGCCACCAGTCGACCTTCGACGTGGTCAACGAGTGCGAGGTCATCTTCGGCCCGGCGAAGCGCCCGCTGCCGCAGCTGCCCATCGAGGTCGACTCCGAGGGCTACCTGGTCGCGTCGAGCGACTTCCACGAGCCCGTCGGCCCTAGTTTCTGGGAGCGTCCATGACCAACACCATCGAACGCACGGATGCGGGGGCTCCCGAGGCCTCGAAGCCCGCTCCGAAGAGCGGTGGTTTCACCGCAGCGGCGGCGAACTACCTCGACGAGCGCACCAGCATCTCGGGTGTGGTGAAGGAGTTCGGTCGCAAGATCTTCCCCGACCACTGGTCGTTCATGCTCGGTGAGGTGGCGCTGTACAGCTTCGTCGTCATCATCCTCTCGGGCACCTTCCTCACCTTCTTCTTCCAGGCCTCGATGGTCGAGACGCACTACGACGGCGCCTGGGTGCCGCTCAAGGGCGTCGAGATGTCGTCGGCGATGGAGTCTGCGCTGCACATCTCCTTCGACGTGCGTGGTGGCCTGCTGGTGCGCCAGATCCACCACTGGGCGGCGCTGCTGTTCATCGCCGCCATCGGTCTGCACATGCTGCGCGTGTTCTTCACGGGCGCGTTCCGCAAGCCCCGCGAGCTCAACTGGGTGATCGGCTTCACGCTGTTCGTGCTGGCCATGGCGGAGGGCTTCACGGGCTACTCGCTCCCCGACGACCTGCTCTCGGGCAACGGCCTCCGCATCATCGACGGCCTCATCAAGGGCATCCCGTTCATCGGCACCTGGACCTCGTTCCTCCTCTTCGGCGGCGAGTTCCCGGGCACCGACATCGTGGGGCGCTTCTACACGCTGCACATCCTGTTGCTGCCGGCGATCCTCGTGCTCTTCCTCGCCCTCCACCTGGTGTTCGTGGTCGTGCACAAGCACACCCAGTTCGCCGGCCCCGGGCGCACCGAGAAGAACGTCATCGGCTACCCGATCCTCCCGGTGTACGCCGCGAAGGCCGGAGGCTTCTTCTTCCTGGTGTTCGGTGTCATCGCGCTGATCGCGTCGTTCTTCACCATCAACCCCATCTGGAACTACGGCCCCTACGACCCGTCACCGGTGTCGGCGGGTACGCAGCCCGACTGGTACATCGGCTTCGCCGACGGCGCCCTGCGTCTCATCCCGCCGGGCTGGGAGTTCGTGTGGCTCGGTCACACCTGGTCGTTCAACATCATCGTGCCCGTGCTGGCGCTCCTGGTGCTGCTCGCCCTGGTCGCCATCTACCCGTTCGTCGAGGGCTGGGTGACGGGCGACAAGCGCGAGCACCACATCCTCGACCGCCCGCGCAACGCGCCGACCCGCACCGCCATCGGTGCCGCGGGTGTCACCTTCTACGCCGGTCTCTGGGCGGCGGCCTCCTCCGACCTGGTGGCCACGCACTTCCAGCTGTCGATCGAGGGCGTCATCCACGTGGTGCAGGCCTGGGTCGTCATCGGTCCGTTCCTGGCGTACTTCATCACGAAGCGCGTCTGCCTCGGCCTGATGAAGAAGGACCGCGAGATCGTGCTGCACGGCTACGAGTCGGGCCGCATCGTGCGCCTGCCCGGTGGCGAGTACATCGAAGTGCACGAGCAGATGGACGAGCACGATCGCTGGAAGCTCGTCGACTTCGAGTCGTACGAGCCGATCATGCTGCGCCCCAACGCGAAGGGCAAGATCACGGGAAGCATGCGCCTGCGCGCCGCCTTCTCCCGCTGGTTCTTCGAAGACCGCATCGCCCCCGTCTCGCAGGCGGAGCTCGAGTCCGGCCACGGCCACCACGGCTCCCCCGCACTCGGCGCCCACGGCGACGGCACCGATCACTCCCTGGAGCAGGGCCCCGGCCTCAAGTAGACCACCCCACTCCCCTAGAGGGCCCGCACACTCCGGTGTGCGGGCCCTCTCTCGTTGGGTAGAACTACTCATCACGTCGGCGGGCGGATGCGCGCGAGGCTGGCCGGACCGTTACCCGTCCACAGAATGTGATCACCATGACCCGCCCGCACCCGACCATCCTGCATCCGATCCTCCGACGAACGGCCATTGCGGTCAGCACCGCCCTGCTGCTCGCTGGGGCACCGCTGCTCTCTGCACCCGTGGCGCAAGCGGCGCCCTTGCCGATCGACACGCCCATCTTCTGTCCGCCGAACATCGCGCAGATCGGCGTGCCGTTCACCCCGTCGACGGGCGTCTACGACGAAGACGGCGGCACGTACACGGTGTCGATTTCGGGTGCGCTTCCCCCGGGCCTCGCGCTCGTCGATCGCAAGGGTCTCGCGCCGATCGTCTCGGGAACGCCGACTCGGTTGGGCAGCTCCACCTTCACCATCACGCTGCTCGACAACTTCGCGCAGACGAAGCAGAAGATCTGCTTCATGGACGTCGTGCCCGCCGGCTCCAAGCTCGAACGCATCGGTGCGACCGACCGCTACGCCGAGGCCGTCGACATCGCCAACAGGATCCTCACCGCGGGTGCCGATCCCGTCGTGTACCTCGCCAGTGGCGAGAACTTCGCCGACGCACTGAGCGCCTCGGGGCTCGCATCCCAGCACGGTGGCGTGGTGCTCCTCAGCACGCGCGACACCCTGCCGCCCAGCACAGCGGAATACCTCACCCGTCGGGCACCGAGCAACGTCGTGGTGGTCGGCAGTGAGAACACCCTCAGCGCTGCGCTCGTCGCGCAGGTGAAGGCGGCCTCCGCCACCTCGACGATCACCCGAATCGGTGGCACCGACCGCTACGAGACGTCGCGAATGCTGATCAGCGACGCGACCCTCGGAGCGATGGCGTCGACAGAACTGTTCGTGGCGAGCGGGACGAAGTTTCCCGACGCACTCAGCGCGAGTCCGGCCGCGGCAAGTCTCCGTGCTCCTGTGCTCCTGGTCGACGGGCATGCTCAGGCGCTCTCTGCTGCAGAAGAGGCCCTCGTCACCGCGCGGGGCGTCAAGCGCGTGACGGTGGTCGGTGGTGAAGACACCGTCAGCCGCGGCCTGAACGACAGCCTGGCCGACACCGCCGGAGCTTCATCGCGCATCGATGGAGTCGATCGCTACGCCGTCTCGGCGCACACCGTCGCAAGGCACTTCCCGGCCACCTCGCCGAGTGACACCGTCTACCTCGCCACCGGCGCGAACTTCCCCGACGCCCTCGCCGGAGGCGCACTCGCCGGCAAGAACCACGCACCCATCCTCCTCGTCAGCAAGAACTGCATGACCAGCGAGGTCGCCGCCGAGATCACCCGCCTCAAGCCCGACCACCTCGTGCTCCTCGGCGGCCCCGACACCCTCGACGCCACCCTCGGCACCCTCCCCCTCTGCAGCTGACACGATGAACCTCCGCCAGGAGCAGCCAGGGCTCGCCCACCTCGCCGTGGCGCGGGCCTTGGTTGCAGGTCACCCACTTTCCTCGTGAACGACTGCATCGACCGCGATGTCGCGCTGCACCTCGGTGCGCTGGCGCCGGCCGAGGTCAGGCTGCTCGGCGGCCCGCTCACGCTCCCCCGATCCCTCGAGGAGCTCACGGTCTGTCGTGGCTGAAGCACGCAATAGCCCACAACGCAGAAGGCCCGCCGCCCCGAGGGGTGGCGGGCCTTCTGGCGAAGCAGCGACTCAGCGGGCGAAGTTGCCCCGGTAGTACTCGTAGACCCAGCCGACGATGGCGACGAGGGTCACCGCGGCAGCGATGAAGCACACCCAGAACCCCACCGCGAGACCGAGCACGAGCAGCGCCCCACCGAACGCGAGGACGATCGGCCACCAGCTCCACGGGCTGTAGAAGCCCATTTCGGGGTCGCCGTCGTCGATGTTCGAGTCGAGACGGTCTTCGGGCAGCTCGCCGCCCTGCGACTTGTGCACCTTGCCGAGGTAGAAGGCGAGGAAGCCCGAGAGGATCGCCGTGAGGCTGATCGCCACGGTGCCGACCCACTCGACCTCGCCGTCGTACCAGATGAGCGACCACACGGTGTAGGCCGTGGCGGCCAGAACCATGAAGACCGCGAGGATCCAGAAGAGATTGGTGTTGACCCGCATGGTCTACTTCACCTGTCCTTCGGCGACGTCGTACGTGGGAGCATCCGGAGCATCCTTCGCCGGGCCGATGCCCACCGGGATGCCCGCCTCGGGGTGGTTGAGGTCGAACGCCGGCGACTCCGAACGGATGCGCGGAATCGACGTGAAGTTGTGCCGCGGCGGGGGGCACGACGTCGCCCACTCGAGCGAGCGCCCATAGCCCCACGGGTCGTTCACCGTGACCTTCGGCGCCTTGCGGGCCGTGATGTACACGTTCAGGAAGAACGGGATGAGCGACGCGGCGAGGATGAACGCACCGATCGTCGACAGCTGGTTCATCCACTCGAAACCGGGCTCGGGCTGGTACGTGGCGTACCGGCGGGGCATGCCGATGACGCCCAGCCAGTGCTGGATGAGGAACGTCGTGTGGAAGCCGATGAACAGCAACCAGAAGTGCCAGTAACCGAGGCGCTCGTTGAGCATCTTGCCCGTCCACTTCGGCCACCAGAAGTAGAAGCCGGAGAACATGGCGAACACGACGGTTCCGAACACCACGTAGTGGAAGTGCGCCACCACGAAGTAGGTGTCGGAGACGTGGAAGTCGAGCGGCGGCGAGGCGAGGATGACGCCGGTGAGACCACCGAAGGTGAAGGTGATCAAGAAGCCGATCGCCCAGATCATGGGTGTTTCGAACGTCACCGATCCACGCCACATCGTGCCGACCCAGTTGAAGATCTTCACACCCGTCGGCACGGCGATGAGCATCGTCATGAGGGCGAAGAACGGCAGCAGCACCGAGCCGGTGACGTACATGTGGTGCGCCCACACGGTGACCGACAGGGCGGCGATGGAGATCGTCGCGTAGATGAGGGTCTTGTAGCCGAAAATCGGCTTGCGGCTGAACACCGGGAACACCTCGGAGACGATGCCGAAGAACGGCAGCGCGATGATGTACACCTCGGGGTGGCCGAAGAACCAGAACAGGTGCTGCCAGAGCAGCACACCGCCGTTGGCGGCGTCGTAGATGTGGGCTCCGAAGACGCGGTCGGCGCCGAGCGCGAACAGCGCGGCGGCGAGCACCGGGAAGGCCATCAGCACGAGGATCGACGTCACCAGGATGTTCCAGGTGAAGATCGGCATGCGGAACATGGTCATGCCGGGGGCGCGCAGCGTGATGATCGTGGTGATGAAGTTCACCGCACCGAGGATGGTTCCGAAGCCGGAGAGGCCGAGGCCGAACACCCAGAGGTTTCCGCCGTCACCCGGCGTGAAGGTGGTCGACGACAGCGGCGCGTAGGCGAACCAGCCGAAGGATGCGGCGCCCTGCGGGGTGAGGAAGCCGGAGACCGCGATCAGCGAACCGAAGGTGAACAGCCAGAACGCGAAGGCGTTCAGACGCGGGAACGCCACGTCGGGCGCGCCGATCTGGAGCGGCATGAGCACGTTGGCGAAGCCCGCGAACAGCGGCGTCGCGAACATGAGCAGCATGATCGTGCCGTGCATCGTGAACAGCTGGTTGTACTGGTCTTTGGTCTGCAGCAGCTCGAGACCGGGCTCGAACAGCTGGGCGCGGATGACGAGGGCCATCACACCGCCGAGGCAGAAGAAGATGAACGAGGCGATCAGGTACATGTACCCGATGGTCTTGTGATCGGTGGAGGTGATCCACTTCACCAGGATGTTGCCCTTGCGGCCCACCGTCTTCGAGGGGGTCGGGAGCGGTGCCGGGGCGCCGCCCGCGGGTGCCACGTCGACTGTTGCGGTCATGGTCGCGTTCCTACTCTTCCTCGTGCGCGGGCGTGCCGATGCCCGGGAGGTTCTGGTTGCGGTCGTACTCGTGCCCGAGCTGGCCTTCGTTGCCGGCGGCGCGCAGCGATGCGATGTAGTCGTCGTACTCCTGCTGGGAGACGACCTTGACGTTGAAGAGCATCATCGAGTGGTACTCACCACAGAGCTCGGCGCACTTGCCGGTGAAGGTGCCCTCGCGCTCGGGGGTGACGTACATGTAGTTGGTCTTGCCGGGCAGCATGTCTTTCTTGTACAGGAAGTCGATGACCCAGAAGGAGTGGATGACGTCGCGAGACTCGAGCTGGATCTCGACGGTCTTGCCGACGGGCAGGTAGAGCACCGGGAGCTCGGACTCGACGAGGTTTCCGTTCGCGTCGTCGGGGTTCTGCTGGCCCTGCACACCGGCGTAGTAGACGTCGTCGTCGACGTAGTTGAAGTCCCACGCCCACTGCTTGCCGAAGACCTGGATCTTGACGTCGGGGTTCGCGTAGGGCTCCTCGATGGCCGCCTGGTCGCGCGCCGTGAAGGCGAAGAAGCCGAGCACCAGGATGAGCGGCACGATCGTGTAGAAGATCTCGATCGGCATGTTGTAGCGCAGCTGGGCGGGGAGACCGGTCTGGCCCTTGCGGCGACGGTAGACCACGATCGCCCAGATGATGAGCGCCCAGGTGACGACGCCGACGACGAGCAGGACGATCCACGAGGTGACCCAGAGGCCGATGACGCGGTCGACGTTGTTCGTCGTGCCGGGCTCCGTGGGGAGCCATCCCTGCAGCTGCTCCTGCGTGCATCCTGCGAGAACAACGGACATTAACGCCGCGATGGGGATCGCGGCCCAGCGGAGACGTCGTCTAGAGCGCACCAGGAACCTTTCGGGAAGCTACACCTCAGTGTATTTGACCTTCTCCTAGCCTACTGTGTCGATTTCCCCGTGGATGCCACAGCCGCGCCCCTGCGGCGTGTGTTAGAGACGCGAAAAGGGCCGTCCCGGAGGGAACGGCCCTTTTCTGAGCGGCGTGTCGCCGCACCTCGGCTCGACGTCAGTGGAACGAGTCGCCGCAGGCGCAGCTGCCGGATGCGTTCGGGTTGTCGATGGTGAAGCCCTGCTTCTGGATGGTGTCTTCGAAGTCGATGGTGGCGCCCTCGAGGTAGGGGGTGCTCATCTTGTCGACGATGACCTCGACGCCGTCGAAGTCGACGACACCGTCGCCGTCGAGCATGCGCTCGTCGAAGTAGAGCTGGTAGATCAGGCCTGAGCACCCGCCCGGCTGCACGGCGACGCGCAGCCGCAGGTCGTCTCGGCCCTCCTGCTCGAGCAGCGTCTTGACCTTCTGGCCGGCCGCGGGGGTGATGCCCACCTTGTGCGCGGGCGCCTCGGCGGGGGCCGAGCCTGCCGCCGTGACGGACTCTGCGGTGATGGTGTCGCTCATCGGCACTCCATTTCGATCGGACGTATGCGGGAAGTCTAACTCCGGCAACCGCGAACCCGGCTCATTCATTCCCGGCCGTCGAGGCCCTGTCGTTCAGGCGCGCCAGAAGCAGAGCCTGGGCCCCGATTGCCCGCTTGAACACCCCGAGGTGCAGCGACTCGTTCGGGCTGTGCGCACGGGTGTGCGGGTCTTCGACGCCGGTGACGAGGATCTGCGCCTCGGGGAACTCGGCGACCAGCTGCGGGATGAACGGGATGGAGCCGCCGATGCCGGCGAGCACCGCGGGCCTCCCCCAGGCGTCGGCCATGGCACGCTCGGCCTCGGCGACGGCCCAGCCGGAGGTGTCGACGAGGAAGGGGCTCCCGGTGTCGACCTCGTCGATCTCGACATGGGCGCCGAACGGGGTGTGCGAGCGGATGTGCTGCGTGACGGCGTCGAGAGCCTCGCGAGCATCCTGACCCGGTGCGATGCGCACGCTCACGCGGAGGGCGACGGAGGGGACGAGGGTGTTCGAGGCGTTCGCCACCGACGGCGCGTCGATGCCGGTGACCGTGAGTGAGGGCTGGTTCCAGAGCCGGGAGAGGATGCTGCCGGTTCCCACCGGGGCGACGCCCTCGAGCAGGCCAGCCTCGGCCCGGAGGGTCTCCTCGGTGTACTCGGGCGTGTCGGCGTCGCGGGTGACGAGCCCGGCGACGGCGACCGAGCCCGCGTCGTCGTGGAAGCTCGCGGCCAGGCGCACGGCGGCCATCATGGCGTCGGGCGCCGCCCCACCGAACATGCCGGAGTGCGAGGCGTGGGCGAGCGTCGTCACCGTGAGCCGGAAGGTGACGTTGCCGCGGAGGCTCACCGTGAGCGACGGCGTCTTCTCGTCCCAGTTGTCGGAGTCGGCGACGACGATCACGTCGGCGGCGAGCCGGTCGCGGTTCTCGCGCAGGAAGTTCTCGAAGGAGCGGGAGCCGAACTCCTCCTCCCCCTCGATGAAGACGGTGAGACCGAGGTCGAAGTCGGGTCCCGCCACCTCGGCGAGGGCGCGCACGGCGGCGAGGTGCGAGAGCACTCCCGCCTTGTCGTCGGCGGCACCGCGCCCGTAGAGGCGGTCGCCGCGCACGGTCGGCTCGAAGGCCGGCGACTCCCAGTCGGCCTCGGCGCCCGGGGGCTGCACGTCGTGGTGGGCGTAGAGCAGCACGGTGGGGCGCCCATTGCGGGCAGGGCGGGTGGCGAGCACGGCGGGCTGGCCGTCCTCGCCGGTGGAGGTGGTGGAGCGGCGCACGTCGACGCTCTCGAACAGCCCGGTCTCGCGGAACAGCGCCGCCACGGCGTCGGCGCTCGCTGCCACATGGGCGGGATCGAAGGCCGACCACGACACCGAGGGGATGCGCACGAGACCCGCCAGCTCGGCGATCGACGACGGCAGGGCCGCCTCCACCGCCGCGAGCACCGCTCGGTCGCGGTCGTCGAGCGCTGTTTCCTGGGAGAACGGGGAATCGGTGGGACCAGTCATGCAGGTAATCTTAAGAGAACGACGAACGAGGACACCGTGGCCAAGAAATCCAGCACCCCCGAACCCGTGATCGAGACTCCCGAGGAGCCTACGGTCGGCAAGGGGCACGCCACCCCCACGCGCAAGGAGCGCGAAGCCGCCAACCAGCGGCCCCTCGTCCCCACCGATCGCAAGCTCGCCTCGAAGGAGGCGCGCGCGAAGATGCAGGTGCAGCGCGACAGGGCCCGCGTGGGCATGGCCAACGGCGAGGAGAAGTACCTCCCGATGCGCGACAAGGGCGCGCAGCGGCGGTATATCCGTGACTACGTCGATGCCCGGTTCAACCTCGGCGAGTTCCTCATCCCCGCGATGTTCGTCGTCATCCTGCTCACCCTCGTTCCCGCACCCGAGGTGCAGGCGGGCGTGATGCTCGGTCTCTACGCCTTCGTGGTGCTCGTCATCGCCGACTGCGTCTTCCTCGGCTGGCGTCTCATGCGCAAGCTCCGCGAGAAGTTCGGCGCCGACAAGCTCGAGCGCGGTCTCCGCTGGTACGCGACGATGCGGGCGTTGCAGTTCCGCCGCCTCCGCCTCCCGAAGCCCCAGGTCAAGCGCGGCCAGTACCCGCAGTAGCGTTCGCCGTAGCGTTCGCCGCCTCCGGTCAGGCGCGCGTCTTGCGCAGGCGCGCCAGCCCGACGTTGATCGACCGCGCCCAGAACGGGCCTCGGTACAGGAACGCCGTGTACCCCTGCACGAGCGTCGCCCCGGCGAGCAACCGCTGGTCGACGTCGTAGGCGGTGTCGACGCCGCCCACCGAGATGACGCAGAGCTCCTCGGGCACCACGGTGCGGATGAGCTTCAGCACCGCGAGCGAGCGGGCCCTCAACGGTTCGCCGGAGAGGCCGCCCGCACCTGCCGACTCGACGGTCGACGCATCCGTCTTCAAGCCCTCGCGCGAGATCGTCGTGTTCGTGGCGATGATGCCGTCGAGGCCGAGCGACACCGCGAGCTCCGAGATCTTCACGACCTCGTCGTCGGAGAGGTCGGGCGCGATCTTCACCAGCAGCGGGGTGGAGCCCGCCTCGGCCTTCACAGCCGAGAGCAGGGGCGCCAGCCTGTCGAGCTCCTGCAGACCGCGGAGGCCGGGCGTGTTCGGCGAGCTCACGTTCACCACGAGGTAGTCGGCCATCGGGGCGAGCGCCCTCGTGCTCTGGAGGTAGTCGTCGATGGCGTCGTCGACCTCCACCACGCGGCTCTTGCCGATGTTGACGCCGATCACCGGGCGGCTCCTGGTGAGCGACCGCACCCGGGCGAGCCGCAGGGAGGCGGCTGCCGCACCCGCGTTGTTGAACCCCATCCGGTTGATGACGGCTCGGTCGGCGACGAGCCTGAACAATCTCGGGCGCGGGTTGCCGGGCTGCGCTCGTGCCGTGATCGTGCCCACCTCGACGTGCCCGAACCCGAGCGCCCCGAAACCGCGGATGCCCGTGGCGTCTTTGTCGAAGCCGGCGGCGAGGCCGAACGGGGTGGGGAAGGTGCGGCCGAGCGTGGTGACCGAGAGGTCGACGGGGGCCTTCGTGAAACGCGCCACGAGGCCTTCGAGCCTCAGCGCAGGAATCGCCTTGATGACCGAGAAGGCGAGGTGGTGCGCGTCTTCCGGGTCCATCCGTGTGAGAAAGTGCCGGAAGAGGAAGTCGTACACGCCTGCCCTACTCTGTCGTCGAACCGGTTGACGACGTGGATGCTCCTGCCGGAGCATCTCCCACGGTCTTGCCCTGCTCGTGCTCGACCCTGAGCAGGGTGATCGCGGCCTCGAAGTCGTCGAGCGAGTCGAAGCCCTGGTAGACGCTCGCAAAACGCAGGTAGGCGACCTCGTCGAGCTCGCGGAGCGGCTGCAGGATGGCCAGGCCGATGTCGTTCGCCTCGATCTGGGCGGCGCCGGACAGGCGCACGGTCTCCTCGACGCGCTGCGCGAGCACGGCGAGGTCGCTGTCGGTCACCGGGCGGCCCTGGCAGGCCTTGCGCACACCGCTGACGATCTTCTCGCGGCTGAACACCTCGACCACCCCGGAGCGCTTGATGACGCTGAGCGAGGCGGTCTCGGTGGTGCTGAACCGTCGGCCGCAGTCGGGGCACTGACGGCGGCGACGGATGGCCAGGCCGTCGTCGGTGGTGCGCGAGTCGACGACGCGGGAGTCGGGGTAACGGCAGTATGGGCAGAACATGGCCTCTCCAGGCTACCCTGCCGCGGCCGATCGGATGAGGCTCGCCAGCACCTCTCGGTCGACGGCGTCGAGTCGCTTGAGGTACAGGCATCCGGCGCCCGTCGAGTGCGGCCCGAGCGCCTCGAGCCGAGGATCGGCACCGGCCTTCTCGTCGTGCACACCGTACAGCGTGAGCGCCGCCTTACGGGGCGCGAAGCCGACGCGGAACCACTCATGGGTGCCGCTGCTGTTCGTGTAGCTCGCCTCTCCGAACCCGACGATCGAGGGGCCCCAGAGGCGGGCACTCAGGCCGGTGACGGTCTCGATGAGCGTGCGGAGCTCGTGCGCTTCGGCGCGCCGCCGGGCATCGGGGACGGCGTCGAGGAACGCGGTGACATCGGCGTCGGAGGGGGTGGTTGCGGGCCCGGGCATGGGCTCAGGATAACGGTGGGGAGGGCGTCGGGGTGGGTGGGGGCGGGTCGAGGTCGACGAGGTCCCAGTGCTTGACGAACAGCGGGAACTTGGCGGTGAGCGTGAACAGCTCGAAGTCGACGAGCTGCCAGGAGAAGACCTTCACCTGCACCCGGCCGCCGAAGGAGAGCACGACGCCGAAGGAGACGTCGACCCCCACCTTCGAGCCGGAGTTGCTGAGCGACGCGCCGAGGGCGACGAGGCCGGAGAGGGCGAACTCGGGGCCGGCCAGTCCGTAGATCTTGGAGGTCACCGCGACCTCCGGGCCCACCGAGAAGTCGCCCGAGAGCTTGAACTCCACGTCGGCCAGCCGTTGCGGCAGGAACGGCGCGTTCGTGATCGACGGGGGCTTCGACAGCGAACGACTGCCGGCCTCGCTGGAGTAGGTGAAGCCCGAGACGTCGATGCGGGTCATGCCGATCGACGGCAGCGTCACCGCAGCCTGCCACTTCATCGTCATCTTCACGGCCACATCGACGGAGTTCGTGATGATGACGGGCACCGGGCCGACGGGAACCGTGAACGTGGGCAGCGTGAAGCCGGCGATCTTGTTCTTGATGGCGTGCTCGAGCGTCGAGGAGAGGAAGACCATGGCGCTCGCGGTGGCCTTCACCTTGGTCTCGATCTTCATCGTGAGCTCGTCGGTGATCACCTTCACCACGAACCACGACACCGAGACGTGGGTGCGGAGGGTGAAGGTGAGCTCGAAGCCGAGCTGCGCGGTGGTCGAGAGCACGAGACCGGCCTCGTTGGTGCGCGTCATCTCGCGGAACTGGTTCTCGAGCAGCGCCGTCGGGTTCTCGGCGGCGGCGGTGAGGTCGCTGAGGCGCGGCGACTTCGTCTCCTTGTCGTAGGAGAGCTTGAGGTTGGCGCTGGAGCGGAAGGAGAGCCCGAAGTCGCTGGGGCCCACGTCGTCTGGGTCGGCGAGGGCGTCCATCCCGTCGGTGGTCGACCGGGCG
Source organism: Herbiconiux sp. A18JL235 (assembly GCF_040939305.1). Taxonomy (NCBI): domain Bacteria; kingdom Bacillati; phylum Actinomycetota; class Actinomycetes; order Micrococcales; family Microbacteriaceae; genus Herbiconiux; species Herbiconiux sp. A18JL235. Next base: position 2,312,332 of record NZ_CP162511.1, read on the forward strand.
GCGGCGGGGGCGCCGGGGGCGGCCTCGCCCGGTACGGGCTTCGGGACGATGCCGAAGTCGTCGGGGTTCTCGACCCCGGGGGCATCGAACGCCGGATGCGTCAGGGGCGCCTCGGGGGTCTCCGCGAAGTCGGCGAGGTCGACGGCATCGCCGGAGGCCACGTCGGCGGCCGGGAACCCGGCGTCGACGACCTCGTCGACCGGAGTGGAGTCTGCGTCGGGGGCGGGGGTGTCGTCGACGGCGACCGCGGAGGCGTCGTCGGGCTGAACCGCGACGCTCGTGTCGACCTGCAGGAAGACCTCGTCGAGCTTCGCCGGAACGGTGCGCACACGCCACCGCTCGTCGACCCGGTCGACGGCGGCGACCTGCACGAAGACGCCCTCGGGCGCCGCGTCGGATCGGCCCGAGACGACGATGTCGCCGGGGGCGACGCCGGGGTCGGTGTCGAACCAGATCTCGTCGGCGGCCACCTCGCTGACGGCGGGTGCCTCGTCGGTCTGCGCAGCATCCGAGTCGCCCGCGGCGGAGAAGGCGGAGGCGGCCGCGGGGACGGGGGCGGACGCGGCGGTCGTCGCCCAGGTGCGCCCGAGCGCCGAAGGCTCGGCGCCGGAGGCGACGGCGACGTCGGGGGCGATGACGATGTCGTCGGCGTCGATGGCCTCGACGGCGAGCTGCACGTCGGCTGAGGCCGACCCGCCGGCCCGGTCGTAGACGGTCGCGGCGTAGCGGTGGTCGCCGTCGCGCGGCGCCGATACCCGGTACGTCCAGTTCAGGCGCTCCTCGTCGTCGACGGTGAGGTCGGCCGTGCCGATGACTCCCTCCGGTCCGGAGATCTCGACGCGGTCGACTCCCGCCCCTGGTGTGTCGACGACGCCGGAGAGCTCGACCGATCCGTTCACGCCGAGGTCGACCGCGTCGCCGTCGTCGTGCGAATCGAGGGTGATGGCAGGCGGCGCGGTCTGCGCATCCGTCACCGCGTCGCCGAGGAGGTCACCGAGCGGAAGCACGCGCGCGGTGGCTGCACCGCGACGCAGCTCGATACCGCTGAGACCGTCGGTGACGGGAGTGACCACCAGCTGCGGGCCGGCACCGCCGATCGCGTCGACCACGATGCCTCTGGCCCGGCCCGCAGTGGGGGTGCCGAGGTTCAGGGTGGTGGTCTCCCCCGCGGCCGTCGAGGAGACGAGGGCGATCGAGTAGCGGGCGTCGTCGAGGGTGCCCGCGGCGACCGTGCCGCTCGCGCCGCCGCCGCCCCCTCTGTCGCCGCTCCCGCTGCTCGCACCGCCGCCCGACCCTGCGGCCTCGATGAGGGTGAGGTCGATCGGCGTGGTGCGCCCCGCAGGCACGTACCCGCCGGGCGCGTTGGCGCGGGTGAGGTCGTCGGCGGCGTCGGAGACCCAGCCGCGCACGTCGAGCCGCAGCGAGCCGCTTCCTGCCGCGAGCCGGGCGCGGGTGCCCCCGTCGGCGTCGGGGGTGACGATCGTCGTGACCACCGAGGTTCCGGCGCCGACCGGGATGCTCTGGCCGTCGAGCTCGAGCGTCGTGGCCTCCGAGGCCACCACGGTGGCGGTGGCGTGGACGGCTCGTACGTCGTCGCTCGGCACGCCGCCGACGCCGACCAGACCGATCTCGATCGGCTCCTGACCGAACGACGAGCCCGCGAGCCCCGCGGAGGTGTCGGCGCGGGTGACCGGATGCGCGAGCGCCACCGTACGGCCGGGCGCCGACCGCTCGGGCGCGGCGAAGGCGGCGAGCACCTCGAGGCGCACCGCGACCGGCGCGCTCGACCAGACGGCGACGGCGCCGTCGACCACGGGAAGCAATGCGGCGGTCGACGCGGAGCGTCCGGCGGCGACGGCGAGCACCGGCGCCGCTCCCGCTACGTCGTCGTTCCCCGCGTAGACCGTGAGGTCGGCAGGGGCGCTCAGTGCGCTGATGCGCACCAGCGCGGAGTCGGGCGCCGGTTCGCTCGCAAGGGTGATGCCGAGCCGCAGGTCGACGGTGTCGCCCGGATCGGTGCCCAGCGGTTCGCCGAGCCCCACCTCGGAGTCGACGACAGGGACGAGCGCTTCGGGAACGACGAGGGGCAGGGCGCCCGCCACCGAGGTGAGTGGCGCCAGAGCCGCGCCCGACGTCGAGTCCCTCGGCGTGGCGACGGCGGGGGCTCCCGCCGAGGAGAACACACCGGACACGGCGATCACCGCGCTGACGAGGGCGGCAATCGACCGGCGGCTCATCGCGCTCCCCCGCGCGGCTCCGACTCGGCACCGTCGGGGGAAGCGGATGCACGGGCCGGCATCTCGTTGAGACGGCGGCGTCGGGCGACGGCGACGGCGCCGGCGCCGATCGCGGCTGCGGCGGCGATGCCGAGCAGCAGCCCGGGCACGAGCTCCTGGCCCGTTACGCCCAGCATGCCGGGAGCCGCACCGGCGGCGCTCGACTCCCCGCCACCGGGCGCTGCCGCTTCTCCGGGGCCGGGCGTCTGGCCGGGGTCGGGTGTCGCCGTCGCGGTGGGCGTGGACGTGGCCGTGGGCGTGGGCGTGGCGGTCGGCGGGATCTCGGAGCCATCGGAGCCGAGGTGGAGCCGCTGGTCGCTCGCCGCGAGCACCGTGCCGTCGGCAGCGAAGACCGTGACGGCGAGATCGGGGTCGAGCGCGGCGGTCGTGTCGACGAGGGCGACGCGCAGCTCGATCGTGCCGACGGCCTCGGCGCCGGAGCCGCCGGGCCCGCTGGCGTCGCTGGGCCCGCTGGCGTCGCTGGGCCCGGAGGTGAACCGCGCCTGCGCGTGTGTGCCGAACGTGGTGGGCACGGAGTCAAGGCGCGTCCAGGGACCACCCGGGGTGCGCCAGGCGAGGTCGACCGCCCCCGGCCCGAGACCGGCTTGCTCGAGCTCAATCCACGCCGAGGCGGCGCCGTCCGGCATGTCGAGTGCGAGCTCGACCCTGCCGGATGCTCCACCCTCCGGGTCGGCCACCACGGCCCGCGCTCCCGCCGTCACCGTAGCCCTGGCAACCCCTGCGGCTCCGGCCACACCCCTGGGGCCGACGACCCCACCGACCACCACGGAAGCTCCGGCCACACCTCTGGTGACGACGACCCCACCGACCACCTCGGAAGCTCCAGCCACACCCCCGGTGCCGACGACCCCACCGACCACCACGGAAGCTCCAGCCACACCCCCGATGCCGACAGCCCCACCGACCACCTCGGAAGCTCCGGCCACACCCCCGGTGCCCACGACCCTACCGACCACCCCGGAAGCTCCGGCCACACCCGCAGTGCCAGCAGCTCCACCGACCACCCCAGTGGCTCCGGCGACACCCGCAGTGCCGACGGCCGCAGCGGCGACCGGAGCGATCGTTCCCGCGAGCACCAGCGCGAACGCCGCTGCCGCTCCCGCGAGCGATGCCGCCGTCATCCTGCCGCCCCCGCGGCCGCTCCCCCCGTGCACCTTCGGTCAGCTGGTGCTGTCGCGGAAGCGGGCGGTCACGGCCTCGCCGTGGGCAGGGAGGTTCTCGGCGTCGGCGAGGGCGACGATGCGGTCGGCGACCGCGCGGAGGGCACGCTCGTCGTAGCGGATGATCTGCTGCGGCCGCAGGAAGGTGTACGCGCCGAGCCCCGACGAGAAGCGCGACTGGCCGCCGGTGGGCAGCACGTGGTTGGAACCGGCGAGGTAGTCGCCGAGGCTCACCGGCGAATAGCCGCCGACGAACACCGCGCCGGCGTTGTGGATGAGCGCGAGCGTCGCGTCGGTGTCGGCGGTCTGCAGCTCGAGGTGCTCGGGGCCGTACACGTTGCTCACCGCGGCGGCGGCCTCGAGCGAGTCGACGAGCACGATCGCCGACTGCGGACCGTCGAGCGCGATCGCCACCCGCTCGGCATGGCGGGTCGATGCCGCGGCCTCGGCGAGGATGCCCGTGACCCGTTCGGCCAGGGCCGGCGAGTCGGTCACCAGCACCGCTGCGGCGAGTTCGTCGTGCTCGGCCTGGCTCACCAGGTCGGCGGCGACGAAGCCTGCGTCGGCGCTGTCGTCGGCGATGACGAGGATCTCGGTGGGGCCGGCCTCGGAGTCGATGCCGACGACGCCGCGCACGATGCGCTTGGCGGCGGCGACGAACACGTTGCCGGGCCCGGTGATGACCTCGACGGGCTCCAGCCCGAGCTCGGCGACCCCGTACGCGAGGGCGCCGACGGCGCCGGCGCCGCCCATGGCGTACACCTCGGTGAGGCCCAGCAGGCCTGCGGCGGCGAGGATGGTGGGGTGCACCGACCCGCCGAAGTCGCTCTGCGGGGGCGACACGAGCGCGATCGATCCGACGCCGGCCAGCTGCGCCGGCACGGCGTTCATGACGACGCTCGACGGGTAGACGGCCTTCCCGCCGGGCACGTAGAGCCCGACACGCTCCACCGGGTGCCAGCGCTGCTCGACGACGGCTCCGTCGTCGAGGGTGGTGACCCGCGCATCCGGGATCTGTGCGGCTGTGGCGCGGCGCACCCGCGCGATGGTCTCCTCGAGCGCCGCGCGCACGGCGGGGTCGAGCGCCTCGACCGCCGCGTCGACCTCGGCCTGCGGCACGCGCACGTGCTCGGGCACGGCCCGGTCGAAGCGCTCGGCCTGCTCGCGCAGTGCCTCGAGGCCACGCGTGCGCACCGCCTCCACGAGCTCGGCTGCCGCGGCGGCGGCGACCGAGACGTCGGTGGCGGCCCGGGGCACGAGGGTGGCGAGCTCGGCTCGGGAAGGGGTCTGGCCGCGGAGGTCGATGGTCTGGATCATGGCCGTACCAGCCTACCGAGCACGGACCAGGCGGGCGGACTGCCGGCGCGCATCCGTGAGTAAGTACCCACCGAGCCGGAGCTGTGCAGGAGTCGCGTCGGAACCCTGGTGGCGCGTGCCGCCCGTCGGGCACACTGGAGCCCGATGTACCGGCGAGAGGACAGGCCATGAACGACTCGACAGCGAAGAAGGCGCATGGCGCCCACGCGATGGCGCCCTTCTCACCGAACGAGGACTGGGACTTCGAGATCCGCACCGTTCTGGGCGGCGCCGTGGCGGGGGCCTCGGAGCCGGGAGAGGTGCTGGCCGCGACGGCGGGCATCCGCAAGGGCGACCATGAGGGCTGGTTCGTGGCCTGGGCGTCGCTCGGCGACCGGGTGTCGGCGATCGCCGACGAGGCTGCCGCAGCCGGGCACCGGGTGAGCGCCGCCGACTCCTATCTCAGGGCGTCGCACTACTACGCCGTCGCCGTGAACGCGGTGAGCTCGCTGCCTGACTCGAGCAGGCTGGGGCCCACCTTCTCCCGGCAGCGCGAGACCTGGAACTCCTTCGTCGACAACGCGCCCGAGCTCGTCGAGCGCGTCGAGATCCCCTACGAGACCGAGACCCTCCCCGGGTTCCTGTTCCGATCGCCGGCACCGAGCGGGGCGACGCTCGTGGCGGTGAACGGCAGCGACGGCTCGCTCGCCTCGCTGTGGGCGAGTTGCGTGTCACCGGCTCTCCGGCGCGGCTACTCGGTGCTCGTCTTCGACGGCCCGGGCCAGCAATCGCAGCTGTTCGACCGGAACGTTCCCTTCCGGCCCGACTGGGAGAACGTGCTCACCCCCGTGTACGACTTCGTGTCGCAGCAGCAAGGAGTCGATCCCTCACGTGTCGCGCTCTACGGCATCAGCCAGGGCGGCTACTGGGTGCCCAGGGCGCTGGCCTTCGAGCACCGGTTCGCCGCAGCCATCGCCGACCCCGGGGTCGTCGACGTCTCCACCTCCTGGGCCTCCCACCTCCCCGCCTCCCTGCTCAAGCTGCTCGACCGCGGCGAGAGCGCGAAGTTCGACAAGGAGATGGCGTTGGGGCTGAAGCTCAGCCCCGGCACGGCTCGCACGTGGCAGTTCCGGGCGCGCCCCTACGGCACGGAACCCGGCGCCTACGCCGAGACCATCGAGGCGGTTCGGGGCTACAGCATCGTCGACGTGGCCTCGCGCATCACCACGCCCCTGCTCATCACCGACCCCGAGGGCGAGCAGTTCTGGCCCGGCCAATCGGAACAGCTCGCCGCCCTCACGCCCGAGGTGTCGACCCTCGTGCACTTCACCGCGGCGGAGGGCGCGTCGGGGCACTGCCAGCCGCTCGCCCGCACCCTCACCGCCCAGCGCATGCTCGACTGGCTCGACGAGCGGATGCGCGTCGAGCAACATTGACGCGCGGCGGGATGCCGGCCGCCGTCGCGTTCGAAAACGCAAACGTCACGGCGTCCGAGCCCTCTACAGAGCCGGATGTCGCGACGTGTGCGGTTTCGAACGCTACGAGATCGGCGAGCCCACGCGGTAGGCCAACTCCGGCCCCGGGGCGGCGGCGAGCTCTGCCGCGATGGCGCGCATCCGTTCCCGGCCGTGCCAGCCCGTCGCCGACGGGCCGCCGGTCACCGCGCGAAGCGCCTGGGCGAGCTCGGGCACCGTCGCGGTGTTCGGGTCGAGCGCGATGCCCACCCCCTCGCGCTCGAGGGCGGCGGCACCCGCGAACTGGTCGGTGGAGAACGGCAGCACCACGAGGGGTACGCCGAAGGTCGCTGCCTCGGTGACGCTGTTGTTGCCCCCGTGGGTGACCGCCGCTGCCGCCGACTTCAGCAGCGTGACCTGAGGCAGGAACTCGCGCACCAGCCATCCGGAGGGCACCGCGCCGAGTCGAGAGGGGTCGCCCGAGCCCGTCGCGATCGCGGCTCGCAGGCCGGTCTCGCGCAGGGCCTCGGCGACCTGCGCGAGCACGTCGTCGCGCACTGAGAGGAAGCTGCCGAAGCTCACGTAGACGAAGGGCTCGTCGGAGGCGGCGATCCAGCTCTCCACCTCGGCGTCGCCGCTGTCGTCGCGCGGCGTCGAACCCAGGTAGCGGTGGGGCGGCAGGAACACCGCCCGGGCGGGGTCGGCGAGGGCCGCCGGGTAGTTGAACAGCAGCGACTCCCCCGTCTCGGAGAACGCCGAGGGCGACGGGGTGGCGAGCGGGTCGAGCTCGGCGAGCGCTGTGTTCCACTCCAGGGTGAACGACTCGCTCACCCGGAGGCACAGCTCGCGCAGGCGCTCGACCTCCTCGGCAGGCGGGGTGAAGCAGGCGGGCCAGGCGGTCGGCAGCCCGTAGAGCTCGTCTCCCACCGGCAGCGCGGAGGGGTGCCCGAGCACCACGTCGGTGTACGGGATGCGCGCAGCCTGCAGACCGAGCCGGGCACTGAAGGCGAGGTGGTCGACCAGGATGGTGTCCGGCCTCACTGCGTCGACGACGGCGACGGTCTCCCGCGCCTTCTGCACCGGCTGCCACATGAGGTCGGTGAGCCGCTGCTCGGCCTGGTAGCGAAGGGTCGGGATCATGCCGCGGCGGGTGGCCTCGAAGAAGCCGCGCAGCGAGGCTCCCTCGTCGCGCGGCTGCTCCTCGGCCCTGATGACACCGGGGTTCGAGCCGCGCCCGAGTTGCAGGTGCGCGCGCCGGGCACCGGCCTTCGCGACGATGGACTCCGTCGACTCCCCCGTCGCCACCACGACCTCTTCGCCCCGCTCCAGCCAGGCACCGGCGAGAGTGACCAGCGGGAGCAGGTGGGAGGCGTAGTCGGGGCTGATGACCAGCACGCTCATGCGGTGACCGCACGATCGGTGGCGGCGCTCTCGCGGTGCACCCCCGCGTAGACCGACTCGAGCGAGCGTGCCATCGCCTGGATGGTGAAACTCGCCTCCACGACCTCGCGCGCGCGGGCCGCGCGCGCGACCGTGGCGGCGCCGTCAGCGGCCGGCGCCTCGGCGCTGTCGAGCGCCGACTCGATCGCCGCGGTGAGTGCCGCGCCGTCCCAGGTCTGCGTGAGCAGGCCGGTGCGGCCGTGCTCCACGTAGGTGGCCGGGCCGCCGCCGTCCGGCGCCACCACGAACAGGCCGGTCGCCATCGCCTCGAGCAGGGCGATGCCGAACTCCTCCTTGAGGCTGCCGCAGACGTACACGCCGTTCGGCGCGGTGAGCCCCGGCAGACCGGTACGGGCCGCCGCCATCCAGCGCGCCGCCGTGTCGTTCGGCTGGTGGCCGGAGAGGATGAGCCCCCGCTCGGCCCGCAGACCCTCGGGCACGACGGCCTCGATGGCGTCGAGCTGCTGCTGTTCGGCTGCCGACGGGTTCCGCAGGTCTCCCCCGACGAGCAGCAGGTTCGCGCGCTCGGCGGCACTGCTGTTCTGCCAGGCGGCGACGATGGCCGCCATGCCCTTCACCTGGTGGAACCGGCCCACGCTCACGACGAGCGGAAGCCCGCGCCGGTGCTCGGGCAGGGCGCCGACCAGCTGACGCAAGGCCTGGAGTTCCGCTCCGGGCACAGCGCCTTCGGCGTGCGCCGAAGCATCGGCGAGAGCGGCGTCGACGACGTCGAGGTCGATGCCCTCGGGAACAACCGTGTGCCGTTCGGGGTGCGAGTCGATGTCGATACCGACGAGGGCTCGCATGTCGCGGCGCAGCTGAGGGCGTGGGAACAGCACGGTGTGGTGGGCGTTCGAGGCGAGGCGCTGCACCAGGCGGGCACGGAACCAGAAGTGCTCGCGCTCGTCGGCGGCGCCGAAGTTCTGGCGGGTGAGGGTGCCCGCCGAGTCCATCGACTGGATGACGGCGTGCGGGTCGGGGGCCACCGTGAACACCACAGGGATGTCGAGCTCACGCGCGACGTCGCTGGCGGCGAGGCTCCCCACTTCGGCCATGCGCAGATGCAGCACGTCGACGCTGCCCGCGGCGCGCAGCACTCGACGGATGCCCCGCCGGGCCGCCACCCGCTGCGGCCAGGCCGCGGCACTGCTGACGGGCGGGGTGAGCAGCGGGATGCGACCGTAGAGGTGTCCGGCCGGCCGGCCCGCCACGTCGACGACGCTGTCGATGGCGTCGCCGATCGAGCCGCGCGACAGGGTGACGACCCGCTTCACGTCGACGGATGCTCCTGCCGCACCGACCTCGGCACCTGCGCCTTCGGCACGGCGGCCGTCGCGCACCAGCGCGTCGCCGAGGCGTACCAGCAGAGTGGCGACGCCTCCGTTGTCACCACTGCCCGCGGCCGTGAGGCCGGCGTCGATGTCGGCGTGCAGGAAGAGCTGAGCCACGGTGAGCCCGTCGCCCCCGGCGCTTCGACCGACGCTCCCGCCCGCGAGGTCGATGAGCCCCAGTCGGGCGATGTCTCGAAGCGGGCCGTCGATGCGGGCGAGCTCGTCGAGCTTCTCGGCCGCGGCGCTGTCGCCGCGCCGCTGGCCGAGCGCGGCGACGGCAGCGCTTCGCACGAGAAGGTGCTCGCCCTCGTCACCGGCCGCCGCGTGGAGTCGGCGTGAGGGCCCGGCGCCGCGCACGAGACCGAGGGTCTCCACCAGGCGGTAACGCGCATCCGGGTCGTCGACGCCGAGCAGAGCGCCCTCGAGGCCGATGGCCACATGCTCAGGCGCCGTCTGCGCCCACTGCTCGAGGGTGCGCTGGGCGATCATTCCGCCGAAGCCGCCGTCGAGCACCAAGCCGATGAGCCGCCCGACCACGTCGAAATGCGGGAGGTGGGCCCCGAGCACCCAAGCGGCGTGCTCGCGGAGGAAGGCACGCTCCTCCGAGAGCAGTGTCGTGAGGACACGGTCGGCGTCGTCGTCGTGGATCTGGCCGAATGCGTGGACGGCAGCGATGGCGGTGACGTCGTCGTCGCCCTCCAGCGCGCCGGAGAGGATGCGGAGGGTGCGGAGGCCGGGCTCCCGGCTGGCTTCGAAGGCGAGCTCGTCGGCGAGTCGCATGGCCTCGACGATGCGGTCGGCGTCGCGCACGCCGTCGAGGGAGGTCTGAATGCCCATGGGCTCGCCTTTGCTGTCGGGTGGTTCGCCTCCGACGTCACGAGGGAGACACACTCACGACTCTAGATTGTCTAGCCATAAAGTCGCCTAAACATTTTTCGAGCTCACGGCGCTCTACGATGTGGGCATGAGCATCCCGACCGCCGACTGGATCGAGCACCGCCGCGGCCTCGACCGCGAACTCGTCGGCTGGATGCGCCCCGACGGCGAGGGATTCGTCGCCGTCGACCTACTGGGCCGGCCGGTGACCGACGCCGTCGACTGGTTCGAAGCGGAGGCCACGCTCGACGAGAAGGGTCTCGGCTACCTCGCCGACGCCTACGAGCTGCTGCTGGAGGGCGGGCACTGGCTGCGGGTGCGGATCGTCGAGGTCACTCCCCGGAGTGTGCGGGTGAAGCAGGAGGACTGGGGCGACGTCAACGCCACCCAGGTGTACTACACCGTCCCGTTCCCGGTCTCGCCCGAACGGCTCCGCCCCCTGCAGCCGCGTTAGCCGGCGAAGCTGCGCAGCGCTCGGGCGTACCGCAGCGGATCGTGGCGGGTCGGTTCTGTGACGAGGAGCGCTGCCGCGCCGAGTCGCCGGGTGAAATCGCCGCGGCACGGGATGAGCACGATCTTCTCGAGACCCGCCTGCCAGGCCGGCACGAGGGCGGGGAGAGCCACCCATTCGGGCGTCTCGTGGTAGGTCAGCGGTCGCCGCAGGTTCACGGTCTGCCGGTGCGCGTGCTGCCACGCCTCCCACGACGCGCCGGCTTCGGGGGTGCGGAACGCCTCGTCGCCGAAGCTCTCCCGCCAGTTCGGGCCGTCGATGAGGGCGAGCAGGTCGTCGAAGCCGACCGACTCGTCGGCTGCCGCGTCGGCGGCACGGCGCATCCGCTCGGCCTGGCCGGGGCCCACCACGTGGGCGAGGCGATCGACGGCGGCGTGCCAGAGCGCCGGCCACGCCTCCGCCCATTCCCTCGGGGCTGCCGAGCCCTCGACGGCCAGCGGCGCGGGCCCGTGCGCGAGGAGCGGAGGCAGATCGTCGCCCTCCACCTCGAGACCCCACGCCTCGCGCACCCACAGCAGCTCGTGCAGCCCGTGCGGGCTGTCGTCGATCGAGAGCACCATTTCGTGCGGCCAGGGGTTGCCGGGCATCGGCTCCATCGACTGCACGACGTCGGCCTCCCTCAGGCCAGGCAGTTCGGGCCGAGCAGCGACTTCAGCTCGCCGAACAGGTCGGCGGTGACCGACACCGGGTAGGGCACTTCGAACACGCGCACGTTGTCGTTCTTGATGAGCTTCAACCGAACCTCGGTGTCGCCGGAGTGCCTGATGAGCACGTCGTTGAGCGCCTGCACCGTGTCGGTGGTGGCCTTGAACTCGGCGAGCGAGATGTGCAGCGGCCCCGATGAGCCGGCTGTGCCGAGCGCGGGCTGGAAGAGACTGAAGGCGTGCAGGTTCATGCCGTCGTCGCGCAACGACACGCGACCGCGCACCACGACGATGGAGTCGTTCGTGAGAGCCGGCCCGAACTCCTGGTAGGTCTTGCCCATGAACATGGCGGTGATCTCGCCGGCGAAGTCCTCGACGGTGATCATGCCGTACTGGTTGCCCGAGTTCTTCGCCGTTCGGTGCTGCACCGAGGTGATGAGCCCCGCGATGGTCACCTGGTCGCCGTCGCTCACGTGCTCGCTCGAGAGCAGGTCGAGGATCGTCGTCGAGGCGTGCTTCGCGAGCTCCACCTCGAGGCCGGCGAGCGGATGATCGGAGACGTACAACCCCAGCATGTCGCGTTCGAAGGCGAGCTTGTCCCGCTTTGCCCACTCGGGTCGCGCCGGGATGTCGTGGACCTCCTCGGGCGCATCCCACAACGAGTCGAAGTCGAAGCCGACCTGTCCGTTGGCCTCGTTGCGCTTCTCCGACACGGCGTTGTCGATCATCGCCTCGTGCACCTCCATGAGGGCGCGCCGGGTGGCGCCCAGGGAGTCGAAGGCACCCGCCTTGATGAGCGACTCGATGGTGCGCTTGTTGGTGGCGCCGAGCGGGATCTTCTTCAGGAAGTCGCCGAAGGAGGTGAATGCCCCCTTCTCTTCACGGGCGCCGCGGATGAGCTCGACCACGTTCATCCCGACGTTGCGCACTGCCCCGAGGCCGAAGCGGATATCGGGGCCGACGGCGGTGAAGAAGCCGATCGACGAGTTCACGTCGGGTGGGAGCACCTTGATGCCCATGCGGCGGCACTCGTTCAGGTACATCGCCATCTTGTCTTTGGAGTCGCCGACGCTCGTGAGGAGCGCGGCCATGTACTCGGCCGGGTAGTGCGCCTTGAGGTAGGCGGTCCAGTAGGAGATGACACCGTAGGCGGCGGAGTGCGCCTTGTTGAAGGCGTAGTCGGAGAACGGGAGCAGGATGTCCCACAGCGTCTTCACCGCGGCCTCGGAATAGCCGTTGGCGTGCATGCCTGCCGAGAAACCCTCGTACTGCTTGTCGAGCTCCGACTTCTTCTTCTTGCCCATCGCGCGGCGAAGCAGGTCGGCCTGGGCGAGCGTGAAGCCGGCGAGCTTCTGCGCGATCGACATCACCTGCTCCTGGTAGACGATGAGGCCGTAGGTGCCGCCGAGCACGTCTTCGAGCGGCTCGGCCAGCTCGGGGTGGATCGGCGTGATGGGCTGGACCTTGTTCTTGCGCAGCGCGTAGTTGGTGTGCGAGTCGGCGCCCATGGGGCCCGGCCGGTAGAGCGCGAGCACTGCAGAGATGTCTTCGAAGTTGTCGGGCTTCATCAGTCGCAGCAGCCCCCGCATGGGGCCGCCGTCGAGCTGGAAGACGCCGAGGGTGTCGCCGCGGGCGAGCAGCTCGTAGGAGGCTGCGTCGTCGAGGTCGAGGTCTTCGAGCACGAGGTCTTCGCCACGGTTGGCGCGGATGTTGTCGAGCGCGTCGTCGATGATGGTGAGGTTTCTGAGCCCCAGGAAGTCCATCTTGATGAGGCCGAGCGACTCCGCAGCGGGGTAGTCGAACTGGGTGACGATCTGGCCGTCCTGCTCCCGCTTCATGATGGGGATGATGTCGATGAGCGGGTCGCTCGACATGATGACGCCGGCCGCGTGCACGCCCCATTGACGCTTGAGGTTCTCGATGCCGAGCGCGGTGTCGAACACCGTGCGCGCCTCGGGGTCGGTCTCGATGACCGTGCGGATGTCGACGGCCTCCTTGTAGCGCGGGTGGTTCTTGTCGAAGATGCCGCTCAAGGGGATGTCTTTACCCATGATGGGCGGGGGCATCGCCTTGGTGAGCTTCTCACCCATGCTGAACGGGAAGCCGAGCACGCGCCCGGAGTCTTTCAGGGCCTGCTTGGCCTTGATGGTGCCGTAGGTGACGATCTGGGCGACGCGCTCGTCGCCGTACTTCTCGGTGACGTACTTGATGACCTCGCCGCGGCGCCGGTCGTCGAAGTCGACGTCGAAGTCGGGCATGGAGACGCGGTCGGGGTTGAGGAACCGCTCGAAGATGAGGCCGTGCACCAGCGGGTCGAGATCGGTGATGCGCATGGCGTAGGCGGCCATCGAACCGGCGCCGGAGCCACGGCCCGGCCCCACCCGGATGCCGTTGCGCTTGGACCAGTTGATGAAGTCGGCGACGACGAGGAAGTAGCCAGGGAACCCCATGCTCTTGATCACGCCCACCTCGTAGTCGGCGCGCTCGCGCACCTCCTGCGAGATGCCGTTCGGGTAGCGGAGCTTCAGCCCCTCCTCAACCTCCTTCTCGAACCAGGTCGCCTCGGTCTCCCCCTCGGGCACCGGATAACGGGGCATGTAGTTCGCCTTGGTGTCGAACTCGACGTTGCACCGCTCGGCGATGAGCAGGGTGTTGTCGCAGGCGTCGGGGTAGTCGCGGAACAGCTGCCGCATCTCCTGGGCGCTCTTCAGGTAGAACTCGTCGGCGTCGAACTTGAAGCGGTTCGGGTCGGAGAGCGTCGACCCCGACTGCACGCAGAGCAGCGCCGCGTGGCTGGTGGCGTCGTGGGCGTGCGTGTAGTGCAGGTCGTTGGTGGCGACGAGCCGCAGGTCGAGCTGCTTGGCGAGACGGATGAGATCGCCCATGATGCGGCGCTCGATCTCGAGACCGTGGTCCATGATCTCGCAGAAGAAGTTCTCGGCCCCGAAGATGTCGCGGAAGTCGCTCGCCGCCTTCAACGCCTCGTCGTATTGGCCGAGGCGGAGACGGGTCTGGATCTCACCCGACGGGCACCCCGTGGTGGCGATGAGGCCCTTGCCGTATTGGCTGAGGAGCTCCCTGTCCATGCGGGGCTTGAAGTACTGACCCTCGATCGACGCCTTCGAGCTCAGGCGGAAGAGGTTGTGCATCCCTTCCGTGGTCTCGGAGAGCAGGGTCATGTGCGTGTAGGCACCGGCGCCCGAGACGTCATCTCCCCCGCCGTTGCCCCAGCGCACGCGGGTCTTGTCGCTGCGGTGGGTGCCGGGTGTGAGGTAGGCCTCGGTGCCGATGATGGGCTTGATACCTGCCTCGGTGGCGGTGCGCCAGAAGTCGAAGGCGCCGAAGACGTTGCCGTGGTCGGTGACGGCGACCGCGGGCATGCCCTGCTCCTTGGCCGCCTCGATGAGGGGCTTCACCCTCGCCGCGCCGTCGAGCATCGAGTACTCGCTGTGGACGTGCAGGTGTACGAAGGAGTCGTTCGAGGGCACTGATTCTCCGGGCTGTCGCGGCTTGGGAATCAAGTCTACGTGGCTGGTGGTCGGCGGTGGCGGCGTGTCGGGGTTGTGTTGGGGAAATGGGTGGGGCTGCCGCGCGCTTTGCGCTTGCCCTCAGAGGTGCGGTCCGGATGCGGGATAAACGAGCATTCATCAGGGGATTCTGATAGAATCTCAGCATGGGAATCAGTTCACGGCTCAGGGAGATCGCAGACGATCTTCGTGCTGTCATGGGTGAGGTCGGGGGGCGGCTGTCGGGGTTCTCTGACGATGAGGTGCTTGAGGTGATGGCCGCTGTCGAAGCTGTGGGGCGGGTGGTGTCGGCGGGGCAGGTGAGGGTCGCCGGCGAAGTCGGGGTGCGGTCGCGGAGTGAGCTCGGGGATGAGGGGTTGAGCAGGGCGCAGAACTTCACCAGCCCGGCCAAACTCGTCGCCCACGTGACGGGGGTGTCGGCGCGTGAGAGCAAGGCTCGGCTCGAACTCGGGCGGCGCATGCGGGGGGCGATGCTGCTTGGTGGGGGCGAAGGCCCGGCGCCATTCCCGGCAGTCGACCGGGCGATCGATGAGGGCACCCTCGGTGTCGAGGCCGCTTCGATCATCGTCAGGCACTGCAGCGACCTCACCGTGCGCGGGTGTGCGCCCGACCTTGTGGCCAGTGCCGAGCAGACCCTGGTCGATGAGACCCTCGCGCGAGGGCTGAGTGCCGACCAGACTGCCAAACTAGCCATCCACCTCCGGGAAGTAATCGATCCCGACGGCGCCGAACCCAGAGACGAGCTGCATCAGCAGCAACGGTCGCTGACGATCGCCCAAGCCCGCGACGGCATGATCCGCGGGAAGTTCGCCCTCACGCCCGAACAAGGCGGGGTGTGGTTGGCAAGCATCCAAGCCATGCAGAACCGGGCCGAGGTTCCTCAGCGAAGACGAGGCGGTGGCGCAGTTCGCGACCGCGGACACGCGCACGCAGGTGCAGAAGAACGCCGACACCATCACCGAACTGCTCGCCCGCGCCGTCGGCTCCCCCGACATGCCACGTATCAACGGCGCCACCACCACCGTCAACGTCCACATCACCCTCGACGACCTCGAAGCCGGCCGTGGTGTCGGGTGGATTGACGGCATCGATGAGCCCATCCCGGCTTCGACCGTCGCGCAGCTGCGCTGCCACTCCCCCCTCGCCGCCACCGTGTTCGGCGACCGCGGTGAAGTCCTTCACCACGGCAAAACGAAGCGACTCTTCACCGCAGCTCAGAACCGGGCCCTCGCCGCCCGAGACGGCGGATGCGTCTGGCCCGACTGCGACCGACCACCCTCCTACTGCGAAACCCACCACGCCGACGAATGGGTCTCACCCGACCATCCACCCGGCCGCACCGACATCGACAACGGCGTCCTCCTCTGCCACTTCCACCACACACACCTGCACAAATCGGCGTGGAAACTCGTCATGAACGAGGGGGTTCCGCATATCGTGCCGCCCAGGTGGGTCGACATCACGCAGACACCGATCCCCACCACGCGGCGACGCACAATCACACCCCAGCAGCACGAAGCAGCCTGAACCCGGGGCGACCGTCAGCCGCTCCCCCCGCCACACCAAAGCCGCCGACCGCCACCGACCATCGACCATCGACCATCGACCATCGACCATCGACCATCGACCATCAGATGCTCCCCTCACCGCGGGGCACACCCGGCACGACGAGCACCCACCGTCGGCGGACATCAACCACAGCAACCACCTCCCGCACCGGCATCGCCACAGCAACCACCTCCCGCACCGGCACCGCCACAGCAACCGCCACCGGCACCGCCCGTGCCGACCGGGGCGACCAGGGCGATGGGGCGGATGACGAGCGGATGCGGGGGTGGCTGGGTAGCCTCGGTCGCGAAGGGGGTGTGGCGATGGCGCACGGCGACGAGGTCTCGAGGGCGGCGCGTGCACTCGCACGGGCGCGGCCTGTGGTGCAGTACGCGGGGTTCGCGGCGATCGCGCTCGGGGTCGTGCTCGTGGCGGTCGGGATGGTCGGGCCGGTGGGGCCGGAGACCGGAGGGCTCGGGGCCACGCTGGTGGCCGTGGGGGTGGGGCTCGCGGTGGTGACGGTGCTGCTGACCGTCGCGGCACCGGCAGCCGGCGGCCCGACCCTCGCGCTCGCATCGCCTGTCAGGGGCCGATGGCGGGCACTCAACTCGCCGACGAGCGCGGTGCCGAGCCACGGCACCCACGCCTACGGGCAGAGCTACGCCGTCGATCTGCTGAACGCACCCGAAGGCATCGAGAAGCCGGAGTTCGGGTCGGCGGGCAGCTCATTCCTCGAGCCGTCGCGCTTCCCCGCCTTCGGCGAGCCCGTTCTCTCCCCCGCCGAGGCCGTGGTGGTGCGCGCCGTCGACGGCTGTCGTGACCATCGCAGCAGGTCATCGTGGCCCGCCCTCCTCTGGTTCTTCGCCGAATCGGCGGTGCGGGAGGTCCGCGGCCTCCGCGGGATGCTGGGCAACCATCTGGTGCTGCGACTGGCCGATGGCACGCACATCGTTCTCGCCCACCTGCGTCGGCACAGCATCCGGGTGCCCGTGGGGGCGGAAGTCGCGACGGGCGACGAGCTCGCCGAGTGCGGCAACAGCGGCAACTCGACCGAGCCCCACCTGCACCTGCAGCGACAGGACACCGCCGACCCACGCTCGGCCCTCGGCCTCCCGTTCACCCTCGAACCCGACGGCATCCCCGCCAACGGCGAGCACCTCGGGGTGCGGCCGTGAGCCGCACGCGGTGGCTGTTCGCCGGTCAGCTGGGGCCGGGCTTCGACGACGGCGGTCGGGTGCTCCTCGTCGAAGCGCGCTCGGTGTTCGCGCGACGGCCGATGCACCGGGCGAAAGCACACCTCATCCTCTCGGCGCTCCGCCACCGCGCTGCCGCGCTCGGCGAACGAGCCGAGTTCCACCAGGTGGAGCGCTATGCGGAGGTGGTCGACGGCCGCGACGACCTCGAGGTGATCGATCCCACCTCCTGGGCGGCGAGGCGGTTCGTGCGCCGTCGCGGCATCGACGTGCTGCCGAGCCGGGGCTTCGTCACCTCGGAGGCCGACTTCGCCGCCTGGGCCGACCACGCGACCGGCCGGGGCAAGCGACTGCTGCTCGAAGACTTCTACCGCTCGGTGCGCGAGCGCACCGGCATCCTCATGCGCGGCGACCAGCCCGAGGGCGGCCGCTGGAACTACGACGCCGACAACCGCAACCCGCCACCCAAGGGCGCCGCCCGCCTCGGCCTCCCCGACCCGTGGTGGCCCACCGAAGACGCCATCGACGACGAGGTGCGCGCCGACCTCGACCGCTGGCAGCGCGACGGTCTCGTGCAGCTCGTCGGCGACGACGGCCCGCGGCGCTTCGCGGCCACCCGCGCCGAGGCCGAGCACGCCCTCGCCGACTTCCTCGAGTCGCGCCTCGGCGACTTCGGCACCTTCGAAGACGCCATGCTCGGCGGCGACTGGACGATGGCGCACTCACTGCTCAGCGCACCCATGAACCTGGGCCTCCTCGACCCGCTCGAGGTCGTCGACGCCGCGGTTGCCGAGTTCCACGCCGGCCGCGCCCCGCTCGCGGGCGTCGAGGGCTTCACCCGCCAGATCATCGGCTGGCGCGACTACGTCTGGCACCTCTACTGGTACCTCGGCGAGGGCTACCGCACCGGCACCAACGCGCTCGGCGCCCACACGCCGCTCCCGCCGGCGTTCCGCGAACTCGACCCGTCGCTCGTCGAGTCGAACTGCCTGCGCGAGACGATCGACGGCATGAGGCGGCACGGCTGGGCGCACCACATCCAGCGCCTCATGGTGCTCGGCAACTGGGCGCTGCAGCACGGCTACGACCCGGTCGCCCTCAACGACTGGTTCGTCGACATGTTCGTCGACGGCACACCGTGGGTGATGCCCGCGAACGTCATCGGCATGTCGCAGCACGCCGACGGCGGGGTCGTGGCCACCAAACCCTACGCGGCCGGTGGCGCCTACATCGACCGCATGTCGGACTACTGCTCAGGATGCGCGTTCGACCCGAAAGTGCGTCTCGGCGAGAACGCGTGCCCGTTCACCGCCGGGTACTGGGCGTTCCTCGACCGGGTGGAGCCGCGCATCCGGGGCAACCACCGCATGGCGCAGCCGCTCGCCGGCCTCCGCAGGCTCGCCGACCGCGAGGCCGTCGTCGACCAGGAGCGGCACCGCGAGCGCTGGTGACCGCGGGGCTGGTAACCGACGCCGGTAGCTCAGAGGCGGGCGAATCGTGCCCGCACGACGGTGTAGAGGCCGTAGGCGATGAGACCGACGCCCACCGCCACCAGGATGACGACCCCGAACGGCAGTTCGACGAGAGACTTGAGCGCGCCGTCGAGGCCCGTGGCGTTCTCCGGGTCGACCTTCACCGCGGCCACCACGAAGAGGATTCCCATGACGCCCACGGCGATGCCCTTCGCCACGTAGCCGACGACACCCATCACGCGCACGACCCGGCCGACGGTGCCGGAGGGCATGGTGAGGTCTTCCTCGAACTTCTTCGTCACGCCCTTGAAGACGAAGTACCCGCCGATGCCGACCACGGCGACGCCCACGACACCGAGCAGGATCTGACCGCCCGGCATCTGCAGGATGCTCGCGCTGGTCTGCTGCGTCGACTCGGCGTTGCTCGTCGACTGCCCCATCGCGAAGGTGAGCGCGGTGATCCCGACCGCGGCGTAGGCCACCGCTTTGCCGGCAGGGACGAGGCTGCGCACCCACCGCTTGTCGGAGGCGGAGCCGATGCCCGTGATCGCCTCCACCACGAGCCAGAGCGCCAGGGCGAACAGGCCGATGGTCACCACCCAGATGAGGACGGTTCCGCCCGGGAGCTTCGTGATCTCGGCCATCGCCCCCGACTGGTCGCTCTCGCCCCCGCCGTTCGAGGCGACACGGATGGCGAGGTAGCCGAGCAGGATGTGGACGAGCGCGCTGGCACCGAACCCCACCCGGGCGAGCATCTCGAGCCCCTTGCTGTTCGCCGCGCTCTTCATGGCACGGTTGGCTGTCGCTCTGGTGGACATGATGGGCCTCTCGGTTCGATCGGGTGAGGGGGCTGACAAGGGGGCTGGCACGGGGGCTGACAGAGGGGGCTGGTACGGGGCCGGCGCAGCTCAGGTACCGTCGCGCTGGGGCTGCGAGGCCGGGCCGGTGACGGCCTCGCCCGGCACGCGGACGGTGCGCGCGGTGTCGAGGGCGATGATGCTGCCGACGATGACGAGGGAGAGGGCGATGGACGCGGTGGTGTCGCTGATCCAGTGGTACCCGAGGTAGAGCCGGCTGAACACCTGCACGCCGATGCCGACGACCGCGATCGAGAACGCGGCGACCGTGAACCAGGTTCGCTGCAGGCGGCTGGCCAGGAGGTACGCGGTGATGAGCAGGAAGTCGGAGGTGCCGAGCACGTGGCCCGACGGGAAGGAGAAGGAGTGGTCGGGGCCGAACAGCATGTTGCCGATCGGCGGCCGCGGGTGCTGCACGATCGGCGCGAGCACCTGGGCGATGACGACGCCGGTCACCATGCCGCCGGCCAGGAGCAGGGGGCGCCAGAGGTGGCGGGCGACGATGATCCAGACGACGAGCACGACGGCGATGATGATGGGGAGCGCCACCGGTCCGAAGACGATGGCGAGCACGATCATCGCCGAGGTCGTCTCGGGGCGCACCTGGGATTCGAACCACGCTTCGACGGGCTGGTCGAGCCGCTCGAACCCGGTGTGCGTGAGCACACCGACGAGGATGGCGACGAACGCCACGAGGCCGACCACGACGAGCAGGGCGGCGGTGACATAGAGCCGGCGCCGGTCACCCGCCTCGACGTAGCGCTCCTCGACGACGAATTTCTCGTGCCAGGCCGAGAGGCGGCCGCCGCGGATCGCTGTCATCTCCTCTGCCTACCACGATTCGCTCAGCAGCGATTGAGGTTTCAGGCGGGAGGCGACGCTTCGAACACGATCTCGAGGTCGGTGACGATCTCCTCGCCGGGGGCGAGCATCCGCCCCGCCTTGCCGGAGTCGGGGCCGTCGGCATGGCTCGGCCAGCAGGTTCCCGGCTCGATGCCGAGGGCGTAGCTTCCGGCGGCGGCGCTCCGCCAGACGGTGAGCAACGGCAGCTCGGCGACGCGGTACCGCACGGTGACGCGGGTGCCCGCCGCCTCGACGACAGCTTCGGCGTAGCCGTCGTCGCCCGCGGCGGCGACGAGCGCGTCGACCTTCTCGGGTTCGAGCGGCGTGGGGGCCGCGAGCACGGCTTCCCACGCCGGTGCGGTCGAGGCCCGCACGCGCGCCCCCTCGTCGACCACCGGCCAGCCGAGGTTGATGTGGTAGAGCAGCTTCAATGGCACCTCGGCGAAGCCGTCGTTGCGCACCACGTCGTTCACCCGTACCCGGCTCTCGCCGTGCCGGGCGGTGATCGACCTCGTCACCTGCAGGTTCTGCTCGAAGATCCCGGCCTCTCGCATCGAGCCGGCGACCTCGAGCTCATAGGAGTCGCCGTTCCAGCGGCCTTCGGAGCGCGTCACCAGGGCGGGGACGAGGTGGGCGCGACCGTGCATGCCGCCGTCGGCTGGCTCGGCCCGGCCCACGGCGGTGAGGCCACAGGTGGTGAGAAGCCCGCCGAGCCAGCGCCTTCCCCAGCTCTCGGCGCGCGCGGAGGTCGAGGGCGCCGTGAACGACATCGCCTCGCCGCGCCAGAACGCCTCGCCGAGGTCGAGGAACTGGTCGGGCTCGACGGTGACCGCGAGCTCGCCGAGGCCGCGCAGGTCGATCTGGCGCCGCCCGTCACCGGCGCCGCCCTCGGCGCGGAGGGAGCGCGGGCCCCAGACCCGCTCCACGGCCCCCAGGCGTGCCTCGGTCTCGCGGCGGACATCCGTCATGCTCAGCTCCGTCATGGCCTGCTCCTCTTCGAACCCGCGGCGCCGAGCGCCGACCCGCCCACGCTAGCGGATGCACGGGGCTCGCCCAGCCCGCAAGGTTCCGCCTGCTGGGGACCCAGGTCTATTGCACGCGGGTCCGCCCTTCCACCAGCCTGGTGACCGAGGCGCGTTCCGTCGTGCCCGCTTCCGGTCGCACCACGGCCTGCCGGGAACAGCAGCGAATAGAGGAACGATGCCGAACCGCCCGCAGCACATCGCACCACGACCATCCCTCGTCGTCGCCCTCGTCGCGTCGGCGCTCCTGCTGGCAGGCTGCACCGGCGGAGCCGGCACCCAGGGCACCTCCGCCGCCCCGCCCGCCGAGGCCGCCCCCGTGCCCGCGCCCACGAGGCCCGCCGCGCCGGAGGGCGAGCTGCCTGCCGAGCTGCAGAGCAGTCTCCAGAGCGCCGTGGAGGGCGTGATGGCTGAATACGGCGTGCCGGGCGCTGCCGCCGGCGTCTGGGTACCGGGTGAGGGTTCGTGGACGACGGCGATCGGCCTCGCGAACGTCGAGGAGAACCTGCCGGTGACCACCGAGATGAGCTGGCCCATCCGCAGCGTGACGAAGTCGTACACGGTCTCGCTCATCCTGCAGCTCGCCGACGAGGGGAAGCTCTCCCTCGACGACACGGTCGACCAGTACGTCGACGGCATCACCGACGGCGACCGCATCACGCTGCTCGAGCTCGCGAACATGTCGAGCGGCGCGGCCGACTACGTCGGTCAGGCCTTCCTCGACGACTTCAGCGTCGACCCGACGAAGGTGTACACCCTCGACGAGCTCAACGCCTTCGTCGTCGACCAGCCCGCGCAGTTCGAGCCGGGAACCGAATACCTCTACACCAACTCGAACACGAACCTCCTCGGCGCCGTCGTCGAGAAGGTCACCGGCCAGTCGTACGCCGAGGCGCTCAAGGAGCGCATCCTCGACCCCCTCGGGCAGAGCGGCACCCGCTACCTCACCGACGTGGCCGACTGGACGGGCCCGCATCCGACCGGGTACGCCGAGGCCGATGGCGCGCTGCAGCCGCAACAGGAGAACCCGTCGATCCTCGGCCCCGCCGGCTCGCTGTTCTCCACCCTCGACGACGGCAGGGTGTGGGCCGACACGCTCGGCTCGGGCGCGCTGCTGAAGCCGGAGACCCAGGAGCTGCGCGAGGTGGGCCACGAGATACCGCGCCCGCCCTACGACCTCTACGGCGTCGGCATGGGGCAGACGAACGGCTGGCTCGGCCACAACGGCGAAGGAGTCGGCTTCACGGCGGCGACCTTCCACGACCCGGTGTCGGGTGCCAGCATCGTCGTCTACATGAACGAGTCGAACGTGCCCGACGCGCACCCTGCCGATGCCGCATTCCGGGCGCTGGCCGCGGTGCTGACCGAGGGAGCGGGCCAGTGACGCGGGCAGCTGGGCGCCGGGCGGCGCTCATCGCCGTCGTGGCGGCGGGTGCGCTGCTGGCCGGATGCACGGGCGCGCCGGCACCCACCCCCTCACCCGCCGCGACCGACGGCTATGCCGTACCCGGGCTCCCGGATGCGGCGCGCGAAGTGATGAACCAGCCGCAGTACCAGAACGGCCGCTGGCTCGTGTCGGTGCGCGACCTGGAGACGGGCGAGACGCTCATCGACCTCGACGGCGACAAGATGGCCCAGCCCGGGTCGTTCGTGAAGACCTACAGCGCGGGCGCGGCCTGGGTGAAGTGGGGGCCCGACCACACCGTGACGACCCCGGTGAAGCAGTCGGGCTCGGTCACGGGCGGCACCCTGACCGGAGACCTCGTGCTGGTCGGGGCGGGCGACCTCACCCTCGGCGGCCGCACCAAGCCCGACGGCACCGTCGACTTCACGAACCTCGACCACAACGACGCCAACCCCCTCCCGGGCGCGACCCTCACGACCGAAGACCCGCTGGCCGGCCTCGACGACCTCGCCGAGCAGGTGCGGGCCTCGGGCATCACCGCGGTGGACGGCGACGTCGTTGTCGACGACAGGCTGTTCGAGGGTGAGCTGGCGGGCAAGCCGGTGACGCCCATCATCGTGAACCAGAACCTCCTCGACATCCTCATCACCCCGGGCTCCGTGGGGCAGCCGGCGACCGCCGCGCTGACGCCCGCCGTCGCGCCCTGGAAGCTCGACCTCCAGGTCGAGACCGTCGCCGCGGGTGCGGAGGCCCGCATCGCCGCACCGCGCGTCTCCGGCACCGACCCGCACACCATCGTCGTCGCGGGAACCGTGAACGAGGGCGATCCCGTGCTCAAGGTCTTCGAGTTCGACGACCCGGCCACCTTCGCCCGCACCGCGTTCATCGAGGCGCTCGGGCGTGCCGGGGTGAGCGTGTCGGCCGATCCGGTCGCGTCGAACCCGGAGGGTGCGCTGCCGGATCGGGCCGCCGTCGAGGCGCTCCCCTCCGTGGCCGAGCTCAAGTCGCTTCCGCTGTCGGAGGAGGTGACCTACGTCATGAAGATCAGCTACAACCGCGGCGCGCAGACGCTCATCTGCCGGCTCGCCGCCGACGCCGGCTCGACCGACTGCAACGACGGCATGGGTATCGCCGGGCAGATCTGGGCCGACGAGGGACTCGACACGCTGGGGGCGTCCCTCATCGACGGCTCCGGGCTCGAGGGCAACTACATCACCCCGGCGAACGCGGTGCAGATCCAGACCCTGATGGCCGAGCGTCCCGACGCCGAGGCGTGGAAGGCCGTGATGCCCGTGCTCGGCGTCGACGGTTCGCTCGCCGACGTGCAGACAGGCAGCCCGGCGGCCGGCAAGGTGTTCGCGAAGACCGGAACGCTCGCGGGCGGCGACGCCTTCAACAACCGAGTGCAGCTGGTGACGAAGACCCTCGGCGGGGTGATGGACGCCGAGAGCGGACGCGAGCTCGCGTTCACGATCATCGTGAACCAGGGCTTCTACGACGACATCGACGGTGTCTTCGAAGCCAACGACGACGTCGGAGCCGTCGCCGCGGCGATCCAGCAGGCGTACTGACGAGACCGGGAGCAGACGGATGCACGCACCGACCATCAGAACCATCGCGGCGGGCTCGGCATTGCTCGTCAGCCTCGCCCTCGCCGCCTGCACCGGGCAGCCGACCACGGCGCCGGGCCCGACCGAGAGCGTCTCGAGCACGGCTCCCGGCGAACCGGCGTCCGCGCCGACGATGCAGCCGGTCGACGAGGAGGCCCTCACGGCCGTCTTCGAGGAGACCGCCGCCGAACTCGGTCAACCGGGGGCGGTGATGCTGCTGCGCTCCCCCGCCGGCGAGTTCACCGCGACCTACGGCGTGACGAGCCCGGGTGGGTCGACGCCGGTCTCCGTCGACGACCACATCCGTGTCGGCTCGAACACGAAGACCTGGACGGGAACCGTCATCCTGCAGCTGGTGCAGGAGGGGAGGATCGCTCTCGACGACCCGGTGTCGACATACCGCCCCGACGTTCCGAACGGTGAGGACATCACCATCGAAGAGCTGCTCATGATGCGGAGCGGGCTCGCCAACTACACGGAGACCTACGAGCTCAACGCCGCGCTCGACGCCGACCCGCAGCGGGTCTGGCAGCCCGAGGAACTCCTGGCCATGGGGCTCGCTCTACCGCCCGACTTCGAACCGGGCACCGCCTTCCACTACTCGAACACCAACACGGTGCTGCTGGGGCTCATCGCCGAACAGCTCGACGGCAAGCCGCTCGGGCAGATCTTCGACGACCGGCTGTTCACCCCGCTCGGGCTCGACGACACCTCGTTCCCCGACCTCACCGACAGCAGCCTGCCCGCGCCCCACTCCGACGGCTACTACTGGTGGACGAACGTGGGCACGCTCGGTTCGTCGAAGCTCCCGCCCGACCTCCTCGCCGGGGCGGAGGACGGCACCTTCGCGCCGAGCGACGGCACGCTCGACAACCCGTCGTGGGCGTGGGCGGCCGGTGCCGGCATCTCGACCGCCACCGATCTCGCCGACTGGGCGGAGGCGCTCGGCGGCAAGACCGGAGGGCTGCTCGATCCCGAGCTGCAGCAGCAGCGCCTCGACAGCGCGACGCCCACCGACCCCGACGACCCCGGCTCGGCCGCCTACGGGTGGAACATCGCCAAGGTCGGGTCGTTCTACGGGCACACCGGCGAACTGCCCGGGTTCAACTCGTTCATGGCCTACGACCCGGTCGACGACGTGACCCTCGTGGTGTGGGCGAACCTCGCGCCGGCTGCAGACGGCCGGGGCCCGGCAGCGACGATCGCACAGGCGCTCATCGCGAGCTTGTACTGACAGCGCCGGTCAGCGCTCAGAGGCCAGGTCAGACGGCGCCGCCCGCCGCGGCGAGGTAGCGGATGACCGCGAGCACCCTCCGGTGGTCGTCGGCGGCCACCGGCAGGCCGAAGGCGTCGTAGATGCGCGAGGTGTGCTGCACCACCGCCTTCTCCGAGGTGCCGAGGCGGGCGGCGATGTGCGCGTTGCTGCGCCCTTCCGCCATGAGCCCGAGCACCTCGAGCTGGCGCGGCGTGAGCGCCCCCACCGCGTCGTCGCCGGCCCTGCTCGCTCGTGAGACCAGCACGGCCACGACGTCGGGGTCGAGCGCGGTGCCGCCCTCCTGAACCCGGCGGAGGTCGTCGGTGAAGGTGCGCACGTCGGCGATGCGCTGCTTCAGCAGGTAGCCCACACCGCCCTCGCGGTGCTCGAGCAGCTCGGTCGCATACCGCCGCTGCACGTACTGCGAGAGCACGACGACGGCGATGCCGGGGTGGGTCTGACGGATGCGCAACGCCGCCAGCAGACCCTCGTCGGTGTGGCTCGGCGGCATCCGGATGTCGGTGACCACGAGATCCGGGAGCAGGCGGTCGACATCGGCCTCGAGCTCAGCGGCCGAGCCCACCGCAGCGACGACGTCGATGCCCTCCCGTTCGAGCAGGTGCACGAGCCCCTCGCGGAGCAGCACCTCGTCTTCGCCGATCACGACGCGCATGGCAGCTCCACCCTCACCTCTGTGCCTCCGCCCACCGGGGAGATCACCTCGAACGTCCCGCCGAGCGCGTCGGCCCGGTCGGCGAGTCCCTTGAGACCCGTGCCGTTCTCGAGGCGTGCTCCTCCGACCCCGTCGTCGCTCACCCTCACCTGCAGCGTGCCCCCGTCGCGGCGGAGACCGACGACGACGCTGTACGCCTCGGAGTGCTTGACGGCGTTGCTGAGGGCCTCGGCGACGATGAAATAGGCGGAGTGCGCTGTCGCGGGGTCGAGCTCGCGGTCGTCGACGTCGCTCGTGAATGTCGCCGGGATGTCGAGGCGGTCGACCAGGTCTTCGGTCGCGGCGGTGAGCCCGCGCTCGACCAGGGCCGAGGGCAGCACGGCGTGCACCAGGCGGCGAAGCTGGGCCGCGGCGTCGTCGATGCGGCGGCGGAGCTCCGTCGCCGCCACGGCGGTGGACGGATGCGCGTCGTCGGAGTTCGCGATCTGCTGCGCCTCGAGGGCGAGCAGCACGAGCTGAACCTGCAGGCCGTCGTGGAGGTCACGCGCGATGCGGCCCCGCTCGCGGTCGGCGGTCTCGACGAGACGGAGGCGAGAGCGCAGCAGGGCGTCGTTGCTCGCCACCAGCGCCGCCGTGAGCCGCTCGCGATCGACCGCGATGGCGAACACCCGGGCAGCACGCCGCACCGCCTCGGGGTCGGCGATCATGCTGCCGTCGTAGCCGATGGCGCCGACCAGCCGCGACTCGACCCGCACCTCCTCCCACCGCCGGGTGGCGTGCTGGTCACCGGCGTCGGTGGGAGCGCCCCGCTCGTCGAGGAACAGCCCGCGCTCCTCCGACCAGTAGGCGACCCGCAACGAGTCGTCGCCGAGAGCGCGGGCGAGGGCCGGGCCGACCGCCGTTCTCTCGGGAGTGGCGGTGCCGAGCCAGGCGCTCAGCGCATCCGCTTCGACGGTGCGCGGGTAGCCGCCGAACAGCACGCCCGCGAGGAAGGCGATCGGGATGCCCGCCAGCACGACCAGCTGCACCGCGCCGACAGCGACGAGGTCGCCGCCCATCAGGCCGATGACGCTCGCCGAGACCGGGATGGCCAGCACGGCAAGGATGCCGTAGAGGTAGAGCGGCAGCAGCACGCTGCGGTTCCTCGGGTCGGCCGAGCGCAGTCGCCGCACCAGCACGACGACTGTCGCCACCATGACGGCGAGGCCGATCGTGGTCTGCACCGCCTCGGTGGCCGAGCGCAGGGTCGACGCCTCGGGAGGGAGCAGGTAGAGGGGGATCTGCAGCACGAAGGCGACCCCGTAGCCCACGGCGACGGTCGCCACCGAGAGGGCACCCTGCAGCCGACCGCTCGGGAAGGCGTGCAGCAGGTGCACGGTGACGGCGAGGATGGAGGTGGCGAACACCGCGCCGAGCTCGACCAGCACGGGCAGCCCGAGATTGCCGGCACCGTTGACGAAGAGGAAGAGGGAACCCACGAGCAGCAGTCCGCCCGTGCCGCTCGCGGGCCGGCGCCACCACGCGACGATGCCGGCCGCCGCCCAGACGAGGAACACGCCCGTGAAGGCGAACGGCACCCACGCCGGAATCGGCACGGTCGCCCCCACCGAGAGTTCCACGCCGCCGAGGGCGAGCGCGAACACGCCGAGCAGCAGGAGGGCCGGCCGCAGCGGGCTGGGCGACCCGGGGCGCAGGCGCGTCGACGGAGCCTGCCCTCCCGGTGTCTCCGCCATCCCGCCCCCCTCGGCGCGAGCCTAGGGTGCGCTGCGCCTTCCCCTCAAGAGACCTGGGTCTAGACCGTCGGCATCGCGTCGTCAGCGGCGGGGGCCCGCCCCATCGCGATCTCGGGCGAGGCGGCGTCGGGGAGAGGGAACCAGCCGAGGAAGGTGACGCCCTCGTCGGTGGCGTCGAAGCGGAGGACGGTGGCGTCGCCCGGCTCGTAGAAGGTGTCGCCGGCGCGCAGCACCCGCTCGGTGCCGCCCTCGACGTGGACGTGGGCCGATCCGGCCTCGATCACCCCGAAGACGGGCCCGTTGTGCACGTGCGCCCCCGGCTGCACGGAGGGTGCGAGGGTGATGCGTCGCACCTCCACGTGGTCGAAGGCGGTGCCGTGCGGCAGGCGGTGGTCGGCGAGGGTGGTGCGGGTGACGGGCTCCTGCTGCATGGTGCGATTCTGGCACGCGCTTCCCCGCCGCCCGTGGGTACGTCCCCGGCGCGCAACGGCTCTGCAAGACTGGGGTCATGCCGTCTCCGCAGTCGCTCAGCGAGCCCGATCGCCGCGAGGTCGCCGCCTGGGCCGCCGACTGCGCCGAGCGCGTGCTCGGGCTGTTCGAAGCCGAGGCTCCGCACGACGATCGCGCGCGCGATGCGATCGCCAGGGCGCGCGGCTTCGCGCGGGGCGAGCGGGATGCGGCGGGCGAGATCCGCAGGAGGTTCGAGGCCGGGCGCGCGGCGAAGTCGGTGAGCTCGCCTCCCGCGGTGGCGGCGGCGCGGGCCGCTGCGCAGGCCTCGGGCGTCGCCCACATGGGCGCACACGCCCTGGGCGCCGCCGCCTACGCGGTGCGCGCCGTCGAGCTGAGTGCCGGGAGCGCGGTCGAGAGGGAGGGTGCCGCCGCTCGCGAGATCGACACGCAGGTGTCTCTGGCGACCGATGGCGCACGGCGGGCCCTCGCGAGTCTGCCCCGGGTGGGCGACGACTCGGCCGGCCCGCTGGGGCCGGGGCTGCTCTCGACGGGGAGGCTCGGCGAGATCATCGCGTCGCTGCAGGCCGGGCTCACCTCGACCGGCTCGTCGTAGCACGGATCGCGCGCGGAGAACACTCCCCAGAAGGTGGATGCCCGCCGCCTGCTCCCCCTCGCTACAGTGTCAGGGTGAAGCGCATCGGGGCACGGGCAGTCGTCATCGGGGCGGTCACCGCCTCCCTCCTCCTCGCCGGGGGCGCGGGTGCCGCGTTCGCCGACCCGGTCGATCCCGACGCGGCGGCCGCCGACTCGGGCACGGCAGGCAAGAGCTACGTGGCGCTCGGCGACTCATACTCGGCGGGCTTCGGGCTCACGCCCTACAGCGAGCTCCCCGCCTCCGGCTGCTTCCAGGCCGACCAGAACTACCCGCACCTCGTCGCCGAGTCGCTCGGGCTCTCGCTCGACGACCGCACCTGCAGCGGGGCGGTGACAGCGAACATCCGTGACACGGAGCAGGTCACCATCACGGGCGCCGGTACCGCGCCGGTGCAGTCCGACTCGCTGAGCGCCGACACCGACGTCGTCACCGTGACGATCGGCGGCAACGACCTCGGCTTCTCGACCGTCGCGCAGACCTGCATCGCCGAGAGCGCGACCGGGCCGCTCGTGCTCGACGTGCTCGGCGCGAACCTTGCCAACTGCAAGGAGTTCTACGCCCCGGTCGTCGACGGCATCGAGATCGACAGGCTGAAGTACCTGCTCGACACGACGGTCGCCCCGGCCCTCGACGAGACTTTCGCGCTCATCGCGCAGAAGGCGCCGAACGCGAAGGTCTTCGTCATCGGCTACCCCGCCATCACGCCCGACGTGGCGAACTTCCCCGAGGCCGGGTGCTACTCCTCGCCGCTCGGCACGGGCAGCAACCCGTTCGAGCCGCCGTTCCCCGAGAACGCCTTCCCGTTCACCGAGACCGACACCTTCTACCTGCACGGAACAGAGGCGCGACTCGACGCTGCGATCGGCACCGCCGCCGCGGCCCACGGAGCCACCTACATCTCGACGCTGCCGCTCACCCAGGGCAACACCGCGTGCGCTCCGGCGGGCGAGGCATTCATCAACGGCATCACCCTGAACACCACGGGCGGCACCCCCACCCCCGATCCCGGGCTCTTCGTCACGCTCGGCGCGCTGCACCCGAACACCGCGGGCGTCGCCTTCCTCGCCGAGCAGGTCTCGCAGGCCGTCTCCGCCGCCTTCGCCGACGACGGCGACCCCGAGCCC
This sequence comes from Herbiconiux sp. A18JL235, assembly GCF_040939305.1. Lineage (NCBI taxonomy): Bacteria > Bacillati > Actinomycetota > Actinomycetes > Micrococcales > Microbacteriaceae > Herbiconiux > Herbiconiux sp. A18JL235. The sequence goes on from NZ_CP162511.1 coordinate 2,342,708, forward strand.
ACCGCGACCCCCTCGCCGACCCCCGAGCCCACCGGCACCGCCACCCCCGTTCCCGCGCCCGGTGACGGCTCGGGTGCGGGAACGGGCTCCGGCAGGCCGGGCCTCGCGGCGACCGGGTCGGAAGCCGCCCCACTCGGTCTCGTCGCCGTCGGCATCGTCGCCGCGGGTGGTCTGCTCCTCGCGGTCGTCACGGTCGCGCGGCGCCGGACGAGTCGTTCGGGGCGCTGAAAGAACGCCGAAAGCGTCTTGGCACTCTCCTCTTCCGAGTGCTAATTTCGAGGTAGTTGAGTGGTGTGCACTCAACTCCGAGAACCGGAAGGAGATTGATTCATCATGGCCCTGTCTTTCGATCCTTTCAGCGAGTTCGACCGCCTCGCCTCGAACCTGCTCCAGTCCCGGCCGGGCCCGCGGGTGATGCCCGTCGACCTCTACCGCGACCAGGACAGGTACGTGCTCAACGCCGACCTGCCGGGCGTCGACCCGGGTTCGGTCGACGTCGACGTCGACGGCCAGCTGCTCACCATCCGGGCCCAGCGCACGGCGGCTCAGGCCGAGGGCGCCAAGTGGCTCGCCCAGGAGCGACCGGCCGGCAGCTACCTCCGTCAGTTCAGCATCGGCGAGGGCGTCGACACCGCGGGCATCTCGGCGTCGTACGACAACGGTGTGCTCAGCGTCATCATCCCGGTGAGCGAGAAGGCCAAGCCGCGCAAGGTGCAGGTCGTGAGCCAGTCGAGGGACGACGCGCAGAAGTCGCTCGCGAGCTGACCGGCGACGGCACCCGTCGCGAGGGCCCCGCACCTGAGCTTCGGCTCGGGGGTGGGGCCCTCCGCGTGTCGCCGGAGCCCGGCGGATGCGATGGCCGGCCACCCTAGATCCAGCCGCGCTCCTGGGCGAGCAGCACCGCCTGCTGCCGGGTGTCGACCGCGAGCTTCGCGAGTACCGCCGAGACGTGATTGCGCACCGTCCCCGGGGCGAGCGAGAGCGTCTTCGCGATCTGCGCCGTGGTCTCGCCGCGGCGACCGGCCCGCAGCACGTCGAGCTCCCGGTCGGTGAGCGGGCAGCGCTCGTCGCTCAACGCGTCGGCGGCGATCTCGGGGTCGACGTACCGCGCGCCGGCCGCCACCCGGCGGATGACCGCGGCCACTTCCCCGGCCTCCCTCGACTTGGGCAGGAATCCGGCGACCCCGGCCGCGAGCGCGCGCCGCAGCACACCGGGCCTGGCGTGCCGGGTGACGATCATGCAGCGTGCCGTCACAGTGCGCCTCAGCCGCTCGGCGACCTCGACGCCGTCGAGCCCCGGCATCTCGAGATCGAGCAGGCACACGTCGGGCCTCAGCCGCTCCGCCTCCGTCACGGCATGCACGCCGTCGGCGCACTCGGCGATCACGTCGATGTCGGGCTCGAGCCGCAGCAGCGCGGCGAGGGCCGACCTGATCATCCCTTCGTCGTCGGCGAGCAGCACCCGGATGAGCGGTGCCGCCCCGGCGTCCTCGCTCATCGGCCTGCCCCACCCACGGCCGGAGCCGTGACGAGCACGGCGAAGCGGCGCCCGTCGCTGTGCACCTGCATCGATCCCCCGGCCTCGGCCGCACGCCGGGCGATCCCGTCGAGCCCCGACCCCTCGGAGACCGCGGGGTCACGAGCACCGATGCCCGTCGACACGTCGTTGCTGATCTCATAGCGCCACTGCCCCGCGTCCAAGCCGAGCGACAGCGTCGCAGAGCGCCCTCCGCCATGCCGCAAGACGTTCGTCGTGGTCTCGCGGATGACGGGGCCGAACAGCGCGGCGGGAGCCGCATCCGTCCCGGGCGCGACCGTGGTCTTCACGGCGAGACCCGCGGCTCGCAACAGGTCCCCGGCGTTCGCGAGCTCGTCGCCGAGCGGCACCGAGCGGAAGCGGGTGGCGAGGTCTCGGGTGCCTTGTCGTGCCTCGTCGACGCTCACCCGTGCCGCCCTCAGCTGCTCGAGCGCCGCATCCGGATCCGACGCCAGCAGCCGCTCGGCGAGCTCGAGCTGCAGGGCGATCACCTGCAGGTGGTGCCCCTGCAGGTCGTGGACGTCGGTGGCCACGCTCAGCCGCTCCTGGGTCGCCGCGAGCCGCGCCTCCGACACGCGGGCGCGGTCGAGGGCGATGAGCACGTCCCACCACCACAGCGACAGCACCGTGATGAGCGGGAGCGACGCGGAGAAGAACCCGAGCACGAAGGTGTCGGCGACCTCGTCGAGCGGCGGCCGGGTGAACCCCGTGTTCGCGTCGACGACCCAGAGACAGCCGAGCAGCACGGTGAGCACCAGCACGAGTCGCAGGCGCACCGACTTCGGCCAGTCGAGCAGCTGCAGCGACTGAGCGACGGGCAGCAGCAGGATCTGCCACAGCCCCGTCACCGCGACAGTGAGGCCGCCGTAGGCCGCGGCGACGAGCACGGGAACCAGGATGCTGCGCCAGGGCAGGTGAGTCGTCTCGCCCGAGCGGTGCCGGTAGGCGCGGAGGAGGGGCAGGGTCGAGGCGATCCAGACGAGTCCGAGAGCGAGCACGAGAAGCTGCACGGCGGGGTCGAACCGCCCCTGCAGCAGGGTGAGCGACCAGAGCAGCACGACCATGAGCTCGAAGAACACGATCGCCGACGCCGTGTACCACCACGTCGCCGTCACCCCACGCGGCGACTTCTGCGGGTTCATCACGCCACCACCCTACGGGCGTGACAGATGTCACGGGTGCGACCGGCATCGCACCCGGAAAGCGGTGACAGCGCGACACTCACGCCGGGCGAGCGGATGCGATGGGCTGGGCTGACCGGCGAGCGGAACCACCGCATCCACCCCATCGCCCCCACGACAGGAGCACTCGCATGGACCTGATCTCCACCTTCCAAGACCTCGTCGCCCAGGTGCCCGAACTGCTGCGGCCCCTCATCGTCGCGCTCGCCGGCGCGGTTCCCTTCATCGAGGGTGAGGGGGCCGCGTCGATCGGCATCATCGGCGGCCTCCACCCCGTCGTCGCCGTGCTGTCGGGAGCGATCGGCAACTTCCTGTGTGTCATGGTGCTCGTGCTCGCGGGATCGGGAGCGCGCTCGGCGGTGATCGCCCGCCGCGACTCCCGCCACGCCGAGAGGGCGCGGGCGCGCGAGGAGGTGTTCGCGGGCACGGCCCCCGCGTCGGCGGCTCCCGTGGACGCCGGCGTGGCCGTTCTCGACGACGGCGACGAGCCGGCCGAGTCGAGTCGCAAGAAGGCCCGCCGCCAGAAGCTGCAGCGGGCGCTCGACCGCTACGGCGTGCCGGGCGTGAGCCTCCTCGGCCCGCTGCTGCTGCCGACGCAGTTCACCGCCACCATGCTCGCCGCCAGCGGCGTGAGCAAGGCCCGTGTGCTGGCCTGGCAGGCCGTGGCCATCCTCGCCTGGAGCACCCTGCTCGGTGTCGTCGTGGGCAGCGTCGTCCACGCCGTCAACTGAGTGCCGGTGAGCTCCTGCGACGCTAGCGCGTGCTGGCACGGGCCAGGATGTCGCCGAGCGCCTCCGGCTGCGGCGCCGCCGCCTGGAGGGCCCGCCCCTCCACCGAGGCGATGTGGCTGTCGACGAGGTCGGGTGTACACCCCGCCCGCAGCCGGGCTCACGCCCGAGAGCCTCGTGACGAGCGAGTGCATCGACCCGTCGATCGGGTTCCGAGGCCCTGGTCGCCGTGCGAACGGTATGAGAATCGTGCGCTCGAACTCCCTACGTGCTCGGCGGCACGAATCTCATACCGTTCGAGCGTGGGGGCCTGCAGCGCGTGGTGGCCCGCCCGCGGCTCGCGCACGTGCGCGGCAGACGCGGAGGTCGCGCAGGGTGAAGCGGCCCTCGGGAAGGGCAGCACGGATGCGGTCGTCGTCGAAGCGGCGCGCCGGCCGCAGCTCGGGCGGCAGCTCGGGGGCCGGCGGCGCCGCCTCGTCGACGCCCTCGGCGAGCATGAGCGCCTGGGCCCGGGCGACCAGTGGGGTGATCATCAGGGCCTCGCTGACGGCGGCGAGCATCCGGATCGACCACACCGGCGCGCGGAGGTAGAGCGGGTGCCGGCCCGCCACACCCGCGATGCGCCGCACGGCGGCGCCGAGCTCCAGGGTCTCCGCCCCCATCACCGCCACCGTGGGGTCGCCGATGCGGCCCTCGAGCGCGGCGATGAGCACCTCGACCGCGTCGGCGACCGGCACGGGCCGCACCCGGCGGTCGCGGCGGCCCACCAGGGCGAACACCGGGAAGGTGCGCACGGCGCGGGTGACGTGGTCGACCATGTGGTCTCCGCGGCCGTAGATCATTCCCGACTTGAGGATGGTGTGGTCGAGGCCCGAGTCGCGCACGAGTTCCTCGGCCCGCCACTTCGTCTCGTGATAGCCCGACCGCGTGCCGGGGCGGGCGCGGAGGAAGCTCAGCAGCACGATGCGCTTCACACCGGCGCGGCGGGCCGCCTCGATCACCGCGCGAGTGCCGTCGACGTGCACCCGCTGGAAGGTCTGGTCACCGATCTCGCGGTTGATGCCCGCGCAGTGCGCCACGGCGTCGCACCCCTGGAACGCGATGCCGAGGGCGTCGACGTCGTCGATCCCGACCCCGGTGCGCCGCGACACGATGACGGTCTCGGCGGCGTCGAGCCGCTCGGCGAGGTGACGCCCGACGAACCCGGTGCCCCCGGTGATGGCGATACGCATGGCACTCACTCCTTCGCTTATTAGCACTGTAGCTAAACAGTACTTAGCAAAGGTGCTAAAGTGCAACCATGACAGATACGGCGTCGGACATCTTCGCGGCCCTCGCCCACCCCACCCGCCGGCAGATCCTGCAAGACCTCAAAGACGGCGAGCTGGCGGCCGGGGAGATCGCGGCGCGCTTCAACGCGACCGGGCCCACCATCTCGCGGCACCTCGGCGTGCTGCGGCAGGCCGGCCTCGTGACCGAGCGACGCGACGGCAACCGCATCCTGTACTCCCTCGTCGGCGAGCGCCTGGCGCTCTCGGTCGGCGACTTCCTCTCCACGGTCTGCCCCGAGCAGATCGTGCTGCGCGAGGTGCGCAAGACGCGCGAACGCAAGGCACCCGCCGCCGTCGCGGACGCGGACGCCGACGCCGACGCCGTTCGCGCGGTATGAGATTCGGGCCCTCGAGCCCTCCTCAGGCTCGGCTGTGCGATTCTCATACCGCTCGCACCCCTTCCTCACGAGCGCGAGCGGGAACAGGAGGGTGAGAGGCGGCCGAGCGGCGACGGGTGTGAGGATGGAGGCATGGCACGGAACGAGCACCAGCGACGGGACGACGTGACCGAGGTCGAGCTGATCGGAGGGCCAGAGCGGCTCGAGGTCGGGCTCGAAGCCCACGACCCGGCCTGGGCGGCCACCTTCGTCGAGCATCGTGACCGCATCCTGGAGGCCCTCGGAGACGCCGGCGCCTCCGTGCTGGTCCAGCACATCGGGTCGACGGCGGTGCCGGGGCTCGCGGCGAAGCCCATCGTCGACATCGTCGTGGGGGTCGACGACATCACCGACGAGGAGGCGTACCTCCCCGCGCTCCTTGCCGCGGGTTACGTGCTGCGGGTGCGCGAGCCGGGACACCGTCTCGTGCGCACCCCCGCCCGCGACGTGCACGTGCATGTCTATCCGCGCGAGCATCCGGCCGTCGCCGACTACCTGCTGCTGCGCGACAGGCTCCGCTCCGAGCCCACCGACCGCGCCCTCTACGAGGAGACGAAGCGGATGCTGTTCACCCGCAGCTGGGACGACATGAACGCCTACTCCGACGCCAAGACCGACGTCATCGAGGCGATCAAGGAACGCGCGAGGGCGGCCCGCGACTGATCGCCGGCCGCCCTCGGGTTCATGCTCACCGCCAGCCGAGCGCCGGCGCCACCTCCGTGAGGATCGACTCGATCACGTGCGCGTTGTACGCCACACCCAGCTGGTTCGGCACGGTGAGGAGCAGGGTGTCGGCCTCTGCGATCGCCTCGTCCTCCGCCAGCTGCTTCACCAGGCGCTCCGGCTCGGCGGCGTAGCTGCGGCCGAAGATGGCACGCAGGTCGGCCTCGATGTTGCCGATCTGGTCGCGGCTGTCGCCGTCGCCGCCGAAGTAGGCGCGGTCCCTGTCGTTGGTGATGGCGAAGATGCTGCGGCTCACCGAGACGCGCGGCTCGCGCTCGTGCCCGGCCTCCTTCCACGCCTGACGGAACTCGCGGATCTGCTGCGCCTGCTGCACATGGAACGGCTCGCCGCTCTCGTCCCTCTTGAGCGTCGACGACTGCAGGTTCATGCCGAGCTCAGCGGCCCAGCGCGCCGTCGCGTTCGACGCGGCGCCCCACCAGATGCGGTCGCGCAGCCCCTCCGAGTGCGGCTCGATGCGCAGCAGCCCGGGCGGGTTCGGGAACATGGGGCGCGGGTTCGGCTGCGCGAACCCGTTGCCCTTCAGCACCTCGAGCAGCACCTTCGTGTGCTCTCGTGCGAGGTCGGCGTCGGTCTGGCCCTCGGCCGGCTGGTAGCCGAAGTACCGCCATCCGTCGATCACCTGCTCGGGTGACCCGCGGCTCACGCCGAGCTGCAGCCTGCCGCCCGAGATGAGGTCGGCGGCACCGGCGTCCTCGGCCATGTAGAGCGGGTTCTCGTAGCGCATGTCGATCACGCCCGTGCCGATCTCGATGGTCTTCGTGCGCGCGCCGACCGCGGCGAGCAGCGGGAACGGCGAGCCGAGCTGACGGGCGAAGTGGTGCACGCGGAAGTACGCGCCGTCGGCCCCGAGCTCCTCCGCAGCGACCGCGAGGTCGATCGACTGGAGCAGCGTGTCAGCGGCCGATCGCGTCTGCGACTGCGGCGACGGCGTCCAGTGCCCGAAGGAGAGGAAGCCGATGTTCTTGCGAGTTGTTTCGGTCACGGATGCTGCAACAGCCGAGGTGCCGCATCCATTCCATGCAGACGTACGGAGTTTTGGCCGTGACGGTCGCGCGCGCGCGGCGATCCCGTTGCTACTCTGAGGCGACATCGAGGGGGGCGCGCATGGGGAGCACAGGGGCTGCGGCGGGCGGGGCGGCGGCGGACAGAGCGGCGGCGGCGCCGACCCCGGCGGCCGGTCTCACCTCGGCCCAGGTCGCCGAGCGCGTGGCCGACGGGCGCACCAACGCCTTCTCGCAAGACACCAGTCGCAGCGTCTGGAGCATCGTCCGCGCGAACGTCATCACGCTGTTCAACGGCATCATCCTGGCCTGCTTCTTGGTGCTGCTCGCCATCGGGCGCTGGCAGGACGCCCTCTTCGGCTTCTCCGCGGTCGCCAACGCGATCATCGGCAGCGTGCAGGAGTACCGCGCGAAGCGCGCCCTCGACAAGCTCGCCCTGCTGAATGCGCCGCACGCGAGGGTCGTGCGCGACGGCGCGGAGGCCGAAATCGCCGTCGAGACGGTGGTGGTCGACGACCTGCTGGTGCTGCGCGCCGGTGACCAGGTGCCGGCGGATGCGCTGGTCGCCGGGGCACACGGCCTCCAGCTCGACGAGTCGATGCTCACCGGTGAATCCGACCCGATCGAGAAGGCGCCGGGCGACCGCGTGCTCTCCGGCTCGGTCGTCGTCGGAGGCGAGGGCACGGCCGTCGTCGACCGGGTCGGCGCCGACTCGTTCGCGAACTCCCTGGCCGCGGAGGCCAAGCGGTTCTCCCTCGTCGCCAGCGAGCTGCGCTCCTCGATCAACCGTGTGCTGAAGTGGGTGGCCTGGATCGTCGGCCCCGTCGCCCTGCTCGTGCTGAACGCCCAGATGATCGCCCAGGGCGGCTGGGTGCAAGCCTGGGAGAGCGGGTCGTGGCGTGACGCGGCGGTGGCGACCATCGCATCCGTCGTCGCCATGGTGCCGCTCGGACTCGTGCTCATGACGAGCATCACCTTCGCGGTGGGTGCGGTGAAGCTCGCCAGGCAGCAGGTGCTCGTGCAGGAGCTGCCTGCGGTGGAGGGGCTCGCCCGCGTCGACCTCATCTGCCTCGACAAGACCGGAACGCTGACCCAGGGCGACATCGTGTTCGACGCCGCGCATCCGCTCGCCGAGGTGCCGGGGTGGGAGGCGGTGCTCGCCTGGTACGGCGTGCAGAGCGACGCGAACGCGACGGCACGCAGCCTCGCAGGCCCGTTCCCGATGGTGCCGACGGCCGAGCCGCTCGACCGGGTGGCGTTCTCGTCGGCCCGCAAGTGGAGCGCAGTGACCTTCGACGACGGCATGTGGGTGCTCGGCGGGCCGGAGATGGTGTTCCCGGGTTCGGCGCACGCCGCACTCGCCGAGCAGGCGACCGTGCTGGCCGCCACCGGCCGGCGCACGCTCGTGCTCGCCCACGGCACGCCCACCGACGACGAGACCGTGCCGGCCGACGCGGTGCCGGTGGTGCTGCTGACGTTCAAGGAGAACATCCGGCCCGACGCCGCGTCGACGCTGGAGTACTTCGCCGCACAGGGTGTGGGGGTGCGCATCATCTCGGGCGACAACCCGCAGACGGTGGCGGCGATCGCCCGCGAGGTGGGGCTCGATGCGCCGCGCGGCTTCGACGCACGCGAGCTCCCTGCCGACGACGCCGAGCTGCTCGCGGTGCTCGACGAGCACGTGGTGTTCGGGCGGGTGACGCCCGACCAGAAGAAGCGCATCGTCGTCGCACTCAAGGCCGCCGGGCACACCGTCGCGATGACCGGTGACGGGGTGAACGACGCGCTCGCCATCAAGGAGGCCGATATCGGGGTGGCGATGAACTCGGGTGCCGCGGCGACGAAGGCGGTGGCGCGGTTGGTGCTGCTCGACGGGCGGTTCTCGCACCTGCCGAACGTCGTGGCCGAGGGGCGGCAGGTCATCGCGAACATCGAGCGGGTGTCGATGCTCTTCCTCACGAAGACCTCGTACGCGACGTTCCTCGCGATCACCTTCGGCATCCTGCTGCTGCCGTTCCCGTTCCTGCCGCGTCAGCTGTCGGTGACCGACGGGCTCACCATCGGCATCCCGGCGTTCTTCCTCGCGCTGCTGCCGAACGCGCAGCGCTACGTGCCCGGGTTCCTGCGGAGGTCGCTGAGCTTCGCGGTGCCCGCGGGACTCGCGGTCACGCTCGGCATCGGGGCCTACGCACGGCTGGCGGCGAACGCGCAGATTCCGGAGGCGGAGATCAGGACGGGGTCGACGCTCATCCTCACCATCATCGGGCTGTGGATCCTCGTGGTGCTGTCGCGGCCGGTCACCCGGTTCAAGGGGCTCGTGATCGGGGCGATGATGGTGGGCCTGGTGCTGGTGTACACGGTGCCGATCGTGCGCGACTTCCTGCAGCTGGTCGACCCGACGCTGACGACCGCGCTGCTCGTGCTCGGCACGGCGCTGGTGTCGATCGCGCTGATCGAGGTGGTGCGCTTCGCGCACCGGCGCATCGCGGCACGGGATGCGGAGCGGGCGGTCGCGGGACGGGCGGCAGTGGCGGGGCGGGGTGCCGTGGCTCGGCGGGGGCGTCAGGCAGCGGCGAAGTAGCGGCGACCGGGCCCGACCCAGAGGGGCACGACGACAGCGGCCGAGACCACGAGCTGCACGGCGAGGCCCGACCAGTCGCCGTCGCCCGCCACCACGAGGTCGAGCACCGCGACCAGCACCGCCAGCACGAGCAGGATGCTCGCCACGAGTCGAGACATGCGGCTCGCCCGGGCGACGCCGGAGGCGAGCGACACGACGAAGAGCCCGAACAGGATCATGGCGACCCCGAGCAGCGTGACGACCAGAGCGGTGTCACCCTCCGACGCCTCGGGTGCGTAGCGCAGGAAGATCGCGAGGATGCCGAGCGCGATCTGCGCGATGCCGCCGATGTACATGAGCACCACCGCGAGGGTGACGAGGCCGGGGCGCGTGCGGCGGAGGCTCGGCGTCTGGGTCATGAGGCCATCGAACCACATGGCGGGCGGGCGGCGACAGGGGCGGGCCCGGGGTGGGCCGGGGCGGCCCGGGCGGCCGAGCGCGGGCCGGGGTCGTGCCTGCGGTAACGTCGTTGCCGTGCCGCCCACTCCCTCCGCCCCCTCCGAGAAGGGTCGCTGGACCTCGGTGCACTATTCCCTCCTCGCCTTCGGCCTCAACGCCGCAGCCCTCATCGTGCTCTTCGCCAATCTGCTCACGGGCAACACCTGGTGGCAGATCGCCGTGCCGATCGCCCTCGGTGGCCTCCTCCTCGGAGGACTCAGCGCCCTCCAGTCCCGACGCCTCCGCTCGAAGGAGCGTCGCAACGGCCTCTGATCGCCGAAAGTGAGTCAATGTCAGTGGTCGATGCTTGACTGAGGTCATGGCACCTCAGGAGGCACAACGACTCACGGCGATCACCGCCGACCTCGAGTCGGTGCTGGCCGTGCCGACGGCGACGCTCGACGACGCGTCGCTCCTCGCGGAGGTGACCGCGCTCGAGCGCCTCGCCCGTGTGGTCGGCGCGGCCCAGATCCGCGTTGCCGGCGAGATAGCTGCGCGCTCCCGACCTGAGCTCGGCGACGAAGGGCTGAGCCATTCCGAGAACTTCAGCACCCCGGTGAGGATGCTCGCGGCACTCACGCAGGCCTCGAGCCGCGAGGCGCGTTCCCGACTCGGCTTCCACCACGGTCACCTCCACAGGTCGTCGTGGCGCCTCGAGATGCGCGGCGGCGCACCGCACATCGTTCCTTCTGCCTGGGTCGACCGCGCCCAGACACCCATACCGGTCTCGCGGCGCCGCACGGCTTCACCGCTCGACGTCAAGAGAACGGCGTGAGAGTGCGGCGGTGGGATGCGGCTCTGCGCGCTGCGGGTCGACGGGCTGGGCGGCGGCGGGCTGGGCGGCGGTGGGGTTGGCGGCGATGGGCTGGGCGACGCTGGGCTGGGCGGCGCTGGGCTGGACGTCGGCGCCGAGTTCTCGCGCGGCGGCGCACCGGGCTGGCAGCATGGCGGCATGACTACCACGCCTCCACCCGCCGACGGTCGCCCGGGTTCGTCGGGCCAGGTGGCCCTTCCCGACGGCCGGCTGCCCGATCGGGCGGTGCCCAACCTGCCGTCGCGCGATTTCGGGGTGACCGCCGAGTTCTACGGGGCATTCGGGTTCGAGTGCGTCTTCCGCGACGAAGGGTGGCTGATCCTCCGGCGCGGAACCCTGCAGCTCGAGTTCTTCCCGGCTCCGTCGCTCGATCCCCTGACGAACACCTTCCTGTGCTGCCTGAGGGTCGCCGACGTCGACGACCTGTACCGCGCCGTGCTCGCCACGGGCGTGCCCGAAGCCCGAACGGGTGCACCCCGGCTCCACCCGGTGCGCCTCGAAGACTGGGGCCTGCGGGCCGGGTATCTCATCGACCCCGACGGCACGCAGCTCACGCTCATCGGGGAGCCCCTCACCGACGGCGAGTCGTCAGGATAGTCTGATGCGCGCACCCCACCCCTGACATCCGCACACCTGACATCCAAGGAGACACCCATGTCGGTCGGCCTTCTCGCCGTGGTCGATGACATCCTCACCGCAGCACTCAAGGCCAGCGCCAAGACGGCCGGCGTCGTCATCGACGATGCTGCGGTGACCCCTCAGTACGTGCAGGGCCTCACCCCTGCCCGCGAACTGCCGGTCGTGTGGCGCATCTCGCTCGGGAGCCTGTTCAACAAGTTCGTCATCATCATCCCGATCGCCCTGCTGCTCACGGCGTTCGCGCCCTGGGTGCTCCCCTACCTCCTCATCATCGGCGGAACCTACCTCTGCTTCGAAGGCGCCGAGAAGGTCACCGAGTGGTTCGGCGTGCACCACGGTTCCGACGACGACGGTGCGCGAGACGAGCGCAAACTCGTGTTCGGCGCAATCCGCACCGACCTCATCCTGAGCACCGAGATCATGCTCATCGCCCTCTCCAGCCTCGACGAGGGCCTCGGCTTCTGGATGACCCTCGCCGCCCTCGCCGTGATCGCCCTCGGCATGACAGCGCTCGTCTACGGCGCCGTCGCCCTGCTCGTGAAGGTCGACGACATCGGGTTGCGCCTGATGAAGAGCCCCTCCCGGAAGGTGCGCCGAACCGGCGCGAGAGTCGTCGCGTCGATGCCCGGGGTGTTCCGCGTCATCAGCGTCGTCGGCACGGTCGCCATGCTCTGGGTGGGCGGGCATCTCGTCGTCGCCAACCTCGCCGAGACCTTCTGGGCCGGCCCCTACGATCTGCTCCACGTCGTCACCCACGCCGTCGAAGCGGCGGGCCCGGTCGTGGTGTGGCTCGCCGACACCGCGTACTCGGCCGTGTTCGGCCTGGCGTTCGGGCTGCTCATCGTGCTGATCGTCACCGGTGTCACGCGGCTCGTGCGTCGGCGCGGGCCGGCCACGACAGCGGCGCACGAGGCACACGCCGACGCCCACTGAGGGTCGGCTACGCTCGCCGAAGCTCAGCGACGCGAGCCGCCCCCATCGTCGGGCGCGAGCACGATGTCGAAACGCGTACTGCTCCACGTTCCCTCGACCGATCGCCCGTCAGGTGTCGTCGACCCCGCCGCGTGCTGCACGAAGTCCATCACGAGCGACTCCTTCACCCCGAACACCGAGTCGCTCGCAAGCAGCTCGTCGCCCCGCACGAAGATGTGGGTGATGAGAGTGCGGAGCCCCGGCGCCGTCACCATGAAGTGCAGGTGGGATGCCCGCAACGGCGATCTGCCCACGCTCCGCAGCAGCGCACCGACCGGGCCGTCGTCGGGAATCGGGTAGGGCGTCGGCGTGAGCCCCCAGAAGCGGTACTCCCCCAGGTCGTCGGTGAACAGGTGCGCCCGGCCGGCCACCCGTTCGTCGCCGTACTGCACGTCGTACAGGCCGTCCTCATCCGCCTCCCACACCTCGAGACGAGCACCCGCCACCGGCCGCCCCTCGAGGTCGGTCACCCTTCCCTCGACCCAGCAGGGTTCGCCCGGAGCTCCACCCGCAATGTCACCGCCGTGCTCGATGCGGGGCGCATCCGCCGTGAAGAACGGGCCGAACACCGTCGACTCGGTCGCGTCACCGCGGGCCTCGTTGTTCACGGCGACCGTCATCATCGACACGCCCAGCACGTCGGAGAGCAGCACGAACTCCTGACGACGCTCGTCGGTGATGTGCCCCACGGCCGTGAGGAAGGCGATCGCCGCATCCCACTCCGCCTCGGTGAGACGCACCTCGCGAACGAAAGCGTGGGCGTGACGCACGAGGGCCTGCAGGATCTCGCGGGTTCGCGCATCCGGAGCCTCATCGAACGACGCGAGCACCGTCGCGGTGAGCTCCTCCTCACGGCGGCGCTGCTCGCGCGAGACGGACCCGCCGTCGCCGACGCCCGCGTCACCGCTCACGACGCGCTCCTGAACTCGGGCTCGCGCAGGCTCTCGACGCCGAGGAAGAACTCGCGCGACGCGACGGGGTCGGCCTCGACCCGGAGGTACTGCTCGAAGGCCTCGTCGATGTCGGCCTTCACACCGTCGTAGACCAGGTGCTTGAAGCGGATGGCGGTGGGTGAGGCGTTCTCGAGGAAGGCGGCGCGGCGCCGCTCGGCGTAGTCGTCGAGCGCGTCGGGAGAGGCGTCGCCCGCGATGACCGCGGCGAGCCGGTCGACGAGCAGTTCCACGTCGAACACGCCCGTCGTGAGGCCCATCGCCCCCGTCGGGTTGGTGAGGTGCGCGGCGTCGCCCGCCAACAGCACCCTGCCCACGCGGAACCGCTCGGCCGCGCGCTGATGCATGTGGTAGGGCGAGTACTGCACGAGCTCGTACCGCTTCTCGTCTCCGGGAAGCAACCGCTGCAGGAACGCGTCGATGCGCTCCGGCAACCCGCCCTCGGGAAGGTCGTCGCTCTCGGCGAAGGTCACCCGCCAGAGGCCCTCGCGGTCGAGCAGGGCGACGATGCAGCCGAGTTCCTCGTCCATCACCATGTTCGCGCGGCCGTAGCCGTACGCCTCGAAATCGAAGCGGATGTTCGTCGCCACGAAGCGGTCGCCCCAGGTCATGCCGGGGAAGTCGAGACCGAGCGCCTTCCGCACCGTGCTCCGGCCGCCGTCGGCTCCGACCAGCCAGTCGCCGGCGAGCTCGCTGCCGTCGGCGAGCACGGCGGTGACGGTGTCGGCGTCTTGGCGCACATCCGTCACCCCCACGCCTCGCAGCACCGTCGCATTCGGAAGTCGCTCGAGGTGCTCGAGGCAGATGCGGCCGAGTCTGTCCTGCCCGAGGTTGAGGTTGTAGGGGAAGGGCACGACGCCCTCGATGGCGCGCTGGCTGATCTGCACCGACTCGCCGGTGGAGGGCCGGTGGAAGGTGTTGCCGCGCACGACGACGCCCTCCGCCTCGGCGTCTTCGCGCACACCGAGCGCCTCGAGCACCTCGATGACGCACCAGTGGTAGACGGCGGCGCGCGGCGAGTCGTTGAGCTCGGTCTCGCGCTCGACGACCGTCACCCGGATGCCGCGCCGGGCGAGCCCCAGGGCGGCGAGGAGGCCGACCGGACCACCCCCGGCGACGATGACGTGGGCGGAGTGTGCTGCCATGGTGAACCTCGCTGTTCGGAGTGGTCCGAAGGGCGATGCTCTCGTTGGGCAGTCAGACCGTCAGACAATTACCTTCATCATGGCACCGCCGGCATCCGATGTCACGCCGGCTGGTTCTCCGGCGGCATCAGGATGCGCTTCTGACGCGGCGACATGGCCAAGAAGAGGATGCCGGCGCCAGCCACCAGCACTCCCCCGATGACGGTGAACACGCCGACCGGCGCGAGGATGGAGTCGTCCGCGCCGGACGCGCCGAGCGAGATCATGACGATGCCCGCGATGAGGCCCACCACCCCGATCGCGAGCACGATCCGGCCCGTGACGAGCAGGAGACGGTACGACTTCGCGCCGTGGAACGTCGGGCGCACACCGAAGGGCGTCCCGATGTACTGCGACCACCGCAGTCCGCTCCACCAGCGCGACGTGGCCGGGGCGATCGGATACCAGCCCGCGGGGGCGACCGTGCCACCTGGGGTACCCTCGACCTCGCCCGGGAGCGGATGCAGCGCGGGGTCGCCCGAGAAGGCGGTCGCCGATGGAGCGGGTATGCGCCGCACGGCGAAGGACTGCAGGGCGATCGCGAACCAGAGCCCCGCGAGCAGCATCATCGGGATGCCCGCGAACGACACCGACGACGCCACCAGACCGAGCAGCAGCTGCACCAGACCGAGAGCGAAGAACACCAGGGCGAAGGCGAATGCGGCGCCGGGCTGCTCCGAGGTCGCCCAGTCGATGCCGGGCCGGCCGTCCTTGATCCTCATCCCCGACCATCGTGCGCCGTCCCACCACCGCACCGGCCCATCGGCGACCGGGTACCACCCCATCGGCGGCAGTGCCGGGTCGGTCGGTGCGGGTACGGCATCCGTCGGCCCTGCGGGCGCCGTCCGCGCGACGGGCGCCGCCTGCGCGACCGGCGCCGCCTGCGCGACGGGCGCGGCCGTCTCGTGCGCGGTCCACTGCACCCCGTCCCACCAGCGAAGGCGCCCCGGCTCCCCCGCGTCGTACCACCCCGGTGCTGCAGTCACGTCGATCGGCCTCCCCGCATCCGTCACCACCATCGTGGCACCGCCCCGCGAGTCCGCAAGGAGCACGATCAGGTCACCGCACTCCCGGTCGTCAGTGCCAGGCAGGCCAGGAGGCGGCGCTGCGCTCGAGTTCCGACTCGATGAGGGCGAGGGTGTCGTAGCGGGCCGCGGCCGCGGCGAGGCGGCGGGCCTGGACGGCGTAGTCCGGCTCCCCCAGCACCTTCAGCACCGCGGCACGGATCGCCTCCGGGGTCGGAGTGCCCGTGCGCAGGTCGACACCGCTCCCCGACCAGGCGACCCGCGCGGCGACCTCGGGCTTGTCCTCCGTGTCGCCCGCCACCACGAGCGGCACCCCCTCGCCGAGCGCCTGCTGCACACCGCCGTAACCGCCGTTGGTCACCATCACCGAGCAGCGCGGCAGCAGTTCCCCGTAGGGCAGGTACGACGCCGCACGTGCATTGCCCGGCAGCGCGGTCAGTGCCGACTCCGGGCGCCCGCCGAGCGACACCACCACAATCACATCGAGGTCGGCGAGCGCCGCGAGGGTCGGTGTGACGAGCCGGTCGAAATCGCGGTTGTCGATGGTGCCCTGGGTGACGTGCACCACCGCGCGGGCGGAGTCGAGGTCACCCCACCAGTCGGGGCGCGCGGCGACGGCACCGGCCGCACCGGCCCCTGCCCCCGAGGGCATCGTTCCGACGAACGCGGTGTTGGGTGCCAGGTCGCTGCGCGGATACTCGAACTCGGCGGGGCTGAGCTGCAGGAAGCGGTCGAAGGCGCTCGAGATGTCCATGACGAACAGATCGAGCCGGTCGACACCGAGCTCGGCGAACAGCGACTGGGCGAGCCGCTGGGTCTTGCGGAACAGCACCTTCCTCGCCAGCAGGCCGAGCATCCGGTTGCGCACCCGCCCGAGCGGCGATGCGGAGGGCGGGAGCGCCGTGCCCGCCGGTGCGACGTCGCGGCTGCTCTGGGCGAGCGGCGTCACGCCGAGCGCGACCACGGGTGGCCGCGGGCCCTCGCCGAGCAGCAGCGGGGCGACCCCCGCGAAGGCGCCGTCGACCAGAACCGCGTCGGGGCGCACCTCGGCGAGCACGCGGCTCACGGCACGGTACTGGTCGGGGATGGTGCTCACGAAGATGCGCTGGATGTCGTACTGCGCCTGTGCGAGTCCGCGGTAGCGCTCGCGGTCGGGCAGATAGCTCGGCACGTCACGGTCGTCGAAGTCGGCGATGCCTTCGAGCGGCCGGAACTCTGCACCGATCCCCCGCACGCGTCCGGCGAAACGCGCACCGGTCAGCACGACGACGCGGTGGCCCCGACCCACGAGGTGAGCGGCGGCGGTGAGCATCGGTACGACGTGGCCATGGATCGGCGAACTGCAGACGAGATAAGTCGACATAACTAGGTTTTAGCACACATGTATTGATTGACGTAACGCTCTATCCAATGGCAGAGTGCCGGCATGACATTCCTCACCTGGTGGTTCCGCGTCGTCGGCCTCGTCAACATCGTGCTCGGCCTTCTCTGGATGCCCTTCCTCAACGCCGCCCGCCTCGACCTCACCGTCCCCGGCTGGGACGCCCCGATCGGCGGCACCGCCTACCGGGGCTTCCTCGACTTCACGATGCTGTTCGGGCTCGACCTGCTCATCCTCGGCGCGTTCCTCATCGCCGCGTCGTTCCGGCCCGGGCGGAGCACCGTCCTCGCCTGGCTCGCGATCACCCTCTCGGTGGTGCGCGGCATCCTCGACGACATCTACATGATCGCCGCCGGGTACCCGGTGGTCGGCATGCTCGTGTTCATCGCCCTGCACCTCGCCATCGTGGTCACAGGTCTGCTCGCCCTGCGTGCCGCCGGGCGCACGAGGGCAGCCACCCCCTAGGATCACGGCATGGCCCCCCGCAGCTACAGTTCGCCCATTCGCGAGGAAGCGTCGGCGCAGACCCGGCGCCGCATCGTGCAGGCCGCGAGCACGCTGTTCTCCCGCGACGGCTACCAGGGCACGACCATGCCGGCCATCGCGAAGGAGGCCGGCGTGTCGGTGCAGAGCGTGCACCTGGCGGGCCCGAAGAGCGCCCTGCTCATGGCGGCGTTCGAAATGGCCCTGGCGGGCGACGAGGGGACGCATCCGCTCTACGAACGCCCGGCCGTCGCCGAGATCATGGCTCTGCCGCCCGCTGAAGCGCTGCCCGCGTACACGGCCTTCCTCGCCGAGGCGAACGCCCGCACGGCCGGCGTCGACCGAGCCCTCTACGTCGCAGCCGAGACGGATGCGGGGGTCGCCGCCGCGGTCGACGACCTGAACCAGAGACGACACCGCGACCTCCGCATGGCCATCACCTGGATGCAGGCCCACGGCCTCCTGCACGGCGACGTCGACCCCGACGAGCGCGCCGAGGTGCTCACCCATCTCGTCTCCCCCGCCACGTACCGCTTCTTCGCCCGCGAGCGCGGCTGGAGCGACGACCGCTACCGCGCCTGGCTCCTCGACGCCATCACCCGCCTCGTGATGCGCGCACCCGCCTGACGGCCACCCGCTCCTAACTCATCGAGTCGAGGATGAGGGTCAGGTCGTCGAGTGACGTGCGCGGGTTGAGGATGGCGAAACGGGCGTTGGGTCGGCCGTGGTGGGCGCTCGGAGTCACGAAGGCGACCTGCTCGTCGAGGAGTCTCGACGACCACCTGCCGTAGTCGACCTTGTCCCAGCCGACGCGCTCGAACACCACCACCGAGAGCTGCGGTCGCCGCACGAGCTCGAACTCGGGTCGCTCCTCGATGATCGCGGCGATCTGCTGCGCCAGGCGGAGCGATCCCGTGATCGCGTCACGGTAGGCGGCGGCGCCGTAGCTCGCCAGCGAGAACCACAGCGGCAGGCCGCGCGGCCGGCGGGTGAGATGGGCGGCGAAATCGGAGGGGCTCCAGTCGCTCGTCTCGGTGAGGGTGTCGAGGTAGTCGGCGTGCTGGGTGTGCGCGCGGCGCCCGAGCTCGGGGTCGCGGTAGAGCAGCGCGCACGCGTCGAAGGGCGCGAACAGCCACTTGTGCGGGTCGACCACCAGCGAGTCGGCGCGTTCGACGCCCGCGAACCGGATGCGCGCATCCGGTGACAGCATCGCCGACAGCCCGTAGGCGCCGTCGACGTGGAACCAGACCCCGTGGCGGGCGGCAGCCTGGCCGATGCGGTCGAGGTCGTCGACGATGCCGAAATTCGTGGTGCCGCCGGTGGCGACCACCGCGAACACGCTGCTGCCGTGCTCGGCCAGCGCTGCCTCAACGGCGGGCCCGCGCAGGGTGCCGTCGTCGTCGACGGGCACGGGAACGATCTCGACGTCCATGACACGGGCCGCCGAAGCGATCGACGAGTGCGCCTCGGCGCTGCAGACGACGCGCCACCGGTCGGGAGCGGGGGCGCCGGCCTCGCGCGCCTTCTCCCGCGCGGTCTCGCGGGCGGCGACGAGGGCGGAGAGATTGCCGAGGGTGCCGCCCTGCACGAACACCCCGCCCGCTCCGGCGGGCAGCCCGAACTCGGCGGCGAGCCAGCGCAGCACCTCGTTCTCGGCGTGCACGGCTCCCGCGCCTTCGAGCCAGGAGCCGCCGTAGAGCGCGCTCGCCGACACGACGACATCGAACGCGGCGGCCGCCTTCGACGGCGCGCACGGGATGAACGAGAGGTAGCGCGGGTCGTCGGTGGTGATGCAGGCGGGAGCGAGGATGTGCTCGAAGATCGACAGCGCCTTCGCGCCGCCGATGCCCTGCTCGCTGATGGTGACCCCCGCCAGCCGGCTGAGCTCCGACGGCGACTGCGGCTTGTCGAGCGGGGTGTCGGCCATGAGCAGCCGCTGCCGCGAATAGTCGAGCACCCTGTCGACGATCTCCCGGTTCTCGTCGGTCACGTCGTGCATGCGGGCGGGCTGTGCGGTTGTCATGGCTTCCTCCGCTGCACACGATAACAACTCGACCCACCACCCGGGCGTTCCCTGGATCCCCTAGGCTCGCGACATGCTGCGCATCCGCCGATCCGGCTACAAGGTGCTGTACGTCATCGGGGCGATCATCGTCATCATCGCCTTCGGATTCTTCCGGCAGTCGTTGCACTTGGCCGAATGGCCGCAGGCAGTCCTCGGCGATCTCATCTCGGTGGCGGCGTTCTTCGTGGGCGCTCGGGTCTTTCGCGGACGGGGCGAGGCGATCGCCCCGCCGAGAGCGTGGTGGCGTACGACGGCGCGGCCGACGGCGGGGTTCGTGCTGACCGCCTACTTCCTCATGACTGTGGTCTACACCTTCGTCACGGCGGTCATCGATCCGACGGTCACCCTCGCGGCAACGGTCGTCTCGGCCCTCAGCGGCGTGCTCCTCGCCGCCGCCTACCTCAACTCCTCCGTGCGACTCCTCCGCACGCCCCCTCCGGTCGTCGAGGAGCAGCCCGCGCTGTCGAAGTTCAAGCCCATGAAGTAGCCGCGGGCGGCACCCCGGGGCGGTAAGTTCGTGGGGGTGGGGGTCGCCAGGCGACGCCCCGAGACGCCGACGAGCCTCAGGAGATGTCATGGCCGAACAGCCGCCCCTCGACCCCACGACCACCGACGCCTGGAAGGGCCTCGAAGGCATCGCCGACGGGTTCGCCCCCGACCTGCGCGCCTGGTTCGCCACCGAACCCGAGCGCGCCGAGCGCTACACGTTCCAGGCCGGCGACCTCACGGTCGACCTGTCGAAGAACCTCGTCACCGAGGAGATCCTCGCCCACCTACTCGACGTCGCCGAAGCCGCCGGCGTGAGCGCCCGCTACCAGGCGATGATCGAGGGCGAGCACATCAACGTCACCGAAGACCGCGCCGTGCTGCACACCGCATTGCGCCGTCCGGCGCCAGGGACGGATGCTGCAGGGGACCTCGACCCCGCCTCGGGCTTCGTCGTCGACGGCGCCGACATCGACGCCGAGGTGCAGGGCACGCTCGAGAAGGTGTTCGCCTTCGCCGACCGCGTGCGCTCGGGCGAGTGGACGGGTGTCACCGGCAAGCGCATCGAGACCGTCGTGAACATCGGCATCGGCGGCAGCGACCTCGGCCCGGTCATGGTCTACGAATCCCTCAAGCCATATGTACAGGAAGGCCTCGAGGCCCGTTTCGTCTCGAACATCGACCCCTCCGACATCTACGAGAAGACCGCAGGCCTCGACCCCGAGACCACCCTCTTCATCGTCGCGTCGAAGACCTTCGGCACCCTCGAGACGCTCACCAACGCCCGCCTCGCCCGGCAGTGGTTGTGGGAGCGGCTCACCGCATCCGGAGCCATCGCCGACGACGACGAGGCCCGCACCGCCGCCGTCGCGAAGCACTTCGTGGCCGTCTCGACCGCCCTCGACAAGGTGGCGGCCTTCGGCATCGACCCCGAGAACGCCTTCGGTTTCTGGGACTGGGTGGGCGGTCGCTACTCGGTCGACTCCGCGATCGGCACGAGCGTCGCCATCGCCATCGGCCCCGACGGCTTCCGCGAATTCCTGGCGGGCTTCCACGCCATCGACGAGCACATGCGCACCACCCCGCTCGAGCGCAACGTCCCGGTGCTGATGGGTCTGCTCAACGTCTGGTACACGAATTTCCTCGGCGCGCAGAGCCACGCCGTGCTGCCGTACGCACAGTACCTGCACCGCTTCCCGGCGTACCTGCAGCAGCTCACCATGGAGTCGAACGGCAAGAGCGTGCGCTGGGACGGCTCCCCCGTCACCACCGACACCGGCGAGATCTTCTGGGGTGAGCCCGGCACCAACGGCCAGCACGCCTTCTACCAGCTCATCCACCAGGGCACCCGGCTCATCCCCGCCGACTTCATCGCCGTGGCCAACCCCGCGCATCCGTTGAAGGACGCCGCGGGTGACGGTCACGCCGTGCAGCCCGGCGCCGACGTGCACGCGCTCTTCCTCGCCAACTTCTTCGCGCAGACGAAGGCGCTGGCGTTCGGCAAGACGGCGGATGAGGTGCGCGCGGAAGGCACGGCGGAGTCGGTCGTTCCCGCGCGGGTGTTCAGCGGCAACCGGCCGACCACGTCGATCCTGGCGCCGGCCCTCACCCCGTCGGTCGTGGGCCAGCTGATCGCTCTCTACGAGCACATCGTGTTCACCGAGGGCACCATCTGGGGCATCGACTCCTTCGACCAGTGGGGTGTCGAGCTCGGCAAGCAGCTCGCGCTCCAGATCGCCCCGGCGGTCGATGGGGATGCCGCAGCCCTCGAGTCGCAGGATTCGTCGACGAAATCGCTCATCGCGAAGTACCTGGAGTTGCGCACGAACTGATCAGCCCCCTTGGCTCATGGCCGGGGATGGCGTAGAAGGGGAGGACGGCGACGACAGGAGGCGCGACCCGGTGGCGCATCATCTGATGACTCTTCCCTCCGGCCAGACCGTGGGGGTCTCGGCGGCAGGCGACCCGCTCGCGGAACGGATCGTGCTGTTCTGCCTGCCGACCCCAGGGGCGGGACTGTTCGACCCCGACCCCCTGGTGACGAGTCGCTGGGGGGTGCACCTCGTGACCCTCGACCGGCCGGGCTACGGGTCGACCCCGCCGCTGGCAGAGCAGGGCTCGGGCTCGGGCTCGGGCTCAGGCTCAGGCGGGCGTTCCGACCGCACCGGCATCCACGACCGCGCCGACGACCTCGCCGAGTACCTCGTGCACGCCCGCGTGGTGGCCCGCGACTCGGGCGCAGGCGACCTGGGCCCCGTGGGTGTCGTGGGCTGGGGCACCGGCGGCATGGTGGCGCTCTCCCTCGCCGCCCGGCATCCGCAGCTCGTCGACCGGGTGGTGACGTTCCAGACCGCAGCCCCGAACGGCTTCGTCTTCGACCCCTCCCTGCAGGCCGTGCCCCCGTTCGGCACGGAGGCGCTCGGCATCCCCTCCGACGACCCGCTGCTCGCCCGCCCGGGCCTCAGCAACCGCCTCGACCGGATGCTCGAAGAAGCGTCGCTGCAGGGAGCCGCCGGAGTCGAGGCCGACCGACGCGCCCTCGTCGACGCGTCGTGGTCGAGGGAGCTGCGCAGCATCAGGGCCGAGGTTCGCCTCGCCTACGCCGACGACATGAGCACCGTCGACCGCTACGACGGCAACTGGTACCGGCGTCGCATCCGCACCTCCCGTGTGGTGCGGGTGAGCGGCGGGGGCGCCCTGGCTCTCGCCACCCAATGGGCGCGCGTGCTGGCGCACGTCGCTCCCGAGCACGGCGGGCTGCCCGAGCACACCCGCGTAGGCGGGCCGGCCGAACGGCGCTGACCCGCCCTCGTGACATCGTCGACGACGGATGCGGCGGAGACGGCTCAGGGCTAGGGTCACGAGCATGAGCGATCCGAACACCCAGGACGAGCCCATCATGAGCGGCTCCGACGAGGCGACCCACGACGAGAAGGCGGCGGGCCGCGACGCGCAGGAGCGCGCCGACGCCGAGTTCTACGACAAGAAGAACGCAGACGCAGCCGCAGAGAGCGACACCGACCCGGCGGTCTCCCACTACGCCAACCCGTCGAGCGCCGACCTCTCGCACAGCCTCGACCACCCCGAGGGCACCCCCGACGGCGCGCCGGGCACCGACGCGCGCGACTGAGCGCACGGCACCGCTCACGCCGTCGGTTGGGAATCGTAGGCTGGGATCATGGCCACCTGGGAGAGCACGCGACCGTACTTCGAGCGGGCGGCAGTCGCCCACCTCGCCACTCTGCTGCCCGACGGAGGCCCGCACTCCGTGCCGGTGTGGGTCGGGGTGGAGGGTGACGGCCTCGCGGTCTTCATGATCGAGGGGTCGCGGAAGGACGAGAACCTCCAGCGCGACCCGCGGGTGGCGATCTCGGTGACGAACCCCGCGAACCCGCTCGACATGGCCTCCGTGCGGGGCGTGGCCACGCAGCGGCTCGTCGGCACCGAGGCGATGGAGGTCGTCGACCGCATCGCGGTGGCGTACACGGGCGAGCGGTACGAGATGCGCAGCGGGCTCGCCGCCTTCCTCATCAGGCCCGAGAAGCCGCAGGTGCAGAACCACTCGGGCTGACCGGCTACGCCGGCTGGGCCAGCCGGTACGGCGCGATGGTGCGCTCGCACACCTCGCCCCACGGCGTCGGCTCCATTCCGAAGTGGGCGCGCGACTCCGAGTCGTCGAGCACGTAGGGCCGCGTCCACTGGTACGACAGCTCGCCGAGCTCGCGCAGCATCGGCGAGAACAGCGCGCCGAGCTTCAGGAACGGCGCCGGGATGCGGCTCACCGCCACGGGAGGCAGCCCACCGGCGGCGAGCACCTCGGTCAGCGCCTGGCGCTGGGTGCGCGGCGCGTTCGTGGGCACGTGCCAGACCCGCCCGTGCGCCGAGGGGTCTTCGGCGGCGGCGACGAGCAACCTGGCCACGTCGAGCACGTCGGTGAAGCTGTGCGGCTGGTCGGGATCGCCGATCACGCTCGCCCGCTTGCCCAGGCGGGCCGTGGGGAGCAGGCGCGTGACGTGCCCGTTGGCTCCGACTCCCGGCCCCACGTAGTCGGAGCCGCGCACCTCGACCGCCCGCATCCGCCCGGCCTCGTGCTCGGCCTTCGCCTCGGCCCACATGCGCGCCCGCAGCCGGCCCTTGTGGTCGGTCGCCGCATCCGGAAGCGACTCGGTCATCGGGCCGTCGACGGGCCCGTACGGGTAGAGGTTGCCCGTGACGGCGTAGACCGCTCCCGTGCGGCGGGCGGTCTCGAGCAGGGAAGCGGCGAGAGGCGGCCAGCTCGTCTCCCACTGTGTGTAGTCGCCGGGGTTGGCGCAGTTGTAGAGCACCGACGCCCCGTCGGTCACTCGTGTCAGGGCTTCGGCGTCGCCGGCGTCGGCCCGCACGCCGGCGACACCGGGAATGCCCGTGTCGCGGCCGGAGCGCGTGACGACGACCACCTCCGAGCCGCGGTCGGCCAGCAGTTCTGCGACGTGGCGCCCGACGGGCCCTGCTCCCACGATGACGTGTCGATCGGTCATGTCTTCTCCTCCGCTCACGAGAGCACCGCTCTCACAACGAGGATGACAGTCCGCGATCGTAAAAGCAAGAGCAGTGCTCTCATTTGTTGCGCATGCTCTCGATCATGCGGCACAGTGGGGTGATGGAAGCAGCACCACCCCGAGCGAAGACCGCACGAGCGCTGGCGCGCGAGCAGATCACCGCCGACATCCTGGCCGCCGCCCGGGTTCGCCTCGCCGAGGAAGGGCCGGCTGCCCTGTCGCTGCGCGCCGTCGCGCGCGACGTCGGCATGGTCTCCTCGGCCGTCTACCGCTACTTCGCCAGTCGCGACGAGCTGCTCACCGCTCTGCTCGTGCTCGCCTACGACGACCTGGGTGCCGCGGCGGAGACGGCGGATGCGGCAGTCGCCGACCGCGGCGCCGTGCGAGAGCGCTGGGCGGCGGTGATCGTCGCCATCCGGGGCTGGGCGCTCGCGAACCCCGGCGACTACGCCCTGCTCTACGGCTCCCCCGTTCCCGGATACGCCGCCCCGCAGACCACGGTGGAACCCGCCACCCGGGTGATCGTGGCGATCCTCGGCATCGTGATCGACGCCTATCGCGCCGGAACCCTCGTCGTGGCTCCGGGCCCGGCGGCGCCCGGGTCACCGGAGGAGAGCGCCGAGCGGGCCACGGTGGCCGGAGCGATCGACTTCGTACGGTTCCGGGGTCTCGTCGACGAGCGGGAGGAGGTTCCGCTCGAACTCGTCGTGCGCACGCTCATGGCCTGGACCACCGTCTTCGGCACGCTCTCGTTCGAGCTGTTCGGCCATCTCGTCGGCTCGGTCTCCGACCTCGACGGCTATTACGCCCTCCTCACCGAGCGGCTCGCCTCCGATCTCGGGTTCACGCTCCCCTGAGGCGCTAGTGTCGCACTCACAGATCACCGATCAGATCACTGGGGGACACTTCCATGACATCAGCAGCGCCCATCGCGCCGGCATCCGTTCCGCTCGACCAGCCCTACTACAACGCACCGTTCGGCGAGGCGGTCTCGCGCTTCTGGAAGAAGTACGCGGTGTTCACCGGCCGCGCCGGCCGCGCCGAGTACTGGTGGTGGTACCTCGTGACCGTCATCGTGAACACGGTCTTCAACACCGCCGCGTTCCTCCTCGGCGGGTACGGCCTCCAGCTCGACGGCAGCTACGCCCCTCCCGGCGCGGGCGCGATCGTCGTGTTCGTGCTCTGGGGCCTCTGGGGGCTCGCCACCCTCGTGCCGGGCTTCGCCCTCCTCGCTCGTCGACTCCACGACACCGATCACAGCGCGCTGTGGATCCTCATCCTCCTCGTCCCGTTCGTCGGCGGCATCATCATCCTGGTCTTCACGCTCACGGCCCCCATGGCGTCGGGCAAGCGGTTCGACGCCTGACGGCTCAGCGATACGGATGCACGGAGGGCACCCAGCAGCGCACCGCGGCACGGTACCGGCGGAAGTCGTCACCGAAGCGCTGCTCCAGGTCGGCCTCCTCGTACGGCCTCACCACGAGGTTCCAGAGGAGGGAGCCCGTCAGGGCGTAGGCGACGACGAGCCAGGAGCCGAGCATCAGGCCGACCGCGACGCCCTGCACGATCCCCGCGACCGCCATCGGGTTGCGCACCCAGCGGTAGGGGCCCACGACGACCAGACGGTTGGCCATCTCGGAAGGCAGCGGCGTGCCGCCACCGCGAACCGCCATGATCGCCGCCGACCAGAGCCCCAGTGCGCCCGCGATCACGAACACGACGGCTCCGAGCACCGTGACTGCCGTGATCACCACCGGGGGCGTCACCACGCCCAGGGCGGCGAGCGACAATCCCACCCCCCACCGATGCTCCAAGGCTGTGATGACCAGGGGTATCACGACGAAGAAGACCCCCCAGAACGCCACGATCTGCGCCGCCGTCACCGCGAGGTTCACGCCCGGGCCGCGGCGCGCGTCCGCGGGCCTGAAGGCGAAGGGGCCGGTCACGATCCACCCGGTGGGCACCCGACCAAGCAGCAACGCCGTGGCGGCGACGAGCGACCCACCGGTCGCCGCCGCCATGATGAGCACTCCCCACCCTGCACCTCCCCCGAGGGTGGCGAGAAGGGCGAGGCCGAGCGTGACGAGCGTCGTCCACGCCGCGACGACGAGTGAGGCGGGTCAGGCCAGACGAAGCGGCGTGGCGGCGATCATCGACGCGATCACGAACAGCGGCACGTCGAGCGCGGCCACCGCGACCGGGTCGAGGATGCCGAGCGTCGCCTCTCGCACCCACGGCACGGTTAACACCGCGGCCCACCAAGCGGCGCCGCACAGGGCCTGCACCGCGAAATAGGCGCGCGCGAGCGACATCGGCCGGGTCGTCGCGGCACCTGCGCGCGGGTTGGAGAAGGGATTGATGTGCTCATTCTGACAGGAGGAAGAACGCCCTGCCTGTTACGGCCTCGTAAACTGCTGCCCCCACCTCTTGATAAGCAGCAGCAATCACTGCGAGCATCCTGAGCATGAAGCAGATCGTGCTGGGCGCCTTCGAGATCGTGGGCCCCACCTTCCTCAGCAACGCCTGGAGCCACCCCGACTCCGACACCTCGGCCTTCACCTCGCTCGCCTACTGGCAGGAACTGGCGCGGGCCCTCGACGCAGGCGGCTTCGACTTCCTGTTCTTCGCCGAGGCACTCGGCTACCCCATGTCGGCGGAGGGCGCCTCCGAGGTGGCGCTGCGCGAGGGGGTGCAGTTCCCCGTGCTCGAACCGCTCAGCCTCATCACCGGGCTCGCTGCGACGGTCGACCGGCTCGGCTTCGTGGTGACGACCTCGACGACCGCTGAGCGGCCTTTCACGAACGCCCGTCGCTTCTCGACGGTCGACCATCTCACCGCCGGCCGCATCGGCTGGAACATCGTCACCTCCGACAACCAGGAGGCGATGGTGAAGCTGCTCGGCGAGAAGGGCGTGACTCCCCACGACGAGCGCTACCGCCGCGCCGACGAGTTCGTCGACCTCTCGCTGAAGCTCTGGGAGGGGTCGTGGGAGGACGGCGCCCTGGTGATGCGCAAGGAGGATCGCGAACTCGTCGACCTCGACCGCCTGCACGAGATCGAGCACCACGGCGAGCACTTCGACCTCGAGGGCTACTACCCGGTTCCCCCGTCGCCCCAGCGCACGCCCACGCTGTTCCAGGCCGGGGCCTCCGCCCGCGGCAAAGACTTCGCGGCCACCTACGCCGAGTGCGTGTTCATCCAGGAGCGCAGCATCGACAAGGGAGCCGAGCTGGTGCGGGAACTCCGCGCCCGGGCAGCCTCGCACGGTCGCGACCCGGGGTCGCTGCGACTCGTGAACGGCCTGTCGGTCGTCGTGGCGCCCACCGAGGCCGAAGCGCGGCGCCGGCGCGAGGAGCTGACGACGGCACCGAGCCGCGAAGCCATGGGCGCGCTGTTCATGGGCTGGAGCGGCGTCGACCTGCTCTCGCTCGACCCCGACGCGACCCTCGCCGAGATCCGCACCGAGGTCGGCCAGTCGTTGCTCGCGCAGTATCAAGACCCCGAGCTCACCGTGGGCGGGGTGCTCGACCGGCTGCGCGAGACGATGGGCGGCTACAAGGTGACCGGCACCCCCGAGAGCGTCGCCCGGCAGATCGAGGAGATCGTCGTGGAGACCGACGTCGACGGGTTCCTCGTCGAGCACTCGGTGGGCGGCGTGGCGACCTACCGCGACTTCATCGACCAGGTGATGCCCCTGCTGCGCGATCGCGGCCTCCTGCCCGACGAGCCCCGGCGCGGCACGCTTCGCGAGATGCTCACCGGGGGAACGGCGCGGTTGCCCGCCGACCACCCCGGCGCCCGGTACACGGTGTAGCCGTGGCCCACGACACCGCACCGAGTGCCGAGGTTCCCTCCGGGTCGATCGGGCGCCTGGTGAAAGACGCGCGTGCCAGGGCCGGGCTCTCGATGCGCGCGCTCGCCGCGCGCTGCGAGGTGAGCCAGCCGTTCCTCAGCCAGATCGAGCGCGGGCACACGGCCCCCTCGCTGGCGACGCTGTACCGCATCGCCGCGGCACTCGGGGTGTCGGTGAGCTCGCTGCTGCCCGAGGCCGTGTCGACCCCCGACATCCTCCACGTCGATGCCCGTGGGGGCCGGATGCTGCCGGTCTCCCCCGAGGCAGACTCCGCCTCGGGGAGGCTGCTCACCATCGGCGCCGGCCATCCGCTCGAGGTGGTCGAGTACCGCGTGCGACCGGGCGAGACGCTCGGGGGCTGGTTCACGGGCGACGGCGAACAGACGCTCTTCGTCGTGGAGGGCAGGGTGACCGTCGAACTCGCCGGGGAGGGCAGCTGGGTTCTGGAAGCGGGGGGCGCGCTGACGCACCCGTCGAACGTGCCCCACCGCTGGAGCGCCGGCGCCGAGCCCTGCCACCTCCTGCTCGCGGTGGCGCACCGGACGGCGGGTGATTCATCGACGTGATCAGCCGCGCAGAATGGAGCCCATCTTCTTGCCGCGAGCGACCTCGTCGACGAGCTTGTCCATCCAGCGGATCTTCTGCATCAGCGGGTCGTCGATCTCCTCGACGCGCAGGCCGCAGATCACCCCGGTGATCAGCTCGGCGTTCGGGTTGAGGGCGGGCGCCTCGGCGAAGAAGGTCTCGAGGGTCGTGTCGTCGCAGATCACGCGGTCGAGGCCGGCCTCGTCGTAGCCGGTGAGCCAGCGGATGACCTGGTCGACCTCATCCCGGGTGTGGCCCTTGCGCTCGGCCTTGGCCACGTAGTGCGGGTAGATGGCGGCGAAGGGTGTGCCGAAGATGCGATGCGACATGGGTCAACGCTAGCGGCGCGGGCCGGCGGGCGGGATGCCGCCCTCGGGGAATGGTGCTGAGAGATCGGTGACCGTCGAGGTCGCCGCGTTCCAGTGCCGGAGGCCGATGATCTCGCCCGCCATGGGCGTCGCCGGGTCGGTCGCCGGCACCTCGTCGAGGGCGCGCAACGCCTCGGTGGCCGTGTCGATCCGCAGCCGACGGGCGAGGGTGAGGTGGGGGGTCCACTCCCCCGGGCGGGTGTGGGGACGGTCGGAGTCGCGGCCCTCCACGGCCAGGGCGTGCACGTCGCGGTGGAGCCGCAGCAGCGGCTCCGTCACGACGACGGCGCGCGCCAGAACCCGCCGGTGGCCGCTGCCGAAGAGCACGAGGCCGCTGAGCTCGATGGGCAGGGGCAACAGGCGTTCGACGCACTGAGCGAGGTGTTCTGCGGCGGGCAGCGCGGCCGCCGCGTCGCGCACGAGCAGGGTGACGTGGGGCCGATTGCTCGGCGAGGTGTGGGCGGCGAGGCTCGACAACCCCGCGGCCGAAAGCGCTTCCCACTCGGCTCGCACCCGCCCCTCGAGCTGCGCATCGAGCAGCAGCTCGAGGCTCGCGATCGGGGTGCGCTCCTCACGCCCGCTCTCGTCAGAAGGCATAGCGGATGCGGCAGGAGGGCAGGTGTCGGTCGATCAGTGAGCGGAACCTCGCCACCGCGTCGGCCTTGAGCTCGCGGCGGTAGCGCACGTTGACGGCGCCGTTCTCCGACACCTTCTGCTCCTGCAGGGCGGGCTGCCAGAGCAGCTGCTCGGCCTTCGGGTGCCAGCCGAGGTTCACCTCGTGCAGCTTCTCGTTGTGGGTGAGCATGATCACCTCCGCGGCGAGCTGCTCCTTCGCCGCCGGGTGCAGCGTGTCGTCGACCTCGGTGAGCAGCTCGGCCCAGTCGTGCTCCCAGGTGGGGGTGAGGATGACGGGCGAGAAGTTGAGGTGCACCTCGAACCCGGCGTCGACGAAGTCGTTGACGGCGGCGATCCGCTCCGCGACCGGCGAGGTGCGGATGTCGGTGAGCTTCGCGGTCTCGGCGGGCATGAGGGAGAAACGGATGCGCGTGCGGCCCAGGGGATCCCACTCGAGCAGCTCACGGTTGACGTATTTGGTGGCGAAGGAGGCCTTCGCCGTCGGCGACATGCGGAACAGCTCGCACAGCTGGCGCACGTTCTCGGAGAGCAGCGCGTCGGCGGAGCAGTCGCTGTTCTCGCCGATGTCGTAGACCCACGCCTCGGGGTCGCACTGGTTCGGCTCGGCCTTCACGCCCTGTCGCCTGATGTGCCGGGCGAGGTGCGCCTCGATCTGGTCGATGTTGGCGAACACGGTCACCGGGTTGCTGTACCCCTTGCGCCGCGGAACGTAGCAGTAGGCGCACGCCATCGCGCATCCGTTGGCCGTGGAGGGGGCGATGAAGTCGGCCGAGCGCCCGTTCGGCCGCGTGACGAGCGACTTCTTCACGCCGAGCACGAGCGCCTCGGTCTTGATGCGCACCCAGCGGGCGACGTTCGCCTCGTCGCCGTGCACCTCGGGGATCTGCCAGTGCGACTCGACCGGCACGATCTCGGCCTCCGGCCACCGCGCCACCACGTCGCGCCCGCGCGGCAGCTCGAGCGCGGCCGCCTCGGCGTAGATGCGGCGGATGCGCAGGAGCGGAGCGGTGACGGTGCCTGGCATGACTCCTGTCTACCCGCAGCCACCGACACCCGCTCGCGCGAGGCTTCCCGCGCCGGGTCGCCGCTACCGCATCGCGGTGAGGTCGAGCAGCACCTTCGGCCGCTCGAGCTCGCGGTCGGCGAGGAGACGGAAGGCCTCGGCGGCCTCGCTCCACGGCAGCACCCGGTCGATGAGCAGCTCGGCCGGAAAGCCCGGTGCCGTGATCATCTCGGCGGTCGCGCCGTAGTGGTCGAGGCCGTGGAAGATGCCGTGCACCGACAGGCCCTTCATGGTGACAAGCGACGGGAGGAAGCCGGGCACCTCCTGGTTGACCACGCCGATGAGCGCCGCCCGGCCGCCCGGCCGCAGCATCCGGCCGAGCGCCGCCACCGACGAGGGCCGCCCAGAGGCCTCGATCACGACCGTGTAGGAGTCGTCGGCGGCCTCCTCGGGGTGCAGGGCGCGCTCGGCACCGAGTGCCCGGGCGAGCTCGAGACCGGTCTCGGTGGTGCCGATGACGTCGACGTGCCGCGTGATGGTGCGCGCCATGGCCACGGCGAGGAGCCCCAGGGTGCCCGTGCCCGTCACCGCCACCCGGTCGTCGAACCGTACTCCGGTGGTGACGAGCGCGTTCATCGCGGTCACTGCGGGCTCGATGAGCACCGCATCGCGCAACGACGCACCCTCCGGCAGTCGCGTCAGGGCCGTGGCCGGCATCGAGATGTACCGGGCCGCCGCGCCCTGGCGCCCGAGCAGCCCCACCTCCTGGTGCGCCAGGCACGCCGAGCGGAAGCCCGACTGGCACGGTCCGCACGCTCCGCACGTGACGAGAGTCTGCCCCACCACCGCGTCGCCCGGTATCACCGAGCCCACGCCCGGAGCGACCGCCCGCACGATGCCCGTCCACTCATGGCCGAAGACCAGCGGGTAGGAGGCGAGGCCCTGCTCGATGTAGTAACTGCGGTCGCGCAGCAGCTCGACATCGGTGCCGCAGATGCCGAGGTACGACACCTCGACGAGCACCTCTCCCGGCGTCTCGGGCGGGATCGGCCGGCGCTCCGCCGAGACGGTGTGCGGGGAGAGGGTGAGCACGGGCATGTCGCCCTCGGGCCAGGTCACGCTCCGATGATAGACCGGGCGATGGCGTCGGGCGCGGTGGATGACTCCGCCGCGCTCCACGCCGCTCACCCCCGCACGACCACCTCGTCGACGACGGCCGCCGACGAGGCCGTGCGCACTCCCACCTTGCCCGAGGCGAGGTCGGTCGAGGGATTGCTCCAGGTGATCAGCTTCACCCCGTCGATCCAGCCCTCCACGGAGCTCCCGCGCACGTCGGCCCGCACCGAGACCAGCCGGCCCGGGTCGACCGACACCGGCTGCGAGGCCACGAGGGTGAGCGTTCCCGCCACCTTCTTGGACAGCTCGAGCGCCCCCGTGTCGAGGTTCAGGCGCAGCATGAGGAAGTTCGAGGAGTCGGTGTACCGCACCAGCAGCCCCGTGTTCCCGTCGGGGGTCGTGACGGCCAACCGCGCCGTCGCGGAGTAGTCGGTCCAGGTCGTGGAGCCCGCCGAGGCGATCGACTCCCCCGTCAGCGAGCTCTGCCGCAGCGCTCCCGGAACCCCGCCCATGGCCCACGAGCCGCTCACCGCGGCCCACCCGCCGAACCCTCCCGACTCGAACGTCTCGGCCGAGAGCACGGTGGCGGCGGCGGCTTCGACGGCTCCCCGGTCCGGTGCTGTCCCCTGGTAGAGCGCGCGACCGGCGAAGTCGACACCACCGTTCGAGGCGATCACGGCGCCCGAGTCGCGCGACGGCGACGACGAACCGAGCGAGTAGGCGGCCGCAGCATCCGTGATCGAGGTCGCCCCGCCGGGTGCCGCGAACAGCGGATCGCTCGTGAGCTTGCCGGTGTGGGGTGCCGCCTGGCTGTTGGCCCCGAAGAAGGTGTTGCTCGCGTAGACCGCGCCCCCGCCGACGGCGTAGGTGCCGGTGCCCCCGTTGGAGTAGATGTTGTTCGTGTACGTGGCCACCCCCGCCGAGTTGGAGGTGGTGAGCAGCCCGGTCTGACCCTGCGAGCGGTAGAACACGTTGTTGTACACCGCGAGAGAGCCCCCGCCGAACGGGATGCTGATGGCTCCGTTCGACCGGTCGAGGTCGTTCTGCGAGATGTTGTAGCGGAAGACGTTGTTCGAGGTCTGGTCCATCATGAGCAGCGTGCCGCCCTCGTTGTCGTGACTGTAGTTGTACTGGTAGACGCTGTTGGTGACCTTCGTGTCGAAGTCCCAGGGCTGGCCGTCGCCGTCGATGCGGCGGGTGCGCGACGCCTCGTTGTACTGGAACACGGCGCCGGAGGTGTAGTACGCCCACTGGGCGGCGACGACGCTCACCGCGGGGAGGTAGGTCACGACGGAGGCGTTCACGTCGGTGTACTTCCCGATGCGGTCGGTGGTGTTGTACTCGACGAGCGGGTTCACCCCGGCGCGCACGAGGATGCCGTCGCGGTGGATGCGCGTGACGGTGTTGCGGCGGATGACGACGTGGGTGAAGGCGTCGAGCGTGTGCGTCCAGCTCGACCCGCTGGTGTAGGCGTCGGTCATGGTCTGGATGCCCGTGTCGGCGACGTTGTCGACGGTGTTGCCCTGGATGAGCACGTCGTCCCAGGTGCTCTCGGGGTCGCTCGCCGAGGCCTGCCGGGCGTGGAGGTTGATGCCGCCGGTGCGCCGGTCGCGCCCGAACACGTCGTGCACGTGGTTGTCGAGGATGCGGATGCCCGTGAAGGCACCGCCCCCGGCCCCCGTGCCCAGGATGAGGATGCCGTTGCGCCGCATCGAGGTGGCGTGCTGACCGCTCGTGATCTCGAGGCCGGAGATGGTCCAGTGGGAGCCGTTCGTGACCCGCACGCCGAACCCCTCGCCGCCCACCGCCGTGTTGCCGAAGTCGATCTTCGGGCGGGCCCCCGTGCCGTAGCGGCCGACCACGATCGGGTCGGCGGCGGTGCCGGAACCGGTGAGGTCGAGGTACTGGTTCGTGAACACGGTGCCGGCTTTCAGCAGGATGCGCGTGCCGGGCCCCGGGGTGATCGTGTTCACCTTGGTGAGCGTCTTCCACGGCGCCGTGTCGCTGGTGCCGGCGTTGGTGTCGCTGCCCGCGGTGGCGTCGACGTAGTAGGTGGTGCCAACGGCTTGTGCCGGGGTGGCGGGAGCCGCTTGGAGCAGGCCTCCCGCCAGGGCCAGTGCCGCGACGGCGGCGGTGATGAACCTCTTCGTTCTCACGAGTTCCTCCTCGAACCGGATGATGGGGTCGTGAGCGTTCTTACCCGCTTATACGCATAACTACAAGCAGGCGGCGCGCGACGACCGGGGAGGATCGGGACTTGCGGCTGATACGTATCAGCGCCTATGCTCGCCTCAGTCAGTCGAAGGAGACCCCGTGAACCGCCCCCGCATCCCCCGCCAGAGCGACATCGCCCGGCTCGCCGGCGTGTCGCAGGCGACGGTGTCGATGGTGCTGAACGACCGGGCGGGCGCCAACCGCATCCCCGAGAGCACGCAGGAGCGCATCCGCGAGGCGATGGCCGAACTCGGCTACGTACCGAACATCGCGGCGCAGTCGCTCCGCGGCGGGCGAAGCGGCCTCATCGGCGTGCACACCTTCGAGCGGGTCTTCCCCACCGCCCCCGACAACTACTACCGCGAGTTCCTCAACGGCATCGAGGAGCGGGCCGTCGAGAGCGGCCTCGACCTGGTGCTGTTCGCCTCGACGCAGAAGGCCGACGGCACGCGCAGCATCTACGGCTCGGGCAGCAACCGCATGCGACTCGCCGACGGCGCCATCATCCTGGGCTTCGAGACCAACGACGACGAGATCGCCCGGCTCGCCGACGAGGGCTTCCCCTTCGTGTTCATCGGCCACCGCGAGGTCGCCGGGGTCACCATCCCCTACGTCACCGCCGATTACGCCGCCGCCATGGCACCGGTGGTGCGGATGCTCGCCACGGCCGGCCATCGTCACGTCACCTACCTCGCAGCGCCCCTCCGCGGCTTCGCCCAGCGCGAGCGACTCGACGGCTTCGAGCGCGCGGCCGCGGGCGAGCTCGACGAGGTCGTCGTCGAGGTCTGCGATCTCACCGAGGTGACCGCCGACCGGGTGCGTCGGCTCCTCGACAAGGGCAGCACGGCCGTCGTGGTCGAGACATTCGACCTGGCTCGCGCGCTGCGGGCGGCGCTCGACGACGCCGGCCTGGCCGCCCCCGCCGACCTGTCGGTGGTGAGCCTCGACTCCGACCCGCGCGGGGAGGGCCCGTTCAGCCACCTCAGGGTTCCGCGCCGCGAGATGGGCCGGCGTGCCGTCGAGCTGCTGCTCGCCGTGATCGAGGGCGACGAGCGCCCGAGCCTCGCCGAACCCGTGCACTGCGCCCCTCCCGGCGGCGACACGATCGCGGCGCCGGTGCACCATGAGCCCGCCACGACCCGCTCGGCCTGACCCGCGCCTCCCGACCTCCCTCCCGTCCGACGACCCGCACTTTCCCCGACCACCTCACCGACACCTATCCTGCTAATACGAATAAGGAGACAACATGGACGTTCACTCCCCGCGCACACCCCGGCGACGCCACATGCGCCGTGCCACCACCCTCATCGCCCTCGGCGCCGTCGCCGCACTCACCCTGAGCGCCTGCGCCGCGGGCGACGGAGGCTCGGGCGACGACGGGGGCGACAAGACCCTCACCGTCTGGCTCCCGGGCACCAACCAGACCGAGATCGACCTGGTCACCGACACCATCGTCCCGGCGTTCGAGAAGGAAAGCGGCGCCGACGTCGAGGTGACCTTCGTCGACTGGGGCGACATCTCCACCAAGCTCAACTCCGCCTTCGCGGCGGGCACGGCACCCGACGTGTTCGGGCACGGGCCGGCGGCGACCGCCGACTTCGTGGCCAACGACCGCATCCTCGACCTCGACGACCGCGTCGCGGCGATGAGCGCCGACGATCGCGACGACCTCGCCGCCGCCCTCCCGGGCGGGCAGGTCGACGGCGTGCAGTACCTCATGCCGCTGTCGCTGCAGGGCTACCTCGTCATGTACGACGCCGACGCGTTCACCGCCGCCGGCCTCGACCCCGATGCCCCGCCCGCCACCTGGGAGGAGCTGAAGACGGCGGCCGAGGCGCTCACCGAGCGCGACGGCCAGACCATCACCCGCTCCGGGTTCCTCTCGCCGAGCCAGGCCATCGCCCGCCAGCAGTCGTTCGCCACCTTCCTGTTCGGCGCGGGCGGGGAGCTCGTGAACGAGGAGGGCACCGAGGCCGCCTTCGCCTCGAAGGAGGGTGTCGACGCACTCGACTTCTTCACCGGGCTCTACAGCGGAGACACCGCTGTCTCGGCCAACCTCGGCGAGGACTACCTCAACGCCCCGGCCGCCCAGCAGCCGCTCGTGCAGCGCAGCGCGGCGATGACCATCCAGGCCGCCCCCATGATGCAGCAGATCGTCGACGCCGCCCCCGACCGCGACCTGCGCGTCATGCCCGCCCTCTCCTTCGAGGGCGGCGACCCCGCAGCCTTCGGCGGCGCCGGCCCCGGCCTCATGATCAACGCCGACTCGAAGTCGCCCGACCTCGCCTGGGACTTCATCGAGTACATGCTCTCCCCTGAAGTCAGCACCGAGTACACCCAGGGCACCGGCGCCATCCCGGTGCGAGCCTCGGCTGCCGACAGCGACTACGCGAAGAACAGCCCCATCATCACCACCTTCCTCGAGCAGTCGGAGCACCTGAAGGCCAACCCGAACGTGGTCGGCTGGGTGCAGGTGCGCGACGCGCTCGACAAGGAGCTCGAGCGGGCGCTGAACGGTGTGGCGAGTTCGCAGGAGGCCCTCGACGCCGCCGCGGCCGAGGCCGACAAGATCCTCGGCGCGAACGGCTGAGAACGGCAGTCGCCATGACCTCCACCACCATCGCCCCGGTCGCCGCGTCCAGCGCGCCGGCCGGGGCGACCCCGCCTCCGCCTCCCCGCCGCCGTCGGCGCTGGAGCCGCTCCGCGATCTTCGGACTCGTGTTCGTGCTCCCGGCCGCGCTCTACATCGTCGTCTTCCAGCTCGTCCCGGTGATCTACGGCCTCGTGCTGTCGTTCACGACGTACAGCCCGCTCAGCCGCTCCGGGCCCGAGTTCACCGGGGTCGACAACTACGCCGAGCTCCTCGGCGACGCCGACTTCGGCAACGCCCTGCTCGTCACCGGCCGGTACGTGCTGCAGGTACTGCCGATCACCGTCGTGCTGGCGCTCGGCCTCGCCCTGCTGGTGAACCGCCCCTTCAAGGGGGTCGGGCTCTTCCGCTCCGCCCTCTACGTGCCGCACATCGTCTCGCTCACCGCCGTGAGCATGGTGTGGCTCTGGATGTACTCGCAGACCGGCCTGTTCAACGAGGTGCTCGGCTTCTTCGGCGCACCCGCCCAGAGCTGGCTGCTCGACTCCGACTCCGCCCTCAACGCCGTCTCGGCGATGCGCATCTGGAAGGCGCTCGGCAGCAACATGGTGCTCCTCCTGGCGGGCCTGCAGTCGATCCCCCGCGACCTCTACGAGGCGGCACGGGTCGACGGCGCGGGCCGCTGGGCGACGTTCCGCTACGTCACGCTGCCCGGTCTCCGGCCGATGCTCGTCTACGTGGTGGCCATGGACATCATCTACCTCGCCCAGGGCTTCGCCGAGATCTACGTGCTCACGCAGGGCGGGCCGCTCGCCAGCACCACCACCGTCAACTACCTCATCTACACCGAGGCGTTCCAGTACAACCAGATGGGCTCCGCATCCGCCATGGCGTTCGTGCTGTTCGCGCTCATCATCGGCTTCTCCGTGCTCGCCGTGCGCGGAGTGATGGGGAGGCAGAAGTGACGGCGTCAGTCGAGACCCGGCGGGTGAGTGCGCTGCGCCGGATGCGCCGGGGGCATGCCCCGGGCGAGGGGCGAGTGGGTTCGATCATCGTGCTCGTGCTCGTCACCGTGCTGGTCATGGTGCCATTCGCCTGGGTGGTGTCGCTGTCGTTCACCCCGCAGTCGGAGGCCTTCGGATCGGTGTCGCTGTTCCCGGCGAACCCGACCCTCGAGAACTACGCGTCGGCGTTCTTCGACGCCGATCTCGCGAGGGCGCTGCTGAACTCTGCGGTGGTGGGCCTCGTCACCGTGGCGACCAACTGCATCCTCGCCGTGCTGGCCGGCTATGCCTTCGCCATGCTGCCCTTCCCGGGCAACAAGGCGCTGTTCTACACGCTCATCTCCACCGCCGCCATCCCCATCTCGGTCACCCTCATCCCGCTCTTCCTCATGGCACGGGGCATTCCGCTGGTGGGCGGCAACGACATCCTCGGGCAGGGCGGCAGCGGACTGCTCGACACCCTCGCGGGCGTCATCCTGCCCTACATCGTCATGCCGATGAACATCTTCCTGGCTCGTCAGTTCTTCACCTCGGCACCGCTCGAGCTGGGCGAGGCGGCACGGATGGACGGGGCGGGCGAGCTGCGCATCTTCTTCAGCGTCTACCTCCCGCTGGCGAAGCCGCTCATCGCCGTCGTGGCCATCTTCTCCTTCACCGGGGTGTGGGACGACTTCCTCTGGCCGCTCGTCGTCACGAGCTCGCAGGAGGTGCAGACCGTGCAGCTCGCGCTCGCCCGCTTCCTCGGCAGCGGCAACGTGCAGTACGGCCCGCTGATGGCCGGAACCGTCATCGCCACGGTGCCGGTGCTCATCGTGTTCCTGTTCAACCAGCGCAGCTTCATCTCCGGGCTCTCCGACGGCGGGGTGAAGGGCTGACCGGCCGAGCCGCCGTCATCCTCCTCCCCCGCCCGCAGAACCCCTTCCTTCCTCCGTCCTCCACGAAAGGCCGATGCCTCATGCCCACCCGTCACCTCCATGCCCCCTTCGTCGTCATCGGCGGAGGCCTCGGCGGCACCGCCGCCGCCGTCACCGCAGCGCGCCTCGGCGTGAGGGTCGTGCTCACCGAGTCGAGCGACTGGATCGGCGGTCAGCTCACCAGCCAGGGCGTGCCGCCCGACGAGCACGAGTGGATCGACCGCCAGCCCATCTCTCCGAGCTACAGCGAGCTGCGCGAGCGCATCCGCGACCACTACCGGCGCGAGTACCCCCTCTCGGCGGTCGCCCGGTCGGCAGTCGCGCTGAACCCCGGCGCCGGCTTCGTGTCGCGGCTCTGCCACGAGCCCCGCGTCGCCCACCTCGCCGTGCGGGAGATGACCTCGCCGCTGGAGGCATCGGGCCTGCTCACCATCCTCACCGAGCACGACCCGGTCGCCGTGCGGCGCTCGGGCGACCGCATCGAGGAGGTCGTGCTCATCGACCGCCGCACGGGCGCCGAGGTCGTCGTGCACGGCGGTCTGGTCGCCGACGCCACCGAGCTCGGCGAGCTGCTCGAGCTCGGCGGCATCGAGCATGTCGTCGGGAGCGAGGCGGCCTCGGAGACCGGCGAGCTGCACGCCCCGGCGGTCGCCGACCCGCTCGACCAGCAGGCGGTCACCTGGTGCGCGGCGCTCGAGCTGCGACCGGGCGAGCAGCACGTCATCGACCGCCCGGCGGGCTACGCCGGGTTCCGCGACACCGTTCCCGCCTTCTGGCCCGGCCCGCAGCTGTCGTGGGTCGACATCGAGCCGATCACCCTCGAACGCAGGGAGCGCCCGATGTTCGCCGGCCGGCCCGAAGACGCCGTCGAGAGCGCCGATCTCGATCTGTGGCACTACCGCCGCATCCTGTCGCGGCGCATGATGGACGCCGAGTGGGCGGGTCACGACGTCACCCTGGTGAACTGGCCGCAGATCGACTACTGGGACGCACCGCTCGTCGGCCCCGGCGTCACCGCCGCCGACCGTGCCAGGGCGCTCGCGGGTGCGCGGGAGCTCACGCTGTCGTTCGTGCACTGGATCCAGACCGAGGCCCCCCGCAGCGACGGCGGCACCGGGTATCCCGAGCTGATGCTCCGCGGCGACGTGCTCGGCACCTCGGACGGGCTCGCGAAGGAGGTCTACGTGCGCGAGTCACGGCGCATCCGGGCCCTGTTCACCGTCACCGAGGAGCACATCGGGCGCGAGATGCGCGGCGAGGGCGCGGGCTCGGCGCTGTTCGACGACGCCGTGGGCATCGGCTTCTACCGCATCGACCTGCACCCGTCGACCTCGGGGCGCAGCTACGTCGACATCGACTGCTACCCGTTCCAGATCCCGCTCGGCGCCCTCATCCCCCGCGACGCGCCCAACCTGCTGGCGGCGAACAAGAACATCGGCAGCACCCACATCACGAACGGCGCCTACCGGCTGCACCCCGTGGAGTGGTCGATCGGCGAGGCGGCGGGCGCCCTCGCGGCGTTCTGCACGAGCGGCTCGCTCGAGCCCGCCGCGGTGCACGCCGATGCGGGGCTGCTTGCCGACTTCCAGCGGCTGCTCTCCGACCGTCTCGGTGTGACGCTCGCCTGGAGCGACGAGATCCGCACCCGCGGGTCGCGCAGCGAGGCGGTCACGACCGGGCGCTGAGGCTCGAGCGCCCTGGCCCTCGAGCCGAACGGCACTCGTGGGGTGCCGGCGCGGCTACCGCCCGGCTCGGCGGTCGGCGCGGCCCTTCCGGGCGCTGCCCCCGAGCTTCGCGAGACGGTTCACCAGGCGCAGCAGGCGGCGGGCGCCCCGTCGGCCGATGAGGGTGTCGCTGACGGTGGGCAGCATCCTGAAGTTCAGCTGCGCCACGACGTCGCCCGCCGCCTCGTCGACCGCACGGCCGGCGGGCGCACCCAGGGTCTTGAGCGCCTGCCGGTGCATGACGCGGAACAGGATGCGCGCCGCCGTCACCCCCTGCATGTCGCGGATGGCGGTGTCGAGCGTGAAACCGCCGGGCAGGTCGGGGAGGTTCGGGGGCAGGCTCCGGCCGAGGAGGGCCTCGAAGGCGGGGGCGGGGAAGCCGGTCGTGCGGGAGGGCGAGCGGTAGGGGTCGGCGACGGCGCTGTCGGCGACGGTCTCGGCGAGCGAGACGGCCGCCTCGCCGTCGCCCGCCAGCTCGATCCGCCCGCGCCAGAGGATGTCGCGCGACGACCTCCCGAGCCGCAGCTCGAAGGCGCCGGGCTCGAGCACCCAGCCGCCCCCCGCCGGCTTCCAGTACGCGAACGACCGCCGATCGAGCGTGATGGAGAGCTCGGCGCTCTCCCCCGGCTCGAGCTCGGCCCTCGCGAAGCCGCGCAGCTCGTGCTCGGGGCGGAACAGGCCCGACTCCTCGTCGTGCACGTACAACTGCACGACCTCGACACCGCGCCGGTCGCCGGTGTTCGTGACGGTGACCCGCACCTCGACCTCGGGATGCGCGGGGTCGGCGCCACCGACGACGTCACGCCCGGCTCCGATCACCTCGACGTCCGACCAGGCGAAGCTCGTGTAGGAGAGCCCGTGCCCGAAGCAGTACGCGACGTCTTCGCCCGCCGAGTCGAAGTAGCGGTAGCCGACGTAGAGGCTCTCGCGGTACTCCAGCGTCGCCGGGCCGTCGTGGAGGCGGGAGACCGGGTGGTCGTCGTAGTGCTCGGGGAAGGTCTCGGCGAGTCGCCCGGCGGGCTCCGCACGCCCGAGCAGCACGTCGGCGAGCGCCCTTCCGCCGGCCTGCCCACCCAGGTAGCCCTCGACGATGGCGGGTGCGTCGTGCCGCCAGGGCAACTGCACTGGGGAGCCGTTCTGCAGCACGACGACCGTGCGAGGGTTCACGGTGAGCACCGCCCGCACGAGCCGGTCGTGGGCACCGGGCAGGCGCAGGTGGCTGCGATCGACCCCCTCGGTCTCGTAGGTCTCCGGAAGACCGACGACGACGATCGCCGCGTCGGCCGCCAGGGCCATCCGCTGCGCCTCGGCGATCTGCGCATCCGTCGCCGAGTCGTGGTCGCCGTCGTAACCCGGGGCGTAGTCGACGTGGAGGCCCTGCTCCTGGCGCAGGGCGGTGAGCAGCGTCTCGACCCGCGTGGGCACCACGTGCGAACTCCCGGCGCCCTGGAAGCGCGGCTCCGC
The DNA here is from genome assembly GCF_040939305.1 of Herbiconiux sp. A18JL235. Lineage (NCBI taxonomy): Bacteria > Bacillati > Actinomycetota > Actinomycetes > Micrococcales > Microbacteriaceae > Herbiconiux > Herbiconiux sp. A18JL235. Next base: position 2,384,673 of record NZ_CP162511.1, read on the forward strand.
CGCCATCCTGCCGATCACGGCGACGCGCCCGGTGTCGGGTAGGGGCAGCAGCTCGCCGTCGTTCTTCAGCAGCACCGTGCCCGCTGCCGAGGCGCGGCGCGCGAGCTCGTGGTGGGCGGCCAGGTCGAGCGGCCGCCGGGAGCGGAACCCGAAGCGGCGGCCGGGTCGACCGTATCGAGCGGCGAGGGCCAGGATGCGCGCGGCGGCCCGGTCGAGGTCGTCGCGCGGGAGGGTTCCGGCGGCGAGGGCGCCGAGCACGTAGCGGTCGTCGCTGCGCCCGAGACCGGGCATGGTGAGGTCGCAACCGGCGGGGATGGAGATCGTGCGGTCCCAGCTGGCACCCCAGTCGGAGACCACGACCCCGTCGAAGCCCCACTCGGTGCGCAGCACGTCGTGCAGCAGCCAGCGGTTCTCGGTGCAGTGCTCCCCGTTGAGCTTGTTGTAGGCGGCCATCACGGTGGCGGGTCGCTCGGTCGTGACGATGTGCTCGAACGCCGGGAGGTAGAGCTCGCGCAGCGCACGCTCGTCGACGACCGCGTCGACCCCGTAGCGGCGCGACTCGGTGTTGTTCGCGGCGAAGTGCTTCACCGAGGCTCCCACTCCGGTCGACTGCACGCCGGCCACCCAGGCGGCGCCGAGTCGCCCCGACAGCAGCGGGTCTTCGGAGAAGTACTCGAAGTTGCGGCCGCCGACCGGGGTGCGCTTGATGTTCACGCCGGGGCCGAGCAGCACCCCGAGCCCTTGGCCTGTCGCCTCCTGGCCGAGCGCCTCCCCCACGTCGCGGAGCAGCGCGGGGTTCCAGCTCGCGCCGAGCGCAGCGGCTGTCGGGAAGCAGGTCGCCGGGTGCGAGTCGAACATCGACAGCCCCGCTCCGTCGTGCGGCCTCCGCACCCCGTGCGGCCCGTCGCCCAACCGTACGGAACGCACGCCGACGCGCGGCACGGCATCGGTCTTCCACGCGCCCTCGCCCGCGGTGAGTCCCACCTTCTCGGCGTCGGTGAGGAGCTCCACCTGGTCTGCACTCGTCTCGGTCATCGCGCTCCATGCTAGAACCGTCCGCGCCTGACGGCTGTCGTGCAGCGCCCTCCGTCTGCCACACTGGGCCTACCGCATCCGGCGGAGACCCGCGAACACCGAGCCGAAAGACGACGACGCCGTGACCGACCTCGCCTCCCTCCCCACCGTCTCGATCGTGATCCCCGCCTACAACGAGGAGTCGGGCATCCGGCGCTGCCTCGTCGCGTGCATCGAGCAGACAGTTCCTGCTGAGGAGATCATCGTCGTCGACAACCGCTCCACCGACGGCACGCGTGCGGCGGTCGAGGCGATGGCGGCGGCGTTCCCCGACGCGAACATCCGGGTGGTGGTCCAGGATGCGGAGCAGGGCATCACCCCCACCCGCAACGCCGGTTTCGACGCGGCGACCACCGACGTGATCGGCCGCATCGATGCCGACTCCGCGCTCGCCCCCGACTGGGTCGAGCAGGTCAAGCGGGCCTTCGCCACCCGCGAGTTCGTAGCCGCCAGTGGACCGGTCGAGTACTACGACATGCCCATGCGGCGGTTCGGCCACAAGGCCGACGACAGCTTCCGCAAGCTGCAGGTGCGGCTCGCCGGTGACTACGTCTTCTTGTTCGGCACGAACATGGCGATCACCAAGGAGGCCTGGCTGGCCGTGCGCGGCGACGTCTGCGCCGATCGCGAAGACCTCATGCACGAAGACATCGACCTCGCCGTGCACCTCGCTCTCAAGGGCTTCAAGATCGGCTACGTCTCGGCCATGGTGGCAGGCATGTCGGCCCGGCGCCTCGACTCGGCCCCGAAGGACTACTTCTACTACGTCGAGCGGTTCAAGCGCACCTACGAGGCGCACGGCATCCGCGACCTGCGACTCCTGGCACCGATGGCTGTCTTCCTCGGCATCTACCCAGCCCTGCACGCCGGTCGGCGCCTCACCGAGCACCGCGTCGCCCAGCGCTGGGGGGGAGTGCCCAAGGCCGTCGAGGTCGCCGAGGCCGACTAGCAGCGCCGCCCGGCGCGCCGCGGGGGTGGGGCATCACACGATGGGACACGAGGGTGACCGCCCGATGGAGCTCGTCGATCGCAGCCGCCGCCCGCACGAGTGACCTCACGACGGGCGAGGCCGTCACCCTGCGCCCGATCCTCTCGAGCGACGACCGCGCTGCCGTCACTCGTTCCCTCTCGGTCGCAGCGACCGATCCGGGCATCGCCCCCGCGGCCGTCTCCCTCACCTGGCCGCCCAACCCCTGACCGATTCGGCACCTCAGAGGCGGGGGCACCGACTCGACCTCTGGCGTGACAGCAGGCCGGGCCCGCGCACGCCGTCTGGAAACGCTTCGCTAGGCTGACCCGCACGACACACGAGCTGGCAGGGGGCACGCGCGATGACGCGAGAGACGATCGGGGAACAGCTGAGGGCACGCTTGCGCCGGCCGGGGTGGTACGTCGCGTACGGCATCACGCTGCTGGGGTCGATCGTCTGGGCCGTCGTGCTGTGGATCTTCGAGGGCTTCTCCTCTGGCCACATGGCCGGGCTTCCCTTCTCGGGTGTCGTGTTCGCTGTGCTCGCGGCCGGATGCGTGGCGCTTCCCGCCCTGGCCGGCGGCCGGGCACCGGGGTCGGTCATCGGCGGGTGGCTGGCCTCCTGGCTGCTGTCGCTCGGACTCGTCGTGGTGGCGCTTCCGGTACTTCTCGTCGCTGCGGTGGCCGGGGGCGTCTCGCCCGGCACCTTCTTCGTCTCGCTGCTCCTCACGGCTGTCGAGCTCGGGGTGCTCGCCGCCGTCGTCACGGCTCTCGCCGTGCTCGTGACGGGCCGGGTCGCATCCGTTCTGCTCGGCTACCTCGCCGTGGCGCTGCTCACGGTCGGCACCTCGCTCGCTGCTCCGCTCACCGGATCGGTCGAAGACCTGACGGTGACCACGACCCTCGTCACCTCGGAATACGACGAGGAGACCGAGACGCTCGTGTGCCTGCCGCCCGAGGTCACCACGGCTGTCACCCCGACCCGGCTGCCCAACTGGGTGGCGCTGGGTCTCAACCCCTTCGTCGTGGTGGCGGATGCGTCGGCGGTCGACCGCTACGCCTACGGCCAGCCGCGTGACTGGTTCGGCACGATCGCGAAAGACCTCCGGCAGGCGCAGAACCCCCTTCCCCAGGCCGTGCTCGACGACGAGTGCGGTGAGAACGCCGTGGCACCGCTGCCGGAACGGCCCGTCGAGGAGTGGGGCGCTCCTGCCTGGTACCTGGGCCTCGGCGTGCACCTCCTGCTCGCGGCGGTGGCGCTGGCCTCGGCGGCAGTGGTTCAGCGCCGACGCGCCGCGTAGCCGAGACCAGCTAGTCGGCGCGCACCACGTCGAGCGCGTGCTGCAGGTCGGCCGGGTAGCGACTGTCGAACTGCACGTACTCCCGCGTCTCGGGGTGCACGAAGCCGAGCCGCATGGCGTGCAGCCACTGCCGCTCGAGCCCGAGCCGCGCCGACAGCGTCGGGTCGGCTCCGTACATGGTGTCTCCGCAGCACGGATGACGCTGCGCAGCCATGTGCACGCGGATCTGGTGCGTGCGCCCGGTCTCGAGGTGGATCTCGAGCAGCGTCGCAGCCCGGAACGCCTCGAGGGTCTCGTAGTGGGTGACCGACGGCTTGCCGTCGGAGGTGACGGCGAACTTCCAGTCCGACCGGGGATGCCGGCCGATCGGGGCGTCGATGGTTCCCGAGAACGGGTCGGGGTGGCCCTGCACGAGGGCGTGGTAGATCTTGTCGACCTCACGATCGTGGAAGAGGCGCTTGAGCCAGGTGTACGCGGCCTCGGTCTTCGCCACGACCATGAGCCCGCTCGTGCCGGCATCGAGGCGGTGCACGATGCCCGCGCGCTCAGCGGCACCGCTGGTGGCGATGCGGTACCCGGCGCCGGCGAGTGCGCCGAGCACGGTCGGGCCCTCCCAGCCGACGGACGGATGCGCGGCGACGCCGACGGGCTTGTCGACGACGATGATGCTGCCGTCGTCGTAGACCACCGTGAGCTCGGGTACGACCACCGGCACGATCTGCGGTTCCGACTTCGGGGTCCACTCCACCGAGAGCCAGCCGTCGCGACGCAGCTTGTCGGACTTGCCGACGGTACGCCCATCGAGACTCACTCCCCCGGCGTCGACCACCTCGGCAGCGAAGGTGCGCGAGAAACCGAGCAGCTTGGCGATGCCGGCGTCGACCCGGGTGCCGTCGAGACCGTCCGGAACGGGAAGGGTGCGCGACTCCACAGCTCAGCCCCGCCCGGCTGGATCGCTGTCGGCTTCGGCCGGCTCCTCGAGCTCGGGCTTCGACTGCGATGTCTTCCCGTCGAGGCCGATGCCCCTGATGGTGAGGACGAGGAACAGCACCATCGCCGCCGTGATCGACACGTCGGCGAGGTTGAAGATGGCGGGCAGCACGGGGATGGTGATGAAGTCGACGACGTGGCCGACGCCGAAGCCCGGCTCCTTGAACAGCCGATCGATGAGGTTGCCGATGGTGCCACCGAGCAGCAGTCCGAACACCCAGGCCCAGGCGAACGAGCGGATGCGCCTCGAGAACCAGATGATGAAGACGGTGACCGCGGTGGCGAGGATCGAGAAGATCCACGTGTAGGCGTTGCCGATCGAGAAGGCGGCGCCCGGGTTGAACACCAAGTGAAAACGGATGAGGTCGCCCACGACAGGGACGACCTCACCCGCTTGGAGGTTGGTGACGACCAGAAGCTTCGCGATCTGATCGATGGCGATCGACGCTACGGCGACGACGACCAGGACGATCAGAACACGGGGCTGTGCCTTCGCGACTCCGCTATCCGCCAAAACCGCTGAAGCCGGACGAGGCGGGGGCCTTGTCGGCGTCGACGCTGGAGGAGGTCAGGTCTTTGAGCTGGTCTTCGATGTAGCTCTTGAGGCCGGCGCGGTAGTCCTTCTCGAAGGTGCGCAGCTCGTCGATGCGGTGCTCGATGCCGGCCTTCTCCTGGTTGAGACGCGCGAGCTCGTTGCGGCCCTTGGTCTCGGCCTCGGCGACGATGCGCGCTGCGGTGGCGTGACCCTCGGCGATGAGCGCGTCGCGTTTGTCGGCACCCTCCTTCACGTGCTCGTCGTGAAGACGACGGGCAAGCTGCAGGAGGTTGGTGGTCGACGCTGCGTCGTCGTCGGCGTCAGTGGCGGGAGCCGGGGCTGCGGCAACGGGAGCAGGAGCCGGGGTCTCGACGACGACGGGGGCCTCGACGACCTCTTCGACGACCGGAGCAGGCGCGGGGGCTGCAGCTGCAGGAGCGGAGGCCGGAGCACCGGACGCGAGCTGAGCCTTCAGCTCCTCGTTCTCCTGGGTGAGGCGACGCAGCTCCACCACGACCTCGTCGAGGAAGTCGTCGACCTCGTCCTGGTCGTATCCCTCACGGAACTTCGTCTGAGAAAATCTCTTGTTAACAACATCTTCCGGAGTTAACGCCATGGTTTTCCACCCTTAGTACTTCGACAACAGTGATAACGCGTTGCTAACCGTAGCAACATTCCCGGCGAACGTCCCGTGTACGGGGCAACCCGCCGGGTTCCGTTCTTTTCAGGATACATGCGCAGGCTACGCCGAGCGCACGAAACCTGCCACGGAGAGAGCGATGATGACCAGGAGCATGACGATGCTCCACCCGAAGTCGAGCGCGATGGGCCCGACCCGGAGCGGAGGGATGATGCGCCTGAAGAACTTGATCGGCGGATCGGTCACCGTATAGGTGACCTCGGCCAGCACGAGCAGCGCACCGGCCGGCCTCCAGTCACGCCGGACTGTGCGCACGAGGTCGAGGATGAACCGACCCCACATCAGGAAGAAGTACAGCAGCAGCGCGAAATAGACGACGGTCGCGACGATGGCGACGAGGGAACCCACTCAGCAATTATGACTGAACGAAGAAGGAGGACTCTGCACGAGCCTCTCCACCTGCATCGCCCGAAACGGCGACGTGAGCCGGGCTGAGCAGGAAGACCTTGCTGGTGACGCGCTCGATCTTGCCGTAGAGCCCCTGGGAGAGACCGCCGGCGAAGTCGATGAGGCGACGTGCGTCGGCATCCGTCATCTGGGAGAGGTTGATGATGACGGGGATGCCCTCGCGGAAGTTCTCGGCGATGACCTGGGCGTCTTTGTACTGCTTCGGGTGAACCGTGAGGATCTCGTTCATTTCGGCGGGCGCCACATTCTTCGGGGTGTGCACGGACTTGCGGAGCGGGGTGACCGTTGCGCGGCCCTGGCCGCCAGACGGCTGCGCGGGCGCGGCGTTCTGCTGCGGGTGGGGCACGGGCGCGACGGGCGCGGTCTGAGCCGGCGCAGTCTGGGCGGGCGTCTCGTACTCGAGCTCCTCGTCGGCGAGCCCGAGGTACACCATGGTCTTACGAAGCGGGTTGGCCATCAGAACCTCCGGTTGCGGTTGCTTTCTTCCTACCCCCGAGATTAATCGCGGGGTGGTCGATTTCCGGTGATTGCCGTGCCGATCCGCAGGTGTGTCGCGCCTTCGGCGATCGCCTCGCGGAAGTCGTGGGACATGCCCGCCGAGATCGCCGTCGCCGACGGATGCACTCCCCGCACGGCGTCGCTCACCCCGCGCAGCCGGGCGAAGGCGGCCCGTGGCTCCTCGTCGAGCGGAGCGACGGCCATCACGCCCAGGAGCTCGAGCCCGGGAGCGGCGGTGATGAGTTCGGCGAGGCGCACCGCGTCGTCCGGCCGCGCTCCGCCGCGGGCGGGGTCGTCGGTGAGGTTGATCTGCAGGAAGCAGTCGAGCGCGCCCTGCCCCTCCGCCGGCTGCGCCAAGGCGGCGACGACGGCGTCGCGATCGACCGAGTGCACCGCCGAGGCGTACTCCCGCACCTGGCGCGCCTTCTTCGACTGCAGCTGGCCGACGAAGTGCCAGCGCAGGCCCTCGAGGCCTGCGAGCTCGGCCGCCTTCTCCCGCGCCTCCTGGTGGCGGTTCTCGCCGACGTCGCGGAGCCCCAGCTCGTAGAGCTCCCGCACGAGGGCGGCGGGGTGGAACTTGGTGACGGCGATGAGGGTCAGCTCGTCGCGGGCGCGACCGACCGAGCGGGCGGCATCCGTGAGTTCGGACTCCACCCGCTCGACACGCTCGGCGAGAGAGGGTTCGGTCACTTCAGGAAGTCGGGGACGTCCAGGTCGGAGTCGTCGTCTTCGGAGGCAGGGTCGAGAGCGACGGCGCCGGTGAGGCCGAGATCGGCGGCGGGGGTCGACCAGCTCTGGGCCGGAGCCTGCTTCTCGTCGACCGACTCGGCCGCGCCCTTGTGGTCGCGGCGGGGCGAGGCCTGCGAGCCGCGCCCGAACGGGTCGACCTCCTCGGCCGAGCCCACGAAGCTGCCGCGCCTGGACTCCACAGCGGGCGGGGCCACCGGGTTGGGTTCGCCCCCGTCGAAGCCTGCGGCGATGACGGTGACCCGCACCTCGTCGCCGAGCGTGTCGTCGATGACGGCACCGAAGATGATGTTGGCCTCGGGGTGCACGGCGTCTTGCACGAGTTTGGCCGCGTCGTTGATCTCGAAGATGCCGAGGTTCGAACCGCCCTGGATCGACAGCAGCACGCCGTGGGCACCGTCGATCGACGCCTCGAGCAGCGGGCTCGCGACCGCGAGCTCGGCTGCCTTGATCGCGCGGTCGGCGCCGCGGCTCGAGCCGATGCCCATGAGCGCGGATCCCGCACCCTGCATGACCGACTTGACGTCGGCGAAGTCGAGGTTGATGAGGCCGGGGGTGGTGATGAGGTCGGTGATGCCCTGCACACCGGCGAGCAGCACCTGGTCGGCAGTGGAGAAGGCCTCGAGCATCGAGATGCCGCGGTCGCTGATCTCGAGCAGGCGGTCGTTCGGCACCACGATGAGGGTGTCGACCTCGTTCTTCAGGGTGGCGACGCCGTCTTCGGCTTGCGCGGCGCGGCGCTTGCCCTCGAACCCGAACGGCTTCGTGACCACACCGATGGTGAGCGCGCCGATCGATTTCGCGATGCGGGCCACCACGGGGGCGCCGCCGGTACCGGTACCGCCGCCCTCACCCGCGGTGACGAAGACCATGTCGGCACCCGCGAGGGCCTCTTCGATCTCCTCGGCGTGGTCTTCGGCTGCACGACGGCCGACCTCGGGGTCGGCGCCGGCGCCGAGCCCGCGGGTGATCTCGCGGCCCACGTCGAGCTTCACGTCGGCGTCGCTCATGAGCAGCGCCTGGGCGTCGGTGTTGATGGCGATGAACTCGACACCGCGGAGGCCGAGCTCGATCATGCGGTTGACGGCGTTCACGCCGCCACCGCCGATGCCGACGACCTTGATCACGGCGAGGTAGTTCTGGTTTGAAGTCACGTCCGGCCTCCGCTGGAACCTTAAAGTTCAAGGTGAAAGTTAAAGTTATTCCGAGTATGTATTTCCTACGACGACGTTAGGCGAAAGCGCCCCGGCGGCGATCGCGGCGCGCCGCGTGTCGCTCAGCTGATGGCAGGCTCGACTGGTCGCCGTGTCACCTGATGACGGGGCTCTGCGGGCTGGACACGTCGTACTCGACCTGAGCCGACGGGTCTTGCGTGGCGATGAGGCGCTCGAGGATGAGCGCCTTGAGGTCGGAGTCGTCGGCGTCGCCCCACACCACACGCTGACCGGCGCCGGCGAAGGTCATCGTCACGCTGTCGGGGGTCGACCCCGAGATGATCGACACCTGCGACAGCAGAGCGTCGGGCAGCGACATGAGCACGGCCGCCGCAGCCTCGAACCCGGGGCTGCCGATAGTGGTTCCCGAGAGATCGAGGATGGGGAAGCCGTCGAGGCGCGTCGGCGACTGCTGCACCGTCACTCCGGCGGCGTCGATGAGGTCGAAGCCCGCGTCGGTCTGCACCTGGGCCACCGGCCGGCGCTCCACGATCCGTACCGCGAGCGTGTTCGGCGGCCTGGCCTCCACCGAGTAGGAGGCGATGAGCGGGAACTGGGCGAGGTCTCGCTCGATCGACCCGTAGTCGACGAGCGCGAGCGGCTTGCCCTGTTCGTCGGCGAGAGCTGTCGTGACCGCCGTGGCGTCCAGGCGCGAGGTGCCCTCCACCACGACCGTGCGCACGGCGAGCAGCGGCGAGTAGGCGACGAGCAGCACCAGCAGCACCAGACCGGCGACGGATGCACCCACCACCGTCCAGGCGAGCCGCCGTCTCCGGCTGCGCTGGGTGAAGCGCTTGGCCTCGGCGCGTTCGTACCGGCGGCGCTCTCTCGTCGCCCGGCGCAGCTCCCGCCGTGCGGACGCACCGGTGCGCGCCGGTGCGGAGGTGTCGACGCCTGCGGCCGCGGCCTTGCGCCGGGCGCGCTCCGCGCCCGCGGTGGTCGACCTGGGCACCTCGGGAAAGGGTCGCCCGGGGGTCTCCGTGCGCGCCGGGCGGTCAAGGGGCGCGGTCGCGTCGGAGTCGACACGCCCGCCGCCCGCCGCCGCGTCGTCCCGCGAGGAGCGCACTCCGGCCCACCACGGCCCGCTCTCGGAGGAGGGGCGGCGCGCCTCGCGCTCACCCGTCTTCGGCCTCGGAGCAGCGGACTTCTGGCGCGGCGTCACCGCCGGCGTGCGGGGCGTCGCCGACGGCTCCCGCACCGGCCGCTCCTCGGGCGGCGGTGGCGGGGTGATGCCGGGCGGTCGTTTCACTCGGCGCCGACGGGTGCGTCGGAGGTCTCGGAGCGACCCTCGACCTGTTCGAGCGACTCCAGAAGCTGCGGCACGATCAGGTTCACGTCACCGCAGCCCAGGGTGACGGCGAAATCGCCGGGACGGGCGATCTCGGCGAGATAGTCGGCGGCACGCTGCCAGTCGTCGATGTAGGCGACCTTCGACGGGTCGTCGAAGCGCGACGAGACGAGCTCGCCCGTGACGCCCTCGATGGGGTCTTCGCGGGCCCCGCACACCTCGAGCACGATGGTGAAGTCGGCGGTGCGCTCGAGGGTCTCGGCGAACTCCCCCGCCATGAGCTTCGTGCGGCTGTACAGGTGCGGCTGGTGCACCGCGATGATGCGCCCCTCGCCCACCACGGTGCGGGCGGCGGTGAGAGCGGCGTCGACCTCCGTGGGGTGGTGGGCGTAGTCGTCGTACACGCTCACACCCGCGACGGTGCCGTGGAGTTCGAACCGGCGCCCGGTGCCGCCGAACGCCCCGATGGCGGCCAGTGCCGCATCCGGAGCGAAGCCGAGACCCACCAGCACGGCCAGCGCACCCGTGGCGTTCACCGCGTTGTGCCGGCCGGGCACCCTCAGCACACCGGGGTAGCTCGTGCCCTCGTGGTCGACGGTGAAGCGCACCGGGCCGTCGGTCTCGATGGAGTGCACCCGGAAATCGGCGCCCTCGGCCTCGCCGAAGGTGAGCACCCGCTGGTGCGACAGGCGCGACGAGACGCGCAGCGCCCCCGCGTCGTCGGAGGAGATGACGACGAACTCCGATGCCGCGTCGGCGAAGCGCACGAAGGCGTCTTCGACGGCCTCGACCGAGCCGTAGTGGTCGAGGTGGTCGGGGTCGACGTTGGTGATGAGGGCGACCGCGGTGTCGTAGAGCAGGAACGATCCGTCCGACTCGTCGGCCTCCAGCACGAACAGCTCGCCGTCGCCGAAGGCGGAGCTCGTGCCGAGCTCGGAGATGACCCCGCCGTTGACGAAGCTGGGCTCGGCGTCGAGCTCGATCAGGCCGGTCACGACCATGCCGGTCGAGGTGGTCTTGCCGTGCGCTCCGGCGACGGCCACGAGGCGCTGCCGGTTCGACAGCCAGGCCAGTGCCTGCGAGCGGTGCAGCACGGTGAGCCCGTGCTCGCGGGCGTAGAGGTACTCGGGGTTGTCGGGCCAGAGGGCACTCGTCACCACGATGGTGTCGGCGTCGCCGACGTGCGCGGCATCGTGACCGACCGCAACGGGGATGCCGATGGCGCGCAGCTTCGCCGCTGTCTTCGAGTCGCTGCGGTCGGAGCCCGTGACGGTGAGCCCTGCGGCCTTGTAGAGCCGTGCGATGCCGCTCATGCCCGAACCGCCGATGCCCACGAAGTGCACGGCCCCCAGCTCGTCGGGGATGTCGATCTCGAGGTCGGGTTTGATCACAGCACGCTCATTTCGCAGGTCACTCGATGCCCGGGATCGCCCGGCATCCCCATCAACGTTACGCTCCCCGGGCGGGTGTCCCGCCCAACGCACGCTGCACGAGCGCAGCGAGTCGCGAGGAGGCGTCGGGGATGCCCACCTCGAGCGAGCGGGCGGCCATGGCAGCGACACGCGCGCTGTCGGCGAGCAGCGGCAGCAGCTCGCTGTCGAGCCAGGCGGGAGTGAACTCCGCGTCGGGCACCAGCACCGCACCGCCCGCGTTCACCAGGTCGAGGGCGTTGAAGCGCTGCTCGCCGTTGCCGACGGGGTACGGCACGAGCACCGACGGGATGCCCACGACGGCGAGCTCGGAGACGGTCGAGCCGCCCGCGCGCGAGACGGCGAAGTCGGCCACGGCAAGAGCGAGCTCCATGCGGTCGCAGTAGTTCACGAAGACGTAGCCGGGCACGCCGGGGTCGCCCACCTCCGCCTTGTCGCCGGCGATGTGCAGCACGTTCCAGCCGGCGTCGACGAGCGTCTGCGCCGAGGCGTGGACGGTGCCGTTGATGCGGCGGGCACCGAGCGAGCCGCCGGTGACGAGCAGCGTCGGCCGTGCGGGATCCAGCCCGAAGAACGCGGCCGCCTCCGCCGCTGCCGCGCCACGGGCCCCGGGGTCGGCGAGAGCGGTGACCTCGGCCCTCAAGGGCATGCCGACGAGGGTCGAGTGCGGGAGGGTGGTCGAGGCGAAGGTCACGCCCACCCACGGCGAGTAGCGCGCGCCCAAGCGGTTCGCGAGACCCGGCTTGGCGTTGCCCTCGTGGATGATGAACGGCACCGCGGCCCGGCGGGCACCGAGGTACCCCGGCGCCGACGCGTAGCCGCCGAACCCCACGACCACGTCGACACCGCGGTCTCGGATGAGCGACGCCACCGAGGCGATCGTGCGCCGCAGCGCCGCGGGGAAGCGCAGGGCGGCGCCGTTCGGCCGACGCGGGAACGGCAGCTTCGGAACCGTGACGAGTTCGTAGCCGCGCTCGGGCACGAGCCGGGCCTCGAGTCCCTCCGCGGTGCCGAGCACGATCACCTGGGACGCGGGGTCGATCTCCCGCAGCCGGTCGGCGGTGGCGAGCAGGGGGTTCACGTGACCGGCGGTGCCGCCGCCGGCCAGCAAGTAGGTGGTCACAGCCCCGACACCTGCTCGGCGCGCGAATTCTCGCGCGCGATGGCGAGCACGATGCCGATGGCGGCGAGGGTGGTGAGCAGGGCGGAGCCTCCCGACGAGATGAGCGGCAGCGGCACACCGAGCACCGGCAGCACGCCGAGCACCACGGCGATGTTCACGAACGCCTGCCCGATCAGCCACACCATCACGGCCCCCGTGGCGACCTTCGAGAACATGTCCTTCGACGAACGGATGATGCGCACGAACGCGACGGCGAGCGCCACGAACAGCAGCAGCACGACGACCGCGCCGACGAGACCGAGCTCCTCACCGATGATGGCGAAGATGTAGTCGTTGTCGGCGGCGGGCAGCCACGACCACTTCGCCCGCGAGTTGCCGAGCCCCACGCCGAACACCCCGCCGCTGGCGAGCGCCCAGAGGCCGTGCTGGGCCTGCCAGTCGGCACCCTCGTAGTCGCTGCCCATGCCGGTGAAGAACGACATGATGCGCGAGGCCCGGCTCTCGCTGGAGAGGGCGATCGGCACCGCGAGGAGGGCGGCGGCGATGACCGGGAGGATGAGCATCCTGAGCCGGATGCCGGCGAAGAAGATGGCACCGAAGACGAGGCCGCCCATGATCATGACGGTGCCGAGGTCGCCGCCGAGCAGCACCAGGGCGATCGCGCCACCTGCCACCGGAAGCACGGGGATGACGACGTGGCCGAAGCTGCCGAGCAGCTTCTCCTTCTTCGCGAGGATCATCCCCATCCAGATCACCAGGGCGAGCTTCACCAGCTCGGAGGGCTGGAAGTTGAACGAGCCGATGCCGATCCAGTTGAGGTTGCCGCCCACCTCGATGCCGAGCGGGGTGAACACCAGAAGCTGCACCCCGACCGCCACGAACACCGCGACCCAGGCCCACTGCTTGAACACCCGCACCGGGAGGCGTGAGATGACGAGCATGAGCGGGATGCCGATGAGGGCGAACATGCCCTGCTTCCAGAACAGGCCGAAGAAGCCCTGCCGACCGAGGTAGGAGTCGATCGACGAGGAGGACAGCACCATGACGAGCCCGAGCAGCACCAGGAAGAGCGTGGTGCCGAGGAGCAGGAAGTAGTTGCTCGACTCCGCGGTGAACACCTGGCCGAGCGAGATGCGTGCGGCGCGCGGCCCGTCGGCCGAGCGGCTCGCGCTAGGGGCGAACTGTCGCGGGAGGCTCGTCACCGTCGGTACCTCCCAGGTGGCTGCGGACCGCCCGGGCGAAGCGGTTGCCGCGGTCGGCGTAGTCTCGGAACTGGTCCATCGATGCCGCCGCCGGGGCGAGCAGCACGACGTCTCCAGGCGAGGCCGCCGCCGCCGCCAGGGCGACCGCGGAGGCCATCACGTCACTAGTCTCATCGTGGTCGACCTCGAACAGCGGCATGTCCGGCGCGTGTCGCCGGATGGCCTCGACCACCTCGCCGCGCTCCACCCCGATCACCACGACCGCCTTCACGCGCGAGCTCTCGCCGCCGACCGAATCCCGCACCAGGGGGTCGATGTCGACGCCCTTCAGCAGGCCCCCGACCACCCACACGATCGAAGGGTACGCCTTGATGGATGCGGCTGCCGCGTGCGGGTTGGTGGCCTTCGAGTCGTCGACCCAGGTCACTCCTCCGGCCGTCACGACGTGCTCGATGCGGTGCCGGTCGAGGGAGAAACCGGCGAGGGCTTCACGGATGGCCTCGATCGACACGCCGTAGCTGCGGGCGAGCGCCGCCGCGGCGAGCACGTCGGCGACCGTGTGCGGCGCGGCGAGCCCGCGCAGTGCGAGCTCGTCGACCGTCGCGATCTCGAGCGCCGAGTCGCGCCGGCCCTCGTGGAAGGCGCGATCGACGAGGATGCCGTCGACCACGCCGAAGTCGCTGGGGCCGGGGGTGCCGAGGTCGAAACCGATGGCGCGCGCACCTTCGACGACGTCGGCCTCCTCGACCATGCGCATCGTGAGCTCGTCGGCCTTGTTGTACACGCAGGCCACCTGCGTGTTCGTGTACACCTTCGCCTTGGCCGCCGCGTAGGCCTCGAACGAGCCGTGCCAGTCGAGGTGGTCGTCGGCGACGTTCAGCACCACCGCCGAGTAGGGCGACATGCTCGAGGTGGAATGCAGCTGGTAGCTCGACAGCTCGACCACGAGCACGTCGAAGCCCTCGGGGTCGCGGATCGCGTCGAGCACGGGGATGCCGATGTTGCCGCAGGGCGCCACCCGGTGGCCGGCCGCGAGGATCATCGAGGCGGTGAGCTGCACCGTCGTGGTCTTGCCGTTCGTGCCGGTGACCGCGATCCAGTCCGCGGGCCTGCCGTCGGCCCGCACCACCTTGTCGCGCAGTCGCCAGGCGAGCTCCACATCGCCCCACACCGGGACGCCCTGCCCCTCCGCCCAGACCAGCAGCGCATCGTCGGGATGGTAGCCGGGCGAGGCGACGACGAGGTCGGGGTCGTGGGCGACCAGCGCATCCGGAACCTCGCCCGCGGGAGCCAGCTCGAGCCGGGCGCCGATCACCGGCACCAGGTCGGCGTACTCCTTCTTCGCCGAGGCGGCGACGACGAGAACGGATGCGCCGAGCTCCGTGAGCGTGTCGGCGACCGAGAACCCGGTGACGCCGAGGCCGAGCACGGCGACCCGCAGACCCGTCCAGTCGGCGTGCCAGCTGGTGAGGTCGTCGAGCGTGCGGGTCACCGGGAGAGCCACTCGAGGTAGAACGAGCCGACGGCTCCGGCGACGAAGAGGCCGCCGATGATCCAGAACCGCACGACGATGGTGACCTCGGCCCAGCCCTTCATCTCGAAGTGGTGGTGCAGGGGGCTGGCCCGCCAGATGCGTTTGCCCTTCGTGAGCTTGAAGTAGCTCAGCTGCACCGCCACCTGGCCGGCGACGATGACGAAGATGCCGCCGATGAGGATGAGCAGGAGCTCGGTGCGGGCCAGCACGGCGAGGGCGGCCAGTGCGCCACCCAGGGCCAGTGACCCGGTGTCGCCGAGGAAGATCTTGGCGGGGTTGGTGTTCCACCAGAGGAAGCCGATGAGGGCGCCCACCACGGTGGCGGCCACCACGGCGAGATCGAGCGGGTCGCGCACGTCGTAGCACTTGTCGAGCACGTCCTGATCGAGCGTGGTCGAGGCGCAGCTCTGGTTGAACTGCCAGAAGCCGATGATGACGAAGGAGCCGATGGCCAGGATGCTCGATCCCGGCGCGAGACCGTCGAGGCCGTCGGTGAGGTTCACCGCGTTCGAGGTGCTCATGACGATGATGCAGATCCACACCACGAAGGCGATGGTGCCGACGACGGCACCCCAGGCGAGGAAGTCGAAGGGCAGGTCACGGATGAAGGAGATCTGCGTCGACGCCGGCGTCTCGCCCTGGGCGTTCGGGAACTGGATGGCCAGCAGGGCGAACACGATGCCCACGAGCACCTGGCCGACGATCTTCGCCACCGGGCTGAGGCCGAGGCTGCGCTCCTTGTGCACCTTGAGGAAGTCGTCGATGAAGCCGACGAGGCCGAGCCCCGTCATGAGGAAGAGCACCAGGAGGCCCGAGATCGAGGGCATCTCCCCGGTCAGCAGAGCCGACACGAAGTAGCCGAAGAGCACCGCGAGGATGATGACGATGCCGCCCATGGTGGGCGTTCCGCGCTTGACGTGGTGCGCATCCGGCGTGTCGACGTTGATGAACTGGCCCCAGGCGAACCGCTTGAACATGCGGATGAACACCGGGGTGAGGAAGAGCGAGAACGCCAGCGAGAGCGACGCCGAAGCGAGCAGGGTGATCACGAGTTCGCCTCCGCGATGCGGTCGCCGAGAAAACGCAGGCCCGCCGAGTTCGACGACTTCACCAGGATGAGCTCGCCCGGCTCGGTGTCGGCGGCGATCAGCTCGTAGGCCTCATCGGCGGTCTCGACGAACACGGCTTCTCCGCCCCACGACCCCTCGTGCTCTGCGGCGAGATGGATGGCGCGGGCGGCCTCGCCCACCACGATGAGGCGGTTGATGTTCAGGCGCACCACGAGTCGGCCGATGCGGTCGTGCTCTTCCGTGGCGTAGGGGCCGAGCTCGCTCATCTCGCCGAGCACGGCCGTGGTGCGCTGATCGGGGCGGGCGATGAGGGCGACGGTCTTCAGGGCGGCAGCCATGGAGTCGGGGCTCGCGTTGTAGGCGTCGTTGATGACGGTGACGCCGTTGGCGCCGCCCATCACCTCCATGCGCCAGCGCTCCGCACGCACCACGCTCTCCAGGGCGTCGACGATGTCGTCGATGCCGACCCCGAGCTCGTGCGCCGCAGCCGCGGCGGCCAGGGCGTTCATGATGTGGTGCTCGCCCAGCACGGCGAAACGCACCGTGCGCGACTGCCCGCCGGGCAGGTGGAGGGTGAACGAGGTGCCCGCAGCGGTGGCCTCGATGTCGCCGGCGCGCACCGCGGCACCGTCGGAGAGGCCGAACCACAGCACGCGGGCCGCGGTCTTCTCGGCCATTCCCGCCACGCGCGGGTCGTCGATGTTGAGCACCGCCAGATCGGAGGGCTCGAGGTCTTGCACCATCTCGGTCTTCGTGGCGAGCGTGGTCTCGATGCCGCCGAACTCGCCCGCGTGGGCGAGACCGACCATGAGCACGACGCCGACGTCGGGCTTGGCCATGCGGATGAGCCGGGTGATCTCGCCCTTGCCGCTCGCGCCCATCTCGGCCACCAGGTAGCGGCTCGACTCGGTGAGCTTCAGCATCGTCAGCGGCGCGCCGACCTCGTTGTTGAACGAGTCGCGCGGTGCCACCGTCTCGCCGTGCCGCTCGAGGATGGTGTGCAGCAGGTTCTTGGTGGTGGTCTTGCCGTTCGACCCGGTGATGCCGATCACCTTGAGCCGGGTCTCGGCATCGCCCGCGGCGCGCACCCGGCGCACCACCTCGGTGGCGAAGTGGCCGAGCGCGAGCACGGAGTCGTCGACGACGACCTGCGGCACGGCGAGCGTCGCACCGTGCTCGGCGGCGAAGGGCTTCTCCACCACCACGAGCGAGGCTCCCGCCGCGATGGCGGGCTCGACGAAACGGTGCCCGTCGTCGAACTCGCCGCGCTTGGCCACGAAGATGTCGCCCTGCCCGATGAGCCGGGAGTCGGTGTCGACGGTGCCGTTCACCACGGTGCCGGGCGTGAAGCCCGCCTCCGCGGCGGCAGCGGTGATCACGAGTTCGCCCTGGAGCGCCTCCGCGATCTCGGTGAGGGTGAGATCGAGCATGTGTTCAGAGCCATCCGTGTTCGTGCAGCGCCTTGCGCGCGTCGTCGCGGGCGGAGTAGGGAATGCGCTCCCCCGCGACCTCGTGGTAGTCCTCGTGGCCGGGGCCGGCGTAGAGGATGACGTCGCCCTCGCCGGCCAGCCCGAGCGCGGCGCGGAACGCGGCCCTCGGGTCGGCGACCTCGTACAGCTCGCCGTCGGGCACGGCGGCCTTCGCACCCGCGATGAGCGCGGCACGGATGAGGGCGGGGTCTTCGCTGCGGGGGTGGAAGTCGGTGATGACCACCGCATCCGCGAGCCGGGCGGCGATCGCACCCATCTCGGCACGCTTCGAGGGGTCGCGGTCGCCGTCGGCGCCGAACACCATCACCACGCGGCCGTCGGTGACCCGGCGGATCGACTCGAGTGTCGAGGTGAAGGCGTCGGGGCTGTGCCCGTAGTCGATGTACACGATCGGGCCGCGGTCGCCCGAGACTCGCTCGGCGCGGCCCGGGATGTAGACGTCGATGCCGGGTTGGAAGTCGTCGTCGTCGATCTCGGCGCCGTCGTCGTCGTGGGCCAGGTTGAGGGCGTGCGCGATGGCGTCGAGGTCGAAGCCCGACTCGACGAGCATCACGATGGCGAGCGCCGCGTTGGCCGCCATGTAGGCACCGAGCAGAGGCACGCTCGTGGTGAGCTCGCGGTGGTCGGGGCCGCGCAGGGTGAAGGTGGTGCGGTCGGCGCGCTCCTCGTCGACCGTGAGGTGCCATTCCGCCTCGGAGGCGGGGTCGGTCGAGATGGTGGTGAGCGGGATGCGCGATTCCTGCGCCAGCCTGCCGCCCCATTCGGCATCGACGATCACCACGCCGCGGCGCGCGCGATCGGGCTGGAACAGCTCGCGCTTGGCCTCGTAGTAGAGCTCCATCGTGCGGTAGTCGTCGAGGTGGTCGTGGGTGAGGTTCGTGAACCCCACCACGTCGAAGACGATGCCGTCGACCCGGTGCTGGGTGATGGCCTGGGCCGACACCTCGAGCACGACCGAGCGCACGTCGGCCTCGCGCATCCTGGCCAGCATGGCGTGGATCTCGGTGGCCTCTGGCGTCGTGAGCTTCGACACGATGGTCTCGTCGCCGATGCGGCGCTCGGCCGTCGTGCTGAGACCCGCGGTGATGCCGAGCTGGCGGAGGATCGCCTCGAGCAGATAGGCGACGCTGGTCTTGCCGTTCGTGCCCGTCACCCCGAACAGGGTGGGCGGGTCTTCGCGGGTGCGGTAGATCCAGGCCGCGACCTCGCCGAGCGCCAGTCGGGGCTCGGGGGTGACCAGCACGGGCAATCCCGACTCCACGGCGAGTTCGACGCCCTCGGGGTCGGTGAGCACGGCGACGGCGCCAGACTCGGCCGCGCCGGCCGCGAACGCGGCACCGTGGTGGCGCTGGCCCTTGAGGCCCACGTACAGGTCGCCCGGCTGCACGTCGCGAGACGACAACGTGATGCCGGTGACGACGTCGGAGACCGGCGCGCCCGCGGTCTCGAAGCCGAACTCGTCGACGAGATGCGGCAGCGAGCGCGCGATCGGATGCTCGGGTCGGAGAGCAGAAGAGCCCCGATCAGACACTGGTCTCCTTCATGCTCGTCTCGTTCTCAGGTGTCGGTTGTTCTCGGCCGTCGTGGATCGGATGGTGGTCGTCAGTACGTCGTCGGGAGGTCGGGACCGGGCACGGTGGAGGGGAGAACCCGGTTCTCCTTGAGCACCTGCGACATGATCTTCTGGAAGACCGGAGCCGCGGCCAGGGCCGACTCAATGGTAACGGGCTTCGCGATGGTGACCGACACGACGTACTGCGGGTCGTCTGCGGGGGCGAGTCCGGCCACCGAGGTGATGTAGCTCGAGCCGTAGGCGCCGGAGCCGTCGCTCATCTGCGCCGTACCGGTCTTCGCGGCCACACGGTAGCCCGGGATCTCGAGGGAGGTCTTGGCGTAGCCGCCCGTGACGACGGTCTCCAGCATGTTCACGACATCGGTCGACACCGACGACGGCACGATCTGCTCGCCCGTCGCATCCGGCACCTCGGTCATGGTGCCGTCGGCCTGCCGGCAGCCTTCGATCAGCTGCACCGGGAGGCGCACTCCGCCGTTGCCGAGGGTCTGATACAGGCTCGCGATCTGGATCGCCGTGTTCGACACGCCCTGGCCGAAGGTGGTGGTGAGGTTGGTCTGGTCGTCCCAGTCCTGCCACGGGGAGAGGATGCCGCCGGACTCGGCGGGGAAGCCCACCTCGCTCGGTGTCGTCATGTGGAACTTCTCCATGTAGTCGTAGCGCTGCTCCGAGCTCAGCAGTTCGCCCAGCATGCCGAAGCCGGTGTTCGACGACTCCTGCATCACGCCCGCGAAGGTGAGCCGCAGCGGCCCGTCGTGGTAGGAGCTGTCGCGGGTGGAGGCGCCGTTGGCGTCGGTGAAGATGTAGGGCGCCTCGACCTGGGTCGCCACGGTGGCGGCGCCGGCGTCGAGGATGGAGGCGGCGGTGAGCGCCTTGAAGGTCGAGCCGGGCTCGAACGGCGCCTGGAAGGCGATCGAGCCGCGGTCGGCGTCGGGAGTCGCGTCGACGTTGTTCGGGTCGACGCTCGGGTAGTCGGCGACCGCGAGGAGCTTGCCGGTCTTGACCTCCTGCACCACCACGGTGCCCCAGGCCGCACCCGTCTCCTGGATGCGCTCGAGCAGCGCCTGCTGCGAGAACCACTGGAGGTCGCTGTCGATGGTGAGCACGGCGGTGCCGCCCGGCTTCGCCTGCACCGTCGTCTTCGTGGTGCCCGGAATGGCGACACCCTCGCCGCTGCGCTCGTAGGTCTCGGTGCCGTCGGTGCCGGTGAGGCAGGTGTTCTGCATCTGCTCCACGCCGGCGACACCCTGGCCGTCGGTGTCCATGAAGCCCACGACGCTCCCGGCGACCGCGCCGTTCGGGTAGCTGCGCTTCTGGTTCGAGGAGTAGTACAGCCACCACAGGTCGAGGTCGCGGATGGCGCGGAAGGTGTCGACGTCGACGTTGCGGGCGACGTAGGCGAAGTTCGAGGTCGGGTCGCCCGTGAGCGAGGCGTACACCTCGTCGGCCGAGGTGCCGAGGATCGCGGCGATCTCACCTGCCGCCATCTGCGGAGTGACCGTGGTGACCGTGCCGTCGTCGGCGGTGCGCTCCACGTCGCTCACCGACTGCGGCGAGGTGGTGATGTCGTAGCGCAGCACCGTGGTGGCCAGCACCGTTCCGTCGTCGCCGACGATGTCGCCCCGGAGGCCGTCGATCGTCGTCGAGGCCGAGAGCTTGTCGCTCGACTCGGCATTCAGGGTGTCGGCCTGCACGATCTGGATGGAGACCAGACGCACCACGAACACCGCGACGACGGCGACCACCACGGCCACCGCCACGACGGCGCGGCGCTTGGTGCTGCGGTCGGCGGCTGCTGTCATCGGGCGAGCCATCGACGATCAGCGTGTGGTGGGAGAGGGAAGAGCACCCTGCCACGCTACGCCGGGCTGCTGCTCGGGCACGGGAGGCGCGCTCGGGGTGGCGGGATCGGCGGGTGCTGCCGGGTCGGCGGTCACCGCGGCGCCCGTGGTCACGTCGGTGGGCGTCAGCAGCGAGTTCGCGATGAGGTTCTGCCCGTTCGTCACCGAGCCGCCCGTGGCCGCGGTGGGCACGCCGAGCACGGCACCGTCGGAGAGCCGCAGGTAGACCGGCGTGCTGTTCGCGACCATGCCGAGGGCCTCTGCCCCCGCGGCCAGGTTCTGCGGCGAGGAGAGCTTGTCGTACTGCTCGGTGAGCACCTGGTTGGTGCGGTCGAGCTCCTTCTGCTCCTGCTGCAGCGAGGCGATCTCGTAGGCGCCGTCGGAGAGGCCGATGCTGAGCAGCAGCTGGGTCACGACGATGGCGAGCACACCCGTCACGACCACCGCCGCGTAGGCGATCTTCGGGCGGGCCTTGCGCTGCACCTTGCTCGGCACGATCTCGATGCGGCGAGGGCCCTTAGACCGGCCGGGCCGATCGGCGGGGAGTCCCTCGCCCGCGATCTCGGGGTCGGTGAGCGGCAGTGCGACCGCCGTGGCGCCGAAGGCGGCGTACGGACGGGCCATGTGCGACGTGGCCTGGTTCGTCATGCGATCCTCCGGATCTTCTCGGCGGCACGCAGCCGCACGGGGATGGCGCGCGGGTTGCGCGCCCGTTCGTCGTCTCCGGCGAGCTCGGCGCCTCGCACGAGGAGCTTGAGCTCGGGCCGGTGCTCGGGGAGCTCGACAGGGAGACCCGCCGGAGCGGTCGACGTCGACCTGTGCTGCAGCTCGCGCTTCACGATGCGGTCTTCGAGCGACTGGAAAGCCAGCACCACGATGCGGCCGCCGACCCTCAGGGCGTCGATGGCTTTAGGCAGCGCGCGTTCGAGCACGGCGAGCTCGGCGTTCACCTCGATGCGCAGCGCCTGGAACACGCGCTTGGCGGGATGCCCTGCGTTCTGGAATTTCGCCGGAGTCGCCGCCTGCAGGATGTCGACCAGCTGGCCCGATCGCAGGATCGGCCCGTTCTCGCGCTCGGCAACGATGAAGCGGGCGTAGCGATCGGCGAGCCTCTCCTCGCCGTAGTCGCGAAAGATGCGGCGGAGCTCGGCCTCGGAGTAGTTCGCGACGATGTGGGCGGCGGTGAGCTCGGCGGTGTCGTCCATCCGCATGTCGAGGGGAGCGTCTTTCGAGTAGGAGAACCCGCGCTCCACACGGTCGAGCTGCATCGACGACACGCCGAGGTCGAACAGGATGCCGTCGACCTCGTCGATGCCGAGACCCTCGAGCGCCTCGTCGATCTCGTCGTAGACGCAGTGCACCAGGTCGGTGCGATCGGCGAAGCGCTCCAAGCGGCGGCCGGCCAGCTCGAGGGCGTTGGGGTCGCGGTCGAGGCCCACCAGGTGGAGCTCGGGGAAGGCCTCGAGGAAGGCTGCGGAGTGGCCGCCGAGGCCGAGGGTGCAGTCGACCAGCACCGCACCCGGGCGGGTGAGCGCGGGGCCGAGCAACTCGATGCTGCGTTCGAGCAGCACGGAGGCGTGGATGCCGCCGATGTCTGCTGCCGGGGTGAGGTCGGCGGTGTCGTCGGCCGTGTTGCCGTGGTCGCTGGTGATGCCTGCTTCTGCCATGCGCATCCGGTGATCTGGTTCGCCACCCCTGATCCCCATCCATTCCGACCTGGCTCCGGGGAAGTGAGTCAGGGCGCTCGACCTGGCGTCGGGGAAGAACGTCAGGGCGTGAACGGCTGGGAGTCAGGGGCGGCGACTCAGAACAGTCCCGGGATCACCTCCTCGTCGGTCTCGGAGAAGGCGGCCTCCTGGGCGGCGAGGTAGCTGTTCCAGGCCTCGGCGTCCCAGATCTCGGCGCGGCTGCCGGCACCGATCACGACGAGGTCGCGGTCGAGCTTGGCGTAGGCGCGAAGCGGAGCGGGCACCGTGACGCGGTGCTGCTTGTCGGGGGTCTCGGCGCTGGCACCGGAGAGGAAGACGCGGAGGTAGTCGCGCGCCTGCTTGCTGGTGACGGGAGCCTGGCGGATCTTCTCGTGCAGCGCCTCGAACTCGCGGTTCGAGAACACGTAGATGCAGTTCTCCTGGCCACGGGTCATGACGACTCCCCCGGCCAGTTCGTCGCGGAACTTGGCGGGGAGGATGATGCGCCCTTTGTCGTCGAGCTTGGGGGCGTAGGTGCCAAGGAACATCTACCTCCCCTTCTCGTCCGGCCAGGATTGTGGGCTTGCACTCCACTTTACTCCACTCCCTACCACTAGACAATGAAAACGCGGCCGTGGCGTGAAAAAACACCCCGGAGATCCGCGAAATAATGCGGATCCAACGGGGTGGAGGGAAATGGAGGGCTCAGACGGCTCCGGGGAGTCGGCGGGCACAAAAAAAGACCGGCCCGAAGGCCGGTCTTGATCGCGGTGGCGGGCTGTGGAGGGCCCGTGCGCTACTCGGAGCGATCGTCGTCGCGACGCTCCCACCGGTCGTTCAGCTTGTCCATGAAGCCGGAGCCCTGGGCGCGGCCGCTCGACGAGCCGCCACGGCTCGCGCTGCCGGCCGAGGAGGCACCGGATGCGGTGGGCCCGGTCGGCCCGGCGGGTGCACCACGGCGGGTGCGGCGCAGGGCCAGCAGCACCCCGCCGAACATGGCGATGAAGCCGACGATGCCGATGAGCGGCTGGCGGAAGACCACCCCGGCGATGACGACACCGAGACCGAGGATGCCCACGAGGATCCCCAGCACCAGTGCGCCGTAGTTCAATCGGCCACGGCCACCCCCGACCGCCGAGACGAAGTCGGCATCGTTGTGGTAGAGGCTGCGCTCCATCTCATCGAGGAGTCTCTGTTCTTGCTCCGAAAGCGGCATCCTATTTCACCTCAGGTTCGGGACCGGCGCGTGGTAGTGCTGATTGTAGTGCTCACGGTCTGGCTAGGCTAGGCGAGTGATGGAAAGCCCGCGCCTAGTCAATCTCGTCGACGCCAGGATCGCTGAGTTCCTCACGTCGCGTGAACCCATTCTCCGCCGCATCGCACCCGAGCTCACGCCCTTCGCGAGCTTCTCGCGGGATCTTCTCAGCGGGGGCAAGAGGTTCCGGGCGCAGTTCTGCTACTGGGGCTGGCGGGCCGTGGCACCGGCTGCCACCGCATCCGCCGTTCCGGGTGAGCGGGAGCTCGACGCGCTGGTCGATCTGTGCGCGGGGCTCGAGCTCTTCCACGCTGCGGCGCTGGTGCACGACGACATCATCGACAACTCCGACACCCGGCGCGGCGGGCCGAGCGTGCACCGCCGTTTCGAGGCGCTGCACCGCGAGGAGGCGTGGCGCGGCTCGGCCGCGGAGTTCGGCGAAGGCGGGGCCATCCTTCTCGGCGACCTGCTCCTGGCCTGGAGCGACGAGCTCATCGCCCATGCCATCCTCGGCGCTCCGTCGCTCTCGACGCACGTCGCAGCGCGGGCGGCGCTCGACGAGATGCGCACGGAGGTCACTCTCGGCCAGTACCTCGACCTGCAGGAGGAACGCGCCTGGGCACGGGCCGACCCCGATCGGGCGCTCGCCCGTGCCGAACGGGTCATCGTCTACAAGTCGGCGAAGTACAGCGTCGAGGCACCCCTCGTCATCGGCGCCTCGCTGCGTGGCGCGAGCGACGAGCAGGTCGAGGCCCTCCGCGGATTCGGGCTGCCGCTCGGCATCGCCTTCCAGCTACGCGACGACCTGCTCGGCGTGTTCGGAGACTCCGCCCGCACCGGCAAGCCGAGCGGCGACGATCTGCGCGAGGGCAAGCGCACCGTGCTGGTCGCGCTCGCCCGCACACGACTCGACGCCTCGGCGCGCCGCTTGTTCGACGAACTGCTCGGCGACCCCGAGCTCGACGAGTCGCAGATCCGGATGCTCCAGAGCACCATCCTCGACACCGGAGCGGTCGCCGAGGTCGAGGGCATGATCGACGCGCGCTACCGCGAGGCGCTCGAGGTGCTGACGGCAGCACCGATCGGCGATACGGCACGCACCGAGCTCGCCGGCCTGGCGCGGGTGATCACGCAGCGCGAGGCGTGACTCCGGTAACGCCAGTCAGAAGGCGAGCGCCTGGGCGACGCGGCGCACCTCGGTCTTGCGACCGGAGCGGAGAGCGTCGATGGGTGCGGCATCCAGCGTCTCGTTCTGCTCGAGCAGCCACTCGACGATCTCCTCGTCGCTGAAGTGGTTGTCGGCGAGCAGGATGACGGTGCCGCGAAGCTCCTTGAGGGGTTCGCCGTCTTTCACGAAGCTCGCCGGAACCTTGAGCACGCCGTCTCGGCGCACCGCGACGAGGGAGCGCTCCTCGATCACCCTCCGCACCTTGCTCTGGGTGAGGCCGAGCACCTCGACCAGATCGGGAATCGTCAACCATTCGGTGGCGGGCAGATCAGTCACAGGTACAGATTGCCACATCACCCGGTGTCTATGCGGCTTTCTCGATGGGTCGCTCTCTAGACTCGGAGCTGTGACCAGCGCGCCCCCCGACCCCATGATCGGACGTCTCATCGACGGCCGCTATCAGGTCAAGTCGCGCGTCGCCCGGGGAGGCATGGCCACCGTCTACCTCGCCACCGACCTGAGGCTCGAACGCCAGGTGGCCATCAAGATCATGCATGGGCACCTCGCCGACGACGCGGCGTTCAAAGAGCGCTTCGTGCAGGAGGCCCGCTCGGCCGCCCGCCTCGCGCATCCGAACGTGGTCAACGTCTTCGACCAGGGGCAAGACAGCGACATCGCCTACCTGGTGATGGAGTACCTCCCGGGCGTCACCCTGCGCGACCTGCTGAAAGACTACGGAAAGCTCACCACCGAGCAGACCGTCGACGTGATGGATGCGGTGCTCGGCGGCCTCGCCGCCGCCCACAAGGCCGGCATCGTGCACCGCGACCTCAAGCCCGAGAACGTGCTGATGGCCGACGACGGGCGCATCAAGATCAGCGACTTCGGCCTCGCGCGGGCCGTCTCGGCGAACACGGCGACCGGGCAGGCGCTGCTCGGCACCATCGCCTACCTCTCCCCCGAACTCCTCACCCGGGGAACGGCTGATGCGCGCAGCGACATCTATGCGGCAGGCATCATGATGTACGAGATGCTGGTGGGCGCGCAGCCCTACGTGGGCGAGCAGCCCATGGCCATCGCGTTCCAGCACGCCAACGACCAGATGCCCGTGCCGAGCGCGGCGAACCCGTCGGTGCCCGAGCAACTCGACGACCTGGTGCTGTGGGCGACGGCGAAAGACCCGGCCGACCGGCCGACGGATGCGCGTGAGATGCTCGAGCGGCTGCGCACCGCCGAGATCGAGATCGCCGGGGCGCGGCCGTCGTCGAACACGACGCAGCGCACCGCGGTCATGCCCGCAGCCACCTTCGACGCCGACCTCGACCACGCCCAGACGCAGGTGCTCGAGTCGCGCCGCCGCACGGGGGCGATGGCCGCCGTCGCCGCTCCGGCCGCTCCGAGCTTCGACACCACGATCGCCGCGCCGCCGTCCTCGCCGCGCACACCGCCGTCGACAGTCGACAAGGTGGGGCGCAAGGCGGCCTCGCGTCGCAAGCGCGGCTTCTGGATCTTCGCGATCGTGCTCGTCGTCGCCGCTGCTCTCGGCGGAGGGGCCTGGTGGTACGGAGCCGGCCCCGGCGCGGTCACGACCGTGCCGGGGCTGGCGGGCTCGCAACCGGCCGACGCCGAGGCGACCCTCGGCGGGTTGGGCTTCACGACCGACCAGGAACCCACCGCGAGCACCGACGTTCCCGCGGGCACCGTCATCGGTACCGATCCGGGGGAGGGCACCTCCGCGCCGAACGGATCGAACGTGACCATCTTGGTCTCGTCGGGCCCGGCCATCATCCCCGTGCCGACCGACAAGCTGGCGGGGCAAGACGAGGCCACCGCCCGCGCCGCGCTGGAAGCCGCGCCATTCACCATCGCCGACACGCAACGCCGCTTCGACGCCGAGGTGCCGGCAGGCACCGTCATCGCCGCGCTCGGTGCCGACGGCAACCTGCTCGGCGAGACCTATGGCGAGTTGCAGCCCGTCACCCTCATCGTCTCGGCGGGCGCTGTTCCCGACGTCGTCGGCCAGACCCTCGAAGAGGCTCAGGCGACCCTGTCGGCCGTCGAGCTCACCGGGGTCGAGGGCACCCACGACTTCAACGACGACATCCCCGACGGCCAGGTGTACCAGGCGGTGCCCAGCACCGACCCGATCCGCCCGGGCGACTCGATCACCCTCAACATCTCCCGCGGCCCCGAGCCCGTCGCCATCCCCAACGTCGTCGGCCTCACCTGGGACGAAGCCCGCCCCCAGCTCGAAGACGCCGGCTTCGCCCTCAGCTACCCGCCCATCGGCGACATCCCCGGCACCGGGGGACTCCTCAAGGTCACCGCCCTCTCCCCCAACGGCGGCACCTCCGCCCCCCGCGGTTCCACCATCACCGTCAGCCTCGGCCTCTAAGCGCTCGCCCGCTCAGGGCCGCAAGTACTGCCCTATTTCAGAGACCACAGCATCAGAGATGGTGTTGGGCCCGCCCAGCACCACGATGCGCAGGGGCTTGAAGCTGCTCAGCACCGCCTTCGTGGCGTCGGGGATGGAGTTCTTCGTCACGAGGAAGACCGGCGCGTACTCCTGCACCGCCGCGGCGCTGGCCGAGAGGGCGTCGGGGTAGTTCTCACCCGACGCGATGTACACGATGCCGCTGCGCACATAGAAGCCTTCTCAGAGCTGAGAATCTATCAGCTCTGAGAAGGCTTCTGAAGCGGTGCCCCAAGGAGGGCTAGCTGCGACGGCCTCCCGAGGAGGCGACGAGCTCCTCCGCCACGAGGAAGGCGAGCTCGAGCGACTGCATGTGGTTCAGGCGCGGGTCGCAGAGCGACTCGTAACGGGTGGCGAGCGTCGCCTCGTCGATCTGCTCCGAGCCGCCGAGGCACTCGGTGACGTCGTCGCCGGTGAGCTCGACGTGGATTCCTCCGGGGTGCGTGCCCGCATCGCGGTGCGCCTCGAAGAAGCCCTTCACCTCGTCGACCACGTCGTCGAAACGACGGGTCTTGTACCCGGTGGGGGTGGTGAGGCCGTTGCCGTGCATGGGGTCGGTGACCCAGAGCGGCAGCGCATCCGCCTTCTTGATGGCCTCGAGCAGCGGCGGCAGCGCGTCGCGGATCTTGCCCGCCCCCATGCGTGTGATGAAGGTGAGGCGGCCCGGCTCCCGGTTCGGGTCGAGCTTGTCGATGAGGCGCAGCATGTCGTCGGGCGAGGTGGTGGGCCCGAGCTTCACGCCCAGCGGGTTGCGCACCCGCGAGAGGAAGTCGACGTGCGCGTCGTCGAGGCCGCGCGTGCGCTCGCCGATCCAGACGAAGTGCGACGAGGTGTTGTACGGCGTACCGGTGCGCGAGTCGATGCGGGTCATAGGCCGCTCGTAGTCGAACAGCAGCGCCTCGTGCGACACGAAGAACTCGGTGCGCTTCAGCGCCTCGAAATCGGCGCCGCAGGCCACCATGAACTTCACGGCACGGTCGATCTCGCCGGCCAGCTGCTCGTAGCGCACGTTCGCGGGGTTCGAGGTGAAGCCCTTGTTCCAGGTGTGCACCTGGCGCAGATCGGCGAACCCGCCCTGAGTGAACGCCCGGATGAGGTTGAGCGTCGACGCGGCCACGTGGTACCCGTCGAGCAGGCGCTGCGGGTTCGCGGTGCGCGACTCCGGCGTGAAGTCGTAGCCGTTCACGATGTCACCGCGGTAGGCCGGCAGCGTCACGCCGTTGCGCGTCTCGGTGTCGCTCGAGCGGGGCTTGGCGAACTGACCCGCCATGCGCCCCATCTTGATGACCGGCATCGAGGCGCCGTAGGTGAGCACGACCGCCATCTGCAGGACCGTCTTGACCCGGTCTTTGATCTGGTCGGCGGTGGCCCCGGCGAAGGTCTCGGCGCAGTCGCCGCCCTGCAGCAGGAACGCCTCACCACGAGCAGCGGATGCGAGCCGGTCGCGCAGGTTGTCGACCTCGCCGGCGAACACCAGCGGCGGCAGGGTCGCGATCTCTCGCGACACCGCCTCGACGGCGTTCTGGTCGGGCCACTCCGGCTGCTGCTTCACCGGCAGGGTGCGCCAATAGTCGAGACCCGCGATCACAGACTCATCCGCTTCGACGATTTGCTCTGTTGGATCTACCACTGACTTGTTCCCTGTATCTATCTGGTGTTCGTCCGCGCGACTCTCGCGCGTTTCTCCTTGACCGAAGTCGCGTACACATCGGAGTATTCCTGCCCGCCCAGGCGGTGGAGCTCGTACATGATCTCGTCGGTCACGGAGCGGAGGATGAACCGGTCGGATTCCAGCCCCTCGAACCTACTGAAATCTAGTGGCTCGCCGATGATGATGCCAATTCGCATGATCTTCGGCAGGCGCTTGCCGATGGGCATCACCTTCTCGGTGTCGATCATGGCGACGGGGATGATGGGCACGTGCGCCTCGAGCACCATGCGGGCGACCCCCGTTCGCCCCCGGTACAGCTTGCCGTCGGGGCTGCGGGTGCCTTCGGGGTAGATGCCGAGCAGGTCGCCCTTGGCGAGCACGCCGAGACCGGTGTTGAGCGACGCCTCGGAGGCCTTGCCGCCGGCCCGGTTGATGGGCAGCTGGCCGGCCGCGTTGAAGAACAGCCGCACCAGGAAGCCCTTGATGCCCTTGCCGGTGAAGTACTCGCTCTTCGCAAGGAACGACACCTGCCGGTCGACGACCACGGGCAGGAACACCGAGTCGCTGAATGAGAGGTGATTGGAGGCGAGGATCGCCCCACCCTTGGCCGGGATGTTCTCGAGCCCGATCACCCACGGCCGGAACAGCGTCTTCAGCACCGGCGCGACGAGCAGGTACTTGGCGAGGAAGTAGAACATCAGATCGACTCCGCGTAGTGCCGGGCGAGGTCGGCGGCGCCCACGACCCCGGCGTCGTTGACGAGCTCGGCGATGGCGAAGGCGGGTTCGGGGTGGAACCCCCGCGCCGGCAGAGCGTCGAGGAAGGCGTGACGGATGGGGTCGAGCAGCAGGTCGCCCGACTGCGCCACACCGCCGCCGATGACGAACAGCTGCGGGTCGAGCACAGCGGCGAGACTGGCGCACGCCTGCCCGATCGACGTGCCGAGCGTGCGCAGCGCCGAGAGCGCTCCGGGGTCTCCGATCTGCACCAGTTCGCTGACGTCGAGCCCGGTGAGCACTCCCCCGTTGCGCACGCGCACGGAGGCGAGGGCCTGCCCGATGCCGCCGGCGTCGGCGAGCTCGTTGGCGATGCGGAGGAGAGCGCGCCCCGAACCGTACTGTTCGATGCAACCGTGGGCACCGCATCCGCAGGGCAGCCCGTTCGGCACCACCCGCATGTGGCCGAGCTCGGCACCGGCACCGAAGCCGCCGCGGAACAGGCGGTCTTGGCTCACGATGGCACCGCCCACGCCGGTGCCGATGGTGAGGGTGACCATGTCGCTCACGAGACGCCCCGCACCGAAGCGGAACTCGGCCCAGCCGGCGGCGTTGGCGTCGTTCTCGATGACGATGTGCTTGTGCAGCCGCGCCTCGAGCTTCTCGCGGAAGGGCTCGTTGCGCCAGCTGATGTTGGGCGCGTAGTAGACGATCGACTGCGAGGCGTCGATGAAGCCGGCGGCGGCGACCCCGACGGCGACGATGTCCTCACCCTCGGAGAGCTTCTCGACCATCTCGACGACCGTGTCTTCGATGACCTTCGGCTCCGACGCCGAAGTGGGGTGCCTGTCGTGCTTGACGATGGTGCCGAACTCGTCGACCACCGCACCCGCGATCTTCGTGCCACCGATGTCGATTCCGATGGCGCGCATGCAGGCGTGTCCTTTCGACGGGTTCGAGGCCTCTCCGGGAAGCCGGAGGTGCACCAAGTAGAGTGTAGATGAGATGCACTCGACCGGTACCGAAGGAGCTGCCGTGGACCAGTATTTCGTTCCCCCCGTCGTCACAGCCGATCCCGAGGCGAACACCACCGATCTTCTGATCGAGCGGGTTCGCCTCACCCCCGACGAACCGCTGTTCGCCGTCCCCGACGGTTCTGGCTGGAAAGACGTGACGGCCGCCGAGTTCCTCACCCAGGTGAAGGCCGTGGCCAAGGGCCTCGTCGCGTCGGGCATCGAGCCCGGCGACAAGATCGGCCTCATGTGCAAGACGCGCTACGAGTGGACGCTGATCGACTTCGCCACCTGGTTCGCCGGCGCCGTGCTCGTTCCGATCTACGAGACCTCCTCCCCCGCGCAGGTGCAGTGGAACCTCAGCGACTCCGGTGCCACCGCGATCATCGTCGAGACCGCCGACCACTTCGCCCGCTTCGACGAGGTGCACCCCGATCTTCCCGAGGTCACCCGGGTGTGGCAGGTCGACCTGGGCGACCTCGACAAGCTCGCCGCCTCCGGCTCGGCGGTCTCCGACGAGGAGATCGAGCGCCGCCGCTCCCTGGCGAAGGGCTCCGACCTCGCCACCCTCATCTACACCTCCGGCACCATGGGGAAGCCGAAGGGGTGCATCCTCACCCACTCGAACTTCGTCGAGCTGTCCCGCAACGCCGCGGTCGCCATGGCACCGATCCTCGCGAACGGAGCGTCGACGCTGCTGTTCATCACGACGGCCCACGTCTTCGCGCGTTTCATCAGCATCCTGTGCGTGCACGGCGGCGTGAAGGTGGGGCACCAGGCCGACACGAAGCAACTGCTGCCGGCCCTGGGGTCGTTCAAGCCGACCTTCCTGCTCGCCGTGCCGCGGGTGTTCGAGAAGGTCTACAACTCCTCTGAGCAGAAGGCCGAGACCGGCGGCAAGGGCAAGATCTTCCGCAGCGCAGCAGCCGTGGCCGTCGAGCACTCGGAGGCTCTGGATGCGGGCAAGGTGCCCCTCGGCCTGCGACTCAAGTTCGCGCTGTTCGACCGCCTTGTGTACTCGAAGCTGCGTGCGGCGCTCGGGGGGCGCGTGAAGTACGCGGTATCGGGTTCGGCGCCGCTCGGTCACCGACTCGGGCACTTCTACCGCAGCCTCGGCATCACCATCCTCGAGGGCTACGGCCTCACCGAGACCACGGCTCCCGCGACGGTGAACCTCACCGACAAGTTCAAGATCGGCACCGTGGGGCCCGCGCTGCCTGGCGTGGGGCTGAAGATCGCCGACGACGGCGAGATCCTCGTGGCGGGTGTGAACGTGTTCGCCGGGTACTGGAAGAACGAGGCGGCGACGGCCGAGGTGATGGACGGCGAGTGGTTCCACACCGGCGACATCGGCGCCCTCGATGACGAGGGCTTCCTCACCATCACCGGGCGCAAGAAGGAGATCATCGTCACGGCGGGCGGCAAGAACGTCGCCCCCGCCGCGCTCGAAGACCCCATCCGGTCGAACCCCCTCGTGGGTCAGGTCGTGGTGGTGGGCGACCAGAAGCCCTTCATCTCGGCGCTCATCACGCTCGATGCCGAGATGCTGCCGGTCTGGCTGGCGAACAACGGGCAGCCGGGCGACCTCACCCTCGCGCAGGCGGCCAAGAACCCGGCGGTGCTCGCCGAGATCCAGCGTGCCGTCGACGCGGCGAACACGCTGGTGTCGCGGGCGGAGTCGATCCGCAAGTTCGAGGTGCTCCCCGACGACTTCACCGAGGCCAGCGGCCACCTCACGCCGAAGCTCTCCATCAAGCGCGCCGTCATCGTGAAGGACTACGCCGCCGTCATCGAGAACATCTACTCCGCCGCTCCCGCCACCGAGGGCGTCTCCCTCACCCACTGACCCGTTCGAAAACGCAAACGTCGCGGCATCCGGCCCCGCAGGGGGCTCGGTTGCCGCGACGTTTGCGTTTCTGAACGCTAGAACCAGCGCGACTCGCGCACCTGGCGCATGGCCTCGCGGCGGGTGGGCTTGTCGAGGCGGTCGAGGTAGAGCAGCCCGTCGAGGTGGTCGGTCTCGTGCTGCAGCGCCTGCG
This sequence comes from Herbiconiux sp. A18JL235, assembly GCF_040939305.1. Classification (NCBI taxonomy): domain Bacteria; kingdom Bacillati; phylum Actinomycetota; class Actinomycetes; order Micrococcales; family Microbacteriaceae; genus Herbiconiux; species Herbiconiux sp. A18JL235. Next base: position 2,417,663 of record NZ_CP162511.1, read on the forward strand.
CCATCACGCCGGTGCCCGAGACCTCGACGGGGTTGCCGTCGAGATCGATGCCGGTCGCCCGAGCGAACGGATACCGCATCGTCTTGAACCACAGCTCGGGCACCGACAGGCACCCCTCGTCGACGAGCTCGGGCTCGCCCGAGAGCTCCACCAGCACGGGGTTCAGGATGTACCCCACCTCGCCGTCGACGTTGTAGCTGAAGGCCCTGAGGTTCACCCCGATCTGCGACGCCGCGACACCCGCCCGGCCCGGCACCTTCACGCTGTCGATCAGGTCTTCGACGAGTGCACGCACGCGGTCGTCGATCTCGACGATCGGGTCGGACACGGTCTTCAGCACGGGGTCGCCGAACAGGCGGATGTCACGGACGGTCACGGTGTTCTTTCGGGGTGAGCGGTCAGGCGGAGGGCGCGACGACGACGATGAGGTCGCCTGCCTCCACCTGCTGGGTGGTGGGGATGGCGAGGCGCTGCACCACGCCGGCGACCGGGGTGGTGATGGCGGCTTCCATCTTCATGGCCTCGATGGTGGCGATCGGGTCGCCCGCGGCGACGGTCGCACCCTGCTCGACCTTGAGGGTGACGACCCCGGAGAACGGGGCGGGCACCTGGCCGGCCTGGTTGGGGTCGGCCTTCTCGGCGGTCTTGGTCTCGACCTTCACCTGGCGGTCGCGCACGTTCACGGGACGCAGCTGGCCGTTGAGCGTGGTCATGACGGTGCGCATGCCCTTCTCGTCGGCCTCGCCGATGGCCTCGAGGCCGACGAACAGGCGCACGCCCTTGTCGATCTCGACGACGTGCTCGACGCCGGGAGTGAGGCCGTACAGGTAGTCGACGGTGTCGACGACGCTGAGGTCGCCGAACAGCTCCCGCCGCTGCTCGAAGCTCGAAGTGGGCGCGGGGAACAGCAACCGGTTGAGGGTGCTGCGCCGCTCGGCGGAGCCTGCCTCGGGGGCGAGGGATGCAGCATCCGATTCGCTGATGGGGGTGACCGTGACGTTCACCGAGCGGCCCTCGAGGACTTTCGAACGGAACGGCTCCGGCCATCCGCCCGGCAACTCGCCGAGCTCGCCGGCCATGAAGCCGATGACCGAGTCGGGGATGTCGTAGTTGCCCGGGTTCTCGGCGAAGTCGGCGGGGTCGGCCTTCACTGCGGCGAGGTGCAGCGCGAGGTCGCCGACGACCTTAGACGAGGGGGTGACCTTCGGGATGCGGCCGAGGATCCGGTTCGCGGCGGCATAGAGGTCTTCGATGAGCTCGAAGTCGTCGGCGAGGCCGAGGGCGATCGCCTGCTGGCGCAGGTTCGACAGCTGCCCGCCCGGGATCTCGTGCTTGTACACGCGCCCGGTGGGGCCGGGCAGACCCGACTCGAACGGGCGGTACACCTGACGCACGGCCTCCCAGTAGGGCTCAAGGTCGCTCACGGCAGCGAGGCTGATGCCGGTGTCACGCTCGGTGTGGGCGAGGGCGGCGACCAGAGCGGATGCGCTTGGCTGGCTCGTCGTACCGGCCATGGGAGCCGCGGCCACGTCGACCGCGTCGGCCCCCGCCGCGCTCGCGGCGAGCAGGGTGGCGAGCTGGCCGCCGGCGGTGTCGTGCGTGTGCACGTGCACCGGCAGGTCGAAGCGCTCCCGCAGCGCAGAGACGAGCTTCGCCGCCGCCGCCGGGCGGAGGAGGCCGGCCATGTCCTTGACGGCGAGCACGTGTGCCCCCGCCTCGACGATCTGGTCGGCGAGCCGCAGGTAGTAGTCGAGGGTGTAGAGGTCTTCGGCGGGGTCGAGGAGGTCGCCGGTGTAGCAGACGGCGACCTCGGCGATCGTGGTGCCGGTGGCGAGCACCGACTCGATCGCCGGCCGCATCTGCGACACGTCGTTCAGGGCGTCGAAGATGCGGAAGATGTCGACACCGGTCGCCGTGGCCTCGCGCACGAACGCGTCGGTGACCTCGACCGGGTAGGGGGTGTAGCCGACGGTGTTGCGGCCGCGCAGCAGCATCTGGATCGCCACGTTCGGCAGCGCCTCGCGCAGCGCGGCGAGCCGCTCCCACGGGTCTTCGCCGAGGAACCGCAGCGCCACGTCGTAGGTGGCTCCACCCCACGCCTCCACGCTCAACAGCTCCGGCGTCATGCGCGCCACGTAGGGGGCGACGGCGACGAGGTCTTTGGTGCGCACGCGGGTCGCGAGCAGCGACTGGTGGGCGTCGCGCATCGTGGTCTCGGTGACGGCCAGCGCGGTCTGGGCCCGCAGAGCATCCGCGAAGCCCGCAGGCCCCAGCTCGAGCAGGCGCTGACGCGAACCGTCGGGCGCGGGGGCCGACAGGTCGATCGAAGGCAGCTTCACCTCGGGGTCGGCACCGGGCGGGCGGGCCCCGTGAGGCTGGTTCACGGTGACGTCGGCGAGCCAGTTGAGGATCTTGCCGCCACGGTTCTTCGACCGGTGCCCGTCGAGCAGCTGCGGCCGCTCCTCGATGAAACTCGTCGACAGGTCGCCCGCGATGAAGTCGGGGTCGTCGAGCACGCCCTGGAGGAACGGGATGTTCGTCGACACACCACGGATGCGGAACTCGGCAAGCGCACGACGGGCACGACGCACCGCGGCCGGGAAGTCACGCCCGCGGCAGGTCATCTTCGCGAGCATCGAGTCGAAGTGCGGGGAGATCTGCGCCCCCACCGACACGGTGCCGCCGTCGAGACGCACGCCCGCACCGCCCGGCGAGCGGTACGCCGAGATCTTGCCTGTGTCGGGGCGGAAGCCCGCCGTCGGGTCTTCGGTCGTGATGCGGCACTGCAGCGCGGCGCCGTGCAGCACGATGCCCTCCTGCGTGAGACCCAGCTCGGCGAACGTCGTGCCCGACGCGATGAGCATCTGCGACTGCACGAGGTCGACGTCGGTGACCTCCTCGGTCACGGTGTGCTCGACCTGGATGCGCGGGTTCATCTCGATGAACACGTGCTGGCCCGCTCGCTCCCCCACCGTGTCGACGAGGAACTCCACGGTTCCCGCGTTCACGTAGGAGATGGACTTGGCGAACTTGATGGCGTCGGCGTGGAGGGCGGTGCGCAGCTCGTCGGAGATGTTCGGCGCCGGAGCGATCTCGACCACCTTCTGGTTGCGGCGCTGCACAGAGCAGTCGCGCTCGTAGAGGTGGAAGGTCTCGCCGTCGCCGTCGGCGAGGATCTGCACCTCGATGTGACGCGGGCGCAGCACGGCCTGCTCGAGGAACATCGTGGGGTCGCCGAACGCGCTGTCGGCCTCTCGCATGGCCGCCTCGAGGGCGGGGCGGAGCTCCTCGCGTGTCTCGACCCGGCGCATCCCTCGACCACCACCACCGGCGACAGCCTTCGCGAACACCGGGAAGCCGATCTCGTCGGCGGCCAGCAGCAGCACCTCGATGTCGGTCGTCGCGGGCGACGACTTCAGCACCGGCACGCCCGCAGCGATCGCGTGCTCCTTCGCCGTGACCTTGTTGCCCGCCATCTCGAGCACGTGCTCGCCCGGCCCGATGAACGTGATGCCGTTCTCCGCAGCCGCCTTCGCGAGCTCGGGGTTCTCGGAGAGGAAGCCGTAGCCCGGGTAGATGGCATCGGCGCCACTCTCCAGAGCAACCCGGATGATCTCCGACACGTCGAGGTAGGCACGCACCGGATGCCCCACCTCGCCGATCTGGTAGGCCTCGTCGGCCTTCAACCGGTGCATCGAATTGCGGTCTTCGTAAGGGAACACCGCGACCGTCTTCGCACCCAGCTCGTACGCTGCGCGGAATGCACGGATCGCGATCTCGCCGCGGTTGGCTACCAGGATCTTCTTGAACATCGAGACCTTTCAGGCACATGCGCGCACAGCGAACAGTTAGGTACTCATACCCTAGTGAAGGTAACGTATTCGATTGTGCATGTACTCAGCGTCTCGTCCCTCAAGGGTGGTGTGGGCAAGACCACAGTGACGCTAGGCCTCGCAAGCGCCGCGTTCGCGAAGGGCCTGCGTACTCTCGTCGTCGACCTCGACCCCCAGTCCGACGTGTCGACCGGCATGGACATCCGTGTCGCCGGTCACCTCAACGTCGCCGATGTGCTCGCCTCTCCGAAGGAGAAGATCGTGCGGGCCGCGATCGCCCCCTCGGGGTGGACGAAAGACCGCGGCGGCAAGATCGACGTGCTCATCGGCAGCCCGTCGGCGCTGAACTTCGACGGGCCTCACCCGTCGATCCGCGACATCTGGAAGCTCGAAGAGGCTCTCGCCACCGTCGAGAACGAGTACGACCTCGTGCTCATCGACTGCGCGCCCTCGCTCAATGCGCTCACCCGCACCGCGTGGGCAGCATCCGACCGTGTCTCCGTCGTCACCGAGCCCGGCCTGTTCTCGGTCGCCGCCGCCGACCGGGCGCTGCGCGCGATCGAGGAGATCCGGCGGGGTCTCTCCCCTCGCCTCCAGCCGCTCGGCATCATCGTCAACCGCGTGCGCTCCCAGTCGCTCGAGCACCAGTTCCGCATCAAGGAGCTCCGCGACATGTTCGGGCCCCTCGTGCTCTCCCCCCAGCTCCCCGAGCGCACCTCCCTCCAGCAGGCCCAGGGCGCGGCCAAGCCGCTGCACGTCTGGCCCGGCGAAGGCGCCCAGGAGATGGCCCGCAACTTCGACCTGCTCCTCGAGCGCGTGATGCGAACGGGGCGCGTGGGGGAATACGCGGAGCTGAAGGCGTAGCGCCTCGCGGTGGCGAATCACTCGCACGCTGAAACTCTTGAGCGATTTGCTCGCGCGGTGCGCCGCGTCAGCGAGCTACTCGCACACCGAATCGCGTGAGCGGGTTACTCGCGCACTGAGTCGCGTCGACGAGTTACGCGCACACTGAGCCGCGTTGACGGGTTACTCGCACAACGAATCGCCTGAGCGAGTTATTCGCACACTGAACCGCGTTGACGAGTTACGCGCACACTGAGCCGCGTTGACGGGTTACTCGCGGGCTGGATCGCGCTGTGCTGGCTGCCGGCGGGGCCGTGCTGCGCGCGGCTCCGCCGGGGCGCGCCGCCGCTTCTGCGGCGCGCTGCGACGTGTGAGCACGCGGTCGCTTCGCGGCCACGCACTCACCTTGGGTCGTTGACAAAGGCCTCTTGCGTCGTGCCCGCGCCACAAGCTACCCCGGGCGCGAGACCCAACGGCGGCGAGCGGACGACTCTACGAGATCTTGCGAGCAGCGCGCCGCGCGGCAAGCTCGTCGGCCGGATCGGCCACAGCCGGATCGAGGTCGACGAGGGAGTTCTCGACTTCGCGCAGGACTTTGCCGACGGCGATGCCGAAGACGCCCTGGCCACGGCTGACGAGGTCGATGACCTCGTCGTTGGAGGTGCAGAGGTAGACGCTGGCGCCGTCGCTCATGAGGGTGGTCTGGGCGAGGTCGTTGATGCCGGCCTCGCGGAGCTGGTTGATGGCGGTGCGGATCTGCTGGAGGGAGATGCCGGTGTCGAGCAGCCGCTTCACGAGCTTCAGTACGAGGATGTCGCGGAACCCGTAGAGCCGCTGCGACCCGGAGCCCGCCGCGCCGCGCACGGTGGGTTCGACGAGCGCAGTGCGCGCCCAGTAGTCGAGCTGCCGGTAGGTGATGCCGGCCGCGCGGGCCGCCACGGCCCCGCGGTAGCCCTCGGCGTTGTCGAGGTCGGGCAGACCGTCGGTGAACAGGAGACCGAGGTCGTAGCGAGAATCGTCGTTCTTGCTCAGCTCGCTCATCAGGGCCTTCCCTCTCCATGGCACGGCCGTGCGGCGCGTTCACCCCACGCTATCGAGGCGAGCACCCGGGGGCAACGACATCCCGCACTCGCGTGCGGCGTGTCGCGCTCGATGCCCGTCACGGAGCGATCCGGCCGAGGGCCGACCTGATGAGGCTCGACCGCACGATCTCGAGCTGACCGGCGATCTCGAGCGCCAGTTCGGCGACCTTCGCGCGGCTCGACGGGTCGCGGCGCTTGGCCACGGGCATGAGGGCGCTCTCGATGAGCCCGAGCTCGCGTTCGGTGGCTTGCTTGAACCCGCGCAGGTGCCGCGGCTCGATTCCCGAGCGCTGCAGTTCGACGAGCGCCTTCATGACGTTGAGCGCGTCTTCGCCGTAGCTCTCGGCGGGGCTCAGCACCTGAGCCGAGAAGGCGTCTTGCACGAGCATCGGGGTGGCTCCCGCTTCGCGGGTGAGCTCTTCGCGGCTGAGGCGGCGGCCGGTCTGCAGGATCGACGACCCGCCCGGCAGCACCGCTCCCGGCATCGGCGGGTTGAGACCGGCGTCGACGTCGGCGAGGTAGTCCTTGATGACGGCGAGCGGCAGGTAGCAGTCGCGCTGCAGCCCGAGGATGAGCCTCAGCCGGCTGAGGTCGTTCTGCGAGAACTTGCGGTACCCGGAGGGGGTGCGGGCAGGATGCACGAGGCCGCGTTCCTCGAGGAATCGCAGTTTCGAGGGGGTGAGGTCGGGGAACTCGGTCGTGAGCTTCGCGAGCACCTGCCCGATGCCGAGCAGATGACCCGACGGCGCTGAAGACGACTGTGCGGCGCCCGGCACTAGTGGCCCGCGGCGCTCACCACGTCGATACGTGATGGGTAGAACGTGAGGCGGAACTTGCCGATCTGCACTTCGGCTCCGTCGTCGAGGAGCGCCTCTTCGACCCTGACACCGCCCACGTAGGTGCCGTTCAGCGAACCCAGGTCGCGCACGACGAAGGAGTGGCCGTGCCGAGCGAACTCGGCATGACGCCGCGAGACGGTGACGTCGTCGAGGAAGATGTCGGCGTTCGGGTGCCGGCCCACCGTGGTGACGGCGGTGTCGAGGAGGAACCGGGCACCGGCGTTGGGGCCGCGGCGCACGATGAGCAGGGCGGAACCCGACGGCAGTGCGGCGATCGACTCGAGCTCCTCGGAGCTGACACCGCCCTCGAGTGCCGCGAGCTGCGCGGCGAACTCACCCGTGAGCGAGAGTGTGGTGTCTCCGGTGGGCGGGTTGACAGGGATGATCCTGGTTCTGTCGTCTTCGCTGTTACTCGTCGTCATCCCTCATGCCCTCCTTGCTCCCCCCAGCGTAGTGGATGGCGGGCACCGCCAGACCCGCGAATTCCCTCCCGGTTCGCCGGGCGCCACCTAAGATGTGCCCATGGCTCCGCTCATCGCCTCGCTCTGGGTTCTCGCCGGGTCGTGCGCCCTGGTCTGGGTGCTGTCGCTGGTCACCAGGGAGTACTCCTGGGTCGACCGCCTCTGGTCGGTGATTCCGGTGATCTACCTCTGGATCTTCGCGGGCGCGGCGGGTTTCAGCGACCTCCGTCTGAACCTCATGGCCGTGGTCGTCACGCTCTGGGGCGCCCGGCTCACCTTCAACTTCGCCCGCAAGGGAGGTTACGCGCGCGGCGGGGAGGACTACCGCTGGGCGGTGCTGCGAGGGCGGATGTCACGGGCGCAGTTCCAGGTGTTCAACCTGCTCTTCATCTCCGTGTACCAGAGCATCATCCTGTTCCTCATCGCGATGCCGGCGTTCACCGCGTTCCAGCACCGGGCGACACCGTTCGGCGCCCTCGACGCGGTGCTGCTGGGGCTCTTCGTGGCGTTCCTGGTGGGCGAGACCATCGCCGATCAGCAGCAGTGGGCGTTCCACGAGGGCAAACGGGCGGATGCGCGGGCCGGCCGGGAGTCGAACCCCCGCTTCCTGCAGACGGGCTTGTTCCGCTTCTCGCGCCACCCGAACTTCTTCTTCGAACAGGCGCAGTGGTGGGTGCTCTTCGTGATCGGCGCCGTCTCGGCGGGCTCACTGCTGCAGTGGACGGTGGCGGGGCCGGTGCTCCTCACCGCCCTCTTCATCGGTTCGACGATGTTCACCGAGAGCATCACCTCGTCGAAGTACCCCGAGTACGCCGACTACCGCCGGCGCACCTCGGCGCTCGTGCCGTGGTTCCCGCGGTCACGGGAACCACGGACCGCCGAGGTCAGTTGACCTTCAGCGGGTGGCTGCCGCCCCGGCCGTCTTCGCCCCGGTCGAGGCCGGCGATGGTGGCGATCTCGCTCTGGCTCAGCTCGAAGTCGAACACGTCGAAGTTCTCGACCATGCGGTCTTTGTTGTTGCTCTTCGGAATGACGATGTTGCCGATCTGCAGGTGCCAGCGCAGGATCGTCTGGGGCACGGTCTTTCCGTGGGCCGCGGCGATGCCGGCGAGCTCCTCCGACTGATTGATCTTGCCCTGGCCGAGCGGGCCCCAGGCTTCGATGGCGATGCCCTGCTCGGCGGCGTAGGCGCGCAGCTCGGTCTGCTGGAAGTCGACGTGCAGCTCGACCTGGTTGACCGCGGGCACGATCTGCGTCTCGGAGACGAGGTGCTCGAGGTGGTCGATGGTGAAGTTCGACACGCCGATCGCCTTCGCCCGGCCCGACTCGAGGATCGACTCGAGGGAACGCCAGGCATCGAGATAGCTGTCGCGCTCGGGGGCCGGCCAATGGATGAGATAGAGGTCGACGTAGTCGAGCTGGAGTCGGGCGAGGCTCTTCTCGAAGGCCTCGAGAGCATTGGACTGCTGGTCGTTCCAGAGCTTGGTCGTGATGAAGAGCTCGTCGCGGTCGAGCGATGACTCCTTCACCGCATGGCCGACACCTTCTTCGTTGTGGTAGATCGCCGCGGTGTCGAGATGCCGATAGCCGACGTCGAGGGCGTCGCGCACCACGCGGCCGGTCTTGTCGGGGTCGACCTTGAAGACCCCGAAGCCGAGCTGGGGGATGTCGATGCCGTTGTTGAGGGTGACGAGGGGCACGGAGCTGTCTGTCATGCCCCCAGCCTATTCCGCGGGCCCGACATCGCTACCGGGCTCGGCGACCAGGCTCTGCACGATGAGATCGAGGAGCGCCTCGCCGTAGGCGTCGGCAGCACTCTCCGCCTCGTAAACCCGTCTGGTGCCGCGCACCGTGGCCGTGACGAGGAACCGCGGGGGGTCGTCGCCGCGATCGATCTCGAGGCTGTGGAAGCCGTCGCGGAGGAGTTCGCGCAGCTGGTCTTCCCGCGGCAGCCACAGCGTATCGGCGAGCGCGACGGAGTCGAGCGCCCACTCGGTGGTGCCGTTGAAGCCGATGAGCGTCCCTGTGGGGTACTCGTGCACGTCGACGGTCATCTCGCTGACGGTGTACACCTCACCGTCGCCCTCCGCCGACTCCACGACGAAGCCGTCCTGCGAACGCGGGTGCCAGCGCAGCCCGGCGGTGCGGAGCGCCCTGGCCAGCTCGATCGAGATCATCTGCCCATCATTCCAGCGCCGGGCGCACTCGTCGCAGCGAATCCCCCGAGCGTTGGATAACGTGGAGACACTCCACATCGCGGGGAGCATCCGGCACCGCGCGAGGAGCACGAGGCGAGAACGGCAGCACGGCAGTGGACATGGAACGGCGCACCTTCCTGGCGGGAGCGCTCTCGGCTGCGACCCTCGCCACACTTTCCGCGTGCGTTCCCGAGCAGCCCCTGCCCACCCCGAGCATCACACCGACGGTGGGGCCCCTCTCCCCCGTTCCCGCCCCGGCGGCGTATCTGCGCAGCGCCTGGGCCGACGACCCGTTCTCGCTCGGCTCGTTCAGCATGACTCCCGTCGGTGCCGACCCCGGCGACCGCGCCACGCTCCGCGAGCCGGTGCGGGGCAGGGTGTTCTTCGCCGGAGAGGCGACCTCGACGGAGTTCCCCGGCACGGTCGTCGGTGCCGCGCGCTCGGGAGAGGCCGCCGCGGCATCGGTGGTGGCCGTCGGCGATCCTGGCGAACGGATCGCCGTGATCGGCGCGGGCCTCGCGGGTGCGACAGCCGCCCGCGACCTCACCGCCGCTGGTTTCGACGTCGTGGTTGTCGAGGCCCGTGACCGCATCGGCGGTCGCATCGACACCCGAGACGAGACGGGCTGGCCGTTCCCCGTGGAACTCGGCGCCGCATCCGTCACCGGCACGGGTCTCGACGAGCTGCTCACCGCCTCCGACGTCGACACCCTCACCCTCGACGCCAGCGCGGAGCTGCGCACGGAGGACGGCACGGTCGTCGCACCGTCGACCGTCGGCCCGGATGCGGTGGCCACCGCAGTCGCCTGGGCGAAGGCTCAGGAGACCGACACCTCGCTGGCCTCCGCCCTCGCTGAGTCGGGTGCCCTCGCCTCGGTGTCGCCCACGACGACGCCCGGCGCCGGCCCCGACGGCGGAGGACCGCTAGCTCCCGACGAGGCCCTGACGCAGTATCTCGACACGACCATCGCCAGCCGGTACGGCGCCGGTCCGTTCGCGCTCTCGGCCTCCTACGGTCTCGACAAGCCGGGTCTCGTCGACGGCACCGGTCTCGTGGTGGGAGGTCTCGGCACCCTGGTGAACGAGTGCCTGAAGGGGCTCGACGTGCTGCTGTCGAGCACGGTCATCCGCATCGGCTACGACGACGACGGCGCGAGCCTCCGCCTCGGCACCGGCGAGTCGCTCTCGGTCGACCGGGTCGTGGTGACGGTGCCGCTCGGTGTGCTGCAGGCCGAGACCATCGAGTTCGCACCGGTGCTGCCCGAGGCGAGCGGAACGGCGATCGCGCGGCTCGGCATGGGGAGGCTCGAGCAGCTCTGGCTGCGCTTCGACGAGCCGTTCTGGTCGACGGAGGCCACCGTGCTCTCGGTCGTCGACGACACCTCGGTGATCGCCGAGTGGATCAACCTGCTGCCCTCCACCGGACAGGCGATCCTCATCGGCCTCACCGCAGCCGATGACGTCTCAGTCACCTCGAAGCTCGGCGACTCCGAGTTCGTCGAGGCGGCGCTGGCCACTCTGGGGCCTTTCGTCGACGAGACGATCGGTGCCACGCCGACACCGGCCACCACCCCCACCGCGGTGCCCTGACGGGCTGCAGCCGCGAGAGCGCGACGAGCGCGGCCATGATCCCCGAGAACAGGGCGAGGGCGATGCCGCAGTAGAGCCCGAACTCCCCCGGCCCGCTCACCTGGTCGGGGTCGAGGAAGAAGTAGGGGTACCAGCGCACGAGCCTGCCGCGGATGAGCGTGAAGACCCCCCACACCACGGGGAAGCAGAGCACGATCGCGGCAGTGCGCCAGCGCAGGCGCACGCGACCCACGCCGACGACCCAGTCGACGATGAGATAGGCGGGGATGACGAAGTGCAGCACCTGGCTCGACCAGGGCACCTCGATGCGGTACTGATGGCTGCCCGCCTGCGACACGATGAGGGCGAACACGATGCCCGAGACGATCACGTAGGTGGTGATGATCGCCCGAAAACTCACCAGGAGGCGCCCCACGACGTGACCGCGCAGCAGCAACACCCCTGAGGTGCCGAGCACCACGACGTTGGCGAGGTTGCTCTGAAAGGTGAAGTAGCTGAAGTAGTTCTCGGCCGAGAAGGTGCTGAAGCCGAGCACGTAGTCGAAGTCGAAGACGAGCGCTGTGGCCCCGAGGGCAGCGACCAGCAGGCGCGCCACCCCGAACACTCGTCGCACCCGCGTTCCGCTCCTCGTCGTCGTCCGTCTACGCTATCTCGTCGCCGGAGCACCCCGATCCGGCGACGGGGGCGGCTCCGAAGACCCTGCATGACCCGGCGTGCATCACCCGGTGCGCCTTCGCGCGTACCGGCCGACGTCGACGGCGCGCCCGAGCGGGAACCTTACGCCCCTTACGGCCTCACCGCCGACTCCACGGCGCTCGGGTTCGAGACCCGCGTGTCGATCACCCGCGTCGGGCCGGTGTCGGCCCGGCTGCACCGGACCCCCTCACCCGACGGCGACGGCGACGGCGACGGCACGGAGCATCGGGTGGTGACGCTCCTCCTCCACGGCGCCGCGGGCTCCTGGACGACGTGGACCCCCCTCCTCGCCGAGCTCGACCGGCGCGACGCCGCGATCTCCGACGTCGTGGCGCTCGACCTGCCGGGGTGGGGCGACAGCACCGCATTCCACCCCGACGCAGGGATCGACGACGTCGCCGGCGCCACCGTCGACCTGATGCGCTCGCTCGGCTACTCGAGCTGGCACGTCGTCGGTCACTCGCTGGGTGCCTTCATCGCCCTCCATCTCGCCGCCACCGAGCCCGAGGCGACGGCCTCCGCCTCCCTCGTCTCCCCCGCCACCTTCACCGTGGCCGAGGTGGCACGCCGGCCGCTGCGCGCCGCCGGCCGCAGCCCCGCCTTCGCCGGACTGCTCACGGTGATGCGCGCCTTCGCCCCCTTCGGGCGCGCCGCATCGCGCGTGCTCTCGTCGCTCCGGCGTGCTCGTCTGCTGGGCCCCGTCGTCGCTCCGCTGTTCGCGCACCCCCGGCTCGTCCCCGACTCGGTCGTCGCTGCGCTCGCGGACGAGGTGCGACCGGCTGCCTTCGTGCGGGCTGCCCGCATCGCCGCCGCCTACGACCTCGAGGACTCGTGGTCGCGCATCCGCTGCCCGGTGCGATCGGTGCGGGGAGCCGCCGACGTGTTCGCGGGAGAACACGACGACCGGATGCTCGCGCGGGTCGTGCGCGACGTCACGGTCACCGTGATCCCCTCGGCGGGGCACTTCGCCCACATCGAGGCACCTCAGGCGGTGGCGACCGCGCTGCTGCCGGCGTTCTCCCCGCGCTCGTAGACCGATTCCGCGGAGCCCACGACAAGCGGGTCCGGGGTGCCGACGATATCGTCGTCGCGCTCGGCGTAGGGGAAGCGGTGCAGCACGTGGCGCATGGCCTCGAGCCGTGCGCGCTTCTTGTCGTTGCTCTTCACCACCGTCCACGGCGCCTCGGGCGTATCGGTGGCTGAGAACATCGCCTCCTTCGCGACGGTGTACGAGTCCCACTTGTCGAGCGAGGCGATGTCCATCGGCGAGAGCTTCCACTGCCGCACCGGGTCGACCTGCCGGATGGCGAAGCGGGTGAGCTGCTCGCTCTTCGACACCGAGAACCAGAGCTTCACGACATCGGTGCCGTCTTGGACGAGCATCCGTTCGAAGGCCGGCGCCTGCAGCAGGAAGCGGGCGTACTGGTCGTCGGTGCAGAAGCCCATCACCCGCTCCACCCCCGAGCGGTTGTACCAGGAGCGATCGAAGAGCACGATCTCGCCGGCGGCGGGGAGGTGCGCCACGTAGCGCTGGAAGTACCACTCCGTACTCTCGCGCTCGGTGGGCTTCTCGAGGGCCACCACCCGGGCCCCGCGCGGGTTCAGGTGCTCGGTGAAGCGCTTGATGGTGCCGCCCTTGCCTGCGGCGTCGCGGCCCTCGAAGACGATGACCAGACGGCGGCCCTCCGCCTTGATCCAGTTCTGCAGCTTCAGCAGCTCGATCTGCAGCAGGCGTTTGGTGAGCTCGTACTCGTCGCGGTCGAGGCGGTGGCCGTAGGGGTAGCCCTCGCGCCAGGTGTCGACGATCTCCCCGTTGCGGTCGACCAGCACGGGGTCGTCGTCGTCGTCGGTGTCGACGACGACGTAGCCGAGCATGTCGTTCAGGTCGACCGGTGAGGTCTCGGGTTCGGCGGGCATCGGTTCTCCTCGTCGCGGGTGCGCCGCGACGAGCTCGGCACGGCGTGAGGAGTCTGGACGAACTGAGGGTCCGCGAACCGGACCCGCGGTTAACGCGCGGTGAACGAGCGGGCGAGGAAGGCCGCCTCGGTGCGGGTCGAGGTGTTCGTCTTGCGCAGGATGTTCGAGACGTGGACGCTCGCTGTCTTGACGCTGATGAACAACGTCTCGGCGATCTGGCGGTTGCTGAGGCCCTGGGCGAGCAGGTCGAGCACCTGACGCTCGCGGTCGGTGAGATCGTCTTCGACCGTGCGCACGGCTGCCCCACCACCAGAAGCGCCACCACCGCCAGCCGCCCCACCGACCGGACGCACGAGCCCCACCCGTCGCTCGAGGTCGTCGACGCGGCGCACGACGAGGCCGAGCCCGATCGTCTCGGCGGCGAGGCGTGCCCGTTCGGCGACGACCCGGGCCGCCGCGCGGTCGGAGGCTCCCGCCAGCGCCTCGGCGAGCCGGAGCAGTGCGTAGGGCTGCACCTGCGCGGGAACCCCGGGGCCACCGGCGGCGTCGACTGCCGCCTCCCACAGCCCGCAGTCGTCGCCCCGGTGCCGCTCCCCGCCCACCTCAGCGGCGATGACCGCGAGGTAGGCGGGAGCGGTCGGCCACTCCGCGACGTCGGCGCTCCACGCTGCGACGCGCTGCTCGAGCTCGCCGAGGTCGACGTCGGTGCCCGGCCCCAGTCGATCCGACCCGCCGCGCGCCGCCCCGATGACGCGCGCGGCGGTCGCGAGCAGCGGCAGGTCGTAGGGCGGGAAGGTTCGCACTCTCCCTGGCGCGAGAAGCGGTTCCAGCTCGCGCCAGGCGGCTGAGACGTCTCCTCCGGCCAGGGCGATCTCGGCAGCGACACGGGCGAGGCCGAGCCGCGACTGGGCGTCGATGCGCAACTGGAGGCCGAGGGCGGCGCGCCACGAGCGGAGAAGTCGCTCGGCGAGCTGCAGCTCCCCCGACCACAGCGTGGCTTCGAGCTTGATGCGCTGCAGGTGCGCGCTGAAGCCGATGGGCGGATCGAGTTCGAGCGCCCGGTCGAGCACCGCCTCGGCCTTCTGCGTCTGACCGAGGGCGAACAGCGGGGCGACGACGTTGGAGAGCAGGATGGCGCCCGACGTGCGTTCGACCCCGCGCTCGCGCGCTCGCGCGGCCCCGGCCTCGGCGATGCGCACCGCCTCGTCGAAGCGCCCGAGCAGGTACATCGCGTCGGAGAGGTTCACCTGGTGACGCAGCTCCGCCGAGTCGTTGCCGCCGGCGAGCTCGCCGGCGAGCTGCAGATCGGCGAGGCCGTCGTCGACCCGGCCGAGGCAGAGCTTCGAGAAGCCACGGATGTTCGCGGCCACCGACATGCGGGCTTTCGACCCCACGTGGTCGGCCTCGGCGAAGGCGTCGTCGGCGGTGCGCACGGCGTCGGCGAACCGGGCGTCGAGCATGAGGCGGGCGGCGAGCTCACCCAGCACGTTGGCCCGCAGCACGCTGCGTTCCGTGCCCCCGATGACCTCGAGCGCCTGCCGCAGGAGTTCGACCGAGCCCGACTGCCCCAGGTTGGCGAGGTACGACGCCTTGTCCCGCAGCAGTCGGGCGTACACGTCGGGCGACCCGGCGCTGTCGCAGGCGGTGAGCGCTTCGTCGACGAGAGCGATGGCACGCTCGCTCTCGCCGGCGTTGCGCAGCGTGTAGGCGGTCTCGCCCAGCAGGTCGACGCGGCTTCGGCCGGCGAGCCGCTCGGCGTCGGGAACACGCGGCCACAGCTCGAGCGCGCGTTCGCCCATGAGCGCCGCCGTGGAGTTGGCGAAGGCACCGCGGGCCTGATCCATCGCCGTGAGCGAGGCGCTGAACGCCGCCTCGAGGTTGTGCGCAGCCATCCAGTGGTAAGAGACGGCACTGGCGTCGACCCGCGACCCGCCTTGACGCCCCTCGAGCGCCTCGGCATAGCGGGTGTGGAAGCGCATGCGCTCACCGGGGAGCAGCTCGTCGTGCACGGCCTCGCGCACGAGGGCGTGCCGGAAGGCGTAGGCGGTGTCGTCGACGACGAGCACGCGCGCCTGCACGGCCTCCCGCGCCGCGTCGTCGATGGTGGCGGCGTCGTCGTCGCTCACGGCGGAGAACAGCTCGTGCTCGACCCGGGCGCCGCCGGCGGCGAGCAGACGGAGGAAGCGCTGCGCGGGTTCGCTGAGGGTCTCGTAGCGGGCGAGGAGGATGTCACGGAGGGTGTCGGGCAGCGCGTCGACGGTGTCGAACTCGCAGCCGAGGATCTCCTCGATGAAGAACGGCACCCCGTCGGTGCGCTGCACCACGACGGTGAGGTCGGCGGCGCCGAGCGGGCTCCCCAGGAGAGCCGTCGAGAGCTGCCGCACCTGACGTCTCGTCAGCCGCGGCAGCTCGCGCCGGGAGACCCTCCGGCTGCGGTCGAGCTCGGGAATCCAGCTGCGCAGTGGATGGCCCCGGCCCAGCTCGTCGCTTCGATAGGTGACGACGAACAGCACACGTGCGCTCTCGAGCACCCGGACGAGGAAGCGGAGGAGGGCGAGCGTGGCGCTGTCGGCCCAGTGCAGGTCTTCGACGACGACCACGAGCGGGTGCGCGCTCGAGACCCCGCCGAGAACCCCCGCCACCGCGTCGTACAGCCGGTCGGCACCGCCTCGGGCCGCAGCCGCGGGATCGTCGGCGACGGGTGCGAGTTCGGGCATCAGCACGCTCAGGGCTTCGGCGGCCGCGCCCGCCGCCTCGCGCACCGCATCGACACCGACCGCGCCCACCAGTGCGCGCAAGACCGCGACCACGGGGGCGTAGGGCGGAGCATCCCGGTCGAGGTCGATGCACTGGCCGCGCAGCACGAGGGTGTCGGCCGGCACCGAGGCGAGGAACTCGGCCACCAGCCTGGTCTTGCCGATGCCGGCCTCACCGCTCACCACCACGGTGCGGGTGTTCGCCGCCCTCGCATCGGCGAGAGCACCGACGAGCGATTCCAGGTCGTTCTCGCGCCCGACGAGCGAGGGACTGGTGCTCTGCATGCCTACATCGTGCCACCGGCCGCCGACATCCGGCGCGCGGCTCTGTGGGCGCCGTGGCGCGCTCTCGGCGACGGGGTGCGCCCACCCCGCGGCGCAGCCTGCGGCACCGCCGACGCGCCGTCCGCCTGCTGCCGCTCCGCCTGCATCCGGCGCCGCTCGAGCTCCTCGGTGAGGCGCTCGACCTCGGCCTCGTAGAGCCAGGGGAAGGAATACTCGCTGATCATCACGGCGACCGCCGCCTCTCTCGTCTCGGTGGATCCGACGACTCGAGAGTGCGCTCTAAGACGGTGGGGCGGAATCGGGCAGACGCCTTATCCGCGACCTCAGAGAGAGGTTCGGTGACCGCGCGGGTGTTGCCGCGCGGGTGTTGCCGCGCGGCCGCTCTGTCAGCTCGGGCGGGCTCAGTCGGCGAGGATGAGGTACAGCGCGCGCCGCGCCTCGTCGAGCTTCTCGGTGGCCTGGGCGCGCTGCTCGTCGGTGGCGGCGAAGCGGAACTGCTTCACCACACCCATGAGCTTCGCGAGGCTGGTGTGGAACTCCGTCTCGGCGGCCGAGGTGCCCGCGGTGGCCTGCCACGCCTTGGCCAGCTCGTCGGCGTGATCGGCCACGTAGGCGCGGCCCGTGTCGCTCAGCTCGAACTCGGTGCGGCGACCGTCGCCCGTGGCGACGATCAGCTCCTCGTCGACGAGCTGCTGAAGGGTGGGGTAGACCGAGCCGGGGCTCGGGCGCCAGACTCCCCCGGTCTTCTCGGCGATGGCCTTGATGAGGCCGTAGCCGTTGGAGGGCGCGTCGGCGAGCAAGGAGAGGATGGCGCTGCGCACGTCGCCGCGACTCGCGCGCTGGGGGCCGCGGGGGCCGAAGCCCGGGCCGAAACCGCCGAATCCGGGCCCGCCGGGGCCGAATCCGCCGGGGCCGAAGCCGGGGCCGCCGTGGCCACGCGGTCCGCGCTCGAAGCCGGCGAAGCGCTGGCGGCGGGCCGGCCGCTCGGCGCGGTCGTGATCGTGGTGGTGGTGCGGGAAAGAGGTGTCGTCGTTGATACGTCGCATGATGCGTTCGCCTTTCTGTCGGTGTGAAATCCATGTCGCGATCGTTCGCGATGGATCAACGATATATCGCTATGTTCCACCGGTCAACTCAAAGATATATCGCCGACATAACGCATGCATCCACTTCTCACCGCCCCGCGCGGAACCGATACCCCCTATGCGTCTCGGGCAGGTGCGCCGTGCCCTCGGGGAACAGCCGCTCGCGCAGCGTCTCCCCCTGCGGCTCCGGCGCCATCAGACCGCGGGCCCGCAGTTCGGGCAGCACGTACTCGATCAGGTCGTCGTAGGTACCCGGGGTCATATGCGGCTGGATGAGGAACCCGTCGACTCCCGTCGCCGCGACGAACTCCTCCACCTGGTCGACGACCTCCGCCGCCGAACCGACGAACACACTGCCGTTGATGCCGGTGCGGCGGAAGTTCTCGAGAACCTCCTTCACGAGCGGGGCGGGCCTGCCGTCCTTCCCCAGGTAGCGCTCGAGATTCGACTGCCCCATCTGCGTCGAGGTCTGGGCGATCGGCAGCTCGGGATCGAGCGCGAGCAGATCGATGCCGGTGTTGCCGGCGTAGATGGCCGCCGCCCCCTCCGGGGTGGACATCGCGAGCATCTCGTCGTGCGTCGCCCAGGCCTCCTCGCTCGTCGCTCCGGTGAGGAACAGTGCGCCCACGAGCACCTTGATGGAGTCGGCGGGCCGGCCCGCAGCGACGGCGCTCTCGCGGATTCCCCGCACGTTCGCCGCGACCGTCGCGGGCTCGCCCCCGCCGACGAACACGGCCTCGGCGTTCCGGCCCGCGAACTCGCGGCCCCGCCCCGACGCGCCCGCCTGCACGAGCAGCGGCGTGCGCTGGGGGGAGGGAGGCAGGTTGAGGATGCCGTCGGTGCGGAAGTAGGGGCCTTCGTGGTGCACGAGGTGGACCTTGGCCGGATCGGCGTAGAGGCCCGCCTCCTTGTCGAGCACGAGGGCGTCGTCCTCCCACGAGCCCTCCCAGAGCGTCAGGCTCACGTCGACGTAGTCGTCGGCCATGTCGTACCGCACGTCGTGGGCGATGAGCTCCCTGCCCATGAGCGCGGCGGCCGTCGCCCCCGACGATCCGGTCACGATGTTCCACCCGATGCGCCCCTTGGTGAAATGGTCGAGGGTCGCGAACCGCCGCGCGTTCGCCGCCGGCGGTTCCACGGTGGTGGACGTGGTGAGGATGAAGCCGAGGCGCTCCGTGACCGCGGCGAGGGCGGAGACGAGCGGCATCGGATCGCCGTGCGGGATGCCCCGGCCCTCGCGCACGGACGCGTCGATCAGCTCTCCGCCGAGCGCAGGGAAGCCGTAGCTGTCGGCGAGGAACAGGAAGTCGAGCCCTGCCTCGTCGAAGGTCTTCGCCAGCGCGATCCAGTGCTCGAGGCTGGTGAAGTCGCTGGAACGGTCGTCGGGATGCTGCCACGCCGAGCCGACGGTGCCGTTCGGCCCGATGTACTGGAAGATTCCGAAGAGAAGGGGGCTCATGGGATATTTATGTCACAAATATTTTGCGCCGATGTTTCGCAGCGTTTCGCGCAGGTGACGAAAGGCAGGGCACCATGACCTCCACCACGACTGCGCCGTCCTCGGCACCGCTCGACGACGAGGCTGTCGCCATGGGCACGCGCATCCGTGCTCTGCGCCGTGAGCGGGGCCTGACGCTCGTGCAGCTGGCGCGCCTCTCGGCCATGTCACAACCGTTCCTCAGCCTGGCCGAGCGTGGTCACGCCCGCCTCAGTCTCGCCTCGATGGCGCGCATCGCGAGGGCTCTCGAGGTGCCCCCAGGCTCGCTCCTGGCACGCGAACCCGAGCGGCGCGTCTCGGGGATCGGCATCGATGTCGTGGCGACCGTCGAGCCGCGCGCCCCCGTGGGCGAGCGAACCGTGTGGCAGCTCGCACAACTGCCCGGCGGGCTGTTCGGCACCGAGTTCTGGGGGCGCGACCCCGAGTTCGGCGAGTACGCCGTGCACGAGGAGGACGAGTTCCTCTACCTGCTCGACGGGCGACTGGAGGTGGCGCTCGATGACGGCACCGTGCATCCGCTCGCCCCCGGCGACACCATGGCCCTCGCCGCCGGCACAGCCCACGCCTGGCGTTCCGCCTCCCCCGCCGGCTACCGCGTCGTGACCGTCACCTCCGGCGCGCCACGCAGTCCGCACGCGACGAGATAGAGCGCGAACCGGAGAACACGAAAGCCCCGGTCGAGAGGTATTCTCGGCCGGGGCTTCGGTGTCGCTGGTGGACCCGAGGGGATTCGAACCCCTGACCCCCTGCATGCCATGCAGGTGCGCTACCAACTGCGCCACGGGCCCATTTTCATGGGCGTCGTTCCCGCCTCCGGCGGAAACAACTTGTCTAGGTTACTACATGACGGAGCGTGCTCGTGACCAATCAGCCCTCTTCGACCGAAATCGCCAGAGGAACGACCGGGCAGTCCTTCCAGAGGCGCTCGAGCGAGTAGTACAGGCGGTCTTCTTCGTGGAAGACGTGCACGACGAGGTCGCCGAAGTCGAGCAGGATCCAGCGGCCGTCGGCCATGCCCTCCTTGCGGATGGCCTTGGCGCCCAGCTCGGCGAGCTTGTCCTGCACCTCCTCGGCGATGGCGATCACGTTGCGCTCGTTGCGCCCCGAGGCCAGCAGGAAGACGTCGGCGAGGGGCAACGGGCCGGAGACGTCGAGGGCGACGATGTTCTCGGCCTGCTTGGAGTCGGCAGCTGACGCTGCAGTCTGGGCGAGTTCGATGGAACGAGTGGAAGCAGTCACGAAGACTTTCTGGTCGGCCGGTCTAGAAGACCCGGAAGACGAAGACGGCGAGGAGCAGGCTCACCACGCCGACGGCGAGGACGGCGGCGGTGACCGCCAGCACCACGGGGGCGTTGGCGCGAGCCCGCTTGGGAGGAGCGATGATCGAGGTCGACGAGGTGTTCGTGCTGATGGCGCGTGCCGCGCTCACCGGCGCCACGTCGGAGCCGCCCTGTTCGGTCTCGGAGCGCTCGATGAGCGAATCGAGATCGTTCGACTCGAGGCCCGAGGCGGGAGCGCCGAGGGCACCGAAGCTCGGCGGCAGGTCGATCGAGCCGGTGATGATGACCTCGCCCGTCTCGTCGAGCGCCGTCCCCACGTCGCTCGAACCCGGCACCGTGGGCAGCACGAGGGCGCTGGTGGTGGAGATCGAGTTCGTGGCAGCGGTGTTGCGAAGGGTCAGCAGGTCGTCGAACGACGAGGGCAGCTGGTCGCCCGCCGACGGCGAACGGTCGCTCGGGCTCCGGAACTGGGCACCGAGCGGGGCGGTGGGCGGCGTTGCGGGCTTCGCGGTGTCGGCGGGGTCGACGGCCTCGTCGATCACCATCTCCTCGACCACGGCGGCGTGCGAGTCGGTCTCGCTGACCGAGATGATCTCGACCTGCTCGTCGTCGTCGCTCGAGGCGGAACGAGGGGCGGCGATGACCGTGTCGGTGAGCGGCACGATGTCGATGACCGGCTCGGCCTGCGAAGCGGGCTCGGGGTCGTCGACGGCCTCGTCGTCGGAGACGACCTCGGGGATGATGGTGTCTTCGACCTCGTCGCGGGCAGGCTCCTGGGTCGTGGACTCGTGGGCCGTGGACTCGGGCGCCGCGGGCTCCTCGGCAGCGGATTCCCCGGCCGAAGCCTCGGCGGCGGCGGGAGCCTCGGCGGCGGGCGGCCCCTGGTGACGGTACGCGCGACGGGAACCCATCTCCGACGGGGCGTCGCCGCCCCCGGCGGGAACGCCGCTCTCCGCGGCCTCGCGAGCCGACTCCGCCTTGCGGGCGGCCTCGGCCTCCTCGGCCGCCTTGGCGTCGGCCTCGCGCTCCTTGCGCGGCTTCTGCCGCTCCAGCTCACGCAGCTGACGCCGTGTGAGCGGCTGCTCCTCGTGGGACGAACTCATTCAACACTCCGATATAGATGGTGCTTGGTGATGTACTGAACGACACCGTCGGGTACCAAGTACCACACCGGAAAACCCCGGCCGACCCGGCCGCGACAGTCAGTGGACGATATCGCAAGCGCCGGAACTTCCAAATAGCTTACGTCCTGGCGCGGCAAAGACGAAATGGCGAAGGTGTGACCGGGCCGGGAGACCGCCACGAAATGAGCGAGATCCCACAGCTCGTCGACGTCTTTCCAGTTGAGGATCTGGGCGATCGCATCCGCGCCCGAGATGAAGAACAGGTCGGCGTCGGGGTGAGCCGCCTGCAGGTCGCGCAGGGTGTCGATGGTGTAGGTGACCCCGCCGCGGTCGATGTCGACCCGGCTCACGGTGAAGCGCGGGTTCGACGCCGTGGCGATGACCGTCATCAGGTAGCGGTGCTCGGCCGGCGTGACCGGCTCCTTGTGCCAGGGCCGCCCCGTCGGCACGAAGACCACCTCGTCGAGCTCGAACGAGGTCGCCACCTCGCTCGCGGCCACCAGGTGCCCATGGTGGATGGGGTCGAAGGTTCCACCCATCACGCCGATGCGCTGGCGCCGTCGCCCCGCATCAGGATGCTCGCCCGTCTCGGGCGAATCGTTCGTCATTCCGAGACGGTCAGTGGTCTGCGCCCGTGCGGTCTGCGTGCCCGTGCACGTCGTGGGTGGAGGCGTAGCGCGCCGACTTCTGCGGGTGGCGGTTCGCCACACCTCGGTAGCTCCAGGTGACGAAGGCGAGCGCGACGAAGATGACGGCGGCGACGAGTCCGAACACGATCGGAGGGAACGGGAGCTCGATCGGCACGTCGACGGCTTCCGCCACAACACTCATCAGAACTGACATCACTTCTCCTGCTTTCGAGTCGAACGCCTCTTACGATACCGCTATCGGCGCGCCTGTCCTGAACCGCGCACCAGCCATTTGGTGCTGGTGAGCTCGGGAAGGCCCATCGGGCCCCTGGCGTGGAGCTTCTGGGTCGAGATCCCGACCTCCGCTCCGAAGCCGAACTCCCCGCCGTCGGTGAAGCGCGTCGAGGCGTTCACCATCACGACGGCGGAGTCGACCTCGTTGAGGAAGCGTTCGGCGTTGCCGAGGTCGTTCGTGATGATCGACTCGGTGTGGTGGGTGGAGTAGCGGCGGATGTGCTCCATGGCCTCGTCGATGTCGCCGACGACGCGCACCGCGAGATCGAGGCTCATGTATTCGGTGGCCCAGTCGTCTTCGGTGGCGCCCACCGCATCCGGGAACAGGGCGAGTGCCTCGGCGTCGGCGTGGATCGTGACGCCTGAGTCGCGCAGCCGCGAGAGCACCGGCCCGAGCAGCCGCGATGCTGCGTCACGGTGCACCAGGAGGGTCTCGAGCGCGTTGCAGACGCTCGGGCGCTGCACCTTGGCGTTGTGCACGATATCGACCGCCCACTCCTCGTTCGCCGAGGCGTCGAGGAACACGTGCACGACCCCCGCACCGGTCTCGATGACGGGCACCTTCGACTCGGTGACCACGGTCTCGATGAGCTGGGCGCTGCCCCGCGGGATGAGCACGTCGACGGCACCCCTCGCGCGCATGAGGCGGGTGGCGCCGTCGCGGCCGAACTCGTCGATGGTCTGCACGGATGCGCGGGGCAGCCCCACCGACTCGAGGGCACCCTGGATGAGCGAGACGAGCACGCGGTTGCTGTTCTCGGCAGCCGAACCGCCGCGCAGCACCACCGCGTTGCCGCTCTTCAGGGCGAGCGACGCGATGTCGACGGTGACGTTCGGCCGCGCCTCGTAGATGGCGCCGACCACACCGAACGGCACCCGCACCTGGTCGATGCGCACGCCGTTCTGCAGGCGGCTGCCACGCACGCTCTCCCCCACCGGATCGGTGAGCGCGATGATCTCGCGCACGGCTGCGGCGAGGCCGGCGAGCCGCGACGCGTCGAGGCGCAGGCGGTCTTGGAGGGCAGCGGAGAGCCCGTTCTCGCGGCCGTTCGCGAGGTCGAGCTCGTTGGCGGGCACGATCTCGTCGGCACCCGACTCGACGGCGGCGGCGATGGCCTCGAGCGCCCGGTTCTTCTGCTCCGTCGTGACGGTGGCGAGCACGATCGACGCCTCGCGCGCCGCCGCGAGCTTCTCGTCGAAACCCTGGGCCGGCGCAGCGGTCTCCGCCGAAGGCGAGGATGCGGCAGGGGTCATCACGGCAGTGCTCTCAGACATGCTGGGATTCTACCGGCCACTCCTCACCCGAGGGCGATGGAACCCGTGGCGGAGGGCTCGCGCATCAGCGAGGCGGGTTCGAACCAGGTGCCGATGTCGGCACCCGAGAGGGCCTCGGCGACGTTCGCGGTGGAGGTGACGAGCACGGCGGTGCCGGCGGCGGCGGCGAGCCGTGCGGCCGACACCTTGGTGGCTGCGCCGCCCGTGCCGACGCCGGCCGCGCCGATGTCGCCGAAGGTCACCCCGGCGAGCTCGTCGCCGACAGGCACGGTCTCGATCTTCACCGCGCCGGGCTCCTGCGGCGGGCGGGTGTAGAGCGCGTCGACGTCGGAGAGCAGGACGAGCGCATCCGCCCCGACCAGCTGCGACACGAGGGCCGCGAGCCGGTCGTTGTCGCCGAAGCGGATCTCGTGCGTGGCGACGGTGTCGTTCTCGTTGACGATGGGCAGGATGCGGAGACCGAGCAGGCGGTCCATCGCGCGCTGCGCGTTCGAGCGGTGGGTGGGGTTCTCGAGGTCGCCGGCCGTGAGGAGCACCTGGCCCGCGGTGATCTCGTAGCGCCGCAGGCTGTCCTGATAGCGGAAGACGAGGATGTTCTGGCCCACCGCCGCGGCAGCCTGCTGGGTCGCGAGGTCGCTGGGGCGGGCGTCGAGCTTCAGGTAGGGCATGCCCGTCGCGATGGCTCCCGACGACACCAGGATGACCTCCGTGCCGCGCGCGTGCGCGGCGGCCAGCGCATCGACGAGCGGTGCGATCTGGCCCGCGTTCGCCCCGCTGATCGACGAGGAGCCGACCTTCACCACGACACGGCGGGCGGTGGGGATCTCGGAGCGGGAGCGCAGGGAGGCGCGGGTCATTCCTCGTCCTCGTCGTTCCACAGCCCGGCATCGCGCTCGCGCACGAGCTCGGCGCGGGCCTCGGCCTTGGCATCCATGAGGTCGTGGTACTCCTCACGGCGCTGACTGCTGGTGCGGCGGTGGTTCGGGTCGAGGCGCGGGTCGGAGCCACGAGGACTCGTGACGAGTTCGGCGGTGGAGGTGAGAGTGGGCTCCCAGTCGAACACGACGCCGTTGCCCTCGCCGATGATCACGGCGGAACCCGCGACGGCGCCGGCCTTGAACAGGCCGTCTTCGACACCGAGCTTGGCGAGCCGGTCGGCGAGGAAGCCGACCGCTTCGTCGTTCGTGAAGTCGGTCTGCTGCACCCAGCGCTCGGGTTTGGCCCCGATGACGCGGTAGACGTTGCCGTGGGTGCCGCCCTCGACACGGATCGTGAAGCCCGCCTCGTCGACGGCGCGGGGCCGGATGACGATGCGCGTGGGCGCCGGCTCCTCCGCCGCCTTCGTGCGAGCCGCCTCGACGAGCTCGGCGAGGGCGAACGACAGCTGCCGCAGACCCTCGTGGCTCGCGGTCGAGATCTCGAACACGCGGTAGCCGCGCGCCTCGAGCTCGGGCTTGACGAACTCGGCCAGCTCGCGCGCCTCGGGCACGTCGATCTTGTTCAGCGCGATGAGCTGCGGGCGCTCGAGCAGGGGAACCTGGCCCTCGGGAACCGGGTAGGCACCCAGCTCGCCCAGGATGACGTCGAGGTCGCTGATGGGGTCGCGGCCCGGTTCGAGGGTGGCGCAGTCGAGCACGTGCAGCAGCGCGCTGCAACGCTCGACGTGACGGAGGAACTCGAGCCCGAGGCCCTTGCCCTCGCTCGCGCCCTCGATGAGGCCGGGTACGTCGGCGACCGTGTAGCGCACGGAGCCGGCCTGCACCACGCCGAGGTTGGGGTGGAGCGTCGTGAACGGGTAGTCGGCGATCTTCGGCTTCGCGGCCGAGAGGGCGGCGACGAGGCTCGACTTGCCCGCCGAGGGGTAGCCCACGAGCGCCACGTCGGCGACGGTCTTGAGCTCGAGCAGCACATCGCCCTGCCAGCCCTCGGTGCCGAGCAGCGCGAAGCCGGGCGCCTTGCGCTTGGTGGTGGCGAGGGCCGCGTTGCCGAGCCCGCCGTGGCCGCCCTCGGCGACGACGAAGCGCATGCCGGGCTCGACGAAGTCGACGAGCTCGGTGCCCTCCGGCGTCTTCACGACAGTGCCCACGGGCACGTTCAGCACGAGTTCTTCGCCGTTGGCTCCGGCACGGTGGTCGCCCATGCCGGGCCCGCCGTTCTGCGACGACACGTGGGGGTGCCGGTGGAACCCGAGGAGGGTGGTGGTGTGGGCATCGCTGACGAGAACGATGTCGCCGCCGTGGCCGCCGTTGCCGCCGTCGGGGCCTGCCAGCGGCTTGAACTTCTCGCGGCGCACCGAGACGCAGCCGTTGCCCCCGTTGCCCGCCCTGAGGTGCAGGGTCACGTTGTCGACGAACGTCACCATGACGGGTTCCTCACACTCTCTGATCGACGGGCAGACGCGTCGGCGTGCCCGGGGGAAAACGAAAGCAGGGGTGGGCGATCAGCCCACCCCTGCTCGAAGCGTTCGTCGCGACTACTCGGCAGCCGCTGCGACGATGTTGACGACCTTGCGGCCGCCCTTGGTGCCGAACTCGACCGAACCGGCCGAGAGGGCGAACAGCGTGTCGTCGCCGCCACGGCCGACGTTCACGCCGGGGTGGAAGTGCGTACCGCGCTGACGGACGAGGATCTCGCCCGCGAGGACGACCTGGCCGCCGAAGCGCTTGACACCCAGACGCTGAGCGTTGGAGTCACGACCGTTGCGAGTGGAGCTCGCACCCTTTTTGTGTGCCATCTGCCTGTGATCCTTACTTGATTCCGGTGACCTTGACGCGGGTGAGCTCCTGGCGGTGGCCCTGGCGCTTCTTGTAACCGGTCTTGTTCTTGAACTTCTGGATGACGATCTTCGGGCCGCGGAGGTCTTCGAGAACCTCGGCCGTGACCTTCACCTTCGACAACGACGTGGCGTCGGAGGTGATCTTGTCACCGTCGACGAGCAGCACGGCTGCCAATTCGATGTTGCCCTCGGCGTTCGCCTTGATGCGGTCGAGTGTGACGATCGTGCCGACCTCGACCTTTTCTTGACGGCCACCGGCGCGCACAACTGCGTAAACCAATTTACGTACCTAACTCTTCAGGGTGATTCGAAAGCGCGATCTGCGACGCTTGGAAGTCTTGGCGTTCTGAAGAGCGATGCTCTAAGCACACCAGCGGTCAAGCTTACATGAAAGCGTGATTTCGGTCAAAGCAACACGGGTGGGATACTCGGTGCGTGACCGTGCTGATCGACAACCCCATGTGGCCAGCCCACGGTACCATCTGGGGTCACCTCGTCAGCGACGAATCGCTGGAGGAGCTGCATTCCTTCGCCGAATCGGCGGGACTTCCGCCGCGCAGCTTCGACCTCGACCACTACGACGTGCCGGTGGATCGCTACGACGAACTCGTCGCCGCCGGCGCCGTTCCGGTGAGCTACCGCGACCTCGTGGTACGGCTGCGGGCGAGCGGGCTCCGCGTGCGCGGCAGAGACCGTGGGCAGCGGAAAGGCCGGTCCGCGCACTGAGCGCGAACCGGCCTTTCGCCGAGTGGTGACGGTGTCCCGGCCTCACGGCCGGCCCTGGGGCGTCAGGAGTCGGTCGACTCCACCGGAGCCGACACCGCGGCCGTCGACACGCGACGGCTGCGCGAGCGACCCTGGCCCGGCTCTTTGGGTGCGGGCAGTGCGTCGAGCACCGAGTCGAGCAGGCTCGACGCGTCGTGCGCGCTCACCCGCGGCGCCCGCGCGGCCTTCGCCACGGGGATGTCGAGGATGGCGATGGGCTCGTCGCTCTGCGGCGCGGCCTCGGCGGCGGAGCGCGTCTCGGCGGCGTCGGACGCGGCAGGAGCAGCGGTCGACCCCGACTCGGGAGCGGCGGCAGGCGCCGGTGACGACGCTGCGGCGTCGTCGCCGCGCCCGTGCCGCGACTTGCGACGACGCGACGAGCTCGATGCCGCCTTCTGCGCGTCGGCGTTCTTCGCCGGCGCACCGGACTGCTCGGCGGGCGCAGACTCCGTCACCGTGTCGCCGGCGGGCGCCGCAGTCTCGGCCGCGGGCGCTTCGACCGGTGCGGCAGCGGCGTCCTTCTCGGCGGGTGCGTGGTGCGCCGCCGCGGCGATCGTGCTCGCCGCGATCTGCGCCAGCGCGTTCTTGGCGTCGTCGGTGATGGCGTGGGTGCCGCCGTTGCTGTTCGACGACCCCGCCGACGACGAGCCGTGCGAGTGCCCGCTGCCGCCGCCGGAGCCATTCGACCCCTGGCCGCCGCGACCACGTCGGCTGTTGCCACCGTTCTGGCTGCCGCCGGAGGACTGGCCCCCGTTGCCGCCCGAGCGGTGCTTCACGACCGGGTCGTGGTGAACGATGATGCCGCGGCCGGCGCAGGTCTCGCAGGGCTCGCTGAACGACTCCAGGAGCCCGAGCCCGAGCTTCTTGCGGGTCATCTGCACCAGGCCGAGCGAGGTGACCTCGGCCACCTGGTGCTTGGTGCGGTCGCGGCTCAGGCACTCCACCATGCGGCGGAGCACGAGATCGCGGTTCGACTCGAGCACCATGTCGATGAAGTCGACGACGATGATGCCGCCGATGTCGCGCAGGCGGAGCTGCCGCACGATCTCCTCGGCCGCCTCGAGGTTGTTCTTCGTGACGGTCTCCTCGAGGTTGCCGCCCGAGCCGACGAACTTGCCGGTGTTCACGTCGACGACGGTCATCGCCTCGGTGCGGTCGATCACGAGCGAGCCACCCGACGGCAGCCAGACCTTGCGGTCGAGGGCCTTCTCGATCTGCTCGCTGATGCGGAACTCGTCGAAGGCGTCGCGGTCGCCCTCGTACTTCTGCACGCGGTCGAGCAGGTCGGGTGCCACGGCGGCGAGGTAGTTCTCGATGGTGGCCTGCGCGTCGTCGCCCGAGATCACCATGCGGTGGAAGTCCTCGTTGAACACGTCGCGCACGATCTTGATGAGCAGGTCGGGCTCGGAGTGCAGCAGATGCGGTGCCTGCTGCTTCTTGACCTGCTCGCTGATGTGGGCCCACTGCGAGGTGAGACGGTTCACGTCGAGGGTCAGCTGCTCCTCGGTGGCGCCCTCGGATGCGGTGCGCACGATGACGCCGACGTTCTCGGGGAGCACCTCCTTCAGGATGCGCTTCAGGCGGGCACGCTCGGTGTCGGGGAGCTTGCGCGAGATGCCGTTCATCGAACCGTTCGGCACGTACACCAGGTAGCGGCCGGGCAGGCTGACCTGGCTGGTGAGCCGGGCGCCCTTGTGGCCGACGGGGTCTTTGGTGACCTGCACGAGAACGGTGTCGCCCGACTTGAGGGCCAGCTCGATGCGGCGCGGCTGCGAACCCTTGCCCTCGGATGCTCCTGCCGCCGCCTCCCAGTCGACCTCGCCGGAGTAAAGCACCGCGTTACGACCGCGGCCGATGTCGACGAAGGCGGCCTCCATGCTGGGGAGCACGTTCTGCACCCGGCCGAGGTAGACGT
This sequence comes from Herbiconiux sp. A18JL235, assembly GCF_040939305.1. Lineage (NCBI taxonomy): Bacteria > Bacillati > Actinomycetota > Actinomycetes > Micrococcales > Microbacteriaceae > Herbiconiux > Herbiconiux sp. A18JL235. The sequence continues at coordinate 2,446,803 of NZ_CP162511.1, forward strand.
TGCCGATGAGCGAGGCGTCTTGCGCCTTCGCCACGTAGTGCTCGACCAGCACGCCGTCCTCGAGCACGCCGATCTGGATCTTGTCGTTCTTCGCCCGCACCACCATCACGCGGTCGACGGCCTCGCGGCGGGCGAGGAACTCGGCCTCGGTGACCACGGGGCGGCGGCGGCCGGCGTCGCGGCCGTCGCGGCGGCGCTGCTTCTTCGCCTCGAGCCTCGTCGAACCCTTCACCCGCTGCGGCTCGGTGATGAGCTCGGGCTCGCGCGGCGTGCGCACCTTGACGACGGTGTTCGCGGGGTCGTTGTCTCCGCCGCGCGGCTCCTCGCCGGAGCGACGGCGCGAACGGCGCCTGACCGAGCCCTCCTGGTCGTCGCGATCGGGCCGGTCGTCGCGCTCCCGCGGGGGCAGGGGCGGCAGATCGGGCAGGTCGGGGGCCTGGAAGAACAGCGAGGTCGTGCTGAGCGCACGGGGCGCCGACGACGTCGTGCCACCCACCGCATCCAGCGCCGAGGCGGCCGGAGCCGAGAACGGCGCAAGGCCGGGCTGGTCGTCGTGCTCGGGGGCGAGCACGACCGGTGCCTCCACCTCACCGATGCCGGCTTCGGGCTCGGTCGACCCGGGCTCGGCCGGCCCGGGCGCGGTCGGCTCGGTCGTGACCGGGGCCGCGGGCTCGACGGGCGCGGCCTGCTCCACCGCGGTCACCTCGGGCCCGGCCGGCGGAGCCGACTGCTCCGGCTTCTTCACCGAGCGGCGTCCGCCGAAGAGCCGCTTGCGCCGCCCCGTTCCTTCTTGGTTGTTCGAATCGCTGCCATTGTGTGAATTCTTCTCCACCATCTCTGGTGCACTCCTTGCCAGCCGGTGGCCCGGGGCCTCCGGCAGGTACTCTCGCGAGCGAGGCTCCGCTTCGCGGAACACCTCGCCGAACCATCTCATGCGCCGGGCGGGCGTCGTGCCCTCCGCGGTCGCTCTGTCTGTGAACACCGGCGGTGTTCGAATCGGGTCGGAGCGCCTGTCGGCGGCCGCCCGATAAGTCTTCTCGGCATCCGCGACCAGCGCGGACACCTTCCAGCGATTATCGCACGCATTCCCAGATCGGTCGTGAAGGCCCCGTGCAATAATCCCTAGGTGCCAGCCGAGACCTCTGCCTCCCGCCGCCCGATCGGCCTCGCGATCTTCCTCGTCGTGGCCGGTGTGCTGGGCTGGTTCGCGTCGTTCGATCTCACGCTGGAGCGCATCGAGACGCTGATCGATCCGAGCTACGTGCCGAGCTGCAACATCTCACCGCTCGTCACCTGCGGCCCCAACATGGCGAGCCCCCAGGGAGCGCTGTTCGGGTTCCCCAACCCGATCATCGGCGTGGCGGCTTTCGTCGCACCGATCGTGGTGGGCGTCGCCATCCTCGCCGGGGCCCGGTTCGCGAAGTGGTTCTGGGTGATCTTCAACCTCGGCTTCGCGCTGGCGCTGTGGTTCGTGATCTGGCTGATGATCCAGTCGATCTTCGTGCTCGGCACCCTCTGCCCCTACTGCATGCTGGTGTGGAGTGTCGTCATACCGCTGTTCTGGTACGTCACGGCCTACAACCTCAAAGAGGGCAACTTCGGCAACCGGGGCGCGAGCCGCGAGATCGCGGCGATGGCTTACCCCTGGGTGTGGACGCTGGTGCTGCTCAGCTACCTCGCGGTCGTGGTGATGGCGCAGCTGCGCCTCGACGCCATCACCACGATCCTGCAGACGCTCTAATTCCTAGGCGAACCAGAGGGCGAGCTCGCGCTCGGCCGACTCGGGCGAGTCGCTGCCGTGCACGAGGTTCTGCTGCACGGCGAGGCCCCAGTCGCGCCCGAGGTCGCCACGGATCGTGCCGGGAGCCGCGTTGGTGGGGTCGGTGGTGCCGGCCAGCGAGCGGAAGCCCTCGATCACGCGGTTGCCCGCGATGCGGAGTGCCACGACGGGGCCCGACTCCATGAACTCGACGAGCGGCTCGTAGAACGGCTTGCCCTGGTGCTCCTCGTAGTGGGCGGCGAGCAGCTCGCGCTCGGGCTGCAGCAGCTTCACGTCGACGAGCTGGTAGCCCTTGGCCTCGATGCGGCGGAGGATCTCCCCGGTGAGGTTGCGGGCGACGCCGTCGGGCTTGATGAGAACGAGGGTTTCTTCGACGTGAGTGGTCATGACCACGAGCCTACCGAAACCGAGCTCAGCGTTCTTCGGTCTGCTCCGCCCCCTGGGCGGCTGCGAAGGCGGCCTTCTGGCGGTCGATCTGGCCGCCCTTGATCATGCAGAACGCGTAGAGCCCGATGAACACCACGGCGACGATCGCGAGCATCGGAACCAGGATGCAGGTGGCCGCGATCACCGCCTGCAGCGCCCATCCGAGCGCGTAGCCCCAGCGGTAGCGCAGCAGCACGGTGCTCGCGAGCAGCAGCACGCAGAGCACGGCGCCGCCGCCCAGCGCGAGCGGAGCCGGGAGGATCTTGAGGCCGAAGATGACGAGCGCCGCGAAGAACATGACGACCGACTCGAAGCCGAGCACGATCGCCCCGAGGCTCTGGCGAACGGAACCGCCTCTCACTTCCATTCCTCCTGCGCGGCGATGCCGATGACTTCGCCCACCAGGGTGATCGAGCCCGTGACGAGCACCGCTCCCTGCTCGGTCTCCCCCGCGAGTTCGCGCGCCTGGTCGAGCGCATCGCGCAGATCAGTCTCGACCACGACCCGTTCGGCACCGGCGACGGCCACCACGGTGGAGGCAAGCTCGTCGGGGTCGATCGCGCGGTCGGACGAGGAGGTGGTCACGACGAACTCGTCGACGACGGGGTCGAGGGCCCTGATGATGCCCGCCACGTCTTTGTCGGCCAGCACGGCGACGACCGCGACGACCTTGTCGAAGGTGAAGAACTCCTTCACGGCCCCCGCGAGGGCCTCGGCACCACCCGGGTTGTGCGCAGCGTCGACGAGCACGGTCGGCTCCGTGCCGACCAGCTGCAACCGGCCGGGCGAGGTGACCGTGGCGAAACCCTCGGTGAGCACGTCGTCGACCAGCGGCTGGCTGCCGCCGCCGAGGAACGACTCCACCGCGGCGACCGCGACCGCCGCGTTGTGTCCCTGGTGCGTGCCGTAGAGCGGGAGGAAGAGCTCCTCGTACCGGCCGGCGAGCCCCCGGATGGAGACCAGCTGACCTCCGACCGCCACGGTCGAGCTCTCCAGCGCGAACTGCTCGCCCTCGACTGCCAGTGTCGACTCCGACAGCTCGGCGGCCCGGGCCAGTTCTGCCAGCGCACCGGCGGGCTGGAGGGCGGAGACCACCTGGGCAGCGGGCTTGACGATGCCCGACTTCGTGCGGGCGATCTCCTCGACGGTGTTGCCGAGCCGAGCGGTGTGGTCGAGCGAGATGGGCGTGAACACGGCGACCTGACCGTCGGCGACGTTGGTGGAGTCCCACTCGCCGCCCATGCCGACCTCGATGACGGCGACGTCGACGGGTGCTTCGGCGAAGCTCGCGAAGGCCAGCACCGTGAGCGCCTCGAAGAAGGTCAGCCGCGGCTCGCCCGCCGCCTCCAGCTCGCCGTCGACGAGTTCGAGGAAGGGCTCGATGTCGCGCCAGTTCGCCGCGAGCGCCTCGTTCGAGATGGGCCGGCCGTCGATCATGATGCGCTCGTTGAGGCGCTCGAGGTGTGGGCTGGTGAACAGGCCGGTGCGGAGGCCGTAGGCGCGCAGGATGCTCTCGGTGATGCGGCTGGTCGAGGTCTTGCCGTTGGTGCCGGTGAGGTGGATGACCGAGTACGCCCGCTGCGGGTCGCCGAGCAGCTCGACGGCGCGGCGGGTGGCGGAGAGCCGCGGTTGGGGGGCGGCCTCCCCGAGCCGGGCGAGCAGGGCCGCGTAGACGGCGTCGCCCTCCTCGACGAACTCGTCGGGCGCGTCGAGACCGACGGCGTCGAACTCGTCGCCCTCGCCCTCACCGTCACGCGACTCGGGGTCGTTCGGGTCGTCGGCCGGGGGGCCGAAGTCTCCTCCGAAGAACTGGTCAGACATCTCGGGTCACCGACTTCCGGCTCAGGGCGATCACGAATTCGTCGGCGTTGGCGTACTTGCCCGCACCGACCCGGGCGAAGCTCTCGGGCGAGGAGTGGACCACGGCGGGCAGCCACTCCGACGCGAGCACGTCGCGATAGCCCTCGAGCGCGGCGGCGTCGGCGGGCGACCGCACCGCGAACGAGGTGGCGAGCGTCTCCCCGGCCACGTCGACGGAGGCGAGGGCGGTGCGCACCGCATCCGCGTCCGCATCCGAGAAGAACACCAGGTCGAGCGCGATGCGGTCGCTCACGTCGAAGCCAGCCGACTTGCGGGCCTCCTGCACGGCACGGATGACGTCGCGCGCGAGCCCCTCGCCCTCGAGCTCGGGCGTCAGGGTGGTGTCGAGCAGCACGAAGCCTCCGCCCGGCAGCAGGGCGAGCGCGGTGGAGGAGCCGGGGCCCTCGGCGTCGGCCTCGCCGAGCGAGGCCTCCAGCACGAGCTCGTACTCCCCCGCCAGCAGCTGGATGCCGCCGGCGGTGACCACGCCGTTCTCCTCGCTCCACTGCCCGTCGCGGGCCGCCTTGATGGCCTGCTGCACCTGCTTGCCGAGACGCGGGCCGGCCACCCGGGCGTTCACGGTGAGCTTCGAGGTGATGCCGAACTCGGCGGCGCTGGTGGCGCTCTGCTCGACGACGGTCACGCTCTTCACGTTGAGCTCGTCGCGCAGGATCGACTCGAACTGCGCAAGCGACTCGGCGCCGTCGGCGACGATGGTGAGGCCCGCCAGCGGCAGCCGAACCCGCAGGCCGTTGAGCTTGCGGAGCGACAGCACGGTCGACGAGATGGAGCGCACCGTGTCCATGGTGTGCACGAGGCCGGGGTCGGCCGGGAAGAGGTTCTCGTTCGGCCAGTCGGTGAGGTGCACGCTGCGGCCGCCGGTGAGACCCTTCCACATGGCGTCGGAGACGAGCGGAATGAGCGGGGCGGCGACTCGGGTGACGGTCTCCAGCACGGTGAACAGGGTGTCGAACGCGTCCCTGTCGTCACCCGACCAGAAGCGGTCACGCGAGCGTCGCACGTACCAATTCGTGAGCACGTCGGCGAAGTCGCGCAGCTTCGCCGAGGCGAGCGTCGCATCCAGCCCCTCCAGATCGGCCGTGACCGACTGCACCAGCTCCCGCGTCTTGGCCAGGAGATACCGGTCGAGCACATCCGTGGAGTCGGTGCGCCACACTGCCTCATAGCCCCCCTCCTGCGCGCTGTTCGCGTAGAGGGTGAAGAAGTAGTACGTGCTCCAGAGCGGCAGCAGCAGCTCGCGCACGCCCTGCCGGATGCCCTCCTCGGTCACCACCAGGTTGCCGCCGCGCAGCACCGACGACGACATGAGGAACCAGCGCATCGCATCCGAGCCGTCGCGGTCGAACACCTCCGACACGTCGGGGTAGTTGCGCAGCGACTTCGACATCTTCTGCCCGTCGGAGCCCAGCACGATGCCGTGGCTGATGACGTTCTTGAACGCCGGCCGGTCGAACAGCGCGGTGGAGAGCACGTGCATCACGTAGAACCAGCCACGGGTCTGCCCGATGTACTCCACGATGAAGTCGGCGGGGCTGTGGGTGGCGAACCAGTCCTCGTTCTCGAACGGGTAGTGCACCTGGGCGAACGGCATCGAACCCGAGTCGAACCAGACGTCGAAGACGTCCTCGATGCGGCGCATCGTGGAACGGCCCGTCGGGTCGTCGGGGTTCGGGCGGGTGAGCTCGTCGATGAACGGGCGGTGCAGGTCAGGCTGCCCCTCGCGGTTCAGCGGGAGCCGCCCGAAGTCGGCCTCGAGCTCGGCCAGCGAGCCGTAGACGTCGACGCGCGGGTACTCGGGGTCGTCGCTCTTCCAGACCGGGATGGGCGAGCCCCAGTAGCGGTTGCGCGAGATCGACCAGTCGCGGGCACCGGAGACCCACTTGCCGAACTGCCCGTCCTTGACGTTCTCGGGAACCCACTCGATCTGCTGGTTGAGCTCCTCCATGCGGTCGCGGATGGTCGTGACGCGCACGAACCAGCTGGAGACCGCCTTGTAGATGAGCGGGTTGCGGCAGCGCCAGCAGTGCGGGTAGCTGTGCTCGTAGCTCGCCTGGCGCAGCAGCCGTCCCTGCGCCTTGAGCAGCTGGGTGAGCGGCTTGTTGGCGTCGAAGACCTGCAGGCCCTCGACGTCTCTCACGGTGGAGAGGAACCGGCCGCCGTCGTCGACGGAGATGATGACGGGGATGCCTGCAGCCTCGCAGACCTTCTGGTCTTCCTCACCGTAGGCGGGGGCTTGGTGCACGATGCCGGTGCCGTCGGTGGTGGAGACGTAGTCGGCGACGAGGATCTGCCAGGCGTTCTGCGTTCCCCACTTCTCGGCGTCGGCGTAGTAGTCCCAGAGGCGGTCGTAGGCGACGCCCTCGAGCTGGCGGCCGGTGATCGTGCGGGTGACTGCGGCACGGGCGTCGTCGGCAGAGTCGTAGCCGAGGTCTTTGGCGTAGTTGCCGACGAGGTCGAGGGCGAGGAGGTACTCGGCGCCGAGAACGGTGATCGAGCCGGTGCCGGTGCCCACGCCCGGGCTGCCTGCGGTCGCCTCGGCGGTCTCTCGCGAGACCTCGGTGTCGGCCGTACCGTTCGGCCCGGCGGGCACCACGGCGTACTCGATGTCGGGCCCGACGGCGAGGGCCAGGTTGGTGGGCAGGGTCCAGGGGGTGGTGGTCCAGGCGAGGGCGCGCACGGCGGTGAGGCCGAGCGCCTCGGCACGCGAGCCGACGAGCGGGAAGGTCACCGTCACCGTCTGGTCCTGACGCATCTTGTAGACGTCGTCGTCCATCCGCAGCTCGTGGTTCGACAGCGGCGTCTCGTCTTTCCAGCAGTACGGCAGCACGCGGTAGCCCTCGTAGGCGAGACCCTTCGTGTGCAGTTGCTTGAAGGCCCAGAGCACGCTCTCCATGTAGGTGATGTCGAGGGTCTTGTAGTCGTTGTCGAAGTCGACCCAGCGGGCCTGACGGGTGACGTACTCCTGCCACTCCTTCGTGTACTGCAGCACGGAGCGGCGGCTGGCGTCGTTGAAGACCTCGACGCCCATCTCCTCGATCTGGCTCTTCTCGGTGATGCCGAGCTGCTTCATGGCCTCGAGCTCGGCGGGGAGGCCGTGCGTGTCCCACCCGAAGCGCCGGTCGACCTTCTTGCCGCGCATGGTCTGGAATCGCGGGAAGACGTCTTTGGCATAACCGGTGAGCAGGTGCCCGTAGTGCGGCAGGCCGTTCGCGAACGGCGGGCCGTCGTAGAACACCCACTCGGGTGCGCCCTCGCGATGACGGATCGACTCGCGGAAGGTGTCGTCGCCCTTCCAGAACGCGAGCACGCCCTTCTCGACCGCGGGGAAGCTCGGCGAGGGAACGACGGAACTGAAGTCGTCGGAGTCTTTGGGGTACGTCATGGTTCTCCTGGAAGGCCGGTGTCTGCTGCCTGTTCCACGAGGACGGCGGTCGCCCGCCGTGGTACCACCTCGCTTGCCACCCGCTGCTCGCGCCTCGGTCGACCGCTCGTTCATAGGCTGTGACGGGCCCGACCCGTTCGGTTCTACTGGGCCCCGGTCTCCCGGTGCCGTTCTTCCGAAGACTCCCCGGTGATTGCCGGTTCACAGTCGTTCAACAGCCGATTCTAGCCGATCCTGAAGCCCTCGAGCACGGGATGCACGGCCCGGTCGAGATACCACTCCAAGGGCCTGCGATCGGGGCCGTCGGCGGCCCAGCGGCCGACCGCCGCGGCGGAGGCGCCGACCACGGCGAGCGCCGCGGCTCGCGCGGTGAGGGCGTCGAGCCCGCGGCCGATGAGGAAGAGCTCGACGGCGTCGGCGTGGGCGAGCGCCCGGGCGAGGCCGGCGGCCCGCAGCTCGTCGTCGACTCCCATGGTCTGGCCCTGGGTGAGCACCAGCGGGGCGCGGGTGGCGGTGACGCCGGCGGCGGTGCGCGCCAGCGCGAGTTCGAGCGCGGAGAGCGGGCCGACGTCGGCGGGCGCGTCGGCGAGGGAGCCGGCGAGCGAGGCGAGGCTCTCGTCGAGCTCGATCCAGAGCAGGTCGCTCTTCGAGCCGAAGTAGTTGAAGAAGGTGTTGCGGCTGACCCCGGCGCGGCGGGTGATCTGCTCGATCGTCGTGTTCGCGTAGCCCTGTTCGAGGAAGAGCTCCGAGGCTGCTTCCTCGAGCATCGCCTTGGAGGAGGCACGGGGGCGGCCGGCGGGTGGCATCGACACGTCTCCCCTCGGGAATAATTTGATTCCGTCCAACAATTAGACTGAACGCGGTCACAGCAGATCGCTCCCCCACCCTCCCACACCAGACAGGTCGACACCGTGTCCTCACGCTCCCTCTCCCTTGCGGCACTCGCCGCCGCATCTGCTCTCCTCCTCGCCGGCTGCACAGCGGCGGGAGAGGACGACCGACCGGAGGCAGCGGGCACGCCGGTGCCGGGCGGCACCCTCACCTACGCGACCGGCTTCGGCGAGCCGACCTGCCTCGACCCGCACGTGGGCGGCAACATGCCACAGGCCCTCGTCGGCACGAACGTGCTCGAGTCGCTGTTCTCGCAGGACGAGAACGGCGAGATCGTGCCGTGGCTCGCCACCGGCTCCACCGTCTCCGACGATGGGCTCACGGTCGACGTCGCCCTGCGCTCCGACGTGTCGTTCACCGACGGCACCCCCTTCGACGCCGACGCCGTCGTGGCGAACGTCGAGCACATGAAGGACCCCGACACCGCCTCGTCGACGGCCATTCTCGCGCTCGGCAAAGTGGCCTCGGTGGAGGCGATCGACCCCCAGACCGCACGGTTCACCCTGTCGGAGCCCGACAGCGCGCTGCAGGAGTCGCTCGCCCAGACCTGGCTCGCGATGGAGTCGCCCGCCGGGCTCGCCCGCGGCATGGACGAGAACTGCGCCGCTCCCATCGGCACGGGCCCGTTCGTGTTCAGCGAGTGGGTGAAGCAGGACCACGTCACCCTCACCCGCAACGACGACTACACCTCCGCCCCGGCGGGCGCGGCCCACGACGGGCCCGCGTACCTCGACGAGATCGTCTGGCGCTTCATCCCCGACCCGGCGACGCGTTTCGCGGCGCTGCAGTCGGGCGAGGTCGACGTGATCGACGAGATGCAGCCCGACAACGTGGTGGCCGCCTCGACCGAGGGCTCCGGGTTCGGGGTGCTCACGGGTGCGCTGCCGGGTGCCTCCATCCGTCTCGAGTTGAACTCGGGCTACGCCCCCTTCGACGACGAGCGGGTGCGCAAGGCCTTCATCAAGGCAGCGGATGTGAATCCCGGCATCGAGAGCCTGTTCTTCGGCACCGTCGACCGCTCCTACTCGGTGCTCTCGAGCTCGACGCCCTACGGCGCTTCGTTCGAGGGCGAGTACACGGTCGACGCCGACGAGGCGAACCGCCTGCTCGACGAGGCGGGCTGGACATCGCGCGACGCGGAGGGCTACCGCACGAAGGACGGCCAGCGGCTCACCGTCGACTTCCCGGTGTCGACGAACCAGTCCATCCCGGCCGAGGTGTCGCTGTTCGAGCAGATCCAGGCCACCACGAAGGCGGTCGGCTTCGACGTGGAGCTGCACCCGCTCGACCTGTCGTCGTGGTACGAGGCGCTCGGCTCGTGGGACTTCGGGGTCACCAGCGCGATCTACACGAAGAACTCGCCCGACGTGCTGCGCATCCTCTACCACTCCGACAACATCCAGCCCGCACCGAGCGGGTACCACCCCAACCACTCGCACGTGGCGATCCCCGAGCTCGACGCCGCGCTCACCGAGGCGGGCCAGACCTCAGACCCCGAGAAGCGGGCGGAGCTCTACGAGGAGGCCCAGCGCATCCTGGCCGAGGGCGCCTACGTGCTGCCGCTCTACGACCACCTGCAGAAGATCGGGTACAGCGACCGGGTGGAGGGGCTGTCGCTCCTGCCGACCCTGCAGATCCCGTACTTCGGCGACACCTGGATCGCCGGCTGATCGTGCTCGTGCTCGCCGGCGCTCCCCGGCGCGCGTCGGTCGCGCACACCGCCCCCGCGCCGGTCGCACGACGTGCTGCCGAACTCGGGAATGGGAGCGCTTCGTGCGACCACGAGGGCGGGGGCGGAGTATGAGCGGGCTGGCGCGCTGGGGGCTGCGGGTGGCGGGCGCGGTGTTCGTGCTGTGGGCGGCGGCGACGCTCACCTTCTTCGGGCTGCGGCTCATCCCGGGCGACCCGGCGCAGGCCATCCTCGGGGGGCCGGGGTCGCAGGCGAGTGCCGAGGCGCTGGCCGCCGTGCGGGCCGAGTACGGGCTCGACCAGCCCGTCTGGGTGCAGTACGCCCGCTACCTCGGGCGGCTCGTCACCGGCGACCTCGGCTCGTCGTACTCGCTGCGCACCCCCGTGGTCGAGGTGATCGGCGCGCAGATCGGCGGCACCCTGCTGCTCGCTGCGCTCTCGCTCGTCGTGGCGTGGTTCATCGCGCTCGGCCTCGCGCTCTGGTCGACCCGTGGTGGCCGGGTGGCCGCCGCGGTGGGCTCGGGGCTCGAGATCGTCGCGGCTGCCGTGCCGCACTTCTGGCTCGCGATCGTGCTCGTGCTGGTGTTCAGCACGACCCTCCGCTGGCTCCCCGCCGTCAGCACGAAAGGGCCGGAGGGACTCGTGCTGCCCGTGCTCACGCTCGCCCTGCCGCTCGCGGGGTTCCTCGGACAGGTGATGCGCGAATCCGTGCTCGACGCCCTCGAGTCGCCGTTCGTGCTCTCGGCGCGGGCGCGCGGCGAGGGCGAGGGCGGGGTGCGCTGGCGGCACGTGCTGCGGCACGGGGCTCTGCCGGGCATCGCGCTCTCGGGCTGGGCGTTCGGCTGGCTCATCTCCGGCGCGGTGGTGGTGGAGACGATCTTCGCCCGGCCGGGACTCGGGCGCACCCTGCTCAATGCCGTGCAGCTGCGCGACGTGCCGCTCGTGATCGGCGTGGTGCTCGTGGTCGCTGTGGGGTACGTGCTCATGACGGTGCTGACGGACGCCGCGACCCGCGTCGCCGACCCGCGCCTGCGGGGTGCGGCGTGAGCGGGGCGGGCGCCGGTGCCGGCACAGGGGGCGGGGCGGGGGCCGGAGCCGGCACCGAACGACGGAACGTCGTCGAGAAGGCGGGCCCCGCATCCGTCGTTCTGCCGATGGGGGGCGAGACTCCGTCGTTCGCAAGCGCTCGTGGGGTCACACGCGGGCGACGGATGCTCGGACCGGCCTCGTGGGTGGCCTGCGGCGTGCTCGTGCTGCTTCTCGTCGCCGCCGTCGCGCCCTGGCTGCTGGCACCGGGCGACCCGCTGGCCATCTCGCCGGTGGAGGCGTTCCTGTCGCCGCGATGGGGGCATCCGTTCGGCACCGACGAGTCGGGACGCGACATCTACACGAGGGTGGTGCACGGGGCCGGGCCGTCGCTCGTCATCGGCGCGGCGGCGACGGCGATCGGCATCGCGCTCGCACTGCTGCTCGGGCTGGGTGCCGCGCTCGGTGGCCGCATCGTCGACTTCGGCGTGAACCGGCTGCTCGAGGTGATGTTCGCCTTCCCCGGACTCCTGCTGGCGCTGCTCGTCATCACCGTCTACGGCCCCGGGGTCGTCACCTCGACGATCGCCGTCGGGCTCGCGACCGCCCCGGGGTACGCCCGCATCATCAGGGCGCAGACGCGGTCGGTGGCGGTGGCGCCGTACGTGGAGTCGGCGGTGGTGCTGGGGTGGTCGCGGTGGCGCATCCTGGGAAGGCACATCCTGCCGAACGCCGTGCTGCCGGTGATCGTGCTGGTGACGCTCGGGGTGGGGCAGGCGATCGTGTGGGCGTCGGCGCTCAGCTATCTCGGGCTCGGTGCCGAGCCGCCCTCGGCGGAGTGGGGGGCGATGCTGTTCGCCGGAAAGAACTACCTGGCGACGGCGTGGTGGATCACGTTCTTCCCGGGGCTCGCGATCGTGGTGGCCGCCGCTGCCACCACCGTGCTCGGCCGTGGGCTGCAGAGAGGCGGGGCGTGATGAGCGGCGTGTCGGGCGCGGGCGAAAGCGGCGCCGCGGCGGGCGCGGGCGCGGGCGTGGGCGCGGGCGACGGTGCCGTGCTGGCGCGGGTGGAGGGGCTGCGGATCGCGTTCGGGAGCCGGGTCGTGGCGGAGGGCGTGTCGTTCGAGGTGCGGGCGGGGCGGGCGGTCGCGTTGGTGGGTGAGTCGGGGTCGGGGAAGTCGGTGACGGCCCGAGCGCTCGTGGGGCTCGTGGGGCCGGGGTCGCGGGTCGCGGCCGAAGCGCTCGAGGTCGGCGGCCGCTCGATGCTCGGCCGGGCCGGCGCGGACGGCTGGTCGCGGGGGCCGGGTGCGGCGGCGTGGCGAGGCATCCGGGGTGCGGAGGTGGGGCTCGTGGTGCAGGACGCGCTGGTGTCGCTCGACCCGCTGCGCCCCATCGGCCGCGAGATCGCCGACGCCCTGCGCCTGCACACCTCGCTCAGCCCCAGGCAGCGTGGGGAGCGGGTGCTCGAGCTGCTCGAGGCGGTCGGCATGCCCGACCCGGTCGGCCGGGTGCGCCAGCGCTCGGGCGAGCTCTCCGGCGGCCTGCGGCAGCGGGCGCTCATCGCCTCGGCACTCGCCGCCGACCCGCCGCTGCTCATCGCCGACGAGCCGACGACGGCGCTCGACAGCACGGTGCAGGCGCAGATCCTCGCCCTGTTCGACACCGTCAGGGCCCGCGGCACGGGCCTGCTCTTCATCAGCCACGACCTCGGCGTGGTCTCCCGCGTCGCCGACGACGTCGTGGTGATGCGCGCCGGCCGCGTCGTCGAGTCGGGCCCGGTGGCGCGGGTGCTCGGCGACCCCCGGCACGAGTACACCAAGGCGTTGCTCGCCGCCGTGCCGGCCGGGGTGCCCCGCGGGGTCACGCTCAGCCCGGGTCGCCTCGATGTCGCCGGGCGGCCCGCGCCCACGGCGACGAGGCCGGCGCTCGCGACCGGGCCCACGGCGACACACGCGCCAGCACCCACGGCTGCGCACGCAGCGGCGCCCACCGCGGCAGCGGAGCCGCCGGCCATGACGGCAGAGCCGGCACCCATAGCGGAGCACGCGCGGGTGCCAGCAGCAGCGACGGCCGGGCCGGCACCCACGGCAGGGCCGGCGCTGCTCTCGGCGGCGGAGCCGCCCGCCACAGCGGCGCCGCTGCTCGCGGTGACGGGCGTGTCGAAGACCTTCGGCGAGCGCCGCGCCGTCGACGACGTGTCGTTCACGCTGGAGGCCGGCAGCACCCTGGGTCTGGTGGGCGAGTCGGGGTCGGGCAAGACCACGGTCGCCCGCATCGTGCTCGGGCTCACCGAGCCTGACGGCGGCGGCGTCGCACTCGACGGGGAGCCCTGGGCTCCCGCCCGGGAGAGCGCCCGCCGCCCGCGCCGCAGCGCGATGGGGGCGGTGTACCAGGATGCGCTGTCGTCGTTCGATCCGCGTCTGACGGTGGGGCGCATCCTCACCGACGCCCTGCCCGCCCCCCGCGCCGGGAACCGCCGCGCCGGCCGCGCGGGCGACACCCGCACCGAGGTGGAGCGGATGCTCGCCGAGGTCGGCCTCTCCCCCGACCTCGCGGCGGCACGCCCCCTGCACCTCTCGGGCGGACAGCGGCAGCGCGTCTCGATCGCCCGCGCCCTCGCCCCTCGCCCGCGACTGCTCGTGCTCGACGAACCGGTCTCGGCGCTCGACGTGTCGGTGCAGGCGCAGATCCTCGACCTGCTCGACCGGCTGCAGCGCGAGCGCGGCGTCGCCTACCTCTTCATCTCGCACGACCTCGGCGTGGTGCGCCACATGAGCGACCGGATCGCGGTGATGAAGGACGGGGTGATCGTGGAGCAGGGCGACGCGACGACCGTGTTCGAGTCGCCGCAGCATCCGTTCACCCGTGAGCTCCTCGCCGCCGCCCTCACGTTATGACGGACGAAGTGCGTGAAGAACGAGAACTTCACGGACTTTGTACGGAAAAACTGAGGCGGGGGGCGGGGTGGGGCCGGGGGCGGGCCTAGGCCTCCCGGTTCTTCGAGGAGGGGCGGAACGAGGGGTGGGGGCCGGGGAAGCCGAGGCGTTCGCGGAGCGTCGCCGAGCGGTCGGGCTCCTTCCACGCGCCCCGGGCGCGGAGCTCGGGGACGACGAGCTCGATGAACTCCTCGTAGGCGCCCGCGTCGCCGAAGGTGGGCTCGAGGAGGAAGCCGTCGAGGTCGGCGATGCGAGCGGTCTCGATGAGCTCCTCCGCCACTTCGCGCGGCGAGCCGGTGACGACGAAGCCGCGCTCCTGCACGCGAAAGGCGTCGAGCACGTCTTGCACCGTCTCGATGCCCGGCACCGATCGGTAGCGGTCGAGCGGGGTGTGGCCCTGGTCGGTGTCGGCGATCTCCTCGATGCGCATCGAGCGGTCGAGCGCGCGCAGGTCGATGCCGGTGAAGCCCGCGAACAGCACGGCAGCGTCGTCCATCGAGAACTGCTCCTCGAGCTCGGCGCGCTTCGCGAGGGCTTCCTCACGGGTGGGCGCCACGGTGACGGTGACGCCCGAGATGATGCGCAGGTCGTGCGCGTCGCGGCCGGCCGCCACCACCCGCGCCCTGATGTCGGCCGAGGCCGCCGCCGCCTGCTCCGCCGTCTGCCCCTGGATGAACATCGCCTCGGCGTTCCGCGCCCCGAAGTCGCGCCCGCGCCCCGACATCCCCGCCTGGAACAGCACGGGAACCCGCTGCGGCCCCGGCGGCACCTTGAACAGCCCGTGGCTCGCGAAGTGCTCCCCGGTGTACGACAGGGGCCGGATGCGCGTGGGGTCGACGAGCACGTTGCTCTCGCGGTCGAACACCACGGCGTCGTCGTCCCAGACGTCTTCGAGGAGGGAGCGGGTGAGGTCGACGAACTCGTCGGCGACGTCGTAGCGCTTGTCGTGGTCGAAGTGGGTGATGCCGAAGAGCCCCTCGGTCACCTGCGCGGTGCTGCCGGTGACCACGTTCCAGCCGATGTGCCCGTTCGTGAAGGCGTCGAGGGTGGCGAAGCGGCGGGCCGTCGGCAGCGGCTGCTCGAGCGAGGTCGAGGAGGTGACCACGACCCCGAGGGTGGGCGCCGCCTGGGCGAGGGCGCTGACGAGCAGCAGCGGGTCGTAGCCGGGGAACAGGATGCCGTGGGTGAGCACCTCCTCGGGCACCTCGCCGTCGATCTGCGGGTAGCCGTAGCTGTCGGCGAACAGGATGAAGTCGAAGCCCGCGTCGTCGAGGGTCCTCGCCAGCTGCATCCAGTAGGCGGGATCGCCGTAGCGGTCGCCCCGACCGTGCGGGTGCCGCCAGGTGGGCACGCCGTTCGAGGGGGTGAGGATCTCGAACACGCCGAAGGAGAGAGGGCTCGTCATGGTTCCAGCCTGCCGGAGCGGAAGGCGGGACGACCGCCAAATCTAAATCGTTTTACACAGTTGTAACGCGACGCGTCGAGTTCCGTTCCACGAGCTCGACCGGCAGCATCTCGACCCGCGCCTCTCCGCCCCGCGTCACCATCTCGGCGAGCATCTCGAATGCGCGCGCCGCCATCGCCACGGCGTCCTGCCTCACCGTGGTGAGGGTGGGCGTGATGCGCGACGACCAGCTGATGTCGTCGAAGCCGCACACCAGCAGGTCGCCAGGAACCGTGCGACCGAGGTCGTGGGCCTCGAACGTCGCGCCGATCGCCTGGTTGTCGGTGCAGGCGAAGAGCGCGTCGACCTCGGGGTGCCTGGCGAGCATCCGTCGCACTCCCTCGCGCCCGCCCTCGAAGGAGTAGGGGGCGACGAGGCGGTGCACCCGCGACGGCTCGACCCCGCGCCCGGCGAGCCCGGCCAGGAACCCGATGCCGCGCTCGGTGGCGGTCGACAGTGACGGCGGGCCCTCGAGCAGCCCGAACACCGTGCCGCCCGCGTCGACCAGGTGCTCGGCGGCCCTGCGGGCACCACCCACGTTGTCGGAGTAGACGCCGCCGAGGCCGGGCACGTCGACCGCCTCGTCGAGCGCGACCACGGGAAGGCCCGACTCCACCAGCGGACGCACGGTCGCCGGGTCGGGGTGCGTCGAGACGAGCAGGATGCCGTCGACCGACTTCGACAGCCGCGACAGCGCGGCGCTCTCCCGGGCGGCGTCGAAGTCGGTGTTGGCGAGCGAGACCTGGAACCCCGTCTCCTCGCTCAGCCGTTCGACGGCGCCCACCATCCCGGCCCAGAACGGATTGGTGACGTCGGGGATGACGAGGCCGATCACCCCGTGCAAGCCCGTGCGGAGCGAGCGGGCGGCGCCGTTCGGCCGGTAGCCGAGCTCGGCGGCCGAGCGCAGCACCTTCTCGATCGACCGGGCGCCGACCTTGCGCGCACCGGTGAGTGCGTTGCTCGCGGTGGCGAGGCTCACCTCCGCGTGCTCGGCGACGTCTTTGAGCGTGACGGGTGCTCGGCCCTGCGACATCGCCTTCACGACGCCAACCTACCAGCGCGAACCACCCGGCCCCCGGCTACCAGCGCACCACCAGCCGCTCCACGAGCCCCACGAGGCCGAGGAGGATGAGCGTGGTGATCGCCGAGAAGAAGATCGCCGCCCACATCTGCGAGAGGTTGAGGTAGGTCGTCGCCATCACGATCACCGCACCGATGCCCTTGCTCGACCCGGTGAACTCCGACACGACGGCACCGATCATGGCGGCGGTCACCGACAGCCGTGCCCCGGCGAACAGGTACGGCAGGCTCGACGGCACCCGCAGCCGGAAGAAGATCTCGAGCTTCGACGCCGACATGGCGTCGAACACCTCGAGCGCCTGCGGGTCGACCGAGCGGAGGCCCGTGATCGAGTTGATGAGCGTGGGGAAGAAGGCCGACAGCGCCGCGACGATGATGTGCGGGATCTCGTTGAACCCGAACGCCACCACGAGCGCCGGCGCGATCGCGACGATCGGCGTGACGTTGAGCAGCAGCGCCACCGGCATGATCGCCGCCCGCAGGAAGCGGAAGTGCACGATCGCGGCCGCGAGCAGCAGCGCCACCGCGACGCCGATGGCGAAGCCCAGCATCGCCGCCTGCAGGGTGACGAGGAGGTTCTCGAGGTAGAAGTCGGGCCGGCTCACGATGTCGTCGGCGATGTCCTGGATGGGCGGGAGCACGCTCTTGAAGGTCGCCGCCGCCCACTGCCAGCACAGGGCGAGCACCACGAACAGCAGCACGGGGGCACCGATGGTGAGCAGAGTGCCCCCGGTGCGTGCCGACATGCGGCGGCGGCGCATCCTCATCACGGGGTCGATGGCGGCGGTCATTCGTCTCCCTCCCAGGCGCTCCAGAGGATCTGTTTGACCTGGGCGACCTTCGCGGTGAACTCGGGCGTCTCGGTGAGCTCCCAGGTGCGGGGCCGCGGCAGGTCGATGTCGACGACCTCGCGGATGCGGCCCGGCCGCGGGCTCATCACCACCACGCGGTCGGAGAGCAGCACCGCCTCCATGGCCGAGTGGGTGACGAAGACGATGGTCTTCTTGTGGTGCTCCCAGAGCTCGAGGAGACGGATGCGCAGGGTGTCGCGGGTGAGCTCGTCGAGTGCCGAGAACGGCTCGTCCATGAGCATGAGCGGCGCGCCCTGGGCGAAGCCGCGGGCGATCGAGGCGCGCTGCCGCATGCCGCCGGAGAGCTGGTCGGGGCGGGAGGAGAGGAAGTCGCCGAGGCCCACCTCGGAGAGGATGCCTACCGCGTCCTCCGGGCGCCGGGTGGTGGCCCCGCGGTCGGCGCGCTTGTTGATGACGGAGGAGAGCGAGGCGTTGGCCTTGATGTCGAGCCAGGGCAGCAGGGCCGACGACTGCGGGATCCAGGCGATGTCCTTGCGCTGGGAGGCCTTCTTCGGGGTGGAGCCGAAGACGCTGATCTCGCCCGTGGTCTGCGTGTCGAGCCCGGCGATGAGCCGCAGCAGGGTCGACTTGCCGCAGCCGGAAGGGCCGAACAGGGTGATGAACTCGCCCTGGCGGATGGAGAGGTCGACGCCCGTGAGCGCCTGCACGGTCTTCGACCCGCGGGTGTAGGTGCGGCCCACCCCGCTGATGTCGATCGTGCCGGTGCCGGTCGTCGCGGCGCCGGTCGTCGCGGTGTCTGTCATGCTGCGTGCTCCGAGAGGTCGAGGGTGGTGGTGCTGAACGAGGGCCCGAGCACGACGATCTTGCCGAAGAAGTCGTTCGACTCCAGCCGCGCCTCGGCCTCGGCGAGCTGCTCGAACGGCCAGACGCTGTCGATGACGATCTCGAAGGTGCCGTCGGCGAAGGCGGCGACGGCACTTGCCATGTCGGCGCGGCTGTAGCTGCCATGGCCCAGGATGCTGCGGCCCGGCTGGTAGAGATCGGGCAGGTGCAGCTGGGTGTCGAGCCCGTCGGTGGTGCCGGAGAGGACGACGCGCCCGCCCGGCCTCGTGGCGCGGAGCGCCTGCCCGAGGAAGCGGCCGCCCACGTGGTCCCAGACCAGGTCGGCGCCCCGGCCCCCGGTGATGGTCATGACCTCGGCCACCCAGTCGGGCCGGGCGGTGCGGTCGATGACGTGGTGGGCGCCGGAGGCGAGCGCGCGCTCCTTCTTCTGCTCGCCCGAGACGAGGGTGATGACGGTGGCGCCGTGCGCCAGGGCGATCTGCACGCCGGCGGCGCCGAGGCCCGACCCCGCGCCGGGGATGACCACGGTCTCCCCCGCCACGAGCTTGCCGGCGCCGAGGAGCCCGCGCCAGGCGGTGGCCCCGGCCACCGGAACCGCCGCGAGCTCGGCGAGCCGCGCCGAGTCGTGGGCGGCGACGTCGACGACGGTGCAGTTGCGCGCCGGCACCGACACCAGCTCGGCCATGCCCCCGTCGCGGGTGGAGCCGATGGTCTGGAAGGCCGAACAGTAGGTGGGTGTCTCGGCGAGGCAGTACTCGCACTCGCCGCAGCTCACCACCGGGTCGACGAGCACCACGCTGCCGACCAGGCCGTCGAGCCCCGGGTCACCCGAGGAGACGACCTGGCCGGCGAAGTCCATGCCCGCCACGTGGGGCACCGACATGCCGGGCACCACGGGTTCGTGACGCTGCAGCACGTCGAGCCGGTTGAGCGCGAAGGCGAGAACGCGCACGACGACCTCGTCGGAGGCCGGCGAGGGTGCGGCGACCTCGGTCAGCCGCCGCACCTCCGGTCCGCCGAAGCCGGTCTGCACCCAGGCTCTCACGGAGCGGGCCAGATGAGCTCGGTGCCGTCGTAGATGGCGTCGACGAAGCTGGTGTCGATGGCCGAGTCGATGTCGGGCTCGGACCCCACGAGGTCGAACTGGACGAGCATGTCGGCCTCGGGGGTCCACTGCTCGACCGACTCGCTGCCGAGCGGGGTGCCCTCGGGCTGGCTGTCTTCGACGAGCCCGACCTCGGTGTTCCAGCGCGCCTTGCTCGAGACGAGGTCGTAGCCGGCGTCGGAGAGGGCCTCGGCGTAGCCGAGCGCCTCGTCGAGGTTGGTGTCGGACTCGTTGATCCAGTTGTAGGCGGAGAAGCTCGCCCGCAGGAAGTCCTCGACCGCGGTCGGGTGCTCCTCCTTGAAGGTGTTGTTCACGATCTGGGTGTTGAAGGCCGACTTGATGCCGTACTCCGCCGGGTCCCACTGGGTGATGTCGTAGCCCTGCGACTCGAGGGCGAGCGGCTCGTTCGACTTGTAGCCGGTGAGCGCCTGAACCTGGCCGTTCGGGAGGATGGTGGGGTCGTAGCCGACCGACACCCAGTTGATGGAGGCCGGGTCGACGCCGTCTTCGAGGAACATCGCCTGGATCTGCGGCGGGATGGCGCCCTTGTAGCCCGCGGTGAGGCCGGAGAAGTCGGCGAGCGAGGCGGGGCCGCCGTCTTTCATGGTCATCAGCGTGATGGCCACGGTGTTGCCGTAGGTGGCGATGCCCGAGATGTCGGCGCCGTTGTCGACGGCCACGAGCACGTCGGAGGGGCTGCCGAGGCCGGCGAACTGCGCGGTGCCCGCGCTCACCAGCTGCGCGTTGGTGGAGCCGGGCTCGATGGTGACGTCGAGGCAGAGCTCGTCGAAGATGCCCTTCTCCTTCGCGGTCACGACGTCGAGGATGCCGACGGATGCCGCGTAGGCGAAGGAGGTGAGGAAGGTGATGGGGCCGGCGGCCTTGTTCTCGGCGCAGCGCTCGGCGCTGATGAGGTCGCTGCCGCCCGAGGAGGCGGTCGGGGCCTCGGAGGCGGAGCTGTCGCTCGAGCAGCCGGCCAGCAGCAGGGCTGAGGCCGCGGCGGTGGCGGCGAGGGCGGTGAGGGGTTTCTTCGTCAGCGGTGCGAATGACATGCGGAGCCTTTCGGGATGCGCCGGAGGGGATCCGGCGGTCGGGAGGTGCAGGGTGTCAATGCCAATGTCTGTGTACGTCAGTGGTACCGGCGTGCCCGATGGTGCTCGATGAGCCAGCGCGTGGTCGGCACACTAACAAGCTCGCGAGTCGAAATCTAAATCGTTTTATTTCGGGCGTGTAAAAGGTTGCGCATCCGTTCGATCAAGCCCCGCCGCGACTGCGATCCTGGTCGACGACAGCACGTGCCGAGAAGGAGGAGAACCGTGACGCGACCCGCACTCGACTCCCGCGTCGCCTTTCCCGAGACGCCCGCCGACGCGGCGGGGCTGCACGCGCAGACCGCACCCGGGCATCCGCTGGCCCTGCTCACCGAGTGGCTCGACGACCTGGTGCGGCGCGACGCCGTCGAACCGCACTACGTCACCCTGGCCACCGCGTCGGCCTCAGGGGTCCCTTCCAGCCGCACCGTGCAGCTGCTCGCCGTCGAAGCCGACGCCCTGCTGTTCACGACCAACCTCGGCAGCCGCAAGGGTGTCGAGATGCGGGAGACGGGCCGCGCCGCGGTGTCGATGTACTGGCGCGAGACGGCGCGGTCGGTCAACGTGACCGGCTCGGTCGTCGAAGCCGAGGCAGCCGAGAACGACGAGCGCTTCGCCGCGGAAGACCGGGCCGTGCAGGTCGCGCGCGCGGTGTCATTCCACGGGCTGCCGCTCGACGACGAAGCGGAGCAGCTGCAGCGCTACCGAGCGCTGGTCGACAGCGGCGAGCCGGTTCGCCGGCCCGACTACTGGGGCTGGTTCAGGGTCGTGCCGGATGCGGTGACCTTCTGGGAGGGCGTGCCCCAGGCATTGAACCGGCGACTGCACTACACGAGAAGCGACAGCGGTTGGAACAGAAGGGCGATTCAGGCATGAGCGAGACTACGACGAGCACGTCGGCAGCAGGCCGGTTCACCGGCACCCGGGTGATCGTGACGGGAGGCGCCCGGGGCATCGGAGCGCGCATCGCCGAGCGCTTCGCCGCCGAGGGGGCGAAGCTGGCCGTGCTCGACCGGTTGAGCGGGCCCGGCCTCGACAAGGCCGCATCCATCGGCGCATGGTTCGGCGAGGTCGATCTCGCCGAGCCCGAGAGCACCCGAGCGGCGATGAGCGCGGCGATCGGCGAGCTCGGCGGCGTCGACGTGCTCGTGAACAACGCCGGAGTGCTCGAGTTCGGCACCGTGCTCGACACCACCGTCGAGGCCTGGGACCGCGCCTTCGCCGTCAACACCCGCGCCATGCTGCTCACCACCCAGGTCGCCGCCCGCTCCATGATCGACGCGGGCCTAGGCGGCGCCATCGTCAACCTCGCCTCGATGGCCGGCAAGTACGGCGGAGAGAACGAGGCCGCGTACGCGTCGTCGAAGGCCGCGGTGATCGCGCTCACCCGGGTGACGGCCCTGGAGCTCGGCGAGCACGGCATCCGTGCGAACTCGCTCTGTCCGGGCTACGTGCTCACCGAGATGGGCGCCGCCACCCGCACCCAGGAGATGATCGACCTGTGGTCGAGCTACTCCCCGCTCGGCCGGCTCGGCACCCCTGACGACGTGGCGGGGCTCGCGCTCTTCCTCGCCTCGGCCGACGGCTCGTACCTCACCGGTCAGGCGGTGAACGTCACCGGTGGCATGATCATGCACTGAGATGACCATGCACGCACTCAGCAGCCACCGTTTCGGCCCCGACAGCCCCGAGGCCCTCGCTTCCGAGGCCCTCGGGCGAGCGCTCGGCGTCGCCCTCCGGCCACGGCGGCTGGTGCTCGCCGACGGCACCTCGCTCGAGGTGGAGGGTCTCGACGACGACTCGACGGTGGTCGCCCAGTTCGTGCTGAACGAGGGTGCGGTGCGCTCACCCCTCCGCAACAAGATCGCCGCCGACCTGTTCAAGCTCGTGTGGGTGGCCTCCACCGTCGTGCCGGGGGCGCGCCCGGTGCTGTGCGTGAGCCCGACGGTTGCGTCCCTCCTGACGCGGCGCGGCTGGCTGCCCGCCGCCGCCCGCGACCTCGGTGTCGCGCTCTTCGTGGTCACGGCGCCCGACGGAGTGAAGGCGCTCGAGT
The DNA here is from genome assembly GCF_040939305.1 of Herbiconiux sp. A18JL235. NCBI lineage: Bacteria > Bacillati > Actinomycetota > Actinomycetes > Micrococcales > Microbacteriaceae > Herbiconiux > Herbiconiux sp. A18JL235. The sequence continues at coordinate 2,469,241 of NZ_CP162511.1, forward strand.
GACCCGCTAGACTCTCGGCAGGTCGGACTCCGCAGCGCAACCACGGTTCGCGTCGCACGCTCTCCGCCTCCCTGCGCCGTGCATCCGCCGGCGCCCGAACGGAGGAGAAGCATGTCATCAGTCACACCCCGGGGCGCCGCGGCGCCCAGCCCGGGCCTCCCCCGCGAGTACGGCGTCTTCCTGCCGAACGCCGCAGGCGGCTGGCTCGTCTCCACGACGGCCCCGTACCCGCCCGCCGACTACGACCACAACAAGCGCATCGCGCGGCTGGCCGAAGAGGTCGGTCTCGACTTCGTGATGGCGATGTCGAAGTGGCGCGGCTTCGGCGGCTCGACCGACCACTGGGGCGAGACCATCGAGTCGATGACGATGATGGCCGGCATCGCCGAGGCCACCGAGCGGGTGAAGATCTGGGCGACCGTGCACGCGAACATGCAGCACCCGGCGTTCGCGGCGAAGGTGTTCACGACGCTGCAGCAGATCAGCGGCGGGCGCGCCGGCATGAACATCGTGAACGGCTCCTACGCCGACGAGTTCGAGCAGATGGGCCTGTGGACCGCCCTCAGCCGCGAGGAGCGCTACCGCATGACCGCGGAGTGGACCCACCTCGTCGACCGCCTCTGGTCGGAGGACTCGGTCACCCACGCGGGCGAGTTCTTCACCCTCGACGACTGCCAGTCGAGGCCCCACCCGAGCCCCCGCCCCACCGTCATCAACGCGGGCACCTCCGCCGCCGGCCGCGCCTACCAGGCCGAGCACGTCGACGGGGCCTTCCTCGGAGCCGACACGCTCGACGAGATGCGCGACTCCTCGCGCGATGTGCACGAGCGCGCCGCGGCCCTCGGCCGCACGGTGAAGACCTACACCATGCTCACCGTCGTGCTGGGCGACGACGACGCCGAGGCCGAGCGCCGCGCCGAGGAGTACGGCCGCGGCATCGACCGGGTGGCGCTGGCGAACATGCGGCGCTCGTGGGGCATGCCCGAGGAGCGGGCACTCGCCTGGGCCGAGGGCGCCGACGGCCAGCAAGCATTCCAGACCGTCTACGTCGCGGGCGGCCCCGAGCGGGTGACCGAGCACATCCTCTCGGTCGTCGACACCGCCGAGCTCGACGGGCTCATGCTCATCTTCCCCGACTACCTCGCCGACCTGCCCGTCTTCGGCGAGCGCGTGCTGCCCGAGCTGCGGCGGCGCGACGGCCGCGCGGGAGGTGCGGCATGAGCGACCAGCTCGCCGGCCTCCGCGCCGACTCCCTCGCCGCCACGGGCTCCCCCGCCCTGCTCGTCATCGACGTGCAGCGGGACTTCGCCGACCCCGCGCTGCTCGCCTCCTGGGGAGTCGACGAGGCGGGCCTCCGCTCGGTCGCCGACGCCATCTCACGCACGGCAGCGCTGGTGGACGCGGCACGCGCCGCCGACGTGCCCGTGGTGTGGGTGGAGCTCGCCTACGACCCGTCGCGGCCGTGGCGCGCCAGCGCGTGGCTGCGCACCGGGTCGCCCGACTCACCCACCGGCGACTTCCCCTGCGTGCAGGGCACGGCGGGCGCCGAGTGGTGGGGACTCGCACCCCTGCCCACCGAGCTGAGGGTGCGCAAGCGCTTCTACAGCGGCTTCGCCGGCACCGGTCTCGCGGCGGTGCTCGACGAGCTCGGCACCGGCTGGCTCGCCGTCACCGGTCTCACCACCGAGTGCTGCGTGCTCGCCACGGTGACGGATGCGGCGCAGCACGACTACCCCGTCGTCGTCGCCCGTGACGCCACGGCCGCCTACACCGCCGAGCTGCACGAGTCGGCGCTCGCGAACATGGCCCTCAACAGCGCCGACGTGCGCTCGGCCGAGGAGATCGAGGGGCTCTGGGCAGCCATTGGGCTCGGCTCGGGCACCGGCTTCGGCTCCGGCACGGGCACCGGCTCCGGCTCGGCGGAGGTCGCCTCGTGAGCGGCATGCACACCGCCTTCGACCTCTCCTTCGCCCACACCGAGGGTCGCTGGGCGCGGCCCGGCTCCTGGGTGGGCGCACCGTTCCCCGACGTGCGCATCTATCAGGAGATCGCCCGCACGGCGGAGCGGGCCGGCGTCGACCTGCTCTTCTTCGGCGACGGCAGCGGCATCCCCGACACCTGGCGAGGGTCGATGGATGCGGCGGTCGAGTGGGGAATCCAATGGCCACGGCACGACATGGGCCCGGTGGTCGCCTCGATGGCGGCGGTGACCGAGCACATCGGGTTCGGGCTGACCTACTCGTCGACCTTCGCGCATCCGTTCACCGTGGCCAGGCTGCTCAACTCGCTCGACCACGTCACCGGCGGCCGGCTCGCCTTCAACGTGGTGGCCTCGGCGCGGGGCGCCGACGCCGCGAACTACGGCTTCGCCGAGCGCATGGACCACGACGAGCGCTACGACCGCATGAGCGAGTTCATGGCGGTGTGCCGGGCGCTCTGGGCCTCGGTGCCCGCGGAGGCGATCGTCGCCGACCGCTCGACGGGACGGTACGCGGACGCGGCGCTCGTGCATCCGATCGACCACGTGGGCACGCACTTCCGGGTGAAGGGGCCGCTCGCGAGCGCGCCGAGCCCGCAGGGGTGGCCGGTGCTCGTGCAGGCGGGCAACTCGCCGAAGGGCATCGCGACCTCGGCCGAGTTCGTAGAGCTGGTGTTCGGGTTCGGCGGGAGCGTCGCCGGCCAGCAGCGGCACCGCGCGGCCCTGGACGCAGCTCTCCTCGGCGCGGGGCGCGACCCGTCGGCCGTCGGCATCCTGTGGGCGACGCAGGCCATCGTGGGGCGGAGCGCCCGCGAGGCCGCCGAGCGGCGCGACGAGGTCGCGGCGTTCTGGCACCCGGAGGCGGTGGGGGCGTTCCTGTCGCACAACGTGGGGTTCGACTTCTCGACGCTGCCCGAGCGTTTCACTCTCGACGAGCTGGTGGCCGAGATCACCCGCGTGAACGGAGCACAGGGCGGGTTCGTCGGCGCGCTCGTGGGCGAGCTCGGCGGCTCGGCGTCGCTCACCCGCGACGAGCTGTTCGAGCACGGCTGGCGGCACGCCACCGGGCTCGACCACACCCTGTGCGGCACCGCGAGCGAGGTGGCCGACGCGCTGGAGGAGAACTTCGCGGCCACGGGCAGCCGGGGCGGCTACATGTTCGCGAGCCCGCTCGCGGCGCCCTCGGGGTACGGCGACCTGTCGGAGCTGCTCGTGCCGGAGCTGCGACGGCGGGGGGCCCTGGCGCCGCGGTACGCGGGGAGGACGCTTCGGGAGAACCTCTCGAGCTGAAGGGGCGCGAGCCCGGGCCGCGGCGCTGCGTCGGGGCCCGGGCTGCGATTCACTGCAGCTCGTGTCCGCCGTGCGCGTCGGCCTCGATGGTCTCGTCGGTCACGACGAGACCGAAGTTCGTGTTGGCCGAGAGCGCGAGCGTCTCGGCCCACTCCCGGTTGATGCGCGGCGGGCGCGACCCCTCGTAACGAAAACGGATCGGCACCCCGTTGTCGACCCAGATGGCGTTTCGTCCGTTGCCTTCCTCGGGCGGGATGACCCAGGAGAGGAAGAAGCTCTCGTTGCGCCGCAGCTTCATGCCGATGACGGCCTGGAGGTGGGCAAGCAACCGATCGGACAACTCGAAACGCGCATCGCCTCCGTAGAACAGCGTTCCCATCCCGCTTCTGCTCCTCTCTTCTGTGCTGGGTACAAAATACCGCGTTGCACACGATCTCCGGGAAGTCAAGGTGCCAGGGTTGACAGGCCGACCGCGTATCGTTCGGTCTATGTCGTATCGGACGAAGGCTCTGCTCGAGGAGTGGGTGCGCCAGTTCCGAACCGAGGGCCATCAGGTCTCCGGCGCCCTCGAGGTGATCGCGCAAGACGGATCGGACGGCTCCGACACGGGCCTCGTCGTCGTGCGTCTCGAGAGCGTCGCGAACGATGTCTACATGCAGCCCGTCGCGATCGGCGACCCGCACTGGGAGATCACCATCGGCGCCCTCGAGAGAGAGGTCGTGCTGAGCCCGCAGGAACTGCTCACCCTCAACGCCGAACTCGCCATCACCGCGGCGTTGTGCACCTTCCTCGAGCACAAGTCGCTCGAGCACGACGAGCAGCACGGGCGCACCACGATCGCGTGAGCCGGTCAGCCGGCGGCTCTCGCGACGAGCGCCGCGATGCGGTCCGCCGTCGCGTCGTCGATGCGGGTGATCGCGAAGGCCGTCTCCCAGAGACCGCTGGGGTCGTCGAGGGCCGCAGCTGAACTGAACCCCAGCGTGGAGTAGCGCTCCTTGTCCCCCACGCCGCTGCGGAAGAACACCACGACCTTGCCGTCACGCGACCACCCGGGCTGGCCGTAGTAGAGCTTCGGAAGCAGCTCCGGCGCGGCCTCCGCGACGATCGCGCGGAGCCGCTCGGCCAGCGCGCGGTCACCCGCATCCATCGCCGCGATCTTCTCCGCCTGGGCCTCGGCGTCGGCCGCAGCCTTCTCGGCGGCCTTGCCCTTGCGTGCCTCGGCCTTGAGCTCGGCGGCGCGCTCCTTCATGGCTCGGCGCTCCTCGGCGGAGAAGCCTCCCTCGTCTGATCGGGCGGCGTTCATGGTTGTCGTCCTTTCGTCTGTGACGGGTGCCGGGTCGCGGGTTCGGGGTGCCTCCACGCCAGTCGCCGGATGCGGTGGCGGGTTCGAGATCTGCTCGTTCCACCCGGGCGGGCGTGCATCCCTGCGCTCAGACGGCGGCGGAACGGGTGAGCACGAGGAGGTCGAGCCTGCCCTGCTGCACGAGCTCCCCACGCTGGTTGTGCAGCGAGACGAGTCGCTCGACGACCCCGGTGTCGCCCTTCGAGGTGAGGCGGGTACCGACGATCTCGACGGTGCAGGTGAGGGTGTCGCCGATGAACACCGGACCCACGAAGCGCCAGGCGTCGATGCCGAGGAGGGCGACGGCGCTGCCCTCGAACACGCCCGTGCGAGCGATGAGCCCGAGGCTGAGCGAGGTTCCGAAGAGGCCGTGCACGACGCGCTGCCCGTAGCGGGTGCCCGCAGCGAACTCGATGTCGGTGTGCACCGGGTTGTTGTCGTTCGTGAGGGCCGCGAACATCACGACGTCGGTCTCGGTGACGGTCTTGCCCGGGCTCACGAACACCTGGCCGACCTCGAGGTCATCGAAGTAGTGCACCATCCCCCCACGATATCCCGCGCCTCGGGCCGCTCCTGCACAGGAGCAGCCTTCTCCACAGTCGAGCGTGCAACGTGTCTCGTCGTGCCCTCGGGATCAATGATGGGGCGATGCTCCTGCTCGATGCTGTTGCCTCGCTGGGCGGTATCGCCTCGCTCGGCACCCTTGCCCTCGAGCACGGCGTCTCCTCACGCGACGTAGGAAACGCCGTCCGCCGAGGTGAGGTGACTCGCGTGAGACAGGGGTGGGTCTGTCTCCCCGCTGCCGACCGCGAACTCGTCGGGGCGGTGCGTGTCGGAGGAACCCTGAGCTGCACCTCCATTCTGCGTCGTCACGGAATCTGGTGCGCCCACGATCGCCGTCTGCATGTCCGCGTCCTCCCCCATGTCGGCCGGGTGAGGTCGCCGTTCGACAGGAAGCTGCCGCTGTCGGCCGACCACGCCGTGCACGTGCACCGGCCCGCATGGCCGGGCGTGGCGGCGCGAACCTGCGCCGCGGACGACCTCTCCACGGCGCTCGCGCTCGCCGTCGTGTGTCAGCCCCGCTTCGATGCGGTCGCCTCGCTCGACTCGGCTCTCAACCGCCACCTGATCACTCAGGCTCAACTCGACGACGTGCTCGCTCCCCTGCCCGCGAAGTACCGGGCCTACGCTGGTGTGGTCGACGGTGCTGCTCAGTCCGGGTTGGAGACGAAGGCGCGGCTCGCGCTCCGCGGCCGTGGCGTGCGTCTGCGCACCCAGGTTCGGGTGCCCGAGGTGGGGCGCGTCGACCTCCTGCTCGGCGACCGGCTCGTGCTTGAGCTCGACGGCTGGGAGTGGCACTCCCGGCCGGCCGACTTCGAGGAAGACCGGCGGCGCAGTCGCGCCCTCGCGGCCCAGGGGTTTCGCGAACTGCGCTTCAGCTACCGTCAGGTCACCCGCGACTGGGCTGAGTGCGAACGTGTCGTGCTCGCACTGGTGCGAGCCGACGAGCACCTCTGGCGCGCCCGACACGTTCGACCGGTATGAGAATTGGCACACCGAGCTCCAGGAGAGCTCGAGCGCGCGATTCTCATACCATTCGTTCACGGTCGCGTCGGGGTGCCCTTGGCGCCCAGCACACGCGCCTGAGCGTCTGCGTCGGGAAGCGCGCGGGCACGACCCGCACTGCGCGTTCGAATGGTATGAGAATCAGCACACCGAGCCCCAGGTGAGCTCGAGCACATGATTCTCATACCAGTCGCGCGGCGCGCGTGGCGGGGCGGGCACTGCGCACGGCGCGGGGGCGCAGAGGTGCGAACGCAGCGCGTGCGCGCTACGCGGGGGCGCCAGCGCGGCGCGCTACGCGGTGACGACCTGGGGGGTGCCGACGGCGTCGGAGGGCATCTCGGCGGCGAGGCGGTTGGCCTCCTCGATGAGGGTGGCGACGATGTCGGCCTCGGGCACGGTCTTGATGACCTCGCCCTTCACGAAGATCTGGCCCTTGCCGTTGCCCGAGGCCACACCGAGGTCGGCCTCGCGCGCCTCACCAGGGCCGTTCACGACGCACCCCATCACGGCGACGCGCAGCGGCACGCTCATGCCTTCGAGCCCGTCGGTGACCTGGTTGGCGAGCGTGTACACGTCGACCTGGGCGCGCCCGCACGACGGGCACGACACGATCTCGAGCTTGCGCTCACGGAGGTTGAGCGACTGCAGGATCTGCAGACCCACCTTCACCTCCTCGGCCGGCGGGGCCGACAGCGACACGCGGATGGTGTCGCCGATGCCCTCTGCGAGCAGGATGCCGAAGGCCGTCGCGCTCTTGATGGTGCCCTGGAACGCCGGGCCGGCCTCGGTGACACCGAGGTGCAGCGGCCAGTCGCCGCGCTCGGCGAGCAGGCGGTAGGCCTTCACCATCACGATGGGGTCGTTGTGCTTCACCGAGATCTTGAAGTCGTGGAAGTCGTGCTCCTCGAACAGCGACGCCTCCCAGATCGCGCTCTCCATGAGCGCCTCCGGGGTCGCCTTGCCGTACTTCTCGAGCAGCCGCGGGTCGAGCGATCCCGCGTTCACACCGATGCGGATGGAGACTCCCGCCGCCTTCGCAGCAGCGGCGATCTTGCCCACCTGGTCGTCGAACTTCCGGATGTTGCCCGGGTTCACGCGCACGCCGGCGCACCCGGCGTCGATGGCCGCGTAGACGTAGTTCGGCTGGAAGTGGATGTCGGCGATCACGGGGATCTGCGACTTCTTCGCGATGATCGGCAGCGCCTCGGCGTCGTCGCGCGAGGGCACGGCGACGCGCACGATGTCGCAGCCGGATGCGGTGAGCTCGGCGATCTGCTGAAGGGTCGCGTTGATGTTCGGGGTGGGCGTCGTGGTCATCGACTGCACGCTCACGGGGGCGTCGCCGCCGACCAGCACTTTGCCCACCTTGATCTGCCGCGACTTGCGGCGGGGGGCGAGGGTCTCGGGCGGGGGCTTGGGCATCCCCAGGTTGATAGCTGGCACGGATTCAGTCTAGAACCGCTCTCTGAACGGGAGGCGTCAACCGAAGATGTTCGGTGCTCCGCACCGACCGGCCGGCATCAGCCGAAAATATTGACGGGTTTCACGATGTCGGCGTACACCAGCAGCGCCGTCATGCCCCCGAACAGGATGACCACCGCGAAGGTGAGCGGCATGAGCTTCGCCGCGTCGACCGGCCCCGGGTCGCGGCGACCGAACAGTTTCGCGAAGAACCGGCGGATGCCCTCCCACAGCGCCGAGACCACGTGCCCGCCGTCGAGCGGGGTGAGCGGCACCAGGTTGATGACGAACAGCGCGATGTTGAGCGAGCCCAGGAGGCCGAGCAGGCTCGCCGCCTTCGACTCGATCGAGATGGAATCGAGGGAGGCGATCTCGCCCGCGACCCTGCCGACACCGACCACGCTGATGGGGCCGTTGATGTCGCGCTCCTCCGACCCGAACGCTGCCTGCGCCACGTCGTACAGCCGCTGCGGCAGGTTGAGCACGATGCCCGCCGTACCGGCGATGTTCTCCCCCACCATGGGCAGAACGGCGGTGATGGGCTGCGGCACCAGCTCTTGCGCGGCGCCGATGCCCACGAAACCCACCTCCTGGGTCTTCGAGCTGCCGTCGGCGTTCTTCACGACCTCGCCCTTGTCGTCGGTGACGTAGCGCTCGGTGAGCAGCGGGGTGACAGTGAGCGCCACCTGCTCGCCGTCGCGCTCGACCACGAGCGGGAGCGCCTCGCCCGACGACTCCCGGATGATGTCGGTCGACTGGGCCCACGAGGTGATGGCCACCCCGTCGAGGCTCACCAGCTTGTCGCCGGGCTTCAGACCCGCCGCCGCCCCGGGCGACTCCTGATCGCCCGCCTCGCAGCTCTGCCGGTCGCTCGTGGCGGGCAGCACGCAGGCCGAGACGCTGCCGACCGTCGTGGAGGTCTGCAGGGTGCCGAAGCCCACGATGACGATCGAGAAGAACACCACGGCGAGCACGAGATTCATGAACGGGCCGCCGAGCATCACGATGATGCGCTGCCACACCGGCTTGCGGTAGAAGGCCCGGTCGTCGTCGTCGCCGATCGACTCCTGGGACTGGTCGCGTGCATCCTGCACCATCGATTGAAAGAACCCGGTGCTGTTCGCCCTCGCCTTGCCGCCCGCCCCGCGCGGCGGGAACATGCCGATCATCGAGACGTAGCCGCCGAGCGGGATGGCCTTCAGGCCGTACTCCGTCTCACCGCGGCGGCGGGAGAAGACGGTCGGCCCGAAGCCGATCATGTACTGGGTGACCTTGATGCCGAAGAGCTTGGCGGGCACCAGGTGGCCGACCTCGTGCAGCCCGATCGAGATGGCGACTCCCACGGCGACGATGAGCACGCCGAGGATGAACTGCAGGACCGTTTCCACACGAGGACACTACCCCGGGCCCCGGACACCGCGCTGACCGTACGCTGGGCGCCGCGTGTGCACTCGGCAAGAACGCGTCAGGCCGCCGCGATCAGCCGGTCGGCGGTCGCCCGCGCCCACAGCTCGGTCTCGGCGAGCGACTCACGGGTGATCTCCTCCGACGGCATCTCGTGGAGGTCGACCACCCGCGCCACGGTGTCGACGATGTCGAGAAAACCGATGCGCCCGGCGTGGAACGCCGCGACCGCCTGCTCGTTCGCCGCGTTGAACACGGCGGGGTAGCTGCCTCCCGCGCGCCCGACCTTCTTGGCGAGCTCGACGGCGGGGAAGGCCACGTCGTCGAGCGGCTCGAAGGTCCAGCTGTGGGAGGCGGTCCAGTCGAGAGGGGCCCCGACGCCGGCCACGCGCGCCGGCCAGTTGATGCCGAGGGCGATGGGGAGCCGCATGTCGGGAGGCGAGGCCTGCGCGATGGTCGACCCGTCGACGAACTCGACCATCGAGTGCACCACCGACTGCGGATGCACGGTGACCTCGATGTCGGAGAACGGCACGTCGAACAGCAGGTGCGCCTCGATCACCTCGAGACCCTTGTTCACCAGGGTCGCCGAGTTCGTCGTGACCACGAGGCCCATGTCCCAGGTGGGGTGCGCCAGCGCCTCGCGCGGGGTCACCGACGCCATCTCGGCACGGCTTCGGCCGCGGAAAGGGCCTCCGGATGCAGTGAGCACGAGCCGCGACACCTCGCTCCCGCTACCCGAGCGGAGTGCCTGGGCGATGGCGGAGTGCTCGGAGTCGACGGGGACGATCTGCCCGGGACGGGCGATCCCCTTGACGAGCTCGCCGCCGACGATGAGGCTCTCCTTGTTGGCGAGCGCGAGCACGCGGCCCGCCTCGAGCGCGGCGAGGGTGGGGCCGAGCCCGACCGAGCCGGTGATGCCGTTCAGCACCACGTCGGCCTCGACGTCGCGCACCAGCTGCTCGGCCTCGACCTCGCCGAGGCCGGTGTCGGCGACACCGAACTCCGCCGCCTGAGCGTCGAGCGCCTCGCGGTTGCTGCCCGCGACGAGCCCCACCACCTCGAACGTCTCGGGGTTCGCCCTGATGACGTCGAGCGCCTGAACGCCGATGGAACCGGTGGAGCCGAGGATGATGACGCGTCGCACGCCCCCATCCTCCCACGCCGCCCGATCCCGGGGGCTCGGGCTACGCGGAGGCGGTGGCCAGGATGTCGATGACGAACACGAGGGTGTCGGTGCCCGAGATGCCGGCCGCCGAGTTGCCCTCCGAACCGTAGCCCTGGTCGGGCGGGATGATGACGAGCACCTGCGAGCCGACCGTCTGACCGATCATGGCCGCGGCGAAGCCCTTGACGACTCCCGTGGTCTGGAAGGTGCGCGGCCCGCCCTGACCCCAGCTCTGGTCGAACACTTGGCCGGTGTTCCAGATGACGCCCTGGTACTGCACGGTGACGCTGTCGCCGTCGCCGACGACCGGGCCGTCGCCCTTCTTCAGCACCTCGGTCTTCAGCTCGGCAGGAGCATCCGTCGAGGGGATCGACACGGTGGGAGCGCCCGAGTCGTCGAGGGTGACCGTCGGGAAGCCGTCTTGCGCGGGCTGGTCGGCGCCGTCGGCGCGGGTGGGCACGATCGCCTCGATGTCGGCGACCATCACCATGGAGTCGTCGGCGCCGATGCCTAGCGACTGGTTGCCGGTGTCGCCGAAGGCGTCGGCGGGCGGGATGACGGCGACGACGCGCGAGCCCACGGTGGCGCAGTTCACTGCCTGCACGATGCCAGGGATGTACTGCGTGGCGTCGACGGTGAGCTGCAGCTGCGTGCCGCCCTCGTCGAGGGTGGAGAACGCCTTGTCGCCCGTCGTGCCGTTGTAGATGGTGAAGTCGATGGTGGCCAGCGACCCGGTCTCGAGGGTCTCGCCGTCGCCCTCGCTCACCACGGTGCGCTCGGTGGAGTCGACGGTGAGCGGCCCCTGGAAGCTCGTCGTGGGTGCGGCACCGAAGTCGCCCGTCACCGTCACCGCCTTCGACGCGCTGCCGTCGGTGGCGCAGGCGCTCGAGTCGGCGGCGCCGGTGGAGCTGTCGGTGGGGCCGGCGGCGTCGTTCGACGAGCAGCCGGCCAGCAGCAGGGAGGCGGCGGCGACCGCGACGGCGAGTGCAGGGATTCTGCGCATGGTTCCTCTTCGTGAGAGTCGGGGGGATCGATTCAGTCTGGTCGACACCCCTTGCAGCTAGCTGACCGCAGCCTGGGAGGGCGGGGCGGGGTTGCGGATGCCCGCGAAGGAAACCAGAGCGCCCGCCACGAAGAATACCGCTGTCACGAGCACCACCCGGTGGAAGCCGGCCAGGTCGAGCACGACCGAGCCGGCAACCACGCTCGCGAGCGCCACCGAGATGAGGCCCGCCACCCGGGAGACCGCGTTGTTGACGGCGGAGGCGATGCCCGAGCGGGCCGGCTCGATGGCGCCGAGGATGGCGCTCGTGAGCGGTGCCACCGTGATGGCCATGCCGAGGCCGAACACGACGACGGCCGGGAGCACCTGCGTGAGGTAGTCGGCGCTGTCGTCGAAGCGCAGCATGAGGAGGAAGCCGCCGCCCCCCAGCAGCGGGCCGACGGTCATGAACAGGCGCGGCCCCAGCCGCCCGCTCAGCCTGCCGAACAGGCTCGACAGCCCGATGAGCAGGATGCTCGTGGGAATCATCGCGAACCCTGCCTCGGTGGCGCTGTATCCGGCCACCTGCTGCAGGAACACGGCGACGCTGAAGAAGCCGAGCGAGAGCGCTCCGTAGATGAGGAAGGTCGAGACGTTGCCCACCGAGAAGTTGCGCACCCGGAACAGCGACAGCGGCAGCATCGGCTGCGACGCCCGGCGCTCGTGCACGACGAACAGCACCAGGGCGACCACCCCGACGACCAGGGGGACGAACACGACCGGCGACGACCATCCGAAGTTCACCTGCTCGATGAGGGCGAACACCGGAAGGCCCAGGCCGACCACCCCGAGCACCGCGCCCAGCACGTCGACCCGCGCCCCCGGCGCGTGGTGCGCGTCGGAGTCGAGTCTCGACAGCAACACGACGGTGACCACGATCGGCAGCACGTTGATGCCGAACACGAGTCGCCAGGAGAGCTGGTCGACGAGCACTCCGCCGAGGATGGGGCCGGCGATGTTCGCGACGCTGGTGAACGCCGTCCAGGTGCCGATCGCCCGCGCCTGCGGCGGGCCGGAGAAGGTGGCGAGGATGAGGGCGAGCGAGCTCGGCACGAGCAGCGCCCCCGCGATGCCCTGCAGCCCGCGCGACACGATGAGGAACTCGATCGTGGGCGCGAAGGCGCACAGGAGAGACGTGACGCCGAAACCGATGAGCCCCACCAGCAGCACCTTCTTGCGGCCGAACACGTCGGAGAGGGAGCCCGCGAGCAGGATGACCGAGCCGAGCGTGAGCAGGTAGGCGTCGACCACCCACTGCTGCGACGACAGCTCGCCGCCGAGCTCGCGGCTGATGGCGGGCAGTGCCACGTTGATGACCGTCGCGTCGAGGAACGAGACGAACGCCGAGAGGATGGCGACGGCCAGCACGAGTCGCTGCTGGGGGCTGCTCGGTGGTGCCATGCGCCAAGTCAAGTGCATCGGCGGGCTGTTGGCGACACCCGTCTATCCTCTGAGCATGACGGTGACGGCGGGCGACGCGGCGGAATGGGACTCGCGGACCGACGCCGCACAGCACGCCCTCACCAGTCTGTTCGGCCCGCGGGCGCTCTGGCCGGGGTGGCGCAACACGGCGCCGTTCCGCCTGCGCGAGGCGGCGACGCTCAACTACTGGTGGCGCGCCCACCTCATCGAGGTGCGGGTCGACGCCTTCGAGCGCACAGGCGACGCGCGGTGGCTCGCCGGCGCGCTGCGTGTGCGCGACGCGCTCCTCCTCCGCAACCGGGGGCTGTTCAACGACTACTTCGACGACATGGGGTGGCTCGGCATCGCGCTGCTCCGCCTGCACCAGGCTTCCGGCGACGCGCGCTGCCTCGACGACGCGATCGCTCTGTGGCGGCGCATCGAGCGCTCCGGACAGCAGGCCTCGGGCACGGCCGGCGTGCCGTGGCGGGTGCAGCAACCGCAGTACAAGAACGCCCCGACGAACGGCACCTTCGCCCTCCTCTCGTCACGGCTCGGCGCTGTGACCGGCGCGCGCGAGTTCACCGACTCCGCCGCAGCGACCCTCCGCTGGTTCGACGACGCGGGGATCGTCGACCCCGGCAGCGGGCTCGTCTTCGACGGCGTGAACCGCCGGGGCGACGGCGCGATCGACACCGACTGGGTCTTCAGCTACTGCCAGGGGCTCTACGTCGGGGCACTCGTCGAGCGGTACCGCGGCTCCGGCCGCGCCGAACTGCTCGATGCAGCGGTGCGCACGGCGGAGGCCGCGGTGGCCCGCCTCGCGCCGACGGGTGTGATCGTCTCGGAGAACTCGCGCTTCGACGAGCGGGCCGGCGGCGACGTGGGGCTGTTCAAGGGCGTGCTCGTGCGTTACCTCGGCGAACTTGTGCACGTGCTGCCGGGCGACTCCGAAGCACGACGGATGCTCGCGGGCTTTCTGCGGGAGACGACGGATGCGCTCTGGTCGGGCCTGCGCGCCACCCGGGGTCTCCGCGCGGGTGACGTGTGGGGCGAGCCCGCACCCACCATCACCTTCCTCTCGACCCAGCTGAGCGCGACGATGGCGCTCGAGGCGCGGGCGCGGCTGGAGGCGCTCGGGCCGGAGGTGGTCGGGCTGGAGGCGCTCAGGCCGGAGGGACTCAGACCGGAGGGACCACGGTGATGCGGAGCTCGAGCCGCGCGGTCGTCTCCACCCGCACCACGGCATGACGCGAGGTGTCGACCCCGGGCGGGCCCGCGAGGGGGCGGATGCCCGCGAGGGCGTCGAGCTCGACGGTGACCCTCCGTTCGCCCTCGACAGCGGCCCGGCTCCGGCCCGCCTCGGGGTCGAGGAACGACCGGAACGCCGGGTCGGCGACGCCCACCTCGAGACGCACCGGGCCGGCTCGGGTCACCGCGGCCGCCGTGAGCTCGACCGTGCGGCCGAGTGCGACGTGGAGGGGCGCATCCGAGTCGCCGTGCGTCTGTTCGAAACGCGCGATCGCGTCGAGCCGGAACGCCTCGCCGAGCGAGCCGCGCAGGGTGCGGCCGGTCACGAACAGCTCGACCGGCTGAGCGGCCGGGTCAGCCGGCATCGACCACCGCGGTGGGCTCATGACGCACGGGGAAGTTCACTGAGTTCGCGATGAAGCACACCTCGCTCGCCTCGTGGTGCATCGCGGCGAACTCCTCGGGGTCGACCGGTGCCGCCGTCGTGACGACGGGCCGGAGCGTCACCGAGGTGAAGCGACCGCCGTCGCCCTGCTGCTCCATCGTGCCCTCGGCCTCGTCGCGGTAGTCGGTGACCACGACGCCGTGCTTGACCGCGACGTGCAGGAACGAGAGCATGTGGCACTCGGCGAGCGCTGCCAGCAGGAACTCCTCGGGGTTCCAACGGTCGGCCTCGCCGTGGAAGGTGCGGTCGGCCGAGGCGTCGATCGGATGCTTGCCGGCCGCCGTCACCTCGCTGGTGCGGCCGTAGTCGCGGTAGCCGCTGGTGCCCGTTCCCCGATTGCCGAGCCAGGCCACATCCACCCTGTAGTGATGCTCACGATTCACACGGCCATGCTAGCCGTGACCGCTCAACGTGCCGATCTAGACTTGGAGCACTATGACTGACACCCTCGACGCCCAGCTTCTCTCGGTTCCTCAGGAGCGGAAGATCGTCACCGCGATCCCCGGTCCGAAGTCGGAGGAGCTGCAGCGCCGACGCCTCGCCGTCGTGCCGCCGGGGGTGTCGAGCGCGCTTCCCGTCTACATCCAGAAGGCGCACGGCGCCATCATCGTCGACGTCGACGGCAACCAGTTCATCGACCTGGGCGCCGGCATCGGCGTCACCACCATCGGCCACACCGACGCCGCCGTGGTCGCCGCGGCCGCCGAGCAGCTCGGCGACGTCACCCACACCCTGTTCACCATCACCCCCTACGAGGAGTACGTGCGGGTCGCCGAGCTCCTCGCCGAGCACACCCCAGGCGACTTCGCCAAGCGCACGGTGCTCGTGAACTCGGGCGCCGAGGCGGTGGAGAACGCGGTGAAGATCGCGCGCAAGCACACCCGCCGTGCGGGGGTCGCCGTGCTCGAGCACGCGTACCACGGCCGCACCAACCTCACCATGGCCATGAACTTCAAGGCGGCGCCCTACGCCACCGGGTTCGGCCCCTTCGCCGGCGACGTGTACCGCGCCCCGAACTCCTACCCCTACCACGACGGCCTGTCGGGCGCCGAGGCCGCCGCACGCACCATCGCGTACCTCGAGAAGACGGTCGGCGCATCCGACCTCGCCTGCCTCGTCGTGGAACCCATCCAGGGTGAGGGCGGCTTCGTCGTGCCCGCCGAGGGCTACCTGCCCGCATTGCACGAGTGGTGCACGGCCGAGGGCATCGTGTTCATCGCCGACGAAATCCAGAGCGGCATGGCCCGCACCGGTGCCTGGTTCGCCAGCGAGCACTTCGGGCTGGTGCCCGACGTGGTGCTGAGCGCCAAGGGCATCGCGGGCGGTCTGCCGCTGGCCGGTGTGACGGGTCGCGCCGAGATCATGGACTCGGCGCAGCCCGGCGGCCTCGGCGGCACCTTCGGTGGCAACCCGGTGGCGGCTGCTGCGGCGATCGCCGTGTTCGAGCAGCTCGAGACGGGCGAGGGCTTCGAGTCGGCCCAGCGCATCGAGCGGGTGCTCGTCGAGGGGCTGCAGAAGCTCGCCGACCGCTACGACATCGTCGGCGAGATCCGCGGCATCGGCGCGATGGTGGCCATCGAGCTCGTGCAGCCCGGCACCGCCGCCACCACGAAGGCACCGAACGCCGAGGCCGTGAGCGCCGTCGTCGCCTACGCCGCCCAGCACGGCGTGCTGCTGCTCAACGCGGGAACCTACGGCAACGTGCTGCGCTTCCTGCCCAGCCTCGCCATCAGCGACGAGCTGCTCCACGACGCCCTCGCGGTGATCGAGGAGGCCTTCGCGCAGCTCGGAGCGTGAGCGTGACGGGCGAGACCCCCGGCACCGCCGGCGTCGGCGAGAGCGTCGAGCTGGCGGTGCTCGAGCGCAGCGGCTTCGTGGAGTCACGGCACATCGGCTCGGCCGTGCTGCTCGACGCCACGGGTGCGGTCGCGGCGCGCCTCGGCTCCCCGGAGTCGCCGGTGTACCCCCGGTCGTGCATGAAGCCGTTCCAGGCGCTCACCGTGCTCGAGGCCGGGGTCGAGCTCGACCCCGTGCAGACCGTTCTGGCCACGGCGAGCCACGCCGCGACCGCGCGCCACGTCGAGGTCGTCGAGTCGATCCTCACCCGGGCGGGCCTCGGAGCCGACGCGCTCGGCTGCCCGCCCGACTGGCCGGGCGACTCGGGTGCTCGCGACGAACTCGTGCGCGCGCACGGGCACAAGCAGCGCGTGTTCATGAACTGCTCCGGCAAGCACGCGGCCATGCTGCTCGCCTGCGTCGAGAACGGATGGGACACCGCGAGCTACCTCGACCCCGCGCATCCGCTGCAGCAGCGCATCGTCTCGACGGTCGAGCGGGAGACCGGTGAGCCGATCGTGCACTCGGGGGTCGACGGATGCGGTGCGCCGGTTCACGCGATGTCGCTGGTGGCGCTCGCGCAGGGAATCGGGCGCATCCGGCGTGCCACGGAGGGGCCCGCGAAGCAGCTCACCGACAGCGTCCTCGCGAACGGCTGGGCCATCGACGGCCCCGGCCGCGCGAACTCCGTCGTGATCGACCGCCTCGGCGTGGTCGCGAAGCTCGGCGCCGAGGGCGTCATGGTGATGGCGACACCCGACGGCTCCTCGGTCGCCGTGAAGATGCTCGACGGCAGCCTCCGCGCCGCCTCGCTCGTCGCCCTCACCCTTCTCGCCCGCCACGGCGCTCTCACCGCGCAGCAGGTGGAGTCGCTGGTGCCCGACCTCGACCTCGCCGTCCACGGCGGTGCCGACGTCGTCGGCACCATACGCACCACCGTCTGAGCCCTGCCGCGGGTGCCTGCGGCACCGGCCGCTCGAGGCCGCTCACCTCACCCGGACGAGCAGCGCCTCCTCCTCGGAACGGGTGAGGCCCGACCGTCGTGGGCGCGAGACACCCCGCGCGCGCTCATCGTCGGCGACATCCTTCACCGTGAGCGCGAACGGCCGCGTGCGGCCGCCTGACTTCTGGAACGCCGCGCCGCCGCGCTGCGCGAAAGCCGTGTCGGTCGAGGGCAGCCACAGCGGGAGCGAGCGGGGGCCCGCCCAGTACCGCACGTCGTGCGCCAGCAGTGTGGCGTCGTCGACCGCCACCATCTCTGCATCGCTCCCGACGGTCGAGGCGACACCATCGAAGAAGTCGCGCATCGGCATCGGCTCGCCGACCGCGTTGACGACACCCGAGTGACGCGTCCGAGCCGCACGCGCGATCCATGCCGCGAGATCGACGACGTCGATGACCTGCACGAACCGACCCCGGGTCGTCGGTGTGATGACCCGGCCACCCCGACTCAGGCGCGCCGGCCAGTACCCGAACCGGTCGCTCGGGTCCCCCGCTCCGACGATGAGGCCAGGGCGGACGACGGTGAGCCGCTTGGCGAGGCGGTCACTCGTGACGCGCTCGGCGTGCACCTTCGCATCGGCGTACCGGGCCGGATCCGTGGGCTCCACGACCGCAGCGGACTCGTCGGCACCGGGTTCGTCGTTGCGGGCGTAGACCGACACGGAGGACACGAGGGTCCAGTGCGCCGCCCCTCCTGCCAGCGCGGTCAACGCAGGCTCGACGAGGCCACGCTCGGAGGAGAGCTCGATCACCTCGTCCCACGCTCCGCGTACCTGCTCGTAGGCGTCGCCCGACCGGCGGTCCGAGCGGATGAGCTGCGCACCTGCGGGCACGGCGCCCGACACTCCTCGCGCCAGACAGGTGACCTCGGCGCCTCTCGTCAGCAGCTCTGCGACGATCGCCCGCCCCAGCCATCCTGTTCCGCCCAGCACCAGCACTCGCATGCGACAAGTCGACCACGGAGAGCTCTCACCCTCCACCGTGTCCGCCGAGGGCGGACATCCGCTCGGCGGGCGCGGCGCGGGTGGGCGGGGCGACTAGCCGCTCTGGCGGGCCAGGCGCTTCTGGCGGGCGGCGCGGGTGACCTGCACGACGATCACGATGACGATCGCGAGCAGGAAGACGGCGGAGGCGATGACGTTGACTTGGGCGGGGATGCCGCGGGCGGCGGCGATGTAGATGAACTTCGGGAAGGTGTCGACCGAACCGGAGTTGAAGTTCGTGATGATGAAGTCGTCGAAGCTGAGCGCGAACGACAGCAGGGCGGCTGCGGCGATGCCGGGCACGAGCAGCGGGAAGGTGATGCGCCAGAACACCTGCGACGGCGATCCGTACAGGTCGCGCCCCGCCTCTTCGAGCGCCGGGTCGAGCGAGGCCACGCGCGCCTTCACGGTCACCACCACGAAGCTGATGCAGAACATGGTGTGGGCGAGGATGATCGTGCCGAGCCCCTTCTCCACCCCGACGGTGAGGAACTGCGCGGCGAGACCCGCACCCAGCACCACCTCGGGCGTCGCCATCGGCAGGAACAGCAGGAGGCTGATCGCCGAACGGGCCCTGAACCGGTAGCGCACGAGGGCGATCGCGATGAGCGTGCCGAGGGCGGTCGCAAGCACCGTCGCGGTGAGCCCCACGATGATGCTGTTGGCGAACGCCTCGCAGAGCCCCTGCGTGTTGCAGACCGTCGTCCACTTGTCGAAGGTGAACCCCTGCCAGGCGATGTTGAGCTTGCCCGAGTCGTTGAACGAGAACACCAGGGTGTAGAGGATCGGGATGAGGAGGAACACGAGCGCGATGATCGTGTAGACCCAGAGGCCGATGCCCTTGCCGCGCGTCATACCAGCTCCTCCGTTCCGGAGCGGCGCACGTAGACGCCGACGATGATGAGGATGACCGCCATCAGCACGATCGACAGCGCTGCGGCGATGGGGTAGTTCTGCAGCACGAGGAAGTTCGCCTCGATCGCGTTGCCGACCATGGCTGTCGACGACGAGCCCAGGAAGTCGCGGCTCGCATTGATGTAGTCGCCGGCGGCCGGGATGAACGTGAGCAGCGTTCCCGACACGATGCCGGGCATCGACAGCGGGATGGTGACCTTGCGGAACACCGTGAACGGGCTCGCGTAGAGGTCGGCCCCGGCCTCCAGGTAGCGCACGTCGAGCCGTTCGAGCGTGGCGTAGAGCGGCAGCGTCATGAACGGGATGAAGTTGTAGGTGAGACCGAAGATCACCGAGAACGCCGTGCCGGTGAGGTGCCCGTCGGAGGGCAGGATGGCCACCGACTTCAACAACTGCACGATCGGGCCCTCGTCGGACATGATCTGCTTCCAGGCCAGGGTGCGGAGCAGGAAGCTGATGAAGAACGGCGCGATCACCAGGGTGAGCAGGAGGCTCTGCACGAGCGGGAAGCGCCTGGCCTTCACCCCGATGAGGTAGGCGATGGGGTAGCTGATGACCAGGGCGAGCACGGTGGCGACGAGCGCGAAGCCGAAGGCGCGAAGGATGAGGGGCAGGTACTCCCCCACCGCGTCGACGTAGTTCTGCCACTGGAAGCCGGGGACGTAGTCGCCGATGTCACCGTAGAGATCGGGTTGCTGGAACGAGGTGATGACCAGCGAGATGAGCGGTGCCAGGAAGAACAGCATCAGGTAGGCGATGCCGGGCAGGAGCAGCACCAGGGCGATGGCGCCGCGTTTGCGCGGCGCTTGCTCGACCGCGGGCGCGGCCGAGAACGCGGTGAAGGCCATGCTCGCCGCCTACGCCTGCTCGAGTTCTTCCTCGAGCGCTATGCGGCGCTGGAGGGCGATCGACTCGGTGGAGGCGTCGGCGACGAAGCGCGGAACGGCCTCGGGGTCGTCGTCGAGACCGAAGCCGTGCTCGGCGTTCCACGACAGCCACACCTCGGCGCCGGTCGAGACGACCGGCCCGAACACCATGTTCTGGGCGAACACGACGAGCTCGCCGATGCCCGGCACCTCGACGAGGTACTGGGTGCTCACGCCCGAGAACGACACATCCGTCACCCGGCCAGGGCCGAGCACGTTGCGCCCGGCCTCGCGGGGCGGCGCCTCGGTGAGCAGGCTGACCTTCTCGGGCCGCACGCCGATGGCGATGTCACCGCTCTGCCGGGCGGCGCGCGAACGCGGCACCACGATCGGAACACCGCCCACGTCGACGGTGACGTGGTCGGAGGTGGAGCCCACGACCGTGCCCGTGAACAGGTTCGACTGGCCGAGGAAGTTCGCCACGAACGCCGTGCGCGGCAGCTCGTAGAGCTCCTCGGGGGCGCCCATCTGCTCGATGCGGCCCTTGTTCATCACGGCGACGGTGTCGGCCATCGTCATGGCCTCCTCCTGGTCGTGGGTGACGTGGAGGAAAGTGAGGCCCACCTCGGTCTGGATGGTCTTCAGCTCGAGCTGCATCTGACGGCGGAGCTTCAGGTCGAGGGCGCCGAGCGGCTCGTCGAGCAGCAGCAGGGCCGGGCGGTTCACCACCGCACGGGCGAGTGCCACGCGCTGCTGCTGACCGCCCGAGAGCTGCGCCGGGCGACGCGCGGCGAGGTGGTCGAGCTCGACCAGCTTGAGCGCTTCGTGGGCCTTGGCCGTCGCATCCGCGATCTTGCGCCGCTTCAGCCCGAACGCGACGTTCTCGAGGATCGACATGTGCGGGAACAGCGCATACGACTGGAACACCGTGTTCACGGGCCGCTGGAACGGCTTCGTGGCGGTGACGTCGGAGCCGCCGATGAGGATGCTGCCCGCGGTCGGCTCCTCGAGCCCCGCCACCAGGCGCAGCGTCGTGGTCTTGCCGCACCCCGAGGGGCCCAGCAGGGCGAAGAAGGAGCCGGCCGGGATGGTGAGGTCGAGCTCTTCGATGGCGGTGAAGCCCGGGAACCGCTTGGTGATTCCGCGCAGCTCGAGGTCGGCGCCGCTCTCGGCGAAGGATGCGATGGCCATCAGCTGCCCAGCAGCACCTTCTGGAACTGCGCCTGGTAGTCGTTCTCCTCCTGCGGGGTGAGCGTGCGGAACACGTGCACCGTCGAGAGGGTCTCCTCGTCGGGGAAGATGAGCTGGTTCGAGGCCAGCTCGGGATCGATGGCGTCCATGGCCTCCTTGGCGCCGACGACCGGGGTCACGTAGTTCACCCAGGCGGCCAGCTCGGCGGCGACCTCGGGCTCGTAGTAGTAGTTCATGACGGCCTCGGCGTTGGCCTTGTGGGCGGAGCCCATCGGCACGACGAAGGTGTCGTTCCAGAGTGTTCCACCCGCATCCGGGATCGCGAACTGCCACTTGTCGCCCGCCGTGGCGTTGAGGCTCGTGATGTCGCCCGACCAGCAGATGGCGGCGTAGGTGTCTTCCGACTGCAGGTCGTTCAGGTAGGCGTTGCCCTTGATGTTGCGGATCTGGCCGTCTTCGACCTGCTGGGTGAACGCATCCATCGCGTTGGCGAACTCGTCGTCGCCCCACTCGCCCGTGATGTCGGTGCCCTGGCTCAGCATGATGAGACCCATGGTGTCGCGCATCTCGCTCAGCACCCCCACGCGGCCCTTCAGCGCCGAGTCCCACAGGTCGTCGACGCTGGCGAGGCCGTTCGGCACCTTCTCCTTGTTCCAGCAGATGCCGGCGAAACCGCCCTGCCACGGGAGGGAGCGGCTGCGGCCCTTGTCGAAGTCGGGGTTGGCGAACGCCTCGGAGAGATTCGCGATGTTCGGGATGTTCGCGTGGTCGAGCTCCTGCACGTAGCCGTTTCGCACGAGGCGGGCGACCATCCAGTCGGTGAGGCAGACCGTGTCGGCACCGATGTCCTGGCCGAGGGCGAGCTGGTCTTTGACCTTCGCGTAGTAGCTGTTGTTGTCGTCGACGGCGACGTTGTAGGTCACCGTGATGCCGGTCTCGTCCTCGAAGCCGATGAGGGTGGGGTAATTGCCGTCGTCGTCCTCGTCCATGTAGGCGGGCCAGTTGTCCCAGGTGAGGGTCTTCTCACTGGCCGAGAGGTCTTTGGCGGGGGTGAGCTCCTTGCGCTCCCCTCCTGAGCACGCGGCGAGGGCGAGCGCCGTGGCACCGAAGCCTGCCGCACCCAGGAAGCCGCGCCGCGAGAGCTGGAGCGCCCTCGCCTTCTGCAGGGCCTGCGAGTGCCTGATCGCCTGGATGATCATCGGGTCGTGCGGGGTTCTCGGAGTCATGACTCGTCGCGCCTTCCTCATCGTGCGGGCTGTGATGACCCGCCCGCGTCGGTGCAGGCGATCGCGAGCGAGTAGGACGAGACTGGCACATCGGCGGGGTCGACCGACAGTCCTCACGACGGATTCGGCAAGCCGTTACAGAGAATTTACGAATTCCGTGCGTGCCACTGGAGAAAACCGACGATTCCGTCGGTCTCGGCCGCTAGTGCACGTCGAGGTGCTCGTCGCCGATGCCGATGCGGGTGCCGCGATCGACCGCCGTCCACTCCCCCGCGGCGAGCTCGACGGGCTCTCCGGCCCCCGAGCCGAGCCGGGTGCCGTTGGCCGAGCCGCGGTCACGCACCCAGAGCTGGTCGCCGTCGACCCCGAACTCGAGATGGGTCTTCGAGACGCTGCGCTGCGGGTCGACGATCTGCACAAGGTAGTCGACGTGCTCGTCGTTCGAGGGTGTGGGGTTACGGCCCACCAGCCCGCTGCCCGAGACGCGCACGCTCTCGCCCGTGCTGAAGACGAGGCTGAAGGTCGCGCCCGAACGCGGGGCGGCGTGGGCGCGGGCGGGCCGCTCGCGGAGGGCGGGCCGCTGCGGGGCGGGCTGCTCGCCGGAGGGCTGCGGAGGCAGGGGTGGGTCGGCGGGACGGGCCCGTGCAGGGGCGCGGGTAGTGGACGGGGAGCGGGATGCTTCGCCGCGGTCGCCACGGATCGCCGCGAGCAGAGCCGCCCGGTCGTGATGCGCCGTGTCGCCGAGGGTGGGTCGCGGGGCGATCGCCGATGTTCCGCATTCGCCGCACAGCAGCGCGTGGGCGCTGAGTGTCGTGCCGCAGGTTCTGCACTTCACGGGACGTCTCGCCTCTTCCTGTCCCTCCCATGATACGTGCGCACGGAACGCAGCGAGAGCCGCGAGCGGAGCCGCGCCACGGGGCTGCGCCCGGCGAGCAGCCGATTGCGTTCCCGGTCGGAGAGCAGCCAGAGCCTGTCGATCTCCTCGTCGGTGGGGTCGTCGGGAGCGAAGGCCGCGGTGTCGACGAGCACGGCAAGGGCGACCGCCTCCGACGCTCCGAGGGCCGCTGCCGCCTGACTCCGTGTCGAGGCCGGGGGAACTTCGACGGCGAGATCCCGGGCGGTGTCGGTGAGCTCGGCCCAGGCTCCGGTCGCGCGCGCACGCGCCGACCCCTCGCGCCGACGCCGGCCACGACGGCGCGCCTTCACCGCGATCACGGCGAGGAAGGGCGCGGCCGACACGGCGAGGGCGATGACGGCGAGACCCACGACGACGAGGATGCGCAGGGCGAGCGGGATCGCCGCATCCGTCTCGGCCGCGTCGTCGTCGCTCTGGGAGGCGGCCTGGTCGGGGGGATCGGTCAGCTCCGCGGACCCTGGGGGCACGACGACAGGCGGCCGCACGGCGAGAGCGCTGTCATCGACGGCGCTGTCGGGAACCGGGCGCGGTTCGGGGGTGACGTCGATGGGCACCCATCCGGCCTGCGCGGTGTCGACCTCGATCCAGGCCGCGACGTCGCGGCCCCGCACCTCGGCCACGACGTCGGTGTCGGCCGGGTCGCGCGTGTCGGCCGGGTCGGCGGCCGAGGACTCCGCCGCGCTCCGCTCGGGCACCACGAAGCCGAACACGACGCGGGAGGGGAAACCCGCCGCCTGTGCGAGCAGTGCCCCCGCAGCGGCGTACTGCTCGTCGTCGCCCAGCATCGGGCTGGCGGTGAGCAGTTCCTCGAGGCGGTCGGTTCCGTGGCCCGAGCGGGCGAAACCGTCGGCGCCTGCAGAGGCGCCGGCCCCGTCGGCGAGGCCCGAGCGGTAGCCGGAGCGCAGCGCCGCGACGACACCGGCGAGCCGCACGCCGGCGGTGCGGTCGGCGGGCGCCCACTCGGCGATCCGCGTCGCGACCGCGTCGGGGGTCTCGGTGGGGAGTGCGGCGGCCGGCCCTGCGGGTGTGAGGGCGCCGAGCTGCTCGAGCGCCGGGGCGTCTCCGGCCGCGGTCGCCGGGGTTCGCACGGCCTCGAAGGTGTAGGAGTCGCCGGCCTGCAGGCCGTCAGGCACCGCAGGCATGCCGAGGGCGCTGTCGTAGAAGAGCGCGGCCTGACGTCGGTCGTCGTCGCCGAACGAGATCGAACGAGGCTCGCCGACCGTCGGCACCCAGACCGCGCCGTACTCGCCGACCTCGACCACCATCTCGACCGGTTCGGCCGCTGACCCGCCCGGCCCGCCGGCTCCGCCCGGCCCGTCTGCTCCGCCGGACCCGCCGGTTCCGCCCGACGCGGCGAGCCCGCCGCCCGGCAATCGGCCGGCCACCCGGTCGAAGCGCTCGTCGGGCCCGATGCCGAACACCACGCCGTCGTAGTCGTCGAGCCGTGCCACCACCACCCGGTCGCCCGGCCGCGCGCCCGTGACGTCGAGCACGACGGAGTCGGCGAGAGGCGCCTTGAGGTAGGCGCGGTACGCGGCGAGAGGACTGCTCTGCCGGGACGCATCGAACTGCTGCGTCACCGCATCCCTCGCGGTCGCCCGCTCCGCCGCCGGCAGCGCCGACACGCCGCCCGCCACCGCCCCCGCCACCACGGCGACGCCGGCGAGGGCGCCGATCGCTGCCCTCGCCGGAGGCCGCGATCGAACGGGCTTCGAGACCCCCGGCGCCGCCGCGCGCTCCGGCAGCCCGAGGGCGAGCCAGGCGAGCGCGACGACCACGAGGAGCGCGCCGCTCAGAGCGGGCACCGGCCCCTCCGGACCGCCGAACACCAAGGCGGCCACCGCGACGGCCGCCGGGCAGAGCAGTGCGAGCACCGGGTGTGAGGCGCGGGTTGCGATGCTCACGGAGAGCACCGACGCCAGCATCAGCAGCGAGTACGCGGGAACGAGCAGCGCCTGGTAGTCCCCCACCGGCGGCTCGATGGTGAGCAGCTGCCGCCATCCGGATGCGGTGGTCGCCATGAGGTCGAGGAGGCCGGGCCCCGAGGGCAGCACCCCGCCGACGGCCTGCGACGGAACCGCGAGCGGCACGCCGAGCACCAGCCAGAGCAGCATCCCCGCCGCGAGCACGACCGGCGCGGACCACGGTCGAATGGCCCCCACGGCGGCGAGCGCGATGCCCGAGGTGACGGTGAGCGCGACCATGACGGTGAACGACGGGGAGGCGTAGACGGGCCACCAGAGCGAGGCGGCGACGAGGAGCATCGCCTCGAAGGCGAGCGCCGCGGCGACGATGCGGCGCAGGCTCGGCCGCGGGCCATCCCTTCGGCGCATCAGAGGGCCGCCGTCCGGGTGAGAGCGCGGCCGAGGTCGTCGAGATAGCCCACCCGGGTGATGCGCACCGAGTCGATGCGCACCAGCGTGGGAGTGGCCTCGGGCCGGGCGACCACCGCGACCACCTCGACCCCGCGCGGCAGATGAGAGGCCGCGGCGCGCCACTGGCGGGCCGACACCGTGCTGCCTGCGACGAGGAAGAGCGACGAGACGTCGGCGACAGTCTCCGCCACTCGCCGGGCCGCCGTCGCCACCCCCGCGGAGCCCGGCTGCGGCTGGACTCCGCTCAAGTCGTCGAGCAGGGGGAGGCGGCTGTGGGAGCGCAGGAGGCCGGCGGTGCGCTCGGTCGCACCGCGCATCCCGGTGCCCCGGCGGCCGTCGGAGGGCCGCCGACCGGCGTGGCCACGGGCGGCGGCGGGGTCGTCGGCGCCCGGCCTGCTCCTGCGCTCGGGAAGGCCCGCGTACACCGACACGGCGGTGCGGTCGCGCAGCAGACGCAGGGCGATCGAGGCGGCGACGCTCACGCCGAGCTCGAACTCCTCCGGGGAGTCGTAGTCGTCGGGGCTCGTCGACTGCAGCACGATGACGTGGCTCCGCCGGGTCTGCTCGAACTGCCGCACCAGGAAGGTTCCCGTCTTCGCGGTGCTCTTCCAGTGGATGTGCCGCCGGTCGTCGCCGGGCAGGTAGGCGCGCAGCGCCTGGAACGACATGTCGCTGGCGGCCGGGTCGCCCGTGGCCACTCCCTCCAGGTCGCGCAGGAGCCCGGGAGCCTCGACCGGCAGGTCGACGGTGACGGGGTGCACGTAGAGGCGGCTGGTCTCCGACCGCACGATCTCGCGCCGGGCGAGCCCGAGCGGGTCGCGTCGCACGACCGTCGCGGGGCCGACCGTGAGCACACCTCGCCCGACGGCGGGAAGGGTGACCGGCAGCTCGGTCTCCGCGCCTGCCTCGAGCCGCGGAATCGCGATGCTCTGCACCCGTCCGCCTAGGGCGACCTCGGCCACGCCCGGTCGCCGCGGGCGCCGTGAGACGTTGCGCACACGCACCACGGCGGTGCCCGGCGTGCCGGCGACCACGTGCCCGTCGAGCACGGTGACCGAGACCTCGAGCTCGGAGCGGCCGAGCAGGAACCCCGCCGCACCGACGGCGACGAGCCCGGAGACGATGCCGACGGTGAGAAGCTCGGTCCACCCGAGCAGAAGGCCGGCGGCGAGGCCGCCCACCGCCATCGCGAGCACGGCGATCCCCGCGGCGTCGATCGAGGTCGACCGTCCAGGGCGCTGCACGCCTTCCCTGGGCTCGGCCTCCGCCGCGACCGCCCCCGCCCCATCTGCTCCGGCCGCATCCGCTCCCGGGCCCCTGGCGCGTGCCGATGACGTCGTCATCGTGCCACGCTGTCGCCGGGTGGGGGCACTTCGAGCAGGAGCTGCGAGACCACTGCTTCAGCGGTGACCCCGTCGAACTCGGCCTCGGGGTCGAGCACGAGGCGGTGCGCCAGCACGGGCCCGGCGAGCGCCTTGACGTCGTCGGGGACCACGAAGTGCCGGCCGAGCGACGCCGCTCGGGTCTTCGAGGCCCTCACGAGTCCGAGTGCTGCGCGCACGCTCGCCCCGAGGCGCGTCTCCTCCACATCGCGAGTCGCCTGCACGAGCCGAGCGACGTAGTCGTTCACCACTGCGTCGACGTGCACCGAGCGGGCCTCGGCCGCCAGCACGGTCACCCCTTCCGCCGTGATGATCGCGGGCAGCCGCTCTCCGTGCGGCCGCTCCGTCGCGCCTTCGAGGATGCGCAGCGTCGTCGCGTGGTCGGGGTACCCGATCGAGGTCTTGATGAGGAACCGGTCGAGCTGCGCCTCGGGCAGACGATAGGTGCCCGCCTGCTCGATGGGGTTCTGCGTCGCGATCACCATGAACGGTTCGCCCGCATCGTGGGAGGAGCCGTCGACTGTCACCCGGCCCTCCTCCATCACCTCGAGCAGCGCCGCCTGGGTCTTGGGACTCGCGCGGTTGATCTCGTCGGCGAGCACCACGTTCGCGAACACCGCGCCGGGATGGAACACGAACCGCCCCGAGGGCTGGTCGAAGACGCTCACCCCGGTGATGTCTCCGGGCAGCAGGTCGGGTGTGAACTGGATGCGACTGCTCGTGCCCCGCACGCTCTCGGCCAGCGCCCTCGCCAGCGAGGTCTTGCCCGTGCCGGGGGCGTCTTCGAGCAGCAGGTGCCCCTCGCTCAGCATCGCGACCAGAGCGAGCCGCACCACGGGTGATTTGCCCTGCAGGGCGCGCTCGACGTTCGCGACGAGCCGGTCGAAGACGTCGGCGAAGCGGGTCGCCTGGTCGGCGGTCATGGTCATGATGGGCCTCTCTGTAGCCGAAGTGCTTTCACGTCTCTACCCGACGAGCACACGCTCGTGGCCGCCGATCGCCACCAGCAGCCATGCTTCGCCCGCCGCGGGCGCGGGGGCTGCGGGCGTGCACGAGGTGGCGGTCGCGGTTCCCGCCTGATCGCTCTGCGTGGGCGGCGCACCGGGCCCGCCGCAGAAGTAGCGGGGTGCGAGCGCGCCGTTCGCCGGCCCGTTCGGCCAGCTCCAGACACCGCCCGAGTAGACCGGCGCGACACCGAAGTCGAAGGAGAGGGAGGGCTCGGGCGCCGTGACGGGGTCGGAGGCCGGGCCGCACACCTCGGTGCCGCCCCAGGTGCTGCACGCGGTGATGACGAAGCGGTAGTTCTCGCCGAACGCTCCCCCGGTGAGCTGGCGGGGGAACCCGCCGAGCGTGAAGGTCGCCGCAGGCCCGACGGTCGCTCCACCGGCGTCGACGCGCTGCACACGGTAGCGCGGGTCGGAGAGCGGACCGGGCACGGGCGCGCTCAGCACCCGCACGTCGACGGTGTCGCCCGAGTCTGCCATCTCCATCGACACCGCCGCCGCGTCGACCCTGCCGGGGCTCGGGGTCGCGACGGCCGTGGCGATCGCCGACGCCGTGCATCCTGCGGCGTTGTAGCCCCAGACCACGAACGAGTAGCCCGCGTCGACCTCGCCGAGCCCGCTGAAGTCGGCGCTGCGGGCCGAAGGGTCGAGGCTCTGCTGGGCGAGCACGGCTCCCCCGGTCTGCGGTGCGACGACCGTGCCAGGGGCGGGTGTCGACACCGTGCACGCCTGCGCTCCGGTGGGCGCCGTGGTGCTGCCCGGAGCGAGGAGCTGGGCGTAGTAGCCGCCGACGGGGTCGCCGTTCGAGGGGAACTCCGCCCAGCTCAGCGTCACCCTGCCGAGGGCGGCGGCGGGGTCGACCGCAGCGTTCACGGCGGCGGCGAGCGGAGGGCCGTACGGGGTGGCAGCGGTGGTCGACGACGCCCAGACCGCGAGCGCGGGCAACGCTCCGTTGCGGGCGGTGACGCTCACCGAGGCGGAGGATCCGTTGGCGAGCCCGGAGACCCGCGTCGTGCACCCGGCGGCGTCGCAATCTGCCCCCGAGGCGTCGAGAGTCTGCACGAGACGGCCGTCGACGGTCACGTCGTACTGCCGCACCGCCGAGCCACCCCCCTGCACCGACGACGCCCCCCAGCTGAGCTCGAGCGCTCCGTCGAGCGGGCGCGCGACGAGGTCTGCCGGAGCGTTGGGCAAGACGTCGGACCAGACCGGTGCCGCGTAGACCGCGGCCTCGGAGGCCCCCACGCCGTTGCGGGCGACGACGCTGAGGCTCACCGGGTTCTCGGGCCCGTTCGCCGGAGTGCCGACGACGCAGGAGGTGCCACCGCACCTCGTGGTGACCGAGGCACCCGACGTGCTCTGCGCGGTGACGTCGAAGCCTGTGATGGGCGAGTTGTTGGCGGGGCCCGGGGAGAACGAGAGCGCGATGGTGCGGTCTCCGAAGCCGGTCACGGCGAGCTGCCGCACGGGGTCTGGGCGGTCGAGCAACCGGATGCGGACGCTCCCCCAGGTGGCCCGTTCGGGAGCACCGGTGGCGTCGGCGACCTGGTACTGCACCGTGACGTCGCCCGGAGCCGCGTCGGCGGCGGCGGTGACCTGAAGCCGCGATCGGTCGGCGCTCGGCTGGATGCCGAGCCCCGCCGACAGCCTCGCCGCGTCGGCGCCCCGCACGGCGATGACGCGGAGGGGGGTCTCGGGGAAGGGGTTCGTCGCCTGGTCGTTGGCGAGCACGTCGACGGAGGTCGTGGTGCCACGCCGGGCATCGACCGTGTCTGTGGCAGGAGCGGCGAGCGGCCGGGTCGACGAGACGACGGTGACGTCGATGCGCCCCGCCCGCCCCGCCGTGCCGTCGCTCGAGACACCCACCGTGATCGCGCCTGCGCTCCCGCGCACGGCGGAATCGGGCAGCTCGAGCGTGAGCGAGGAGCCGACGAGCACCGCGCTGAACGCGGTCGGCCGCGGGTCGAGCAGCTCGAACGTCAGCGGCGCCGCGCGGCCACCCGGCACCGTGGTGAGTCTGGCGAGATCGAGGGTGCGTCGCTGGCCGGGTTCCATCTCGATGGCCGCCCCGTTCAGCACCGGGGGCTGGTCGGCGCGGGGCGTGACGGTGACGGGCAGCACGAGGGTCGCTCGCCGGGCACCGGGGCCGGAGCCGTCGGCGACCTCGAACGACACCGAGGCAGGCCCGAAATACCCCTCCTCGCTGCGGAAGGCGAGGGTGTCGTCGTCGACGACCAGCGGCGCGCCGTCGCCATGGGTCGCGCGCACGGTGCTGGGGTCGGCGACGACCGGCCGCCCTCCGCCCACGACCACCACCTGCTCGTCGAGGTCGATACGCAGCTCCGCTCCCGAGCGCACGGTGAGCTTCGGGGCGCCCGCCCGCAGCTGCGGCAGCGCGTCGGCGAGGCCGGGAACCCAGATGAACCCCGACGACCGCAGGTTCGGGTCGTCGGGGTGGGCGACCGTGAACGGGATGATCTGCTGCGCCTGCAGCACCCGCACCCGCACCCCGCCGTCGACGACCCGGGCCACGCTCGAGAACGAGGGCTGCACCGACAGCCACAGCCGGTGGGCCGACCCCTCGGCGAAGAACACGTGCGAGAGCACGTCGACGTCGACCGTGTCGCTGTCGAGGATGGCGGCGAGCGGCACCACCGTGTCTCCCACGACGGGGCGCGGCAGCGGGGCGTCGTCGCTGACGTCGAGGGTGACGAAGCCCGACGCGGTTCCCCCGCGCTCGTTCGCGATGTCGTAGACGTAGCCGTACCGGCCGGGCTGCTCGGGAGCCACGATCGACACCAGGTCGTCGACCACCCTCGCCTCCTCGCCGGCGTCGTCGGTGTCGGCGTCGTCGGTGTCGGCTTCGGTGCCTCCAGCGCGGACGCTGTCGGCTCCACCGTCGGGGCCTCCGGGCCGCTGCGGCGTGACCCCGGTGATGCTGAGCGCACCGCCATCGGGGTCGGAGTCGTTGTCGAGCACCCTCACCAGCACGGTGCGACCTGGCCTCACCGTCACCTCGTCGGCCGTGGCGACCGGGTTCCGCGCTCCCTCGACACGCGGAGCGATCCCCACCCGCACCGTGCCCGTCGCGCGGGCGCCGAGGCGGTCGACGACGGTGTACCCGAGCTCGTCGGTTGCGCTGGAGTAGTCGCCTGCCGTGTAATCGATCCAGTCGGGGCCGGTGGCGGTGACGGCGCCCTTCCCGGGTGCCCGGTCGACTCCGAGCAACTGCACCGAATCGCCGTCGGGGTCGATCCCGCCCAGGGGGATGGGGATGCGCACCGTCTCGCCCGCCATCACCCGCGCCGTCAGTGGCCGGGGAACCGGAGCGACGTTCGCCGTGGGGTCGGATTCGCGCACGCTGATGGAGACGGATGCGGTGGCCCACTGCCCGTCGGGCGCCTCGACCCGGTAGACGGCGGAGAACTCGCCCGGGGTGGCGGGTGCGAGGTAGCGCAGCCTGTCGCCCGAGGTGAACAGCAGCCCCGCCGACTCCGGCGGCGCCCGCACGAGCTGCGGCGCGAGCGTCAGCGCCTCGCCGTCAGGATGGACGTCGTTCTCGAGCACCGGGATGTCGACGACATCGCCCACTCGCACCGAAACCGTGTCGGGTTCGGCCACCGGCGGCTGGCGCACCCCGGGGTCGGGGATCTCGATCACCGTGACGGTGCCGTCGGCCTCGGCGAGGCCGTTCGTCACGGTGTACGTCAGCGTGGTCGCGGGAGACTCCGAGGGGCGGGTGAGCGTGACCCGCAGCATCCGCTGTTCGAGCACCTCCACGCGCACGCCTTCGTCATCTCCGCCGCCGGCGGCGGTGACGATGAGCACCCCGCCCGCCGGGTCGAAGTCGCGCGAGAGCACGTCGACCAGCACGCTCTCGGCCTGCCGGGCGAATGCCGCGTGCGGCACGGTCACCGGGCGGGTGCTCGCGTCGGGCGGCACGCTCGCGATCACCCTGACGACGCCGGATGCGGTGCGTGCGCCGTCTCCCACCGCCACCTCGACCAGCTGCGAGCCCGCGGCGAGCGCCGTGAGCCTCACGGTGCCGCCCGAGTAGTCGGTGTCGAGCGAGAGGCCGTCCTGGGCCGGAACATTGGCGAGCCGGAGCTGCGGCCCGCCGCCGGTGACGTAGTCGAGCGGTGCGAGCACGACCTCCTCGCCGACGCGCACCTGCGCCACCCACCCGTCGACGGCGAGGGGCACCTCCTCCGGCGGCGCGCTCCGCACGGCGAGGGTTCCGGTGGTCGAGGCCTGGCCGTCGCTCACCGTGAGCACGATCTCCTTGTCGCCGGTGCTCTGGCCCGAGTCGGCGAAGGCGATGCGGCCCTCGGGGGTGAACGACACGGTGTCGGGCTCGGCGGTGCCTGCCGAGAGCAGGTAGAAGGCGTCGCCGTCGGGGTCGAACCAATCGCTCCGCACGTCGATCTCGGCCCGCCCGCCCAGGCCGACGTCGAGCGGAGGCCTCGCGCTCTGCACCGGCGGGGAGTTCTCGCCCGGTGCACGAACCGTCACTCGCACGACGGCGGAGGAGGTGCCACCACGACCGTCGGAGACGGTGTAGCCGAAGGCGAGCGCGCCCACCGCCTGGGCGGGGAGCGTGAGCTGCAGCTGCTGACCGTCGGAGACGATGTCGATGCTCCCGTCGACGCCCTCCGGCACGTCGACGGAGTCGATGACGATCACGTCGTCGTTGGGGTCGTAGTCGTTGAGCAGCACCGGGAGCAGCGTCGACCGGCCCGGCCGCGCCCCGAGCTCGTCGTCGACGGCGACGGGCGGCCGTTGCACCGGGTCGAGCTCCGGCGTCTCGTCGGTGACGGGAGTCTCGGAGTCGGCACCCGCGGCGGGGTCGGGGAGCAGGGCCGACCAGTCGTCGATCACGCCGCCCCGTCGAGCGACGTCCCACGAGCGCCCCGTGACCGCGTCGCTCAGCACCACGGCCCCGGTGCCGTTGGTGCGGAACACCGGCTTCGCTCGACCGGTCATGCCCTCGAGCGCGCCGACGCGGGGGTCGGCGTCGCCGCAGCGGCTCCACGTGGAGCCGTCGGTCCAGGCGGCGTACCAGCAGGGGCCGACCCGCACGGGGGGAGCTGCCGTGCCGTCGTGGCCGGCCGACACGGTGCGGGGCGCGGTGCCGTCGAGGGGGACCTCGAGCAGGGAGTCGGCGGTGGCGACCAGAACTGCACCCGGTGTCGCCTCCTCCGCGGCGGTGGGCGCTTGGAGAACCGGAGCACGTGCATCCTGGACCTGCTCGGCCGGGATCGCCGTGCCGAGGTCGACGGAGAGCTCGCCGGCCGCCGTGACGAGGCCGCCCCCATCGCGGTCGAGCACCACCCACTCGTCGCCGACCGCCGAGATCGACACGTCGGCGCCGGCCCGCAGCTCGATCGGCGCCGACCTGGGGGCGGCGGTGGTGTCTCCGAGCGCGACGGTGGGCGGGACGGTGAAGACGGTCGAACCGGCCGGCGAGACGGCGTAGACCGAACCGTCGGGCGCCAGCACGGCGTCGCCGCCGGCGCCGAGAGTGAGGTCGGGCGGGGCGGACGGGTCGAAGGCCGCGAGTGCCGAGGTGGCGGTCACCCAGAGGTCGCCGGTGGTGCGCGAGAAGACCGACGACACACGCTCCCCCACCGTCACCGCGACATCGCCGACGGGGAGGGCGAAGCTGTCGTCGACATCGGCCCGCGCGGTGTCGAGGAGCCTCGCCTCGCCCCCGCCGAGCTCCGACACCACGACCGTCTGCCCGAACTGACTCACGGTGAGCGAGCTGGAGTCGAGGCGCACCGCCGAGTTCAGTTCGCCGACGCGCGGGTTGGCGCGGGCTACCGCCTGATGCACCTCGCTGGTGACCCAGACGGTGTCGTCGTCGAGATCCATTCGCTCGGCCGTGTAGCCGCCCGAGACCACGGCGGCCACGGCGACGAGGGCCACCAGCGTCACCGTCGCGGCCGCGGTCAGCACGGTCGAGCGGCGGGGGCGGTCGCGGCGGGGCGGGGCGGGGGTGCTCACGGCGTGTCGGCGCATCTCTCGGAGCCGCTCTCGCCGGCCTTGCCGGCGCGCACCACCGCCACCGTGATGCAGACACGGTCGCCGCCATCGGGGGTGGCGACGAACTCGGGCTGACGCTGCAACGAGGTGCGCCCGTCGCCGGTGGTGACGCGGTAGCTGTCGCCAGGCTTGAGGCCGGGGTCGGCCCAGCTGAAGCGGATGCTGCCCGCCTGCGCCTCGACCGAGATCTCGCCGACGCGCGGGATCGCCGCGCCACCCGGCGCCTGCACGACCACGAGACCCAGCATCACGGCGAGCGCCGCGACGACGGCGAGGGCGCCCGCGACGACGAGGGTGATCGTGCGACGCCGTCGGTGTCGCCGGCCGGCGCCCGACGTCACGGGCGTGGCACGAGTGGGGCCCTGGGCGGAGGTCGCCCCTCCCACGGTGGGGGCGCCGGCCGGCGAGCCGGTCGCGTGGGTGGCCGTGCCCCGGCGGGCGCGGCGCGGGCCTCCCCCTCGCGCTCTGCCGACCGGGTCGTGGCCCGTGGTTCCGGCAGCCGAGACCCCCGCACCGTGCGCTCCGGCTACCTCCGCCCCCGTCGATCCGCTCTGCGGCGCGAGCACCGTGCGGTCGGCGGGGTCGCGACCGATGTCGCCCGTCGCCCACTCGGCCGCGGTCACCTCGGCGGGCGTGGGCGAGAGACCCAGCTCGATCTCGACGGCCTGCAGCTCGCGCAGCAGCTCGAGCACCGTCTGCTGGCGTCGCTCCGGGTCTTTCGAGAGCGCCCTGGCGAGCACCTCCTCGAGCGAGGCGGGCACGTCGGCGCGGCCCAGGGCGGGCAGGCGCGACTTCACGATGCGGCGCGCGAGCTCAACGGGGGCGGTCGTCGCGCCGGGCACCTCGAACGGCGAGCGGCCGGCGAGCAGCGAGTACAGCGTGGCCCCGAGCGCCCACACCTCGGAGGCGACGGTGCCGCTCGTGGCCTCGGTGACCACCTCGGGTGCCGACCAGGGGATGGACAGGCCCACCGCATCCGCCGGGGCGATCCCCTTCGCCCCCGACGAGATGCCGAAGTCAGAGAGCACCGGGGCGTCGTAGGCCGTGAGCAGGATGTTCGAGGGCTTCACGTCGCGGTGCAGGATGCCCTGCTCGTGAGCCGTCTGCAGAGCGCCCGCGATCTTCACCCCGATGCGGAGGACTTCGGCGACGGGTAGCGGCTCGCTGCGGTAGCGCTGGCCGAGGGAGGAGCTGCACAGTTCCATGACCAGGTAGGGCCGCCCGTCGGAGGAGACGCCGGCCTGATACACGGTGAGGATCGCCGGGTGGGCGCTCAGCCCTGCCATGAGGTCGGCCTCGACCCGGAACATGCGCCTGACGTGCTCGTTCACCACCTCGGGCAGCATCACCTTCACGGCGACCTGCCGGCGCGGCAGGTTCTGCTCGAACAGGAACACGTCGGCGAAGCCGCCCGACCCGAGCACACGCACGGGTGAGAACCCGGGGAGGGTGGGTGGAGCGGAGGGGAGTCGCCGAGCCATCGCCGCCTCAGCTGCGATTGCTGCGGCGGCCCCCGCCTGCCTGGTCGTCGACCGCCTGGTCGGATTCCACGTCGAGCACCACCACGGTCACGTTGTCGCGCCCCCCGTTCGCCAGGGCGGCGGCGACGAGTTCGTCGACAGCGCGCTCGGGAGTGGAGGTGGTGGCGAGGTAGTGCTTGATGCCGTAGTCGGTGAGCTCTTTGGTGAGGCCGTCGGAGCAGACCAGGATGCGCTGGCCGGCCGCGACGGGAAGCGTCTCGTAGTCGGGGACCGGCCTCTCGTGGAAGCCCACGGCGCGCGTGATGACGTTGCTGTCGGGGTGGTGCTCCGCCTGCTCGCGGGTGATGAGACCCGCGTCGAGCAGCTCCTGCACCACCGAGTGGTCGGTGGTGAGCTGCCGCAGCTCGTCGCCGTCGAAGAGGTAGACGCGGGAGTCGCCGATGTTGAACACCAGCCAGGCGAGGTCGTCGTCGATCTCGGCGAGGGCGACCCCCGTGACGGTGGTGCCGGTGCCGAGCACCGACTCGTCGCCCACCTTGTCGATGTCGTCGAGTGCCTCGGCGAGCGCCTTCTCGATGGTCGCGGCGTCGGTGACGGCATCGGTGATGCCCGAGAGGCGGGTGACCACCGCTCTGCTCGCGATGTCGCCCGCGGAGTGCCCGCCCATGCCGTCGGCGACCACGAAGAGCGGCATCTCGGACAGCGCGCTGTCTTCGTTCATGGCGCGCTTGGTGCCCTTGTCGGTGAGAGCCGCCCAGGCCAGCGTCACCTGGCGCGCGGGCACCCCGTCGCGTGTGACGCTCACGCGCGCGCTCGAACGACCGATCTGGGTCACGACATCTCCTGACGACTATCCCGGGATACTAGACGCTCGTCCCGGGGCTGGACGGCACCGGCGACGAGATGTGGATAACGTTTCCATCCCCGATCTCGACGATAGCCGACCGGGTTGCGACGGCCGAATCCCCTTGACGCAGTCGCAGCGTCGTCCCGTCGGGGAGGGTGACCCTCGTCCCGTTGGTCGAGCGCAGGTCCGTGATGACGACCGTGCGACCGCTCCTGGCGATCTCGACGTGCCGCGCCGACACCTCGCCCGACGGCGAGGGGACGGTGACGACGGTGGGAGGGCGCGCATCCGACGGGCTGTCGCGGAGGGCCTCGGAGGGGCGCTGCGCCGGCCGCCGGCCGATCACCACGGCACCGTCGAGCGGATGCGCGGGGCCGCCGTTCACGCTGAGGACGAAGAGCGGAGGGGGCGCCGGTTCGGGGGTGTCGTCGGCGGCCTCGACGGCCTGTGCGGTCTGTGCGGCGTGTGCGGTCTCGTCTGTCGCGTCGTCGTCGGTGCGGGTCGCGCGGGGCGCGCCGACCACGGTGTCGGAGACGTCGGCCGCGCCGGTGCAGCTCTCCCAGGGCTCGGGATCGGCGGCCCAGACGACGCTCGACACCTCGACGACACCGCGCTCGAAGCGTCGGCCGCCGGGCGGCGGGCGCAGCACCGACTCGGGAACGGGCGCCAGGCGCCCCAGCGCGACGGCGGTGACGGCGGGGAATTCGGCGAGCGCCCACGGTTGCACGCCGGCCGACCCGAAGCGGCGCGCTCCGCCCACCGAGTGGAGGTCGACGGAGGCGCTCCCCCGTACCACCGCGGTGGCGGTGCCGACGCCGTCCGGCGCGAGGAGCACGACGGCGAACGACTCCACCGCATGGTCGCCGCGCAGGGGGATGGCGGAGACGATGGTCTCGAGGCTCGGCGCGCCGCCCGCCTCGTCGGCGACCGCGTGCCAGACGGCATCGACGACGCCCGGAGCCGTGGTCGAGGGAAGGAGCACCAGCGCGGGCCAGGAGGCCAGGAGGGCCCAGCTCGCGGGGTCGGCAGCGCGGGCGGGGACGAATCGGAGGCTGCCCATCCGGCAACGCTAGCCGTCGGAGCGACGGCACCGCCAGCGACGCGCGTCGACAGATGTTTTCGGCATTACTCAGCACGCTGAACGACGGATTCGCTTGCTGCGGGCGTCTCGGGCTGACAAGATCGAGACATGGCAACGAGACAGCGATCTCCTCAGCTCGACGACACCTCCAAGGCGATCATCGAGCAGTTGCAGGTCGACGGGCGCAAGTCCTACGCCGAGATCGGCAAGGCCGTCGGGTTGAGCGAGGCCGCGGTGCGGCAGCGCGTGCAGCGACTCACCGACTCCGGCGTGATGCAGATCGTCGCGGTGACCGACCCGCTGCAGCTCGGCTTCTACCGCCAGGCGATGATCGGCCTGAAGGTCTCGGGCGACACCCGTGTCGTCGCGGAGGCCCTCGCCGCCATGCCCGCCGTCGACTACGTGGTGCTCACCGCGGGCACCTTCGACATCCTGGCCGAGGTGGTCTGCGAGGACGACGACGACCTGATCGCCCTGCTGAACGCCGAGATCCGCAAGATCGAGGGCGTGCACACCACCGAGACCTTCGTCTATCTGAAGCTGCACAAGCAGCTCTACAACTGGGGAACACGATGACAAGCACCGAACAGACAGTCTCCGCCGCCTCCACGCGAGGGAACCGTTCCGACGCCGAACTGCAGGAGATGGCCCGCGACCACCTGTGGATGCACTTCGCCCGGCAATCGGTGATGGAGTCGGGCGCGGGAGTGCCCATCATCACCCGCGGCGAGGGCCATCACATCTGGGACTCCACCGGCAAGAAGTACATCGACGGCCTGTCGGGCCTGTTCGTGGTGAACGCCGGCCACGGCCGTAGGCGGCTCGCCGAGGTCGCCGCCAAGCAGGCGGAGGAGCTCGCGTTCTTCCCCATCTGGTCGTACGCCCACCCCTCCGCCATCGAGCTCGCCGACAGGCTCGCCGACCTGGCGCCCGGCGACCTCAACCGCGTGTTCTTCTCCACCGGAGGCGGCGAGGCGGTCGAGACGGCGTTCAAGCTCGCGAAGTACTACTGGAAGCTCCAGGGCCGGCCCACGAAGCACAAGGTCATCTCGCGCTCGATCGCGTATCACGGCACCCCGCAGGGCGCGCTCGCCATCACCGGCATCCCCGCAATGAAGGAGATGTTCGAGCCCGTCACGCCGGGCGGCTTCCGCGTGCCCAACACCAACTTCTACCGTGCCGGTGAGATGGGCTTCACCGGAACGGAGGCGGAGTTCGGGCTGTGGGCGGCGAACCGCATCGAGGAGATGATCTTGTTCGAGGGCCCCGAGACGGTCGCCGCGGTCTTCCTCGAGCCGGTGCAGAACTCCGGCGGGTGCTTCCCGCCCCCTCCCGGTTACTTCCAGCGTGTTCGGGAGATCTGCGACAAGTACGACGTGCTGCTCGTGAGCGACGAGGTCATCTGCGCCTTCGGCCGCATCGGCAATTACTTCGCCTGCGACAGCTATGGTTTCGTGCCCGACATGATCACCTGCGCGAAGGCGATGACGAGTGGGTACTCCCCCATCGGCGCCACCATCGTGAACGAGCGCGTGTACGAGCCGTTCAAGCACGGGCAGACCGCGTTCTATCACGGCTACACCTTCGCGGGTCACCCCGTCTCGGCGGCGGTGGCCCTCGAGAACCTCGACATCTTCGAAGAAGAGGGCCTCAATCAGAACGTGCGCGAGAACTCGCCCGCGTTCCGCGCCACCCTCGAGAAGCTGTACGACCTTCCCATCGTCGGCGACGTGCGCGGCGACGGATACTTCTTCGGCATCGAGCTCGTGAAGGACAAGGCGACGAAGGAGACGTTCGACGACGACGAGTCGGAGCGACTGCTCCGCGGCTTCCTGTCGAAGGCGCTGTTCGACGCCGGCCTGTACTGCCGCGCCGACGACCGCGGAGACCCCGTCATCCAGCTCGCTCCCCCGCTCACCATCGGTCAACCCGAGTTCGACGAGATCGAGCAGATCCTGCGGGGAGTGCTCTCCGAAGCCTGGACCAGGCTCTGAGCGGCGGCGCCCCGCGCGGGCAGCGCGAACTCTCCTTCTGGCTCGACTCCCTGGCGGAGTCGGGTGCCGACGAACTGCGCCCGAGACCCCCGCTCTCGGGCGACCTCGACACCGACGTGTGCATCGTGGGTGGCGGCCTCACCGGTCTCTGGACCGCGTACTACCTGAAGAAGGCCGACCCCACTGTGCGGGTGACCGTGGTGGAGAGGGAGTTCGCCGGCTTCGGCGCCTCGGGCCGCAACGGCGGGTGGTGCTCGGCACTGTTCCCGAAGTCGACGTCGGCGCTCCGGCGCCTCTACGGCGACGACGCCGCGCGCGACATGCGGGAGGCGATGATCGACACGGTCGACGAGGTCGGCAGGGTGACCGCGGCCGAGGGCATCGACTGCGACTTCGAGCGAGGTGGAACCCTCGTGTTCGCCCGCGACACCGTGCAGCGGGCCGCGGCCCAGAGCGAGGTCGACGAGGCACGCGCCTTCGGCGTCGACCGCCTCGAGCTGGTCACCCCCGGCGGACACGACGACCCCCACGCCCGGGCACTCGCCGCCACCTCGTCGCTCGCCGCGAGCTTCGACCCCGCGTGCGCGCGACTGCACCCCGCCAAGCTCGTGCGCGGCCTCGCCCGCGTCGTGGAGGCGATGGGGGTGGTGATCGCCGAGAAGACCGAGATCGTCGAGTGGGCTCCCGGCCGTGCGTTGTTCTCGGGGGCGGGGGGCGAGGGACTCATCAGCTGCGGGTCGCTCATCATCGCGACCGAGGGCTACGGTGCGCAGCTGCCGGGAGTCGGCCGGCGCATCCTGCCGCTCTACTCGCTGATGATCGCCACCGAGCCGCTGCCCGCGGAGCTGTGGGACGAACTCGGCATCACTCACGGCACGACCTTCTCCGACTACCGGCACCTGCTCATCTACGGGCAGCGCACGGCCGACGACCGCTTCGCTTTCGGCGGCCGCGGAGCGCGCTACCACTGGGGCAGCTCGATCAAGCCCGACCACGACCGCGTCGACCGGGTGTTCGCGCACCTCGAGCGCACCCTCGGGGAGCTGTTCCCGGCCGCGCGCGGCGTCGAGGTGACGCACCGCTGGGGCGGCCCACTCGGGGTGCCCCGCGACTGGCACCCCACCGCGAGCTACAACCCCCGCACGGGTGTGGGCTTCGCGGGCGGCTACGTGGGCGACGGGCTGAGCACCACGAATCTGGCCGGCCGCACCCTGGCAGACCTCGTGGGCGGCGGCGAGTCGAAGCTCACCCGCCTGCCTTGGGTGAATCACCTCTCGCCCAAGTGGGAGCCGGAACCCCTGCGATTCGTCGGCGCCAACCTCGGACTCGTGGGCACCGGCGCCGCCGACCTCGAGGAATCGGTCACCGGCCGACGCTCCCTGGCGGCCCGCCTCCTCAGCCCCCTCACCGGCCACTGACCGCGCGGTCGTCGCAGCGGCACCCACCCCTGACCGGGCGGCGAAGTCTGGCATCAGTGCAGCCACTCGGGCATGATGCCGTGGTCGACCAGGGCGATCAGCCCGAGGGCGAGCCGGTTCCCGGGGTCTGCGGCCCGTGCGAGGTCGAGATAGGCGCCCGCGGCCGTGCCGCGGCCACGCCCCCACTCGAGCCAGGCGAGAATGCCGAGCGGAGCAGCAGCGAGCTCCCCCGGGCTCACCTCCGCCACCGACCGCAGTACCTCGACCGCCCTGCGCACCCGCCACGGCGGCGGCGCTTCGAGTTCCCCTCCCGTGCCCGCACCGGTCGCACCGGCCGCGCCGGCGAGCCGCCGCATCCCGAGGTAGCGCGCGAGGTGGCCGCCCGGCTCGTCGTGCACGCCGACCGCCGGCTCGCGGAGCGACTCGGCCAGCACCGCGCGTGCAGCGTCGAAGCCCCAGGCGCTCTGCACAAGCACGCAGTCACGCACCGAGGCGCTGCGGAGAGTGCAGGCCAGCACGACGCGTCGCGCCTCGGAGGGAGCACACCGTGACCCACGGAACGCCCCTCGCCACGCCCTGAGCGCGACGAGCGGGTCTGATGCCGCCGCGTCAGACCCGCCGGACGAGTGCCGCGCGATCTCCCGGAGCTCATCGACTCGACGGACGACGGTCGACGCGCCGGCCCTTCTGGCGTCGGTGAGCCTCTCGAGAGGCACGAACTTCCCGTGGTGCGGATCACCCACCGACTCGCGCTGCGACGGACCGCCCCCCTCGTCGTCCGCGAGGCACAGGCTCAATCCGATCGGGTAGCCCGAGTCGATGAGCGCCCTCGCGACAGCGGCGGCGACGAGCGGGGCTCGACCGAACACGAGGATGTCGACGACGACGACCTTCCGCACGCGATCGGCAAGGGCGACGATCGTGCGTGCGAAGCCCTCGGCCTGCCCGGCCCCGGGTAGATCGACCCTGATGATCGCCACCGGCCGGGGGCCTCTCCGCAGCCTGAGCACGAGGGAGTTCTCGGGCAGGTAGCCCAGCACTGCGGCGACGTCGGCCATCGCTTCCCGGCGACGGGGAGGACTCGGCAGGAGGGAGGGCGGTTCGTGAGCAGGAGCGGGTGGGCGGGGTTGTGGCGAAGCGAGAACGGTCATGCAGTCAGGATCGGCAGACGACGCCCGTTCGGACGGCGGGCCGGGCGATCTGTGGAGAGCGGAGCGCCGAGAACGCCCTGTGGACGACCCACCGCGATACCTGCCACCGACACAGCACGACGCCGGCGGAACACTGTCCGCCGGCGTCGTGTCGTGGTGCCCTGTGGCCGCCGATCAGGCCTGCAGCGCCGCCTGGATGTCGAGCGTGATGGTGACCTTGTCGCCCACCAGCACGCCGCCGGTCTCGAGCGCGGCGTTCCAGTTCACGCCGAAGTCGTTGCGGTCGATCTCGGTCTTGGCCTCGAACCCGGCCTTGTAGTTGCCGTAGGCGTCGGTGCCGAAGCCGCCGAACTCGACGTCGAAGGTGACGGGCTTCGTGACACCCTTGATGGTGAGGTCGCCGTCGACCTTGAAGTCGCCGCCCTCCTGGCGCACGCCGGTGGAGACGAAGGTGATCTTCGGGAACTCGGGGGCGTTGAAGAAGTCGTTGGTCGCGAGGTGGCCGTCGCGGTTCTTGTCGTTGGTGTTCACCGAGGCGACGTCGGCCTCGGCGGTGACCTTGGTCTCGAGCGGGTTGTCGGTCGTGACGAAGGTCGCGTCGAAGCTGTCGAAGGTGCCCTTCACCTTGCTGATGAGCATGTGACGCACGCTGAAGCCGACCTCCGAGTGGGAGGGGTCGACGGTCC
This sequence comes from Herbiconiux sp. A18JL235, assembly GCF_040939305.1. Taxonomy (NCBI): domain Bacteria; kingdom Bacillati; phylum Actinomycetota; class Actinomycetes; order Micrococcales; family Microbacteriaceae; genus Herbiconiux; species Herbiconiux sp. A18JL235. The sequence continues at coordinate 2,511,988 of NZ_CP162511.1, forward strand.
AGGTGCCTGCCTTGAAGCCGGGGATGGAGAGGGTGTCAGTCATGGTTTCTCTCTTCGTGAGTCGGTACGAGTCGGATTGGGGCGCGGAGACCGGCCACCTCGATACAAATGCATCGAGATGGGAGTTTATTCCGAATCCGAGACGGGATTTCTAACGCAGGATCTCGATCATGAGCACCCAGGCGTTCAGCACGGCCGCCATGAAGATCGAGATGAAGCCGACGGCGACGAGGTACAGACCCCACGGCGCCGAGGCGACGAGGGCGACTCCTCCCGCGGCGACCCAGAGCGGCGATCCCACCCCCAGCAACACCTGCGCGAGCCTTCCCCACGCGCCCGAGCTGCCGTGCGAGGCGTACATGCGCCGCACGGCGTCGATCTGCAACGCCACGGCGATCGCCGCGAAGACCACCATCTCGACGCCCAGCACGAGAAGCGGCTGCCCCGGGATGAGCATCGCGACGGAGCCGACCAGGATGACCACGACCGAGGCGATGGTCGCCACAGCACGCGACGGGAGGCTCTCGCCCTGGATGATCTCCTTCACGTTCACCGAGATGACGACCATGATCAGACCCGCCAGCGCCCCCGCCGCGCCCGCGCTGGCCACGGCGAAGTCGGTCCAGCCCTCGGGGATCACCGCTTCCATGCCCGCATCGTAGCGGCAGCGTCGTGCAGCTCCCGCGGCGCGCGACACCTTTCTGCACAATTTTCACATTCGTCACATAGTCTGGAGGCCATGTGGAAGCCCTCCGCGCGCAGTTGGACAGTCGTCACGGTCACCGCGGCCCTGGTGCTGGGCGTCGGCCTGCCCGCATCCGCCGCACCCCTCGTCCGCGACGACCCCACCTGGGACGACGTGCAGGCGGCCAAGCAGAACGCCCAGGCGAAGCAGCAGGAGGTCGAGAACATCACCTCCATCATCGCCACCCTCGAAGACGAGGCCGCAGCCCGGGCCGACGAGGCGTTCGCGCGCGGCCAGGAGTACCTCAAGGCGAGCTACGACCTCCAGGCGGCGAGCGGATACGCCGACACGCTGACCGCACAGGCCGCCGACGCGCAGACCAAAGCCGACACGGCCAAGGCGCAGATCGGGCAGCTGGTCGCCCAGCTCTACCGGGCGGGCGGCGACTCGACCCTCAACCTCATCCTCGAGCAGAAGCAGTCCGACCAGCTTCTCTACCGGCTCGGCACGATGTCGAAGCTCACCGAGCAGACTGCCGGCATCCGCGACCGCGCGGTGGCCGCGCAGAACACCGCCGATGCCCTCACCGCTCAGGCCGACCGGGCGAGGGCAGAGCGCGACCGGCTCGCCACCGAGGCCAACGAGCGTCTCGCCGCCGCCGAGGACGCTCAGGCCGTCGCCGACGCGAAGGTCGCCGACAACCAGACCCGCAAGCAGACCCTCACCGCGCAGCTGGCCACTCTCAACGACCGCAGCGTCGAGGTCGAACGCGCCTACCTCGCGAGCGAGGCCTACAAGGCGGCCCAACGCGCCGCCGAGGAGGCCGCCAAGGCGGCCGAGCGTGCCAAGGCCGCCGAGGAGGAGCAGCCGGGCAGCGCCTGGGTTCCCGGCAGCGGCGAAGTCGCCTCCCCCGCCGAGGCCCAGGCCTTCGCCGCGAGCCAGATGGGCAACTACGGCTGGGGCGGCGGGCAGTTCGACTGCCTCGTGCAGCTCTGGATCGGGGAATCCGGATGGCGCGCCAACGCCTACAACCCCTCGAGCGGCGCCTACGGCATCCCTCAGTCGCTCCCGGCCAGCAAGATGGCCTCGGTGGGCGCCGACTACGTCACCAACGCCGCCACCCAGATCATCTGGGGCATGAACTACATCTCCGACCGCTACGGCACACCGTGCGGTGCGCTGTCGGCGTGGCAGGCCCGCTCGCCGCACTGGTACTGACCCGCTGAACAGCCGGTCCGGCTCCGGTCGGCACGGCACGGCGGGCGACTCAGTACGTCCGATGGTCCTGGATGGTCATCCGGGGCCCGCGCCGCGGCGGCCTGAACCCGCTCGCCAGCACCAGCCGCACCACGCGCTGCCGCTGTCCACGCCACGGCTCGAGCAGCTCGGCGAGCGCGTCGTCGTCGACCGGCTCACCGCAGAGCGCCCAGCCCACCGTCGAGGCGAGATGGTAGTCGCCGAAGCTCACCGCATCCGGGTCGCCGTGAGCACGCTGCGCGGTCTCGGCCGCGGTCCACTCCCCCACGCCCACCACGGAGCGCAAGCGCCGCCAGACGTCCGTGCCCCCACGACTCGCGACGGCGGTTCGCTCGAGACCCGCGGCGACACCGGCCGCCCTGATGACGGTCGCGGCCCTCCCAGGGTCGACCCCGGCGCGGTGCCATTCCCACGACGGGATGCGCTTCCAGGCGGCGGCGGTCGGCGACACCCTGAGGCGGGCCGGCCCGGGCCCCGGGGCCTCCTCGCCGTGGCGGGCGACGAGCACGCGCCAGGCACGGAAGGCCTCGACCGAGGTGATGCGCTGCTCGATCACGGCGGGCGCGAGGGCGTCGAGCACCCTGCCGGTACGGCTGAGACGCAGCCCCGGGTTGCGGTGGGCCGAGTCGGAGAGCAGCGGATGCGCGGAGACGTCGAGCTCGCTCCAATCGTCGCCCTCGCCGAGGAGCTCCGGCACGGAGTGCAGCGCCTCGCCCGCACCGTCACCCCAGGCCTCGGCGCGCACGCCCGACGGCGTCGGAGACAGGCGCAGGGTCGCGGTGCCCGCCACAGTGCGGAGGGTGAGCCAGAACGACCCGCCCTCGACGGCGAAACAGGGGTCTCCCGCCCCACGCCGGTGGTGACCGAGGGTCGCCCCCAGGTCGACCGGCCGACGCGGTTCGTAGTGGGCCATGAGGCCTGACGGCTCGACGACCCCGCGGTCGCTCGCGGCGAGGGTCATCCGCGAGGCGGCCCTTCGGGCGCGTCGGACGGTGCTGGCGCGGCGGACTGTGCAGGCGCTTCCACCCGATCGAGGGCATCGAGCTGGTCGAGCACCCACCTAGGCCCGCGCACGCGGGCGCCGAGCTCCTCGACGCGGCTCGTCAGCTCCCGATCTGCGGTGATCACCGTCGTCTCCCCCGGAAACGGGTCGGCGACGGTGGCGACGATCGCGTCGTCGCCCGAACCGTCGGCGCGCACGAGGCGCACCAGGCCGCCGGTCAGACCGGGCGCCCCTGCCGTGTCGGTGCCCCGCGCATCCCTCGCCCTGCCCTCCAGCACGACGTCGAAGCGGGGCCAGTGACGATCGGCACCGTCGCCGTCGGCGGCGACACCGACCGCGCTGAGCCGCGCCAGCCGGGCGATGAGCCGCTCGTTGGCGCCGAGCCGGTCGCGCCACCAGCCGTCGGGACGCGAGCCGATCACGTTCGCCGCGTCGACCACGATGCGCGAATGCTCACCGAGTCGCGCGCGGAGGGCAGGCCAGCTGGCGCCGAAGCCGGGGTGGAGTCGCAGCGAGTCCACCTCGTCGACCGGCACCCAGCGCAGCTCGAGGCTCTCGGCGTCGCCGATCGTGGGCGTGAACGCCTCGGTGGCGCGCACCACGACGGTGACGTACGACCAGAAACCGAGGTCGAAGGTGGAGGTGAAGGCGAGCTGCAGCAGCTCTGCGGGCACTCCCGCCTCCTCGCCCGCCTCGCGTACGGCGCCCTCGACCGCGGTCTCGCCCTCGTGCCGCGCTCCGCCCGGGAGACCCCAGGTGCCGCCGAAGTGGCTCCACTCGGCGCGGTGCTGCAAGAGCACGCCCGCCTCGCCGTGAACCAGCAGACCGGCTGCGCCGTAGCGGCCCCAGTAGCGCTTGCCGTCGGGAGCCTCGACCCAGGCGTCACCGCTGTCGCGCGGAGGGAGCCGGGGCGGGAGGACCGTCATGCTTCCACCTTCTCACGAGCTGCCCCACCCGGGCCGTCGCAGCGACCATGATGGAAACATGATCGTCACACCCGCGCTGCGGCACCCCGTGCGGCGCCTCGGATCGCGCACCTTCGACTTCGACCGCCGCATCGCGGTGATGGCGATCGTGAACCGCACACCCGACTCGTTCTTCGACCAGGGCGCGACCTTCGCGCTCGACCGCGCGGTCGACGCGGCACTGCGTGCGGCGGAGCTCGGCGCCGATTGGGTCGACGTGGGCGGAGCGAAGTTCGCGCCGGGGCCCGAGATCCCCGCCGAGGAGGAGCTCGACCGCGTGCTCCCCGTGGTCGCGGCGGTGGCCGAGCAGAGCGACGTCGTGATCTCGGTCGACACCTTCCGCGCCTCCGTCGCCGCTGCCTGCATCGCCGCGGGCGCCCACGTGGTGAACGACACGACGGGGCTCAGCGACCCCGAGATGGCCGCCGTCGTCGCCGAGACCGGTGCCTCGCTCGTCGTCACGCACAGCCTCGCCGCCCCCCGCCGCCCGCATCCCCGTCCGCGGTACGACGACGTGGTGAGCGAGGTGCGCGCCTTCCTCGAGGAGCGCCTCGAACGAGCGACGTCGGCCGGCGTCGACGAGGCACAGCTGTTCATCGACCCCGGGCACGATCTCAATAAGAACACGCGGCACAGTCTCGAGCTCACCCGCCGCTTCGACGAGATCGCCGCCCTCGGTCTCCCCTCGCTCGCGGCGGTGTCGAATAAGGACTTCGTGGGCGAGAGCCTCGGCGTGGTCAAGAGCGAGCGCACGGAGGGCTCGATCGTGGCCGCGACCGTGTGCGCCATGCTCGGCGCCCGGGTGGTGCGCATGCACGACGTGGCGGCGTCGGTGAAGGCGATGCGGATGCTCGAGGCGGTTCTGGGGTTCCGTGAACCGGTGCAGGAGGTGCACAACGTATGAAGGTCGAAGCAAGCGACGCATCGGCCGGGCTGGGCGATGACGAACCCATCCGGCTGCTGACGGGAGGGCGGCCGGAGTTCGCCGGCGCCGCCCTCGACGATGACGCGCTCTGGCGGCTGTACGGGGACTCCGACCGCGCGACATCCGTACTGCGAGTGAACTTCGTGCAGAGTCTCGACGGCTCGGCCACGGTCGACGGGCTCTCCGGAGGCCTCGGCGGGCCCGCAGACAAGCGCGTCTTCGACACGCTGCGCTCGCTGGCCGATGTGGTGCTGGTGGGGGCAGGCACGGCACGCGAGGAGGGGTACGGGGCGCTGCGGCTCGACGCCGAGCGCTCGGCACGGAGGGTCTCCGCCGGGCTGCCCGAGCATCCGGCGATGGCGGTGGTGAGCGGCAGGCTCGGTCTCGACCCGGGTTCCGACCTGTTCGCCCTGGCTCCGCGGCGCCCGCTCGTCTTCACCGTCGAGACGGCGCCGGCGGACGCACGGGCCGAGCTGTCGAGGGTCGCCGACCTCGTCGACGTCGGCGCCGACCGGGTCGACCCGGCTCGCATCGTCGCCGAGCTGACCGCGCGCGGACTCACCCAGGTGCTCTGCGAGGGCGGACCGTCGCTGTTCGGCGACTTCGTCGCCGCCGACCTCGTCGACGAGTTCTGCCTCACCCTGAGCCCTCTGCTCGAGGGCGGCCGCGGGCCGCGCGTCATCACCGCGCCGTCGCAGCTCGCCGCCCCGCCGCGCGGGCTCGACCTCGGCCACGTGCTGCGCTCGGGCAGCGTGCTGCTGACACGCTGGACGCGCGGGGGACGTGGTGGGCTCGGCGCACGCGACTCGGGCGACACGCGGGCAGCAGGCGTCTCGGGCGACACGGGCGGTTCGGGCGACGCAGGCGTCCCGGGCGAAGCGGGCAGCGAGCGGCGGCCCGGATGAGCGACCGGGCGACCGCCGCCGCCTGGTCGCGGCACAGCCGCCAAGCCTCGCGACTGTTCACGATCGCCGACATCGTCGCCACCGGCCTGTTCGCCTTCGAGGGAGCGAGGCTCGCGGCCGACGCCGGGCTCGACGTCTTCGGGGTGCTGGTGGTGGGCTGCGTCTCGGCGACGGTCGGCGGCATCCTGCGCGACCTGCTGCTCGGCGACGTGCCTCCGTTCGCGTTCCGCTCGCCCTCACGCATCCTCGTCGCCCTCATAGGCTCGGTGCTCGCCTTCGCGGTGGTGGCGATCTCGGCCGACACCCCCGACGACGCGTTCGCCGTGCTCGACGCCCTCGGACTCGCGCTTTTCGCCGTCACCGGCGCCGAGAAGGCTCTCGACCACCGGGCGAACGGGTGGGTCGTCGTGATCCTCGGCACGCTCACCGCCGTCGGCGGCGGAATGGCCCGAGACACCTTGCTCGGCGGCATCCCCTCGGTGCTGACCTCGAGCGTCTACGCCTCGGCCGCGGCCGCCGGATCGCTCGCCGTGCTCCTTGCGGCACGTCTGCGATTCACCCCCGCCGCGGCGATGGCCATCGGCTTCGTGGTGTGCGCCACCCTGCGCATCCTCGCCATCTCCTTCGACTGGCACCTGCCCTCACTCGTCGCGCGCTGACAGCGGACTCCGCTCACGCGGCCCTCACCTGCGCACCCGGCCCCGATGGTCGCCGCGACGGGCAGGGCTAGAGCTGATCGACGGCGAGGATGCGGACGACGGCGGCGCCCGCCTCGTTCGAGGCGGCGAGGTCGATCTCGGCGGTGATGCCCCAGTCGTGGTCGCCCGCGGGGTCGTCGAAGATCTGCCTCGCCCGCCAGACCGCAGGCTCCTCCTCCAGGATGAGCAGGGCGCCGCTGCGCGCGTGCGGGCCGATACCGAGGGAGTCGTGTTCGTCGTAGTACGCGTCCATCGCCGTCGCCCAGCGGTCGGCGCCGAACCCCGAGGCGGCGTCGAGCTCGCCCAGCTCCTCCCACGCTTCGCGGGCGGCGAGCGTCACCCGGCGGAACAGCTCGTTGCGCACCAGGATGCGGAACGCCCGCGGGTTCGAGGTGAGCAGCTTGGGAGCGGGCGGGACGATCGGCGCCTCCTCCTCGCGCTCCGCTGCCGCGGTCACGGCGTCGGGGTCGACCAGCGCCTCCCACTCGTCGAGCACGCTGGAGTCGGTCTGGCGCACCAGTTCGCCGAGCCACTCGATGAGGTCGACCAGATCGTCGCTCTTCAGCTCGTCTGGCACCGTAGAGCGCAGGGTGCGATAGGCGTCGGAGAGGTACCGCAGCACGAGACCCTCCGACCTCGCCAGCCGGTAGAACGCGATGTACTCGCCGAACGACATCGCCCGCTCGTACATGTCGCGCACGACCGACTTGGGCGAGATGTCGAAGTCGCCGATCCAGGGCTGCGACGCCCGGTAGGTGGCGAAGGCCTCGCCGAGCAGCCCCTCGAGGGGCTTCGGGTGGGTGACCTCGTCGAGAAGTTCCATGCGCTGGTCGTAGTCGAGCCCCTCGGCCTTCATCGCGGCGACCGCCTCGCCCCTGGCCACGAACTGCTGGGCCGAGAGCACCGGCCGAGGGTCGTCGAGGATGGCCTCCGTGACCGACACCACGTCGAGCGCGAAGACGGGCGACTCCTCGTCGAGGAGCTCGTAGACCGCGAGCGCGAACGGCGACAGCGGCTGGTTGAGCGCGAAGTTCGGCTGCAGGTCGACGGTGAGCCTGATGAGCGTCTGCCCCGTGGTGGCGTCGGTGACCTGCTCGACGACACCTGCGGTACGGAGCGTGCGGTAGATGGCGAGCGCCTGGCGCAGCAGCTCGCGCTGACGGGCACGGGGCTCGTGATTGTCTTCGAGCAGCGCACGCATGTTCGCGACCACGTCGCCGCCCCGGGCGATGGTGTTGAGCACCATCGCGTGCGTCACCCGGAACTGCGAGGTGAGCTTCTCGGGCTGGGCGGCGATGAGCTTCTCGAAGCTCGGCTCACCCCACGACACGAACCCCTCGGGCGCCTTCTTGCGCACGAACTTGCGCCGCTTCTTCGGGTCGTCGCCGAGCTTGGCGAGGGCCTTGAGGTTCTCGGTCTCGTGCTCGGGCGCCTGCACCACCACGGTGCCCGCCGTGTCGAAGCCGGCCCGGCCCGCGCGCCCGGCGATCTGGTGGAACTCCCGCGCCGTGAGCTGCCGCATGCGGGTGCCGTCGAACTTGGTGAGGGCCGAGAGGAGCACGGTGCGGATGGGCACGTTGATGCCCACACCGAGCGTGTCGGTGCCGCAGATGACCCGCAGCAGACCACGCTGTGCGAGCCGCTCGACGAGCCGGCGGTACTTCGGCAGCATGCCCGCGTGGTGCACGCCGATGCCCATCCTGATGAAACGCGCGAGCGTCTTGCCGAACGCCGTGGTGAACCGGAACGGACCGATCAGCTCGGCGATCTCGTCGCGCTGCGCCCGGCTGGCGACCTGGATGCTCGACAGGGCCTGCGCCCGTTCCACTGCGGCGAGCTGGCTGAAGTGCACGATGTACACCGGAGCGCGGTGCGTCTGCAGCAGCTCCTCGACCGTCTCCTGAATGGGGGTGGTGGCGTAGCTGTAGCTGAGCGGCACCGGGCGGGTGACCCCCGTGATGACCGTGGTCTCGCGCCCGGTGCGGCGCGAGAGATCGGTGGCGAGCCAGTCGACGTCGCCGAGGGTCGCCGACATGAGCACGAACTGCGCGCGTGGCAGCGTGAGCAGGGGCGTCTGCCAGGCCCACCCGCGGTCGGCCTCGGCGTAGAAGTGGAACTCGTCCATGACGACCTGCCCTACCGGGGTCTCCGGGCCGTGCCTGAGCGCCAGATTGGCGAGGATCTCGGCGGTCGCGCAGACGATCGGGGCGTCGGGGTTCACCGACGAGTCGCCGGTGACCATTCCCACGTTCTCGGCGCCGAAGATCTCGACGAGGTCGAAGAACTTCTCCGACACCAGGGCCTTGATGGGCGCCGTGTAGTAGCTCCGCTCGCCCTTCGCGAGGGCGACGGCGTGCGCCCCCACCGCCACCAGCGACTTGCCCGTGCCCGTGGGCGTGGAGAGGATGACGTTCTCGCCCGAGACGATCGCCACGAGCGACTCGTCTTGCGCCGGGTAGAGCGGCGTGCCTCGCTCCTCGGCCCAGGACGCGAACGCCTCGTACGCCGCGTCGGGGTCGAAGGGCGACGGCATCGCGGGCCGGGAGGAGAGGGTGGTGAGAGGCACCTCATCAGCCTAGGCGCGCATCCGTCTCTCCCGATCGGACGGCCCGGGCTGTGGAAGACTTTCGAGATGGCCCCGGGTGTGAACAAGTCGACGGTGAGCGCAGGCCCGACCGCGCCCGGCGGCGTGCGCCTCGACAGCTGGCTGTGGGCCGTGCGCGTCTACAAGACCAGGTCGGCGGCCACGACGGCCTGCCGCGCCGGGCACGTGAAGGTGAACGGCACGACCGCGAAGGCCGCGCAGACCGTGCGCGTCGGCGACGAGGTGCGGGCTCGCATCTCGGGGTTCGACCGCATCCTGACCGTGCGAGGCCTGGCCACCAAGCGGGGTTCCGCCATCGCCGCCGCGGAGTGCTTCGTCGACCTCACTCCCCCGCCGCCGCCCCGGGAGGCGGTGGCCTTCGTCCCGGTGCGCGACCGCGGTGCCGGACGGCCCACCAAGCGCGACCGCCGCGAGATCGAGCGGCTGCGCGGCACCCGCGAACCTTGAACGACGACTGTCGACCGAGCTTGCGAGAACCCTGACCGTTCACGCCCGCGGGGCGACTAACCTTGATCCGACGAGCCGCGTCGACTGCGGCAGCCCCCCACCCGCGAGGCCAGTAGGAGCATCATGTCCGACGCCACCACGACCGAGTACACCCTGAGCAGGCGCGACCGCACCGCGCTCGCCTTCGTGGGTGCCTCGCTCAAGATCGGCACACCCGAGTTCCGGGAGCGCTACGAGGCGATCGTCGACGAGCTCTACCGCCACCACTTCATCGACCCCACTGCTCACCCCGCCTACGAGGCGCCGGAGATCGTTCCCGCCGAAGAGGTCGAGGGCGACGACGACCCGCTCGAGATTATCCGTTCGCAGCTCGGTCTCGTCATCGACGACCGGCGCCTTCGCGACACCGCCAGGCTCGATGCCGAGCGCGAGCTCGCCGCCACCCGCGAACGGCTCGCCGAGATGACCGCCCGCTACGAAGACACCCAGGCCCGCCTCGACGCGACGGCCGCGACCCTCGCGGAGCGCGAGGCCGAGCTCGCGGCGCTGCACGAGCGGCTGATCGGCGAGACCACCGCCCTGCGCACCCAGCTCGCCGACGAGACGGCACGGATGCAGGCGGAGCTCGCCGCCCAGACCGGCGCACTCACCGCACAGCTCGCCGCCGAGACCGGCGCGCTCCAGACCCAGCTCGCCGACACCACGACCCGGCTCACCCAGGAGCAGCAGGCGACGGTGGCCGGCTACGAGAACCAGATCGCCGGGCTTCACGCCGCTCACGCGGCTCAGCTCGAGCAGCTCTCCGGCTCGCACGCGGCGCAGCTCGAGCAGCTCTCCGGCTCGCACGCAGCCCAGCTCGAGCAGATGTCGACGGCCCACCAGACGCAGCTCGAGGAGTTGCGGCTCGCCCATCAGACCGAGTCCGATCAACTGCGGGCCGGTCACGCCAGCGAATCGGATGCGCTGCGCGCCCACGACGAGCAGCTGCGGGCCTCGCACGCGGCCGAGCTGGAGCAGCTGCGCTCCGCCCACGCCGCCGAGATCGAGCAGCTGCAGGCCGCCCACACCGCCGAGACCGACCAGCTGCGGAGTGCAGCGGCTGCCGCGGCCGAGGAGCAGCGTCAGGCGTCGCAGACCGAGATCGACCGGCTCTCGGCAGAGCGCGCCCAGCTCGAAGCCGACCACCTCGCCGCCCTCGCCGAGCGCGAGCAGCTGGCCGAGCAGCTCAGCACCGAGCACCGGACGGCGCTCGCCGACAGCGACGCCCGCACCGAGCAGCTGAGGGCCGAGCACGCGGCAGCACTCGCAGCCATCACCGCAGAGGCCGCCGACGGTGACGACGCGCTCACCGCCGCCCGTACCCGCGTCGCCGAGCTCGAGAGCGAGCTCGGCGCGGCTCACCAGGCCGAGGCCGCTGCCGAAGCCAAGGTCGCCGAGCTGGAGACCGAGCTGGCCGAGGCCAGGGCTGCGGCGACCGACACCGCGGCTCTCGACGACGCCGAGGAACGGGTGTCGGCACTCGAGGCCGAGCTCGCGGACGCGAGGCTCGGGGCCGGCGAGTCGCTCGGCGAGGGCGAGGCCGCGGAGACCGCGGCCGCCGCCCGCGTCGCCGAGCTGGAGGCCGAGCTCGCCCAGGCGCACCGCGCCGCTGCCGACACCACGGCCCTCGACGCGGCCGAGGCGCGCGTGGCGCAGCTCGAGTCGGAGCTCGCCGAGGCTCTTGCCGCAGCCGCGGCCGCAGCCGGTGCCACGACCGAGCTCGACGCCGCTCGGGCGCGGGTCGCCGAGCTCGAGCAGCAGCTGGAGCAGCGCGAGCAGTCGGCGCCCTCCGCCGCAGACCCCGACGCGTTCGGCGGCGACCTCGAGCTCCTCGAGGCGCGAGCCCGCCTGGCCGAACTCGAGCACGAGCTCGCCGAGGCCCGCGACGCCGCGGGCGCGGGGGGCGGGGCCGTGGCCTCGGGCGCCACCCCCGAGATCGCGGCGCTCGAGCGCGAGCTCGCCGACGCGCGCAGCGAGATCGGCGTGCTCGCCGACGAGCGCGATCGCGCCCTCTCCGACGCCGCCATCGCCCTCGCCGACCGCGAGCAGCTGAGCGATTCGCTCACCGAGCTGCAGGCATCCCGCAACGTCTCGGCTGCAGCGCTGCAGGGCGAGCTTCGCTCGGTGCGGTCGCTGGTCGACGAGATCGAGGAGATCGCGACCGGTCAGCTCTGCGCCGAGGACGAGACGAACGAGTACGCCATCGGCGCGAACGACTCCGCCGTGCTCGTGCTGAACGCCATCGCCGACGCCCAGTGAGCCGCGAGGCCCGCGCGGGCGAGCCGTGCGTGGCGGCACGGGCGCTTCAGCTCCGCGGCCGCGCCGGTGCAGTCCGGCTCGGGGAGATGTGTACACTGTCCACACGTCTCCCCTCCCTGACCCGGCGGGCGAGCCCCACCCGTCAGACCGTCAGAACCCGAGGCGCCCATGAGCGATGACCGCACGCCGGGCCCACGCAGCACGTACCGCCACGGCGACCTGCGCGAGGCGCTCATCGAGGTCGCCGTCGAGATGGCGCGGGAGGGCGGGCCGGCCGCCGTCGTGCTGCGGGAGGCCACCCGGCGGGCGGGAGTCTCCCCCAACGCCGCCTACCGCCATTTCGCCGATCGCGACGCCCTGCTGAAGGCCGTCTCCGACGTCTGCCTCGGCCTCTCGGCCGACCGCATCCAGGCCGAGTTCGACGCGCATCCGGCCACCGGCGACGCCGAACAGGATGCGCGCATGACGCTCCGAGCGGTGGGCCTCGGCTACATCGCGTTCGCGAGGGAGGAGCCGGGACTCTTCCGCACCGCATACACCGTTCCCGACGACCTGCGCCGAGCGACGATGCCCGAGAAGGCGGGTCGCGCGGGGCTCACCCCGTTCCAGCAGGTGGGCCTCGCGCTCGACCGGCTCGTGGCGGCGGGCGTTCTGCCGCCCGAGCGGCGGCAGAACGCGGAGTTCCTGGCCTGGGCGACCGTTCACGGGCTCGGGATGCTCGTCATCGACGGACCGTTGCGCGGTCTCGACGACCGCATGGTCGACTTCGCCACCGAACGGCTGCTCGACATGGTCGACCGAGGACTCTGACCGGGCGGCCCGGCATAATGGGCATCATGTCCGTGCACGATGCCGATAGCCCCGCCACGGAGGCGGTGGAACGGCCGGAGGCGGAGGAGCGGCCCGGCGCGGACGCACGCATCGTCGCCGCCACCCTGCAGCTGCTGCGCGACCGCGGGCCGGCCGGGGTGAACGTCGAGGCGGTGGCCGCAGCATCCGGAGTCGCGAAGACCACGATCTACCGCCGCTACGACGACCGCGACGCCCTCATCGTCGCCGCGATCGACGCCGCCACCACCGAGGTGACGCTGCCCGAGGGCATGTCGACCTACGACACCCTGCACTGGCTGCTCGGCGCGGCGCGGGTGCGCGTTCAGGACATCGTGGGCCGCGGTACCGTCGCCGCCATCCTGATCGACGACGGCGGACAGTTCGCCGAGCAGTTGCGGGTGATGATCAGGCATCGCAGTCATCAGCTGGTCGCGTTCCTCGACGAGGCGGTGGCCCGCGGCGACCTGCGTCAGGGCCTCGACGTGAAGCTCACCGTGAGCGTGCTGCTCGGTGCGGCCGTCGGCCACGTCATCCGCGGTGGGGAGCCCGACGAGGAGTGGGCCGACCGCCTGCTCACCCTGCTCTGGCCCGCCCTCACCCCGCCTCCCGAGTAGCCCGCACCCGCAGCGTCGGGGCGTGGGTCGCGCGAACTGCTCCCTCAGCGAGTTGTGCGAGCACTTCGCGCGACCGACGCGCGCCTGGAGCGCCCCGCGCTACTCCGCTGCCGCGGCGGCGGGAGCGCCCGCGCGCGGGGCCTCAGCGACGAGCTCGGCGACGTCGTCGGCGGTGAGCTGCACCGTGCCGAGCACCTTGCCCGGGTTGAACAGGCCCTGAGGATCGGCGGAGTCGAACAGGCCCTGCATGAGGGCGACGCCACCGGCCGAGATGTCCTGCTCCATCCACGGCGAGTGCTCGACGCCCACGCCGTGGTGGTGCGAGAGCGTGCCGCCGGCATCCTGGAACGCCTGCTGGATCGACTTCTTCACGACCTCGTACTGAGCGATGGGGTCGTCGCCGTGGACGAACGCGAAGGTGAAGTAGAGGCACGCCCCCGAGTGGTAGGAGTGCGAGAGATGGCACATGATCCACCCGTGCACGCCCAGCGCGTCGTAGGCGGCGTTCGCCGCAGCGACCGTGGTGTCGTACACCTCGTGCAGGCGCGACCACGGCGCAGCCGTCTCCGACACGTCGGCGGCTGCCCCCCGGTCGAGGAGGAAGTCACGGAGGTACGGTGTGTCGAACTTCTTCTGGTCGTAGAGCGCACCAGGGCCCTTGCCGACGCCGAGCCCACCGTGCTTCTTGACGATGGCGCCGACGAGCTTCTTCTCGTAGGCGACGTGCGACTCGCTGCCCTCGAAGCCGATGAACGACAGGCACATGTCTTCGAGCACCCAGCCTCGGCGCTTCAGCACCGACATGAGCACGTTCTGCGCCGCACCCGAGATGCCCTTCGACGCCTTGCGCGTCGCCAGTGAGAAGCCGCTCTCGCGGGAGTCGGAGACGCGCGTGATCGACGGCGACGCATCCGACTCCGAGATCTCGTGCATGGCGGCGAGCCCGGCGTCCCAGTTCGGGAAGAAGTAGGCCTGCACCTCGCGCACCGCGGGCTGGCGGTGAACCTGCACGGTGACCTCGGTGATGACGCCGAGACGCCCCTCCGAGCCGATGATCATCTCGCGCACCGACGGGCCGGTGGAGGTCGACGGCAGGGGCCGGAGCTCGACGATCTCGCCGGGGCGCACCATGCGGAGGCCCCGCGTGATGTCGGCGATGTCGCCGTACTTGTCGCTCTGCATGCCGGATGACCGGGTCGCCACCCAGCCACCGAGCGTCGAGTGGGTGAAGGAGTCGGGGAAGTGCCCCATGGTCCACCCCTTGGCGTTCAGCTGCTCCTCCATGTCGGGGCCCTGCGTGCCCGCCTGGATGCGCGCGAGCCCCGAGCCCTCGTCGATGTCGAGCACGCGGTTGAGACGCCCGAGGTCGAGCGACACCACGGTGCGCGTCTCGTCGGCGAGCGGCTCGAGGCTGCCGGCGATGTTCGAGCCCCCGCCGAACGGGATGATGACGGCGTTCGCGGCGACGGCGGCGTCGACGATCTGCTGCACGTCCCATTCGTCGCCCGGGTACACCACGATGTCGGGAACCCGCGCGATCTCGTTGCGACGGATGCGCAGCAGGTCGCGAATCGACTTGCCGTAGGCGTGCACCACCCGCGACTCGTCGCCGGTGTGCGCGTTGTCCTCGCCCACGATGGCGACGAGCTCGGCCTCAAAGGCCGGCGACAGGCGCGGAGGCGCGACGGTGAGCTGGTCGAAGGAGATGGGCGCCACCGGCGGGAGGGAGAGGTCGAGCGCCACGGCCTTCTTCACGAACGGCGCGAAGGCCGGCTTGTCCTCGTGGTGGAAGCCGACGCCCTCGAGGCCCCAGCCCCACCACTTCATGTGCTTGACGTCGGTCATGCGGCTCCCTTCGAGATGGTTCTGCTCTGTGACGACTTCTGGCCGATCACCGGCAGCGCCGGGATCTCGTCGCTGGCCGCTGCGGTGGAATGGAGGCGCCGCACCTCACGCTGGATGCGGGCGGAGAACTGGTCGGGGGTCTCGCCCGGCAGCCCCAGCATGGGCTCGCCGAAGATGACGGCCACGGGCGGGCGGCCGGGAATGGGCCAATTGCGGCCGCGGGGCATGGCGAGGCTCGCACCGACCAGCGCGACCGGCACGCACGGAACGTCGCACGAGATCGACAGTGCAGCCGCGCCGGCCTTGAACGGCGCCATCTCACCGGTCTTCGACCGCGTGCCCTCGGGGAACACCAGGAGCGGCACTCCCCGCCCGAGCAGCTTCTTCGACACGCCCTGACGGGCGGCGGTGCCGGTGCGGTCGATGGGGAAGGCGTTGAAGAACAGGGCGGTGAGGATGCGCCGCCACCAGATGTCGAAGAAGTAGTCGGCGGCGGCACCGGCGGCGAGGTAGCGGCCGAGCCGGCGCGGCAGGCCGCACATGATGAGGGGAGCGTCGAGGTGGCTGGAGTGGTTCGCCACCACGATGAACGCGCCCTTCACACCCTTGACCGCCTCGTGCCCGCGCACCGACACCCGCGTGATCGACCAGACCACAGGCTTCAGCAGCATCCGCTGCGCCACGAAGCGCATCGCGGCCATCGTGCCCGAGGTGAATCGGTCTTTCGGCGGGGCGATCAGGCCGTGGTGCTTCTCGCCCGGCGACTCCTCGCCCTGGTGCTTCTCGCTCACCGCTTCACCTCCGCTGACGACTGCTGCACACCCGACCCCGATCCTGTGTTCGCGGCCGACGACTCGGCCGGTTTGTTGCGGCTCGAGGAGATGCGCCCCGAGATGTACCGGATGACCCGGCGAGGCAGATGCCGGGTGAAGAAGAAGAGCACCTTGAAGCGCTTGCTGGGAACCGAGAGCACGGCACCCCGCGCGACGTCGCGGAGGGTCTCGGCGACGAGATCGTCGGCGTCGAGCCAGAGCACGTTCGGGATGGAACGGGTGCGGATGCCGGCGCGTTCGTGGAACTCGGTGCGCACCCAGCCGGGCAGCACCGCCGACACCTGCACCCCGGTGCCCTTCAGCTCGACGGCGAGACCCTCGGTGTAGGCCGTTGTCCAGGCCTTCACCGCAGAGTAGTTGCCGGTGGCGATGGTGCCCGCCACGCTCGAGACGTTGAGGATGGTGCCACGGTGCCGCGCCTTCATCGATCGGCCCGCGGCGCCGCCCAGCACGAGCACGGCGAGGCACATCACGTCGAGGGCACGTTCGTGGATGCTCACGTCGCGCTCGAGCAGCGAGCCGTGGATGCCGAAGCCTGCATTGTTCACCAGGAAGTCGATCGGACTGTCGGTGCTCTCGAGCCGCTCGGCGACCCGGTCGATGTCGGCCCGCACCGAGAGGTCGGCCGAGATCGTCTCGACGCTCGAGACCCCCTCCGCCCGCAATTCCTCGGCCATCTCGCCGAGTCGCTTCTCGTCGCGTGCCACGAGAACGAGGTCGTATCCGCGCAACGCCAGGGCACGGGCGAACGAGGCGCCGATCCCGGACGTGCCACCGGTCACCAGAGCCGTCACCATGATGCTTAGGATACGCTACGGAGTGCGTAGCGTCAGACGAGCGCACCCACACACCCACCTTGTACGCCGCGCCGCGAAGGGACCTGCGTTTGTCCGGAGAGCACACGATGAACGTCGACGAGCCTGCAGGGGCCCGCTTCGACGTGCGCGAATTCGCTCGCACGGCCGTGGGCACCCACCGCTCCGAGATCGACTTCGACGCCTTCGCCGAGACCCCGCTCCGGCCCGAGACGGTGCGCCTGCTCGCCTACTCCCGCGAGCTCGAGCGCTCGACCATGACCTACCTGCGGAACGTGCTCGTGACGCCCACGCACAAGGATGCGCGGGTCACCGCCTTCCTCACCACCTGGGCGTTCGAGAAGTACTGGATCGCCGACGCCTTCGAGCAGGTCGTCGCCGCCCACGGCCGCGACCCCCTCGCCGCCCAGCAGCTCCCCCGCGTGCGTTCCTTCATGCTCGAGGTCGCCGAGCGGGCCACCCCCATCATCGAGTCGTTCCGCGCGAACTCCATCGGCACCGACGTCATCGCCCTCCACCTCACCTCGGTGGGGGTCGACGAGTGGATCACCGAGTCGGCGTACCGCCGCCTCGCCGCGTTCGACCCGCATCCGGCCCTCGTCGCCCTGCTCGACCGCGTTCAGACGGTGAAGGCGAGGCACCGCGAGTTCGTGGAGGCCGACTCGCTGCGCCGGCTCGCCGAGTCGAAGGGGGCGCGCTCCCTCGCGCGACGCGGGCTGCCGCGCATCCAGTGGCCGATCGGCGCGTCGAGCCTCCCGGCATCCGAGACCCGCTTCTTCTACGAACACCTCTTCGACGCCGCCCTCGCCGAGGAGGTCGACACCCGGGTGCGCGAGCTCCCCGGGCTCGACTCCCTGCACCTCGTGCGCGACGCCAGGTCGACCGCACTCGACCCGGCCGGCCGGGCAGGTGCCCTGGCCAGACGGCTCGGGCGGCGCGCGGCAGGCGTCGTGCACACCCTGCGACGCGGTGCGGCGAAGCCCACCCCGAACTCCACGACCACGACCACCACAGAAGGCAGAACGCACGGATGACCGAGACCACCCCGAGCACCGAGACGCAGCCCGCGAACCCCGATTTCACCCTCGGCTCCTCGCACGTGCTGCTCACCGGCGGCACCGGCTTCGTGGGCCAGGCCGTGCTGGAGCGCCTGCTCTCCACCCACCCCGACACCCGCGTGTCGCTGCTCATCAGGCCGAAGTCGCGCACCACGGGCGAGGCGCGCCTGCAGACCCTGCTGAAGAAGCCGGTGTTCAAGAGCTGGCGGGAGAAGGTCGGTGAGAGCGAGGTCGATCGTGCGGTGCGGGAGCGGCTCACCGTCATCCAGGGCGACCTCGCGAATCCCGGCGAGCTGCCCGGTGACATCGACGTGGTCATCCACTCCGCCTCGACGGTCTCCTTCGACCCGCCCATCGACGAGGCGTTCCAGACCAACGTCGACGGAGCGACCGGCATCTACGGCGCCCTCCTCGCCTCGGGCAGCGACCCGCACGTGGTGCACGTCTCCACCGCCTACGTCGCAGGCATGCGCAAGGGCGTCTCGCTCGAGGCCCCGCTCGCGCACGAGATCGACTGGCGTGCCGAGAACACGGCGGCGAAGTCGGCCCGCCGCCGGGTCGAGATGGCCTCGCGCCAGCCCGAGGTGCTGAAGAGGCTGCTCGCCGAGTCGCGCTCGAAGCTCGGCAAGGTCGGCCCCCAGGCGGTCGCTCAGGATGCGGAGGCCGCCCGTATCGAATGGGTCACCAAGCGACTGGTCGAGCACGGCCGCATCCGCGCCGAGTCGCTCGGCTGGACAGACGTGTACACCCTCACCAAGGCCTTCGCCGAGCGAGCCGCCGAGGAGCTGTGGGGCACCGCGGGCCACCGCCTGTCGATCGTGCGCCCGTCGATCATCGAGAGCGCGCTGCGGCACCCGGTTCCCGGCTGGCTCGACGGCTTCAAGGTCGCCGACCCGCTCATCATGGCCTACGGCCGCGGCCAGCTGCCCGAGTTCCCCGGCGTTCCCGACTCGATCCTCGACGTCATCCCGGTCGACTTCGTGGTGAACGCCATCCTCGCTGCGGCGGTCACCCCGGCGCCGGTCGACGAGCCGAACTACTACCAGGTGGTCTCGGGGGCGCGGAACCCGCTGCCTTTCCACTCGATGTACGAGAACGTCAAGGAGTTCTTCACCAAGAACCCCATGCCGCACGACGACGGGCCCATCCAGGTTCCCTCCTGGCGTTTCCCGGGCGGCCGCTCGGTCGAGCGCACCCTGCGCCTGCAGGAGCGGCTCGCCGACGCCGCCGACAGCGCGGTGGCGCGGATGCCCTCCACCACCCGCACCCGGGCCTGGACGCAGACCCTCCACCAGCGCCAACGCGGCCTCCAGCAGCTGCGCTACTTCGCCGAGCTCTACCGCGCCTACGTGCAGACCGAGCTCATCTTCGACGACCGCAACGCGCTGGCGCTGCACAACTCGATCCCGGCCGAGCTCAAGGCCGACCGCGGCTTCGACGTGGTCGACATCGACTGGCACGACTACTTCCAGAACACCCACTTCCCCTCGATCACGGGGCTCACGAAGGCCTACGCCAACCGGCCGGCCGGCCGCGCCAGGGCCAAGCGCGCACTCCCCGTGCGCAGCGACGTGCTCGCCGTGTTCGACTTCGAGGGCACCGTCGTCGAGTCGAACCTGGTCGAGCAGTACCTCTGGGTGCGCCTCGCGCTCATCCCGAAGGCGCAGTGGCCGCAGGAGTTCGCCTCGCTCATGCTCAACGTGCCGAAGTATCTGCGGGTCGACCACCGCGACCGCGGCGAGTTCATCCGCACCCTGGTGCGGCGCTACCGCGGCATCCGCGTCGACGAGCTGCAGCGCCTCGTGAAGGGGCAGTTCGGTGCGGCGATGCTCTCGCGGGCGATCCCGGATGCGCTCGACCGGGTCGCGCAGCACCGCGCGGCAGGCCATCGAACGGTTCTCGTGACCGGCGCCACCCGCTCGGCGGCGGAGCCGTTCGCCCCCTACTTCGACGAGATCGTCGCGGGTGAGATGCACGCCTCGAAGGGCGTGATGACCGGCTACCTCGCCACTCCCCCGCTGGTCGACGAGGCGCGCGCCGCGTGGCTCCGCGAGTACGCTGCCCAGCACGGCGCGAACCTCACCCAGTCGTACGGCTACGGCGACTCGCTCGCCGATGTCGCCTGGCTGCAGCTGGTCGGCAACGCCACCGTGGTGAACCCCGACACCGAGCTCTACCGGCACGCCCAGCGCACGAAATGGACCGTCGAGGACTGGACCAGGCGCTCATCCGATCGTCAGGTGCTCCCCGCTAACCTGGCGGTGCTGAGCGACAAGCAGAAGACCGCCGAACCCGAGGCATCCGAGGAAGGAGAACGGTCGAACGGCAGCGACCAGCGCTGACGACCGAGACTCTCATGGCATTCGACATCGACAAGTACACCGAGACCTCCACCAAGGTCGCCTGGCAAGACCTCGACTTCTCGGTCTTCCGCGACGAACCGCTCCCCGAGTCGACGCTGCGCAGCCTCCGCTACATGTGCGACGTCGAGTACCACACGGTGTGCTACCTGCGGGACATGCTGGTCACCCCCTCGCACAAAGACGAAGACGTCACCGCCTTCATGACCATGTGGAACCGCGAGGAGTTCTGGCACGGCGAGGCCCTCGCGGCGGTGCTCGCCGAGCACGACGTGATCGTCGACTTCGACGAGCTGAAGGCCACCCGTCTGAAGCTCGGCTGGAAGGATCGCCTCGACCCGGTGAAGCAGTCGCTGCTCGGCAACATCGTGGGCTCGGGCTTCATCGCCGTGCACATGATCTGGGGCGCCGCGAACGAGTGGTCGGCGGTCGCCGCCTACAACCGGCTCGCCGCGCTGGAGAACCACCCGGTGCTCGCCGAACTGCTGAAGCGCATCGCCAAGCAGGAGTCGCGCCACGTCGCCTTCTACGCCACCCAGGCCAGGGAGCGCCTCGAGAAGAGCAAGAAGGCCCAGGTCTTCGCCCGCTTCGCGCTCAAGAACTTCTGGGGCCCGGTCGGCTCGACCATCATGAGCGACGAGGAGGTCAAGCACGTGATGGGCCACATCATGGGCGGGCCGGACGGCCGCAAGGAGGCGGCGAAGATCGACGCCCACATCGCCAAGATGCCCGGCCTGTCAGGCCTCACCATCGTGCAGGACTCCCTCGACGCGCGCGGCATCGCCGCCTGACCCCGCCCTTCGGCTCGTCGGGAGTCTCGTCCATACTGGGCGTATGAGGTTCACGGCGACGATTCTCGCGAGCGGTAAGAACAACACGGGCATCCCGGTGCCGGAGAGCGTGGTCGAGGCGCTCGACCGGGGCAGACGCATCCCGGTGGTGGTGACCATCGGCGACTACAGCTACCGCAGCTCGATCGTGTTCTACACGGGCCGGTTCCTCATCGCGCTGAGCGCCGAGAACCGGGAAGGGGCGGGAGTCGGTGCGGGCGACACCGTCGAGGTGGACGTCGAGGTCGACGAACAGCCGCGCGAGGTGGAGGTGCCGGCCGATCTGGCCGCTGCGCTGGCGGGCGATGCGGATGCTGCAGCCGCGTTCGCCGCGCTGTCGTACAGCAACAAGCGGCGCATCGTGCTCTCGGTGGAGGGGGCGAAGGCCGCGGCGACGCGCCAGCGCCGCATCGAGAAGGCGCTTGCGGAGTTGGTGGCATGACGGGCACGGTGGCGCCCGGGGTGCCGGCGACCATGCGCGCTGTGGTGTACCCGGCGGCGGGGCCGCTCAGCGCATCCGACGCCTTCGTCGACGCGCAGCTCGCGGTGCCCGAGCCGGGCCCGCACGACCTGCTGGTGAGGGTCGAGGCCGTGTCGGTGAACCCGGTCGACGTCAAGCGACGGGCGAGCGCGACCCCGCCCGAGGGCGGCGGGGTGCTCGGGTACGACGCGGCCGGGACGGTCGTGGCCGTGGGCGAGGCGGTGGAGCTGTTCGCGGTGGGCGACGAGGTGTTCTACGCCGGCAGCGTCGTGCGCCAGGGCACAGACGCGGAGTACCACGCCGTGGACGAGCGCATCGTGGGGCGGAAGCCCCGCACGCTGTCGTTCGCCGAGGCCGCCGCCCTGCCGCTCACGAGCATCACGGCCTGGGAGGGACTCGTCGACCAGCTCGGGTTGGGGCGCGACTCCCGCGGCACCCTGCTCGTGCTGGGCGCAGCGGGCGGTGTCGGGTCGATGGTCGTGCAGCTGGCGAAGACGATCACCGGGGCGAGAGTCGTCGCCACCGCGTCGCGCCCCGAGACGGTGTCGTGGGTGCGCGGGCTCGGCGCCGACCACGTCGTCGACCACAGCGGCGACCTCGCCGCGGAGCTGGCCGAGGTGGCGCCCGAGGGGGTCGACTGGGTGTTCAGCACGCAGCGCACCCGCGAGAACCTCGAGCTGTTCGTCGAGGTGCTGAAGCCCTTCGGCCGCATCGTGGCGATCGACGACCCCACGGGGCTCGACGTCGGGGCGCTGAAGCCCAAGGCGCTCTCGTTCTCGTGGGAGTACATGTTCGCCCGGTCGACCTTCGGCACCGCCGATCGGATCGAACAGCACCGCCTACTCGACTCGGTGGCCGAGCTCGTCGACTCCGGGGCCGTGCGCAGCACCGTCACCCGCGTCATCACGCCGATCGACGCCGCGGGGCTCGCCGAGGCCCATGGCATCGTCGAGTCGGGGCGGAGCATCGGCAAGGTCGTGCTCTCCAGGAGCTGAGGGCGGAGCCGTCGGCACGACCCGGCAGACCAGCACGGCGCTCACCGGCACGGCGAGCCAGATCACGGCGACCACGGTGAACATCTCGGCGTCGTAGTCGAGCACGATCGTCGTGGCGAAGGTGCCGAGGATAGCCAGCTGGAGCGCGCTGGCCGCGACGAGCCTGCGGGCGGTGGTGCGCGCATCCGCCACCGGGGCCGGGCTGAGGAAGAGGAACGCGACGAGCGACAGCACGACGACCAGCGGTCGGTCGAGCGCGTCCGACCAGACGGCGGGCAGCAGCTCGCCGGCGTGGATGGCCACCACCGGGATGACAGCGAGGCGCAGGAGCATGCCGCGGTCGAGGAGGGGCGGGAGGCCGCGCGCACGGCGCACCTCCCCCGCCACGAACGCGACGACGACGAGGGCGACGAGCAGCACGACCACCTGGGTGGGCGACGCCCAGAACGCCGGCACCTCGGTGTCGCGCAGCTGGAGGGTGAGGCTGAGGGTCATCGGCACGAGATACACCAGGCCGACGACGGCACCGACCCGCCCCGTGGTGCCGCGATAGCGCGACAGCACGGCGAGCGGCAGGAGCACGAGCACGACGACGAGGCCGGCGAGGTGGATCCAGCCGAGCTGCGACGAGGGGTCGGTGATCGACCCGGTGACGAACAGCACGACGAAGAGCACGACGGCGGCGCCGACCAGCACCAGGTTCGACAGACCCGCGGCGAGGGTGACGATCACCGTGACGGCGCGCTGGCCCCGCGCGGCGAAGGGGCGACGGGTCGAGCGCAGGGCGAAGCCGACGATGAGCAGGGCGAGCAGCAGGGCGTGGGGCCAGGAGCTCCAGGTGCGGAGACTCCACAGCTCAGACTCGAGCTCGCCGAACACCTCGTTGAGCGGCCCGAAGCGCAGCACAAGCAGCACCGCGACAGCGGCGAGCACCGCCGCCGTGAGTACCGGCGGGAGGGCACGCCGGTCGAGGCTGCCCGCCGTCGAGTTCGCCGACTCCGCCGCGGCGGCGACACCGGAGAGGGTGACGAAGCCGGTGACGGCGACCGCGGTCACCCCGAGCACGGTGTAGGAGGAGACGAGGGAGAGGGGGATCTCGCTGGTGTAGCCGTCGAGAGCGAGCGGCACCCAGGTCGACGCGGTCGCGAGGCCGGCGAGGGCGACGAAGAGGGTGCGGGGGCGGGGGCTCGGGTGGCCGTCGGGGCGCTCGGGGCGCCCGGCTCGTTCGGGGCGCTCGGAGAGTTCAGCGCGCTCGGCTCGTTCAGGGCGCTCGGCGAGTTCAGCGCGCTCGGCGTGCTCAGCGCGCTCGGTCGCGATCGCCGCGGTGGCGCGCCCGCCCGCGACGGCCGCCAGGACGGTTGCCGCCACCGCGAGCAGCAGGGTGACCGCGAGGCCCGCGAACGCACCGGCGGTCACGAGGAAGAACACGGGCGCGAGCGACGACACGAAGGCCACGAACGCCGCGCCCACCGTGGCCCGCGGCCGCGCGCGCAGGAGCAGCAGCACCACCGCGGCGGCTCCGACGAGTGCGCTCGTGCCGAGCAGCACGCTCCACACCACGAGGAAGCGACCGTTCTCCCCCACCCCGGCCGTGGCGGCACGGAAGGAGTCGGCGCCGAAGGGGTCGTCGCCGAACGGCTCGATGAGGCCGGGGACGAGGAGGGCGAGGGCGATCGCGATCCAGGCCGCCCACAGCACCACGACGACCGCGCCGAGCGGCCTCGGGATGCGGTCGGGGCGCACGCGGAGCGGCCGTCGCGCGACCTCGATCAGCCAGCCGGGCACGCGACGCGCACTCACCGACGGTGTCGCCGCTGGGGTGGGATGCTCGCTCACGACTCCAGTGTGCCGAAGCGGGGCGCCTCGGGGTGGGTGGATTGCGCGACGCAACCTCGGTGCAATGCCCGGGCCGCGCATCCTGATCACCGCATGCTCGACAGGTGTCTAGGATGAGCGCATGACTCGCATCTCGAAGCTCGACGTGATGGGCATCGTCTCGGTGGTGCTCCTGGTGGCCGGCATCGTCACCTGGTGGGCAGCCGTGTCGTCGGGCTTCTCCTTCAGCTACACGACGGTGGGCGGGGCGTACCAGCCGGCTGACTCGTCAGGGTCGTTCGTCTCGTCGCAGCCGCCGTTCGTGCCGCTCGGCACCCCCGCCATCGGCGGGGTGCTGTACATCGCGACGACGCCGATGGTGGCGGGGCTCACGCTCGCCACGCTCGGCGCGATCGGCACCGCACTTGCGGTGGGCAATCGCGTCGGGCGGGCGAGCCGGCCTCTGTTCTAGTCGGGGTCGGTGACCCGGCCGCCGAGGGGCGACGGGCCACCACGCGGCGGCTGCTTGCGCTGGCGGGAGAGCTCGCCGCCGAGACGACCGCCGTACGGCCGGCCGTGGTCGGCGAACTCCTCGCGGAAGTAGGCGAGCTTCCACTCGCCCAGATCGATCCGCGCTCCCGTGCGCAGGATGCGTCCCCGCGGCGGCCTGCCGCCGACCGGGCCGTCTTCGCGCGCGTGCCCGCCGCCCGTCGGCTCGATGTCGTAGAGCACGTACTCGTCGTCGTCTTCGTGGCGCACCTCGGCGTGGTACGGAGCGAGGCCGTCGAGCCGCAGATCGGCGTCGGCAGCCGACCCGATCACGGTGCGGTCGGGAAGGAGGTCGAACTCACGCGGAGGCCGCCCGTCCCAGTTCTCCGAGCCGATCACGAAGATGAGCCGCGGGCGCCCGGAGCCCGGCAGGTAGTGCGTCGTGGTGACCCTGCGGCGCACGAAGCGGTTCACCGTCGGCACCAGCGGGAGCGGCGTGGAGGGCGGCACCGGGAAGGTGAGCGCGCGACCGGTGTTGCGCCGCACGAGCAGCGGTGCGACGGCGGCGAGGGAGCCCAGCCTGATGTGGGGCGAGCCCGTGACGAGCCGTTGCAGGCGGCTCTTCCGCACCTCACCGAGCTGCAGGATGGGCCCGTCGGGCCCGTCGAGCCGCACCGAGATGCCGCGTGCTGCGAGCGCCTCCGCCACGACGGTGAGCTCGGCGAGCGAGCGCCTGCCGTTGCCGGGAAGCCTCGAGGGGTCGCTGACCACGATGCGCACCTCGGTGCCCGAGGCGGTGATGGTGCCCTCGAACGGCGTGGGGTCGGCGTCGTCGCCGGAGCCCCGCTCGGTCTCGGAGAACGTCAGGTCGATGTCGAGCCGGACCATGACGGCACCGCCCTCAGCTGCCGCGGTGCGGGTCGGAGCCGGCGGCCTGGTCGTCGCTCGTGGTGACCCGCAGGGTGCCGTTCAGCTTCCAGGTCGCTCGCGGCGCATCCGGACCGATGTCTCGCGGAACCTCGACCGTCATGTCGATGAAGCTGTAGTTGACCGCGGCGCCGCGACCGGTGAGATACGACCACATCTCGCGGCCGAGATCGGTCCAGTCGGTGATGGAGTGGCTCTCGGGCCCCGAGGCGTTCGCAAAGGGGTCTGAGCCGGTGTTCGTGGTGTCGGACATGGGGTGCGTCCTTTCTCGTGTCGGGATCGTACCTCTGTACCTACCACCAGTCCAGCGACAGTGGGCGATACACCTCCGACTATCCGTGGAGCGCAGTGGCCGGCCGCTCGCGCGTCACCCTCGGCGAGCCTGCTCCGCGAGCCCCCGGTACACCTCGAAGGCCTCGTTGCGCACGCGCTCGAGGCCGAGGTCGGCTCCGCGCACGAGGTCGACGATGCCGAAGTGCAGCATCCAGTCGTCGGGCTTCAGCTGGTCGAATCGGTACAGCCAGTCGACCATGGAGAAGAACGGGAACCAGGTGAACCCGACGATGTCGTGACCGTCTCGACGCAGCTCGGCGAGTACCTCGGCCGATTCGCGCATCCAGGCGATCTTCTCGGCGGGGCTGCCGACGAGCGAGGTCTCGGTGACCGCGATCGGCAGGCCGTAGCGCTCGGAGTACAGCTCGATGAGGGTGCGCAGTCCCCCGCCGTCGTTGTGCACCGGCTTCAGCACCCCGTCGACGAACTCGCCGGTGGTGAAGTGGGGGTAGTAGTTGACGCCGATCACGTCGGGAACGACGGGGTTGTCGCGGAACCACTGCAGCTCGGCCTCGGTGACCCCGTGGGAGGTCAGCCACGGATGCAGGGCCGAGTTCTCGTCGAACCGCCCGGTGATGAGGTCGAGGGCAACGAAGCGCCGCTCCTCCAGCAGCTCGCGCGACATCAGCGGCGACTCGCCCTCACCGCGGTAGAGGAACCCGGCGTCGACGTGGACGAAGGCGGCGGCGGGATGCACGGCGGCGATCTCCTGCTGGGTGCGCACCATGCCGCGAGCGAGCTGCATCGTCACCGTGACGAATCCGTCGTGCCCGGAGAGGTACGGCGGCCACTTCGCGTTCTCACCGCACCACTCCGCGTTGACGAGCGGCTCGTTGAGCGGGGTGAAGTCGGTGAACACGTCGCTGTAGCGCTCCGCCACCGCCCGACCATAGGCGGCGACCCGCTCGGGGTAGGAGGAGTTGAGGAACGAGTTCTCGAGCCACAGCGGGGTGCCGTAGTGCATGAGGTCGACGATGCAGCGCAGACCGAGCTCGCGCATGCGCCGGGCGACCTGGTCGATCCACGACCAGTCGAACTCGCCCGGCCGCGGCTCGACGAGGTACCAGGGGATCCCCCAGCGCAGGAACTCGGCGCCGCTCTCGGCGACGAGCTCGAGGTCGCCCTCCCAGCGCGCGTAGTGCTGCGTGAGCTCGTACTCGTCGAGCTTGCGGTGCCCGAGGGCCTCCTGCGGGATGAAGGTGTCTTCGATGCCGACGCCGTAGTGCAGGCGGCCGTCTCGGAACCAGGGGGTGTCGCTCACGCGGCATCCTTTCGTCTACTTGAGCCCCGTGGTGGCGATGCCCGCCACGAAGCTGCGCTGGATGAGGAGGAAGAACAGGATGACGGGCAGCATCGCGAGGAGCGAACCGGCCATGAGCAGGCCGTACTCCACCACGTGCTGACCCATGAACAGGGCGAGGCCGGCGGGAAGCGTCGAGGTCTCGACCGACGACGACATGACGAGCGGCCAGAGCAGATCGTTCCAGTTGTACTGGAAGTGGAAGAGCCCGAGCGTGAGGAGCGCTGGGCGCGACAGCGGCAGGATGATGCCCCAGTAGATGCGCCACTCGCTCGCCCCGTCGACGCGCGCTGCCTCCTCGAGATCTTTCGGCAGCGAGAGGAAGAACTGCGTGAGGAAGAAGATTCCGAACGCGTTCGTCATGCGCGGCACGATGAGACCCGGCAGCGTGTTCGTGAGCCCGAGCCCGTTCAGCATGTCGTAGAGCGGGATGAGCGTCACCTGGAACGGCAGCATGAGCAGCAGCAGGATGAGCACCATCACCACCGCACGCCCCTTGAACGGCAGGCGCGCGAGCGCATAGGCGGCCATCGAGTCGAACAGCAGCGAGATGATCGTGACGCTGCCGGCGAAGACGATGGTGTTGACGTAGAGGCGGGCGAACGGGATGCGCTCCCACACCTCGGAGAAGTGCTCGAGCGTGAGCTCGCGCGGCCAGAGCGTGGGCGGGGCGCTCACGATGTCGCTCTCCGGTTTGAACGCCGTGAAGAGCATCCAGATGATCGGGAGCAGCATGAGCAGGCCGATGGCGATCGAGGTGATCGCGAGCAGCCAGCTCGCCGCGCGACGGGAGGTGGCGGCGCGGCTCCTGGCCGGTGCGGGGCGTGAGGGGTTCGGGCGCCTCGGCGGAGCGGGGTCGAGCATCGTCGTGGCCATCAGTAGGTCACCTGCTTCCGTCGGAGGTAGCCGAACTGCACCATCGACAGCACGAACACGAACAGCACCAGCACGAACGAGATCGCGGAGGCGTAGCCGAAGCGGAGCTCCTGGAAGCCCTGGCGGTAGACCAGCATCACGAGCGTCTCGGTGCGGAAGAAGGGCCCGCCCCGGGTCATGACGTAGATCTGGTCGAAGGCCTGCAAGGTGGCGATGAGCGCCAGCACCGACACCAGCAGGGTCTGGTTCGACAGCAGCGGCAGAGTGACGTTGCGGAAGCGCTGCCACACACCTGCGCCGTCGAGACGGGCGGCCTCGTACATGTCGACCGGGATCGACTGCAGCCCGGCGAGGTAGATGACCATGTAGAAGCCGACGTTCTTCCACACCCCCACCACCATCACGGCCGCCATGGCGTAGCGCGGGTCGCTCAGCCAGCCCTGCTCGGGCACGATGCCGACGAGGCTCAGCCAGTGCGAGAGCAGGCCGATGTTCGGGTCGAGCAGGAACGCCCAGGCGATGGCGATGATGCCGAGCGAGACGATGAACGGCAGGAAGATCGCGGTGCGCGCGAAGGCCCGGCCGAGGAAGGCCTGGTTGAGCATGAGTGCGAAGGCCAGCGCCAGCACGACGGTGACGGGGGTGACCACGACGGCGTAGAGCACCGTGTTGCCGAAGGCGTTCCAGAACGCGTCGTCGGAGAGCAGCTCGACGTAGTTGTCGAGCCCCACCCATTGGGCCGCACGAATGAGGTTGTAGTCGGTGAACGACAGGTACGCCGCCTGCACCATCGGGTAGACGGTGAAGGCGATGAGGATGAGCAGGGTCGGGGTGAGGAACAGCCACGCCGTGAGGGAGCGCCGGCCCGTGACGCTCATCCGTCGCCGTCGTGGCGGGGAGGTGTCGGGGCGCTCGGCGCGCACGCGGGGTTCTGCTGTCGACGTCGTCGTCATGGGAGAAGCCTTTCCGGAGGGCGGATGCGGTCGGCACCCGCCCTCCGAGGATCACTTGTCGAGTTCGGCCTGCACCTGGGCCGAGGCGGCGGTGAAGATGTCCTGGACCGACCCCTCGCCGTTCAGCGCCTTCTGCACCGAGGGGTTGAAGATCGTCTCCATGATCGGGCCACCGGCGGCGATCCCGGGAAGCAGGGTCTTCGACACGCTCGTCACGTCTTCGGCGCCGAAGATCGCGGGGTACGGGCTCGCGGTGACCTTGTCGGCGACGTCGGCGCGGTTGGGCGGGAAGCCCGATCCGTCGGACCAGGTGGTCTGACCCTCGACCGAGTTCCAGTAGGCGAAGAACTCGTAGGCCGCCTCCTTCTTCGCGTCGCTCGTACCGGCGGGCAGTCCCATCGACACCACGTCGGCGAGCACCGCCTCGTCGCTCGGGCCGGCCGGTGGCTTCGCGAGACCGTAGTTAAGGCCCGCCTCGTCGAAGCCGGTCGTCATCCACGGGCCCACGATCTCGATCGCCGCCTTCTCGGTCTGGAACAGCTTGTCGGCGTCGGCCCCCGACATGCCGATCTGCGTCGCCTTCTGGTCGCGGATGAGCGACACCCAGAAGTCGAGCGCCTCGATCGAGGCCGGATCGGCGAGCGTCGACTCGGTTCCCTCGGCGTTGGTGATGCCGCCGCCGGTGCCCCAGAGCAGGGAGGCCATGACGGGAACGGTCTCGTGGTCGGCGATGGCCAGGGCGTACTGCTCGGGTTTTCCGTCGCCGTTCTCGTCGACGGTGAGCTTCGGCACCATCGTCGCGAGCTCGTCCCAGGTGGTGGGCGGCGCTTCGGGGTCGAGGCCCGCGGCGCTGAACAGGTCTTTGTTGTAGTACATCATCATCGGGGTGAAGTTCACGGGGACGCCGTAGTTCACCCCGTCGTAGACGGAGGCGTCGACGGCGGCCGTGGCGAGGGCCGCGGAGTCGTGCGCGTCGTCGGTGTAGTAGTCGTCGAGGCCCTCGAACAGGCCCTGGCTGGCGAACTGCGGCATGCGCGACGCCGACATGGCGATGATGTCGGGGCCGTCGTTGCCTGCCACCGAGGTGAGCACCTTCTGGTAGAGGGTGTCCCACGGCATGATGTTCGCGGTGACCTCCACCCCGTCCTGCGAGGCGTTGAAGTCGTCGATGACCTTCTGGAGGGCGGGGCCGTCGGGGCCGGTGAACCCGTTCCAGAAGTCGAGTGTGACCTTGCCCGAGGCGTCGGTCTCATCACCCCCGCCTCCGCCGGAGCCCTGCCCGGTGCAGCCGGCGAGCGCGAGACCCGCGATGGTGAGCGCCGCGACCGCGGTGAGCGGGCGGGCGGCTCGGAAGAGACGCCGTTCACGGGAACGGCGCCGGTGCTGTGTCTTCATCGACTTCTCCTCAGATTGGTCGTTCAACGTTGAACGAAGCGACGAATACCGTTATACATGAACGGTAATCGTTGAACAAGGCGTTACCGTGAGGGTTATCGTCGGAATGCTCTCGATTGGGAAAGGAGGTCGGCGATGGGGCGGCCCACACTGAAAGACGTTGCCGATCGTGTCGGCGTTTCGGCCAAGACGGTCTCGAACGTGGTGAACGGCACCGGTTGGGTGACCGCGGAACTGCGCGAACGCGTGCAGCTCGCCCTGGTCGAGGTGGGGTACCGGCCGAACGCCGCCGCGCGGCAGCTGAGGAGCGGCCGCAGCGGCATGATCGCCCTCGCCGTGCCCGAGCTCAGCCAGCCCTACTTCGCCGAACTCGCCGCCGAGCTGGTGCGCGAGGCGCAGGGTCGAACGATCACGGTGCTGGTGAATCAGACCGACGGCCTCGCCGACGTCGAGCGCAAGATCAGCGAGGGCATCGGAGCGACGGCCGTCGACGGCATCATCATGAGTCCCCTGGCGCTCGGAGCGAAGGAGCTCGAGGGCCGGCACGACAGCACCCCGCTCGTGCTGCTCGGCGAGCACATCGGCGACAGCGCCTTCCCGCACGTGACCGTCGACAACACCGCAGCCGCCAAGGCCGCCACCGAACACCTCATCGGCCTCGGCTGCCGCCGCATCGTCGCCGTCGGCGCGCAGCAGCACGGCCCGAACGAGACGGCCGTCCTGCGCCTCGCGGGGTACCGCGCGGCGCTCGAGGAAGCGGGGATCGACGTCGACGAGTCGCTCATCCTCCCCGTCGACGGCTTCCACCGCGAAGACGGGGCCCGGGCGGCGCGCACCATCCTGAGCGAAGACCTCCGGCCCGACGCCGTGTTCGCCTTCAACGACCTCCTCGCCCTGGGTGCGATGCACGTGCTCGCCACCGCCGGGGTCAAGGTACCCGACGACGTCGCCGTGATGGGCTTCGACGACATCGAGGAGGGGCGCTACGCCACGCCCGCCCTCAGCAGTGTGTCGCCTCACACCGGCGAACTCGTCACCAAGGCCATCGATCTCCTGTTCGCCCAGCCGGCCGAGCCGGGCATGCACACGGTGGGGTTCTCGATCGCCCACCGTGCCAGCACGAAAGGACCAGCGCAATGACCGCCTCGACCTCCCTCATCGGCGTCGACGTACTCCCCCGGGCCGCAGCGCAGCGAACGACCGCCGAGACACCGCCCGACGCCACCGCGCTCGACGGCGCGTACCCCCGGCCCCAGCTCGTGCGCGCCGCATGGTGCGAGCTGTCGGGCCCGTGGGAGTTCGCGTGGGACGACGGGCTCGAGTACACCCACGACGAGGTGCCCTTCTCCCGGGTGATCGAGGTGCCGTTCCCCCCGGAGTCGCCCGCCTCGGGCATCCACGACACCGCGATGCACCAGTCGGCGTGGTACCGGCGCACGGTCGGCGCCGCAGAACTGCAGCAGGCGGGTGCGGCGCCGGGCGCCGCCGGCCGGGTGCTGCTGCACTTCGGCGCCGTCGACCACGATGCGAGCGTCTGGGTGAACGGCACTCTGGTGGCGCAGCACTCGGGCGGGCAGACGCCGTTCACTGCCGACGTCACACCGTTCGCCGGCGATGCGGCACGGCGTGGCGACGCCGACCTGACCGTGGTGGTGCGGGCCGTCGACCGCCCCGACGACGTGTCGGTGCTGCGCGGCAAGCAGGACTGGCGGGAGGAGCCGCACGCCATCTGGTACCACCGCACCACGGGCATCTGGCAGCCGGTCTGGCTGGAGTGGGTGCCCGAGGTCTCGGTGAGCGACATCGTCTGGCGGGCGGATGCCGCGACCGCGACCGTCGAGGCCGAGATCGAGCTCTCCGGCGCGGTGGGCGCAGCAGCGACGGTCGAGGTGGAGCTCACCCACGACGGCGAGACCGTCGCCGCCGGCTCGGTGCAGACCCTCGGCCGGAGCCAGGCCTCGGTGCGGCTGGTCATCCCCCGCCAGCTCAACGGCCAGCAGTACGAGGAACTGCTCTGGAGCCCCGCGCGGCCGACGCTCATCGGCGCCACGGTGACCCTCCGCCGGCCGGCCGAGCCGCAGCCGATCGACACGGTGTCGAGCTACCTCGGCCTGAGAAGCGTGGCCGTGACGGCGGGAGCCTTCCTGCTGAACGACCGACCCCTCCCGCTGCGGGCCGTGCTCGCCCAGAACTACTGGCCGGAGACCCACCTCGCCGCCACGGCCGGGATGCTGCGCCGGGAGGTCGAGCTCATCCTCGAGCTCGGCTTCAACGCGGCGCGCGTGCATCAGAAGGCCGAAGACCCGCGCTTTCTCTACTGGGCCGATCGCCTCGGGCTGATGCTCTGGGGCGAGACGGCGAGCGCCTACGCCTTCGACCCACGGGCGGTGACGGCGCTGGTGTCGGAATGGACGGCCGTGCTGCGACGCGACCTGTCGCATCCGTCGATCGTGGCCTGGGTGCCCCTCAACGAGAGCTGGGGGGTGCAGCACATCGCTCACGACGAGCGGCAACGAGCGTTCAGTCGTGCCGTGACCGAGCTCACGCGCACGCTCGACGGCACGCGCCCCGTGATCTCGAACGACGGATGGGAGCACACCGACTCCGACATCATGACCATCCACGACTACGAGGCCGACCCGGCCGTGCTCGCCCGCCGCTACGGCGACCGTGACGAGCTCGACCGCATGATCGACGGCTTCGGGCCGGCCGGGCGGCGTCTGGTCGTCGGCGGGCGATCGCACGGAAGCCGCCCGATCATGCTCACGGAGTTCGGCGGGGTGAGCCTCGCGACGGGGGCCGCCGGCGACTGGGGCTATTCGAGCGCCCGCGACACCGAGGCCTTCGAGCAGCAGGTCACGGCCATCCTCACCGCGGTCGGCTCGGCCGAACCGCTGGCCGGCTTCTGCTACACCCAGCTCACCGACACCGGCCAGGAGACCAACGGCCTCCTCTACGCCGACCGCTCCCCCAAGTTCCCCCTCGACCGCATCCGCGCCGCCGTCCAGGGCACCCCCTGACCCGAGCCTTCGCGAGCAGCCCTCCGCTACCGCGCGGCCCGGTCGACCCGGAGGACGAACGCAGCGTGCGCGACCTTGTTCGTCGCGGGCAGCGGGCTATGAAGCACCTGGACGTGGTTCGCGCTCGAACGAGCGGTACTCGACCTCGAACTCTGATCCGAGTTGGACCGCGAGCTCTTCCGCGAGACCGCGTCCTTCGACCTCGTAGCGGTGGAGCGCGTCCGTCGAGCGCCACTCGAAGTCGTCGGTGAGCAGGCCGTAGTAGGCGACTTCCCAGGCGCTCAATCTCGCGACGAGGTCGTGGGACAGGCCCGTCTGCTCCAACGGGAAGGGACCGCTCAGCCAGATGGGGGTGTCGGCGTAGTCGGGAAGGAGCCGCACGACTCGTGCGTCGGGCGCGTCCGTCTCGTGGGGGGTCATGGTGACATCCTCACCGAAGGGGCGACGCCGGTGGGATGAAGCGAGGATAATCGACGTATGCGTGCGCTTCAGAAGGACATCATCGACGAGCTCGACGTTCGGTCTGAGATCGATCCCGCGGCCGAGGTCGAGCGGCGGGTCGGGTTTCTCCGCGACTACCTGATGACGACGGGGGCAAAGGGCTTCGTGCTCGCCGTGAGCGGCGGGCAGGATTCCAGCCTCACCGGGCGGCTGTGCCAGCTGGCCGTCGAGCGACTGCGTGAGGAGGGTGTCGACGCGGAGTTCGTGACGGTGCGGATGCCCTACCGGGTGCAGGCCGACGAAGACGACGCTCAGCTCGCCCTGCGCTTCATCGGAGCCGCCCCCGGCGTCGTGGTGAACATCGAGCACGGGGTCGACGGTGTGGTGCGCGACTACGCCGACGCGACCGGTACGGCGATGTCCGACTTCGCGAAGGGCAACGTCAAAGCGCGCACCCGCATGGTGGCGCAGTACGCGCTCGCCGGCGAGCGGGGGTTGCTCGTGGTGGGCACCGACCATGCCGCCGAGGCGGTCACCGGGTTCTTCACGAAGTTCGGTGACGGCGGGGTCGACATCACCCCCCTCACCGGGCTCACCAAGCGCCAGGGCAAGGCGCTGCTGCAGCACCTGGGGGCCCCCGCCCGCCTCTACGAGAAGGCGCCCACCGCCGACCTGCTCGACCACACGCCAGGGCAGACCGACGAGAGCAACCTCGGCCTCGCCTACAGCGACATCGACGACTACCTCGAGGGCCACGAGGTGGCCGACGACGTCGCCGAGGCCATCGAAAAGCGGTTCCTCGCCACCCGCCACAAGCGGGCGGTGCCCGCCACCCCCTTCGACCGGTGGTGGCGGGCCTGAGCCGGCACTGAGCAGGCCTGCTACGCCTTGATGAAGGCGAGCAGGTCGGGGTTCAGCACGTCGGCGTGCGTGGTGAGCATGCCGTGGGGGTACCCCTCGTAGATCGTGAGAGTCGAGTTCGCGAGCAGTTCGTGCTGCTTGAGCGCAGCATCCTTGTAGGGCACGATCTGGTCGTCGTCGCCCTGCATCACGAGCACCGGCACGGTGATCGACTTCAGGTCGTCGGTCTGATCGGTCTCGGAGAACGCCTTGATGCCCTCGTAGTGGGCGAGCGCGCTGCCCATCATGCCCTGGCGCCACCAGTTCTGGATGACCGGCTCCGACGCCTCGACGCCGTCGCGGTTGAAGCCGTAGAAGGGCCCGGCCGCCACGTCGCGGAAGAACTCGGCGCGGTTGGCGGCGAGAGCGGAGCGGAAGCCGTCGAACACCTCGATCGGCGTGCCCTCGGGGTTGGCGTCGGTCTTCACCATGAGCGGCGGCACCGCCGCCACGAGCACGGCCTTCGCCACCCGCCCCTGCGGCTCGCCGTACTTCGCCACGTAGCGAGCGACCTGGCCGCCACCGGTCGAATGCCCGATGTGGATGGCGTTGCGGAGGTCGAGATGCTCGACCACGGCGGAGACGTCGCTGGCGTAATGGTCCATGTCGTGCCCGGTCGCGATCTGCGAGGAGCGCCCGTGACCACGCCGGTCGCTCGCGACCACCCGGTAGCCCTCGCCCAGGAAGAAGAGCATCTGGGCGTCCCAGTCGTCGGACGACAGCGGCCATCCGTGGTGGAACACGATCGGCTGCGCGTCAGCGCTCCCCCAGTCCTTGTAGAAGATCTCCGCGCCATCGTCTGTGGTCACAAACGGCATTTCGCACCTCCGGTGTCGTGTCGCACCGAGCCCATCCCGGTCGACGGTGTTGACCTCCGCGCGCGTCGGCGGTGCGGAGTGCGATAACTGTAGCGCTGCCATCGACGACCGATGTCGGTGTCGGCGGATGTTGGGCAGACGTTCATCCGGTGCATCGATTACCCTGATTCGAGGCACCAACCGACGACACGTGAGGGGCAGCACCCATGACCGACGCACCCGGCCGCCGCCCGACGATCGCCGACGTCGCAGCCCTCGCAGGGGTCTCCCGCGCTGCCGTGTCGAAGGTGTTCAACGGCACCGGTCGTATCTCGGCGCCGACAGCTGCCCGCATCCACGACGCCGCACGGAAGCTGAACTGGACTCCGAGTACCGCGGCCGTGGCACTCCGGCGATCGCGGAGCCGGACGGTGGGCCTCGTGCTCAACCGGCCGGGGGCGCTGGAGATCGGTGCGACGAGCTCTCTTCTCATCTCGGGCCTCGAATCGGTGCTGGCGCCTGCCGGGTACGGGCTGCTGCTCTATCTCATCGACCGCACTCCCGAAGACGAAGCCCGCGCCTACCGGGCGATGGCCGACGAACGGCGAGTCGACGGCGTCATCCTCACCGACAGCCGGTACGGCGACGGTCGCTTCGCCCTCATGCGCTCCCTCGGCTTGCCTGCCGTGCTGATCGGGACACCCGACGAGGGCGACCCGGTGCCCCATCTCGACTCGAACCCTCCCGGTGCGGGCATCGACGACGCGGTCGGCCATCTCGTCGATCTCGGGCACGAGCGGATCGCCTACATCGGCGGCCCCGACGACAGGGTCCAGGCGCGGGAGCGACGGCTGATGTTCGAGGCGGCAATGGCCTCAGCGCGGCTTCGCCCGATCGCCTCCATGGCCGTGCCGTACAGCCCGGAGCACGCCGCGGAACGAACCGCGGCGCTTCTCGACGGCACCGCCGCGCAGCCGACCGCGATCATCTACGGCTCCGACCCGATGGCCATCGCGGGGATCAGCGCCGCTCGCGCGCGCGGTCTCGCCGTGCCCACCGATCTGTCGGTCATCGGCTTCGACGGCCTACCGATCGGCGCCTGGATCGACCCCAGCCTCACCACCGTGCAGCGCGACGCGGTTCAGCGCGGTCGTGCCGTGGCGACGAAGCTGCTGGAGATCCTCGGGGAGGCGGTGGTGGTGCAGGAGATCAGCCGACCCCACCTGCTGGTGCGGGGTTCGACCGGTCCGGCTCCCCGGTAGCCGTGCCGTCGAGGCGTGGCGAGGCGGCCAGGAGCGTGCGGGTGTAGTCGTGCTGCGGGTGGCTGAAGATCGTCTCCGTGTCCCCCGCCTCGACGACGTCGCCGCGATAGAGCACGAGCACCTTCTCCGCCACCAGTCTCACCAGCGCCAGGTCGTGCGAGATGAACAGGTACGCCAGACGCAGCTCCTCGCGGAGGGTCATCAGCAGCTTGATGATCTGTGCTTGGATCGAGACGTCGAGCGCTGAGACGGGTTCATCGAGGATGAGCAGCTGCGGGTTCACACCGATCGCCCTGGCGATGGCCACCCGCTGCCGCTGACCTCCCGACAGCCGACTCGGATAGTCGTCGGCGAACGACTCGGGCAGGCCGACCTGCCGGAGGAGCTCTTTCACCCGGCCCTCCCGGTCGGCGCGCGCGACGACGTCCTTGTGCACCGCCCACGGTTCGGCGATGAGTTCGGACACGGTCCTTCGCGGATGCAACGAGGCGTAAGGGTCTTGGAAGATCATCTGGAGGTGCCTCCGCTCAGCGCGCATCTGGGCCGGCGTGAGGGTCAGCAGATCGACCCCGCGGAAGCTGACGGTGCCCGCATCCGGTTCCACCAGACGGAGGACCGAACGCGCGAGCGTCGACTTCCCCGACCCTGACTCGCCCACGATCGCGAGGCACTCCCCCGCCCGCACCTCGAAGCTCACCTCGTTCACCGCCCGGACGGTGGTGCGCACCCCGCGGCGACGCGGGCCGCGGAACTCCTTCGTCAACCCGTCGACCCGGAGGATCGGTTCATCGGCGATAGTCGGTTCATCGGCGATAGTCATTGACTGCCCCTTGTTCGAGGATGGTCTCACCCATGACCGGGGTGATGAGCGGGTCGTCTCGGCCGTCGTCGACGGAGGCCACGCCGTCCTCGAGCGACCGCAGGTCCTGCCAACGCGCGGCCCGGGCAGGATGGGCGGCGAGCAGCGCCTTGGTGTACGGATGCCGCGGTCGCTCGAACACCTCCTCCAGCACTCCACGCTCGACGATCTCGCCGCGGTACATGACGAGCACGGAGTCGGCGACGAGTCGTGCGACGGCGAGATCGTGGGTCACGAAGATGACGGACATGTCGTGCTCGCGCTGCAACCGGCGAAGCAGCCGGAGGATGCCGGCTTGGACGGTCACGTCGAGTGCCGTGGTCGGCTCGTCGGCGATGAGCACCTTCGGCTTCAAGGCGATGGCCATGGCGATGCAGATGCGCTGTCTCATCCCTCCGGAGAACTGATGCGGATAGTCGTCGATGCGAGACGCGGCGTCGGGGATGCCCACGGACTCCATCAACCGCAACGCCTCCTCACGGGCCTCGCGGCGGCTCGCACCACGGCGCACCCGGAGAATCTCGGTGAGCTGCGACCCGACGGAGAAGACCGGGTTCAGACTGTCGAGCGAGTCCTGGAACACCATCGACAGCCCGACGCCGCGCACCGCCCTGAGCTGCTCCTCGCTGCGCCCGACGATCTGCTCGCCGTTGTAGAGGATCGACCCGGTGACCTGACCGGGGCGATCGACCAGGCCGAGCAGGGCTCGTCCCGTGACGGTCTTGCCCGATCCGCTCTCCCCGAGCAGGGCGAGGCTCTCCCCTTGCGCGAGCGAGAACGAGACACCGCGCACGGCATCGACGTCGCCCCGCTCGCCATGGAACGTGATGCGCAGGTCGTCGACCTCGAGCGCGGCCGGTGAGTCGCTCATGAGCGCGTTCCCTTCTCGATCGCGGGGCGGTCGGAAGCCCTGCGCGAGACGCGGGTTCGTCGTGCCGGTTTCACGAAGAAGCCGCGCTGCGTGGGGTCTTCGATGGCCCGCAGCCAGTTCGACAGCAGGTTGGCAGCCAGAGCGGTCGCCACGATGGCCAGTCCCGGGAAGACCGTCACCCACCACGCCACGTTCAGGTACGAGCGGCCGTCGGCCACCATCATGCCCCAGTCGACGTCGGGTCTCTGCAGGCCGATGCCGAGGAAGCTGAGGCTCGCGGCGGCGAGGATGACGTTGGCGACCTCGAGCATCGCGAGCGTGCGCACGGTGGGGGTCACCATGGGGGTGATGTCTTTCGCCATGATGCGCCAACTGCTGGCCCCGATCGACCGTGACGACTCCACGAACACCCGCTCGCGCAGTTCGAGCGTCTGAGCGCGAGCCGTGCGCAGGTAGACGGGGATGCGCGTGACCGCCAGCACGAGGACCAGGTTCGTGATGCTCGGCTGGAGCACGTACAGCACAGCGAGTGCCAGGAGGAGCGAGGGCACCGTGTGCAGGATGTCGGCGAGTCGCATCAGCACGGTGTCGACCCAGCCTCCGAAGAAGCCCGAGACGACTCCGATGGCGAATCCCACGACCGCCGAGATCGCCACCGTGCACGCCGCGACGACCAGGGAGGTGCGCGCTCCCACGATGAGCTGGAGCAGGATCGGCCGGCCCAGGCTGTCGGCGCCGAGCACGAAGGCGAAGCCGTCGTCGAGGCTGAAGGGCGGGAGGAAGCGCAGGGCGAGGTCTTGGTGGTTCGCGGCGTCCGTGACGAAGATCGGCACGACCGCCGCGATCAGCACGAGCACGACGAGCCAGAGCGAGCTGATGAGGGCACTCGGCGAGGCCGCCAAGAGCTTCAGATCGGCACCTCGCCCGCGCCGAGAGCCCCGCCTGGCCCGTGAGCCCTGCTCGGAGGGCGCAGCGGCGCTCGGAGGGCTC
This sequence comes from Herbiconiux sp. A18JL235, assembly GCF_040939305.1. Classification (NCBI taxonomy): domain Bacteria; kingdom Bacillati; phylum Actinomycetota; class Actinomycetes; order Micrococcales; family Microbacteriaceae; genus Herbiconiux; species Herbiconiux sp. A18JL235. Next base: position 2,551,666 of record NZ_CP162511.1, read on the forward strand.
GTGGTGGCGGCTGCCTGGGTCGGAGTCATGATCGTCTCCTCGTTTCAGCTGATGCGCACGCGCGGATCGGCGAGGGCGTAGGTGAGGTCGACCAGGATGTTCAGCAGCACGACGGCGATGCCGACGATGAACACACTGGCCTGGATGAGAGCGAAGTCGCGGTTGAGCACCGCGCCGACGATGAGCGTTCCGATGCCGGGGAAGGCGAACACGGTGCCCACGATGATCGCACCGTTCACCATCCCGGCGGCGCGGTCTCCGGCGACGGTGATGATCGGCAGGGCCGCATTGCGCAGGGCGTGACGGTAGACGAGCCTGTTGCCGACGAAACCTCGCGCGCGGGCGTTCTGCACGTAGCCCGAACCGAGAGCGTCGATCATCGCCCCCCGGGTCACCTGGATGAGCACACCGAGCGGCGCCAGCATCAGCGTGGCGACGGGCAGGATCCAGGCGGCCGGTGTCGCTGCACCGGAGGTGGGCAGCAGACCGAGCTGGATGGAGAGGAAGAGCACGCCCACGAGGGCGAACCAGAAGTCGGGGATGCTCGCGGTGGTCAGGGAGGAGAATGTGATCACCTTGTCCATCGGGCGGAACTTGCGTCGCGCGGCGACGGCCCCCAAGGGGACGGCGATCGCCAACGACAGGGTGAGCGCGATCGCTGCGAGTGCGAGCGTGGGCGGCATGGCCTCCGCCGCGGCGACGAGCGCAGGACGTTGCTGCCAGATGGAGTCGCCGAAGTCAAGACGCGCCGCGCCTCCCAGGAACCTCAGGAACTGCTCCCAGACGGGCAGGTCGAAACCGTACTGCGCGTTGAACTGGGCGTAGCGCTCAGGACTCGCGCCTTCGGGAAGGTACAGGTTCGCGGGGCTGCCGGTCAGTCGCGCCAGGAAGAAGACGATCACCACGACGCCGATGACGGTGACGACGCTCGTGACCAGCCGTCGCAGCAAGAATTTCCACATGGGGTGTCAGCTCCAGAAGGGCTGCGGCCGGTTCACGGCCGGCCGCAGCCCTCGGGGTCAGTTGGCGAAATGGACGTCGGAGATGCGCAGCTCGATGCCGGTGAGTCCGTTGGGCTCGTACTCGATACCGGGGCCGAGCATCAACAGCTTCGACTGGAGGGCGATGGGCAGGAACGCGCCGACCTCGTCGTACTCGTACGACGCGGCCTCCTGATAGAGCCCGGATCGCTCGTCACCGACCGCGAGCTCGGCCTGCTGCAGCAGGGCGTCGATCTCGGGGCTACGGACGGTGGAGTTCGAGCCTTCGCTGCCCATGTACTTCGGGAAGGTGAAGCTGGCGTCGCCCGAGACGTTGTCGTGCGAGATCGCGATGATGTTCGCCTTCTGGTCCTCGGGGAAGGGAGCTCGCAGAAGCTGCAGCCAGGCGTCGGTGTCGAGGCTCAGGATGCTGACCGAGAAGCCGGCCTCCTGCAGGTTCTGGTGCACCGCCTGGATGACCTCGTCGGAGCCGGGGAACAGGTCGGGACGGGTCACGAGGTCGAACGGGGCGTCGACGTCGACGCCGTCGGCCTTCGCCTCGGCCAGGAGCTCCTTGGCCTTCTCGGGATCGTAACCCGGGCCGGTGTAGCCGTCGACGAAACCGTTCACCGTCGAGGCGACGATCTGATCGGTGGGAACACCGGCGCGGTCCATCAGCGAGGCGACGATCGTCTCCTTGTCGATGGCGTAGGCGGCGGCCTGACGCACCCGGATGTCGGTGAACGGCGCCTTCTCGGTGGGCGTGCGAAGGAAGAACACGCGGTTGTCGCTGTACTCCTTCGTGCGGTCGTCTGTGGTCGCATCCTGCACCGAGACGGGCACCGCGATGCTCGCCTCACCGGTCTTCGCCATGCCCGCGCGAACCGAGGGCTCGGAGCGGTAGACGTAGGTGACCCCGGTCGCTTCGGGGGAATCACCCCAGTAGCCGTCGTATCGCGCGAGCGTCACGGATTCACCCTGAACCCAGTCTTCGAAGGAATAGGGACCCGTTCCGACGGGCTCCGAGGTCTTCTGATCGGCCGGTGTGCTCGGCGCACTGATGTCGGCGTAGCTGATGCGCAGCGGAAGGATGGAGTCGGGCGTCTCGGAGACGATCTCCAGCGTCGTGGCGTCGATCGCCGTCGCTGTGAGCGGGTAGGGGAACTGGTCGAGGTTCTGGCAGTTCAGCTCAGGGTCGACGACGCGGTTGATGCTGGCGGCGGCCGCTTCTGCGTCGAAGGCGCTTCCGTCCTGGAACGTCACACCCTCCCGCAGGCTGAACGTCCACGTGCGGTCGTCCTTCTGCTCCCACGACTCGGCGAGCAACGGCTCGACCTCCCCTGTGGCGGGGTCGATGTGCGTGAGCGACTCCGTCACGTTCGAGCGCAGCACGACCGCGTTCGCGGCATCCTGTGTGTCACACGGATCGAGGGAGACCGGCTCGACCGCGACGACGACCGTCAGGTCGCGGTCGGCGGGGGCGCCTTCCGAGGTGCCGGCGCAGCCGGCGAGAAGGACGAGAGACGAGACGGCGAACGCCGCTGCTCCCACTGACGTCTTTGTCATCTGTGGTTCTCCATTCAGGGATGGTCGGGAAGGGGCGTCTGCCACCCTCAGTGCTGGGTCGGTGCTGATGCGGAAAGGCTTCGCGTGAAGGCGTCGCGCGGCGTGATGGCGTTGAGCAGGTCTTGCCCCGCCCGGTACCGACGGGCGTTCTCGACGATGGTGTCGATCGATCGCTGGGTCTTGTCGGGCATGCGCGGAGTCATGTGAGGGGTCATCACGAGGTTCGGAGCATCCCAGAGGGGTGAGTCGGCCGGCAGGGGCTCCTGTTCGAAGACGTCGAGCCCCGCACCGCCGATCGTTCCCGACTCGAGCGCCTCGATGAGCGCCACCGTGTCGATGACCGGTCCCCGTGCCAAATTGATGAGGAATGCCGTCGACTTCATCTGCGCCAGACGCGCCGCGTCGAACAGGTGGAAGGTCTCGTCGGTGAGCTGTGTCGCCAGCATGATGACGTCGGATTCCTCGACGAGGCGGTCGATGCCGTCGCCGGAATCGGACGAAAGGAGCAGATCGACCTCGTCGGGTGCTGCGTCGGCAGAGCGACGATAGACGATCACCTTCATGCCGAACGCCTTGCCGAGTCGCGCCATCTCGCGGCCGGTGTGGCCGAAGCCCACCACGCCGAGCGTCTTGCCCCAGAGTCCTTCCTTCCAGAAGTACCCCTCGATGCCGCGCCAGACGTGGTCGCGCTGGTGCTGGAAGAGCCGTTCGGCCTCGAAGGTGAGGGCGAGGGCGAAGTAGAACCCGTGCTGGGCGAGGGCAGGTGCCGAGCGCCCGGCGGATCCGGTGACGAGCAGCCCTTTGGCGAAGACGTCGGGACGGGCCGAGCGGTTGAGGCCGGAGTGGTCGCAGTGCACCCACCGCAGGTGGGGCGCAGCGACGAAGCGATCGTCGAGGTCGCCCTCGAGCACGGCCACGTCGGCGCGCTCCAGCACTTCGGCGATGGTGGCGGAGTCGTCGGAGGGACACCATACGAACTCCGCGGGAGCGAAAGCGCGCCTCAACTGATCGATCTCGCTCTCGTCGAACGGCACAGTCGAGAGCACGGTCGAGATGGTCCTGGTGTCGCTCATGCGGCATCCTTCGTGTCGGGTCGGGGGCGTTCGGCGTCGCCCGCGGTGATGGTGATGACGTCGAAGAGGCCGATGGCGGGCAACTTCACCACTGCTCGGCCGTCCTCCCATTCGACAGCGCAGTCCACGCCACTCACGAGCGAACGCGCCGTCAGGCCGGATTCCCGGTCGTCCGGGGAGAGGGGAACGGCGATCTCGCCTCCCGTGATGGCTATCTCAGGGCCGAAGCTCGTGCGTCTGGCTCCGGAGAGGTTGAGCACGTGCACGACGGTGAGTCCCTCCCGGCGCTGCACCGTGATCTCGGCCTGCTCGGGGAGAACGGCGGTGATGCCGAGGTCGTCCCCGGCGAGCTCGCCGACCACGCTCAGGACGAGGTCCCGGATGCTCGTGAGACCGAGTTCGTGGTAGCTCCGACCGATCGTCCACGGGACCACGGCGATCCGTCCGCCTCCTGAGGTCCTGGGGCTCACCAGATAGGCGGGCTGGCCGTCGGGCAGGTTGCCGTACGACTTCTCCGGTGGTCCGAAGGGCGCTCTGCCGAGGTGCTCACCGTGCAGCTGGGCGTCGATGCGGGGTTCGATGTCGTGATGCGCGCCGTAGACCGGCACGAGCGCGCCGCTGAAACGGACCCCACCGCCCTGGCCTTCGCCGGCCACATAGGTCGATTTGAGCTCCTCGGGGTCGCTGACGGTGTGCAGGACGCGGCGCACCGGAGTGCCGGCCAGGAGGGGAGCCCCTGTGGCGTCGAATCCACTGGTGCCGGTCAACGCGATCCGCCCTCCTCCGGTCACGAAGTCGTCGAGCGCCGCGACGACGTCGGGGGTCAACCCGTCCATATCAGGCACGAGAAGGAGTGAGTAGCGGTCGAGACCACCGGCACCGCGCATGCCCGCTAGGCCCTCGAGCGGGACGACATCGAACGCGACGTGGGTCTGCTGCAGCGCGGAGTACAGTCCGCGGAACTCGTGCACCGATTCCTGGTGGCGCTCGAGCCCCTGAGCCAGCCGATCGGGCCTCACCAACCCCACCCTGGCGCCGGGCCGGAGTGATTCGTAGACGCTGCGCTGGCCGTGGTGGAAACGCACGATCTCCGACGCCGGGTCGAGCGCAGCGTAATGGACGTCGCCCGGTGCACCCATGATGTAGGTCGACGGGTTCGCCCCGCGCGCCATGGCCTGGAGCAGGTACTGCACGAAGTGCTCGGGCTGCTCTCCCGCCAGCCGGTACGGCATGTCGATGAAGGCGACCGAGTTCACCACGACCGGCCGATCGGGCTCCCGCGAGCGGAAGGCACTGACGGCCTCGCCCGTCGCGTGGTGCCACAGCTCCCGCCCCACCTCGTTGTTGGCCTCGTAGAACACGATGTCCGAACGGATGAGCCCGACGTTGGGCCGGCGAGCGCGGATGTGCGCATTGATCCGGTCGGTGAGGTCGCCGATGACACCGGCCGACCAGTTGCGCCAGAGGTCGTACGCCGGAGATTCGGGCCCGGTCGGAAGCTCGAGCCCGCCGCTGTAGGCGGCGAAGGCGATGCGGGACGACTCGTTCTGCGAGACCCCGCGATACCGCCCGCTGTAGTCGATCTCGTTGAAGCCGAACCAGTTGAAGAAGAAGCCGTCGATGTCGTAGCGGTCGAGGATCTCGTCGATCACCTCGAACACCTTGTCCTGGTAGTACCCGGCGCTCGGGCACACGCTCACCAGACCGTTGTAGACCTGACGTCGACCCCGGGAGTCGATGAAGCACCACTCCGGGTGCTCATCGGCGATCGCGACGCTCACCTTCGAGAAGTCCATCCGTGCCAGCAACCGGAGTCCACGTCGGTGCGCCGCATCGACCGCGTCTCCGAGCAGATCTCCCCCCGGGCGGCCGTCGAGGAACGGGTTGCGCGTCTGGAAGGGGAGGTCGGACGGGTAGAACGACATGATCCCGCCGCCGTTCACGAGCCATGTGTCGGCGCCGAAGGCGACGACGGCATCGGCGACCTGATCGACGTCCATCGTCGCGTCGACCTCGCGGAGGTTGGTCTGGAACATTTCGAACGGTGCAGTCCACCAGTTCTCGCGCGAGAACCGGGCAGTGGTGCGCACCGGGGCATCGGTGCCGGTCATCGTCGTCCTCCCCCGTTGAGCTCGGTCGTGAGAGCGAGCAGCGCGGAGTGGTCGAGCGCGCCGTCTCCCCGTGCGACGAGTGCCTGGACGAGCTGGGCGACCAGGGCGGTCGCGGGGAGGGCGACCCCCGCCTCGCGGGCGGTGCGCTGAACGATGCCGAGGTCTTTGTGGTGCAGCTCCACGCGGAAGCCCGGCGTGTAGTCCTCCTCGAGGAAGGCCCGCCGCTTGCGCTGGAGGACGGTACTTCCGGCAAGGCCCCCGCCGATGACATCCAGTGCCAGCTCGAGATCGACCCCTTGCGCACGCAGGAACACCAGGGCCTCGGCCAGCATCTGCAGGTGGCCCGCCACCATGAGCTGGTTGGCCGCCTTCACCGACTGCCCGCTGCCGGCGGGGCCGACCCTGACGATCGTGGAGCCGAGAGCCTGCAGCAGCGGGAGAGCTCGGTCGACGACGTGCTGCTCCCCACCGATCATGATCGACAGCGCGCCTTCGACGGCGCCTGCCTCACCGCCACTGACGGGCGCATCGAGTGCCGCGACCCCCTGGGTCGCGAGTCGTTCGGCGATCGCGATCGACGCTCCCGGCTCGATGGTGCTCATGTCGATGAACAACGCTCCGTCTCGGAGGAGGTGGGAGACGCCGCCTTCGGCGTCGTCGCCCCCGAAGAGCACACCGAGCACGTCGGGCGTATCGGGGAGCATGGTGATGAGCACCTCGGCACCGTCGACCGCCTCGGCCGCACTCGCCACGGTCTCGACCCCGGTCAGCGCAGCGGCCGCACGGGTCGCGGCGCTCCTGCTGAAGCCGCGCACGCGATGGCCACTCGCCACGAGGTTCGCCGCCATGGGTGCCCCCATGATGCCGAGACCGATGAATGCCACGTCTGCCACCCGAACTCCTTCACGTCACTGTGCCGCTGTCACGATCGGTAGACCGATTTACTGACATCCTGCTTCGACCCGTTTACCGGGCTGGTAGCGATAGTATTTCGATTTACCAAGCAAGTCAAATGACTGTCAGGAGAACTGTGAGAATCGTCTTCGCCCCCGATTCGTTCAAGGGCTCGGCCTCGGCGACGGCAGTAGCCACGTCGTTGATCGCAGGCTGGCGACGTGTTCGCCCTCACGACGACCTCATCGCGTCGCCGATGGCCGACGGCGGGGAGGGCACCCTCGACGCGTTCCTCTCCGGGCGGCCCGGCTCGACGCGGGTACCGGTGCGGGTCACCGGGCCCGCCGGCAGCAGGATCGAAGCCGCCTGGGTGAGGCTCCCCGACGGAACCGCGGTGGTGGAACTCGCCAGCACGAGCGGCATCACCTTGCTCGAACGCCTCGCACCGGAGACGAGCACCAGTCTGGGTTTCGGCGAGGCCATCGCCGATGCGATCGCCCACGGTGCACCGAGGCTCCTGCTCGCTCTCGGCGGAAGCGCTTCCACCGATGGCGGCGCCGGTCTGCTCGCGGCTCTCGGAGCCCGCATCACTCGCGCGTCTCGGGTCGGGACTCAGCCGGAGGCCGCTGGCGCCGACGACATCCTCGACATCGACCTCGACACGCTTATCCCCCTCCCCCCGGAGGGCGCCGTCATCCTCTCCGACGTCACGAACCCCCTTCTCGGCCCACACGGGAGCGCTGCGGTCTTCGGCCCGCAGAAGGGGGCGGATGCGGAGACCGTCGTCAGACTCGAGGAGCGCCTCAGCCGACTCGCCCTGATGCCCTCCTTCGCGGGCACCGACCCCATGACTCCGGGCGCAGGAGCTGCCGGTGGCGCCGCGTACGCACTGCTCGCCTGGGGAGCGACGATGCAGTCGGGCGCACGGGCAGTGGCGAAGGCGACGGGGCTCGATCGCGCGATGGCAGGAGCCGATCTGGTGATCACCGGCGAGGGACGGTTCGACAGTCAATCACGGTCGGGGAAGGTCGTCGGGGAACTGCTGACGATGGCCGCGGAGGTCGCCGAGCGCCCGACGCCTCGTCTGGCGCTGGTCGCCGGCTCGATCGAGGCCGCGACCGATGGGTTCCGCGACACGGTGTCCCTCACCGCGCTCGCGGGCGGCACCGAATCGGCACTGACCCGGACGACCCACTGGCTGGAGGAAGCCGGCGCCCGCCTGGCCATGGGAATCGCGCGCAGCTGAGCCTCGAACCGCGGGGCACGCTTCAGGCGCGGCTAGGCGCGCCCCTTCAGGATGAGGTGCCAGTACACCCAGGGCAGCAGGTGCCGGTCGGCGACGAAGGTGGAGCGTCGCTCGCGGGCGAGACCCTTCCAGAACGGGATGGTGGGCTTCGGCCGGTAGCGGTCGTCGAACTCGGCGAAGACGACGGTGGAGCGCGACACGACGAAGGGACAGACGGAGTAGCCGTTGTAGCTCTCGGGCAGCGCCTCGCCCGCGAGGGCGGCGACCAGGTTCTTCGCGAGCACCTTCGTCTGCTGCCGGAGGGCGCCGCCCGACTTCGAGGCGAAGACGCCGGCGGCATCGCCGAGCGCCCACACCTCCGGGTGCCTCGGGTGCCGCAGGGTGAGCGAGTCGACCTCGACGAAGCCTCCCGGCTCCCCCGGCGCCGCGAGGCCGGTGCCGCGCACCCAGTCGGGCGCCGACTGCGGCGGCACCGCGTGCAGCACGTCGTAATGCAGCCGCTCGGTGGCGGAGCGGTCGCCGACGGCGGCGATGCGCACCGTCTTCGCCGTGGCGTCGACCTCGACCATCTCGCTCCCGTAGCGCACCTCGACGCCGTACTCGGCGACCTTGCGCTCGAGCTCGCGGTCGACGAGCGGCATGCCGAACAGCGTCGGGGTGGGCAGCACCAGAACCACCTTGATGTCGGCGAGAACGCCCGTCGCCCGCCAATAGTCGCAGGCGAGGTACATCGGCTTCTGGGCGGCGCCGGCGCACGACGCCGGGCCGTCGGGCTGGGTGAACACGACGGTGCCGCTGCGCACCCGCCGCAGCACGGCGGAGGCCTTCTGCGCGAGCTCGTACTCGTAGTTCGACACGCCCGACGGCGAGGCCATCGCCTCGGTGAGGCCGGGCACCGCATCCCAGTTCTTCTGAATGCCCGGACAGACGACGAGCTGGTCGTAGCCCACCGTCGAACCCGAGCTGAGCGTGATCGACCGATGGGCCGGGTCGATGCCCTTCACGCGGCCCTTGATCCACCCCACACCCCGCGGCATCACCTCGGCCTGGGGCCGGGCGGCGAGCGAGGCGGGAGCCGTGCCACCCGCGATGTGCGAGAACATCGGCTGGTACAGGTGCGTCTCGCGGGGTTCGACCACCACGACGTCGTCGACACCGTAGCGGCGCAGGCGGCCGGCGACGGAGAGCCCGGCGTTGCCGCCGCCCACGACGACGACGCGGTGGTGGCGGGATGCGGGGCGCGTGTCGGTCATGGCCTCAACCTACTGAGGTGGCCGCCGATCGGCTCGGCAGCGGCCGAACGCTCAGCCCGCGTGCAGGCGAGCGGTCAGTGGTGATGCCCGCTCAGTGTCGACGCTGGGTGGGCAGCAGCGAGAACGCGACGAACAGCGACGCCGAGACGCAGAGGATACCGCCGAAGAACACCCACACCTCGGTGTGGATGCCGAACAGCACGATGCCGAGGAGGAACAGGAGGATGGCTCCGATGGCGGCGAGCACGTTCATTCTGCAATCCTCCGATGGGGTGACCCGATGGTTCCGACGTCACCAATACTAGAGGATGTGAACGTCGAGACCGGGCTGATCGTGGGCGCCGACGGGCTGGCCCGGCCGGCGTGGGCGTCCGCCGACCCTCTGCTGCAGCACTACTACGACACCGAGTGGGGCATGCCGGTGCGCGACGAGCGCGGCATGTACGAACGGGTGAGCCTCGAGGGCTTCCAGTCGGGGCTGTCGTGGGCGACCATCCTGCGCAAGCGCCCCGCGTTCCGGGAGGCGTTCGACGACTTCGATCCGGATGCGGTGGCCGGCTTCGGCGACGACGACATCGAGCGGCTGATGACCGATGCGCGAATCGTGCGCAACCGGGCGAAGATCACCGCCACGGTCGCCAACGCGCGGGCGACGGTGGCGTTGCGCGACGACGACACGGTGGAGGGCGGACTCGCCGGGCTGGTCTGGTCGTTCAGGCCCGAGACCACGCCCCGACCCGAGCGCGTCTCCGACATCCCGACCAGCTCGGCCGAGTCGATCGCGCTGGCGAAGACGCTGCGGGCCAAGGGCTTCCGCTTCGTCGGGCCGACGACGATGTTCGCGCTGATGGAGGCGGTGGGCGTCGTCGACACCCACCTGCTGGCGAGCCACCGTCGCGGAAGCTCGGGAGTCTGGCCCTGCCATGGCGGATGTGGTTCGCTGGAGTCATGAGCGACAACACTGAGACCGAGGTCGTGCACCAGCCCGAGGGGCACCGCTACGTGCTGGAGGTCGACGGGCGCGAGGTGGGGTTCACCGGCTACACCGATCGCGACGGCAAGCGGGTCTTCCTGCACACCGAGATCGACCCCGCCGAGGGCGGGAAGGGCTACGGCAGCATCCTCATCAAGGGTGCGCTCACGGCGGTACGTGAGGAGGGGCTGAAGGCCGTCGGCATCTGCCCGTTCGTCGAGGCCTACGTGAAGAAGCACCACGACTTCGACGACATCGTCGAGCCCGCCTCGATCGAGCTGCGCGCCTCGCTCTGAGCCCCTACGCCATCACGGCGATGACGTTGCCCGACGGGTCGGTGAACCACGCGATGTCGGGCCCCATGCCCGCGGCCTTGCCGCGCCCGATGCCCTTCTCGTCCTGCGGCATGCCGTCGTAGCGCTCGAACTCCACCCCCGCCGCCGTGAGCTCGTCGACGGCGACGTCGATGTCGGGAACGACGAGGTTGAGCACCGTGAAGGTCGCCGGGGTGTGGTCATCGCCCTTCGGGTACGCCATCACCGTCGCGCCTCCCGGCAGCGTGATGGTGAGCATCCCCATCTCGTTCTTGGCCACCTCGAGCCCGAGCACATCGCCGTAGAAGGCAGCAGCCGCATCCGTGTCACGCACGCTGAAGCCACTGAATCCCTCGGTGTACTGCGTCATTCCGGCACCGCCTTCGTTTCATGTGAACACCGTCCACAATGTCACCACGGCGTCGCCGGGTAAAGGGCTCAGGCGAAGATCTCGTCGAAGAAGTCGGCCATCGCCCGCCAGCTGCGCGCATCGGCCCTCGGCCGGTAGGCGTCGATTCCGGGCCTCGTGAAGGCGTGCGGCGTGTCGCTGTAGCTCACGATCTGCCAGTCGAGGCCCGCGCGCTGACGCAACTCGTTCTCGAACGCCACCACCGTCTCGTCGGGTACGACAGGGTCGGCGGCCCCGGTGAGCACGAGCAGCGGTGCGTCGAGCGACGCGACGTCGGCGGGCTCGTGCACGATGAGAGCGCCGTGGAACGAGACCGCGCCCGCGAGCGGGGTGCCGGTGCGGGCGAACTCGAGCGACGCCGACCCGCCGAAGCAGTAGCCCATCACGGCGAGCCGGTCGCGCTCGGCCTCGGCACGACCGGCGAGCACCTCGTAGCCCGCCCGCACCCGCGCCCGCAGCGTGGGGAGGTCGGCGTAGTACTGCCGGGCGAGGGCCGATGCCTCCTCCGCGTCGGCCGGGCGCACGCCCTCGCCGTAGACGTCGGCGGCGAAGGCGACGTAACCGAGGCGCGCGAGCATCTCGCAGCGGGCCCGCACGTAGGCGTCCTCCCCCATCCAGTCGTGGACGACGACCACGCCGGGCCGGGGGCCGCTCCGCGAGGCGTCCCACACGAGCAGACCGCTCAGGGGCACGCCCGACTCCTCGTAGCGGATGCGCAGGGTCTCGATCTCCGCACCCTCCGGAAGGGGGACGCTCTCGATGAGATCGCGGAAGGGGGCGGCGGTATCGGTGGACATGCATCCGGTCTATCACGGAGCCGCCGGGTGCGACGGCCTGCGGCTCAGGTGAGCGCGGCGTGCCGCCCCACCCTGGCCCGCAGGTCTTTGCGGAGGATCTTGCCCGAGGTCGACTTCGGGATCGCGTCGACGAACTCCACCAGGCGAACCTTCTCGTGAGGGGCGACGCGGTCTTGCACCCACTCGATCACCGCGGCCTCGTCGACGACCGCCGGGCCGTCGGCGCCGCCGCCCGAACCCGCACCGGTCTCGGCGCGGCGCACCACGAAGGCCTTCGGCACCTCCTGGCCGTCGTCGTCGGGAACGCCGATGACGGCGGCGTCGGTGATCTGCGGATGAGCCAGCAGCACCGCCTCCAGCACCGCGGGCGCCACCTGGTAGCCCTTGTACTTGATGAGCTCCTTCAGCCTGTCGACGATGGTGAACACCCCCGCCGCGTCGACCGTGGCGATGTCTCCGGTGTGCAACCAGCCCTCCGGGTCGATGGTGCGGGCCGTCGCCTCCTCGTCGTCGAGGTAGCCCGTCATCACCTGCGGCCCGCGCACGAGCAGCTCGCCGGGGGCGCTCGGACCGCGTCCGCGCCGCGGCACCCTCACGTCATGACCCGACTCAGGGTCGACCACGCGGCACTCGGTGCCCGGAACCGCGAAGCCGATCGACGAGCGGTCGACGTCGCTGCGGCTCACCGGGATGACGTTGGTGACAGGGCTCGTCTCCGTCATGCCGTAGCCCTGGCAGACCACGCATCCGAGCCGTTCCGCCACCGCTTCGGCGAGCGAGCGGTCGAGCGGGGCGGCACCCGAGAACACCACCTCGACGTTCGACAGGTCGTACTCGGCGACGAGCGGATGCTTCGCCAGCGCCACGGCGATGGGCGGCGCGATGAAGACCCAGGTGCACCTCTGCTCGCTCACTGTTCTCAGGAAGTCGGCGAGGTCGAACTTCGGCATGGTGACGAGGGCAGCCCGCTTCAGCAGGGCGAAGTCGAGCAGCACCGACATCCCGTAGATGTGGAAGAACGGCAGCACCGCGAGCACGCGGTCGTCGCGGCCGAGTGGGATGACCTCCTGGCACTGCAGCACGTTGGCCACCAGGTTGCGATGCGTGAGCATCACCCCCTTGGGGTGGCCCGTGGTGCCCGAGGAGTAGGGCAACACGGCGAGGTGGGTCGCCGGGTCGAAGCTCACGTCGGGAGCGGCGGCGCGATCGAACAGGAGGTCGCTGAGACTGGGGTGGCCGGTGACGCCGTCGATCACGACGAGGCGGTCGTCGGGGATGCCGGCCGCGGTCGCGGCCTCGTGGGCCTGCGGGTACAGCGGCGAGACCGTGAAGAGCCAGGTCGCGCGGGCGCTGGAGAGCTGGTTCGCGATCTCGGCCACCGTGTAGAGCGAGTTGATCGTGGTCGCGGTGCCGCCCGCGCGCAGCACACCGTGGAACACGGTGGCGAAGGCCGGCACGTTCGGGCAGAGGATGCCGACGCGGTCGCCGACCGCGAGCCCGCGGGCCGCCAGAGAGCCGGCGAGCGCGTCGATCTGGGCGACCAGGGCGCGATAGCTGGTCTCGTCGCCGGTGGGGCCGTCGACGAGCGCGACGCGGTCGAGGTCGGACTCGTCGAGCCCGTCGAAGAGGAGCTGGTAGACGCTCAGCGGGGGGATCTCGAGCGCGGGTGGGGTGGGCCTTGCCATGATCCGTCTCCTTTGACAGTGGTGGAGTCATTTGACTCCCCCGAGGTGCCCCGCCGCAAGTGCGGGTCACCGGCTCAGGCGAGGCGGATGGCGCGCTGCAGGTGAGGGCGGAGCTCGAAGGCGCGGTCGATGCTGGTGCGGTCGACCCCGCCGCGGCCCCCGGCACCGGCGCCGTCACGCACCAGCTGCGGCAGCAGCGAGCGGCGCACCACCACCGACCCGGTGAGGCGACCCCGCGTCACGGCGGCGGCCGGCTCGTCGAGCGCGGCATCCGGAACCACCGTGACGAGAGCGGTGAACTTCACGCCCAACGACCGCGCGAGCGCCTTGGCGGCGCGGCTCAGCTCGTGCAGCGGCTCGACGCCGCGACCCAGCACCTCGCCCACCAGCTCGTCTTTGCGCAGGCGCACGTCGCCGCCCCAGTCCTCCGACTGCACGGCGAACAGCCCGGCGGGGCCGAGCACCACGTGGTCGATGGTCTCGGGAACGCCGCCGAGTTCACGCCCGGTGAGCACGTTGTTCCAGATCGTGTACCCGATGCCGAGCGTCGACACGAGGCCCGCGGTCGCCTCCTCGGCGAGCGCCTTCGCGAGCCACGACCTGATCTCGCGGGGAGCCGAGCGCACGAGCGACGGCTCGTAGGGGTCGTCGATCGTGACGCCGCGCCCCACCCACTCGCGCAGCAGCTCGAGGTAGCGCTCGCGCTCCTGACCCCCGGGGTGCCCGTAGCTCCTGGCGCGCACGGTCGAGCTCTCGGCGCGACCCGCGGCGCGGAACGACCCCGTCGCGGGGCCGAAGCCCGAGCCCGAGGTCGACGCCGAGCCCGACGCCCCGGCCGAGTGCGCCGCACCGCCGTCGCCGCCCACGGAGCGCGAGCCGTGGCCGCGGTCGTAGGCCGCGCGGTCGGCGGGGGTGCCGACGCGCTCCCAGGCGCGCTGCACGCGGTCGAAGCGCGCGGCGTCTCCCCCGGTGTCGGGGTGCGTCTCGCGGAGCAGCCGGCGGTAGGCCTTGCGCAGCTCGCCGTCGCTCACCCCCGGGTCGACGCCCAGCACCTCGTAGGGCGTGGGGGACGCGGGGCTCTCGGACACCCGCTCCACGATACCGGCGGATGCTGGAACCCCGCCCCGCGCGGCGGTCCGCCCCGCACAGGGGCCTCTGGCGGCTCCCTACCCCTTGTCGGCGACCCGCAGCACGAGCAGCGGGCTCGGCGCGTGGATGAGCACGTCATGGCTCACCGAGCCGAGCAGGAAGCGGCTGAGGCCGCGGCGCCCGTGCGTGCCGACGACGAGCAGCGCGGCGTCCTTCGCCGCGGTGATGAGCGCGGGAGCCGGGGCGTCGAGCACCACCGAGGTCTCGATGGTGACGGGGTCGGCGCCCGCAGCGCGGCGACTCTCTTCCAGGGCGGCGACGGTCGCGGCGACGCTGGCTTGCGTGCGCTCCTCGAGGGCGTCGTAGAGCTCGGAGTCGACGCCGAACTCGGGCTGGGTGAGGGGCGGGAGGGTCCAGGCGCTCACCACGGTGACCTTCTCGCCGAGCCGCGCGGCCTCCGCCACGGCGGCCTCGAGCAGCATCGCCGAGGCCTCGCTGCCGTCGACGCCCACCACCACCCCGCTGCGGTGAGCGGGCGCCAGGTCGGGGACGACGGCGACCGGCACCTTCGACGCCGCCGCCACCCGCACGCTCACCGCGCTCGTGGTGAGCCGCTCGTAGAGGTCTTTGCGGTAGCTGCCGACGACGAGCAGCTCGGCCCCCGTCGACTCGGCCTGCTCGCAGAGCACGGTGACCGGATTGCCGACGGCGACGCGCGAGGAGACGGTGACGTGCGGGGCCTTCGAGTCGGCGTGGAACGCAGCGCTCGAGAGCACCACCTCGCCCTGCTTCTGCAGCAGGGGCGTCGCGGTGAAGGCGTCGGAGTCCCACGAGGTGTCGGCCACGAAGAGCACGTCGACGTCGCGGCCGGTGGCCTCGGCCCGCCGCAGCGCCCAGTCGAGGGCGACCGTCGCCGACGGCGAACCGTCGAACCCCACCAGGATCGATCCGCTCATGACTCCGGGCCCCTCTCGTCGCACAGTTCCCTGTGCTCACGAGCCTAGCGAGCCGGTCGTGGCCGAGGCGATGGCGGGGCCGGATGCTCGGGAATACTGGTGGGGCGCATCCGGTTCCGAGCTTCATACGTTCGCATAAACTTGCGCCGGCGGCGCCACAGCGTGCGGCACGACGGTTCCCGGCACGACAGAGGACACACCATGGCAGAGCACACCCCCGACCACTACGAGTTCGGTCTCGACACCTTCGGCGACGTGACGGCGGATGCGTCGGGCGCGCCCCTGCACCCCGCCCAGGTGCTGCGCAACCTGGTCGAGCAGGGTGAGCTCGCCGACCAGGTGGGCATCGACTTCATCGGCCTCGGCGAGCACCACCGCGACGACTTCGCCGTGACCTCGCCCGAGGTGGTGCTGGCGGCCATCGCGGCGCGCACCACGCGCATCCACCTCGGGTCGGCGGTCACCGTGCTGAGCTCCGACGACCCGGTGCGGGTGTTCCAGCGCTTCTCCACGCTCGACGCGCTCTCGAACGGGCGGGCCGAGGTCATCCTCGGGCGCGGCTCGTTCACCGAGTCGTTCCCCCTCTTCGGCTACCAGCTGAGCGACTACGAGACGCTGTTCGAAGAGAAGCTGAACCTGTTCGCCGCGGTGCGGGAGCAGCATCCGGTGACCTGGGAGGGCTCGACGCGGGCGCCGCTCACCGAGCAGACGGTGTACCCGCCCGTGGAGCACGGGCTGCTGAAGACGTGGGTGGGCGTGGGCGGCAGCCCCGAGTCGGTGGTGCGCGCGGCGCGCTACGGGTTCTCGCTCATGCTCGCGGTGATCGGCGGCGACCCGGCACGGTTCGCGCCGTTCTCCGACCTCTACCGCAGAGCGCTCGAGCAGTTCGAGATCCCGCTGCAGCCCGTGGGCGTGCACTCGCCCGGGCACGTCGCCGACACCGACGAGGAGGCGCGGGAGCAGCTGTGGCCGCACTACCAGCGGCAGATGAACCGCATCGGGCGCGAGCGCGGCTGGTCGCCGATGGGGCGGGCGCACTTCGAGCAGGAGACCGGGCCGCACGGGTCGCTGTACGTGGGGTCGCCCGAGACGGTGGCGCAGAAGATCGCGTCGGCGCTGCGGGTGATCGGCGCCGACCGCTTCGACCTCAAGTACGGCAACGGCATGCTTGGGCACCCCGAGCTGATGCGCAGCATCGAGCTCTACGGCACTCAGGTGGTGCCGCGCGTGCGCGAGCTGCTCGCCTGAGGGTGGGGGTGGTGGGGCGGGCGCGTGGCGCGCGCCCCGTGCGGCGCGTGCCGCCCGCCCGCCCGCCCCGCCACCTCGAGTTGGTCGCGCAAAGTGCTCCCATCCTGAGTTTTGGAGCACATTGCGCAACCAACACCTCAGGATGTGCGCCCACGCGCCGCAAGGTCCCACCCACCCCCAAGTTGGAATGCGCGCCCGCACACCCGAAGGCATTTCCCACCCCAAGATGGTCGCGCGATGTGCTCCCATCCCGAGTTTTGGGGGCACTTTGCGCGACCAGCGCCTCAGGATGCGCGTCCCATGCCTTAGATGCTCGCCCTCGCACACGCCCCATCCACGCGCTGGTCGCGCAAATTGCGCCCATCCTGAGTTTTAGGGACGGATTGAGCGACCAACACCTCAGGGGGTTGGGGTGGCGGCGCGGGACTCTCGGGCGAGGAGGGACTGCTTGACGGGGGTGCCCCAGGCGAAGCCGCCGAGGGATCCGTCGGTGCGGAGCACGCGGTGGCACGGCACGAAGAGTGCCGGGGCGTTGCGGGCGCAGGCGCTGGCGGCAGCGCGCACGGCGCTGGGCCGGCCGAGCGCGGCGGCGAACTCCTGGTAGCTGAGCGGGCTGCCGGCGGGGATGGTGCGGAGGGCCGCCCAGCCCAGCTGGTGGAACGCGCCCCCATGCTGCAGCACCCGCACCTCGTCGATCGCGGACACGTCTCCCGCGTAGTACGCCCTGGCGGCCTCGGCCGCGGCGCCCACCTCGCCCGGCTCGACGGAGGCGGGCCGCAGGGCCGGCGTGAGGCGGGCGACGAGGGCGGCGGCGTCATCTGTCCAGCCGGAGGCGAGCACGCGGCCCTCCTCGTCGGCGAGGATGCCGAACGCCCCATCGGGGGTGTCGAGGAACTGGATGACGGCATTCATGAGGTCTCCTTGCTGCGCCGCGCGGCGGCGGCTCTCGGGGTGGTTCTCGCTCGCGGAGCCTCCGCGGCGGTGCGCCAGAGGTGGAGCGAGAGATAGGAGCGCCACGGCGCGAAGTCGGCGGCCCGGGCGGCGAGCTCCCGGGGCGAGTCGGGCAGCCCGAGCATGCGGGCGCCCGAGCGCAGGGCGACATCGCCCGTGAGCAGCACGTCGGGCCGGCCGAGGATGCGCATGGCGAGGTATCCGGCGGTCCAGTCGCCGATACCCGGAAGCGCCACGAGGCGGGCGTGCTGCTCGGCAGCATCGTCTCCGGTGCCGAGCTCGAGCTCGCCCGACGCGAGCGCCTCGGCGACGGAGACGACGGTGCGGATCCTGGCACGCGGCCCCGTCAGCACCGCCCCCGCCTGCTCGGCGATCTGCGCCGCCGTCGGGAACAGCAGCGTGAGCTGCCCCACGGGGTCGTCGTCACCCGGATCCGCAGGCGCACCCGCCACCTCGGCGGCCCCGCGACGGTCGCTTCCCTCCCCTCCCGCGCCGTCGACGGCGCTCCTGCCGAAGGGGGTGCCCGCGGCGACGGCGAGGCGGTGGAGGAGGGTGCGCGCGGAGGGCACCGAGATCTGCTGGCCGACGATGGCGCGCACCAGCATCTCGTGCGGATCGATGGCCCCCGGGAGCCTGATGCCGGGCACCGCCTCCACGCGCCGCGCCAGCACGCCGCCGCCGGCACCGGCGAGGGCGCCGTCGACCGCGATCGGGTCGGCGTCGAGGTCGAACAGACGACGGATGCGCGCCACCAGCACCGGCAGATCGGCCAGCGCGGCGAGGTGCGCCTCGAGCAGCAGGCGACCCGCGCGGTGCCGCACCACGAAGCATCCGGAACCCCCCGGCAGCCGCACGGTGCGCGCGAAGTGCGCCGGCCCCGCCGACTCCACACCCGGCACGGCGCGGGCGGCGAGCCACGCGAACACGCCGGCCGCGTCGAAGGGCTCGCGGTAGGGCAGGGCGAGCTCGATCGAGCCCGGCGTCGTGGCCGGGTGACCCGACTGCCGCGCCCGCATCTCGCTCGGCGTCAGCCGGAACACCTCGCCTATGGTGTCGTTGAACTGCCGGATGCTCGCGAAACCGGCGGCGAAGGCGATGTCACCGATCGGCAGCTCGGTCGAGGTCAGCAGGGTGCGGGCGGTCTGCGCCCGATGCGCCCTGGCGAGGGCGAGAGGGCCGGCTCCGAGCTCTTCGCCGAGCACGCGTGTGAGGTGTCGCGAGGAGTAGCCGAGGCGCGAGGCGAGGCCCTGCACGCCCTCGCGTTCGACGACGCCGTCGGCGATGAGGCGCATCGCGCGGCCGGCGAGGTCGTCGCGCAGGTTCCAGGCGGGGGTGCCGGGCACCGCCTCGGGGAGGCAGCGCTTGCAGGCGCGGTAGCCCGCCTCGTGCGCTGCAGCGCTGGTCTCGTAGAAGGTGACGTTCGACGCCTTCGGCGTCCGGGCGGGGCAGCTCGGTCGGCAGTAGATGCCCGTCGACCGCACGGCCGTGATGAACTGGCCGTCGAACCGCAGGTCGCGCGACTGGATGATGCGGTAGCGCTCCTCGAAGTCCATGCCACGAGCATGTCACGCGACCCGGCCGCTCTCTAGCGGGAATCGGACACGACGGTGGGAGACCCTGCACCGCCTTGCGGTGTCGGGGGGTCGCCGTAGGGTCGGGGGCATGATCTCGGAGAACGATCGTCTCAGGCTCCTCCGCCCCTCGCACCGGCGCTCCGCGAACGCGCGCCGGTCGATCGTGCCGCCCTACCTGCTCGAGCGCATCGCGGGCGCCGACGCCTTCGGTCTCGAGCGAGCCGCCGCGGCGGCTCGGCGCTCGCTCACGGCAGACCCGGCGCTCAGGGCGGAGCGGTGGCGCGAGGGCGAACGCCAGGGGCTCGGCGACGCGGGAGGTGGCCGCCGCTCGCTCACGTCTCGGAGCGGATCGGGGGCCCTCGCCTCCCCCGGCTCGGCGGCGTCGCTCATCGCAGGAGAGGCGGCGGAGAGGGCCGTGCCCGATCGCACGGTCTACGACGCCGCGGGGTCGGAGACCCTCCCCGGGCGCGTGGTGCGGCGGGAGGGGGCGCCGGCCACGGGAGACCCCGCTGCCGACGAGGCCTACGACGGGCTCGGCGCCACCCACGCTCTGCTTCTCGACGCCTTCGGCCGCGACTCGATCGACGGCAAGGGCCTGCCGCTGCTCGCCTCGGTGCACTACGGGCGCGACTACGACAACGCCTTCTGGGACGGCGACCGCATGGTGTTCGGCGACGGCGACGGCGAGGTGTTCGGGCGGTTCACTGCCTCGCTCTCGGTGATCGGCCACGAGCTCGCCCACGGCGTGACGCAGTACGAGGCGGGGCTGGTGTACCAGGGGCAGGCGGGCGCGCTCAACGAGTCGTTCTCCGACGTCATCGGCGCGCTCGTCGAGCAGCACCGGCGGGGGCAGACCGCGAGCGAGGCCGACTGGCTCATCGGGGCGGGGTTGTTCACCGACGCCGTCGAGGGCAGGGCACTGCGCTCGATGCTCGAGCCCGGAACGGCGTACGACGACGACGTGCTGGGTCGCGACCCGCAGCCGGCCGACATGGCGGGCTACGTCGACACCGCCGACGACAACGGTGGGGTGCACCTCAACTCGGGAATCCCGAATCGGGCGTTCGCGCTCGCGGCGATCGAGCTCGGTGGCAGGGCGTGGGAGACCGTCGGCCCGGTCTGGTACGACACCGTGGGCGGGCCGCTGCTCAGCCCGACCGCCGACTTCGCGGAGTTCGCCGAGGCGACGATCACGACGGCGGGCGAACGCTACGGCGGCCGGTCGCGCGAGGTCTCGGCGATCGAGGGCGCATGGCGTACCGTGGGCGTGAGGAGCGATGAACCAGCAGCACGATGACGACGAGGGCGCCGGCCGGCCGACGACGCTGCGCATCACCGTGGCGCGCTCGGGCGGGGTGGGCGGGATGCGGCCGAGCTGGAGCGTGACGGCGTCGGAGGAGCCGGAGGTCGACTCGTGGCTGGCGCTCGTGGAGTCGTGCCCGTGGCCGAACCACGACGGCTCCGTCGGCCCGGGCGAGGCCGATCGCTTCGTCTACACGATCCGCGTGGTGATCGACCCCGAACAGCACCCCGTCGAGGAGCGCGACGCCACCGTTCCCGAGGGCTCCCTCGCCGGCCCCTGGGCCGAACTCGTCGACCGCGTCAAGGACGCCTCGCCCCGCCGCCCTCGCTGACGGCGCGCGCGGCGTACTCGTTCGCCTGCGCGGCCACCGCGTCGACATAGCTGTCGAGGTGGTTGTAGGCGAAGACGGCGCTGTGCCATGTCGTCGGGTCGCTGAGGTCTCCGTAGTGGCACAGGTAGCGCGCCGCGGTGAGCGCGGCGTCGTCGATCTGTTGCGGGTCGGCGACGCCGTCGCCGTCGGCATCGGCGCCCCAGCTCGCCCAGGTCTGCGGGATGAACTGGAAGGGTCCCACTGCCCTGTCGGCCTGGGGGTCGCCATCGAGAGAGCCCCCGTCGGTGTCGGCCACGGCTGCGTACTCCCCTCCGTCGAGGCTCGGACCGACGATGCCGGGCGTCGCCCGGCCGTCGGCATCGAGGAGGGAGTCGCCGTGCGTTCCATGGCCCGACTCGATCCAGCCGAGTGCGGCGAGGGTGTTCCACCCGAGGCCGCAGGAGGGCTCTTCGGCGGCGAGTCGGAGCGAAGCCGCGGCGTAGGCGGTGAGGGCACGCACCGGAATCCCCGTCGCAGCGGCGGTCGCCGCAGCCCAGTCGGCAGACACCGAGGCGACCGCCGACGAGCCGTTCGTGCCCGGGGCGCCGGGGAGCGACGGCCCTCCGCCCGCGTCCGCTCCGCTGCCCGCCGTGTCGTGCTGCACGACCGCCGGCACGCTCTCGGCAGTGATCACCCGCGTTCCGAGCATCCCCGTGGCCCCGAGGCCCAGCCACACCACGAGCGCGATCACGCCCACGGCGAGCGCACCGAGTGCGCTGCGGGCAGTGCCGCGCGCACCCCTCCGGCGCTCGTCGCCCGGGTCGACCACGTCGTGTCGGGGCCGCGGAGAGCGGGCGTCGCGGCGTCGGCCCCTCGACCGCCGGGCGGGAGGGGGCGGTCGGCTGGGCATCACCATCACGATAGCGTCGAGCACCGACCTCATGGGCGTCGTGCGCCGCGTCCTCCGCGTGGGCCCCGGGCGCCGACGCCGTGGCTCCGGGCGCCGACGCCGTGGCTCCGTGCGCCGCGTGCCGCGCGGCCCACGGCAGGATGGACTGATGAGCTCCACGACCACCCATCCCTCCGGCCCCGGCCTCCCCTCCCCCGTGCTCGAACTCGCCGAGGTGAGCTTCGTGCGGCACGGGAGGACGATCCTCGACAGCGTGTCGCTGGTGGTGCGGCCCGGGGAGCACTGGGCACTGATCGGCCCCAACGGGGCGGGCAAGAGCACGATCCTCAGCCTCTGCGGCGCGCTGCAGCACCCCACCTCGGGGCGCGTCGAGGTGCTCGGCCACCTCATCGGGCGGGTGGAGCTGCAGCGATTGCGGCGGTCGATCGGGCATGTGAACCCGCGGCATCCGATCACCTCGGCGCTGCCCATCCGCGACGTGGTGCTGACGGGCGCCACGGGCACGGTCGAGCTGCCGCCGCACCACCGGCCGAGCGACGACGAGCTCGACCGGGCCGACTCCTTCGTCGCGTTGCTCGGCCTCTCCGGCAAGGCCGGCGAGCCGTGGACGACCCTCTCGCAGGGCGAGCGCGGCCGCACCCTCATCGCCCGTGCCCTGATGACCGACCCCGAGCTGCTGCTGCTCGACGAGCCGTCGACCGGGCTCGACGTCGCCGCCCGCGAGCAACTGCTCGACACCCTCGACGTGGTGCGGACGGCGCACCCCTCGCTCGCCTCGGTGCTCGTCACCCACCACCTCGAAGAGCTGCCGCAGAGCACCACGCACGCGGCGCTGCTGGCGGAGGGGCGCATCCTTCACGCCGGCGCGGCCGACGAGGTGCTCACCACCGCGCGCGTCACCGAGTGCTTCGCCCATCCCATCGAGATCGAGCACCGGCACGGCCGGTGGAGCGCCCGCTCACTCGCGCAGGCGGAGCGCTGAGGCCCGTCGGGAGGCGAGCCGCGCCTGCTCAGGCGGGTGCCCGCCGCGCCTGCTCAGGCGGGTGCCGGCTGCTGTTCCCCCGCCCAGGCGCGCAGCCGGGCGAGGTGGTGGCGCTGTGGCGCCCGACGGATGCGCGGGGGCAGCACGCGGTACACCGGCGCCGCCGCGTCGAGGAGGCGGTCGAGGCGGCGGGCGCGCGTCTCGTCCCAGTCGAAGCCGAACTGCTCGCGCGCCGCGGTGGGCAGGAGGCCCACGGTCACGAAGCGGGCGAGGGGCATTCCGGCGCGCATCCAGAGCGGGGCGTTCTCGGCGCGCAGCAGGGCGTCGGCGACCCCGCGCACGGTCGCGTCGACCCGCAGGGAGGCGACGGTCTCGTCGACGTAGCGGCGGAACGCGGCCCGGTCGGGCGGCCAGAGGCCCTCCGGCATCTGCAGCGTCGTGCCGAGGCGTGCGTACTCGCGGTACACCCGGTCGGCCGACGCCTCGTCGAGCCGCCCGAAGGCGCGCTCGTAGAGCAGGACCGCCGTGTCGTAGATGGTCGCCGCCACCCACCGCTGCAGCTCGGGGTCTCGGGCGTCGTAGGCGGGGGCACCGGATGCTCGGCCCGGCTCGCTGCGCACCGGCGCGTGCGCGCGGTTCACGGCGTCACGCACGAGCCGGACCTCGTCGGGCGATCCGTTCGAGAGGGCGTAGATGTAGCTCAGCGTGCCGGTGAGACGCTTCATGGGGCGGGCGGCGAAGTCGCTGTGCTCCGCGACGCCGTAGCCGATGGCCGGATGCGCGATCTGCAGCAGGATGGCCCGGCCCGCGCCGGCGAGCAGAAAGCTCTCGGGGGCGACGTCGGCGAGCGAGAGGCGGGCGGGCATGCCTGCGACGGTAGCATCCGGGTCAGGTCGTAGCCTTGGAGCATGGGCCGAGCATCCGGAGACCGCGGCTGGACCAGCGAGCACCTCGTCTGGGACGTGATCGTCGTCGGCGCCGGGCCGGCGGGCTCGTCGGCGGCGCGCGCCGCGGCCTCCGCCGGGGCGTCGGTGCTGCTCGTCGACCGGGCGCGCTTCCCCCGCTACAAGACCTGCGGCGGCGGGTTGCTCGGCGAGTCGCTCGCCCTGCTGCCCGCGCGTGCCCTCGGCACCGTCGAGTCGCGGGTGCCCGACACGCTGGTGACCCATCGCTTCGCGCGGTCGTTCCGGCTGCGGCGTGCTTCGCCCTACCTGGCGATGGTGCGGCGGCAGGAGTTCGACCAGGCCCTCGTCGACGCCGCGGTGGAGGCGGGGGCGCTGTTCGTCGACGGGGTGACAGTGAAGGGGCTGGAGCATCCGGATGCGCCTGGCGGCGGCGACCGCGACGGTGACGGTGCTCGAGGGGCCGGCGGTGACCGCGACGGCGACCGTGCCCGAGGGGCCGGCCGTGCCGGTGTTCGACGGGACGGCGGTGGCGGCGCGGGCGGCGACCTCGCCCCAGGCGCCGGCGGCGGGGAGCTCGTCACCGTCACGACCTCGCAGGGGGTGGCGGTCGGGCGGGTGGTGATCGGGGCCGACGGCGCGAGCGGGCGGGTCGGGCGATACGTGGGCGTGCGCATCGGCGACACCGACCTGGGGCTCGAAGACGAGATCGCCCTCCCCCGCGACGCGCGGGACTGGCGCGACACCGTGCGCCTCGACTGGGGCGACGCCGCGGGCAGCTACGCCTGGGTGTTCCCGAAGCGGGAGTCGTTGACGGTGGGGGTGATCCAGCGCAAAGGGTCGCCCGAGCAGACGCGCGAGTACCTCGCGGCCTGGCGGCGACACCTCGGGCTCGCGGAGGCCGAGGTGCTGCACTCCTCAGGACACCTCACACAGTGGCGCCGGCCCGGCTCGCCGGTGCGCCGGGGTCGCGTGCTCGTCGCGGGCGACGCCGCCGGCCTCCTCGAACCCTGGACCCGCGAGGGCATCTCCTTCGCCCTCCGCTCCGGCGGCTGGGCGGGCGAGGCCGCCGCAAGCGCCGCGGCCGCCGCAGCCTCCGCGGGTGCCGTTGCTTCCGCGGGTGCGGCGGGTCATGCCGCACCGACGGCTGCCGCGGGCGTCGCACCGGGCGGCGCCGAGGCCGCGCTGGCGGGCTACGAGGCGCGGGTGCGAGCGGTGCTCGAGCCCGAGCAGGTGATCGGCGCCCGCCTGCTCACCCTCTTCGAACGCCGTCCGGCCCTGGTGCACCTGCTCCTCCGCACCCCGCCCGGAGCCCGCTTCTTCGTGCGCTTCTGCCGCGGCGAGACCACCCTCGCCCGCCTCGGGCGACACCGCGTCGTGCGTGCGGCACTCCGGATGCTCGCCAGGCCGACCGAGGTCAGCGGCGCGCGAGCGTGAGGCCGGGTGCGGCGGGAGGGGTCGACGACTCGACCTGCACGCCGACGGAGGCCGTCTCGCCTGGGCTCACCAATTCGGCCCAGTGGGATCCGGTGCAGGTGACGGTGCCGCTCGCGACGACGCAGCTCATGCCCCACGAGCTCACCACGGAGGTGGCGTTCGGGTCGGTCCACGAGGCGGTCCAGCCGCTCTGGCCGCCGTCGTTCTTCACCGCGAGTTCGGCGACGTAACCCGACTCCCAGATGCTCTGCAGCGTCCACGTCGCCGACAGGTCGCCCGCGGTCGCCGTCGCGCCTTCGCCCCGGCCGCCCGTCGCGCCCACGCCCCCACCGCCGCCCGCGTCTCCCGTCGCCGACGGGTCGGGGCTCGTGCCGGGCCCACCGCCGCCGGGGCCTGCCGAGGCGGGGGGGCCGGGCAGGCCGGGGGCCGCGGTGCCACCGATCTTGCCTCTCGAGCCGGGGCCGCCGATGCCCGGGGTCGCCGCCCCGCTCGCCGCGTCGTCCGACCCGCTGGCGCCGCCTGCGCCACTCGAAGCACCCCCTGGTGCCGGCGCCGGCCGCAACCACGGCTTCACCGACTCGGGTGCGGGGCCGGGCACCTCGGCAGGCGCAGGGGCAGCAGCATCCGTCTCACCCGCTGCGCCGCCGGCCACCCCGCCCGCCGCCGGCGCGTGCACCGCAACGGGCGACCCCGGCCCGAGCAGCGGGCCGAGGGCGGCCACCTTCTCGGCCTGCGGGGTCACCCAGTCGTCCTGCACGAGCCCGCCGGTATCGCCCGAGTTCGGGTTGAACGACCAGTACGAGAAGCTCATGCCGTTCGCGGCGAGGTAGCCGACGATGGTCTCGAACCAGGCCCGGTCGGCGTCGGTCTCGAGCTTCGAGCCGAACTCGCCGAGGAGAACGGGGGCGGTGCCCGATGTGGCGAGGTACCCCCAGTTCGCGTCCCAGACACCCGGCAGGTTGGCCGGGTAGTCGGCAGCGGTGAACCAGCTCTGGGCGTAGATCGATCCGGGATAGTCGTGCGGTGAGTACACCACGCGTCCGGGCACAGAGAGCTCGACGGGCGCGTCGCCCGCATCGGCGAGGCCGCCGCCCCACCAGGTGAAGTCGCCGTTTCCCTGCCGTTCCACGCCCTCCACCACGATCAGCAGCCGCGGGTTGACCGCCAGCACCGCGTCACCGGCCCTCGTCGCGGCGGCGCGCCAGTCGACGGCCGGGTCGCCACAGCCCCAGCAGGCAGCACCGTGCGGCTCGTTGTGGAGGTCGACGCCGATCACGGCGGGCTCGTCGCGATAGCGCTTGGCGAGCGCCGTCCAGTCGGCGATCCAGGTCGCCTCGCTGAAGCGATCGGTGTACCACAGCTCCGACTGCGCCCCCGAGTCGGGCCGATGCCGGTCGAGCAGCACCGTCAGCCCGTACGACTTCGCCGTGGCGACGACGGCGTCCATGAGCTCCAGCGGCGTGAGATCGACGAGGCCGGGGTTCGCCGAGGCGTTGATCGAGGTCGTCGCGGTCTGGGCGAGGCACTCGTTCGAGAACGGCAGACGGATGCTCGTGAACCCCATCGACGCGATCTGCGCCATCCCCGCATCCAGACTGATCGACCACAGCCCGTGCGGCGCGCAGTTGCTCGTCTCCATGCCGAACCAGGCCACGGCCTTGATCACGTACGGCTCGCCCGATTCGGTGACGATCGTCGACCCTTCGGTGTGCAGCCAGCCCGGGATCTCGCGCGGCGCCTGTGTCGCGGCCGGGTCGGGGGCGCCGGTTGCGGGGGCGGCGGTCGAGGGCGCAGGTGCGGGCTCCGAGGGGTTCATCGTGCCTCCTGGATCGCTCGCGCCCGAGGTGCCCGGCACCGCCGGCGCCAGCGTCTGGTCGGCAGCCACCCCGGAATGCTTCGGCCGAGGCGTCACGTCGACGACCCCCTCACCCACCGAACCATCGAGGCCCGCCGCATCCGTCACGCCCCCCTCGATGCCCACGGATCCGCCCGCCGCCGGACTCGCCGAGGGAAACGCATCCGTCGCCACACCCGCCCCGCCGCCCGCCGCCGGGCTCGCCGAAGGAAGCGCATCCGTCGCCACACCCGCCCCGCCGCCCGCCGCCGGACTCGCCGAGGGAAACGCATCCGTCGCCACACCCGCCCCGCCGCCCGCCGCCGGACTCGCCGAGTTAGGCGCATCCGCCGGGCCCCAGGCCGCGGTGGTGGCCGCCGCCCGGTTGGCGGAGAGCACGGCCGAGGTCACCGACACCGCCGTGGCGGTGCCCACCACGGCGAGCACGAGCACAAGGCCAGCCGCGATGCCGCGCCGGCGCTCGCGCGCCCCGCGTTCCCCCGGCGTCACCACGACCCGCACCCCCGCTCCCGCGCGGGCGCTCCGCCCGCACCCCCATCTTCCCCCGGTTCGCCCGTCCCCCGCTCCCTCCTGCGGCTTCTCCCGCACAAAGTCCGTGAAGACCGAGGTCTTCACGGACTTTTTCGGGGAGAAGTGGGGGGGGCGGGGCGGGTTCAGGTGACCGGGCGGAACGCGCCCACACCCAGACCTGTCTCCGCGTTGTCCCGCACAAAGTCCGGGAAGACCGAGGTCTTCACGGACTTTGTCGGGGAAAAGTGCGTGAGTGGGGGCTAGGGCTGGTCGGCCTCGGCCTTCGCGAGGGGCTTGGCCGCGCGGGAGGGGGTGCGGGAGGTCTTCTGCGGGGCGCGGGCCGGAGGCTCGGTGCCCGCACCCGTCTCCCCGCCGGCCGAGGTGACCGCGCCGGCACCGGCCGCTCCCCCGTCGCCCTCAGAGCCGCCGCCGAGGGTGCGCTCGAACCCGGCCGGGATGCTGAGGTCGTCTCGCCCGAGCTCGTGCACCGAGGAGTGCCCGGTGCCGAGCACCGCCGAGTCGAGCCCCCCGCGCAGGATGTCGAGCACGTTCTCCACCCCCGCCTGCCCGTTCGCGGCGAGACCCCACAGGTAGGCCCGGCCGATCATCACGGCCCGGGCCCCGAGCGCCACGGCCTTCGCCACGTCGCCGCCGCGCCGCACGCCTCCGTCGAGAACGACCTCGATCTGGTCGCCGACCGCCGCGACGACCGAGGGCAGCACCCGGATGGTCGCCGGCGTCGTGTCGAGGTTGTTGCCGCCGTGGTTCGACACCGAGATGGCAGTGACCCCCGCATCCACAGCCCGGCGGGCGTCGTCGACCCGGGTCACGCCCTTCAGCATGAACGGCCCGCCCCACTGCTCGCGCATCCACACCACGTCGTCCCACGACGGGGGCGGGGTCTGCATCCACTCGTAGTAGGCGCCGAAGAACGTCGGCGCCGAGCCCCCGGGCGGCTGCAGATTGGGTGCGGTGAGGTCGGGCAGCTTGCGGGTCTTCGCGAAACGCAGCAGCCAGGCCGGATGCGGCAGCACGTTGGGTGCGAACTTCACCATGGTCTTCAGGTCGAGCTTCTCCGGGATCGACGGGGAACCCCAGTCGCGCCCGTTCGAGAACGACCAGTCGAGAGTCGCGATGAGCCCCTTCGCGCCCGCCGCGCGCGCCCGCTCCATGCGCTGGATCATGGCGTCGCGCGTTCCCGTCCAGTACATCTGGTACAGCGTGTTCGGGTTGGCGGCGGTCACCTCCTCCACCGGCTTCGAGGCGAACGACGACAGCCCCATCGAGATGCCGCGGTTCGCGGCCGCCCGGGCCACGGCCACCTCGCCGTCGGGGTGCACCGCCTGCACGCCGGTCGGCGAGATCATCACCGGGAACGACAGGTCGAGCCCCATCACCGAGGTGGCGAGGTCGCGGGTGGCCTTGTGCCCGGCGACGTGCGGCGCGAAGCCGAGCTCGCTGAAGGCGCCGATGTTGTCGTCGATCGTCGTGCCCCGCTCGGAGCCGGCGACGAGCGCCCCGTACACCGAGGAGGGAAGCTGCTTCTTGGCCCGGCGCTGCGCCTCGGCCACGGTCTCGAACCATGCGTTCGCCATCGAACTCCCACTCTCCCCTCACCCTCTGCGGTGAGGATCACATCCATCATAATGACACCGGGTGCCAGAACATACCGTCCGGGCGCCCAAATCACTCCCGGAACACGGCACCGAGTGCCGGGGCGACGTCGTGGAAGCCCCGGATGGCCCTGAACGTACCCCTCCCGAACCGCGCCAGCTCGCGCCCGAGCTCGACGTCCTTCTCGCCGCTGGTGTCGAGCAGCACGTCGAGCCTCGGCAGCCGCGCGGCGAACGGCCTCGGATCGGGCCCCGCGTTGTGCACGCAGTCCGACAGCAGGATGACCCGCGCGTTGCGCTCCGGCACCCCGGCGAGCTGCTCGGCGGCGATCTTCAGCGGGAAGGCGACGTTGGTGAGCCCCCGGGCCGGCAGCCGCAGCATCTCGTCGAGGAGCTCCATGGGCCGCACCGGGTCGCCGAGCCGGTGCAGCACCGCGGCATCCGACCAGAACGCCACCACGGCGAGCGCGTCGTGCGCGAGCTCGGCGGCCAGCGCCCCGACCGTCGCCGCGGCCGTGCGCACCCGCTCGCCCTTCATCGAGCCCGAGACGTCGACCGCGAGCACGACCGAGCGGCGTGCTCGCACGCGCTCGCGCACGATCACGTCCTCCTCCTCCGGCAGAGGCTTCTCGGCGAGCATCTGCAGCGTGAGGTCGAGATCGATCTCGTCGCTGCCGCCGCGGTAGGGCACGCTCTTCAGCTGCCCCCATCCGCGGTCGCGGGCTCCGTCGGCGCGCGGCTTCGGCACCGACAGCCGCGAGGCGATCTGCGCCGCCCGCTCGCGTACGAGCGCATCGACGGGCGCGGCGTCGAGTTCCTCGGCGAGGAGGAGCACGCCCTCGTCGTCGGTGAAACCCTCGCCCGAGCCCGAGGGCCGCGGCTTCGCAGCACTCCCCCGCCCCGGCCCGGGCTGCGCACGGAGCACCAGCCCCGAGCCGCTGCCCGAGACCGAGTACACGGTGGGGTCTTCGTCGAGCTGCTTCGGCCGCCGGCGCAGCGGCTTGGCCCCGCGCGGTGCGTCGTCGCGGCGCCGGGAGACGGGGGTGTCGGCCTCGACCGCTCTTCACCCCGGCTCGGCCCTCGCCGGCTCCAGCACGAAGTGGTCTTCCCAGATCTCGCGCAGCACCCGTTCCGGAGTCGTCTCCACCGCCTCGTCGACGTGGATGCGCCCCGACAGCGACACCAGCATCGCGTCGAAGAAGGTGGCCCGGTAGGCCTCCTCGTCGTCGACGTCCTGCCCCCGCAGCCCGAGCAGCTCGTGGGTCACCAGGGTGCAGTCGATGGCACCCCGCACGCTCGACCCCTGACGCACATCCGGATGCTCGCGCGTCGCCCGCGTGACCGCGACCGCGTCGGGGATGATGCGGGCGGCGGCAGCGGCACCCGAGCCCGAGCCGAGCCCGGTGCGGAGGGCGACGATGCCGCGCTCGGCCTCGGCGTCCTGATAGCCGACGACGATGCGGTTGAGCCGGTCGCTCACGCTCGTGGACAGCCGTGTCGTGCCCACGTTGTCGAACGGGTTCATCGAGGCGATCACCCGGAAGGTGGGCAGCGCCTCCACGCGCCCCACCCTCGGCACCTCGATCGACCGGTCGGCCATCGCGGTGAGGAGGGTGTTCAGCGTGTCTTCCGGGGCACGGTTGAACTCCTCGATGTAGAGGAAGCCGCCTCGCCGCATCGCTTCGACGAGGGGCCCGGGCACGAAGTTGTCGGCGCTGTAGTCCTCCCGCAGCACCCGGGCCGGGTTGTGGTGGCCGACGAGCTTGCCGGAGGTGAGGTCGGCGTTGCCCTCCACGAACACCAGCGGAATGCCCCACTCCTCGGTGATGGCTTTCAGCATCGTGGTCTTCGAGGTGCCGGGCGGGCCCTCGAGCACCAGGTCGCGACCCGCCGAGACGGCCGCGAGGGCGAGCTCGAGCTCGCGCTCACGGCCGACCAGGTGGGCGGCAACCCGCCGACGGGTGGCCTCCAGCGATTCACCCATCCTCACTTCACCGTGTATCCGGCGTCGATCTTGAGCTCGGTTCCCGTGACGTACCGCGCCTCGTCGGAGGCGAGGTAGAGCACCGCGTTCGAGATGTCGATCGGCTCCACCCACGGCACGGGCAGGGCGTTCGTGGTGGCGAACACCTCGGCCGCCTCCTCGCGGGTGGGGTGCTCGACGTGCGGCAGGAACAGCCTGAACGTCGCCTCATTGAGGATCATGTCGGTCGCGACCCCGGTGGGGTGCACGGTGTTCACCCGGATGCGGTGCGGAGCGAGCTCGAGCGCCAGCGTGCGCATGATGCCCACCACCGCATGCTTCGACGCCGTGTAGGCGACCACGTTCGGCGTGCCCTTGAGACCGGCCGTCGACGACGTGAGCACGATCGATCCACCGGTGCCCTGCTCGATCAGGTGCGGGATGACGGCTTTCGCCGTGTGCCACACGCCCTTCGCGTTGATGTCGTTCACCATGTCCCACTCGGCGTCCTCGACCAGCTGCGACTGCTCGCCGAACGCGAAGACACCCGCGTTCGCCGAGACGATGTCGACGTGGCCGAGCTGCGCGACCCCCTCGTCGACCGCCGCCTTCAGCGCGTCGAAGTCGCGCACATCCGCTTTGGTGGCCACGATGCGCCGGTCGAGCGCCTCGATCTGGCGCACGGTCTCGGCGAGGTCGTCCTCCGTGGCGCCGGCGTAGTACTTCTCCATGCCGGGGATCGACTCCGCGATGTCGACGGCGATGATGTCGGCACCCTCCTCGGCGAGCCGCAGCGCGTGGCTGCGACCCTGCCCGCGCGCCGCGCCCGTGATGAACGCGACCTTGCCCTCTACTCGTCCTGCCATGGTCCCGCTCCTCTCACTTGATCGCCGCACCGGCGTCGACGGGCAGCATGACCCCCGTGACGTAGCGCGACTCGTCGGAGGCCAGCCAGAGCACGGCGTTCGAGATGTCGACCGGGTCGACCCACGGGATGGGAATGGCGTTCATCGCGATGGCGCTGTCGGCGAAGTCCTTCTGCGTGGGGTTCTCGAGGTCGGGCCGGAACAGCTTGTAGGTGCCCTCGTTCTGCACCATCGGGGTGTCGACGGTGGTGGGGTGGATGCTGTTCACCCTGATGAAGTCGGGTGCCAGTTCGAGCGCCAGGGTGCGCATCAGCCCGACGACACCGTGCTTCGCCGAGACGTAGTGGGCGATGTTCGGGTAGGCGAAGATGCCGGCGTCGGAGCTGGTGAGGATGATCGACCCGCCGTTGCCTCCGGCCTTCAGGTGCGGGATTGCCGCCTTGGCCGTGCGCCACACGCCGTTGAGGTTGATGTCGACCATGTCGGCCCATTCCTCGTCGGGAATGTCTTCGGCGCGGTTCGGCGACCCGGCGATGCCGGCGTTGGCCGAGACGATGTCGAGCCGCCCGAGCTGGGCGACGCCGTCGTCGAGCACCGACTTCAGCTGGTCGAAGTCGCGCACGTCGGCCTTCGCGGCGACGATGCGGCGGTCGAGTGCCTCGACCTGGCGCACGGTCTCGGCGAGGTCCTCCTCGGTGGCCGGCGGTGCGTTGTTCGCCGCCACCGGAGCGCAGATGTCGACGGCGATGATGTCGGCGCCCTCCTGGGCGAGCCGCAGCGCGTGGCTGCGCCCCTGCCCCCGCGCCGCGCCGGTGATGAATGCGACCTTGCCCTCTACACGCCCCATCGCGTGCTCCCTTCGTCATGGCCCCGGCGGGGCCGGTTGATGCGGCCCCGGCGGGGCCGGTGAACGTTCGGGTCTAGAACTGCGTGTTGCCGGCGTCGACCGTGAGCTCGAGGCTCGTGACGTACCTCGACTCGTCGGAGGCGAGGAAGAGCACGGCGTTCGACTGGTCGACCGGCTCGGTGATCTCGATCGGCAGCAGGTTGGCGAGCATGCCGCCGAGCTTCGGGTGCGCCTCGAGCAGCGGGCCGAAGGCGCCTCCGCCGAGCGTGCCCATGGGCGTGTTGACGCCGGTCGGGTGGATCGTGTTGACGCGGATGTTGTACTCGGCGAGCTCGGTGGCGTAGGCCCGCATGAGCCCCACCACACCGTGCTTCGCGGTGACGTAGGCCGAGAGGAACGGCAGCCCCTTGATGCCGGCCGCGGAGCTGGTCATGATGATCGAGCCGCCGCCGTTGTCGATGAGGTGCTGCGTGCTGAGCTGGAGGGTGTTCCAGACGCCCTTGAGGTTGGTGCCGATGGTCTGGTCCCACACCTCCTCCGAGGTGTCCTTCCAGTCGGCGATCACGCAGATGCCCGCGTTCGCCACCACGATGTCGAGCTTGCCGAGCTGGGCGACGCCCTCGTCGATGGCGGCCTTCATCGCGGCCCGGTCGCGCACATCCGTCTTCGTGGCGATGATGCGACGGTCGAGCGCCTCGACCTGGCGCACGGTCTCGGCGAGGTCCTCCTCGGTCGAGGAGGGGTAGTCGATGTTCGGGATGTGGTCGGCGAGGTCGACGGCGATGATGTCGGCGCCCTCCTCGGCCAACCGCACCGCGTGGCTGCGGCCCTGCCCTCGCGCGGCGCCCGTGACGAACGCGACCTTTCCTTCAACACGCCCCATTGCATGCTCCTTCCACTCCATCACTCCACGCGGGCCGTGTCTCGGCCCGTGGTCTTGTCAGCCCTCGGGCCGGAACCCGGCGAGCGGGTTCTCCTCGCAGGCACTCACCGGTGGCCGGTCGGGCCGGGTGAGGGAGAGCGTGATCGGCACGGCGCGGCTCTTCTTCGTGCTGATCAGCCCGCTGCTCACGGGTTTGCCGTCACGCCTCGGCCCGCGCACGGTCGAGTGCGAGTGGTCGCCGTCGGGCTTCGGGATGCTGTCGGCCTCCTTGCGCTTCTCGAGCGCCTCCTCGCCGAAGCCGCGCACGCACTCCGGGTCGGGGCCGTCGAGCGGCAGCCCGGTGAAGAACTTCGCGGCCATGCAGCCGCCCTTGCAGGAGTCGAAGAAGCTGCAGGATGCGCAGGCACCGCCCGATTGCGGGATGCGCAGGCGGGTGAACAGCTCGGAGTGCCGCCACACCTCCTGGAACCCGCCGGGCTCGCGCACGTTGCCGGCGAGGAACTCGTCGTGGATCGCGAACGGGCAGGCGTACACGTCACCGACCGGGTCGATGAGGCACACCACCCGGCCCGCACCGCAGAGGTTGAGACCGGGAAGCGCCTCGCCGTAGGCGGAGAGGTGGAAGAAGCTGTCGCCCGTGAGCACACCCTCGCCGTTCGCGACGAGCCAGTCGTAGAGCTCGCGCTGCTGCGCGGGCAACGGGTGCAGCTCGTCCCACACGTCGGCGCCGCGGCCCGACGGCCGCAGGCGGGTGAGCCGCAGCTGGGCGCCGTAGTGGTCGGCGATGGCCTTGAACTCGTCGAGCTGCGGGATGTTCTGCCTGGTGCACACCACCGAGATCTTGAAACCGGTGAACCCGGCATCCTTCATGTTCTGCATGGCGCGCATCGCCGTGGCGTAGGAACCGGGGCCGCGCACGAAGTCGTTCACCTCGGCGGTGGCGCCGTCGAGGGAGATCTGCACGTCGACGTAGTCGCTCGCGGCGAGCTTCTCGGCCACCTCGGGGGTGATCTTCACCCCGTTGGTGGAGAACTTCACCCCGACTTTGTGGGCGGTGGCGTAGTCGACGAGCTCCCAGAAGTCGCTGCGCACCGTGGGCTCGCCGCCACCGATGTTCACGTAGAACACCTGCATGCGCTCGAGCTCGTCGATGACCGCCTTGCACTCCTCCGTGCTGAGCTCGCGCGGATCGCGACGACCCGAGCTCGACAGGCAGTGCACGCACGAGAGGTTGCAGGCGTAGGTGAGCTCCCAGGTGAGACAGATCGGCGAATCGAGCCCGTACTCGAACAGGTCGACCAGGCGAGCCGCCTTCGCGGGCGGGCGGGGTGCGTCGAGGAGGGTCATTGCTGCCTTTCGATCACCATCTGCGACACGGCGAGCGTGCCCAGGGCTAATTGGTAACGGGGCATGTCGGCATCGCCGATGCCCGCACGGGAGAACGCGTCGCGGAGCGTCGCCGACCCGGCGAGGCCCTCGACCGCCGCGAGGAGCGCGCGGTCTTTCAAGAAGGAGAGCTTGCGTGTTCCGAAGTGGTAGAGCAGAGCACCGAAGGGCTCAGGGCGCACCGACACCTGCGGATGCAGGTCCCACGCGCTGTCCAGAGGCGGCGTGGTCATGGCGTCGGACTAGTAGACGCCGCACATGCCGTCGATCGACACCTCTTCGACGAGCGAATCCTCGACGACCGACACGTCGTCGTTCACGGTCTCGGTGCTGGCCACATCACGGTCACTCATGGGATTCTCCTCATGGTCGTATTCGTCTTCTTCGTCGAATCGCGGCGATAGCACGATACTAATGACACCGAGTGCCGAATGGAAGGGGGCAGACGTGACCGACGCGTCGGAGACGCCCACCACCGCCCCCGCGCGAGTGGGCAGGCAACCCTCGACCAGCCGGGCCGAACTCAGCCACATCGCCTTGCAGCTCTTCCTCGAGAACGGCTTCGACGCCACGACGATCGACCAGATCGCGGCGCGGGCAGGAATCGGGCGGCGCACCGTGTTCCGGTACTTCCCGTCGAAGAACGACCTGCCCTGGGGCGACTTCGACCTGCTGCTCGACCGCATGCGCGCCCACCTCGCGAGCATGCCCGCCGAGCTCCCCCTGGTCGACGCGCTGCACGCCGCCGTGGTGGAGTTCAACCGGTTCCCCGTCGAGGAGGTGCCCTACCACCGCCAGCGCATGGACCTGCTCCTGAACGTCCCCACGCTGGTCGCCCACTCGACCCTGCGCTATGCCGCCTGGCGAGCCGTGATCGCCGCCTTCGTCGCGGAGAGACTCGGCGAACCGGAGGAGTCGCTGCGCCCGCAGGCCATCGCCTGGTCGTACCTCGCGGTCTCCCTCTCGGCCTACGAGCAGTGGCTGCGGCACGACGACGCCGACCTCGCGCTGCTGCTCGACGAGGCGGTGGCAGCGCTGGCCTCGACCTTCGACACCACCCGCGGCGACGGGTAGCCGCACGGTGAGCGCGCCGGCCGACGAGGTCTGGGACGTCGTTGTGGTCGGCGCCGGCGCCTCAGGCTGCGCCCTCGCTGCGCGCCTCGCCGAAGACCCGTGGCGGCGCGTGCTCGTGCTCGAGGCCGGCCCGGTGCCGGCGTCTGCCGGGGAGTTCCCCACCGACGCCCTCGATGCGGCGACGATCGCGGGGGCGGCACCCGGGCATCCGCTCAACTGGGCCTACCCTGCGACGCTCTACGAGGGGCGGCCCTATTCGCTCGCCCGCGGGCGGGTCGCCGGTGGCTCGACGACCGTCAACGGCGGCTACTTCGTGCGCCCGCGCCGGGTCGACCTCGACGGCTGGGCTGAGCTCGGCGGCACCGGATGGAGCTGGGAGGCCTGCCTGCCGGCTCTGCGGCGGCTCGAGGCGGATGCTCAGTACGGCACGGATGCGCTGCACGGCTCCTCGGGGCCCATGCCTGTCACCCGCGCGCCGATCGGGCCCGACGGTGACGGCGGCACCGCGACGGCATCGGCCTTCGTGCGGGCCGCACGGGCCGCCGGGCTGCGGTTCGAGGCCGACAAGAACGGCGATCAGCCGAACGGTATCGGCCCGCTGCCGATGAACCTGCGCGACGGCGTGCGCTGGAACGCGGCGCTCGCCTACCTGCTGCCGCCCGTCGGCCGGGCGGCGGGGCGGCCGAACCTCGAGCTGCGCGGGGAGGCGACGGTGCGGCGGGTGGTGCTGCAGCCGGGCGGCCCCGGTGCGAGCGCTTCGATGCCGCGCGACCGCCTGCCGAGCACGCCCAGGGTCGTGGGCGTCGAGGTGGCGAGCGGCGGCACAGTGTCGATGGTGCACGCGCGCGAGGTGGTGCTCGCGGCCGGAGCACTCGCCACCCCGCTGCTGCTGCTGCGATCGGGAATCGGCCCGCGCGACGAACTCGACGCCGCCGGTGTCGCGTGCGCGGTCGACTCGCCCCGGGTGGGGCGGGGGCTGAGCGACCACCCGCAGGTTCCGGTGACCTGGGTCGACCGGTCGCTTCCGCCGGAGCACCGCGTGCCGAGCCTCGAGATCGTGCTGAACACCGCGGTGGGCGACGCCGGTGACGAGGTCGAGGTGCTGCCGCTCACGCGGCCGATGGACGAGCTGCTGACGAGCGCGGAGTCCGCGACGCCACAGGGAGCGCTCGACGCGCCCGGCTCCGCGCGGCGGCTGACGGCGCTGGTGGCGCTGCAGACCTCACGGGCCAGGGGCAGCATCCGTCTCGTCGCGGGAACCGACGGACCCGAGCCGCGCATCGACCTCGGCTACCTCGACGACCGGCTCGATCGCACCGCCCTGCGTGCCGGGGTGCGGCTCGCCGTCGGCCTGCTGCACTCCCCCGCCTTCGACGACGCGACCGGGGTGCAGCCCGAGCCGGCGGTCGTCGGTGACGACGACTCCCTCGACGCCTGGCTCCTCGACCACCTCGGTACGGCCTTGCACAGCTGCGGCACCGCGGCGTTCGGCGGACCATCCGCCGTGACCGACGGATTCGGGCGGGTGAACGGGGTGAGGGGGCTGCGCATCGCCG
Source organism: Herbiconiux sp. A18JL235 (assembly GCF_040939305.1). Lineage (NCBI taxonomy): Bacteria > Bacillati > Actinomycetota > Actinomycetes > Micrococcales > Microbacteriaceae > Herbiconiux > Herbiconiux sp. A18JL235. The sequence goes on from NZ_CP162511.1 coordinate 2,589,182, forward strand.
ACCTGTCGATCGTGCCGACGGCTCCCCGGCGCGGCCCGGCCCTCACGGCGGTGCTCGTCGGTGAACGCGTCTCCGATTTCCTGCGCTCGGGGCACTGAGCGTCGAGCGTCGAACCGCGTGAGCGCGGCGCCGGCCGTGCCTGCTGCGCCTGCTCGGCCCCGTGCCAGACTGGCGGCATGAAAGACCAGCAGCACGCGCGCGTCTTCGGCACCGAGGCCACGGCCTACGAGCTCGGCCGGCCGGGGTACCCCGTCGACGCGGTCGACTGGATCCTCTCCCACGTCGACACCGACGAGGGCACCCCTCCCGACGTGGTCGACCTGGGCGCCGGAACCGGCAAGCTCACCGCCTCGTTCGTCGGCCGAGCCGCATCCGTCACCGCCGTCGAGCCCGACGTCGCGATGCTCGCCACCCTCGAGGCCCGTCTGCCCGGTGTGGTCGCGCTCGAAGGCTCGGCCGAGGCCGTCCCGCTCGGAGCCGCATCGGCCGACCTGGTGACCATGGCCCAGGCCTGGCACTGGGTCGACCCGGTGGCGGCGAGCGCCGAGGTGGCGCGGGTGCTGCGGCCGGGCGGGGTGCTCGCCCTGCTCTGGAACGTACGCGACGAGGGCACCGAGTGGGTGGCGGCGCTCAGCCGTACCATCGGCTCGTCGATCGCCGAGGAGTTCGACACCGTACGGCCTCCCCTGGCCGCGCCACTGCGCCGCGACGCCTACGCCCAGTTCACCTGGGTGAACCGCCTCGACCGAGAGCAGCTCGTCGCCATGGTGACCTCGCGCAGCTACGTCATCGCCATGCGGGCCGCAGAACGAGCGGCCCTGCTGGCGTCCGTCGACGAACTCATCGATACACACCCGCAGCTGGCCGGGCGTGAGCGGTTCGAGCTGCCCTACCTGACGAGGGTGACGCTCGCCCGGGTCTGAGCGGCGAACCCGGCGGTGGCGGTCAGCCCGCGGCGGGCGGCGCGCCCGCGGCGGGCGGCGCACCGGATACCCTGTCCCCATGCCCGACACCCTGACGGAGGCCGACCCCTCGGTGCACGACGCCCCCAGGCGCCGACGAGGCTTCTCGATCAACGCCGTGTTCGACAACGTGTTCTTCGTGGTGGCCGGCGTCGCCTCGATCTGGCTCGCGTATCTCGTGCTAACCCAGGGCTTCGCCTCGGGCTGGGCCCAGATCTGGTTCTACCTGGTGTTCTGGGTGCTGGTCGCCTACATCGCGCTGCCGCGCCTTCACCGCATCCTCACGAACATCTACGTGCCGAACTACTTCATCGGCCGCACTCGCACGAGCGACGGGCTGCTCGGCGACCCCGTGAACCTCGGCCTGCTCGGCAGCGAGGAGCAGCTGCACACGGCGATGCTCGCGGCGGGATGGACGAGGGCAGACGACCTTTCTCTGCGGAGCGGATGGCGCATCGTCACCTCCACCCTGCTCCGGCGCAGCTACGACGAGGCCCCGGTGAGCCCGCTCATGCTGTTCGGCCGCAACCAGGACTTCGCCTATCAGCAGGAGGTGAAGGGCAACCCCGCCAAGCGTCACCACGTGCGCTTCTGGCGTTGCCCCGAGGGCTGGCTGCTGCCCGGCGGGCACCAGACCGACTGGCTCGCGGCGGGCACCTACGACCGCGCCGTGGGCTTCTCGCTGTTCACCCTGCAAATCACGCACAAGATCGACGAGAACACCGACGTCGAGCGCGACCACATCGTGACGACGGTGCAGGCGGCGGATGCGGTGGTCGGCGTGCGGGTGCTGAAGGACTTCGCCACCGGCTACCACTCACGCAACGGCGGCGGCGACTCCATCGTCACCGACGGCGACCTCCCGGTGATCGACCTGCGGCGGGTGACGCCGTCGGCAGCGGGGGTCGCCGAGGTGCGGGCGCCCGTGCCGACCCCGCACGACGATGTCGCCGGACGAGAACCCCTGGCCTCGAAGGTGGTGCGCCGACCCGGCCCGACGGTCTTCGGCGGCGTTGTCGTGCTGCTGCGGGCCTTCGTTCCCGTGCTGCTCGTGCTCGCCGTGCTGCTCGACTGGTCGGCGGTGCGCGACGCCATCCAGCTCGACACCGGCTCGGAACTGCCCGCGGAGGTCGACCGCGATCTCACGCTGTGGATCCTCGTGGCGGGCGCCATCGCGTTCGGTATCGCCGAGTTCCTGTTCGGGCTGTTCGTCTTCCTGGGGAGCAACGTGGCGCGCATCCTGGTGATGTCGTTCAGCGCGATCAACATCATCATCGTCGCCGTCGATCACATCGACGGCAGGGTGCAGATCACCCTCGGAACGAATCTCATCGGGCTCTCGCTCGACATCCTCATCCTCATCGCGCTGTCGAGCAGCCGGGCACGGGACTACGCCAGGCGCCCCCGCGAGAAGAGGCGGAGCACAGGCGCGGGCCGCGCGCGAAGCGTACCCGTCACGCAGCGATCATCGAGAGGCTGACGCCCGCGACCGAGAGTGCCATGACGGCGCTCGCGAGGGCGACGTTCGAGAGCATCGACTCGGTGAGGCGCGAGTGACGCGCCCCCTGCTCGGCTACGCCCATCGCCTGGGCGAGGTCGCTGCAGCTGCCGAGCCGTCGCCCGGTGGGGCCGGTCACGACGAAGTGGCCTTGGGTGTACTCGATCATCCCGGCGTACTCGCCACGGCGCGAGCCCACCCAGAGCTTGGCCTCGGGGCTCGCCCACGTCACCTCGACGGCGACGGGGGACGCCTCGGCGGCGACCGGGGACACAGCGGCGTGCGACCGCGCTGCACGGATGTCGGTGACGAGAGCCATCGTTGCTCCACTCTCCACTTCGTCTGACTGATTATTAGAAAGACTAGCGACAAGTTCGGCGAACTAAAGGGGCTTGCGCGGCGAGTCGAGGTCGAGTATGCGCTCGGGCGGGCCTCCGCTCAGGCCTCGGCGGGCACCCTCACGATGAGCGAGCCCGCGTCGACCCAGGTCTTCAGCGCGACGGCCTTGCCGAACCCGTCGCCGTCGAGCTCGATCTCCTCCGGCCGCTGCAACCGCAGCGTGAGCGACGACCCCTTGAGGTAGTTGAGCGCCCGCACCTCCTTGGTGAGGCCCATCAGCTTGCGGCCCACGGTGTTGCGCCGCAGCACGCCGTTCTCCCAGAACACCTTGACCATGATCTGCACCCAGCCGATGAACCCCTCCGGCCGCAGCACGACGATGTCGAACTCCCCGTCGTCGACGGCCGCATCGGGCAGCAGCAGGATGTTCGCGGGCAGGGAGCCGCAGTTGCCGATCATGATGGTGTGCGCCCGCACGCTGCGGTTGCCCTTGCCGTCGAGGTTGTAGCGGATGCGCAGCTGGTTCTTGTCGCGCAGCACCTGGACGATCGCCTTCACGTAGGCGAGCCAGCCCACCTTGGCCTTCAGCTCGTCGTCGGTGGCGGCGAGCATCTTCGCGTCGAGCCCCAGCCCCGCCATGACGAGGTAGGCGTGCTCCGACACCGAATCGTCTTCGTGACGGATGCGGATGACACCGAGGTCGATCGGGCGATCGGCGCCGCGGAACGCGGTCTCAAGGGAGTTCGCGGGGTCGTCGAGGGTGAGCTCGAGGTTGCGCGCCAGGAGGTTGCCGGTGCCGGAGGGCAGCAGCGCGAGCGGCACGCCCGAGCCACGCAGCACCTCGGCCACCGAGCGCACGGTGCCGTCTCCCCCCGCGGCGATCACCAGGTCGACCTTCTCGGCGAGCGCTTTCTTCGCCTGGCCGGGGCCCGGGTCGTCCTCCGTCGTCTCGAGCCAGAGCGTCTCGCCCCAGCCCGCCGTCGCCTCCTCCGCCGACACGGCCTCGCGCAGGGCGTCGAGGTCGACTTTCACGGGGTTGTACACGAGGGCTGCGCGCGGCGGGGTCGTCATGGGGCCGACCGTACCAGGAGTGGGGTCGCGATGGTCGGTGATCAGAGTTCGGGGAAGCCGTCGCCGAACAGCGCCCGGAGGTACGCCGAGGCGGTGGCGGCGTCTCCGTCGAGATAGGCGTTGATCGCGCCCCGCGAGCTCGACGCCGCGCGCTCGACCGGGTAGCCGGCCTCGATGGCCCCAGCCAGCCGCGGCGCCGCCCGCACGGGCTGCACCAGCGACGGGCTGGACGGGTCGGGCACCGGCACCAGACCGGCGTCGGAGAGCGCCTCCCACACCCAGCACAGATCCCACAGCCGGTTGAACGACGGCTGCTGCAGCGTCTGGCGCAGGGCGACGGTCTCGAGGTAGTACGACGAGACGGGCACGTCGAGGCGGTGCTTCCAGGCCAGGAGGAGTCGCACCAGCTCGCGCACCGAGCCGTCGATGTCGATGCGCGAGAGCAGCACGCCACGCGCCGCGGGCCGGCACAGCACCCAATGCCGGGCCGCGTCGACGACCCAGACCGCCGCCGCGGTGGCACCCGGCGCATCCGGGCCCCCGCCGGTCGCGTGCTCGTAGGCGGGCAGCAGACGGACGCCCGGAGTACCCGTCGCGGCGTCGGCCGTCATCACGAGGGAGTCGCTCTGCACCGTTGCCGCGGGCGACCCGGAGGTCTCGAGGCCGGCGAGCATCGTCTCGAGCGCCTTCGCCGGCGAGCGCGGCCGCGACCCGCGCAGCACCACGATGACGTCGAACAGGCTCGACCCCGCCACCGCCGTGCCGTGCGCGAACGACCCGGCGTCGACGGCGCTGAGGGCGAGGCCGTCGGCCAGGAGCGGCGCCACCAGCGCGCGCGCAACGGCGGCAGCCGCGCGCGCCTCCGCCTCAGACGGGCGCAGACTCGCGGCGAAGCCCGCGAGAGCATCGGCGACCTCATCGATCACGGCGTCCTCCTGCCACGAATGTACCCCTCACCCGGCGCCGGCCGACAGGTGCGCTGCCGTCGCGACGCAGGAGGGCTGCGCGCTAGCGCGAGGAGCGACGGCGTGCCTGACGGCGACGGCCCTCGGCGAGATCGTGGAGGTCGAGCTCCTGCAGCAGGCGCATGCGTTCGACGCGGTCGCGAGCGTAGTCGTCGTCTCGCGCCAGCCCCTCGACGCGGCGGGTGTCGTCGAGGCGGGCGGTGAGCTCGCGGGATATCTCGTCCCAGGCGCGGGTGCGGGCCTCCTCCACCACCTCGGCCACGATCTCGGGCTCGAGCGCGTCGCTGCGGAGCCGCCGGGCGACCTCGGAGTAGACCGCACGCCGGGCGACCAGCAACTCGACGTCGCGCGACTTGTAGTCGTGCTCGTGACGGGCCACGCCGGGATCGCTCATGACCTGCTGGATGAGCTCGCTCGCGTGCTCGGCGTTGCGCTCCTGCTCCTCGGCCAACTCGCCCGCCACCTCGGAGTAGGCGCGGGCCGCCTCATCGCGGTCGAACGGCAGGTCGTCGCGGAGGGCCGAGACGATGAGCCGGTTCTTCAACGCGAGCACCGCCGAGAAGCGGGCGATGAGCAGGCCGTCGGCGATGGCTGCGTCGATCTCCTCGCGAGGAACCGGAGGAGGGGTGGCGATCGGCTTCCCGGTGGCGATCCACCGCGGACCGCCTCCACGCTTGCGCGCCATCACACCCACCTTTCCGTCTGCTTCAGGATAATCGCCCGCGGTCCGAGGGACCGATTCAGTATCATCCGGTAAGACATCGCGAGGGAGGCATGCCTGTGGGAACGCTGATCTACGGCCCGCACGGTTCGGAGTTCGAGTTCGACGACAGATTGTTGGCGCACCTCAGGGTGGTCATCGTCACGAAGTTCAGGCGCCGGGAGTCGTTCACCCTCAGCTGGGAGGTGCACCGCGACAGCGGGGGCGGGCGCATCTCGCTCTGGCTCGACCCGTCGATACCGCTGCAATTCCACTTCCGCGGCAGTCGCGAACCGGCGCTCAACCGCGAATGGATCGAGAACCTCGCCACCATCGCGGGCACGACCACCGGGCTCGTGCCGCTCGACGAGCCGAAATCGCCGGCTCATTCCTCGGTGACCTGATGCCGAGCTAACTTTTCGCATTGCGAAAAGTTTCTCTCTGTGCAAATATTTTCACCGTGACCTCCGAACCGGGCCTGCGCGAGCGCAAGAAGCGCGAGACCGCGCGGGCCATCGAGGCCGCGGCGGTCGAGCTGGCCGCCGAGCTGGGCCTGGCCGAGACCACCGTCGAGGCAATCAGCGCCCGTGCCGACGTGACGAGTCGCACCTTCTTCAACTACTACGCCAGCAAAGAGGATGCGGTGCTCGGTACCTCGCGCGCCTTCCCTCCGCCCTCCCTGCGAGAGCTCGTCTGGCGGCCCGGCCTGTCGCTGCGCACGGTGGTGCTCGACGCCGTGCGCGAGCAGCTCGCCGGCTTCGACGTCGGAGACCCGGCCCTGCAACTGAAGAAGCGCGAGCTGGCCCAGGCCAACCCGCAGCTGCTGGCGAAGGAGTTCCAGTCGCTCGGTGCGATCGAGACCGACTTCGCCGAACAGATCCAGCGCCTGCTCGCCGAGGAGGGTCGCGTACCCGCCGACGAGCGCGAGGAGCAGGCCTGGGCGATCGTCATCTTCTCGGGGGCCGTGCTCCGGCTCGCCGCCCACAACTGGAGCCGTGAAGGCGGCCACCTGCGACCTCTCACCCATCACATCGACGACGCCCGCGAGCTCCTGCTCGCGGTGACCGCCCAGGAGACCTGACATGACGACCGACCCGACGACCCGCACCGGTGAGCCGCCCGCCGAGCCCACCCGCGCATCCGCCCAGCCTCACGTGCTCACGAAGCGCCGGGTGAACCTCATCTTCGGTGCCCTGATGGTGGCGATGCTGCTCTCGGCGCTCGACCAGACCATCCTCGGCACGGCACTGCCCACCATCGTGGGCGAGCTCGACGGAGTGAACCACATGCTCTGGGTGGCCACGGCGTACATCCTCGCCTCGACGGTCGTCATGCCGGTCTACGGCAAGCTCGGCGACCTGGTGGGGCGCAAGTCGCTGTTCGTGCTGGCGCTGTCGGTCTTCGTGCTCGGCTCCGTGCTCGGCGGCTTCGCGAACTCGATGGAGTGGCTCATCGCCGGCCGGGCCGTGCAGGGCCTCGGCGGCGGCGGCCTGATGATCCTGTCGCAGGCGATCATCGCCGACGTCATCCCCGCCCGCGACCGCGGCAAGTACATGGGCTTCATCGGCGCGGTGTTCGGGCTCTCCTCCGTGGCGGGTCCGCTGCTCGGCGGTCTGTTCACCGACGTGCTCAGCTGGCGCCTGGCGTTCTGGATCAATGTGCCGCTCGGCATCGCCGCGATCGTGCTCGCCGTCATGCTCATCAAGCTGCCGAAGTTCCCGGATGCTCCGAAGCCCGTCATCGACGTGGCCGGCATGATCACCCTCGCCGTCGCCGCCTCCGGTCTCGTGCTCACCGCCTCGTGGGGCGGCACGGAGTACGACTGGGACTCCCCCGTCATCATCGGCATGATCGTCGTCACCGTGCTCGCCGCCATCGCCTTCGTGCTGGTGGAGCGCCGGAGCGCCGAGCCGGTCATCCCGCTCTCGCTCTTCGCCAACCGCAACTTCACGCTCACCACCCTCGCCGGTCTCGCCATCGGCATCGCGATGTTCGGCGCCATCGGCTACATGCCCACCTTCCTGCAGATCGTGAACAGCGTGAACGCCACGGTGTCGGGCTTCATGCTGCTGCCGATGCTCGGCGGCCTGCTCGTCACGGCGATCGGCGGCGGCTTCCTGGTGTCGAAGACCGGGCGCTACAAGTGGATGCCCATCGTCGGGTCGTTGCTCGTGGCCGGCGCTCTGGTGCTGTTCTCCACGATGAACGCCGAGACCCCGCTTCCCGTCATCCTCGTCTACCTCACCGTGCTCGGCCTCGGCCTCGGCCTCGCCATGCAGGTGCTCGTGCTCGTGGTGCAGAACTCGGTGCCGCACAGCATGGTGGGCACGGCGACCGCGGGCAACAACTTCTTCCGCGAGATCGGCGCCTCGCTCGGCTCGGCCATCGTCGGGTCGCTCTTCGTCGCGCGGCTCACCGAACAGCTCACCTCCTCGGCCGGGTCGCTCGGCGCGGGCGCCTCGGCCCTCCCCACCGACACCAACGCGCTCACCCCGGCGGCGATCAACGCGCTGCCGCCCGAGCTGCACTCCTTCATCGTCGACGCCTACTCCACGGCGCTCAGCCCGGTGTACCTCTACCTCGTGCCGCTCATGCTCGTGGCCACGCTGCTGCTGTGCTTCGTGAAGGAGATCCCGTTGGCCACCACCGTCGTGCAGGCCGAGGGCGGGGCGCCGGCGCCTCCGGAGGCCGCCGCCGCGGGCGCCGCCGCCGAGACCGCGTAAGCGGGGTCAGCGCGGCGGGGTCGCCAGCGCCGGATCGCGGCCGATGAACGCCATCAGCTTCGACTCGGGGTCGGCGTCGGCGCCCACCGCGACCCTCGGCCCGTACTGGCCGGAGGCCCGGAGCATCTCATCGAGCGGCTCCATGCCGGCCAGCAGCTCGCTGCAGACCTCGGGGTCGAGGCGGGCGGGCTGCCCGGTGGCTGTCGCGAGGTCCCAGCTGTGCAGGAAGACGTCGGTGACGTAGAAGCGGTCGATCGCCTCGCTGAGCTGCAGCTCGCCGATGTGCGGGTTGCTGAACGGGGCGGCGGATGCGCCGGGGTCGTCGAGCACGGCCTGCACGTGGCCCGCGTGAACCCGCCAGGCCTCCGCCGGGTCGTCGTCGGACGACGGTGCGGGCGGGAGCACGAGGTCGCTGCCGCCCGCGACGAAGGCCGGGAGCCAGGTGACGAGGTGACGCACCACGTCGCGGGCCGCCCATCCCTCGACGGGTGCCGGAGCATCCCACCCCTCGGCGGAGACCGCCGCGGCGAGCTCGGCGAACCGGCCCGCCACGGCACGATGACGGTCGGCTGCACTCGTCGGAAGCATGCCGCCACCGTACCCCCTCGCGCCGGGTTGAGAGACACGCCCTAGGCGGGAACACCCTCCGTCTCGACGCGGGGGAAGCGGTCGAACAGCTTGTCGAAGACGGCATGCCGGTCGAACTGGAGGGCGTAGGCGCGCGCCTCGTCGGCCCACTCGCGGCGCTCGTCGGCCGAGGTGTGCAGCACGGCCCGGTCGATCGCCGCGGCGATCGCGTCGGGATCGTTCACCGGCACCACGATGGCGTGGTCGCCGATGGCCTCCCCGATGCCCCCGGTGAGCGTCGTGATCACCGGCCCGCCGCCGGCGAGCATCTTCTCGGCGAGGGCGATGCCGAAGGTCTCCACGAACTCCGGCCGCGGTTTCGACGGCAGCACGAAGGCCGCGCAGCCGGCCATGAGGTAGGGCTTCTCCGCGTCGCCGACATCGTCGAGGAAACGGATGCGATGCGCCAGCGGTGAGGCCGCCGCCAGTTCCTCGAGCGCTTCGGCCTGGGGCCCCCGGCCCGCGATGACGAGAGGCATCTCGGTCGTGCGTGCCACCTCGCTGCGCTCGAAGCCGGCGATGAGGTCGTCGACGCCCTTCGCATCCGTCAGCCGGGAGAGGAAGAACAGGTAGCCGTCGTCGACGAGCCCGCGCGAGTCGAGCTCGGCGGCCTTGGCCACCGGGTCGAGGTCGAGGTACTGGGCGGCGTCGATCGCCGGGTAGGAGACGACGATGCGGTCGCGGCACTGCTCGGCGAACCGGGTTCCGTGCTGCTCGTCGACGCGCTGAGCCTCTTCGATGATGAGGTCACGGGTGTACTCCGACACGGCGACGCAGTGATCTTGCGAGAGGTACGACGAGAGGATGTGCGCTGCGGCCCCGAGCCGCCCCTCCTCCACGGCGGTGCGCACCACGTTCGTGACGTCGGAGCCGACCGCCTCGGCGATGGTCGTGACGTTCACCGGCAGACCGGTGCCCCACGCCGCGCGCACGGCGTCGGCGACGGCGATGGTGTGCGGGCTGAGGTAGAGCGAGAGCGCCACGGTGGGCACGCCGTCGGTGAACAGCTCCACCAGGCGCCCGGTGATCCCGGCGAGGTAGCGGCCGTCGGGAACCTTGTAGTCGCCGACCGGGGCGGGCCGCTCGACGATGATGCCGGGGCTGTAGGGAAGCACCGTGTCGAGGGGCTTCAGCGGGAGGCCGGCGGCCGCGAGCCGTTCGATCGGCCAGGTGACGATGCGCACCTCGTCGAAGCCACGGGTGAGCGCTGTCTCGGCGAGGTTGCGCCCCTCGACCGAGTGCCCGCAGATCACCGGATCGGCGCGGACGATGATCACCAGGCGATTCCTGATCTCGGTCATGGGGTGTCTCCTGTCTGGTCCGGTTCGGGGAGGGCACGGGTCGGGGCCGCCGCATCGGTGACGATGGTCGGGTGGTCGGCGTGCGGAGAGTCGTCGGCATCGGGCTCGGCACCCGTGTCGATGACGCCGTGAGGGGCGTGCAGATGCGCCTGTTCGCGCGAGTCGGTGTCGATGGGGCCGGTCACCGACTCGAGCACGGTGTCGTGGGCGGTGGCGCCGGCGGCTCCCCGCGCACCCACCGGGGCGACGGGCTCTGCATGCGCGGTGCCCGTGCCCGAGCCGGTGCCGGCACCGCGGGACCCGTGCGGCGCCTCGTCGGCGGGCCGGCTCGACGGAGGCACGTCGGTGGTGCCCCACGAGCTCGGCCGCGGGCCGAGTCGCACGACGAGCGAGCCACCGGAGTGGAACTCCTCACCGCTCAACCAGGTGCGGTGCAGCGGTGTCCCGTTGAGGAGCGCCGACTGCACGTACTGCACGGGTCCACCGGCCTCGGGCTCGACGAAGCCCTCGGTGCGGATGGTGAACTCGCCCTCGCCGACGGCGACGGTGGCCTCGCGGAACGAAGGGGCGTTCACGAGCAGGATGTTCTGGCCGGCCACCGGGAAGAGCCCGAGCGACGCCCAGACGTACCACGAGCTGAGCCCGCCCGAGTCGTCGTTGCCGGGCAGCCCACCGCGCCCCGTGCCGAACTGCTGGTGCACGATGTCGTGAACGATCTCAGCAGTGCGATCGGGGCGGCCGGCGTAGTGGTAGGCCCAGGGCGCATCCATGTCGGGCTCGTTGTTCAGTCCCTCGAAGCGACCGAGCCTGTACCCGGCGAGCAACTCGTCTGCACCGGGCTTCAAGCCCGGCTGCACCACCGGCTCGGCGCCGTACCCGAAGAAGGCGTCGAGCTGCTCGATGAAGCGCTCGCGACCGCCGCTCACGGCGATGCGCCCCTCCATGTCGTGCTGCAGGCGGAACGAGTAGTTGTAGCGGCTGCCCTCGTAGTAGGTGGAGTCTTTCAAGAGCCCTGACTCGGGGTCGTAGGCGTTGACCCAACGTTCCGCCAATGCCTCGAACTGGGCGGCGAGCGCCTTGTCGCCCACGTGCCGGGCGACCTTGGCGGTGCACCAGTAGCCGAAAGCGATGTCGAGGGTGTGCGAGATCGGATGCGCCTCCCCCCGCAGCAGGTACTCCTCGCCGTAGGTGCGGCGCAGGTCGTCGCTCATGTGCACGAGCGCCCAGTCCCAGTCGATTCCGGGCACGCCGAGCTGGCAGAGATCGGCGAGCAAGGTGTGGGCGAGGGCGCTGCCCTGCCGGGAGAAGCGGTCGCCGCCCCGCGCCAAGCGGTAGCCGATGGGGAAGTTGCCCTCCTCCTCGCAGATGGTGAGCAGGGCGTTCGCGAGCTCGACCGCCTTCTCCGGCTGCAGTGCGGTCAGCAGCGGCAGCTGGGTGCGGTAGATGTCCCACATCGTCGAGATGTCGAAGGCGAACGGGCCGTCGGCCGGCCAGAACGGGCTCTCCGACGGGGCGAAGCTCGGCTTGATGAGCGAGTGGTAGAGGGCCGTGGCGAAGACGGTCTTGCGGGCGCGGCTCGGCGTGTCGACCGTGATCGCCTTCAGCTGCTTGCGCCAGGTCTTCTGGGTGCGCTCCCGCCTGGCCTCGAAGCGCGCGGGGCCGGGGCCGCAGTCGTGGCGGAGGTTCCGCTCCGCCTGCTCGACCCCGCGGAAGGAGAAGCCGATGCGTAGCTCGATGGTCTGGCCCGGTTCGCTCGGCCCGGCCCACATGAGGCCGAAGTTGCGCAGGGTCGTCGGCCTGATGTGATCGAAGTCGAGCCTCGTGCCGCCCGGCATGAGCCGGCGGTCGTACCAGAGCATCTGCCGCCACTGCGGGGTGTCGGCCTCGATGTGCACCGCGATGGGCGCCCCCTCGGCCACCACGACCCCACTCGCCACGCCCGGCTCGATGGTCTCGAGGTGGGCGCGCAGCGGGATGGTGGAACCGTAGGGGATGGCGAGTCCGCCGAGCGAGAAGTCGATGACCACGCGGGCGTTGGAGTGGCGCGGGAAGGTGTAGCGATGCACCGCACTCTTGGGGCCGACGGTGATCTCGGCGGTCACGCCGGAGTCGAGGGTGGCGGTGTAGTAACCGGGCGACGCATCCTCGTCGACGATCTCCCAGCTGCGGCCGAGCACGTCGAGCGGCTCGATCATCGGGGTGACCCTGAAGTAGTTGTAGTACTTGCGGATGGCGCCGGTGCCCGACTGCTGGAAGTGCGAGAAGCCGCTGGCGAGGTTGGTGTCGTGGATGGTGTCGGGGATGCCCTCGAGGCTGAGGTCGTACCGCCCGTACCCCGTGGGGTAGGCGCCCGAGTAGGCGCAGGCCGAGACCATGCCGAGCGGGAAGGTGGCCCCGGGGTGGGTGTTGCCGATCTGCGGCTTCGGCCACCACCAGGTCGCCGCGAGACCCGACTGCGGCGGAAGCGCCGTGACGTCGGTGCCGATGAACGGGTCGACGCGTTCGATCATGTGCGGGCTCCTCGGTCTCGGTGACCGATGCTGCCGGTCGTGCGGTGGTACATCGTCGGAGAGTAGGTTCCGGATGCGGCCGGAACGTGAACCGCCGGTGTCGAATCGGAGAACGGGACGACGGTGCTGGGGAGTGGGGCTGCCATGGGATCCTCTGCGGTCGGGTCAGGGTGGGGGCGCGGTGAGGAGCGCGGCGCGCTCGGCGAGGTAGGGGGCGAGCGGGGCGAGGGCGTCGGAGCCGGCGGTGGCGTTCCAGCGCACCAGGAGCTCGCCACCCCGCGCCACCACGGCGCCGTCGCCGCGGCGCAGCGCCGTCGGGTCGAGGTCGACCTCCCGTGCATCCCAGTTGACGGTGTCGCCGCGGTCGAACTTGCCCTGGAAGGCCGCCCTGCGGTAGTCGCGGCGCTGCTCGGCGCGCGGGTTCTGGTTGGTCACCCGTCCAGGGTCGACGGCCCTCGTGACCGAACCGGTGGTGAACAATCGCCCCTCGGCATCGAGGAGCAGCACGCCGAGCCGCCAGACCCGTTCGACCGGCACCATCACCGGTGCCCGTCGTACACCGAGGATGGGGCGGCGGGTCTCATACGAGGCGAGCGCCTCCGTGCGGGCGCCCGTCTCCTGAAGCGCCCGCACGGTGGAGCCCAGCAGCTCGCCGAGTCGAGCCGCGATCGTGTCGTCATCGGCGCGGTCGTCCATACGGAGACGTTACCTGCCCGCGTGTGTCGGTGGTGTTACGGGTCGAGCGACCGGGCGCGTCGGTCGCCCGCCCAGGCGAGCAGCACGGCACCGCCTGCGCCCGAGAGGGAGCCGAGGGCCGCTGCGCCGAGCGATTGCGGGTCGGGGCTCACGAGCAGCACGGCCGCGAACAGGACTGCGGCCACCGCTGCTCCCCCCGCTCCGGCGACGATCACCGAGGGTGCCCGCAGCGTCCACAGAACGACGGTGACGACGGCGAGCACGGTGCCGAGGGCCACCCCGAGAGCAGCGCCCGCCGCCGATGCCCAGAACACCGCGTAGAGCAGGATCTCGGGCGACCCCGTTCCGCCGAGCGGTGAGGGCTGGAGCACGGTGTCGGGGAGGAAGGCGAGGAGAGCTGCACCGACGCCGAGACGGGCGGCGAGCAGACCCCCGGCGGGAAGAGCGAGCACCGCGGTCGAGAGCGGAGGGCGGGGCCGAGCCGCCCTCCGCCCCGACCCGGTGGTCATACGCCGCCGCCTCCGCCCGATCCGGTGGCGCTGTCGGCGACGCGCTTCCAGTAGAGCAGCCAGTTCGCCCCCGCAGCGCGCGAGTTGATGAGGTTGATGGCGGGCCCGTTGTCTTTGCGCACCATCGCGTGCACGTAGAGGTGCAGGTAGCCGCTCGGGTCGTTGTACCAGGAGAAGGTGATGAGCGAGCCCGCTCCGTCGAAGTGCCCGTCGAGCGCGAGGAACTGGAGGGCTCCCCCGTTCGCCGTCTGCGCCTTGACCGGAGCCGCCGTCGCCGTCCAGGTGAACGGCGTCACGCTGAGCGGCAGGATCTCGCCGTCGACCGGGTAGGAGCGGGGCGCTCCGAAGATGGGGAAGTAGCAGTTGAAGCACCCGTGCAGCAGTCGCGAGACCGCGTTCTCGCTGGCCTTCGGGTGGTTGACCGACCATCCGGTGCTGCTGGTGGAATAGTCGTAGCTGTAGAGCCACAGCGGGTCGAGCAGCACCGGGAACCGGGCGCCCTCGAGCTCGACGTGCTGGGTGAGCGTGCTGCCGCTCCACGAGTACGTGGTGGGCAGCGAGCGGCCCGAGGCGTCGCGCGCCCAGGGCGCGGCGAGGGTGCCGATGTAGTGGTGCGAGGCATCGGAGAGGAGGGTGTCGCCCGTCGGCAGCACCGTGGGGTAGCTGCCCTCGGGGAGCGCGAAGTCGTAGGAGCTCTGCTCGCCGGCCGAGGCGTCGGCGAGCGCCGTGAGCAGGCGCACTCCATCGCGCACGGGCTGGAGGTAGGCGGCCGAGGCGTCGTCGGCTCCGTCGAACCAGCTGATGCCCTGAGCCTCGCGGGCGGCGCCGCGGGCGCCGTTCACGGCGATCGACACGGGGAGCCCGGCGCCTTCGGTCTCGGCGGGAGCCAGGTGCAGCGCCTCGCCGGCCTCGGCGGGGAGCCGCAGCTCGAACGGCGTCGCCCCGGTCTGCCGAGCGAGCTCTGCACGACCCACAGCATCGAGCGGCGGGAGGGTCTCGTCGAGCAGCTCGGGTGCCAGCGCCTCGAGGAGGGCGACAGGGTCATGGATGCTCGGCGCCGGCTGGGCGGAATCGGCGGACTGGCCGGGTGGGGCCGCGGCGGCGGGTGTCGCGATGAGCACGCCTCCGGTCAGTGCGACGAGTGCAGCACCGGCGAGGAGCGTGCGGCGTGAGGGGCGGTGGAGCGAACGGGGCATGGAGGAGCCTCTCTTGGTCGATCGTCCCCACGAACCTGCCGTGCACTCACTTTATAGACATAGTGCGTTCGTGCCACATGTTTTCGAGCAGAACTCATCCTTTCGGACGACTCATTGCGGGTCGCAGTGGCTGAGGTCGGTCTCGGCGAGCGGGCTCCCCTCGGCGATCACGTAGGTGACGAGCAGCACGACGTCTTCGGTGCCCTCGTTCTTGCCCTCGTGCACGTAGTGCGCGCCTTCGACGATCGAGTCGCCGGCGAGGTACTCGTGCACGCCGCCGGGATAGACGGGCGCGTAGTGCGTGAGCGTGCCCTGCTCCACCACGGCGACGAGCTGTCCGTCGTGGCAGTGGAGGCCGGTGCCGGCACCGGGTTCGATCGTGATGCGGCGGTAGGCCACCTGCACCGGGCCGGTGACCTCGACGTCGACGGCGGCGTCCTGCCCGCCTTTGCCGAGTTCCTCCACGACGACCGGTGCCTGAGTCGCGAGGGAGGCCGGCGGTGTCGGAGACGCAGCCGTCGGGGTCGACCCCGCGGCGGTCGCCGCCGCGGGGGATGCGGCGACGTCCTCGGGCGGCACCGAGCATCCGACGAGGGCGACGAGCAGTGCTGCCGCGGTTACGGCGCCGAGCGGTCCGCGGGCGCGGCGCAGGGTGGTGCGGGTGCTGTGTCGCATGGAGACCTCGTCACGGGGCGGTAGGGGCGCCGTCCCATGGTGGCAGCGGGGTGGTCGCCGTAGGCGGCTGCGGCCACCCCCAGTTCGGGGAGTTCCCCGTGCCGCGCCGCACGTGATCGACTGCCGTCGCCTATCCTGATCGCGATCCGCCCACCACCCGAGAGCAGCCATGACGACCCGCGACCTCCTCGACGGCCGGCGACGACGACCGCGCCGACGCGCCCGCGTCGCCGTCATCGTCTCCCTAGCCGTGGTCGTCGTGCTCGCCGCCGGGATCGCGGTCGCGCTCTGGTGGCTCCCTCCCGTGCTCGCCGAGACGCCGCGCGAACGCCTCGAGGCCACCACCACGGTCACCGTCTTCGACGACGACGGCTCCGCCTCGGTCGTCGTCGACCCCGGGTGGCTCTCGATCGGCGTGGGGCCGTTCCTGCCCACGGCGACCGCCACCCTGGTGAGCCCCGACGACGCGTACCGTGCGCGCTTCGGGCTCGCCGGCCCCGACGGCTTCGACGCGACAGCGCTGCTCGACTCGCTCGGGTTCGGGGAGGCCACGGCGACGGCCACCTCGTCGCCCGGCGGCTCCGACGGCCCCGGCGGCTCCGCCGCACCCGACAGCCCCGACGCTCCCGACGGCCTCGTCTGGAGCGAGGAGACCCTGAGCAGCGGTGCCGTGGTGCGCTACGCCGACGTCGTGCGGGGCGACGACACGGTGACCGTCGCATCCGTCTCCGCCCCGGCCGACGACCCGAACCGCGCCGTGCTGCTCACCCTCGTCGCGTCGACGCCCACGGCCACCGCGGCGGACTATCGCACGGTGACGGCGCAGCTGCTCGGCTCGGTGACCTTCGGCCCGCCAGGCCACCCCACCGCATCCCCCTCCCCGTCTGCGGCGGGAGCCCTCCGATGAGGCCGCGCCTGCGCCGGGCCGTGGGTGCCACCGCCCTCGCCGTCGTGGCGGCGCTTCTCGCCGGGTGCGCGAGCATCCCGCCCGCCCCCGCCTGGAGCCCACCGCCGGCAGCGGTTCCCGCCGTCTCGCTCGGCGACCCCGCGGCCGCGGGCGGAGACGCGCCGGCCGATCCCGCCGCGGCCGCCCCCTCGGCCCCCGGTCTCGACGTGCGGCTGCTCTACAACGCCGACCCGGCCTCGCCGGTGGCGGCGCGTTGGGGCGAGATCCCCGGCAACGACGCCTTCACCGCCCTGCTGCGCGGCAGGGTGACCGATGCGATCGCCGCGCACGCCGCGGCCACCGGCGTCGCCTACCGGCCCGCCGCCGACGCTCCCGACATCGGCGCCGACATGCGCGGCTGCCTGCCCGGCTCGTCGACGAAGCCGGCGGCCGAGGTGCTCGCCGACCCCGGGCTCGCGCCGCAGACCGGCGGCCCGGTGCTCTCGGTCAGCTGCGAGGTGAGGGCGGCGGCGGGCGACATCCTGGTGGAGGCGCTCCGCATCATCACCGCGACCGACGGCCAGGTCACCTCCGACGACACCACCGTCTACTACGTGCAGACCTCGGGCGCCTTCATCACGACGAGCGACACCTTCCTCAGCGACGAGGGCCTGCGCATCCTGCTGAAAGACCTCGTCGAGGCGCTGAAGATCGCCGCGGGCGCGCTGCGCCCCGAGATGACCCAGAGCGTCGACGAGTTCCCCCTCGACCAGCTGCGCACCACCTTCGCGGCACACACCTTCGCCGCCGACGGCTCGCTGCGCATCACCGTGCCGAGCGACTTCACCACGCCCGAACTCGACCGGCTCGCCCGGGTGCCGCGCCCCGACCCGCTCGTGATGACCGTTCCCGCCGCCGAGGTCGCGGCGCTGCTCACCCCGCAGGGCGCGGAGATCCAGACGGTGCTCACCTCCGGCGCACCGCTCGTGCTGCCCGCCGGGCCCACACGGGGTCAGCAGCAGGTCGACTGCGGGCTGTTCGCCTGTGTCGCGCTCACCTACGACGACGGGCCGGGCGAGTTCACCGAGCAGGTGCTCGACGAGCTCGACGCCCGCCGTGCCGCCGCCACCTTCTTCCTGCAGGGGTACCGGGTGGGGTCGCGGCCCGACACCCTGAAACGGATGCGCGACGAGGGTCACGAGATCGGCAACCACAGCTGGAACCACCCCGATCTGACGAAGCTCACCGACGAGGAGATCCGCGATCAGCTGGAGCGGACGAGTGCCGCGATCGCGGGCATCACCGGCTCGGCCCCGACGACCTTCCGCCCGCCGTACGGTGCCGTGGACAAGCGGGTGCTCGATAAGACGAAGCTCCCCGCCATCCTCTGGACCGTCGACACCAACGACTGGCAACTCCCCGACGACGCGACCCTGATCTCGCGGGCGGTGGCGCAGCCGGGGCCAGGAGCGATCGTGCTGCTCCATGACGTGCACGAGAACACCGCCCGTATGACCCCGGCCATCGTCGACGGGCTGCTCGGCCGCGGCTTCACCGCGGTCACGCTCGAGCAGCTGCTCGGTGGTCGGCTCCCCGCGCCGCACACCACCACCAGCCACGGCTGAGGCCGAGGGGTTGATGGCCCTCAGGAGCGCGCGGCGGAGGCTGCGGCGCGCACGGTGTCGCCGAAGGAGCGGGTGGTGCCGGTGGCGACCGCGGCCTGCCACTCCGCGGGGCTGAGCGCCGCACGGGCGCGGGCGCGGTAGTCGACGGCGTAGCCGCCGTCGGAGGCGACGGGGTCGTAGTCGTGCCGGGGCCCGACCTGGTCGAGCGCCGCGAACACCTCGGCGGCGATGCGGTGCCGCTCGAGCACCGTCAGCGCACAGCCCGCGATGTTCACCGCGGCGCAGGCCGACTGCCAGTCGCCCGACCGCACGCAGGTCGCCGCCGCCGAGAGCAGCACCCCGAGCGCCTCGGCCGCGCGCCCCACCTCGAGCAGCGTCTTGCCCGTGGTGTACGCGGTGCCGCGCACGGCCCACCCGTGGCCGAGCGCCGTCGCCCGCACGTGCGCCTCGTCGAGGCAGGCCAGCGCCTGCGCGGGCTTGCCGAGCGCCCGCAGCGCGTCTCCCCTGATGTGCAGCTCGTTCACCAGGAGCCACTCGGGAACGGCCCCGGGCGGCGCCGCGGCGATCTCGGCCGACGACGCGGCGAGCTGCCGCTCGGCCTCGGCGGCGTCGCCCGCCCCGGCGTCGAGGTAGGCGCGCTGCGTGGCAGCGATCATGCGGTACGCGGGGCTGTCGGCCCGCACCGCCGCCGCCGCGAGCACGTCGACCCACTGCGACACGCGCCCCACGGTCTCGACGATCGCGCTCATGAACGTCGCGGCGTGGGCCGCTCGCGCCTCGGCGAGCGGCTCGTCCGGCCCGTCGAGGGCGAGCGCGGTGCGGATGCTGCCGAGTGCGTAGGGCACCATGCCGCGCTCGTACCAGTACCAGGCCTGTGCCCCCACCAGCCGCACCGCGGTGGAGCGGTCGCCGCGGGCGACCGCGTTGCCGAAGGCCAGGTGCAGGTCTCGCCGCGACACGTCGAAGCGCGCCCGGACGGTCTGGCCGCCTGCGGTGACGAGGAGCGGACTGTCGCGCTCGACGAAGGCGAGCATCCATTCGCCGTGCCGCACCGACCAGGCGTCGACGTCGACGCCGAGCTCGTCGAGCATCGACCGGGCGACGGCGCGCACCGAGTCGAGCAGCACGAACCGTCGCACCCCGCCCTCGAGCACGGTCGCCGACACGAGCGACTTGCGCACAAGGGAGAGCAGCAGCACGCGGGCGTCCTCAACGTCGCACACCGCACTCACGGCCTCGTGGCCGAACTGCCCGCCGAACAGCGACAGTTCGGCGAGCAGCCGGCGCTCGTCGTCGCCGAGCAGCGACAGGCTCCAGCGGATGGCGTTGTCGAGGCTGCCGTGGCGCCCCGTGGCCGACGCGGTGAGCGGGATGCGCCGGTCGGTGCGGATCGACTCCAGCAGCTCGTCGACGGTGAGCACGTCGAGCCGCGAGGCCGCAAGCTCCAGCGCGAGGGGGATGCCCTCGAGCGCCTCGCAGAGGCTCGTCACCGTCTCGAGGGCGTCGGGATCGAGCGCACCGTCGCCGAGGGTGTCGGCGACCCGGTGCAGGAACAGCTGCACCGCATCCGGAGCATCTCCGCCCGTCATCGGTCCGAGCGCGACGATGCGCTCCCCCGGCATGCGCAGCGACTCGCGGCTGGTCACCACGATGGAGAGCCCCTCGCAGCGACCGAGCAGCTCGGCGACGAGGGCGGCGACGGTGCCGAGCACGTGCTCGGCGTTGTCGACGACGAGCAGAGCCCGGCGGCCGGTGAGCACCTGAGCGACGGAGTCGAGGGTGTAGCGGGGCGCCCCGATCACAGTGGCCAGGAGCGGGAGCACCTGCTCGGAGTCGGTGGCGAGGGTGAGGTCGAGCAGCCACTGCACCTCGTCGACCGACCCCGGCGTGCGCCGTGCCGCCTCGATGGCCAGCCGCGTCTTGCCGACGCCCGCGGGGCCGACGAGCGACACCAGGCGCGAGGCGGCCCGGCCACGGGCGATGAGGTCGAGCTCGCGGGCGCGGCCGACGAAGTGGGTGAGCGGGATGGGAATGCCGACGCGCTCGACGCCGGCCTCGAGGTCGTCACCGGCGGCGAGCACGACGGGGTCGTGTCGCACGATCGACTGGCGCAGCTCGAGCACACCGCCCGGTGCCACCGCGCCCCGCTCGTCGGCACGTCGCAGGAACCCGTCGACGGCCGCGAGCGCGTCGCTCGTGCGCCCCGCCCGGGCGAGCGCCAGAGCCCGCACGAGCAGCGGCTCTTCACGGTCGGGGAAGCGGCCCACGATCTGGTCGGCCAGCAGCGCGGCGACGGCGTGCTCGCCGTGGTCGCTGCGCCAGCGGGCGAGCTCGAGCAGGGCGTCAGCCCTGAGCTCCCACAGCTCGTCGCGCACCCTCTGCACGAAGGGGTGCTCGCCGAGGCCGGCGAACGGCTCCCCCTGCCACGACCTCTCGGCGGCGGCGGTCGCCTCCGCGCGGGCCGCCGGGGCCAGGTTCGCCGCGTGCGCGATGCCGTCGCGGTAGGCGAGCAGATCGACGGATGCGCGCGGCACGTCGAGCAGGTACCCGTCGCGGCTGCCGCGCAGCACCTCACCCCACTCGCGCCCGCGCAGGCGGGAGATGTGGGCTCGCAGGCTCGACAGCACGGCATCCGGCGGGTCGGCCCAGAGCTCCGCGATGAGGAGCTCGGCCGAGACCGGCTCCCCCGCGTCGAGCGCGAGCCGAGCGACGATGCCGCGCGGGATGCCACCGCGCACGGGCACGACGACGTCTCCGTTCCGCGCGACCGCCGCGCCCGACAGCCCGATCATCCACTCCGTCACCCGCGCCCCCCGCCGCTCGTCCGTATCCTAGAGCTCGAACGGCGCGGAGGGCAGCGCCGAGGCCACGCGCAGGGTCTCCCGCACGGTGAGCCTCCGGCCTGCCGCCACGGCCCGGGCGAACTCCTCGGGCGTGAGCCCCACCGCCACCAGATCGCGGTGCTTCCTGGCGTCGTCTCCTTCGGCGGTCACCGGGTTGTACGAGTAGCGCTCGCCCAGCTGATCGACGGCGCCGAGCAGCTGGGCGCCCTCCTCGTGCCGTTCGACCAGGGCGCAGGCACCCGCGAGGGTGTGCAGCAGGGCGAGGCCCGAGGTGGCGTCTCCGGCGGCGAAGGCGGCGGCGGCTCCCTCACGGAGCACGGTCACCGCCTCCCGCGGCCGTTTGGTCTCGACGAGCACCTTGCCCGCGACATAGGCGGCGGACGACCTGATCCACTCGTGCCCCACCTCGGAGGCCAGGCGGTGCGACAGCCCGAGCGCGGCGAGCGCCTCCTCCGAGCGGCCGAGGGCCCGCAGCATCTGCCCCTCGCACATGGCGACCTCGCTCCGCACCCAGGGCGCGGTCTCGACGGCTGCGGCGCTCGCGGCGCCCATCAGCTGCTCGGCGAGCTCGGCCTCCCCGAACAGCGACCGGCCGTAGGCGGTCTGCGCCAGCGCGAGCGCCTGCACGGCCCGGTCGCCCGCCGCTTCCGCCGCCTCGTAGGCGAGACGGATGTACTCGAAGGCCGCCGGGGCGTCGCCCAGCTGGTAGGCCAGCAACGTCACACCGATGTACGCGGGTGCGTCGACGACGGGGTCGCGCTCCCCGGGGAGGGCGAGCGCGCGCTCGAGCGCTGCGCGGCCGTCGACGAGCATGCCCTTGAGGAACCAGTGGTGCGACAGCGCCCCGCAGATGCGCAGCGCGGTGGAACGGTCGAGGGCGCGGTTCGCCGTGGCCAGGGCGAGCTGCAGGTCGGGCCAGGCGGCTTCGATCTCGAGCCGCGCCGACCGGGCGTCGGGGGTGCGCAGCAGTGGCCCCAGCCGCTCGGCGAGCCCCGCGAACCAGAGGCTGTGCCCGCGCCACCACTCCTCGGGCACCTCCGCGCCACCCGGCTCCTCGCGGAGGAAGGCACGCACCGACTCGAGCAGGCGGTAGCGGCGTGCGCCGCCCTCGCCGTCGGTCGGAGTGACGAGCGATTTCTGCACCAGGTCGAGGGCGGCCTCCGCAGCGGCCTCGCCGCAGACGCCGCGCACGGCGTCGAGGGTGAAGGAGCCCGCGAAGCGCCCGAGCTGCTGCAGCAGTGCCTGCTGGCCGGCGTCGAGCAACCGGTACGACCAGCGGATGGAGCTGGTGAGACTCGCGTGCCGCCCGTCGGCGTCTCCCGGGCCCACGAGCTCGAGGGCGCGTTCGAACAGGGAGTCCTCGAGCTCGCCGAGACTCAGCACGTCGAGCCGCGACGCGGCGAGTTCGAGCGCGAGCGGGATGCCGTCGAGGGCCCGGCAGATGCGTCCGACGGCTCCGGCGGGCCGGTCTGGCGCGGCTCCGGCGAGCGGGTGGCCGTGCCCCTCGTCGCCGTCCGAGCCGGAGGGCGGCCGGGAGAACAGCTCGTCGTCACCCAGCCCTCCTGCGAAGCCCGCGGCATCGGCGGCCCGCTCGAGGAAGAGCTCCACCGCGTCGGGCTCCGCCTCTCCCAGCAGGGGCTCCAGCCTCACCACGCGCTCACCGGGGATGCGCATCGACTCCCGGCTGGTGGTGAGCACCTGCAGTTGCGGGCAGAGGGCGGTCAGCGCCACCGCGAGCGACGCGACGGCGCCCAGCACGTGCTCGGCGTTGTCGAGCACGAGCAGCACCCGGCGACCGCCGAGACGGGTGGCGATCGCGGCGACGTCGTGCTCGGTCGCCCCCACGGCGTCGGCGACGACGGCCACCACATCCTCCGGCGTGGCGGCGGCGGTGAGCTCCACCATCACCTGCTCGTCGTCGATGGCCGAGGTCGCCTGTCGGGCCACCTCGATGGCGAGTCTCGTCTTGCCCACCCCTGCGGCTCCCACGATCGTGACGAGCCGTGATGCCGCGCGCGCCTCGGCGATCACCGCGCGTTCGCGCGCACGGCCGATGAAGCGGGTGAGCGGGATGGGGATGCCGGAGCGTTCGACCGCCACCGCCGACAGCCCCGCAGACACGACCGCCGGGTCGCGGCGCACCACGGCGAGCCGCAGCTCCGCCATGCGGGGCGGGAGGTCGAGCCCCTGGCCCGCGGCGAGCCGGTCGCCGAGGGCATCGATCGCCTCGAGCGCCTCGGAGCTGCGGCCGGAGCGGGCGAGCGCCGTGGCGAGCAGCCGCGTGGGCTTCTCGTCGAGCGGATGCCGGGCCACCAGCGCGGTGAGCGGACCCACGGCGAGGGCGTGCTCCCCGCGCTCGAGCCACAGCTCGGCGAGGGTCTCGACGGCGCCGCGCCGTTCTTCGAGAACGCGCTCGCGGAGCGCCCGCACGAAGGGGAAACCGTCGAGCCCGCGCAGCGGCTCGTGGGTGGCGAGCGCCTCGGCCGCGGCGAGCGCCTCGGCCGCCGCGTCGGCACCGTTGCCGTGCTCCGCCGCGCGGCCGAGCAGCGCCCGGAAGCGGAGCACGTCGACCGCCTCGGCCGGGAGGTCGAGCAGGTAGCCCTGGCGATCGCCGTGGATGGCGGCCGGGAAGCCCTCGCTGCGCAGGCGCGAGATGCGGGAGCGCAGGTTGGTCAGCGCCGTCGCCCGGTCGCCGGGCCACAACTCCGAGATGAGCTCGTCGGCGCTCACCGGCTCGCCCGCCGAGAGGGCGAGCCGGGCGACGATGGCGCGGGGGATGTCTCCTCGCAGCACCACGGCATCCTGACCCGACCAGACGCTGAGCGGGCCGAACAGACCGATCGAGACGGCGGATGCGTCGGTGCGGGTCACGGGGATCACGATAGCGGCCGGGCTCACGCGAAGCTCGCGATGACGCTGCCCACCGCGCGGTCGATGGCCCCGAGGTCGTCTTCGCTCAGCGCGGTGACGGCCATCGCCATGAGGTAGCTGCCGTCGTTCGCGACGGCGGAGACCATGAGGTAGTCGGCGCCGGTCTCGCCGCAGCCCACCCAGTAGTCGAACACGCCGGTGTGCGCGCCGTCCTCATAGCTGTCGGAGGTGGAGAGCCGGCAGCCCGATTCCTGCAGGTACGGGGTCACGAGCTGCAGCCAGTCCTGCGGGGTCGTGTTCGACACCGCGGTGTCGGAGGCGAGGGCGGAGATGCCGGGCACGCTCCAGCCGTTCTGGTAGGCGGCGAGGTCGGTCGAGGCCTCGATGCTCTTGTAGGTGTTGCCCTTGCCGTCGGTGAAGGGGGAGAGGTCGCGGTCGGCCCAGGCCGTCGGCACGTCGACGGCGAGGCCCTGCGTCTCGTCGACGACGGTCTCGAAGTCGGCGAGGTCGGTGCCTCCGCCCGAACCGCCCGTGCCGGCGCTGCCCCCGGCGTCGCCGGCGTTGCCGGCGTCGCCGAGCACCGTCACCGCTTCGACGGCGGTGCCGTTGAACTGGCCCTCGTAGTAGACGCCGTCGCTCGGGCGGTACAGCTCCACCGAGAGGGTGGCGTCCTGCCCGTGGGTGCGCAGCACGTCGCAGTAATCGGAGAGAGTTCCGTCGGCGCCGAGGCCCACGCCCTCCATGCGGGTGAGCAGATCGCCCGGCTCCACCCCCGCCACATCGGCGGCGGAGCCCGAGGCGATCGAGTTCACCCAGATGCCGAGACCCTGGCCGCTGTCGTCGACGAGGGCGGTGCCGTTCACACCGAGGCTCAACACGCTCTCGCCGGCGGCGAGCCGTTCGATCACGTCGCGCGCCTCGTCGCGGTGGATGGCCAGGTTCTGGTCGTACTGGTCGTTGCCGGCGTAGTTCACGCCGACGATGCGGCCGTCGCTGTCGATGAGGGGCCCGCCCGAGTTGCCGGGCCGGATTCGCGCGTCGTGCTCGATCGTGTGGTCGAGGCTCGCCCACGGGGTGTCCTGCGCGGTGTCGGCCTTCGAGACGATGCCGCGGGTCATGGTGAAGGTCGGGTCGCCGAGCGGGAAGCCCGCCGCGTACACGTCCATCGCCGTCGGGATCCCGCCCTCGTGCCAGCCCAGCGTGGGGTACCCGTCGCCCTGCAGGTCGATGACGGCGAGGTCGAGACACTCGCTGGAGCCGAGCACCTTCGCGTTGAGCGTCTCCGACTGGTCGCCGCCGCGCCACACCTTGAGCGTGCCTGCGCCGACCACCACGTGGTTGTTCGTGACGACGAGGCCGCTCGGGTCGATGACGAAGCCCGAGCCGCGGCCGGCGCCCTCGAAAGCGCCCTCGGGCGAGACGAAGGTGCCGACGGCCTCGATCTGCACGACCGCCGACTGCACGTCGTCGAAGCCGACGCCCGTCGAGGAGCCGCCGGAGGCCGAGCCGCCGCCGGAGGCGCCAGGCGTGCCGATCGAGAAACAGCCCGTGAGGGCGAGGGTGAGCGACACCCCGAGGGCGGCGACGCCGCCGCCCCGGGCGAGTCGGGTGAAGAGGATGCGATCTGAAGTCATGCTCCGACGGTAGGAAGAAGACGGGTACCCCGGTGGGCGGTTGCACCTCGCTCAATCGCCGTGCAATCG
Organism: Herbiconiux sp. A18JL235; assembly: GCF_040939305.1. Taxonomy (NCBI): domain Bacteria; kingdom Bacillati; phylum Actinomycetota; class Actinomycetes; order Micrococcales; family Microbacteriaceae; genus Herbiconiux; species Herbiconiux sp. A18JL235. Next base: position 2,614,882 of record NZ_CP162511.1, read on the forward strand.
GCAGCAACGCTCCGGCTGCGGCGGTCCGGTGACGGGATACCCCGTAGCCTCCCGCGGCCCACCTCGCCGATGTGGTTCATTACTGTCATGTCGACCACAGCATCCGCCGCCCCACCGAGGGTACGCCGCTCGCACCCCGCCGTCTGGATCGCCCTCGCGGGGGTGATCGTCGGGCTCGTGGTGGCCGGCACCGGAGGGGCGCTCGGCCACAACAGGCTGCTCTTCGCCGCGGGCGGCTTCCTCTCCTGCGGCGCCGCCCTGGTCGCGGCAGGCGTGAGCCTGCACCGCCTGCTCGCCGTCGGCTCGCTCACCGGGCGACGGGCGGCGACCTGGCTCGGAGTCGCGTCGGGGGTGCTCGCCTTCGTGGTCGCCCTCGTGGTGGAGCTGTCGGCGGGGCACATCCCCGGGTTCCTCGGCTCGACCGAGGGCTCCTTCGTGCTCGCGGGGCCGATCGAGGAGGCGATGAAGCTCGCGCTTCCGCTCATCCTGCTTGCGGCGGGTCCGCGCATCCTGCGCGAGCCGCGCCTCGGCGTGTGGATGGTCTTCGTGAGCGCCGCCCTGTTCGGCGTCGTCGAGGGCACCATGTACGTGGCGAACGAGGCGATCCCGTCGGCGTCGAGCTCGGCCGGCGCCGCGACCCAGGCCGACGCCGACGCCATCATCGCGGTGCTGGGGCCCGTGCTCACCACGCTCGAGCGCACCGTCGTCGAACTCATGCACCCGTTCATCACGGTGGGTGCCGCGGCGCTGATCTGGCTGGCCGTCTCCCGACGGCGATCGGTGGCGGCCTGGATCATCGGCGCGTTCCTCGTCGCCGCAGCCCTGCACTCCTTCAACGACGCCGTCATCGGCGGGCCGTGGCTGCGAGCCGTGAACGCCTACCTGCCGCTTCTGGCGAACTCGCTGTTCGTGCTGCTGGTCTACCTGCTCTGGTACCGCCCGCAGGTGCGACGCACCATCCCCGCGGAGCTGGCCGCCGCCAACCCGAAGCGGTGGCGGCCGACGCCCGCCTAAGGGGCGTCGGTGTCGTGGGCGGAGGCGTCGTCATCGTCGTCCTCCGCCGTGTCACCCACTTCGACGGGGCCGTCGGGCCCCAGCTCGGTCTCGATCTCGTACGGGTCTCCACTGGTGTCGGTCATCTCCCCAGCCTCCCCCTCCGCCGACGATCCGGCATCGGATGCTCCCGGTAACCTTGACCCGATGACCGAGCCACACACAGCGCCCAGCACCACCGCCTCCGCCGCTCCGGCCTCCTCGCGCACGCCCTCGCACCCGCCGCTCGTCGTCGTCGGCGGGGTGTCGGGCTCGGGCAAGTCGACGGTCGGCTCGCAACTCGCCGCCGCGCTCGGGGTTCCGTTCATCGACGGCGATTCCCTGCACAGTGCGGCGAACATCGAGAAGATGTCGGCCGGGCACCCCCTCACCGACGACGACCGCCTGCCCTGGCTCGAGACCGTGGGCCGCACGCTCGGCGAGCACGCGTCAGGCGGCCTGGTCGTCGCCTGCTCGGCGCTCCGCCGCCGTTACCGCGAACTCATCCGGGCCGAGGCACCCGGGGTGTTCTTCGTCGTGCTCACCGGCCCGCGCGAGGTTCTCGAGCAGCGGCTCGGCGACCGCCCGGGCCACTTCATGCCCGCCTCCCTACTCGACTCCCAGCTGGCCACCCTCGAGCCGCTCGAGCCCGGCGAGCACGGCGCCGAGGTCGCGTTCACCGACGCACCCGCCGACATCGTCACCGAGATCGAGGGCGCGCTCGGCGCCTGAGCCCCAGGTCTCCCCGAGCCCTGCGGCCGATTCGAGCGGCGGGCGTGCTCAGCCCAAGTGGCCGGAGAGCCGCCCGTGGAAGAGCTGGCTGCGGTCGTCGAGACCCGTCACCACGGCAGCCACCCCGTGCTTTTCGAAGCGGGTGATCACCGCGTCGAGTGCGGCGACGCTCGACGCGTCCCAGATCTGCGAGTCGCTGAAGTCGATCTCCACCCGCTCGGGGTCGATGGCGTAGGAGAAGCGCTCGACCAGGTCGTTGCTGCTGCCGAAGAACAACGGGCCGTGAACGGCGTAGCGGGCCACCGCATCCTCACCCTCCCCGGTCACCACCCTGGTCACCGAGATGACGTGGGCGACCCGCCGGGCGAACAGCACCATCGCGAGCAGCACGCCGCCCGCTACGCCGAGCGCGAGGTTGCCGGTGGCCACGACGACCACGACCGTGAGCACCATCACGAGGGTCTCGGGCACAGGCATCCGTCGCAGGGTGGAGGGCCGCACGCTGTGCCAGTCGACGGTGGTGAGCGCCACGATCATCATCACGGCGGCGAGCGCCACCATCGGGATGCGCGCCATCACGTCGCTCAGCAGCGTCACCAGGGCGAGCAGCACGAGCCCGGCCACGAAGGTCGAGATGCGGGTGCGGGCCCTCGCCATCTTCACGTTGACGACGGTCTGGCCGATCATCGCGCATCCGGCGATGCCACCGTAGAAGCCGGCCAGGATGTTCGCCACGCCGAGCGCCCACGACTCCCGGTTCTTCTGCGACCGGGTGTCGGTGATGTCGTCGACGAGCTTGGCGGTGAGCAGCGTCTCCATGAGGCCCACGAAGGCGATGCTGAGCGCGGTGGGCAGCACGATGCCGAGGGTCTGCAGGTCGAACGGCACGAGCCACGGGGTGAGGCCGGGGAGGGCCCCGCCGATCGCGCCCTCGTCGCCGACGTCGGGCACGTCGAGCCCCGCGACCACCACGATCACGGTCACCACGACGATCGCGACGAGCGGCGCGGGCACCGCCTTGGTGAAGCGCGGCAGCAGCACGACGATGAGCACGGTGGCGGCGAAGAGGGGGTACACCACCCACGGCACATCGATCAGGTGCGGCACCTGCGCCACGAAGATGAGGATGCCGAGGGCGTTCACGAAGCCGATCATCACGCTGCGCGGGATGAAGCGGGCGAGCCGCGCGAAGCCCAGGGCGCCGAAGGCGATCTGCACGATGCCGGCGAGCAGCACGGCGGGAAGCAGGTACTCGACGCCGTGCTCCTTCACCATCGGCGCGACGACGAGGGCCACCGATCCCGCGGCGGCGGTCACCATCGCGGGCCGGCCGCCGAGCACCGACATGGTGAGGGCGAGCACCACCGAGGCCAGGAGACTCACGATCGGGTCGACACCCGCGATCACGGAGAACGAGATGACCTCGGGCACCAGGGCCAGCGTCGTCACGATGCCGGCGAGCACCTCGCGGCTGAGGAGCACAGGAGAACGGAGGGCCGTCAGCGTGGTGAGCTGTCGGGGGTCGGCTCCGGCGCCGCCTGCCGCCTCGCCTGGTGTCGTCGCGCGCACGATCGTCGTCTCCCTCCGTCGGTGAACCCGTCGGATGGGGTCGACTCCATGCTAGGCGGTGCCCGAGGGTCGATCCGTCACGTGCCGGTGTCGGTGGCGGATGCTGTACTTACGTCATGAGCACAGCCCTCTCTGCCGACGGAACGAGCATCGCCTACACCGAGACGGGTGACGGGCCACCTGTCGTCATCGTGGGTGGCGCCTTCTCCACCGCCGCCGCGGGCGCGCCGCTCGCCGCGGCACTGGCCGAGGCGGGCTTCCGGGGCGTCATCGTCGACCGTCGCGGTCGTGGCGACAGCGGCGACGCCGGCCCCGCCGCCTACGCGCCCGAGCGCGAGGCCGACGACCTCGCCGCCGTCATCGAGGCCGTGGGCGGCGACGCCGCGGTGCTCGGGCACTCCTCCGGTGCCGTGCTCGCACTCCTCGCTGCCGGGCAGGGTGTTCCCGTGCGGCACCTGTTCCTGTCCGAGCCGCCGTTCCACTTCGGCGTCGACGAGCCGGCGGCCGACCTGCCCGAGCGGCTGCAGGCGCTGATCGACGGGGGTCGTTCCGACGACGCGGTCACGCTGTTCCAGCGCGAAGCCGTGGGGCTGCCCGAGGCCGTGGTGCAGCAGATCCGGTCGAGCCCGATGTTCGCCTCCCTGGTGCCGCTCGCCCAGTCGGTGGTCTACGACGCGCTGCTCACCCGTGCGGTCTCCACCCCGACCGCCGCCATGCTCGCCGTGCCGGCACCCCTCACGATCCTCCGCGGCGACCCCACCTTCCCCCTGCTCGTGGCCGCCGCCGAGCGACTCGCCGCGGCCATCCCCACCGCTGAGCTCGTCGTCGTGCCCGAGTCGCGCGACCACGGCGTCGACCCCGCCGGCACCGCCCGCGAGATCGCGCGCCGCCTCGCCCCGCCGCGGTAGCCGCCCTCCCTCCCGAAGCGGACTCACTTTCTTGCGGACAAAGTCCGTCGGAACGTGGTTTCGGACGGACTTTGTCCGCACGAAAGTCGTCGCACGAGGGAGGCAGGTGCAGCGTGACCCGCATCCCTCACATTCGAGGAAGTCGTCGGGTCAGGGGGTGTGGGTGCAGCGGGACTCGCTGGTGATGGTGAGGGTCGTCGAGCCGTCGCCGTCGGGGGCGGCGACGACGGTCATGGGCACGAGGGCCTTGCCGATGAGCTCGAGGGTCACGCTGCCGGGAGCGGCGGTCGCACCTCCAGGGGCGGCGGCCTGGCCGCCTCCGTCGTCGGCAGGGGCGGGGTTGTCGGTCGTCACGTACCAGCCGTCGGCCTCGTAGTGCTGCTTCACCTCGTCCGACCAGGCGGCGGGGTCGAGGCCCGTCACCCCGCCGAGCACGCGGGTGACGGCCGCCTGCTCCTCGGCGCTGCCGTCGGGACAGGCCTGCACGACCGCGCTCTCCTCATCCGTCGCAGGGGCAGAATCCTCCGGGAGCAGGGCGACGAGCCCGTCGATCTGCGTGGTGACCTCGGCGGTGACGCCGTCGAGGGTGGTCGGGGTGTCGGGTCGCACGGTGGCGACTCCGATCAACACCACGGCGACGATCACGGCCGCGATCCCGGCGGCGACGAGGGTCGCGGGGCGCAGCAGCCCGCCCCACCGCTCTCCGCGATCGGGCATCACCGGCAGCTTGCGGCGCGGCAGCAGCCTGAAGTGCTTGAGCGAGTCCCCCCGGCCGGCCGGCCGGCCCCTCTCCTCGCTCATACCCCCACCCTACGGGTGACCCCCTCCCCCTTCCTGAACGGCCTGTCCATGGTGGGGATGCGCGTCAGCGCTCGGTGAGGCGGCCGGCGTCGACGTGCCAGTGGCGGGTGAGGCGCACGGTGTCGAGCATGCGGCGGTCGTGGGTGACGAGCAGCACGGTGCCGTCGTAGGAGTCGAGCGCCTGCTCGAGCTGCTCGATGGCAGGGAGGTCGAGGTGGTTCGTCGGCTCGTCGAGCACGAGCAGGTTCACCCCGCGCGCCTGCAGCAGTGCCAGCCCCGCCCGGGTGCGCTCACCCGGCGAGAGCTCGGCGACCGGCCGTCCCACGTGGTCGGCCTTGAGGCCGAACTTCGCGAGCAGGGTGCGTACCTCGGCCACCGGCCACTCGGGCACCTGCGCCTCGAAGGCCGCGGCGAGGGAGGGCGCCGACGCGTCGCCGAGCACGGCTCGCGCCTGGTCGATCTCACCGATCGCCACCGACGACCCGAGCGATGCGCTGCCGGCCGAGGGCTGAACCCTCCCGAGCAGCAGGGCCAGCAGCGTCGACTTGCCCGCCCCGTTCGGCCCGGTGATGCCGATGCGGTCGCCCGTCGCCACCTGAACCGACACCGGCCCGAGCGTGTACGAGCCGCGCGAGACCACCGCAGAAGACACCGTCGCCACGACGCTCGACGAGCGCGGGGCCGCGCCGATGGTGAACTGCAGCTGCCACTCCTTGCGCGGCTCCTCCACCTCGTCGAGCCGCGCGGTGCGGCTCTCCATCTGCCGCACCTTCTGCGCCTGCTTCTCGCTCGACTCGCTCGCCGCCTTGCGCCTGATCCTGTCGTTGTCGGGCGCCTTCCGCATCGCGTTGCGCACCCCCTGGCTCGACCACTCCCGCTGCGTGCGGGCTCGCGCGACGAGGTCGTCCTTCTTCGCGGCGAACTCCTCGTATTCCTCCCGGGCGTGCCGCTTCGCGACCGCCCGCTCCTCGAGGAACGAGTCGTACCCGCCGCCGTACACTCGGTTCGTGCCCTGGGCGAGATCGAGCTCGAGCACCCTGGTGACGCTCTTGGCGAGGAACTCCCGGTCGTGGCTGACGAGCACGACTCCCCCGCGGAGCCCTCGGATGAACGCCTCCAGCCGGTCGAGACCGTCGAGGTCGAGGTCGTTGGTGGGTTCGTCGAGCAGCACGACGTCGAAGCGCGACAGCAGCAGGGCGGCGAGCCCCACCCGGGCCGCCTGCCCGCCCGAGAGCGAGGTCATGAGCGCCTCCGCGGAGACCTCGAGGCCGAGCTCGGCGAGCACGACCGGCAACCGCTCTTCGAGGTCGGCGGCGCCGCTCGCGAGCCACCGTTCGAGCGCCGCCGAGTACCGGTCGGCAGGGTCCACCCCGCCGGCATCCGGCTCGGGCGACGCGAGTCCCTCGGCGGCGTCGTCCATCTCGGCGGTCGCCGCCGCAGCGCCCGTGCGCCGCGCGACGTACTGCGCCACCGTCTCACCGGGCATCCGCTCGTGCTCCTGCGGCAGCCAGCCCACGAAGGCGTCGGCGGGCGCGAGCGACACCTCCCCCTCGGCGGGCGCATCGATGCCGGCCAGGATGCGCAGCAGCGTCGACTTGCCGGCCCCGTTCGCTCCCACCACGCCTACGACGTCACCGGGCGCCACGACGAGGTCGAGCCCGCTGAACAGGATGCGGTGGTCGTGACCGCCGGAGAGCCCCTTCGCGACGAGGGTGGCCGTCATCGCGACAGCAGCTCGGCCGCACTCCCGGTGCAGCTCGCCGTGGCATAGGCACCCGAGGCGGTCTCCTCGGCGATCACCAGGCCGTCGAGCGTGACGCGGCAGGTGACGTCGCCGCCGTCGGCCCCGTTCACCGCCGTGATCGTGTAGCTGGCGTAGCTGTCGGCTCCCCCGAACGGCACCTCGAGCGAGTTCTCGAACGGCAGGTCTTGAGCCAGCGCCTGCTGCGTGGTGAGGGCCCCGCCGATCGAGATGGTGTAGGTGATGTCGACGTCGGTGCCGGTTCCCTCCACCTCGTAGACGAGCGGCACCGTCTCGGAGGTCAGCCCGCTGTCGTGCAGCGCCGAGTTCACGAGACTGCCGAAGAACACGAAGGTGTAGACGACGGCCATCACGATGGCGGCCAGCAGCGCGACGAAGCCGATGATCGAGCCCGCGACGCCGAGCCCGCGCCCGCGGCCGCTGATGGCGGCGATGATGCCGACGATGACGGCGGCGAGCGCGATGAGGAGCGCCAGGTAGTTGAACAGCGGGATGAAGGCGCCCACGAAGGCGACGATGCCGAGGATGAGGGCGGCGACCCCGAGACCGTTCCTCTTCGCCGGAGCAGGAGCCGGCCGAGGAGCAGGTGAAGGTGCAGGCGAAGACTGCCGGGTCGCCGTGGGCTGCGGCCCGGGCACACCGAGCTGCGCCGGCCCGCCCGACGGCGGAGTCGGCGGCACCGCAGGGGGGTTCGGCGGCACGGGCGGGGTCGGCGGCACGGACGGATACGGCGGCAGATCGCTCATACCCCGATCATGCCCGATGCCACCCGAGTTCACGAGCTGTTCACCCCCGCCCCCGGTGGCACGGGAAACCGCCGGGGCTAGACAGGGCCTGTGCGACCGACCGGCCGCGGGAGGGGACAGCGATGGACGTGCTCATCACCGTGATCCTGGTGATCGTGGTGGCTCTGGTGTTCGACTTCACGAACGGGTTCCATGACACCGCGAACGCCATGGCGACCTCGGTCGCCACCGGCGCCCTGAAGCCCCGGGTGGCGGTGGGAATCTCGGCGGTGCTCAACCTGGTCGGGGCGTTCCTGTCGACCGAGGTGGCGAAGACCATCTCCGACGGCATCATCAACGAGGGCGACAACGGGATGGAGATCACCCCGAGCCTCATCTTCGCCGGCCTCGTCGGCGCGGTGCTGTGGAACCTCACCACCTGGTACTTCGGCCTCCCCTCGAGCTCCACCCACGCCCACTTCGGCGGCCTCATCGGCGCCGCGATCATCGGCGCGGGCTTCGGCGCCGTGAACTTCCCGGTGGTGCTGTCGAAGGTCGTGCTGCCGGCGATCATCTCTCCCGTGGTCGCCGGGGTCATCGCCCTCTCCGCCACCTACCTCGCCTACGTCATCACGAAGCAGGCGAGAAGTCGCGGCTCGGAGAAGGGCTTCCGGCACGGCCAGACCGTCTCGGCGTCGCTGGTGTCGCTCGCCCACGGCACGAACGACGCGCAGAAGACCATGGGTGTCATCACGCTCACCCTGGTGGCAGCCGGCTACCAGGACTCCGGCGGCGCCCCGCAGTTCTGGGTCATCCTGGCCTGCGGCCTCGCCATCGCCCTCGGCACCTACCTCGGCGGCTGGCGCATCATCCGCACCGTCGGCAAGCGCATCACCGACATCAGCTCACCCCAGGGCTTCGCCGCCGAGACCAGCTCGGCAGCCACCATCCTGGTGTCGTCGCACCTCGGCTTCGCCCTCTCCACCACCCAGGTGACCTCGGGGGCGATCGTGGGCGCCGGCCTCGGCAAGAAGCTCGCGTCGGTGCACTGGGGTGTCGTCGGCCGCATCGCCATCGCCTGGGGTGTGACCCTCCCGGCCGCGGCCCTCGTGGGAGGTGTGGCGGCCTGGGCGGCGACCTCGAGCATCCTGGGCCTCATCCTGGTGGCGGTGCTCGGTGCCGGCGCCGCCCTCACGCTCTTCCTGCTGGCTCGGCGCCACCCGGTGACCCACGAGAACGTCAACGACGTCGACGACGAGAGCTCGCGAACGGATGCGCGCGACGAGAAGGAGGTGACGGCATGAACCCGACGACGCCAGTTCAGTGCCTCGTGACCGCGGTGCGGGCCGCCGAGGAGGCGGCGGGCGAGGGGCAGTTCCTCGGCGTCGACTGGGGATCGTTCGTGCTCGTCTTCGTCGTGGCGCTCACGGCGAGCGTGCTCGTGGTGGCCACCTACTCGCTCGGGCTGCGACTGCTCGGCGCCGGCGAGTCGCGCGAGACCAGACCGCCGGCCGCGACAGCAGGTGCCTACGCCTGCTTCGCAGTGGGGGTGGCCGCCGTTCTCTACGGAATCTCTCTGATCGCCCCGCTGTTCCACCCCTGAGGCGATCTCCCGGCAGCCCGACGGCATTCCCAGCATCCTCCCGGGAACGGCGGCCTCTCCCGGGAATAGAACGAAGCCCCCGGCGTTGAACTTGAGCGTAAGGCACTCAAGTTTCAACCCAGGAGGTTTCGTGCCCGAGAACCCCAACCCCGCAGAGACCGGTGGCAACTCCTTCGACGAGTTCCTCGCCCGGTACCTCGAGGGCGAGCAGCGCGCGGCGCGAGCCGGGCGCTCCATCGACCTCAGCAAGCTGATCAGCCGCCGCACCCAGGAGCTCCTCTCCCAGGCCGGCGCCTACGCTATCGAGCACGGTCACTCCGAGCTCGACGCCCTGCACGTGCTGCGCACCATCGCGCCCCTGCAGCCCGCTGCCGATGCGATCCGCCGTGTCGGGGCCGACCCGCGCGCCATCGCCGAGGCCGCCGAGCTGCGGTTGCCCGCGGCGAGCACCGACCGCGTGGTGCAGCCCGCGCTCACCCCGTCGGCCCAGCGGGCGCTGTTCCACGCCTACCAGGTCGCTCGCGCATCCGGCTCGACCTACATCGACCCCGAGCACCTCTTCTTCGCCCTCGTGATCAACCAGGACTCCCCCGCCGGCCAGGTGCTGGCGCAGGCCGGCGTGACCCCCGAGGCCCTCCAGGAGGGCATGCGGCAGGGCACGGAGGCCGCGTCCGCCCAGGCGACCGCGGGAACCGCCGGAGCGACCTCCGGCCAGGCCGGCCAGGCGACTCCCGAGTCGGACACCCCCACGCTCGACAGCTTCGGCACCGACCTCACCGAGCGCGCCCGCCGCGGCGAGCTCGACCCCGTGATCGGCAGGCTCGACGAGATCGAGCAGACCGTCGAGATCCTCTCCCGCCGTACCAAGAACAACCCGGTGCTGGTCGGCGAGGCGGGTGTCGGCAAGACCGCAATCGTCGACGGCATCGCCCAGGCGATCGTCGACGGCACGGTGCCCGAGCAGCTGCGCGACAAGCGCGTGGTGGCGCTCGACCTGCCCGCCATGCTCGCCGGAACCCGCTTCCGCGGCGACTTCGAAGAGCGCCTCACGAAGCTGATGGACGAGATCTCGGCCCACAAGGACGAGCTCATCGTGTTCATCGACGAGGTGCACACCGTCGTCGGGGCCGGCGGCTCCGGCGAGGGCGGTATGGACGCCGGCAACATCCTGAAGCCCCGGCTCGCCCGCGGCGACCTGCACCTGCTCGGCGCCACGACGCTGAAGGAGTACCGCGCCATCGAGAAGGACCCGGCGCTCGAGCGCCGTTTCTCCCCCGTCACCGTCGGCGAGCCGTCGCAGACGGATGCGGTGCTCATCCTGCAGGGTCTCCGCGAGGCCTACGAGGAGCACCACGGCGTCTCCTACACCGACGCCGCGCTCACCGCGGCGGTCGAGCTGTCGGCGCGCTACGTGAGCGACCGCTTCCTTCCCGACAAGGCGATCGACCTCATCGACCAGGCGGGCGCACGGCTGCGGCTGGCGCTCGGCAAGGTGCCGGCGCTCGTCGACACCGAGTCGCTGATGGCCGACCTCGCCGCCCTGGAGGGCGCGAAGAACGCCGCCGTCTCGGCCGAGCACTACGAGGAGGCGTCGCGCATCCGTGACGAGATCGAGGACATCCAGCACCAGCTCGCCGAGGCCGCCTCGGTGAACCGCCGGGTGGCCGCCGAGCGCGCCGCGGGCGGCATCGACACGGATGCCGTGGTCGACGAGGCGGAGATCGCCGCGGTGATCTCGCGCGCGACCGGCATCCCGGTGTCACGCCTCGGTGAGGTCGACCGCGCCCGTCTCGCCGCCCTCGAGGGCGAGCTGCACAATCGCGTGATCGGTCAGGACGACGCGGTGACGGTGGTCTCCAAGGCCATCCGCCGCAACCGCACCGGTATGGGTGACGCGCGGCGGCCGATCGGGTCGTTCCTCTTCCTCGGCCCGACCGGGGTCGGCAAGACCGAGCTGGCCAAGTCGCTCGCCGAGTCGCTGTTCGGGTCGGCCGAGTCGATGCTGCGCTTCGACATGTCGGAGTTCGGCGAGCGCCACACGGTGTCGCGCCTGGTCGGCGCCCCTCCCGGATACGTCGGCTACGACGAGGCCGGGCAGCTCACCGAGCGCGTGCGCCGCAACCCCTACTCGGTGGTGCTGTTCGACGAGATCGAGAAGGCCCACCCCGACGTGTTCAACCTGCTGCTGCAGGTGCTCGACGACGGGCGGCTCACCGACGGCCAGGGTCGCACCGTCGACTTCCGTAACACCGTGGTGATCATGACCTCGAACCTCGGTTCGGAGTTCCTGGCCTCGCGGTCGGGGGCGATGGGCTTCGTGGCCCAGACGCCCGGCGACACCACCGGGTTCGGCAGCGACAAGGCGCTGCGCGACCGGGTGATGGGCAAGCTCCGCGAGGCGATGCGGCCCGAGTTCCTCAACCGCATCGACGAGATCGTGCTGTTCCAGAAGCTCGAGAAGGCGCAGCTGCGCGAGATCGTGTCGCTGCTGCTCGGCGCCACCCGCGCCCGGCTCGCGGCGCACGAGATCACCGCGACGGTGACGGATGCGGCGGTCGAGTGGCTCGCCGACACCGGGTACGAGCCCGAGTACGGCGCTCGCCCGTTGCGCCGGGTCATCCAGCGCAACGTCGACGACGCCGTGGCCGAGCTGCTCGTCTCGGGCGAGCTCGTCGACGGCGGGGCCGTCACGATCGACGCCCGCGACGGCGGGCTCGTGGTCACCGCGGGCAGCGGCGCGCCGCTCCTGGCGCAGGCCGCGTAGACGCTCGTTCACAGGGGGTCGGATGCCGAGCATCCGGCCCCCTTCGGCGTCTTAGGCGGGGCCTTAGGCGAGCGGATGCCCGGGTCGGGAATCTACGTCGACAGCCCGATGAGCCGCGCCCGCCTCAGCGAGGACAGTGAAGACATCGAAAGCCCTTCACGAAAGGTTCGGCTCATGCTCTTCTTCATCGTCATCGTCGGCGCACTCATCGTCTGGGCGGTCGTCGCCGCCGCCCTCGCCTCCTCGCACGACGGACCGGCTGCGCCGCACTCCGACTCGCGCTCGGTCGACGAGCGGCGCGGCGACTTCGCGCTGCTGACCGACTCGTCGTTCTTCAGCCGCTGAGGCCGTCGCGCCGGCAGCCTGCGCCCTCGGGGCTCAGATGCGCGGCGCGTCGGGCGCCCTCGAGGCGGAGCGGCTGGGGTCGCACAGCCGCAGCACCACGACGATCACTCCGGCGATGGGCACCAGGAGCCAGAACAGCTGGTACCAGGAGTTGCCGCCGTCGCGGAGTCGCCGCACGGCGAGGCCCAGGGTCGGCAGCAGCGTGCCGAGCGACCAGAGGCCGGCGAGGCCCGAGCCGATGGTGAGGAACGACGGCGCGATGGAGTCGAGGCTTCCGAGCCCCACGCCCACGAGAGTCACGAACAGGAAGAACCACCAGAATTCGGCAAGTCGCGCCCGCCCTTCGAACTGAGCGTAGTTGCGGAACCCGTTCGCGATCGCCTCCCCGAACGACATGCTCACCGTGCGCGTCTGCTGCTCGCTCATGCCGCCACTCTACCGACCGCCCCTGACCGCGACGCTGCGCGCGTCGGCTTACGGCAGAAGGATCACCAGGACGGCGAGAGCACCGACCATCAGCACGACAGCGACGTCGGCGAGGAGACTGTTCAGCGCCAGCGCGAAACCGCCCTTGGTCCGCGAGTCTCGAATGCCGAGAGCGCCGAACACGATGCTCGCGAGCATCAGAATGAGGCCGACGACGACGAGGCCGAAAAGACCCGAGATATAGGTGCTCAAGAACGCGACAGGCGACCCCTCGTCGAGGGTCTGCCCGATGAAGACGATCACCAGCAGGGTGAACAGCAGGATGATCAAGCCGACGAAGCCGAGCACTCGGGCCCACCGTGCCGCGGTGTTGGCGCCGCCGCGAAAGGCTCTTTCATACGCGGCACCGAAGAGTCCTTTGTTCGCGTCGCGCGCGGTGTACCGGGTCCACTCGGCGCCCGACCACCAGCGCTCACGGCCAGGCGTCTGAGGGTCGGGGTACCAGCCGAGGGGCGGCAGCGGATGTGCGGGGCCGGCCGCGACCTCTGTCGGTGTGTCGTCGTGCAGATGCTCCCCCGGTGTCATGAGTCGATTATGGCGTGTGGGGAGCTGAAGGGCGGGCGGGCCGGGCGTGGCGGGGGCGGGGCGTTCTAGGCTGGGGGGACGCGTTCGAGGAGGAGTCCATGGAGCTTGCCCAGACCGGATCGGCGATCCTGCCGGTCGTCGTGATCGCGATCATCGTCGTCGTGCTGGGGGCCGCGCTCATCGTGGTGCGGGCGCGACGCCGCGGCACCGACGCCGCCGAGGGCACGGGCGGCGACTCCCGACCTGGTGCGGGCTCCTCCGATGGCGGAGACGACCACCGAGTCTAGGGTGGGACGCATGGCGCGCATGTGGATCGCTCAGGACTTCGGAGACCTCGACGTGTTCGAGGAGGTCGAGACGGAGGTCCCCCCACCCGGCCCCGGTGAGGTGACCATCGAGGTGCGCGCCGCGGGGATGAACCCCGCCGATTTCAAGCACGTGGCCTCAGGCACCGATCGCTCGAAGCTCCCGATCGCGGTCGGGTACGAGGTGGCCGGGGTGATCGCGACGATCGGGCCCGACACCGAGATCGCATCGGGCGGCGGCGCCGTGGGCGACGAGGTGCTCGCGTTCCGCATCAGCGGTGGGTACTCCTCGGCGCGCACCGTCCCCGCGAAAGACGTGTTCGCGAAGCCCGCGTCGCTCGGCTTCCCCGAGGCCGCGAACCTGCTGCTGGCCGGCACCACGGCCTCCGAGATGCTCGACGTGACGACGGTGCGAGCCGGCGACACCGTGCTGCTGCACGGAGCATCCGGAGCCGTCGGCGTGAGCGTTCTGCAGCAGGCCGCCCTCGTCGGCGCTCGGGTCGTCGGCACCGCATCGGAGGGGAACTTCGAGGTGGTGCGGCGCTTCGGCGGCACTCCGGTCGCCTACGGGGAGGGACTGGCCGAGCGCGTGCGAGAGGCTGCGCCGGAGGGCATCGCCGCCGCGCTCGACGCGGTGGGCACCGACGAGGCGATCGACGTGTCGCTCGAGCTCGTCGCCGACCGCGACCGCATCGTGAGCATCGCCGCGATGGCGCGCGCCGCCGAACGCGGCGAGGGATTCCGGGTGATCGCGGGCGCCATGCCGGCGAGCGCCGTCTACCGCGACCGCGTGCGCGCCGAGCTCATCGAGCTGGCCGGGCGCGGAGAGCTCGTGGTGCCGCTCGCCCGCACCTTCCCGCTCGACGACGCGCTCGAGGCCCTGCGGCTGCTGAAGGAGCAGCACCCCGGGGGCAAGCTCGCCCTGCTGCCCTGACCGGGGCCGGGCTGCGCCGCGCAGCCCCAGCCCGCGCCACGCCGCGCTGGTCCGCACGATGCAGCCCGCGCCGCGCCCCGCCGCGCCGCGCCCCGCCGGCGACGGTACCGTCGTGCCACCCGTCTCGACCGGGATAGGACCTGAGGAGGATGTCGCCGGTCGCGCCGCCGAGGAGGATCGTCACACGACGTCCCACCCCCGGGCCGTCGAACGTCGACGGGCCCGCCTCGCAGGCCGGCCCGCCTCGGAGGAGGTCGGAACAATGGCACAGACCTGGTGCATCGTGAGCGATGACGGCGACGCGACGAGGGTCCTGGCGGAACGGCTGCTCGCCGACCGGCACCGGGTGGCGGTGATCACCCGCGACGCCGCACCGTTCGCGTTGCTCGTGAACGACTACGCCGACGCCGTCCTGCCGGTCGAGGTCGCGCATCCCGATCTCTTGAGCCTCACCGACGCGGTGTGGTCGATCGAGGAGAGCTTCGACACGGTCGACGTGATCGCACTCGTCGGCGAGCCGAGGGAGGGCGGTTCGGTCGACGGCGCGGCAGGCTTCTTCACCGGCAGCTGGCCCGAGGCCCACGTGGCGCTCGTGGCGCCGCCCGCGCGGGTCTGAGCAACGACGTCTCAGCCGCGCCGCGCGACCGCGGCCCGCGCGCTGCGGCTCACGGCCCGCGGCCCGTGCCTCAGGCGCCGCTGCCGCTCCCGCTCCAGCTGCCGACCCTCGGCCGCCCCACGGCGAACCACAGGATGGGCCCGAGCAGCGGGAACAGCAGCACGATCAGGATCCACAACGCCCGCTCCACCCCGCTCGCCCGGTCGGCCCGCGCGATGCTCACGATGGCCACGACGAAGAGCACCATCACCGCCACGACGGCGAGGATGATGAGCAGGTGTCCGCCGGAGAAGTTCGAGACCATGCTCCCATCCTGCCCGCTCGGCCCGGGCCGTGCATCCGTCTGCCGGAGCCCCAGCCAGTCGAACGGCACTCGCGCTGAGCGACCGGAGACCGCCCAGAGCACCGAGGCGACGGCGAGCACGGCGGCTGCGGCGACCGCGACACCGGCGCTCCATCCGCGGATCGGGCGAACGGAAACGGGGATGCGGCGACGACTCATGCCCCGACGGTAGCGAGCCGTCAGGCGCGCCTACGCGGGTCGCGTGAGGCGGCAACGCCGCCGCAATCATGCGCCGCCGCAATCACCCTTCAGCGAAAGCGCTCGACCAGCGGCGGTGACGAGGAGGAGGACTCGCCCCGCCCCGCGGGCGTCTCAGCGCCGCGTCGGGCCCGCAGCACCGAGACCCCGGCGGCGAGCCCACCTGCCGCGGCGGGGATCGGCACGGTCCAGAGCACGAGCCAGAAGTCGGGCATAAGGGCCGCTGCCGTGACGATGCCCGTCACGATCACGAACAGCGCCGAGGCGACGCCCGTCAGTACCGCCGCCGTCGTGGGCAGCAGGGCGGGCGACCGTGCGCCGGCGTACCAGCCGAGCACGGTGCCGATCGACGAGAACAGGGCCAACGCCAGGGCGATCTGGAGGCTCGCCTGGGTGGTGACCGTCCAGCTGTGCGCATCGGGACGGGGCGATGTCGACAGCAGCAGCTGCGTCGAGAGGGAACTCGCGAGAAAGGTGGCGACTCCGCTGGTGGCTGTGAACCACGGCAGGGAGTGCCTGTGTGACGCCTTTGTCATGACCCGAGTATGCCACGCTGGATGCATGACTCCACGTACCGGTGCCGAGCCGGAGATCCGCACGTTCCCCGCCGCCGTCGACGCCGACGGGCACGCCGACGCAGCGACGAGGGAGTGGATCGAGGCCGAGGCGCAGGGCTTCTACGAGCCCCGTCGCACCGAGACGATTCTCGACCGCCGAGCCCGCCACCTGGTCGCCGACGCGCAGCGCCTCACCGGCGTCTACCAGGCGTCGACCTCCCCCGCCGCGTACGGCCCTGAGGTGCCCGTGGCGACCTTCGCGAGCTTCGACGGCGAGCTCTCCACCGGGGCCGGCGAATCGGTGCGGGCGAACCTCATCTCCGCGGTGACGGTGCGCCCCACCCACCGCCGTCGGGGCCTGCTGCGGCGCATGATGCTCGCCGATCTCGAGCGCGCCGTCGCCGACGGTCACATGCTCGCCGCGCTCACGGTGTCGGAGGCGACGATCTACCGCCGTTTCGGGTTCGGCGTCGCCACCGAGGTGAACGCCGTCACGGTCACGACCGACTCCCGGTTCCGGCTCGCCACCGCGCCCGCCGGGCGTTGTGAGCTCGTCGAGCCCGCCTCGCTCGCCGAGCTCGGCCCCGGCGTGTTCGCCCGCTTCCACGCCGGGCGACCCGGTTCGATCACGCGCCTTTCGCGCCACTGGAGCCGCACCGCCGGCCTCGAGGGAGACGATCGCGACGACGCCCCCGAGGTGCGTGCGGCCGTGCACCTCGACGACTCCGACACCGTCGACGGGTACGTCTCCTACCGCTTCACCGGCTGGGACACCACGCCGCACACGGTCGAGATCGTCGACCTGGTGGCCGCCACCGGCGACGCGTACCTCGGTCTTTGGGAGTTCCTCGGATCGCTCGACCTGGTGGAGCGCGTGACCTGGGACGCAGCGCCCGTCGACGACCCGTTGCGCTGGGCCCTGACCGATTGGCGCGTGGTGAAGGCCACCGGCGTCGACGACTGGTTGTGGATCCGCGTGCTCGACCCGGCACGCGCCTTCGCCGCCCGCGCCTATGTGCCGGGCACCACCGGCGACCTGACCATCGACATCACGGATGCGCTCGGTCACGCCGACGGTCGGCTCGCGCTCCGGGTCGACGACGGTGTCGGCACCGCGGTTCTCACGCCCCGCGGCGCCGACGCGGGAGCTGGCGGCGCCGATCTCGTGCTCGACGTCGCCGACCTCGGGTCGCTCTACCTCGGCGGCGTCGACCCGCGCGTACTCTCCGCGGCGGGCCGTCTGCGCGAGCTCGTCCCCGGGGCCGCGCTGCGTGCGCGCACGCTGCTCGCCCCGGTCGCGCCGGTCTGGGGCACCACGCACTTCTGATCGTGCGCGGCGCCCCGGCCGCATCCCGTCGGCTCAGCGGGCGAGGAACCCCGCGTCGACGGGCAAGGTGACGCCCGTCACGTACCGCGCCTCGTCGCTCACGAGCCACGCGATCGCGTTCGAGATGTCGAGCGCCTCGATCATCGGCACCGGCAGCAGGTTCTGCATCGCCGCGCCCATGCCGGGGTTGGCCGCGAGGAAGGCCTGCATGGCGTCGTTGACCACCATCGGCGTGTTCACGCCGGTGGGATGAACGGTGTTGACCCGGATGCTGTACTGCGCCAGCCAGTTGGCGTACGTGTGCATGAGCCCCACCACGCCGTGCTTCGACGCGGCGTAGCCCGAGGTCGCGCCTGTGCCGTCGCCTCCGGCACCCGACAGGCCCTGCGTCGAGCTGGTGAGCACGATGGCCCCGCCGCGACCGTTCTCGATCATCGACGGCACCCCCGCCTTGACGGTGTTGTGCACGCCGAACAGGTTCACCTCCACGACGTCGCGGAAGGCCTGATCGTCGTCGATGGTCGTGCCCTGCGGCGCGATGCCGGCGTTGGCGAGAATGATGTCGACGGGCCCGAGCTCGGCGACGCCCCGCTCGACGGCGGTCTTCAGGGCGGCGATGTCGCGCACGTCGGCCTCGACGGCGACGATGCGGCGGTCGAGCCCCTCGACGGCGGCGACGGTCTCCTCCAGGTCGGCGGACGTCGCCATCGGATACGGCACGGAGTCGATCTGCGAGCAGATGTCGACGGCGATGACGTCGGCGCCCTCCTGCGCCAGTCGCACGGCGTGGCTGCGGCCCTGGCCTCGGGCGGCACCGGTGATGAAGGCGACCTTGCCCTCGAGCTTTCCCATGACTGTTCCCTTCTCGCGTCCAGGCGACGGCGCAGGGATCCGTGAGGGGGTCGAGCGACGTCGCTCCTTTTCGGCACTGAGTGCCGTTACCCAGGCTAGTCGTCGACACCCGTCGCTTCAAGGGTCCCGCTATCGAGAGCGCGCTTTTCCGCATCCACGGATCTAGAATGGGATCCATGACGCAGATACGGATTCGGGAGGCGGCAGCATTCCTCGGAGTGAGTGACGACACCGTTCGCCGCTGGATCGATTCAGGTCTTCTCGAGGCGCAGCCCGACGCCGCAGGGAGGAGCACCGTCGACGGTCTGGCTCTCGCGCAGCTCGCCGGGCGAAACGCGGTGCTCCCCGCCGACCCGAGCGAGGTGCGGCGCAGCGCCCGCAACCGCTTCGTCGGCCTGGTCACCGCCGTCACCGCCGACACCGTCATGGCCCAGGTCGAGCTGCAGTGCGGCCCGCACCGCGTCGTCTCGCTCATGTCGAGCGAGGCCGTGCGGGAGCTCGGTCTCGAGCCCGGCTCCGTGGCGATCGCGGTCGTGAAGGCGACGACCGTCGTCGTCGAGACCCCGGGGAGCGACGCGTGAACTCCGGGGCGGCACTCGCGAAGATCGCGGCCAGACTCGCCGCCGCCGCCGTCGTGCTGACCCTGACGGGATGCGCAGGGCAGACGAGCGGCGCCGAGACGACGGCGACGACCTCCCCCGGCGCCGGATCGAGCCTCTCCGGCTCGATCACGGTGTTCGCCGCAGCCTCGCTCAAGGGCACCTTCACCGAGCTGGCCGAGGAGTTCGAGGCCGCGCATCCGGGCACCAGCGTCGAGCTGACCTTCGCCGGGTCGAGCGACCTGGTCACCCAGATCACCGAGGGCGCCCCCGCCGACGTGTTCGCCTCGGCCGACGAGAAGAACATGGCGAAGCTCACCGAGGCCGGCCTGATCGACGCCGAGGCGCCGGTCGACTTCGCCACGAACGTGCTCACCATCGCCGTGCCCCCGGGCGACCCGGCGGGCGTCACCGGGATCGCCGATCTCGCCGACCCCGCCCTGAAGGTCGTGGTGTGTGCGCCGCAGGTGCCGTGCGGGGCCGCCACGACGACGGTCGAGGAGGCGACGGGCATCACCCTCGCGCCCGTGTCGGAGGAGTCGTCGGTGACCGATGTGCTCGGCAAGGTGACCTCGGGCGAGGCGGATGCCGGGCTCGTCTACGTCACCGACGTGATCGCCGCGGGCGACTCGGTCGAGGGCGTCGCCTTCCCCGAGTCGAGCGAGGCGGTGAACACCTACCCCATCGCCACGGTCGAGGCCTCCTCGCGGAAGGAGCTCGCCGACGCCTTCGTCGGCTTCGTCACCGGCGAAGTCGGCCAGGGCGTGCTGCAGGCCGCGGGCTTCGGAGCGCCGTGACCCGCACCGCCGCGGCCACCCCGCCCACGGGCGTTCCGCGCTGGATCGTCGTCGTCGCCGTGATCGGCGGCCTCTTCGTGGTGGTGCCGCTCGCGGCGATGGTGCTGCGGGTCGACGGGAGTCGGTTCATCCCGCTCATCACCTCGGAGTCGTCGCTCGACGCCCTCTGGCTGAGCCTCCGCACCTCGCTCGCGGCGACGGCGCTCTGCGTGCTGCTCGGCGTACCGATGGCGGTCGTGCTGGCGCGCACCCGCTTCTGGGGGCAGAAGATCCTGCGCGCCCTGGTGCTGCTCCCGCTGGTGCTGCCACCCGTGGTCGGGGGCATCGCGCTGCTCTACACCTTCGGCCGACGCGGGCTCCTCGGTCAGGGCTTCCAGGCCTTCGGCATCGAGATCGCCTTCTCGACGACGGCGGTCGTGCTCGCCCAGACCTTCGTCGCCCTCCCTTTCCTGGTGCTGAGCCTCGAGGGCGCCCTCCGCACGGCGGGCACGCGGTACGAGGCCGTGGGCGCCACCCTCGGCGCGGCTCCCACCACAGTGCTTCGCCGCATCACCCTCCCCCTGGTGCTCCCGGCCCTGGTGTCGGGCGCCGTGCTGTCGTTCGCCCGGGCACTCGGCGAGTTCGGGGCGACCCTCACCTTCGCCGGCAGCCTGCAGGGAGTCACCCGCACCCTGCCGCTCGAGGTCTACCTGCAGCGCGAGACCGATCCCGACGCGGCGGTCGCCCTCTCGCTTGTGCTCGTGGTGGTGTCGATCGTCGTCGTCACCGTCGCCCACCGCGTGGGCGAGACCCGCACGGCGCCGCTCGGAGGCACCTCGTGAGCCTGCAGTTCTCGGCGCGACTCGCCGAGCGCTCCTTCGACGTCGACCTCGAGCTCGCCACGGGCGAGACCGTCGCGGTTCTGGGCCCGAACGGGGCGGGCAAGTCGACCCTGCTCGCCCTGCTCGCGGGCCTCCTGCGCCCCGACAGCGGGTGCGCCGAGCTCGACGGCACCGTGCTCTTCGATGCCCAGGACAGCGGACGAGGTGGCGTGTGGCTCGCCCCGCACCGCCGCTCGGTGGCGCTCCTGTCGCAGGAGCCGCTGCTGTTCCCTCACCTCTCCGTGCTCGAGAACGTCGCCTTCGGCCCACGCACCCGCACCGATCGGGCGACCGCGGCGGCCCGGGCCCGCCACTGGCTCGACGAGGTCGACGCCACCGCCCTCGCCGACCGCCGGCCCGCACAGCTCTCGGGTGGTCAGGCGCAGCGGGTCGCCGTGGGCAGGGCCCTCGCCGCCGAACCCCGCCTGCTGCTGCTCGACGAGCCGATGGCGGCCCTCGACGTGGCGGTCGCGCCCGCGCTCAGACGGATGCTCCGCCGCGTGCTCGCCGATCGCACCGCGGTGGTCGTCACCCACGACGTCCTCGACGCCTTTCTGCTGGCCGACCGCGTGGTGGTGATGGATGCCGGCCGGGTCGTCGATCACGGTCCCACCCGCGACGTGCTCGAGCGCCCGACGAATTCGTTCACGGCGGGCCTGGCCTCGCTGAACCTCATCACCGGGGTCGGCGACGGCCCCAGCAGCGACGGCACTGCGACGGCGCGCGTGCGTGCGCAGTCCGGGGTCGTCCTCACCGCGCGCGCCGTCGCCGACATCCCTCCCGGGGTGCCGGCCGGGGTGGCCGTGCGACCTGCGAGGGTCTCGATCGGCTCGGCAGACGACCTCCGGCGCGTCTCCGCGGCCAACCAGGTGGAAGCGACCGTCGTCGATGTCGAACCGCACGGCGACCTCGTGCGTGTGCGCACGGATCTGCTCTCCGCCGACCTGGCTCCAGGCGACGCCGCCGCACTCGACCTCGAGGCCGGCACGCGCATCCTGTGCTCGTTCGACGCCGCCGACGCCGCCGCCTACCCGCTCTGAGCGGAGGGGCAGCCCGTGGTCACACCTCCTGCGCACCGCGCGGGGTGCGGGCGAGGGCGGCCACGTACTGCAGGTTCGCCAGCGCGTGCAGCACCACTCCGGCGCCCACCACCACGAGGGCGGCAACGGTGAGCGTCTCGCTCGCCGGGGCGAAGGAGGCGACCAGGAGGGTGAGCGGGAAGCCCACCATGAGGAGCACCGTGCGCACCCTGCCGATCCAGCGCACCCGCACGATACCGGGCTGCCGCACCATCACCACGACCCCGAGCAGGAGGTCGCTCACGAGCAGCACGATCGCCATCCACAGCGGCACGAGGCCCGCGAACACGAGGGTCGCGCAGACGACGAACTGGCTCACCCGGTCGGCGACCGGATCGAGCTTCTTGCCGAAGTCGGTGACCTGGTCGAAGCGGCGCGCGATGAACCCGTCGGCCCAGTCGGTGATGCCGAGCACGACCAGCACGACGAGGGCGCCGAACGGGTTCTCCCCCACCAGCAGCACCAGCACGAACAGCGGCGTGAGAACGATCAGCCGACCGAGGGAGATGGCGTTGGGCAGGTTCACTCTCGCCCGGTTCAGACTTCGGGAAGCGGCTCGGTGGTGATGATGCTGCCCACCCAGCCGGGCTGGGAGGCGATCACCTCGGTGAGTTCGGCGTTGATGTAGAGGGTGCCGCCGTCGGGGCCCGCGGAGTGGAAGTAGGAGTCGGCGAAGACCGAGTCGCTCAGCACCACCTTGACGTTGGGATAGGTCTGGACGATGCGAGCGATCGCCCGTTCGGGGTCAGACACATCGCCTCCTTTCGCTAGCCTATGAACAGCTTACGTCGAGGGAGTAGTCATCCATGGAGTTCCAGACCGAATCGCACGGAGACGACATCGCGGTCATCCGCGGTGACGGCCGCCTCAACATGGTGTCAGGGCCGCTGCTCCGAGACGCGGTGAAACGGGCGGTCGACGGCGGCAGGGCGCGCATCGTCGTCGATCTCAGCCGAGTGGCGTTCATGGACTCCTCCGGCCTCGGAGCCCTCATCGGCTCGCTCAAGACCGCCCGCGAGCACCACGGCGACCTGCGCATCGTCGCGCCCTCGGCACAGGTCAGCATGGTGTTGAAGCTCTCGAACGTCGAGACCATCCTCACGCCGTACGCCTCGGTCGAGGAGGCCTACCGTGACTGAGGAGCGGAGGAACCTCGTGTTCAACGCGCCGCCCGACGACGTCGACGCGGTTCACGAGTTCCTCGAGACGGTGTGGGAGGCCAACCCCGGGGTCGGCGAACTCGACCGCATGGCCTTCGAGACGGCGCTCATCGAGCTCGCGTCGAACGTC
The DNA here is from genome assembly GCF_040939305.1 of Herbiconiux sp. A18JL235. Taxonomy (NCBI): domain Bacteria; kingdom Bacillati; phylum Actinomycetota; class Actinomycetes; order Micrococcales; family Microbacteriaceae; genus Herbiconiux; species Herbiconiux sp. A18JL235. The sequence continues at coordinate 2,637,891 of NZ_CP162511.1, forward strand.
ATCCAGCACGCCGCGGGCGACGGCGGCGTCACCTGCGTGCTGACCGTCTCGGCCGACGAACAGGGGCTGTCGGCGACCCTCGCCGACACCGCAGACGCCGGCGGCATCGTGCTGATGAACCGGGAGATGCCGGGCGAGCTCGCCGAGTCGGGCCGCGGCATCGCCCTCATCCAGGCGCTCGTCGACGAGCTCCGCTATGAGCGTCTCGAGGAGCGCAACATCTGGACCATCACCCGCGCGCACGCAGCCGGCTGAGGCGCGCGGCCGCTGCACCCGGGGAGGGCGCGGTGGCCTGAGCGGGCGGGAAGGCCGCACTCAGCGGCGGCCGACCACCACGACGGTGACGTCGTCGCCCACCGTGCGCGACGACGCGGTGAGGCGCGCCACGCGCGCCACGGCGTCTTGCGGGCCCTCGGCCTCCCGCACCATCCGAGCCACCTCGGGAAGGCACTCGAGGGTGCCGTCGAACAGGTCGAGCAGCCCGTCGGTGAAGGAGATGAGCCGGTCGCCCGCACCGAGCACTGCTTCGCCGCGCGTCCACAGGCCGTCGGCGACGATGCCGATGGGGAGACCGGTCGCCTCGAGCCGCGTGAAGGTGCCGTCGGCGCGCACGAGCACGGTGAGGCCGTGCCCGGCGTCGGCATAGTCGAGACGGCCGGTGGGGATGTCGATGACGCCGTGCACGAGGGTGGCGAAGCCGCCGATCTGGTCGAGGTCGTCGGCGAGCTGGGCGTTCACGCGCTCGATGGCTGCGACCACGTCGTCTCCGGTGCGCGCCTGGAAAGCGGTGCGCACCGCGGCCGCCATGATCGCGCCCGCGGTGCCCTTGCCCATCACGTCGGCGAGGGTGAACTCGATACCGGTCTCGGAGCCGTGCCAGCTGTAGAAGTCGCCGCCCACGTTCTTGGCGGGCAGACACACCCCGGCGAGGTCGTAGTCGGGCCAGCTCGGTTGGTCGCGCGGCAGCAGGCGCTGCTGCACCTCGGCCGCGCGGTCGCGGTCGGCGGTCTCCTGCAGCTCACGCTCCACCCAGGAGCCCATCTCGTCGAGCAGACGCTGCTGCTCGGCGTCGAACTCCCGCGGTTTCGAGTCGACGAGGCAGAGCGTGCCGACGCGCATGTCGTCGCCGAGGCTCAGCGGGCGGCCGGCGTAGAAGCGGATGTGCCGCTCGTCCCATACCGGCTTCCGGTGCGCGAACCGCGGGTCTGTCGTCGCATCCGGAACCACCGTCAGCTCCGGCCGCTGGATGGTGACCTCGCAGAACGAGTCCGAGCGCTCGATGCTGGCGCCGTGCCCGTCGAACTGGGGTGACTTGGTGAACTGCTGGTGGTCGTCGATGAAGTTGATCTCGGCGACCGGCACCGCGAAGATCTCGCGGGCGAGTCTCGTGATGCGATCGAACCGCTCCTCGGAGGGGGTGTCGATGAGCGCGAGACGTTCGACGGCCTCGACTCGAATCTTCTCGTATCGGTCGTCGCCCTGTGCCGCACCCATGGCCCCAGCCTAACCAACCGGCCGCCGCGAGCCGGGCACCGCTGCAGCCGCCGGTCAGTACCAGTTGACCGACTGCGAGTGCGACCATGCCGAGCAGGGCGTGCCGTACCCGCGGGCGATGTAGCCGAGCCCCCACGAGATCTGGGTGACGGCGTTCGTCGCCCAGTCGTCGGCGATCGAGGCCATCTTGCTGCCGGGGAGCGACTGAGGGATGCCGTAGGCACCGCTCGAGGCGTTCTCGGCCTGGTAGCGCCAGCCCGACTCCTTGGTCCAGAGCGAGTCGAGGCACTGGAACTGGTCGGCGCCCCAGCCGTACTGCTCTGCCGCCATGTCGGCGGCGACGGCGCGGGCACCGTCGGGGGTGTTGGCGGCAGCGAGGCGCTCGGCCTCTGCCGCTGCGGCGGCGGCGGCCGCAGCGGCCTCCGCGGCCGCGGCGTCGGCTGCCGCCTTGTCGACAGCCGCCACCTGGGCCTTGGCGGCGCTGGTCGCCGTGGTCGCGGTGTTGGTGAGGCTCTGCACGGTGGTGGTGTCGAGGTAGCGGTAGTTCGCGAGTGCCGCGACGCTCGACACCAGGGTCTGCGTGTCGACCTTGCCCTTCGCCGCCTGCAGCACCGTGTTGGCTTCGGCGAGGGTGACCGCGGCGCGCTCGTCGGCGCGATCGGCGGTGCGGGTGAACAGAGGGTCAGACGGGGCCTTCGCTGTCGCAGCGGCGACGGGGGGCGCAGTGGCGACGGTCGAGGCGATGACGCCGGTGGGGGTCGCGGCGTTCGCGATCGACGGATGCGCGAACCCGGCGAGCGTCACCAGCAGGCCCGCGGCGGCGATGCCTGCCACCGGGGCGACCACCGCCCGCGAGCGCGAGCGACGGTGTCGCCTGAGCTCCCGCCGCGTGGCGGGGCGCGGCGGCTCGGTCGCCGTGGGGAGGGTGATGATCGCGCCCGTGTCGGTGATCACGGGCAGGAGGCCGGTGTAGCCGGCGAGGACTTCGCGGGGGGCGCCGGTGTCGGGCGAGTCGGTGCGGGTCTCGGGTCGTGCGTCGTGCTGATCGTGCATGGTGTCCAATGGTTCAGCCGGGGAACGCGAACGCTGCTGCGCTCGATCCGTTCCTGCCCTGGTCGCACCGAGGCAGGGTGGGCCCCGGCGGGCGCGACGGACGAACGGGCCCGGGGAGCCCGTCGGATGCCGCGCGGCAAGTGGCGGTGACGGTCGATGTCGCCTCGCGCGGAACCCTCAGGCTCTCGCGCGGACTGGTGAAGCAGCAAGTATGCGCAGCCGACCTGGGAGAAATCTCCATGCACCGTAATGAGACGGCCTGCGTCTCGGGTTCAGAGGGTCGGGTCTTGCGGCCAGACGTAGGGAAGATCGGCGGGTGTGCCGGGAAACACAGGGGTGTAGAACTCCGGGTCTTTGCGCAGCAGGTTGGAACGGTGACTGCGGTGGAACTCCTCGTCGCCGAACCAGGGCGGCAGCTCGAGCGCCGACTCGTCGAGGGCGTCGACCTCGGGGGCGAAGGCGAGCACCTGGGGACGCACGGTGTCGGCGTGACCCCGGGCGATCCACTCGTCGCAGGTGACGAGTGAGTACTTCGTGAGCGCCGGGAGGAAGCCGCGCCACATGCGCGCCGCGGGGTGGTTGCGCCAGCCGTAGCCCGGCACGGTGAGCGCCCGCAGCACCTGCAACGCCTCCACCCGCTGCTTGCCGAGCCGCGCCCGGTCGAGCACGGCGGCGCTCCCGGCGAACGAGGCGAAGGGGAGGAACGTCTGCATGCCGTCGACCGTACGCCGGAGCGCCTCGGCCCGCCGGTTGCGGCGACGGATGCTGCAGCCCACGATGGAGCATGCGCATCGGTTACACCGCCCAGCAGGTTCGCGACGCCGAGGCGTCCCATCTCGCCGCGGGCGAGCCGCTCATGGAGCGCGCCTCGCACGGATTGGCGGTGCGCATCCGGGAGCTCATCGAGGCGCGCGAGCGCACCCTCGGAACCCTTGCGGCCCCCGGTGGCCGCGTGCTGCTGCTCGTCGGCTCGGGCGACAACGGCGGCGACGCGCTCTTCGCCGGCGCCGAGCTCGCGGCCGGAGGCTCGGAGGTGCTCGCGGTGCTCACGGGCGACCACGCCCACGAGCAGGGACTCGCCGCCGCGCGGGATGCCGGGGTGCACGTGATGGCCCACGACCCCGGAATGGTCGCAGAGAGTGTCGCCATTTTGTGGAATGGGAGCACTGTGCGCGACCACGACGAGGTGCCCGACGTGATCGTCGACGGCATCGTGGGGACGGGCGCCTCGGCGGGCCTGCGCGGCAGGGCGCACGAGATCGTCGAGGCGCCCGACGTGATCGTCGACGGCATCGTGGGGACGGGCGCCTCGGCGGGCCTGCGCGGCAGGGCGCACGAGATCGTCGAGGCGCTGCTGCCGCAGGTGCTCCCGGGCGGCGGACCTCAGGAGACCGGGGCGGGGCGTGAGCTCGCCGGCGCCGGCGTGCTCGAGCCCGCCGTCACCTCGGCATTGCTCTCGGTGGCGCCGGCCGAGCGGGTTCCGGCGGTGGTCGCCGTCGACCTGCCGAGCGGCATCGACCCCGACACCGGCGAGACCGCCGACGACGTCGTGCTGCCGGCCTCGCTCACGATCACCTTCGGCGGCGTGAAGGCAGGCCTCCTGCGCGGGCGTGGCGCCGAGCTGGCAGGCGAGATCGTGCTGGTACCCATCGGGATCGAAGACGACCTCGCCGCCCTCAGCCCCGCGATCGTGCTGGCCTAGGCTTCAGGCCCGAGACGCGAGCCGCTGCCGCCGCACCGCCTGCTTGAACCATGCCGAATCGGGAATGCGCGCGAGGAAGGGCCCCACGACCACGGTGATGAGCACGTAGGCCGTGGCGAGTGGTGCGAGCCGCGGCTCCACCCCGGCGCCCACCGCGAGTCCGGCGATGACGATGGAGAACTCGCCGCGTGGTGTGAGGGCGAGGCCCGCGCGCCAGCGCCCGGGCACCCCGATGCCGTTGCGGCGGGCGGCGAGATACCCGGTCGCGGTCTTGGTGGCCAGGGTCAAGGCGGCCAGCAGAGCAGCGGGAACGAGCATCGAGAGCAGTTCCCGCGCATCCGTCGCCAACCCGAAGAACACGAAGAACACCGCGGCGAACAGGTCGCGCAGCGGAGTGAGCACCTGGCTCGCCTGATGCGCGACGCGGCCGGAGAGAGCGATGCCCACGAGGAACGCGCCCACCGCCGACGAGACGTTGACCTCGGCGGCGAGCCCGGCGACGAGCATGGTGAGGCCGAGCACGCCGAGCAGCAGCGGCTCGGGATGCTCGGGGGTGAAGATGCGCGAGATGACGCTGCCGAAGCGCAGCGCCACGAACAGGATGACGGCCACCACCGCCACGGCGACGGCCACCGCGACCGCTCCCTGGAGGAGGCTCACCCCCACCACGAGCGCGGCCAGGATGGGCAGGTAGAACGCCATGGCGAGATCTTCGATGACGAGGATGGCCAGCACCACCGGGGTCTCCCGGTTGCTGAGTCGCCCGAGGTCGCGCAGCACCTTCGCCACGACCCCCGACGACGACACCCAGGTGATGCCGGCCAGCGCCACCGCCGCCACCGGGCCCCAGCCGAGCACGAGTGCGACGAGCGCGCCCGGAACGGCGTTCAGCGCCGCGTCGAGAAGGCCCGCCGCCTTCGACTGCCTGAGGTTCGCGAACAGCTCCTGGGCGGTGTACTCGAGACCGAGCAGGGCGAGCAGGAGGATGACGCCGATCTCCGAGCCCACCTCGAAGAAGTCCTCGCTGGCGTCGAAGGGGACGAATCCACCCTCGCCGAAGAGCAGGCCGACGACGAGGTAGAACGGGATGGGCGAGATGCCGATGCGCAGAGCCAGACGACCGAGCAGACTCATTCCGAGCAGCAGAGCGCCGACCTCGATCAGGATCAGCGTCGTCTGGTGCATGGGCCCGTCAGTCCGGCCCGTCGGCCACGATGCGCGCCAGGTGGTCGAGGCCCTCCCTGATGCCGACGGCGACGATGACGTCGCCCGGCCGGAGCACCTCGGCGGGAGTCGGCGACGGGATGACCGTGACGCCGCGCACGATCGCCACGATCGACACCCGCGTGCGGGTGCGCGCCTTCGTGTCGCCGAGCGGGCGGTTGAGGTAGGGCGAGTCGGTCGGCAGCGACAGCTGCTCGGTGTACAGCCCCGCGGCGTCGCCGGCGAGACTGGTGAGCCGCGACATCGTCACCGAGCTGCCGAGCAGGTCGGCGAGCGCCGCCGCCTCGTCGTCGCTCAACGGGACGGAGTCGCTCGACGAATCGGGGTCGTCGACGTCGAACAGGGCGAGATCGCGCTCGCCGTCGCGGTGCGACACCACGCTCAGCCGCCGGCCGCTCTCGGTCAGCAGGTCGTGCCGCACGCCGATCCCCGGCAGGTCGACCTTCTCGATGCGCACGCTCACGAGGCCCACGGTAGCACTGAGGGCCTCGCCCGCCCCATGGCCGGATCGTCGCGCTACGGACGAATCGCGGCCGGCGGCTGCGTGCGAGCCTGCCGCGCCTTCTGCGCGCTCTTCTGCTGTTTCTCGCGACGCTTGCGCGCCGTACGCTGCTCGCGGGTCTCGGGCGGCGGCGCCTCCTTGTCCCATACCTTCACGATCGACCACGCGACGGCGGCGATCGGCACCGACAGCACGGCGCCGATGATCCCCCCGAGGATGGTGCCCGCGGTCAGCGCCACCAGGATGACGAGCGGGTGCAGCTTCAGTGACTGCGCCATCACCACCGGCTGCAGGAAGTTGCCCTCGAGCTGATTCACCGCGATCACGATGCCCACGACGATGAGCGCGACCACCGGGCCGTTCGCGACGAGGGCGACGAGCGCCGCCAGCACGCCGGCGAGGGTGGCGCCGACGATCGGGATGAACGCGCCGATGAACACGATGATGGCCAGCGGGAGCGCCAGCGGCACGCCCAGCACCGCGAGCCCGATGCCGATGGCGGCGGCGTCGACGAAGGCGATCACGGCGGTGCCGCGCACGTAGCCGCCGAACACGCCCACCGCGGTGCGGCCGATGCGCTCGCCGCGCGCGTGCCGGTGCCCGCTGAAGGGCTTCAGCAGGAACGCCCAGATGGCGGGTCCGTCTTTGATGAAGAAGAACAGGATGACGATCATCAGCACCGCACCCGTGATGACCTCGCCGGCCGCGGAGACCCCGGCGAGAGCGCCCGAGCCGAACTGGCTGCTGGTGAGGAAGCCGAGCACCGCGTCGCGAGCCCCGTCGATCTGCGCCTGATCGATCTCGAACGGCAGCCCGGACACGAACCCGTGCAGGTCGTCGATGCCCTGGGCGGCGGAGTCTCCGAGCGCGCTCCATTGCCCGCGCACGGCGAACACGATGAGGGTGATCACCCCGCCTACCATCACCAGCGCCGTCAGCAGGGTGATCCAGGTGGCGACCATCGACGAGAGGCCGCGCCGCCGCAGCCACGCCATCACGGGGTGCACGGCCGAGGCGAGGATGAGGGCGATCAGCACCGGGATGACCACGAGCTTCAGCTGCACCAGCGCGAACACGATGCCCACCGCGAGCACGAGCACGACGGTGATCTGCAGGCTCCGGATGCTCAGGTGGCCGAGCCGGTCGGTCAGCAGGGAACGCAGCGAGGGTTGCGGTGGGGTGTCGGCGGCCATGCGACAACCCTGACACGCACTCCCCCGTTCCGCCCGTCCGGACCTCCGGGCGCAAGGCCCTACCGCACCCGAGGCGAGGTGGAGCAGGATCGGAGCATGACGCATCCGCAGCTGCCCTCCCCGATGCTGGCCAAAGCCGTCGACACCGTGCCCGACCCTTCCAGGGTCGACGGCGGGCTGTCGTACGAGCCCAAGTGGGACGGTTTCCGCGGCATCGTCTCGTTCGACGGCGAGACGGTCGAGATCGGCAGCCGTGGATCGAAGCCGCTCACCCGCTACTTCCCCGAGCTCACCACGGCCCTCGCCGAGCTGCTCCCCGCACCCTGTGTGCTCGATGGCGAAGTGGTGGTGGCCATCGGTGAGCCGGGCGCGCAGCGGCTCGACTGGGAGGCGTTGTCACAGCGCATCCACCCGGCTGCCTCCCGCGTGGCGAAGCTGGCCGCCGAGACCCCGGCCCTGTTCGTCGCCTTCGATCTGCTCTCCCTGATCGGCGACGAGCTGCTCGACCGGCCCTTCGGCGAGCGTCGCGCCGCCCTCGAGGGGTTCGCGAGCGACCTGCCCGCGCCCCTGCACGTCACCCGCACGACGCGCGACGTCGACATGGCGCGGCGCTGGCTCGACGAGTTCGAGGGCGCGGGACTCGACGGGGTCGTCGCGAAGCCTCTCGCGGCCTCCTACGCCCCGGGCAAGCGCACGCTGTTCAAGATCAAGCACCACCGCACCGCCGACGTCGTGGTGCTCGGCTACCGGGTGCACAAGAGCGGCTCGGGGGTGGGCTCGCTGCTCGTGGGCCTCTATGACGAGACGGATGCGGGCGACGGCGAGGGCGCATCCGCTCGGCTGCTCGGCGTGGGCGGCATCTCCGCGTTCAGCGACAAGCGCCGGCAGGAGCTCGTCGACGAGCTGGCTCCGCTCGTCGAACGCGACGAGAGCGGCGACGCGGTACTCGGCGAGGGCGAGCGCAACCGCTTCTCGTCGTCGAAGGACACCTCGTTCGTGAGGGTGCGCCCCGAGCGCGTGGTCGAGGTGCGGTACGACCAGATGGAGGGGGCGCGGTTCAGGCACACCGTGCAGTTCGAGCGGTGGCGGCCCGATCGCGGCCCGCGCTCGTGCACCTTCGAGCAGCTCGACCTGCCGACGGCCTACGACCTCGGCGACGTGCTGGTCTGAGCCGTCCCGACCACGCGCATCCGTCGGCTCGGTACGCCCCGGCTACTCCTCGGTCTTGCGGGCGCGGCTCGGCTGCACGCGGGGCGGCTCATCCGGCATCTTGGGGTAGTCGGGCGGGAACGGCAGCTCGCCGAGCCCCGACTCGAGGTCGCGGGCCCACCATGCGAGCAGGGTGTCGACGGTGCCGGGCTTCGCGCCCATTCCCGCCCACGGGTCGCCCGTCGTGGCGAGCCGGTCGGGAACGGTGAGCACGGTGAAGGCGGCGGGGTCGACGGTCTCGAGCTCGTCCCAGGTGACCGGGGTCGAGACCGTCGCGGTGGGAAGCGCGCGGGGGCTGTACGCGCCCGCCATGGTGCGGTCGCGATTGGCCTGGTTGAAGTCGACGAAGATGCGCTCGCCGCGCTCCTCCTTCCACCAGTTCGTGGTGATCTGCTCGGGCATGCGCCGTTCGAGCTCACGGGCGGCGGCGATGACGGCGTGCCGTACGTCGAGGAACTCGGCCGTGGGCTCGATCGGGGCGAAGACGTGCAGCCCGCGGTTGCCCGAGGTCTTCACGAAGGCCTCGAGCCCGGCCTCGGCGAGCACCTTGCGCAGCTCGAAGGCTGCAGGAACGGCGTCGGCGAAGTCGGTTCCAGGCTGCGGGTCGAGGTCGATGCGCAGCTGGTCGGGGAAGTCACTGGTCTCGGCCCGCGACGCCCAGGGGTGGAACACGACGGTGTTCATCTGCGCCGCCCACACCGCGGCGGCCGGCTCGTCGATGACGAGCTGCGGATGCGCGCGAGCGCTCGGGTAGGTCACCGTCACCGCCCGCACGAAGTCGGGGGCTCCGCGGGGCGGGTTCTTCGAGAAGAACCACTCCCCGTCGACACCGTCGGGGAAGCGCTGCAGCGAGATGGGCCGATCGCCGTTCGCCTCGACGAACGCGGGGCCGACGGCGACGAGGTAGTTCACCAGGTCGAGCTTCGTGATGCCGAGCTCCGGCCAGAGCACCCGCGAGGGGCTCGACACCCGCATCTCCCGCACCACACCCTCGGGACCCTCGACCTGAACCGTCGTCGCCTCGCTCGCCATGCGCCCCACGATACCCAGGACCACCCCCAGACGGCGCGAACGGTATGAGAATCCCGGGTTCGAGCCTGTGGGGGCCTCGGCGCCGCAATTCTCATACCGTTCGAACGGCTACTCCGCCGAGGTCTGCGGTGCGGGGCTGGAAGCCCGCACCGCGGTGCCACGCGACGCGGCGCCGGTGCTCGCGGCGAACGCCTTGCCCGCGGCGGCGCCGGCGGCCTCGCCCGAGGCGCGGCCCGTCACGATCTCGGCGATGTCGATGCCCACGAGGTCGCGCACGATCTGCATCGAGGTGGCGAGCTGACCGGCGACGTTCTCGCCGACCTGCGTCGAACCCGAGCCGTCGTTCGAGATCACCGTCATGTTGGCGATGGCGGCGAGCGGTTCGGATGCGGCACGCACGATGGCAGGCAGCTCGGCGATGATCTGCTGACGCAGCAGGTCGTCGGCGCGCTCCTCGAGCGCCTCGGCCTTGGCGAGCGTCGCCTCCGCCTCGGCTGCACCCTTCACGCGGATCGAGTTGGCCTCTGCCTCACCCTCGGCCCGGAGTGCCTCGGCGGCGGCGATGCGGCGGTTCTTCTCGGCGACACCCTCGGCCTCGGTGGCCTCCGCCGCCGAACGACGACGGTTGCGGTCGGCGACACCCTCGGCCTCGATGGCCTCGGCCACGGCCTTGCGTCGGTCGCGCTCGGCGTTCGCGGCAGCGACGGCGGCTGCGGCATCGGCCTGCGCCTTCTTCTCGAGCGAGTAGGCCTCGGCGTCGGCGACGGCGCGGATCTCGGCGTCGAGCTCCTGCTTGCGGAGGCCGACGCGCTTACCGGCGGTGATCTCCTGCTGCGCGATGACCTCCTGCTGCGAGATCGCCTCGGCCAGCGGCCGCGAGGCGGCGGCCTCGGCGCGCGCCTTGTCGGTCTCCTTCTGGATCTCGGCGTTCCGCAGGTCGAGCTTGCGCTGCTGCTCGGCGACGGCCTGGTCGGCCTCGATGCGCGCCTCCTCGGAGGTGCGGCGGGCCACCGACTCGGCGACCTCGGCGACCTGCTTCACGCGGGCGGCCTCAGCACGACCGAGGTCGCGGATGTAGCCGTTGTCGTCGTCGATCTCCTTGATCTGGAGCGTGTCGATCTGAAGGCCCTGCACGTCGAGCGACTCGCGCACGGCGTCGAGCACCTGACCCTGCAGCGCCTGGCGGTTGGTGATGATCTCGGTCACCGTGAGCTGACCCACGATCGATCGCACCGAACCCGAGAGCACCTCCTCGGTGGAGGTCTCGATCTGGTCCTGCTGGTTGAGGAAGCGCTGGGCGGCGGCGCGCACCATCGACTCCGAGCCGCCCACCTTCACCACGGCGACGGCGTTCACCTTGATGGTGATCGCATCCTTCGTCTGGGCGGTGGCCTGCACGTTGAGCTGGCGGCTGCGCAGCGACAGCTTGAAGTACGCCTCGACGATGGGCTTGACGAATACGCGCGAGCCGAAGACGACGCGCTGGCCGGCGTTCTCGTCTTCTTCCAGCGGCGTGGTGCCCGGCTTCACCGACTTCTGCCGGGAGGTGACGATGATCGCCTCGTCGGGTTTGGCGACCTTGATGCCGCGTAGCAGCACGATCAGCACGATGAGGGCTATGACGACGAGCAGGCCCACGCCGGCGACGGCGAGGAGGGAGTCGAACGAGAACAAAGGGGCGGCCTTTCCTGAAGGAGCGGTCGGACAGGTGGAACCGTTCGGGTCGAGATCCAGTGCTCCCAGTATGGCGGGTTTGCCGGCTCAGCCCCAGGTGCCGGCGGGCGACGCGTACTCGGGCACGGGCGTGTAGGCCCAGTGCGAGCCGTTGCCGTAGTGCGAGCTCGCCCACGGCGACGCCCAGATCGCCGCCTCGATCTGCGCCGTGGGCGCCGACGACTCGAAGCCGGCGACGATGGCCGAGTAGCCCGGGTTGCCGTGCAGCGCGTTGCCCACGTTCTCGGCGGCGATGACGAGGTTCGCGTAGCTGCCGAGGCCGCTGCCGCCACCCGAGCCCCAGCCGTTGTTCAGCGGGTTGTTGCGCAGCCACCAGTCGTCGGGGCCGTTCTCCTGCCGCATCCAGCGCAGCATCACCGTGATGTTCGACTCGCTCGTCGGGAACCCCGCCATGTAGAGCACGAGCACGGCCCAGTCGCGGTTGGTGCTGCCCTTCGAGAGGTTCTCGAGGCCCGACGTCGCCCCGTAGCCGTCTCGGGTCACCGAGACCCCGGTCGCGGTGCCGGGCACGGTGAGCGACTGCAGCTCGTCGGCGAGCGACGAGCCGGAGGCCGCATCGATCGAGGCCGAGCCCGAATCGACCCCGGGGCCGACCGCCGTCGACGGCGGGGGCGCGAGCATGGTCACCGACGCCAGCCCCACGACGGATGCGGCGGCGGCCACCACGAGCATCCGCGCCCACACCCGACCCGAGCGGCTACGCCCCGCCCCCGAGCCCGATCGCAGGAAGAAGTTCGACATCGCGCCCCACGCTACCCCTCCCGCGCGGGGGCGGGCGCAGGTCAGCCGGTGTTCTGGAGGCCGGCGGCGACGCCGTTCACGGCGAGCAGGAGCAGGCGGTGGGCGGCGTCGTCGCGGTCGGCGCTGCCCGAGGCGCGCACCGACCGCAGGGCCCGCAGCTGCAGCAGCGACAGGGCGTCGACGTAGGGACTCCGCAACCGCACCGCGCGCCGCAGCACCGGGCGGTCTTCGAGGATCTCCTCGTGACCGCTGGTGCGCCGCACCCAGAGCGCGGTCAGCTCCATCTCCTCCTGCACGAGAGCGGCGAGGTCGTCTCGGTCGCCGAGCGCCAGGTACCGTTCGGCGATGCGCGCATCCGTCTTCGCCAGCGACATCTCGACGTTGTCGATCATGGAGGCGAACAGCGGCCAGTGCGCGTAGGCGTCGCGCAGCAGCTCGACGTCGTCCACGGCGGCGAGCGCCGAGCCGAGCCCGAACCAGCCGGTGAGGTTGATGCGCGCCTGGGTCCACGAGAACACCCATGGAATGGCGCGCAGGTCTTCGAGCGACTCAACCGAGAGGCCGCGGCGGGCCGGGCGCGACCCGAGAGCGAGCAGCCCGATCTCCTCCATGGGGGTGACCTGGGCGAACCAGGGAGCGAACCCGTCGGCCTTCACGAGCTCGAAGAAGCGGATGCGCGACGCCTCGTCCATGGTCGCCGCCACCTGGGCGAAGCGCTCGGCCGCCTCCCGGTTGCGCTCCTCGTTCGAGGGGCTGGAGGCGAGCAGGGTCGCCGCGGCCATCTGCTCGATGTGCCGGGCGGCGATGGCCTTGTCGCCGTACTGCGCGAAGATCACCTCGCCCTGCTCGGTGAGCTTGAACCTGCCGTCGACCGACCCGGGCGGCTGCGCCAGCACAGCCTCGTTGGCGGGCCCGCCGCCACGCCCGAGCGCTCCCCCGCGCCCGTGGAACAGCGTCAGCACGATGTCGTTCTCGGCAGCCCAATCGGCGATGCGCGACTGCGCCGAGTACAGCGCGAGCGTGGCCGAGACGGGCCCGACGTCCTTCGACGAGTCGGAGTACCCGAGCATCACCTCGAGCTTCCGCCCGGTGGCGGCGAGGCGTGCCTTGACCGGCTCGAGCTCGATCATCTCGCTCAGGATGCGCGTCGAGGCCTGCAGGTCGTCGAAGGTCTCGAACAGCGGGATGACGTCGAGCGTGGGTGCGGCCTCGGGCGACCCGAGTGCCGCGGTCGCCAGCTCGTACACGTTCGCGAGGTCGGCCGACGATTGGGTGAAGGAGACAATGTAGCGACGTGCGGCGTCGACACCGTAGCGGCCCTGCAGGTACGAGATGGTGCGGAAGACCTCGAGCACCTCCCCGGTCATCTCGGCGCGCTCGTCGACCGGAGTGCCGGCGCGCACCTCCTCGAGGGCCTGCCGATGCACCTTCGAGTGCTGCCGCACCTCGAGCTCGGCGAGGTGGAAGCCGAAGGTCTGCACCTGCCATACCAGGTTCTGCAGCTCGCCGTCGGCGCTGCGGCTCGCGCCGCCCTCGCGCAGCGACTCCTGAACCACACGCAGCTCGGCGAGCAGCTCCTCGGGGTCGGCGTAGCCGAGCGGCGACTCGCCGCGCCGCGTGGCCGCGATGCGCTCGGCTATCACGAGCACGGCGCGGCGGTGCGGCTCGTTGGGGGCGCGGGTGCCGATCTTCGAGGTGACGTGCGGGGCGATCTGCTCCTGCCGCGCGGCGAGCTCGCGCAGCGCGTCGCTCGGCGGGGTGTCGGCCTCGTCGAGGGTGAGGGTGCGCCCGATGCGGGTGGCCGCGCGCTCGAGGCCGAGCAGCACGTGCTCGGCGCCGATCGCCGCCGCCTCCTTCGTCACCTCGGCGGTGACGAAGGGGTTGCCGTCGCGGTCGGCGGCGATCCAGCTGCCGAGTCTCAGGAAGGCGGGGGCGACCGCGGGCTTCCGCCCCGCATCCGCCGGCCCCTGCAGCCAGTCGTCGAGGAGACGATAGACGCGCGGCACCGTCTCGAACAGGGTCTGGTCGAAGATCGACATCGCCGTGCGCACCTCGTCGAGCGGGGTGGGGCGGGTGAGGCGGAGGGGCGAGGTGCGCCAGAGCACGTCGATGTCCTCGAGCAGGCGGCGCTCGTTCTCGATCAGGGCGATCGAGAAGGGCTCGGCGGCGTCGCGCTCGTCGAGCAGCTCGCTGATGCGGCGGATGGCCGAGGCGATCGCGCGTCGGCGGGCCTCGGTGGGATGCGCGGTGAGCACCGGGTGGAACCGCAACGACTGCAGGCGCTCGGCTGCGGCCTCGGGCCCGAGCTCGGCGCGCATGCGCTCGATGGCGGCGGGGAGGGAGTCGGGTCGCGCGGAGGTGTCCGAGGCGAGCCCCGCGCCTCCTGCGGCCCCCAGCCGCGCCTGCAGTACGCGCACCCGGTGGTGCTCCTCGGCGAGGTTGGAGAGGTGGAAGTAGCAGGTGTACGCGCGAGCCACCTGCTCGGCGCGCTCGCTGCTGAACGACTCGACGAGCGCCTCGGCGTCTTCGATCGACGCGTCGCTGTCGCGCTCGTAGGCGTGGATGACGAGCGCGCGCAGCCGCTCGACGTCGTCGAGCAGCCCGTCTCCGCCCGCCTCGGTGAGCACGCGCCCGAGGAGCGAACCCAACAGACTGACGTCGGCGCGGAGGTCGCTGTCGACCTCGTCGCTCACGCTCTGCCGGGTGAGGTCGAGGGAGGCTGTCGTGGCGGGTGGTTCGAACTCGCTGGTCACCCGTTCACGGTAGCGCGCCGTTCGTGCCGGGCTGAAATCAGCTCGCCCGGAGCAGCCCCTGGTCTGCGACGATCTGCTTCGACAGCACGGTGTAGCCCTCGCTCTCGAAGAAGACGGTGAGGCGGTCGTCGTCGACGCTCACCACGGTGCCCGGGCCGAAGCGCTCGTGGTCGACGGTGGACCCGGCCGCCCAGGGCTCGTCGGCCGAGCCGACGGCGGCGCCGCCCGGCGCGTCGGGTGAGGCACCGGATGCGCGTGGCCCCGTCTCCGGCGTCTCCCCCGTCGGCACCGCCACGAGGGTCGCCCTCGTGCGCCCGCGCCCCTCGTCGCAGTTGTCGCACCCGCCGCAGAAGTCGGGGGCCTCCTGCCCGAAGTATCCGAGCAGGAACTGCCGCCGGCAGTCGAGGGTCTCGGCGTACTGCCGCACCATCTCGAGGCGCGACACCCCGATGCGGGTGCGGCGCTCGGCCACCTCCTCCGCGGCCGCGAAGGCCTTGGCGGGGGTGAGCTGCCGCACGAGATGCACGGCACCGCCCTCCTCGCGTGCCACGCCCGCTTCGGCGAGCAGATCGAGCTGGCCGCGCAACGCCCTCGTCGACAGGCCGGTCTTCTCGGCGAGGGTGCGCGCATCCGGAGCCGTCTTCGCGGCGCGGAGGGCCTTCACCACCTTCGTCAGCTTCTCGCGGTTCGGCTTCGAGCTGGTGAAGTAGCGACGGAGACCGAGGTCCTCTTCCCGGTAGTGCAGCACGATCGTGGAGGCGTCGCCGTCGCGGCCACCGCGGCCGATCTCCTGGTAGTAGTCGTCGGCCGACTCGGTGATGGCCGCGTGCACGACGAAACGGATGTCGGACTTGTCGATGCCCATGCCGAACGCCGAGGTGGCGACCACGACGTCGAGCCCGCCGTCGCAGAAGGCCTCGAAGACCGCCTCCTTCTTACGCGCCGCCAACGACCCGTGGAACGCCGCAGCCCGCAGGCCCGCAGTCACGAGGCGCTCGGCGAGCTGCTCGGTGTCACGCCGCGTCGCCACGTAGAGCAGCCCCGGGCCGGCGGCGGCGAGCCCCACGACCTGCTCGACGACCGCCGCCTCCTTCTCGGAGTCGGTCTCGTGGCGCAGTACGGCGAGGTGCAGGTTCGGTCTGTCGAAGCCGGTCACCAGCACCAACGGGTCCCGCAGCCCGAGCACCGTCTCGACGTCATCGCGCACCGGGGCCGACCCGGTCGCGGTGAGCGCCACCACGACCGGGTGCCCGAGACGCTCGATCACGTCGCCGAGGTGCAGGTAGTCGGGCCTGAAGTCGTGACCCCACGATGACACGCAATGCGCCTCGTCGACAACGAAGAGGGTGACGCCGCGGCGTTCGAGCCGCTCGAACACCTCGTCTTTGGCGAGCTGCTCGGGGGCGAGGAAGACCACGCCGGTGTCGCCGCCCTCGATGGCGGCCCAGGCGTCGGCCTCCTCGGCGTCGGTGAGTCCCGAGTTGATGACCCGCCCCTCAGGGGCGCCCGGGAGCTCCTCGAGCTGGCGCAGCTGGTCCCACTGCAGGGCGATGAGCGGGCTGACCACCACGGTGAGCCCGCCGAGAGCTGTGGCGGCCAGCTGGTAGATCGCCGACTTGCCGTGTCCCGTGGGCATCACGGCGAGCACGTCGCGTCCGTCGATCGCGGCGCGCACCGCCTCCTCCTGACCGGCCCTCAACTCGCTGAACCCGGCCTTCCGGACGAGGGCGGAGAGGTCTGTCTGAGAGGCGCTGGGGCGGTGCATGGCAGTCAGCCTGCCACCGTGCCGCCGGAAGCGGAGCGGCGGGAGGCGCATCCGTTCTACCCTTGACACATGTCCACCCCCAGCACCACCACAGTCCCCGCCACGGACGACGCCCCCGCGCCGCTCACCTTCTCCGACCTCGGGCTCGACGACGCGGTGCTGAAGGCGCTGAAAGACGTCGGTTACGAGACGCCCTCGGCCATCCAGGCGGCGACCATCCCGCCGCTGCTCGAGGGGCGCGACGTGCTCGGCACGGCGCAGACGGGAACGGGCAAGACGGCGGCGTTCGCGCTGCCGATCCTGTCTCGGCTCGAGCTGTCGCAGAAGACCCCGCAGGCGCTCGTGCTCGCCCCGACGCGCGAGCTGGCGCTGCAGGTGTGCGAGGCGTTCGAGCGCTACGCCGCCCACCTGCGCGGCGTGCACGTGCTCCCCGTCTACGGCGGGCAGGGCTACGGGGTGCAGCTGTCGGCGCTGCGCCGAGGCGTGCACATCGTGGTGGGTACCCCGGGCCGCATCATGGACCACCTCGACAAGGGCACCCTCGACCTCTCCGAGCTCAAGTACCTCGTGCTCGACGAGGCCGACGAGATGCTCAAGATGGGCTTCGCCGAAGACGTCGAGACCATCCTCGCCGACACGCCGGACGACAAGCAGGTGGCGCTGTTCTCGGCGACGATGCCGGCGCAGATCCGCCGCCTGTCGGGGCAGTACCTCAAAGACCCCGAAGAGATCTCGGTGAAGTCGAAGACCACGACCTCGGCGAACATCACCCAGCGCTACCTCGTGGTGTCGTACCCGCAGAAGGTCGACGCGCTCACGCGCATCCTCGAGGTCGAGAACTTCGAGGGCATGATCGTCTTCACCCGCACGAAGAACGAGACCGAGACCCTCGCCGAGAAGCTGCGCGCCCGCGGCTACTCCGCGGCGGCGATCAACGGCGACGTGGCGCAGGCACAGCGCGAGCGCACGGTGAACCAGCTGAAGTCGGGCAAGCTCGACATCCTGGTGGCGACGGATGTCGCGGCCCGCGGCCTCGACGTCGACCGCATCAGCCACGTGGTGAACTTCGACCTGCCGATCGACACCGAGTCGTACGTGCACCGCATCGGCCGCACCGGCCGCGCCGGTCGCACGGGCGACGCCATCAGCTTCGTCACCCCGCGGGAACGTCGGATGCTCACCTCCATCGAGAAGGCCACCCGCCAGCCGCTCACCGAGATGAAGCTGCCGAGCGTCGACGACGTGAACGCCACCCGGCTCACCCGCTTCGACGACGCCATCACGGCGGCGCTCGCCGACCCGGAGCAGATCCAGCTGTTCCGCGACATCGTGGGGCACTACACCCGCCACCACGACGTGCCCGAGACGGATGTCGCGGCAGCGCTCGCGGTCGTGGCGCAGGGCGACACGCCGCTGCTGCTCGAGCCCGAGCCCGAGCGGGAGCGCGGGTCGAGGTTCGACCGGGAGCGCGGCGGTGACCGCGGCGACCGTCCGGAGCGCGGCTCGCGCGACGGCGGATCGCGCGACGGCGGCGACCGCTACGATCGCGACACGCGCTCGGGCGACCGCGGCGACCGGCCCGAGAGGCGCGCACGCGGCGGCGCCCCGATGAAGACCTACCGCATCTCGGTCGGCAAGCGCCAGCGCGTCGAGCCGCGCCAGATCGTGGGGGCCCTGGCCAACGAAGGCGGGCTGCGGCGGGAGGACTTCGGGGCGATCCAGATCCGCCCCGACTTCTCCCTGGTCGAGCTCCCCGCCGACCTGCCGAACGACGTGTTCCGCCGGCTGAAAGACACCCGCATCAGCGGCCAGCTCATCGACCTCAAGCCCGACCGCTTCAACTCCTCCGCCAAGCGCCCCGACCGCCCCGGCCGCGACACCGACCGCCCCCGCCGCGACCGCTACTGACCGCGGCGGGCGCCCCGCGGGCACACAGACATGGCGAGGGCACGCCAGCGCGGGCGCGGGCGCGCGCCTACGGGCAGCCGCAGGAGTGGCGCACGGTGAGGCCGACGGGCACGACGGTGGCGGGCTCGTAGCGCGCGTCGGGCGTGGCGAATCGTTCGAGGGCGCGGGTGGCGGCGAGACGGCCGAGGTGGGCCGGGTCTTGGTCGATGACCGTGACGGCGGGCGTGAGCCGGTCGGCCATCGGAAAGTCGCCGAACCCCACGAACGCCGCGCCCGAGCTCTTCAACGCCCCGAACGCGTGCATCGTCACGCGTGCGTTCGATGAGAACACGGCTGTCGGTGGCGAGGCGAGCCGGCTCAGCCGGTCGAGCTCGCGCCCCGCGCCCTCGTCGCTGCCGGCGTCGAAGGCGATGAGGCGTTCGTCGAGGGCGACCCCCGCATCCGTCAGCGCCTCGGTGTAGCCGCCGAGTCGGCGCCGTGAGCTCGGCGGATGCGTCTGATCGGCGAGGAAGGCCACTCGCGTGTGCCCGTGGTCGAGCAGGTGCCGGGTGGCGAGGTACGAGCCGTCGCGGTCGTCTTCGACGAAATGGTCGGCGTCGAGGTCGACCGGCGCGCGGTCGACGAACTCGATCGGGGTCGTCTCCATCCAGGGCGCGAGCCAGGCGTGACTCGAGGCGACCGGCGCGAGCACCAGCCCCATCAACTGCGTGCGCAACAGCGCCTCGAGCACCGAGCGTTCGCGCGCCGGGTCGTCGCCGATGCTCGTCACCAGCGTGGTGAGCCCGGCCGCCGAGCACACGCTCTCGACGGCGCGCACGATCGAGGCGAAGAAGGGATCGACGACATCGGGCACCGCCACGCCCACACTCGACGACCGCCCCGCCCGAAAGGTGCGGGCGAGCACGTTCGGCACGTAGTTGAGGCTCCGCATGGCGTCTTCGACGCGCAGACGGGTGTCGGGCAGCACGTGCGGGTCGTCGTTGAACACCCGCGACACCGTCTTGGCGCTCACTCCCGCCAGCGCGGCGACGTCTTGCATGGTGGCCATGACCCGCTCCTCTCACGGCGTCGACCCGGCGCGCGCGACCCGAGCGGCGACCGAGGTGACGGTGTTCTCAGGGGGCGGAGCCGCGCATCCGCTCGGCGCCGCCCCCTGAAGACCCTGCCCGAGAGTCTACGGGCGGGCCGAGAGCACCTCGTCGATGACCGACTCGAGTTCGACCAGTCGCGGCAGCGCCTTGGTGGTGAGCAGCTCCTCGCGGGTGGCGGAGGAGATGGAGAGGCCGTCCTTCCAGAGCGAGCGGCCGGCCATGGCGCCGGCGGCGCCGTTCTCGACCGAGGTGCGCACCTGACCCACGAAGGTCTCGTGGTCTACGCCCGCCGACAGCACGGCCCACGGCACACCGGCCGCGGCGGCGGTGACGGCGGCGGCACCCTCGGCCGAACCCGGGTACTGCAGCTTCAGCACCTTGGCCCCGGCGGCGACGCTGAGCGCTGCCGCGCCCTCGATGAGGGAGGGGAAGACCGCCTTGTAGTCATCGTCGCTCTCGCCGTCGAGCTGGTAGGTGAGGATCTCGACGATGAGCAGCACGCCCTCCGCCTCGCATTCCGACACCAGGCGGGCGATGTCGTCGAGCACGGCCGCCTCGTCGTCGCGGCGGTCGGCGCGCAGGTACCAGAGCATCTTCGCGGCGTCGCCACCGAGGTCGCGCACGCGGCGCGGGGTCATTCCGTCGACGTAGCGGGTGCGCTTGAGGCCGTTCTCGACGGCGAACCCGGATGCGTCCATCGCCACGACGAGACCGGTGTCGCTGTCGAGGGTGCCGTCGTCGACGACGCGGGGCAGGGCCGTCTGCGGGTCGAGCAGGATGGCGGGCGCCTTGTTGCCGAGGAAGGCGAGCAGGTCGGACTTCGCGTCGGCGAGCTCCTCGGTCGAAATGCCCTCGGCACCGTTCGGCGCATCCTTCATGACGGCCTTCATGCCGTTGCGCTGGTCGGCGGCGACGATGAGCATGCCACCGGATGCGGTGCTGATCTTGGCGAGCGCGCGGCGTTCGAGGGTGGTGAGTTCGGTCACGGGAGTGTCTCCTTGGTGAGGTGATCGGGGGTGGGGATCGGGGGGGGTGAGGATCGGGGGCTGTCGGGCGTGCGGAGCCTGCGTGCGACGCGGGCGGGGTGGGGCGGGCGAGGTGGAGCGGGCGGGCGGGCGAGTCGGGCGAGGTGGGCCGGGCGGGCACCCAGCGGGCGCTGCTCGCCAGGGTTCAGGCGGTCGAGGTGGGGGCCGAGGCGGGAGTCGAGGTGGGGGTGAGGAGGCGGGAGGCGAAGACAGCGGCCCCGTAGGCGGTGTCCTGCGCCCGGTCGGAGACGCGCACCCCGGCGAGCACCTGCGAGCGGGCGCGCTGCACCGAGCGCATGCTCGCCCAGCCGCCCGTGAGCAGGGCGGAGGTCGCGGGCGGCACCTCGGCGTCCATCGCGGCGACGAGCAGTGCGAGCTCGTCGTTGCCGTGGCGGAGCACCGCGCCGAACAGGTCGGCAGGGCCCGCCCCGTCGGCGCGCACGACGAGTCGCAGCACGCCGTCGTCGTTGCGGGCGCCCGTCACCTCGACGTCGCCGTCTTGCAGCACGCCCTGGTAGGGCTGCGCCATCACGGCAGCGTCGAGGGCGTCCCGGCCGGCGCGATCGTTCACGCCGACGAGCTGCAGGGTGCGTCGCATGATGAGTCCGGTCTTGACGCCCGCGACGAGCACCCAATTTCCCGGAACGACGTGGCGCACGCAGTTGATCAGCCGATCGGCCAACCGGGCGCGCGCGTCGAACGGGAGGGGCGCATCCAGAACCCGCAGCAGCACCTCGGCGGTGCCCATCGACACGTGGTATCGGTCGTCGGGGAACTCGCCGGTCGACACGGCCGAGACCAGGTGGTCGTGCCCGGCCACGGTGAGCCGTGCACCGGCGAAGGATGCGGGGAGCCAGTCGGCGGTCGCCTCGCCGAGCAGGGTGCCTGCGTCGACGAAGGGCGGCAGGAAGTCGGCGGTGACGCCGAGGTGGGCGAGCAGTTCGGGCCAGGGGGCTCCGGTGTCCTGGTCGAGGAGGCCGGTGCGGGAGGAGAGGGAGTACTCGGCGGCCTGCTCGCCGCCGAGGGCGGCGACGGCGAACTCGGGGAGGTTCAGCCAGCGGGCGCCGGTGAGGTCGAGGCCCTCGTCGCGCAGGTGGAGGAGCTTGATCACCGAGACCTGCACACCGAGCGGCAGGCCGGTGCGACCGGCGAACTCGTCGCGGATGGTGGGTGGGAGGGCGTCGACCTGCTCGGCTCCGCGCGGGTCGAACCAGGCGATCGCCGGGGCGACGGGCTCGCCGTCGGCGCCGAGCACCACACCCGACTCCCCCATGCCCGACACGGCGAGCGCGCCGATGCGCACCTCGGGGCCGCGGAGCTCGCGCAGATCGGAGTCGACGAGCGCGACGAGCTCGCGCAGCGTGGCGACCAGATCGGCGGCGGTCATCGTGGTGGTGCCGCCGGGGCCGGCGACCCACGGCGTCGGCAGCTGGCGGATGAGCACCTCGGTGCCGTGCTCGTCGGCGACGAGCATCTTCACACCGGTGCTGCCGAGGTCGAGCCCTGCGACGAGCGTGTTCATGCGCTGCTCCGTTCTCCGACAACCTCATCCACCTCGCCGTCGAGGCGCCATGTCATCGATGACATGCACTGTAGCACGGCCATGTCATCGATGTCATCCCCTCCACGTCGACCCCTCGACGCCTTCGCCCAACTTTCTCGCGGACAAAGTCCGTGAAGAACTCGTTTGTCACGGACTTTGTCCGCAAGAACGTGGTGGGGCGAGTGGACGGATGGGGACGGCGCGCGTCAGGCGTCGAGGGCGGCCTCGAGGCGCTCGCTGGCCCGGGTGAGGTGGACGGTGAGCACCTCGACGGCACCGTCGGCGTCACCCGCGGCGAGACGACGGAGGATCTCGTCGTGCTCGTCGGCGATCCGGTCGACCGCGAGCAGACTCCGACCCTGCACCTGCACCATGCACAGACGCGCCTCGCCGACGAGCGACCCGTACATGCGCTCGAGCCGCTCGCTGCCGATGGCCTCCACCAGCGCCGCGTGAAATCTCATGTCGGGCTCCACCGACGCGATCGCCGACCCCGGCCCACCCGCCGTGCCCACGGCCCTGGCGCCACCCACAACCGCTCCCGACGCGCCCTCGCCGTCGACGGACGGCGCGCGGCCCGCCGACCCCGGCTCACCCGCCGTGCCCGCGACCCCGGCGCCGCCCACCGCCGCCCCCGCGGCGCGCACGCGCGCGTTCGCTTCCGCCGCCTCGCGTGGCGCGCGGCGCGCGGCGGCGAGCTCGCGCAGCGCCGAGCTCTCGAGACGCAGGCGGGTGCGGTAGATGTCGTGCACGTCGGCGGCAGTCAGCCGCGGAACCCGCGCCGAGCGGTTCGCCGACCGCTCGAGCAACCCCTCGGCGGTCAGCTTCTCGATCGCCGCCTTCGCCGTCGACCGCGACACGCCGTACTCCGCCGCGACCACCGCCTCCTTGAGCAGCTCGCCGCCCACGAGCTCCCCCGCGAACATGCGCCGCCGCAGGTCGTCGCCGACGGCATCGACCGCGGAGACCGTGCGCAACTCGCGCACCACGGGCGGTGGGTTCGCCTCGGTGCTGGTCACAGCCACTCCTCCCATGCTCGACGGATGCGTCTCAAGACTAGCGAAAGCACCACGCTATACAAGTAAACTTGTCCGACAAGATTTCCCTTTTTCACCTTCACGACCGATCGGCCTTCCATGACGCAGCGTCGCGCATCCGCTTCCTCCTCGAACACCCCCGCCGCGGCCACCTCGGCTGTTGCCGAGACCAGATCCACGTCCACCGCCACCGCAACCGCCACCGCAATGGCCACCGCCCTCGCCGACCCGGCCCGCGTCAGCACCCGCGCCATCGACCTGCACGCGAACGCCCACGACGCCTCCCACTTCCTCCTCGTACCCGAAGCGTTCGTCATCGCGAAAGACGCCGCCGAGGTCGGGCGCCTGCTCCGCGCGAGCGCCGAGTCGGGCACCAAGCTCACCCTCCGCTCCGGCGGCACGAGCCTCAGCGGCCAGGGCGTCACCGACGGCGTGCTGGTCGACGTGCGCCGCCACTTCCGCCGCATCACGATCGAAGACGACGGACTCGTCGTGCGCGTGCAACCCGGCGCCACCGTGCGGCAGGTCAACGCCCGGCTCGCCCGCCATGGCCGCAAGCTCGGCCCCGACCCGGCGAGCGAGGCGGCGTGCACGATCGGGGGCGTGGTCGCGAACAACTCCAGCGGCATGTCGTGCGGCACCACCGGCAACACCTATCGCACGCTCCTGTCGATGACCGTCGTGCTGCCGAGCGGCACCGTCGTCGACACCGCGGCACCCGACGCGAACGAGCGCCTCCGTCACGACGAGCCCGAGCTCTTCGCGGGGCTCGAGCGCCTGCGCGACCGCGTGCGCGGCAACCCGGAG
Source organism: Herbiconiux sp. A18JL235 (assembly GCF_040939305.1). Lineage (NCBI taxonomy): Bacteria > Bacillati > Actinomycetota > Actinomycetes > Micrococcales > Microbacteriaceae > Herbiconiux > Herbiconiux sp. A18JL235. The sequence goes on from NZ_CP162511.1 coordinate 2,661,704, forward strand.
TCGGTGCGCATCCTCGAGCACCAGTTCTCGATGAAGAACACCATGGGCTACGGCCTCAACTCCTTCCTCGACCACGACGAGCCCGCCGAACTGCTCGCGCGGCTCGTCATCGGCAGCGAGGGAACGCTGGGCTTCGTGGCCGAGGCCGTGTTCCGCACGCTGCCCCTGCATCCGCACCTCGCCACCGGACTCGTCGTCTTCGACGACCTGCGCGCCGCGAACGAGGCCCTCCCCGGTATCGTCGCCACCGGCGCCTCCGCGGTCGAGCTGATGGATGCGCAGTCGCTCCGGGTCGGCAAGTCCGAGGCCGATGCGCCCACCGCCATCCGCGATCTCGACGTCGTGGCGCAGGCCGCCCTGCTGGTGGAGTACCAGGCCGCCAGCACGGCCGAACTGGCCGACGCACAGGCCACCGGTGAGCGCCTCCTCGCCGACCTCGACCTCGCGGCACCCGCGGTGCTGAGCGCCGACGCCACCACCCGCGCGACGCTCTGGCACCTGCGCAAGGGGCTCTACGCCACCGTCGCGGGCGCCCGCCCCTCGGGCACCACCGCGCTGCTCGAAGACGTCGTCGTTCCGGTCGACTCCCTCGCCCGCACCTGCACCGAGCTGAGCGTGCTGTTCGACCGCTACGGCTACGAGAACAGCGTCATCTTCGGGCACGCGAAAGACGGCAACATCCACTTCATGCTCACCGACCTGTTCGAGGGCGAGGGGCTCGACCGCTACGAGTCGTTCACCGAGGACATGGTCGACCTCGTGCTCGGCGAGGGCGGTTCGCTGAAGGCCGAGCACGGCACCGGCCGGGTCATGGCGCCCTACGTGAGGCGGCAGTACGGCGACGAGCTCTACCAGGTGATGCTCGAGCTCAAGGCTCTCTGCGACCCGGCACGGATGCTCAACCCCGGCGTCATCATCACCGACGACTCCGCCGTGCACCTCCGCGACATCAAGCGCACGCCCACCATCGAGCCCGAGGCCGACCGCTGCGTCGAGTGCGGCTACTGCGAGCCGGTGTGCCCGAGCCGCGACCTCACCCTCACGCCGCGCCAGCGCATCGTCGTGAAGCGCGCCATCGCGACGGCGACCGCCGACGGCGATCACGCCCTCGCCGCCGAGCTCGAGGACGACTACGGCTACGACGGCGTGCAGACATGCGCCGTCGACGGCATGTGCCAGACCGCGTGCCCCGTGCTGATCAACACCGGCGACCTGGTGCGGCGGCTCCGCAAGACGGGGCACGCGGGTTCCGAGAAGGCGGTCTGGAAGCAGGCCTCCGCGCATTGGGCCGGCACGACGGCGGTGGCGTCGGCGGCGCTCACGATCGCTGACAAGATCCCGGCCCCGCTCGCGCCCGTGGTGAGCGGCGTCAACAAGCTCGGGCGTGCCGTGGTGGGCGACGACGTGCTGCCGCTGTGGTCTCCCGAGCTGCCCGCCGGCGGGCGCAAGCGCTCGAAGAACTCGATCTTCGGGCCCACCGGCGCGGGCGCCGGTGCGTCGAGGGATGCGGCAAGCACGACGGGTGCGGAGGTGACGACGGATGCGGGGGGCACCTCGGGCGAGACGGGCGCCGCGGGTGCGGCAGTCGCCGAGGCGGTCTACCTCCCCGCGTGCGTCAACACCATGTTCGGCCCCGTGGGAGAGGGGGTGCAGCGGAGCTTCGAGGAGCTGTGCGAGCGCGCCGGCATCACGCTCGTGCTCCCCGACGATGTCGACTCCCTCTGCTGCGGCACGCCGTGGTCGTCGAAGGGTCTGCCCGACGGTGCCGCGGTCATGCGCGAACGGGTGCTCGCGAGCCTGCGCCGCGCGACCCGCGACGGGGAGCTGCCCGTGGTCTGCGACGCGTCGTCGTGCACGGAGGGCATCCTGCACCAGATCGAGGCCGACACCGCCCGACCCCCGATGCGCGTAATCGACGCCGTCGACTTCGTCGCGACGCGCATCCTGCCGCTGCTGCCCGAGCATGAGCGCATCGACTCGCTCGCGCTGCATCCCACCTGCTCGTCGACGAGGCTCGGCATCAACCCGCAGCTCACCGCCGTGGCGGGGGCCGTCGCCGAGAGCGTCGTGGTTCCCGACGACTGGGGATGCTGCGCCTTCGCCGGAGACCGAGGGATGCTCCACCCCGAGCTCACCGCCTCGGCCACCGCCGCACAGGCGGCCCAGGTGCGGGCTGCGGGCGCCACGGCCCACGCGAGCTGCAACCGCACCTGCGAGCTCGGCATGTCCCGCGCCACCGGCGAGGAGTACGGACATGTGCTGGAGCTGCTCGCCGAGGTGACGCGCCCGCGCTGAGCCCGATGCACTCCGGCAAGCCGGAGCAGATGCGGCCCGGCTCAGGACGGGGGTGGGGCGCAGTGACCCGGAGCGGCGAGCGCGACGCGGAGGTGGGGCCGCGCGCCGGCCGCCGCGCGTCGTCGTGTGACGGGCGGCGACGGGCGCAGCGGCGATCCGTGCGACGATCGAAGAACCCGACCACGAGGAACCCCAGCGCATGACACGTCCCACCGCCGACACGCCCGCCGTGCACATCCTCCACGAGAACGAGGAGTGGATTCCCCCGCTCGCCGCCGCACTCGACGCGGCCGGGGTGGCGCACCGCGAATGGCCCCTCACCGGCGGGTCGATCGACCTCTCGGCCGAGCCGCCGCACGGTGTGTTCTGGTCGCGGCTGAGCGCCTCGTCGCACACCCGCGGCCACGAGCACGCGAAGGAGCAGGCCCGCGCGGTGCTGCGCTGGCTCGAGTCGTGGGGGCGCCGGGTGGTGAACGGCAGCCGCGCGGTGGAGCTCGAGGTGAGCAAGGCGGCACAGTACACGGCGCTCCGGGCGGCCGGGTTCGAGGTGCCCCACACCGTCGTCGTGTTCGGCACCGGCGATCTGAAGGCGCGCGCCCGCGAGCTGCCACTGCCCTTCATCACGAAGCACAACCAGGGCGGCAAGGGCCTCGGCGTGCGGCGCTTCGACACCCTCGCCGAGTTCGACGCCTACGTCGACGGGCCGGAGTTCGAGCATCCCGTCGACGGCATCACCCTGCTGCAGGAGTACGTCGTCACTGCGGCGCCCTTCGTCACCCGGGCGGAGTTCGTGGGCGGCCGGTTCGTCTACGCGGTCGAGGTCGACACCTCGGCGGGCTCGTTCGAGCTGTGCCCCGCCGAGGCCTGCGCGGTGCCCGAGCCCGGGGCGGTGGCGGAGCCTGCCGGTCTGTTCCGTGAGCGCGTGGAGGTGTCGGCCGAGCATCCGCTCGTCGTCGCACTCGAGGCCTTCCTGGCCGAGCAGGGAGTCGAGGTGGCCGGCGTGGAGTTCTTCGAGACCGCCGACGGGCGCACGCTCCCCTACGACATCAACACCAACACGAACTACAGCCCCGACGTCGAGGCGGTGACGAGCCGGTCTGCAGCGGCCGCGCTCGCCCGGTTCCTCGGCGCGGAACTCGCCGCGGTCTCGGCGGTCGCAGCATGAGATTCGGCTACTGGACGCCGATGTTCGGCGGATGGCTGCGCAACGTCGACGACGAGGGAACGCCGCTGACCTTCCCGCACCTCGCCGAGATCGCTCGCGCCGCAGAAGCGGGCGGGTTCGACCTCACACTGGTGCCGGAGCTCAACCTCAACGACATCCGCGGGTTCGCCGGCCCCACCTTCGACGCGTGGGCGACGACCACCGCGCTCGCCGCCGTCACCTCGACCCTCGAGCTCATGGTGGCGCTGCGACCGAGCTACCACCCGCCGGCCCTCACGGCGAAACAGGCGGCGACCATGCAGGCCGTCGCCGAAGGGCGGCTCACCCTCAACGTCGTGTCGGCGTGGTGGGCCGAGGAGGCGCGGCAGTACGGCGTCGAGTTCCGGGAGCACGACGACCGTTACGCCCTCACCGCCGAGTACGTCGAGGTGCTGCGGGGGCTGTGGAGCGAGACCCCGTACACCCACCACGGCGACCACTTCACGCTCGACGGCACCTATCTCGAACCCAAGCCCGAGGTCGTACCGCTGGTGTACGCGGGCGGCGAGAGCGAGGCGGGCCGCACGGCGATCGCCGGGTTCGCCGACGCCTACCTCACCCACGGCGGCACCGTCGACGAGCTCGCCGCGAAGATCGCCGACATGCGGCGCCGTCGCGCCGAGGCGGGGCGCGAACCGTTCGAGCGCTTCGGCATGGCGGGCTTCGCGATCGTGCGCGACACCGAGGCGGAGGCCCAGGCCGAGCTCGACCGCATCACGGATGTGCGCCACGGCGCCGCCTATGAGTCCTACCAGGACTTCGTGAGCAAGTCGCAGCTCGACACCCGCGTCGACCTCAAGGACTACTCGGTCTCGAACCGCGGCCTCCGCCCCGGCTTCGTGGGCACGCCCGGGCAGGTGGCTGAGCGCATCCTGGAGTTCGAGGCGGTGGGCGTCGACACGCTGCTGCTGCAGTTCTCCCCCGCCCTCGAGGAGCTGCAGCGCTTCGGTGAGCAGGTCATCCCGCTGGTGCGCGCGGGCCGCGGGCGCGGCGGCGCGGGGGCTCGCGCCTGATCGACCCGTCACGATCCGCCCCCTCCTGCCGCGGTAGGGGCGGATCGTGACGGGTCGACGGTCAGAGACGCCCTCAGACCGCTGTGTAGCCCCCGTCGATGACGAGACTCTGCCCGGTGAGGTACGACGACGCATCCGAGGCCAGGTACACGACGAGCCCGTGAAGGTCTTCCGGTTCGCCCATGCGACCGGCGGGGATGGTGCCGATCCACCGGGCGGCGAGGTCGGGGTTCGCCTCGGTGAACTCGCGGGTCATGTCGGAGAGGAAGTACCCCGGGGCGATGGCGTTCACCCGGATGCGCGAGGGCGCCCACTCGACGGCCAGCGACGCCGCGAGATGGCTGACCGCTGCCTTCGAGGAGTTGTACGAGGCCTGGAACTGCGGCTGGTTCACGATGAACGCCGACATCGACGAGATGAACACCGCCGACGAGGGGATGCCTGCAGCGAGCGCCCGGCGGGCGAACGACTGGGCGGCGAAGAAGGTGCCGTCGAGGTTCACCGCCAGCACCTTGCGCCAGGTCTCCGGCGCGACGTCGACGCTGTCACCCCAGATCGTGATGCCGGCGGCGGTCACGAGCAGCGACGCCGTGCCGAGTGCTGACTCGGCCTCGCCGAACACCGCGTCGAGCGCGACGCTGTCGGTGACGTCGACGACGTAGCCGCGGGCCTCGACCCCGAACCGGGCGGCGAGCCGTTCGGCCGACTGCTCCACCGCGGGCAGCAGGTCGACGAGTGCGACGTTCACGCCCTGGCCCGCCAGCGCCGTCGCCAATGAGTAGCCGAGGCCTCGGGCGCCTCCGGTCACGACCGCGGTGCGGCCCTTCAGATCTTCGAACATCACGTCTCCTTCGTCGAGTTCGTCGCTGTCATGGTCGTCGGCCGGTTCGGCCGGCTCAGATTTCCTGGTCGGTCGGCAGGATCACGAGGTCGCGGATGGTCACGTGCCGCGGCCTCGTGAGCATGAACAGCACGGCTTCGGCGACGTCCTCCGAACGGATGCCCGTGCGATCGCCGACCTTCTGGTCGACCCCGTCGGCACCCTCGGCGAAGCCCCACAGCTCGTTGAGCACGACCCCGGGCCCGATCGCCCCGGCACGAACGCCCGTGCCCACGAGTTGGCGGCGCAGTGTGTGCACGAACGACTGGGTCGCGTGCTTCGTGGCCGAGTAGACCGGCTCCCAGTGGATGTCCTGGTGACCCGAGACCGAGCTCGTCACCAGCACGTCGCCGGAGCCCTGCTCGATGAGGCGCGGCAGCGCCGCACGCACGGTCGCCATCGCCCCGAACACGTTCACCGAGACCAGCTGCTCCATGGTGCCCGGGTCGGTGTCGGCGAAGTCGCCGCCGATGTACAGGCCCGCGTTCGCGAGCACGTCGTCGAGTCGTCCGAACTCGTCGACGGCGACCCGCACGGCCTCGACCGAGACTGAGTAGTCGGCGACGTCACCCGCGACGACGCGGGTCTCCCCGGGCAACGTGTCGGCGACCTGGCGCAGGCGATCCTCGGAGCGCCCCACCAGAACGAGCTTCGCACCCTCGGCCGAGAGCGCCTGCGCGTAGGCGCGGCCGATGCCCGAGCTGCCGCCGGTGATGAGCGCGACGCGCCCGGCGAGGCTGCCCGAGCCGCCGGCGTGGGCCGCGTGAGCCGCGTGGGCCGCGGCGGGGTCGTCGTGGGCGAGAGGGCTCATCGGTCGGCTCCGTTCGAGAGGGCGGTGGTGCGGGAGGGCACGGATGCTGGTGCCGCGTCGTTGCGGGCGGGTTTCGATGCCGACGCCAGCGCGGCGCGGCGAAGCAGCTCGTCGGGGCGGGTGTCGATGCGGGCCACCTGGGCGTCGTCGAGGAACACCGGACCGCCCGCAGACAGCGTGTGCAGCAGCACGGTCGCGACCTTCACGGCCATCTCGGTGATCTGCAGCACCTCGGCGGTGCTCGCGCCGAGCGCGAACATGCCGTGGTTGGCGAGGTAGACGACCTTGGGAACCGAGCCCGTCGAGGCGACACGCTCGCGCAGCATCCGTCTCACCTCTCTGGCGAGTTTCAGCCCGGGGTCGATGTAGGGCACCAGCAGCGGGTCGGTGCCGAGCACCACGATCTGGTCGGGGAAGAGGGAGCCCGCCACGAGGAGCGGCGCCTGCGGTGAGCAGAGCAGCCCGTTCACGGGAATCGGATGCGTGTGCCCCACTGCCTCGACACCGGGGAGATCGAGACAGACGGCGTGGAGGAGGGCCTCGACGGAGGGGCGGCGGCCACCGTCGGACGCCGCGGAGAAGAGCTCCCGCACGGCCTCGTCGTCGGCGGCGTCGGCGGCTGCGGCGTCGGCGGCTGCTGCGTCGTCGGCTGCATCCGCATCCGCATCCGCGGCAGACGCGTCGACCAGGGCGAGAACCTCGGCGATGCGCACCTCGACGAAGTCGTCGGGTACCGCGATCGCCATCGACGCCCCCGAGGCCTTCACGAGCATGCTGCCGCTGTCGCCGCCGAGGGCGACCGAGGTGTTGCCCTCGGCGAGTACCGCCCACGCGCGGTCGGGGCGGCCGAGCTCACGCGAGAGCTCGGTCAGCGCGGCGAGTGCCTGGTCGCGGGTGGCGGGGGTCGGGGTGGTCACGAGACGGTGGTCCTTTCGGAGCGGTCGACGACGAAGGGGCGGTCGGGCTCGTAGCGGGCGGTCACTCCCCCGGCGTCGCCGCCGGCCGCGTACACCGCCTCGAGATCGGCGAACTCCCCTGCGGCGACGAGCTGCACCGCGAGGTTGCCGAAGGCCGATGCTTCGGCAGGGCCCGCCACGACGGGCAGCCCTGCGAGCTCGGCGGTGCGGCGGCACAGGAGCTCGTTCTGCGAGCCACCGCCCACGATGCGCACCGAGACGAGTGGTTCGCCGAGCACTGTGCCGAATGAGCGTGCCGTCTCGGCGTAGGCGACGGCGAGGCTCTCGATGATGCTCCGCACCGTGCCGATGCGGCCCTCGGGCGCGACACCGCCCGCTTCCGCGCAGAGCTGGGCGATGCGCTGGGGCATGGCGCCGGGCGCCACCAGCCGCGGGTCGCCCACGTCGAACACCGGCGCTCCGAGGTCGTCGCGTGCGGCGGCCTCACGCACGAGAGCGACTGGGTCGAGCATCCGCCCGTCTTCCTCCGACCACTCGCGCACGCACTCCACCAGCAGCCACATGCCCGAGAGGTTGCGCAGCAGCAGGGTCTGCTCGCCGACACTGCGCTCGTTGGTGAGGTCGGCGGCCAGTGCGGACTCGTCGAGCTGCGGTGCGGCGAGACTCACCCCGGCCACAGACCAGCTCCCGCTCGAGACGAGCAGCTGCCCGTCGCCCGGCGTCGCGAACGCGAGCGCCGATGCCGTGTCGTGACCCGCCACGCGATAGACGGCGACCGGATGCTCGACACCCAGCCGTCGCGAGATGTGCGGAAGCGTGTACCCGGCGAGGCTGCCGGCATCCGCTGGCTCGGGGAACGTGAACGAGCCGAGACCCCACGCCTCGATGAGCTCGCGCGACCACTCACCGGAGCGCGCCTCCAGCAGCTGGGTGGTGGAGGCGATCGTGCGTTCGGCGCCGAGCGCACCGCTCAGCAGCCACACCCAGAGATCGGGCACGAGCACGACGGTGCCGGAGGCGCGGGTCTCGTCGCGCGAGAGCGCGGCGGCACGGAGTCGGTACGAGGTGTTGATGGTCTGCGGAGGAACGCCGCTGACGGCGTACGACCGACGTGGAGCGACGACGGCGTCGGCGTCGGCCGGGGCGCCCGCGGGCGCCCCACGGTAGTGCTCGACGGTGCCGTCGAAGCGGCCGGCGGCGTCGAGGAGCCCGTAGTCGACGCCCCAGCTGTCGATGCCGATGCCGGCGAGCTCGCGTCCGTGCTCCCGGGCGACGGATGCGGCGATCGCGAGGCCGTCGAGGGTCGCCTCGAACAGACGCTCGGCGTCCCACCGCAGCGTCTCACCGCTCGCGAGCGAGGAGGGGAGCGGGCCGTTGGGGAAGCGGTGCACCTCGAGCATGCGCACCCGGCCGGGCTCGGGGTTGGTGGCGGCGCGGTGGGTGACGCCCGCGCTCGTTCCGTGCGCGCCGGAGGCCGCGCCGGCCCTGCGAGAGGTGGAGCTGCCGTCTCCTGCGTCGGCGGCGCCGCTGCCGCGCTCGACGAAGCCGAGCATCACCCGCCCGCTCGACGCGCCGAGGTCGACGGCGGCGTAGGCAGCGTGCGGTGCGGGCATGTCACATCCTCGTGAGCGCGGAGCGATGAATGTTATTTCGTGTGAAATGTAGCATTGCCGCACAACATCCGGCAAGGTGGTGTCGAGATCTCGAGCGGAGGAACGCGCATGGCACTCAAAGGAACCCTCGACGGCGAGACCCGCCGCGCCGCCCTCCTCGACCTCGCGAGCGAACGCGGCGGCCTCCACCTGTCGGAGGCGGCGCAGTTGTGGGGCGTGCATCCGATGACCATCCGGCGCGACTTCGAGGTGCTCGAGAGCATCGGGCGGGTGCGGCGGGTGCGGGGCGGGATCGTGCCGGTGGAGGCCGACGCCTTCGGTGCCCGGCAGGGGCGCAACCTGCGGGCGAAGGAGCGCATCGCCGAGAAGATCGTGCCGCTCCTGCCCGACGGAGGGGCGGTCGGACTCGATTCGTCGACGACCGCCTACGTCCTTGCCGACGCGCTCCCCGCCGACAGTCGCTTCACCGTGGTGACCAACGGTCTCAGCGCCTTCGAGTCGCTCGCGCGGCTCGGCGGCGTGCGCGCGTACCTCACCGGCGGCGAGCGCGAGGAGCAGAACCTCAGCCTGGTGGGCGCGCTCACGCTCTCGGCGTTCGGCGCCTTCCACTTCGACGCGAGCGTCATCTCGGCGCTCGGTGTGCACGGCGAGAGCGGCACCAGTGAGAGCACCCTCGCCCAGGCCGCCGTGAAGGATGCGATGGCCCGGGCTTCCGCGACGGTGATCCTCGCCGTCGACTCGACGAAGCTGCAATCGCGAGCGCGCGTACGTGCCCTCACCCTCGATCGCATCGACACCCTCGTCACCGACCTCGACCCCGCCGACGAACGCCTCGACCCCTATCGCGAACTCGTGGGCCGCATCCACTGAGCGCGGGCCGCCCCGCGCACCCTGGTCGCTAGGGGGTGGCGGGCTCGCGGAGGGGGGTGGTGGGGTCGGGGTCGAGGTCGAGGGTGGCCGTGGGTGCGGCGGTGATCGAGGAGAGGAGCGTGGTGGGTTGCATCACCGCGTGGGCACCCCACGATGCCGCGAGGAGCAGGCCTGCCGCGACATCGGGGAGCGCGGTGGGCCTGCGCGGGGAGGCCGCTCCGAGCAGCCCTGCGCCGAGACCGACTCCGGCGGCGGGTGGGCCTGCCCCTTCGCCCAGGGCGCCGACGAGGAACCCGGCGAGCGATGCGTCACCCGCTCCTGCCGTGTTCACCACGGTGGCGGGTGCGTGGGCGCGGAGCACCCCGCTCGCCGAGACGGCGAGCGCCCCGTCAGACCCCATGCTCACGTAGACGATGTCGCACCCCGCGTCGTGGAGGCGGAACGCCGCATCGGCGACGTCGCCGATGGTGCGCAGCTCGCGGCCCGTGAGTTCTGCGAGCTCGTGCGTGTTGGGCTTCAGGAGGGCCACCGGGGCGAGGTCGTCGACCACCCGACGCAGCGACGCGCCCGCGGTGTCGACGGCGACCCGCACCCCGCGATCTGCCGCGCGGTGCACGACGTCGAGAAAGGGCACGGGTTCACCGCTGCCGGCGAGCGCCGGGATCGACCCCGACACCACGAGCCATTCGGCGTCGAGCCGATCGAGCTCGCGCTCCGTGCGCGCGGCGATTCTGCCCCAGAGCGCCGGCTCGACGGCGACCGGCGACTCGTTCACCTTCGTGGTGGTGCCGCTCGCATCGAGCAGCGTGGTGTTCACCCGGGTGCGCCCGGTGTCGGGTACGCCTGCGAGCAGGTGCTCGAACCCGCCCTCCCGGGCGAGCGCCTCGCCCTGGGCGCCGAGCGCGAGCACGGCCGCCACCGGCACCGGCGACAGCGCCACAGCCCTCGCCACGTTCACGCCCTTGCCGCTCAGTTCAGTGGTCACCTCGAGCGCGCGGTTCACGTCTCCGAGTTCGAGTGCCTCGACCCGGTAGGTGAGATCGATGGCCGGCGCGGGTGTGAGGGTCACGATCCCGCGCCGGGGAGCTCGGGCGCTCATGCCGCTCTTCCTGCCATGACCAGGTCGATGCCCCGTTCTCGCAGCTCACCGGCCAGTTGCCGGCTCCGGTCTGACACCTCGTCGTGCGCGGGGCGGCCGTCATGTCTGGGCATCTCATCGCTCACCGGCTCTCCGTCGGCAGCGCCGGCGAGCGCGAACGGATGCGCGACCACGGTGTCGACGGCGGACAGCGGCAACGAGGTCAGCCACGCCGACGACGATCCGTGCGCACTCCGATGCACGCCCGGATAGACCAGCACCACCCGCTCGGCCGAGGTCGCAAGTGCCTCCGCCAGAGCCGCCGCCTCGGGATCGGTGGCGAGAACGGCGCTTCCTGGCAGTCCTTGCCCTCCGTCGAACACCGCCATGGCGAGGCGGAGGCCCTCCGCGCCGCTTCTGGCCCACGGCCCCTCGGTCGCTCCGTCGACGCCGACACGCCCGCCGAGCAGATGCACCTCACCCGGGTCTGACGACTCGGCGGCGGCGAGCGCCACCGGCACCGACGCGGTCAGGATGGTGAGCCGCCGTTCCTCGCGGAGGCGTGAAGCGATCGCCTCGCTCACCGGCCCACCGTCGAGGTAGAGCGCCCCGGCGTCGGGCAGCAGCTCGACGACGGCGGCGGCGACCTCTCCGACCCGGCGATGCGCCTCCGCCGTCTCCGCCGGAGACCCGCTCGCGCCCGCGCCCGCAGACGCAGCCGCAGAGCGGATCGCCACGGCGACGCCCGCCGCGTCGGCGGTCACGAAGTCGACCGGCCCCAGACGCAGGTTCGTCTCGGGGTCGGCACCCAGGTCGGCCGGCACGGCACCTCCGTGAGCCCGGAGCAAGGCACCCGCTGCCTCGAGCGCGCTGAGGTCGCGCCGCACGGTCTCCTCGGCGACGTCGAGCGAGCGGGCGAGCTGCGCCACCTCGACCCGCCCGTGCTGAGCGAGCTCGCTGAGGATGCTTTCCCGCCTCCGCCGGACGGTGCTTCCGAGGCCGCTCGCCCTTCCGAGGCCGCTCACCGCCCGGCCTCCGAAGACACGGCGGCCCGCGCACGCCACCACGGCGTGAGCGCCGCGGTCGCTTCGTCGAACGACCGGATGACCCCGGCCCAGTAGGCCGCCGACTCCTCGGTCGGCAGGACAGGCGACGACCGTTCGACGAGCTCCTGAGCCGCCGACACCGACTCGAACACCCCGACGGCCGCCCCCGCGACGGCAGCGGCACCGAACGCCCCCGCTTCCTCGTTCTGCACCACGACGACCGGCGAGCGCAGCGCGTTGGCGACGAGTTGCACGTAGAGGGGCGCCCGGGCGATGCCTCCGCCGAGCACGACGGGCTGCTCCCAGTCGAACCTCTCACCGAGCGCCCTGGTGTGCCAGACGTGCATGAGCGCGATGCCTTCGAGTGCGCCTCGCAGCACGTGGGCGGGCGTGTGCCATCCTCGCACTCCCGCGAGAGCCGCCGAGCTGTCGGCGCCGAGCGGCGAGTCGACGAGGAAGGGCAGCACGAGCGGCACCTGCTCCTCGGGGTCGAGCGCCGCGGCCTCGGCGAACAGGAGGTCGCGGGCCGCGTCGTCATGTGCCCCGAGCATCCGCAGCACCCAGTTGAGGGCAGGCGACGCGGTCGCGGAGGTCGACATCGCGATGCGCAGCTCGGGCGTGATCGAGAGCCTCGACTGCCACCGCGGGTCGACGTCGTCGCGCGTGGTGGTGACGCCGTTGGTGCTGAACGACCCGGCGACGATCGCGAGCCGCCCGGGCTCGAGCGCCCCCATGCCGATCGCGGCAGCCTGCACGTCGTGCAACCCGGCGACGACCGGCGTGCCGACCGTCAGCCCGGTCGCTGCCGCAGCCTCAGGGAGCACCGCACCCACGACGTCTCCGCTCGGGTGCAGTGGCGGGAGAAGGCGCATCAGCGAGTCGGGCAGCCCGTAGGCCTCGACGATCTCCCCGCTCCATTCCGCTGTCGCCGTGTCGAGGAACGATGCCGTCGCGTCGGAGTAGTCGGTGGCGATGACGCCGGTGAGCCGCAGCCGGATGACGTCTTTGCAGAACAGCATCGCATCGGCGCGAGCGATGCGTTCGGGGTCGTGCTCGAGCAGCCACCGCAGCAGGTTGCCGGCCGCGCCGGGAGTGGGCTCCTGGCCTGAGCGGCCGAGCACCACGCGCATCCGCTCCTCGTCGGCGGCGAGCTGCGCGGCTTCGACGTGCGCGCGCGAGTCCATCGCCGTGATCGCCGGGCCGACCGGGGTGCCGTCGGCCGAGACGAGGTGGAGCCCGTCGCCGTGGCCGGTGATGCCGACCGCCGCGATGGAAGCGGGATCGACGCCCGAGGCGGTGACGGCCTCGGAGATCGCTCCGGCGGCCGCCGCCCACAGCGCGTCTTGCGACCGCTCGGCGAAGCGGGGGACCTCGCGGTCGACCGGGCTCGACCGACGCCCCACCCCGACGGGGCGCAATGACTCGTCGTGCACGACGGCCTTGACGGCGGTCTGGCCGACGTCGACGCCGAGCAGGTGTCGGGGGCCGGGTGCGGGCATGGTGTGCTTCTTCCTCACGAGGTGGGACGACGAGGCCTCCGGATGCCCGAAAGCGTCGGTTTCGATCAGCTTACCCACCCAATCCCACATTTCACTAGCCCGAATCGTCGTCGATCGGATAGAATCGGGCCGTCTCGATCGATCGGCGGAGCCATGATGTACCCAGCGGAGCGACACGCCGCGATCCTCGACGCCGCCCGTCGCACGGGCGGCGAGGTGTCCGTCCAGCACCTCGTCGAGCTCCTCGAGGTGACCCCTGAGACCGTGCGGCGCGACCTCGGCGCCTTGGAGCGACGAGGGCTGCTCCGCCGTCGGCATGGAGGCGCGGTGCTCACTGCACGGGCGCCGTTCGAGAGCCCCCTCTCCCTCCGCGGGCTCGCCGAGTCGGCCGAGCGCCGCGCCGTCGCCGAGGCCGTTGTCGCCGTGCTGCCCGAGGAGGGCTCCGTGCTGCTCGACTCCGGCACGATGACGCTCGAGATCGCCCGAACGCTCGCCGCCCGAGCGACGGGCGGCTCCCTCCTCGTCGTCACCACGAGCCTGCCGGTCGCCCTCCTGCTCGCGAGGCACCCTCGCCTCGACGCACTGCTGCTCCCCGGCCGGGTGCGCGCCGTCACCCAGGCCGTGGTGGGCGCCGCCACCGAGCAACGCCTGACCGAGCTCCAGGTCGACGCCGCCGTGCTCGGCGCCAACGGTGTCACCCCCGGGCGCGGCGCGTTCACCACCGTGCCTGAAGAGGCCGCCGTGAAAGAACGGATGCTCGGCGCGGCCGGCCACCGCATCCTCGCCGTGCTTGCCTCCAAGTTCGACAGCCCGTCGTTCAGCCGCTTCGCCACCCTCGACCGCTTCGACACCGTCGTCACCGACACGAGGCTCGACACCGAACTCGCCGCTCGCGTCGAAGACGACGGTCCCGAACTCGTTCTCGCCGGGGAGCATCCCGGCAGCCGCTCCACCTCCATCCCGAAGGGAATCCACGTATGAGCCTCGTCTCCACCGGCGACATCCTCGATCATGAGCGCTCCGTGCTGGCGTTCAACGTCATCCAGCTCGAGCACGCCGAGGCGATCGTCGCCGGGGCCGAGGCCGCGGGCCGGCCGGTCGTGCTGCAGATCTCGGAGAACGCGGCGAAGTACCACGGAGGTCTCGCCCCGATCACCCGGGCGAGTCTCGAGGTCGCGGCGGCGGCATCGGTCGAGGTGGCCGTGCACCTCGACCACGCCGAAGACGAAGCCCTCGTCTGGGAGGCCATCGAGCTCGGCGCCACCTCGGTGATGTTCGACGCGGCGACACTCCCCTACTCCGAGAACGTCGCCCGCACCGCGGAGGTCGCGCGCCGAGCGCATGCTCATGGGGTGTGGGTCGAGGCCGAGCTCGGCGCGATCGGCGGCAAGGGCGGCGCCCACACCCCGGGCGTGCGCACCGATCCCGCCGAGGCGGTCGCGTTCGTCGAGGCCACCGGCGTCGACGGTCTGGCGGTGGCGGTCGGCAGCTCCCATGCGATGACCTCGCGGAGCGCCTCGCTCGACTTCGACCTCATCGCCGAGCTCGCCGCGGCGGTTCCCGTACCCCTGGTGCTGCACGGCTCGAGCGGCGTGAGCGATGCCGACATCGTCACCGCCCTCGAGAACGGGATGCGCAAGATCAACATCTCGACGCACATCAACGGTGTCTTCACCCGCGCGGTGCGCGAGGCTCTCGACGCCGACCCGGCCCTCGTCGACCCTCGCAAGTACTTCGCCCCGGCGCGCGCCGCCGTCGCCGTCGAGATCACCCGCCTGCTCGGCACCCTCACCCCCTGAGAGGTCGAGCCCCCTGAGAGATGACGTGCCGGCAGTGGAGCGCTACGGGCCGCTCCCACCCGGCACAAGGTGAAGGCCCGGCCGCGACAGCGACCGGGCCTTCATCAGGTGCAACTAACTCAGCACTTGCTCTGGTAGACCGCGTCGGCGCCCTCGCCGTCCAGGTTGTCCTGGGTGATGACGGTGAAGCCGGTCTGGATCTCCTTCTCGGTCGACTCGCCCTTCAGCGCCTTGATGGCCTGCTCGACGCCGTCCTTGCCGATGGTGGCGGGCTCCTGAGCGACGAGCGCCTGCACGACGCCGTTCTTCAGCTGCTCGACCTGGGCGGGGCCGGCGTCGAAGCCGACGACGGTCACGTCACCCTGCTTGCCTGCCTGCTGCACGCCGGTGGCGGTGCCCTCGGCGGCGAACAGGTTGGCGGCGAAGATGCCGACGATGTCGGGGTCCTTCTGCAGCGCGGCGGTCACGATCTCGGCAGCGGTGGCCGGCTCGTTGTGGCTGTACTGGATGCCGAGGAACTCGAAGTCGCTGTCGGCCTCGACGGCCTCCTGGAAGCCTTCGGCACGAGCATCCGAGGTGGAGATGCCCGGGTCGATCGAGACGACGAGCACCTTGCCGCCGTCGGGGTGTGCTTCCTTGATGGCGTCGAACGCCGCGGCTCCGCCGCCCTTGTTGTCGGAGGCGATCGCCGACACCGCGAACGAGGGGTCTTCGACGGTGGTGTCGACGAGCACGACCTTGATGCCGGCGTCGGCAGCTGCCTGCAGCGGGGCCTGCATGGCCGAGACGTCGGTCGGGGCGACGAGCAGCGCGTCGGGCTTGGAGGCGACGACGGAGTCGATCAGCGGCTTCTGGAGGGTCGGGTCGAACTTCTCGGGGCCCTGCGTGGTGACGGTGGCGCCGGCGTCCTTGGCCGCTGCCTCGATACCGCACTGCATCGAGATGTAGAACTCGTCACCCGCGACGCCCTGCACGAAGGAGATCTTGTAGTCTCCGTCGCCGCCGGCCGCCGAGGTGCTGTCGGTGCTGCCCGAGCTCGAGCAGCCGGTGAGGAAAAGCGCCGCCGTGCCCGCGAGTGCGAGGCCGGTGAGTGCTGTCTTCTTCCACATCATTGTGATTCCTTCTCTTTTCTGGTGTTGGTGCTTGAGGTGATTCAGGTGCGGGGTTTCCTACTGCTTCCTGCTGGCGAAGAGATGTCGCCAGAGGCTCGATGATCCGCCGCGCGCACCTGCGGCACGGCGAACCTGGTCGATGTACACCGCGATGATCAGCACGGCTCCGACAGCGACCTGCTGCCAGAACGGCTGAACCCCGGTGATGACGAAGCCGTTCTGGAGCACGGCGGGGATGAAGAGGCCGACGACGGTTCCGAAGATGCCACCGTAGCCGCCGAACAGCGACGTTCCGCCGATGACGACGGCAGCGATGACGTTGAGGTTCGTCTGCGACTGGCCGGCGATGGCTGTCGTGCTGAACTGCGACAGCGACAGGATGCCCGCGAGACCGGCAAGACCGCCCGACAGCGCGTAGACCTTGATGAGGTGGCTGTCGACCTTCACGCCGACCCTGCGTGCCGCCTCTTCGCTGGAGCCCACGGCGTAGGTGTAGAGACCGAACTTCGTCTTGTGCAGCACGACGGCACCGATGACCACGACGACCAGGGCGATCACCGAGATGATCGGGACGGCGCCGAACACGTTGCCGTAGCCGATGCTCGTCGTGAGCACGGAGGGCACCTGGCGGATGTCGACACCGCCGGTGAGGATCTGCGCGAGACCGAGCGCCATGCCGAGGCTACCGAGTGTCACGATGAGCGGCGGCACCTTGGCCTTGGCGATGAGGAAGCCGTTGAAGGTACCCCACAGCAGCCCCACCACGATCGAGACGACGATGCCGACCGTGGCGGTTCCCCAGTCGTCGCCGCCCATCGCCCTCATCACCATCGCCGAGACGACGCCGGAGAACACCAGCACCGAGCCGACCGAGAGGTCGATGCCCGAGGTGATGATGATGAACGTCATGCCGACGCCGAGCACGGCGAGGATCGAGGCGTTCTGCACCACGAGCCGCAGGTTCGAGAACTGGGCGAAGGTGTCGGGGGCCATGATGCTGAAGATGATCACGATGACGATCAGCACCAGGAAGATCTGGAACGACTGCGCCTTGAAGATGCGCTTGAGCGGCGTCTCCTTCTGCTCTGCGGCCATGATCGACGTGGTCTCGGCACCGTATTCGGGGCCGAACTCGGCCTTCTTGATGTCTGTCTGCTTGATGTCGTCGCTCATCACACGTTCCTCGTGGTCGCGCCGGTCATCAGCCCGACGAGCTCTTCCATGTTCGTGGTCTTGGTGTCGATGTTCGCCACGCGGTGTCCGAGCCGGAGCACCTGCACCCGGTCGGAGACCTCGATGACGTGGGGCATCGAGTGGCTGATGAACACGACGGCGATGCCCTGGTCGCGCACCCGCCTGATGGTCTCCAGCACGTTCTTGGTCTGGCGGACGCCGAGGGCGGCGGTGGGCTCGTCGAGGAAGACGAGCTTCTTCGCCCAGTGCACGGCGCGGGCGATGGCGATCGCCTGGCGCTGACCACCCGACATCGAGCCGACGGGGCTGGTGAGCGAGCGCACGGTGGCGCCGAGCTCGTCGAAGGCGCGACGCGAGTCGAGTGCCATCGCCTTCTTGTCCATGAAGCCGAAGGCTCCACCGATCCCTGAGCGCATGATCTCGCGGCCGAGGTACATGTTCTGCACGGGGTCGAGGTGCGGGGCGAGGGCGAGGTCTTGGTAGACCGTCTCCATCCCCATGGCGCTCGACTGGGTGGGCGAGGTGATCTCGACCTTCTTGCCCTCGAACAGGATCTCTCCCGAGTCGACGGCGAGGTTCCCCGAGAGGGCCTTGACGAGGGTCGACTTGCCGGCACCGTTGTCTCCGATGAGTGCGGTGACCTCGCCGGGGTAGGCGACGAAGTCGGCGTCATCGAGCGCGCGGACATGGCCGAACTGGCGTGAGAGCCCGCGGGCCTCGAGCACGGGTGTGGTCATCGTGCTTCCCTTCCTTCCTGGCCGTCCTCGGCCTGAGCTGGGTGTTCGGTGGTGGTGGAACCCGGCTGCATCATCGGATGCCTCCGGTGAGAGTGGAGGGCCAGCCCGCACCGGGCTCGGCCACGAGGATGCTGCCCTCGCCCCGCACGCGCCACGGCCCGAACGAGGCCGGGACGGCGAACACCTGTCCCGAGCGGTACTCGACCTCGTCGCCGGTGTCGGCGACGAGCGAACCCGACCCTTCGAGTACCAGGGCGACGCCGAAGCCGGAGGGAACCGGGGTCTCGTTCCCCGCATCCGGTGCGGCGAGGAACAAGCGGAAATAGGGGTCGGCCTCGGCCGACAGCAGGCTGCGGGCGGAGGCGCCGCGGGCCGAGAGGTCGTTGCGCGTGACGAGGGAGGCGAGCGCCGACTCGTCGAGCCGGTCGACCGACACCGCGGGCATCACGGTGTCGAAGCCCAGGTCGAGGTGCGACTCCTCCCGGGTCGAGGTCGTGACCGACCACTCCAGCACGATCGAGAAGTCGGTGGGTTCCTGCACCTCGGCGACGAAGATGCCGCCGTCGATCGCGTGCACCGTGCCGGCGGGCACCAGCACGCCCATGCCCCGCTCCACCTCGATGCGGTTCATGTGGTCGAGCATCCACTCGGAGTCCTGCGCGTCACGACGGCGGTCGAGCTCGTCGCGGTCGACTGCCTCCTTCCAGCCCAGATGCACGGCGGCACCGGCATCGGCTTCGAGCACGAACCAGGCCTCGGTCTTGCCGTAGGGGCAGTCGAGGTGGCTCGCCGCGAACCCACGGTCGGGGTGCACGTGCACGGGGAGGCGCTGACCGGCGTCGAGGAGCTTCACCAGGATGCCGGTGTCGCTCGCATCCGCCGCGTCGGCGTGGTGCTCCCCCACCCAGGCGGCGGGGTCGGCGATGACGAGGTCGCGCAACAGGTCGCCGTCGACGGTACGGGCGAGCCCGACATCGCCGGCGCCGGCGCGCGAGACGGTGGCCGCGAGCCACTCCTCGGGCTGGCGCTCGGAGGTCTGCTCGATGCCGCGGAGGGCGGCGATGCGGCCCCCACCGAGGTAGAAGTGGTCGATCAGGTTGGGGGCGAGCGGTGTGGGTTTCATCAGGCTTCTCCTCCAGCGGTGGTGATGAGTGCGGGGGCGGGAGCAGGGGCGATCACGGATGCGCCGGCTGGCTGGGCGGAAACGGTGACCGAGCGGGACGGCCGGATCGCCGACACGGGGACGCCGGCAGAGGCGGCCCCCGATTCCGTCGCCCTTGCAGCATCCGGTGCGGCTTCGACGGGCTCCCGGCCCGCGACCGGAGCCGCGATCTCGCCCGAGCCGCGCTGCAGGAGGGCGGTCGGGACGATCCACTCGCGAGGCTCGTTCGATGCCGCCTCGCGGAGGGCGAGGAGCCGCTCGATCGCCGCGTTGCCGATGAGGAACGGGTCTTGGTCGATGCAGCTCACGGCCGGGCGGAGCACGTCGGCGAAGGAGAAGTCGCCGAAGGCGATCATCGCGACATCGGTGCGGTGGCTGTGATGCAGCGACGCGGTCAGCCCGATCGCCGCCTTGGTGTTCGAGGCGAAGAACGCGGTGGCGGGCCGGTCGAGGCCGAGCAGCCGCTGCGTCTCGGCCTGGTAGGCGAGCGAGCCGTCGATGGTCGACGAGACCAACTCGGGGTCGAACGGGATGCCGGTCTCACGCAGCACGTCGAGGTAACCGCTCATGCGGCGGTGGATGGTGGAGAAGCGCTCGTCGCGATCGAAGAAGGCGATGCGCTCGTGGCCGAGGTCGACCAGCTGCTGGACGGCGAGCGCGGTCGCGCCGCGGTCGTCGACGACGACACTGTCGAAACCGACCCTCGAGCGGTCGACGGCGACGAGCGGGGTGACGGCGCGGTAGGGGTCGAGGTACGGATGCTCGCCTGCGACCGGCGCGAAGATGACGCCCGCCACCTGGTGGCCGGCCACGAAGCTGAGCAGCAACTCGCGCTCGCGTTCGGCGTCGAGCGTCGACGAGGCGACGAGGACGTTGAGCCCCTCTTCGAGGGCGCGGCTCTCGATGGCGCTCACCAGTGCGGCGAAGAACGGGTCGGCGAGCGAGTCGATGACGACGCCGATGGCCCCGCCCGTGCCCGATTTGAGAGAGCGCGCCGCGGTGTTCGGCACGTAGCCGAGGGCCTGGATGGCGTGCAGCACGCGAGCCCGGGTCTCGGGGTGCACCGACTCCTCGGCATTGACCACCCGCGAGACGGTCTTGATGCTGACGCCGGCGCTCGCGGCGACGTCTTTGATGCCCGGCCGGCGGATCATGCGATCACCTCGGCGAGAGCAGGGTACCCAGTCGTGCGGAGCATCTGCGCTCACCTCCTTGACAGCGTTGTCATGCCTGGAGGGATCCGGATTCCCGAACCCCGTCGTTCTCGTGTTCGCCTATACTGACCACAGAGCGACAACGTTGTCAAGCGGCGTCGATGTCTCGATTTGGTAACCAACCCATCACGGCAGGCCTCTCGGGCCGTCGAGCCAGGAGCATGATGAACATCGTTGTCTCAGGACCGGCCGGCAGCGGCAAGAGCACGCTCGCCGTCGAACTCGCGCGCGCACTGGGTGCAGCGCTGCTCGACCTCGACACGATCACCAATCCGGTGCTCGAGGCGATGACCCCGACCCTTCCCGCCGGAACGCACTGGAACGCCCCGGAGCTCCGCCCCGTCGTCCGTCCCGCCCGCTACGCCGCGCTGCGGGCGGTGCTGGCCGACCAGGTTCGGGCGGGTGTCGACGCGGTGCTTGTAGCGCCCTTCACCGCCGAGCTTCAGGGTGGAACCGAGTGGCGGGAGCTCGTCGACGCCGCCGGCGGCGAGCCGGCCGTCGTCTGGCTGCGCGCCTCACCCGAGCTGCTCGCCGAACGCCGGCGCATCCGCTCGGCCGATCGCGACGCGCACATCGTGGACTCCCCCGCCGACTCCGCTCCGCGCGTGCCCCACCTCGTCGTCGATGCATCCCTCACCACAGGCCAGCAGCTGTCCTCGGTGCTGCGGAGGCTGGGCGGCGGGCGGCAGCTTCCCGTCTCGTCACCGGTGTTCGCGCGCACCTTCGCCGCCGCGCTGTTCGACCTCGACGGCACGCTCATCGACTCGACTCCCGCGGTGAACCGCTCCTGGGAGCAGCTCGGTCGCGAGTTCGGACTCACCCTCGACCTCATGGCGGCGGGGCACGGGCAGCCCGCGGCCCAGGTGATCGCCGCGCTCTTCCCGCCCGAGCACGCCGAGGCGGCACTCGCACGTGTCACCGAGATCGAAGCCGACGAGCTCGACGACGTCATCGCGCTCGACGGCGCGGCGGCGCTGCTCGACTCCCTCCCCGACCCGCAGCGGGCGATCGTGACGAGCGGAACCCGTCTCATCGCCGGCAACCGGGTGGCCGCGGCCGGGCTCTCGAGCCCCGCCGTCTTCGTGACGTTCGACGATGTGACTCGGGGCAAACCACATCCCGAGCCGTACCTGCTGGCCGCGTCGCGGCTCGGCGTCGACCCCGCCGAGTGCGTGGTCTTCGAAGACGCCCCCGCGGGCCTCGCCGCCGCCCGCGCTGCCGGATGCGCGACGATCGCCATCGCCGGAACCCACGACGCCGCCGACCTCGACGCCGATCTCGTCATCGACGGCCTCTTCCAGCTCCGCGCCCTCCCCGAGGCGGGCGGCGGCTTCCGCCTCGCACCCGCGTAGCGCGCGCCGCGGCGCGCCTCGTGGCCGCTGCGCGCCCCGCGCCCCGCGTGCGCTGCGCGCCCTGCCGCACTTGGCAGCGCTAAGTGTCCTCATTCCCGCGCCAAGCAGCACTCTGCGCGACCAACCCGACGAGTCGCCCCACCTTGGTCGCACACCCACCCGCGCCGCACCCACCACCCCCGAACTTGGTCGCACAAGGCGTCCCCATTCCCGCGCCAAGGAGCACTTCGCGCGACCAACGCGCGGGCGGGCAGGCGCGCGGGCGGGCGCAGCCCGCGCCTCAGCCGCGCAGCGCCCCGAGTGCGCCGCGGGCGCCGAGCTCCGCGAGGCGCGCCCGCGCGTCCACGAAGGCCGCGCGCAGGCGCGGGTCGGCGCCCAGGTCGCCGAACACGGGTGCGTAGTCGAGGAAGGAGCCGGGGGCATCCTTCTCGCCGGCCACCGCATCCTGGAGCTCGGGCAGCCGACGGTCGACGGGGGTCAGGGTCGAGCCGTCGTCGGCGACGCCCTCGAGAAAGCGGCTCCAGGCGGCGAGCACGAGCACCGAGCGCTCGATCTCCCCGCCCGAGACGAGCTGCGCGCGCACGACCGGGAGCAGGAACTTCGGGATGCGCTCCGACCCGTCGACGATCTGCCGCATGAGCGTGTCGGCGATCGCCTCGCTGCCGAAGCGCCGCATGAGCTCGGCACTGTACTCGTCGAGGTCGACGCCGGGCACCGGGTCGAGCGTAGGTCGCGCCTCGCGCGTCATGTAGCCGAGCAGGAAGTCGGCGAACAGCTCGTCGCGGCACACCTCGTGCACGTACTCGGCTCCGGCCAGCAGGCCGAGGTAGCTCATCGCCTGGTGCGAGGCGTTCAGCAGCCGCAGCTTCATCAGCTCGTAGGGTTCGACCTCGGGCACGATCTGCACACCCACCTCGTCGAACGGCGGGCGCCCTGCCGTGAACGAGTCTTCGAGCACCCATTGCACGAACGACTCCGAGAGCACCGGCCAGCGGTCTTCGATGCCGAACTCGCGTGCCACCCGCTCCCGCGACTCGTCGGTGGTCGCCGGCGTGATGCGGTCGACCATCGAGTTCGGGAAGGCGACCTCGGCGGCGATCCACTCGGCGAGCTCCTGGTCGATGCGCTGCGCGAACGCCAGCACTGCCGCGCGGGCGACCCGCCCGTTGCCCTGGATGTTGTCGCACGACATCACCGTGAACGGCACCTCGCCGGCGGCACGTCGATCGGCGAGACCCCGCACGATGAACCCGAGGGCGCTCGTGGGGACGGGCCGGTCGAGCGGATGCGCGTCGTCGCCACCCTCACCGGTCAACTCCTCCTTGTGCCCCACGAACACGTCCAGGTCGGCGAGGGTCGCCGCATCGCTCGGCTCGAAGGCACCGGTGGCGTCGTTGATGCCGTAGCCGCCCTCGGTGATGGTGAGCGAGACGATGCGGATGGCGGGGTCGCGCAGCGCCTCCACCACCTCCGCCCCCTGCTCGGGCGCGAAGAGGTAGCGCACCAGCGAGCCGATCACGCGGGCCTCGACCTCGCCGGAGGGCGCCGTGGTGACGAGGGTGTAGAGGCAGTCCTGCGCTGTCAGCGCGTCGCGCATCGCCGCGTCGCCCGCGAGCGTGCCCACACCGATGATGCCCCAGTCGCCCGCGCCCCCACCGGCACCCGCCCCGAGCACCCGGTCGACGAACATCGCCTCATGCGCCCGGTGGAACGCCCCCACCCCGAAATGAACGATGCCGGCACGAACCGCACCGCGATCGTAGGGGGGAACCGCGACCGCACTCGCGAGGGAACCGACGGTGCCGGCAGTCAGGATGGTCATCGGTGTCTCCAGTCGACGCAGGGGCGGCACCGCAGCAGCGGGCCGACGATCGGGTGCCGCACGACGGTGTCGCGACGGTCGTCTCGACCGAGACAGTACGCATCCGTCGTCGTCGTGTCAACGCGATGACACCGGTGTCGTGCATTTCCATGACACGGGTGTCATCCGCGTGGATCCGTGGTTATGATGGTGCATCATCTAGGTCGCCGCACCGACGCGGCGACCCACCACTCGACCTGATCGGAACACCCCATGACTGACTTCACCGGACGCACCGTGCTCGTCACCGGCGCCAGCGGCGGCATCGGCGGCGCCGTCGTGCGACACCTCGTCGCAGCCGGAGCCGACGTGCTCGCCTCGGGCCGCAACGTCGAGCAGCTCGAGAGCGTGGCGGCCGCCACCGGCGCCACCCCGCTGCCCTTCGACCTCACGAGCGAAGACAGCATCCGTGAGGCCATCGAGGGCCGGGACATCTGGGGTGTCGTGAACTCGGGCGGCTGGGGCGGCGAGATCGCCACCCCGCAAGACACCGACATCGAGGTGTTCGACAAGGTCATCAGCATCAACGCCCGCGGCTCGCTGCTCGTCACGAAGTACGCCTCGCGTGAGATGATCCGGCAGGGGCGTGGCGGCTCCATCGTGAACATCTCCAGCCAGGCGAGCCTTGTCGGCCTCTCCGGCCACATCTCCTACGGCTCGTCGAAGGCGGCTCTCGACAACATCACCCGCGTCTCGGCGCTCGAGCTCGGCCGGTACGGCATCCGCGTCAACAGCGTCAACCCGACAGTCGTCATGACCCCGATGTCGGCTTGGTACTGGGGCCGTCCCGACATCGAGGGCCCCTTCCTCGAGCAGATGCCGCTCGGCAAGTGGGCGACCGAAGACGACATCGCCGGCCCCGTGGTGTTCCTGCTGAGCGACGCCGCCGGCATGATCACCGGTGTCTCCCTCCCCATCGACGGCGGCTACAGCAGCCGCTGACGACCCACGGATGCCGCCGGCCCGCCGATAGCCTGAGTGCGTCGGCGGGCCTGCGGCATCCGGCACCCCACCATTGACAGGAGCACCCATGGCCACCATGCGCGACATCGCCGCGGCCGCCGGGGTGAGTCTCAAGACGGTGTCACGCGTGCAGAACGACGACCCCCACGTGCTGCCGGCGACACGGATGCGCGTCGAGGCCACCATGCGCGAACTCAGCTATGTGCCGAACGCGCTGGCGACGACGTTCCGCTCCGGGCGGTCGCCGGTGGTCGGTGTGGCGGTGCCCGACATCGTCGACCCGTTCTTCGCCGCGATCGTGAACGCGGTGGAGGAGGCTGCGCTCGCCGAAGACCTCTCGACGCTGGTCACGAGCCTCGGGCACGACCCGGCGCGCGAGCGGCAGGCCCTCGAATCGGTGCTGCGCCGGCAGCTCTCGGGGCTCGTCGTGGCGCCGACCACCACCGATCACGCGTACCTGAAGCCGTGGGCCGAGCGCATCCCCATCGCCTTCGTCGACCGGGCGCCCGGGCGGCTCGTCGCCGACTCGTTCACCCAAGACGACCGGGGCGGGGCACGCCTCGCGACCGCGCACCTCCTCGGGCACGGGCATCGGCGCCTCGGGTTCCTCGGCGACTCCCTCGCCCTGCCCACCGTGGCCGAGCGGCTCGAAGGCTACCGCGAGGCCCTCGCCGAGGCGGGAGTCCCGTTCGACCCCGAGCTCGTCGCACTCGAAGCGGCGACCCGTCCCGGGGCGGCTGCGGCGCTCGAGCGCTTGCGGTCGCCGGCGCTCGGCGTCACCGCGGTGTTCTCGTCGGATGCGCGCTGCACGATGGCCGCCGTTCCGGCGCTCACGGCCGACCCGATCGCGCTCGCCGCATTCGGCGACTTCCCGCTCGCCGACTCGCTGACGCCCTCGATCACGGTGATCGCCCAAGACCCCGCCGAGCTCGGGCGCCTGGCAGCGGCTCGGCTGTTCGAGCGGAGCGCCCACCCCGGCCGGCGGCTGCGCCGCCGCACCGTGCTGCCCGTCACCCTCGTCGAGCGCGACTCCTGCCGGGTGGGCGTCGGAACGGTATGAGAATCGCGCACTCGAGCCTGTAGAGAGCTCGACGCCACGATTCTCATACCGTCCGCGCACGCCCGGCAGCGTGGGGGGCGGGCGGCGCCCCCGCCGACCGCACCCCGCACTACAGAGCGACGGCGCGGTGCTCCTCGTGGGAGGTGATGGCGGCACGGTAGATGCGGTGGGTGAGCGCCGCCTCCTCCGGACGCGCGGCACCGAAGCGGTCGCCCAGCGAGCCGTGGCGTTCGGCGAGGAACACCGCCCACATCTGCAGGATCGAGTCGGAGAACCCCGACTCGAAGATGCCTCCGGTGACCGTCGGCCAGACGGACTGGCTGCCCACGTCGACCTGCTGCCACACCTGCTCGCGGCCGCCGCCCGGGATGTCGCGTACCGCGAACACCTCCACCGACTTCGGGTACTTCGTGCTGAAGCGCACTCCCCCGTCGAGCCCGATCGCCTCGAACTCCCAGGTGTTCTTCTGACCGGGGTCGATGCGCTTGGTCTCCGTGGTGAGCGGGAACAGCACGCCGTCGTGACGGGTCCAGCTGTGCAGCACCGCGTTGTCCCAGGTGTCGCACGGCACCGGTGCGCCGTCGGGGCCGGGGCGCTCCGGCACGATGTTCTGCAGCACGCCGTAGACGGTCTGCGGCACCCAACCGAGACGCAGGGGCACGTGCCAGGCGTGCATCCCGAGGTCGTTCATCACGCCGGCTTCTCCACAGAACTGCGTCTGCCGCTTCCAGTTGATGGGTTTGTGCACATCGAGATCACTCGAGTGCAAGAAACTGTTGCGTGCCGAGACGATGGTGCCGAGCGCCCCCGACCGCACGTAGTCGATGGCGAGCTGGGCGCCCGGGAAGAACGGCATCTCGCTCGAGCACCGCACGAAGCTCTCCGGATGCTCGGCCATCACCGCGAGCACGGCCTCCGCCGCCGCACCGTCGATGCCGAACGGCTTCTCGGCGAGCAGGCTCTTGCCCGCTGCGATGACGTCGCTGTAGATCTTCTCGTGGAGGTCGTGGCGCACGGCCACGTAGACGACGTCGATGCTGTCGTCGGCGAGGAGCTCGTGGTAGTCGGTCACCTTGGTGGTGACGGTGTCGATCTCGTCGAACCAGTCGAGGGCGGCCGGGTTGATGTCGCAGACCGCGGTGAGTCGAGGGCGCACGGGGTGGTCGATGAGAGCGGGCCAGCGCTGGATCGCCGCGGCGATCTCGCGGCCCATCAGCCCGCCGCCCACGATGGCGACGTTCACGCGCTCGGCGCTCATGCCTGCACCCCCTCGGTGGTGGACGTGCCGGAGGTACCTGCCGTGCCGCGTGCCGCATCCGACTCCTCGAGAATCGCCAGCCCCTGCTCGACCGTCGCCCCGTCGTGCAGCACGGCGAGCAGCGCTGCGGTGATGCCGGCCGGGTTCTCGTGCTGCACGATGTTGCGCCCGTACACGATGCCCTGCGCGCCCGCCTCGAGCACGGCGACCGTGCGCTCGAGCAGGGTGCGGTCGTCGACGCGCCCGCCTCCGCGCACGAGCACCGGCACGTCGCCGGCGACCTCGATGACCCGCCCGTACTCCGCCAGGTCGTCGCTCGGGTCGGCCTTGATGAGGTCGGCGCCGAGCTCCACCCCCTGGCGCACGAGGGTGACGATCTTGTCGATGTCGCCGTCGACCATGTAGCCGCCGGCCTTCGAGTTGTCCTGCATGACGAGGGGCTCCACCATCAGCGGCATGCCGTAGCGGGTCGCCTCCCGGCGCAGTTCGAGAATGGAGCGGATGTTCGCCTCGCGCACCTCGGGCCGGCCGGGCAGCTCCATCAGGTTGACGCACACCGCTACCGCGTCGAGCCGCACGGCCTCCTCGATGGCGTGGGGCACGTGGTGGCTGAACAGGGAGGCGTCGAGCGGGTTGCCGTAGACGTTCGCGACGTCGGTGCGGAGCACGAGGCCCGGCTTGTTCTTGCCCTTGTGGGCCTGCAGCTTGCGTGCCTGTCCGATGGTGAGCTGCACCGCGTCGGGCCCGGCGTCGACCAGGGTGCTCACCACAGCATCCATGTTCTCGATGCCGGTGATGAAGGAGCGCTCGCCGAAGAAGCCGTGGTCGACGGCGACGTCGAGCGCACGGCCCGAGCGCGGGTTGAAGAGGCGGTTGAGGCGGTACAGCGTCATTGCGGTGGCTCCAGATCGTGGGAGTTGTCGTCGGTCGGGGTTTTGTCGAACCCCCTCGATGTGTCACAGTAATACCCGTGAGACAACGTTGTCTAGCCGGGATCCCGGCACAAGCCCACACCGGCTCGACGAGGAGGACACGCGCATGAGCGCACACGGCACGATCGTGGTGGCGGGGCACATCTGCCTCGACCTGGCGCCGGAGCTCGGCCCGAGCGCCCGCCTCGACCCGGGGCGACTCATCGACGTGGGCCCCATCGCGCTCTCGCTCGGCGGGTGCGTCGCCAACACCGGCCTGGCACTCGCCGACCTCGGCGCATCCGTGTCGTTGCACTCGACGGTGGGTGACGACGAACTCGGGCGCATCGTCGCCGACACCCTCACCCGGCGCGCCGGGGTGCGGGCCGACCTGCACACGGTCGAGGGGCACGCCACCTCGTACAGCCTCGTGCTCGAACCCGCCGGACACGACCGCACCTTCTGGCACCACACCGGCGCGAACGCGGTGTTCACGGGCGCTCAGCTCGACGTCGGCGATGCCGATCTGCTGCACCTCGGGTACCCGCCCCTGCTTCCGGCGCTTCTCGTCGACGGCGGTGCGCCGCTCGAGGCGGTGCTGACGGCGGCACGGATGCGCGGGGCCACCACCTCGCTCGACCTCGCCGTGGTCGACCCCACATCGGAGGTGGGGGGTGTCGACTGGGAGGCGATCCTGCGGCGGGCGGCGGCGGTGACCGACATCATGAGCCCGAGCCTCGACGACCTCACCTCGGCGCTCGGCCCGGTTCTCGGCATCCCCCCGTTGCCCCCGGCACGCGCGGCGGCGGAGTATGCCGATGTGCTGCTGTCATGGGGGGCGGCGGTGGTCGCGATCTCCGCCGGCTCGGAGGGGCTGCTGCTGCGCACCGCGTCGGCGGCGCGGCTCGCCGAGGGCGGACGGATGCTCGCACCGCTCGCCGATCGTTGGGCCGATGTGTCGCTGCGGGTGCGTCCGCTCACCGTGACACGGGTGGAGACGACCAACGGGGCGGGCGACGCGTCCACCGCGGGGCTGCTGTTCGGGATCGCGCGCGGCGCGACACCCGCCGTGGCGGCGCACCTCGCGACCGCGGCGGCGGCAGCGGTGATCTCGGGGCGGCGGCCGACGCCGGAGGTGATGCGGAGCATCCTGCCGGTGGCCGGCGAGGTGTTCGGCGACGAGTCCACCGGCGCGTCGCGCGGCGCGAGTGGCGTTCGGCCGACACGATGAACTCCATGCCCGCCAGACCGCCCACCATGAAAGACGTGGCGGCCGCGGCGGGTGTCGCCCTGAAGACGGTGTCGCGGCACGTGAACGGCGCCACGAACATCGACCCGGTGCTGGCCCAGCGCATCGCCGATGCCATCGTCTCGCTCGGGTACCGGCACAATCTGGCGGCGGCGAGCATCCGGCCGGGGCGCTCGGCGAAGGTCGTCGGGCTCGTCATCAGCGACCTCGCGAACCCGTACTGGTCGGTGCTCGCTCGCGCCGTCGAGCGGGTCTGCAGCGCGAACGGCTACCTGTTGGTGACGGTGAGTTCGGAGGAGGACGGCGAGCGCCACCGCCTCCTGGTCGACCGCCTCATCGCCCAGCGCGTGGACGGCCTCATCGTCGCACCGCCGCGCCGCGACGACGGACTCTGGGCCGCCGCAGCCTCGGCAGTGGTGCCGGTCGTGGCGATCGACCGGCCGGTGGCCCAGCCCTCTGAGCCGGTGCACGCCGAGTCGCCAGACGCGCACCCGCCCGGCGGCCCACCGCCGCCCGCCCCGTCCGTCGAGACCGTGCTCGCCGACAACGCCGGGGGTGCCGAGAACGCGACGCGGGCTCTCCTCGAGGGCGGCGCGCGGCGCATCCTGTTCCTCGGCGACTCGATCGAGCTCTACACGATGCGCGAGCGCCTGGTCGGCTATCGCCGCGCGCTGAGCGCGTGGGGCGACGGCGGCGATGCTCCGGATGCGGCACTCGTCGACACCTCGGCACACACGGCCGTCGAGGCGGCGGCGATCGTGACGGGGCTCCTCGGGTCCGATCGCATCGACGCCGTGTTCGCGGCCAACAACCGGTCGTCGATCGGTGCGCTCGAGGCGTTCACCCACGCGGGAACGCGGCTGCCGCTGGTCGGTTTCGACGACTTCGAGGCGGCGCCGCTGGTACGGCCGGCGGTGTCCGTCGTCGCTCAGGACGTGTCGCTGATGGGCGAGACGGCTGCGCGCGCGGTGCTGGCCCGGCTCGACGGGGCGGCCGACGAGGAGAGCCGCACGACGGTGCTTCCGACCGCGCTGGTGCTGCGCGGTTCGGAGCGCTGAGTGCGGCCGGGCCTTGTCGGGCTGAGCCGCGTCGCGCTACTGCGCCGTCGTCTTCTCGATGCTCATGACGAGCACGACCCGGTCGGCCGAGTCGGGCGGCGGCGTCTGCTCGGGGTTGCCGTACCGCTTGCCGAGCACCACGTAGAACGCCCCCGTCGGGTCGGGCTCCACGGCGATCAGCCTGCCGCGCACCTCGAGGTATCGGAACGGGTTCTGCGGGTCGATCACCGACAGACTCATCGACGGGTTGTGCTGCAGGTTGCGGAACTTCGCCCGCTTCGTCGTGTGCGTGAACCTCAGCGTGTTCCCGTCGCGCAGGAACCACATCGGGTTCACCTGCACGGTGTCGTCGGGCCTGATGGTTCCGAGATGCCCGTAGTTCGGCTGCTCCAGCAACTCCGCGTAGTCCGCGGGAATGATCTCCTCACCCATGCCCCCATCCAACCACTCCCCTGCCCGTGCGGGCACGCCCCCTGCGAGGTCTCACCCGAGTCCGCTTGCGGGAGTCAACCCAGGAGCGGCAACTCCGGCTCGTCGGGACGGGCGGGCAGCCCCTCACCGAGGATGACGCCGAGAACCACGAGTGCACGGTCGCTGAGCACCTCGCCGGGGTAGAACTCCTCGAAATGCCGCTCGGCAGATGCCAGGTCACCGATGCCGCAGATCACCAACAGCTTGGCGATGTCGTCGTCGTCGCGGCCGGGCCTGCTCGCTCGCAACTTCATGGCGAGGAGCATGGGAGCAGACGCCACCCACACACCGATCCGACCGTCGTCGTAGAGCGGCTCCCATTCGTCCCTGACAATCGGCACGAACTGACTGGCGTTGTCGTTCAACCAATCATTCGGCCAGCCTCGCTCCCGTGCAATCGCTTCTGCGACGGCGAAGGTCGCATCCGACGGGTGGATCTTCGCGTCGATGTCCTCGGTCGTGCGCCGTTCGAAGTAACGCAATGACAGGGCCGCACCGCCGACAATGCGAATACCGCACGGTTCACCGCGCTCTCGGAGGCGGCTGACGACATCCCGCAGTCCGTCGATGAGGTCGGAGCGATCGAGCACTAGGTCACACGCTCGCCAAGGTGACCGCATCGACCAGGACACCTCGACTGAGGAACTCAGGCGGCACCTGCTCACGATCGACGGGCACCACGTAGGTGCCCGCGTTGATCGTCCACGACCGCTTGAGCCGACGGTCAGCGGACTCGGCCCAGGCGGGAAGCGGGAGACCCTCCTCTCGCATGCGGTACTCGACCAGCGCGGCCAAAGCGGCATCCCAGTGCTTCACACCCGTCGGCTCGGGTTCGACCAACGCCAGCGCGAACCGGACGTCGCCGTGCTCCGCCGCGAGATTGTCGCTGACCTGGATGAAGTGCCGGAACGCGTCGTCAGGTCGGCCGTCTCGCTCGGAATCGGCGATCGCGGCGGCGGCGGTCGCAACGTCTGCCCGGGTGGTGGGAATGGCGATGAGCCGATGCCCGATCGATGACAGCAGACGTTCGACCGTATCGAGAGTGGGCACGCGCTGCCCACTCTCGATCTGAGACAACGAGGAGCCTGCGATTCCGGAGCGAAGGCCCAGCTCGCTCTGGCTCATTCCCAGCCTCCGGCGAGCGCCGCGGATGAGGGTCCGAACCGGCATAGACACCTCCCTGCGATGCACAGTTTAGCTTTCGTATAAAAATAGAGCTTGATGATGTCTCAGTTTAGCGAAGTCAGGGTAAATGTCCAGAGCTCCGATGGAACGTGAGAGCTTTCTCATCCCTTGGTATGACTTGCGGGGCGACAATGGAGAGGTCGCTCCTCATCCTCTCGAACGGAATCCCATGCCCCGCAGCCGCCGCCTCATCGCCATCGCCGGCGTCGGCGGGGCCGTTGTGGGTGCCGTGGTGGTGGGGTCGGCACTCATCGCCGCGAACGCGCTACCCGATCGCAGCGGCGAGGGCGTCGGCGTCCCAGCGGTGGTGATCGAGACGGATGCGGTGACCGGCATCCCGACACCGCCCGCCGACGAACCGACCCCACCTCCCCGGCCGACCCCGACCGGGGCGGTGGTGGTGCCCGACCCGCCACCGGTTCCGGTCGACGACCACGGCGGCGACCGCAGCGGCAAAGACGACAAGAGCGGCCCCGGCGGGGGCAGCGACGACTGAGCCTCGGCGCGGAGGCACCGCGTGGCCGGGCTGCGAGTGAACTGCGGATGCGCATCCGGGCCACCGCGAGGCGGCACATGGGATGGGCCGGCGGCGACGCGACGACGCAGATGGCCGAACCGTGAGACGAGTGGATGCGCCGGCGGCGACGCGACGACGCAGACGGACGGGCCGTGAGACGAGCGGGATGCGCCGGCGGCGACGTGACGAGGCAGACGGACGGGCCGTGAGACGAGCGGGATGCGCCGGCGGTGACGCGACGAGGCAGACGGACGGGCCGTGAGACGAGCGGGATGCGCCGGCGGCGACGCGACGAGGCCGGTGGCCGGGCTGCGAGACGACGTGCGGATGCGCATCCGGTTGCCGCGAGGCGAGCGGCTGAGACGTGGGTACGACACGACTCCGGAGCTGGCCGGGTTCGAGGCGATGCAGGAACTGGTCTGGTTCGCCGCGACGCGTCAGGCGGGCGACGACGACGCGAGCGAGCGTTCGAGGGCGCTGGCTCGCTGATCGTGAGAGGTCTCTCATGGCGGGCTTCGAGCTGTCTTAGAGGGTGAGGCGAGTGTGGAGTCAGGGCATCCGCCCCGCCACTCCCGCCCCGTGCGGACCGACCGAAGGACTCATCGTGCCCCTCACCTCCAAGCGTTCGAAGATCATCACCACCGCGGCCATCGCCGCAGGGCTCATCGCCGGAGCGGCCGGCGTCGCTGCGGCCTCGGCGGCCGCGGTGCCCGGCCCCACGCCTTCCGCGGTCGCCGACGATCGGGGCGGCGACCGCGTCGGGGGCGACGGCGGTTCCGCCGGAGACGACACCGGCTCGCCGAGCCCGACGCCGACGCTGATCGCGCCTACCGGATCGCCCGATGCGACCCCGCCCGCGCCCACTCCGTCGGCGCCACCCACCCCGCCGTCGACCCGTCCCGGCGACGACACTCCCCACCCCGACGACACGTCCTCCGACGACTCGCTGAAGCCGCCCGCCGCGCCCGGTGGCCCCGGTGGGCCCGTCGGCCCCGGCGCGGAAGGTGCACCCGCCGGGCCGGAGGCGGGGGGTACTCCCGGTGACCCCGGCGCCTCCGCTCCCGCTGCTCCCCCCGCGCCTGCCGACCCGGCACCGGCACCCGCAGCCCCGGCCCCCGCGCCGGGATCCGACGACACTCCCCACCCCGACGACCACGGCGGAGACCGCGGCGGCCGCGGCAACGACGACGACTCCGACCACCCCGGCCACCACGGCGGCGGCACCGACGACGGCACCGGGGACTCCGGCCGCCACGGCGGCGCCGACGACACCCCTCACCCCGACGACTCCGGCCACCACGGCGGCGACGTCTGACCCCTCATCCACACATCTACATTCCTTGCGGACAAAGTCCGTCTGAACGTTGTTTCAGACGGACTTTGTCCGCGAGAAAGCTCAACCCGCACCACCCACCTGCGCGGCCAGCACGCCCCGCGCGGCCCCCGCGCCCCGCGCGCCCCTCACACCAGCCGGTACCCCATCCCGCGCACCGTCTCGATACGCGCCGCGCCGAGCTTCTGCCGCAGGTACCCGACGTAGACGTCGACGACGTTCGATCCCGGATCGAAGTCGAACCCCCACACCCGGCTCAGCAACTGCTCGCGACTGAGCATCTGGCCCGGGTGCCGCACGAACTCCTCGGCCAGCGCGAACTCGCGGGCCGAGAGGTCGACCTGCCGCCCTTCGACGACCGCCCGCCGCGAGCGCAGGTCGAGTCGCAGCCCGCCCCACTCGACACCGGTCTCGGCCGAGTTCGCCGCATCGTTCAACCGCAACCGGATGCGCGCCAGCAGTTCATCGAACCGGAACGGCTTCGCGAGATAGTCGTTGGCACCGCCCTCGAGGCTCGCCAGCACGTCTTCGACCGCCGACCGTGCGGTGAGGATGATCACCGGCGTCGTCGACCCTGCCGCACGCACCCGCCGCATCACCTCGAGCCCGTCGAGCCCGGGCAGGCCGATGTCGAGCAGGAGCAGTCCGAAGTCGCCCGTCATGGCGAAGTCGAGCGCGTCGGTTCCGTTCGTGACGACGGTCGGCTGAAAACCCGCAGCCCGCAGCCCCTTCGCCACGAACGACGCGATGCGCTCCTCGTCCTCAGCGATCAAGATCCCCGTCATCCGCCTCCTCCTTCCCTCGCCCTCGCGCGCCCACCCTCGACCTCGGATGCGCCTCCCGCCGATTCCACCCCGGATGCGCCGCCCCCGCCGTCCAGCCCGGATGCGCCTCCCGCACCCTCCGCCCCGGCCGTCGTCCCGCGCCGCGACCCATCGTCGACCACCTCGTCGTCCGCAACCGCAGCCGCAGCCGCGGCACCTCCGGCACCGGCACCTGAAGCACCGGCACGATCGTCATCACCGACCCGCGCACTTCCGACACCGACAGCACCCGCACCCCGCGCAGTCGACACCGGCACCGCCTCCTCCACCGGCACCGTCAGGATGAAGCGCGCTCCGTTGCCGGGGCTCGACTGCACCGCGATGCTGCCGCCGTGGGCGGCAGCGATGCCCGCCACGATGGCGAGCCCGAGCCCCGATCCCGATGCCCCGCGCCCGCCCCCACCGCGCACGCGTTGGAACCGCTCGAAGATGCGCGACTGCGCCTCGACCGGCACCCCCGGCCCGTGGTCGTGCACCCAGAACCGCAGCTCGACGGGGTCGCGCTCGTCGTTCCAGGCGCTGCCGAGTTCGATCGGCTGCCCCGCGGAGCCCCCGTGCGTCACCGCGTTCGCCGCGAGCTGAAGCACCGCCTGGGTGATGCGGTCGACGTCGAGCGACGCGACTCCCCCGGCGCGCCCCGCCAGCACCCACGTGGCGTCGCCGATGCCCCGCGCCTTGGCCAGGAGGCGATCGGTCAGCTCCCCGACGTCGACGGCCTCGCGCACGATCGCTCCGGAACGCCCCACGGCCGCCAGGCGCGCGATGTCGTCGACGAGCCCGTTCATGCGGTCGAGCTCGTCGACGGCGAGGTCGCGGGTCGCCGTGACGTCAGCCGGGTCGTCCTCGTCGACGAGCTCGAGGTGCCCGCGCACGATCGTGATCGGGGTCTTCAGCTCGTGGCCGACGTCGTCGAGCAGCTGGCGCTGGGCCGTGAGGGCTTCTTCGAGCCGGTCGAGCATCCCGTTCACCGTCGTGGTGAGCTGCGAGATGTCGTCGTTGCCCACCACCGGGATGCGCTCCGACAGATCGGATGCGCTGATGCGGTCGGCAGCATCCGTCAGTCTCCTGATGGGGGCGAGCAGCCGGCCGGCGACGAACCAGCCGACGACGGCGACCACCACGAGGGCTCCTGCGGCGATGACGGCGTAGGTGGTGAAGGCGTCGGTGAGGGGGCGCAGCTCGGCCCGCAGGTCGACGACGCTGACGAAGACGCCGCTCCGGTCGTCGCCCGCGACGCGCACCGGCACGGCGACGTAGCGGAGCGTCTGGCCGTCGGGGGCCGTGAAGGTGCCGCGCACCACCTCGCCGCCGGAGGTCTCCTCGACGACGCGGGCGACGAGGGCGTCGTCGCGGTCGATCCTGAAGTCGAGGCTGCCTCCGGGGTTCAGCGCGGCGACGCCGTCCACGATGCCGAGGCTCGACTCGTTCGCCCCCGGCCGCACCCGCTGCACGATCGCCGTCATCACGTCGTCGAGCACCCCGCCACCCGCATCCGCACCCGACGCACCGCCGCCCGACGCGCCGCCGCCCGACCCGCCGTCGAACCCGTCGGCCACGGCCTCCTCAGCGACGGTGCCGACGTCGCCCGCCAGCAGCACGAGCCGCTCGTCGACGGCGCTCAGCACACGCTCCCGCTGCACGAAGTAGGCGGTCGCCCCCGCCGCCACCATGCCGAGCGCGGCGACCGCCAGCAGGGTCGCGAGAATCCGCACCCGCACCGACAGCCGCACCGACATCTGCCCATTATCGGCGCGACCCCCGACACGACCCCCTGCCCCCGCATGAGAATCCTCTTAGTGACAGCGGCACCCACGGCGACCCGTCAACGTTCTCGCGGACAAAGTCCGTCCCAACCTCATTCATCACGGACTTTGTCCGCCAGAACGTACGAAGGCACACGGAAAGGGCCCCGATCGCGAACGATCGGGGCCCCCGGAACAGCTCAGAGCAGAGGATCAGGCCTCGCTCATCACCGCCTTCTCCTGCTGGCCGCGGGCGGCGAGCGCCGCGGCACGGGCGGCGAGGCGGCGCGCCTGCTCGGCCTGACCGGCGTCGAGCACGTCCTGCGAGACCTCGACGCTGTCGACGCGCGACTTGCCGTGGTACTTCTCGATGTAGGCGTCGAGCTCGGGGCCGGAGGTCCACGAGGTGATGAGGCAGTAGCGCGGGTCGGGCCCGGGGTGGGTGGCCGCGTGCCAGAGGCGCTGGGTGTCGACGATCAGCTGGGCGCCGGCGGGGAGGGCGATGCGCACCTCGCCCTCGGGGTCGGTGCGGTTCTCGCGGAGCACGAAGTAGCTGTCTTTGTCGTCGGTGAGGTTGAAGAATCCGCGCACGACCCAGCCGGTGCCGTCGGGGTTGAGGCGGTTGTTGTCGTCCTGGTGCAGGTTGTACAGGCAGTCGGCGTAGGTGTTCGGCTGCAGCTCGATGACGCGGCAGCGGCCGACGTTGGCGCCGGGCTCCTGGGCGCGGCGGGTGAGGTTGGGGGCCTTCTCGACCTGGGACTCGATCCAGACACCGTCTTTGTCGGTGCGCGGCGGCTCGTGGTTCCAGAAGCCGTTGCACTCGATCTCGCCCTTGGCGGAGGCGAGCGGCGCGAAGCGGGTGTCGCCCGACGACTTCCAGTCGTTGTACTCGATGTCGAGCCACTCCTTGGGGTCGAGCTCCTGGTTGTAGCTGTCGAGTACGACGTAACCGGTCTCTTCGAGAGCGGCGCTCTTGATGTATGCCATGACCTGAATCATGTCCTTTCGTCATGGGCCAGCACGTTTTAACAGGCCCGAACTTAGGCAAGCCTATCCCGGCCACCCTGCATAGGGCCTTAGGTCCCGAGGCCCGTCACACGCCCCGTCCCGCGGCCGCCCGACGCCCGCCCGACGCCCGCCCAGCCAGGGTCGCACCCCCGCATTAGACTCGAACACCATGGTCACCGCCACGAACGCCACGAACGTAGAAGCCACCGCCGTCAACACCATCGCCTGGCTCGGTGCACCTGGAACCACCATCGTGGTGCCGGTCTACCAGCGCCAGTACCGCTGGGACATCGGCGGATGCGAGCAGCTGCTCGGCGACATCCGTGCAGTCTCCGACACCCACGACGCCCACACCCACTTCATCGGTTCGATCCTCTCGACAGCCGCCGACGCCGACTCCTCCGACGACTCCGAGCTGGTACTCATCGACGGCCAGCAGCGCATCACTACCCTGATGCTGCTCGTCTCGGCCCTCCACCACAGCATCAAGGACGACGACCCCGAGCTCGCCGCCGAGCTCGAACGCGTGCTGGTGCGCGAGAACGACCCGAACCGCACGAAGCTGCGGCCCCACCGCGCCTGGGCCGAGGTGTTCGAGAGCGTCGTGCTCGACCGGCGCAGCGACGAGGAGGCGTTCCGCGAGTCGCGCTTCGACGACAACTACGCGTTCTTCCGCAGTCAGGTGCGCCCCGACGAGGTTCCCCGCATCTGGCGCGGCCTGCAGAAGCTCGAGCACGTCGCCATCACGCTCGGCGCCGACGCCAACGCGCAGCAGATCTTCGAGAGCCTCAACTCCACGGGAGAGCCGCTGCGCGACCACGAGCTCATCCACAACTACGTGCTGATGGGGCTCTCGCACGCCGAGCAGAGCGAGATCGAGGAGCGGTTCTGGCTCCCCATCGAGCAGAACACCGGCGAGTCGATCGCGAGCTTCTGGCGCCACTACCTCGTCATGATCACGGGTCGCGAGGTCGTGGTCGCGGGCGAACGCGGCGTCTACGACGCCTTCCGCCAGGAGTTCCCGCGCCTCGACATCGACACCCTGCGCGCCCGGGCCGCCGAGTGGCGCGAGTATTCCGAGGCCTACCGCGCCCTGCTCGACCCCTCGGTCGAACCCGACGCCGAGGTGGCCGAGCAGCTCGGCTTCCTCGCCGTGTTCGGTCGCGCCATGTACCCCCTCGTCATGCGCGCCTACCGCGAGTACTCGCGCGGCGAGCTGCCGAAGGCGGCGTTCGTCGAGCTCGTCGAGCAGGTGCAGTCGCTGCTCCTGCGCCGCACCGTCGCCGGTCTCAAGAACGACCGGCTGGTGGCCCGTCTCTGCCGCGCCCGCGCCGAGAGCCCCGAAGCCCTGGTGCACGCCATCGCCCGCATCATGCCCTCCGACGACCGCGTGCGCGTCGCCCTCAAGTTCAGCGAGCTCCCTCACCAGCACTACGTGCTCACCCGACTCGCCGCAGCGGCGGGCGCCCGAGCGGATGCGTCTTCCGCCGCTCACCAGACGACACCGGATGCTGCGGTGACGGATGCGCACCGCCCCGCCCCCGCATCCGCTCGCCTCCGCCTCCGCCCGCTGGGTCCGCTCGATGTCGAGCACATCGTGCCGGTGTCGCCCGGCGACTCGTGGAGCGGCGACGGTGTGCGCGAGTGGGCCGACTACAGCGACGACGAGCAGAACAGCCATCGCGCCCTCGCGCAGACGCTCGGCAACCTCGCCCTGGTGGAACGGCCGCTCGCCGATCGTGCCTTCGACCGCTCGTACCCTGAGAAGCGGGCGCTCTACGGCGAGAGCGCGGTGCCCACCACCACCGAGCTCGCCGAGATCCCGGCCTGGAACACCGCGGCGATCGCCGCTCGCACGGCGCGGCTCACCGAGCTGTTCGTGACGGTGTGGGCACGCCCGGCCGTCGTGGTGATCGACGACGACGACCTCACCCCGGTGCTCGACGCCATCAAGCGCCGCGGCTGGCCGCGCGGGTGGGAGCGGGAGTGGGACTACGTCGAGTACCGCGGCGAGCACTGGGAGGTCTACGACGTCAAGTACCTCTTCAACCGGGTGTTCAAGCGCCTCTGGGCCGACTCGCGGCAGAGTGTCGTCGACTTCAGCGCCCGTCGCGGTGGCCCGGTGTACGACGCCCAGGCCTGGAACGGGCACTGGGACAGGCTCGACGACGACACCTTCCTCTACATGGGCTGGGACTCGAAGTACATGCTCACTGCCGTGCAAGGCGTACTCGACGAGGCGGGCTTCGCCTCGGAGGTCTTCGTGAAGTACTCCTACTTCGGCGCCGTGATGTAGCTCGCGCACCACCGACCCGTCGCAATCCGCCCCTTGCGCTGCGCTGAAGGGCGGTTCGTGACGGGTCGATCGCCAGACGGCGGCTCGTGGCGGCGACCCGGCGCGTAGGCTCGAGGCATGGCGACTGTTGTCCTCGTGCGGCACGGCCGCTCCACCGCGAACACCTCGGGCATCCTGGCCGGGCGGCTGCCGGGGGTCGAGCTCGACGAGCTCGGCCGCGAGCAGGTGGCGCGCGCCGGCGAGCGCCTCGCCGCGGTTCCGCTCGTCGCGGTCGTGACGAGTCCGCTCGAGCGCTGCCGCAGCACCGCAGCCGCGGTCGCCGCCGCCCAGCTGACGCAGCCGGCACCCGCGGAGACGCTCGACGACGACCTCACCGAGTGCGGCTACGGCGACTGGCAGGGGCGCCCGCTCGCCGAGCTGGCGAGGGAGCCGCTGTGGAAGGTCGTGCAGCGGCATCCCTCGTCGGCGGTGTTCCCCGGCGGCGAGTCGATGGCCGGCATGCAGTCGCGAGCGGTGTCGGCGATCCGCCGCCTCGACCGGGCCGTCGAGGCCGAGCACGGCGCGGGCGCGGTCTGGCTCGCGGTGAGCCATGGCGACGTCATCAAGTCGGTGCTGGCGGATGCGCTGGGTATGCATCTCGACCTGTTCCAGCGCATCCGGGTCGACCCCGCCTCGGTGTCGATCGTGCGCTACGGCGCCGACCGCCCGGAGGTGCTCGCCACCAACACCGTCGCCGGCGAGCTGAGCTGGCTCGCCGCCGAGAAGGCGGCATCGACGGCGACGGTCGGCGGGGGTGCCGGACCTCGGGCGGCCGAGGCCGACCCCTCCTAGGATTGAGCACATGGCCACCATCACCCACGAGTTCGCCTGGCCCGACCGAGTCGTGATCGGAACGATCGGCAGGCCCGGCTCGCGCTCGTTCTACCTGCAGGTGCGCGACGGCCGGCGGCTGGTGAGCGTGGGGCTCGAGAAGCAGCAGTCGGCGGTGCTGGCCGAGAAGATCGAAGACGTGCTCGCCGAACTGGCGAAGGTGGAGCAGAACCGCTTCAGCGTTCCCGAGTCGACCCCGCTCGAGCTCATCGACAACGAGCCTCTCGACCAGCCCGTCGACGAGCAGTTCCGGGCCGGGGCGATGACCCTGGGATGGGACCCGACGACCGCGCAGATCGTCATCGAGGCCTTCCCGCTCTCCGAGATCGACGCGGATGCGCTCGAGTCGGGCCTGGAGGAGGGTGTCGAGTTCGAGCCGGAGGAGGTGCTGCGGGTGAGCATCCCGGTGGGAACGGCGCGGGCCTTCGCCGATCGCACACGTGAGATCGTCGGCGCCGGCCGGCCGCTGTGTCCGCTCTGCGGAGAACCCCTCGACGCCGACGACCACGTGTGCGGGCGGCTCGGCGACGGCCTGTGACCCGATGGTGAAGCCGGAGGGCCCGACGGGTTCCGTGCCCCACGGCCCTGCGGGTTCCGCGCCCGAGGGCCCGACCGGTCCCGTACCCGAGGGCGAGCTCGTGCTCGTCGCCCGCATAGAGTCGGCCTCGAACGCCGTCTTCAGGGGCGCGATCGGCGACACCGAGGTGGTCTACAAACCCGAGGCGGGCGAGCGACCGCTCTGGGACTTCCCCGACGGCACCCTCGCCCAGCGCGAGGTGGCCGCCTACCTCGTCTCCGAGGTCTTCGGCGGCGACATCGTGCCGATGACGTGGCTCCGCGACGGCCCGGCGGGCCCCGGCATGGTGCAGCTCTGGTGCGACGTCGACCCCGACCAGTCGGGGGTCGACGTCGTGCCGCTCGACGAGGTTCCCCCGAACGGCTGGCGGCACGTCTTCGACGGGGTCGACGAACGCGACCGGGAGGTCTCGCTCATCCACGAAGACGGCGAGGCGCTGCGCCGCATGGCGCTGTTCGACGTCGTCGCCAACAATGCCGACCGCAAGGCCGGCCACATCCTGCCTGTCGCGGGCGGGCACCGGCACGGCATCGACCACGGCCTCACCTTCCACGCCGAGCACAAGCTGCGCACCGTGCTCTGGGGCTTCATCGACGAGCCCCTCGCGCCGACCGAGCTCGCCGCGGTGAAGAGGGTTCAGGATGCGCTGGGCGGCGAGCTGGGCACCGCCCTGTCACCGCTGCTCACCGAGTTCGAGATCGTGGCGCTCGACGAGCGCTGCGGCCTTCTGCTGGCGTCGGGCCGCTTCCCGGCACCCGCGGGAAGCATGCCCGCGGTGCCCTGGCCGATCTTCTGACCGACGCCTCAGCGCCTCGGGACCGGTCGCGTCCCGGTCGCTCTTGACGCGCATCCGTCCACCTGGTGGAATTCACGTGACATGTCACGTAACGAGGAAGCGCTACCGGTGACCGCATCGATCGAACAGCTCATGCACGCGAACCTGCTCGAGGTCTTCGCCGAGAAGGACTTCGACCGCCGCGCCGAGGCCATCGCCCGCACCTACACCGAGGGCGTCGTGTTCACCGACCCCGACGAGGTCGTCGTGGGCCGCGACGCCCTCAACGCGAAGGCGCAGGCTCTCGCCGACCAGTCGCCCGATTTCGAGTTCTCCCCGGCGGGCCCGGTGTACGTCAATCACGACCTCGGCTACCTCGCCTGGAACCTTGGTCCCGCCGGCCAGCCCCCGGTCGTGAAGGGCATCGACATCTGCTTCGCCGAGAACGGGCTGATCGCGAAGATCTACACTCTGCTCACCGAGTAGCGACGACCGGTCACGGGTGGTCGACGGGCCGCGGGAGCGTTCCGTGCTCGAGCAGTCGCTCGTAGACGCGCTCGAGGGATCCCGCGAACCCGGCGAGCTCGTCGGCGTCGAGAGCGCTGAGGAAAGCCCGGCGCACGAAGTCGACGTGCGCCGGAGCGGCGGCGGCGAGCGTCGCCCGCCCGTCGGTCGTCAGCATCACGGTGCTCGCGCGCCGGTCGGTCTCGCTCACCCCGAGCTCGACGAGCCCGCGCGCCGCCATGCGCTTCACGTGATGGCTCAGCCGGCTGCGTTCCCCGCCGATGCGGGTCGCGAGATCGGTGACGGTGAGAGTGCCGCGCTCGTCGCTGACGAGCGCCACCAGCACGTCGTAGTCGGCGAGCGAGATGCCGCTGTCGTCGCGCAGCTGCCGGTTCATCTCGTAGCGGATGCGCAGATGCACCTTCATGTACGCGTACCAGGCCCGCGTCTCGTCGTCGTCGAGGCGCGCGAACGGCGACTCGGCGGCGATCTCGTACCCGTCGTCGCTCATCGGCTACACCCGACGGCGGGAACGGATGCGCTGGGTGCGCAGCACGAGCACGCCGCCGATCGTGAGCATCGCCGCGATGCCGCCGAGCGCCCCGAGCTCACCGAGGCCCTGGCCGCTCGCCGCCGACCCCGTGTCGGCGAGCGCCGCGCCGGTCGATGACGGGGTGGGCGTGGGCGCCGGCGACGGCGTCGGGCTCGGAGTCGGCGTGGGGGTCGGCGTCGGCAGCGGCGCGTCGATCGCCGCGCGCATCACTCCCGCCCAGCGCCAGGGCGCCTCGGGGCCCCCGGGGAGGGAGTTGAAGTACTCCCATCCCGCGACGCCACCGAAGTCAGGCGTCGTCTCGCGGATCTGCAGGATCGAGGCGGTGAGTTCGTCGAGCGGGATCCATCCGTCGCCGCAGTTCTCGGGGTTCGTGAGCACTGCCATCACCACCTTGCTCGGCGGGATGCCGCCGCTGCGCGCAGCCTGGTACGCGGTGATCTCGCCGTAGTCGGCAGCCGTCGGCTCACCCCAGCCGCAGTAGAACTGCGTGTTGAACCAGTCGATCGACGCGCCCGACGAAGCGTAGAGCTGGTCGTAGTCGAAGCCGGAGAGGTTGTCCTCCCCGACGAGCGCCGCGGTCACGGGTGAGAGCGTGATGAGGAAGTCGTCGCCGAAGTCCCGGGCGAGATCGGCGATCACGTGCTCCACGACGGCGACATCGGTCTCGGTCTCGACATCGAGGTCTATGCCGTCGAGGGAATACGTCACGACGAAGTCGTGGAGCCGCTGGTACTGCGTGTCGTAGTCGGTGCTGAGGCTCTGCCAGGTGTCGTTCTGCGCGCCGCCGATCATGCCGACCACGGCGACCCCCGCATCCTGAACCTCGGCGAGCTCGCGCCACATCGTGTCGAAGCGCGGATCGTTCGGCAGCAGGTCGTTGAGCCTCAGCTCGTCGGGGTTCATGTGCACCGCGGCGAGGTTCACCACGTCGACGCCGGTGTTCTCGGTGACGAGCGGCAGCGGCGAGATGTAGGCGCCGGTCGAGCCGTCGACGAACTGCTTCTGGTAGTAGACGATCACCCGGCCGCTGTCGCGGACGGCGGTTTGCGCAGGCAGGGCGGCCGCCGGTGACGAAACGATCACCGGTGACGAGGCGGTCGCCGCCGATGCCGACCCGAGCATCCCGCCGATCCCCACCACCACCGCTGCGAGCGCGGCGACTGCAGCCCCACGGCCCCGGCTCCACCGCACGTCGTCGTGGCTCATGGTCATCGTCTCCTCCTCGAGGCAGCGGTCGCCGAGGCGGCGAATCCGACTCCCCTCCCAGCATGGTGGCAGAGTGCGGTTCCTCTCCACACGCGTGTGGGGAGAACCACTCACTCGATTGCGCTCCTGTGGTCGAGCACAGTGCTCGCAGCACTGGTTTTGCGCGCAGTTTGTGCGACCACGTGAGTGACGAGAAGACGACGGGGCGGGTGCGCCGAGCGGATGCGGCTAGTCTTGCTGCGATATGTCGAGCACCCGGGCCGAGGCTGCCTACCAGAGATCCGCAGCCGCCTTTAAGAACCCCACGCTCGACCTGCTGCACGGCCGGTTCGCCCCGTTCGTCGTCGCGGTGCTCTCCATCGTGTTCACCGCAGACCGCCCGGCGGTCGCCGTCGCCGACGCGCACGCCGAGGTCACGGAGGCGGTCGATGAGCTGCGGGCGGCGGGCTACGGCGACGACGACCGTCGCATCCCCTCGGGCACCGCGCGCGAGATCTGCCGCAGCTGGGTGCGCATGGGCTGGCTGGTGCCGCAGATCGAAGACGACGTGGAGG
Organism: Herbiconiux sp. A18JL235; assembly: GCF_040939305.1. Lineage (NCBI taxonomy): Bacteria > Bacillati > Actinomycetota > Actinomycetes > Micrococcales > Microbacteriaceae > Herbiconiux > Herbiconiux sp. A18JL235. Next base: position 2,706,275 of record NZ_CP162511.1, read on the forward strand.
TGTACCGCCTCTCGGCGCATGCGGTCGGCGCACTCGAGATAGCCGGCCGAGCGGGCGTCGGGCGGGCCCGTGTCTCGCGCTCCCGGGTGCGCACCCTGCTCGAGGCCGTCGACCGGCTCGCTCGCGATTCCGAGGCCGACCCCGAGCGCCGCATCGCGCTGCTCACCGCCGAACGCGACGCCCTCGAGGCCGAGATCGCCGCCCTGCGCGCCGGCCTGTCGAGCGACGACGCGGCCACCCACGCAGACGCAGGTGCCGGCATGGCCAGCGGTGCTGACTCCGCCGACGCGAGCGCGGCAGGATCCCTATCCGGCGCCGACCCCGCCTCCCGCACCGCAGCCGACGGTTCCGCCACCTCCCCTGCCCCCCTCGCCCTCGACGACGAGCAGCTGCTCGAAGAGGCCGAGAACGTGCTCCACCTGGCGCGCGAGCTGCCCGCCGACTTCGCGCGGGTCGCCGAGTCGATCAAGGCGATGCAGCGCGACGTCGTCTCCGAGCTGCGCCGCGACGTGCGGCCGACGGGCGAGATCCTGCGCGAGTACCTCCAGCGCGGGCAGCACGTCATGCGCAGCACCCCCGAGGGCCGCGCCTTCGACGGAGCCCTCCGCCTCATCGGCGACCCCGACCGCATCGACCAGCTCTCGGCCCAGCTGCACGACCTCCTCGCGCAGCCCTTCACCCGCCTGCTCACCCCCGAGCAGCGCGACGAGCTCGACGCCATCGCCCGCCGCGTCGAGCTGGGTGTGCAGGAGGTGCTCACCGCCCAGCGCCGCGCCTCCCACGTCATCACCGCGCAGGTGCGCACGCACGATCCCATCCGCGACCGCCAGGTCGACGACCTGCTCCGCGGGGTGATGGCGGGGCTCCACGACTGGATGCGCGCCAGCTCAGGAGCCACCCGTGTCGAGCCGGTGCACGGCTTCCCTGTCGCCGACCTCGGGCACCTGCGTCGCTCGCTGAGCGAGCTCCACCCGCCGCGCGTGCCCGAGCCGCTCAGCGCATCCGACGACGCCGACGTCGAGTTCGTCGACGCCGACACCCGCGCCTGGGGCGGACCGCACTACGCCGAGCTCGAGCGCTACGTCTCGACACTCGGCCCCTCCTTCGACCTCGCCCAGGCCTTCGAGTCGGGCTCCGACGACACCCGCCGCCCCGTCGACCTCGTCGGGCTGCTCGAGATCGCGCACCGGGGCGGCATGGCCGAGGGCGACGACGTCTCGATCGTCGAGGCCATCCGCCCCGACGGCACCACCCGCCGTTTCGCCTTCGGCGCGGTCACCGCCCACGCCACCAGGCGATCCGACACCCACGACGCAGACACTCCGGATGCACGCACACAGGATGCACATGACTGATCACACCGACACCGCAGCCCCCGACACCGCGGCCACCGACACCGCGGCCCCTGACACCGAGGCACCCGACACCACGGCTCCCACCACCGCGACCCCCGACAACACGGCACCCGGCACCGACGCGGAAGCGACCCCCGACACCCCCTTCATCACCCCCGTGGCGATGGAGGACGACCCCGACGAGCTCTTCGCCGGCGACCGCGGCGTGCTCGACTCCTCCGTGCGCCGGGTGCTCGTGCGCCTGTTACTGCGCCGGTTCCTGCTCGCCGGCGGGCCCGGCAGCGACTGGAGCGTGCTGATCGAGAACCAGCAGGTCATCGAGTCGCGCCTCGGCGACCTGTTCGTGCGGCTCGTCGTCGACCACGACCGCGGGGTCGCCTACAAGGAGCAGGTGCGCTCCGACGAGCTCGAGATCCCGATCCTCTTGAAAGACGAGGCGTACTCCCGCGCCGAGACACTCGTGCTCGTGCACCTGCGCACGGTCTTCCAGCGCGAGACCACGGCCGGCGAGGCCTCGGCCCGGGTCGACGTCGAAGAGGTCGAGCAGACCGTGCTGAGCTACTTCGCCGAGTCCGACGGCGACACCGCCCGGCGCCAGAAGGCCATCCGCAACGCCCTCAACCGGCTGCGGCAGGACGGCGTGGTGGAGGAGGAGTCGGAGGGCCGCTACCGCATCAGCCCGCTCGTCGAGATCTTGCTGAGCTCCTCCCGCCTCGCCGAGTTGAGCGACTGGCTCGCCGAGCAGACGGCCCTCGCCCGCTCGGGCGGCAGTCCCACCCCGGTCGACCTCGACGAGACGGATGCGCCCGGCGACGACCCCGACGGCGACGCCGATCCCGACGGCGACACAGACCTGGACGACGACACAGACCTCGACGACGACGCCGACACAGACCCCGACGGCGACCGCGCCCCCGAGGAGCCCACCGCATGACCATGCTCGACACCCTCTTCGGCCTCATCCCCGCCGCCTCGCGCGGCCAGCAGTGGCTCGCCGAAGACCTGCAGCTCGTGAACTGGGGCGGCTACGACGGCGCCCACCGCATCCGCTTCTCCCCCGGCGCCACACTGCTGTGCGGCGGCTCGGGCTCCGGCAAGTCGACGCTCATGGACGCCAACGTCGCCCTCATGATGCCCCACACGACCCCCTTCAACGGCGCGTCGAACGGCGCGGTCGTGGGGCGGCCGCGCGGGCACGAGCAGCGCAACATCCTGTCGTACGGCCGCGGCAAGATCGACGAGACCCGCACCGACGAGGGCACGAAGCTCACCGTGCTGCGCGGCGACGGCACCGACACCTGGACCGCGGTCGCCATGACCTGGCGCGACCACGACGACTCGCGCTTCACCGCGGTGCGCGCCTGGTACATCCCCGCGGGGGCCCGGATCGTCGACGAGACCGTGAAGGTGCGCGGCACGATCCAGGGCGCGTTCGACCTCAGCCGGCTCGAGAGCGCCGCCCTGCAGCACTTCACCGACACCGCCGTGCGGGCCACCGGACTCGACACCCTCCCCACCGACCGCGAATTCTCGGCACGGTTACACGCCGTGCTCGGCATCGGGGCGGCGGGCGCAGGTTCGAAGGCGCTGAGCCTCTTGGCGCGCATCCAGGCCGGCCAGCAGATCACCACGGTCGACGACCTCTACAAACGCATGGTGCTCGAAGAGCCCGAGACGCTCGCCACCGCCGATGCCGTCGTCGCCCACTTCGACGGCCTCGAGAGCACCAGAACCAGGATGCTCGTGGCGCGCCAGCAGGTGCGCGCCCTCGAGCCCATCCGCGGCCTGCGCGTGCGCATCGAGGAGGCCGCCGACCGGCTCAGGATGCTCGACGCCCTCGGCCGCTTCACCGATCCGGATGCTCTGGTCACCCTCTGGCGCGCCGGTCGACGCCTCGAACTGCTGCGCGACGTGGAGGCCGAGCTCGGCACGCGGGAGCGGGAGGTGGTCGCGGTCATCCGCGAGAAGCAGGCCGTCGCCGACGCCGTCGAGGCCGAGCGCGAGGGCCTCGAGGAGGTGCTGCGCTCGGCCGGCGGCGACCGCCTCGAGACGGCCCACCGCGAGCTGCGCGCCCTCGACCGCCGCCTCACCGCCGTGCAGCGCGACCGCGCGCGCCTCGACACCGCCCTCGCGCCCCTCGCCGAGGAGCTCGGCCTCACGGCCCGGCCCGGCTCACCCGCCACCGGTGCCGGCGCGGCTGGTGAATCCCCCGTGGCCGGCGCCTCCACCGAGCCCGCCGACGGCGGCACCGCCGACGACCACGGTGCAGCTTTGCTCGCCCTCACCGCCGAGTCGTTCGCCGCGCTCGCCGACCGTGCGCGGCGTACCCTCAGCGATCCGCGCGCCAAGGAGTCGGCGCGCGAGGCCTACGTCGCGGCGATGAGCGCCAGGAACACGGCGGCGACCGCGCGCGACCGGCTGAAGGCCGAGCTGGCCGACGCCGGCTCCCGCACCGACAGCATCCCGCCGCGCCTCCACGAGTCGCGGCGGCTGCTCGCCGAGGCCGCCGGGCTCCGCCCTGAGAACCTGCCCTTCGTCGGCGAGCTGGTCGAGGTGCGCACCGAGTTCGAGCCCTGGCGCGAGGCCTTCAACCTCGCCCTAGGCGGCTTCGCCCGCACCCTGCTCATCGACGTCGACGATCTGCCCGCGTTCCGCACCGCCATCGACTCCGTGCGCACCCCCGAGCGTCTCAGCTACGAGGGCGTGCACACCGGCCTCCCTGAGACCACCTCGCTCGACCCGCGTACCCTCCCCGGCCGACTCGACTACCGCAGCACGCCGTTCACGGGCTGGCTCCACGACCGCCTCGAGAACCAGTTCGCCTTCGTGTGCGTCGAACGCGCATCCGAGCTCGCCGAGCACCGCCAGGCGCTCACCGCGGCCGGCCAGTCGACGAACGGCTCCCGCGGCGCGCACGGCGGCCACGGCCGCACGAACCTCCTCGGGTTCTCGAACCGGGCCGGCCTGGCTCAGCTCGCAGCCGAACTCGAAGCGGCCGAGGGCCGGCTCGCCGAGGCCACGACGGCGGCAGCCCGCGCCGCTGCGGCCCTCGACACCCTCGACGCCACGCACACCGTGTTCGAGAAGGTCACCGACCTCAGCTGGGACGAGGTCGACGTCGCCGGCGTCGAGCGCGAGCAGCAGCGGTGGCAGTCGATCATCGACGAGGTCACCTCGGGCAACCCCGAGATCGCGAAGCTGCAGTCGCGCATCACCGAGGCGCGCGAGAAGGCGGCGCGGCTGCGCGAAGAGATCGGCGGCGCGAAGGCCGAGCAGCAGCAGCTCTCCGAGCGCTGGGCCGACGTCACCGACGAGGTGGATGCCGCCCAGTCGGTGCTCGACCGCGCCGACGACGCCGGTCGCACGCTCACCGAGGCGCAGGCCGCCTACCTCGACGCGCAGTTCGCGGCACCCGAGAGCACGGGTCCCTCGGCCCGGGCGGTGACGCTGGCGCGCTTCGACGCCGCGCTCGACTCGGCGTCGAAGCGCCTGACCGACGAGCAGCTGCTGGCCCAGCAGACGCTGGTCGAGCAGCGCGAGGCGCTGCGGCGCACGCTGGTGAGCTTCCTCGACCGCTGGCCGAACCTCAACCTGCTCCCCGATCCCGACAGCTCGCTCGGCGACTTCGAGCGCATCCTCGCCGACCTCGAGGCGAGCGGGCTGCACGAGCTCGAGCGCGAGTGGCGCGACAGCCTGCTCGAGCTCTCGGGGAACGACCTGGCGAATCTCGACGCAGTGCTGTCGCGGTCGCTGCGCGAGATCCGCGAGCGCATCGAGCCGATCAACCGCATCATGCACGACCTCCCGTTCTTCGACGACGAGCACCGCCTGCAGATCAGCCCGCGCGAGAACCAGTCCGAGTCGCGCCGACGCTTCCGGCGCGAGCTCCGCGAGGTGCGGGCGCTGCTCGACGCGGCATCCAGCGACGACGAGCGCGAGCAGGTCTACACGCGCATGGCGAAGCTCATCAGCCGGATGCGGCGCACGGCACCCGACTTCGCCGACCTCGTCGACGTGCGCAACCACGTGAGGGTGAGCGCGGAGCGCATCCGCGCCGACACGGGGCAGCACGTCGCGCTCTACGACCACATCGGCGAGAAGTCGGGCGGCGAATCGCAGGAGCTGATCGCCTTCATCGTCGGCGCCGCGCTGCGCTACCAGCTGGGCGACGCCGGTGCCGAACGGCCCCGCTACGCGCCCGTCTTCCTCGACGAGGCCCTCATCAAGGCCGACGCCCACTTCACCGCGCGCGCCATCGGCGCCTGGCGGGGGCTCGGCTTCCAGCTCGTCATCGGCGCCCCCAACGACAAGTACAGCGCCATCGAGCCGCACGTCGACGTCGAGTACGACATCCTCAAAGACACCACCGGCCGCTCCTGGGCCAAACCCAAGGTCGCCCTCCCCTCCTGACCCCCGCCCGTGGACCCTCCCGGCGGGCCCCATCCACCCTCCTGGTCGCGCAACCTGCTCCCCTGCCCGCCTGAGGGAGCACTCTGCCCGACGAACGCACCCCACCCGCCTCATCTCATTCGTTACGCCCGTGAAACACGCGTGCGATTTCACGAAACGTAAAGGGTTTACGTTGGGCCTCGTCCCGCGATCGAGATGGAGGTTCCTATGAACGCCAGCCCCACCCGAACCACTCGCACCACCAGCCCCCTGAACACCGCCCGCCTCAGCACCGCACACCCCGGCACCACCGGCCCCACGAGCACCCGTCGCCGCACCCTGCGCCGCGCCGCGGTCGTCGCCGCTTCTGCCGCCCTCGCCGTCACCCTCGCCGCCTGTTCCTCGAGCGCCCCCGCGAGCGAGGGAGGCAGCACCGCCTCGGGTGAGGCCGACCTCGGCACCGCGGGCATCGCCCTCAGCTGGATCAAGAATTACGAGTTCGCCGGCTACTTCTACGCCGACCGCGACGGCGACTACACCGCCAACGGCCTCGACTCCGTCGACATCATCGCGGGCGGCGGCACCACCAACCCGTGGGACAGCGTGCTCGCCGGCCAGGCCACCATCGGCCTCGCCTCCGACCTCACCGGCGTCACCGGCTCCGTCGAAGACGGCGCCCCGCTCACCATCATCGGCGCCCAGTTCGTGAAGAGCCCCGTGGGCTTCGTCTCGCTCGCCGCGAACCCCATCGCCTCGGTCGACGACCTGAAGGGCAAGACCCTCGGTGTCGACGCGGGAGGCAAGCTCGCCGTCGAGGCGGTGCTCCGCGCCAACGACCTCCCGGCCGACACCGTCACCTTCGTGTCGGTTCCGAACGGCATCGACCCGCTCATGAACGGCGACGTCGACGGCCTCATCGGCTTCCTCACGAACTATCCGCTGGCCGTCGAGGCGGCGGGCGGCGACGCCGTGACGCTGTCGTTCTCCGACGCGGGCTACGCCCAGATGGGCGATGCGGTCGTCGTGTCGACGGATGCGCTGAAGAACGACCGCGAGAAGGTCAAGGCGGTCATGAAGTCGGTCATCGAGGGGTGGAACACCGCGCTCACCGACGGCCCGCAGGGCATCGCCGACATCGCCATGGAGTACGGCGGCAGCGAGAACGACCTCGACCCGGCGCTGCAGCTGAGCTCCGCCACGGTGCTGCCCTCGTTCATGCTCACCGACGACACGGTCGCGAACGGCATCTTCACCATCTCGCCCGAGCTCGCCGAGCAGGCCGTGACCTCCCTCGCCGCAGCGGGGATCGACACCAGCGCCGACTCGCTGTTCGACCTGTCGCTCCTCGACGAGGTCTACGCCGAGAACCCCGAGCTCATCCCGGGCTTCGAGGTTCCGCAGGGCTGACCGGATGCGGGGGCCGGTCATCGAGGCCGGCCCCCGCACCCAGCACCCGCACCGCCCGCAGCCAGCCCCCGGCACCACGTGCCCGCACCACCCGCACCGCCCCGAGAGGAGCCCCCGTGAACCCGCGCCGCGCATCCGTCGCCCCGGCCCTGCTGGGCCTCGGCGGACTGCTCGTCATCGTGATCGCCTGGCACCTCGTGGCCGTGCTCGCGTTCACCCGCCCGAACGGCAGCTACGGCGCCGTTCCGCCGCCGCTCGCCGCCTTCGCGCGGGTCGGCGCCGACCTGGTCGACCCCGCCTACTGGTCGGGAATCGCCGCCACCGCGGGCGCCGCCCTCACGGGCTACGCCATCGCGATCGTCGTCGCCCTCCTCCTCGGCGTCCTCGTGCTCCTCCTCCCCCGCCTCGAGGCCTTCGCCACGCAGCTCGGGGTGGTCGCCGCGTGCATCCCCGTGGCGGCGATCAGCCCGATCGTCGTCATCCTCTCCCCGCCCGGCAGTCGTTCGGTGAGTGTCGTGCTCGCCCTGCTGGCTGTCGAGTTCCCCATGATCATCGGGGTGCTGCTCGGCCTCCGCGCCACCACTCCCGGCCAGCTCGACCTCGTTCACGCCTACGGCGGCGGCACCCTCACCGCCATCCGCAAGGTGCGGCTGGTCGCGGCCATACCGGCGCTGCTGTCGGCGCTCAAGATCGGTGCGCCCGCCGCGTTCCTCGGTGCGATGACCGGCGAGTTCTTCGCCGTGGGCGTCGACTCCGGCGCCGGCCGGCTGCTCATCTCCCAACAGTACGCGGGCGACTTCGTGGGCATGTGGGCGGTCGCCATCCTCGCCACCGCCGTCTCGGCCCTCGGCTACGGCGTCATCGCGCTCGCCGCGCGGTGGCTCGCACCGTGGACGACCCACAGCACCGGAGGCACCCGATGACCTTCCCCCGCTGGGCCACCGCGCTGGTCACCACCCTCGCCACCCTGGTGCTGCTGCTCGCCGGCTGGCAGCTCGCCCTCACGCTCACGAACGTGAGCCCCTACCTCACCAAGACGCCGCTCGACGTCGTGAACTATCTCTTCGTCGACGGCGCCTTCACCCCGGAGTCGGCGGCCGAGCGGCGCGCCGCGATCGTGCCGATGGTCGGGGTGACGCTCTTCCACGCCGGTGTCGGTCTCGCCTTCGGCGTCACCCTCGGCCTCGTCGGCGCCGTCGTCATGTCGGTGTCGCGCACCGTGCGGGCCACCTTCCTGCCGATCGCCCTGGTGCTGCAGACCGTTCCCCTCATCGCGATGGCCCCCGTCGTGTACGCCGTCTTCGGCTCCGGTGTCGTCACCGCGGCGGTGATCGCCGGCGTCGTGACCTTCTTCCCGCTGCTCATGAACGTGGGCACGGGCCTCACCGCGGCCGGCCCCGACACCGTCGACCTCGTTCACGCCTACGGCGGCGGCCGGATGCGCCTGCTGTTCTCCGTGCAGCTCCCGGCCGCACTGCCCTACCTCTTCGCCGGGCTCAAGATCGCCGCCCCTGCCACCGTCTCGGCCGCCACGCTGTACGAGTTCCTGTTCTCGTTCGAGGGCCTCGGGGCGAACCTGCTCACGAGCCGCTCGTACTCCGACTACGGCCTGCTCTGGACGCTCGTGGTCATCACGATCGCCCTCGCCCTCGCCGCCTACGGCCTGGTCGTGCTGCTCGAGCGGCTCGTGCTGGCCGGCCGCTTCCCGCCCGAATCCGTTCTCGCCCGCCGAGGAGACCCCCGATGACCGCGACCGAATCATCCGCCCGCACCACCGCATCCGCCGAGCCCGCCGCCGGCGTGCAGCTCACCGGCCTCACCCGCGACTTCGTGTCGCGGAAGGGCACGGTGCAGGCGGTCGCCGGCGTCGATCTCGCCACACCGAGGGGCTCCTTCCTGTCGCTTCTCGGGCCGAGCGGATGCGGCAAGTCGACGATCCTCCGCATCCTGGCCGGGCTCGACACCCCGACGAGCGGCTCCGCCACAGTGCACGGACTCACCCCCGCCGAGCTCCGCAAGGAGAAGAGCCTCGGCATCGCGTTCCAAGACCATGCGCTGCTGCCGTGGCGGAGCGTGGAGAAGAACGTGCGCTTCCCGTTCGAGGTCGCCGGCGTTCCGCTCGACAGAGAGTGGGTCGCCGAGCTCCTCGGGCTGGTGGGGCTCGAGAGCTTCGCCGACGCGAAGCCCTGGCAGCTCTCGGGCGGCATGCGGCAGCGCGTGTCGATCGCGCGGGCGCTCGCGCTGCGGCCGAGCGTGCTGTTCCTCGACGAGCCGTTCGGCGCCCTCGACGACATGACCCGCCAGCGGCTGAACCTCGAGCTGCAGCGGCTCTGGCTCGAGCAGCGGGCGACGACGGTGATGGTGACGCACGGCATCCAGGAGGCGATCCTGCTCTCCGACTACGTCGCGGTGATGAGCCCGCGGCCCGGCACCATCAAGGAGGTCATCGAGATCGACCTGCCCCGCCCGCGCACCATCGACCTCATGTCGACGCCCGAGTTCCACCACTACGTCGACCGCGCCACCCAGCTCCTGTTCCACTGAACCCCGCACGGCCGACGGATGCGCGCTCCGGCCGGCCCGACCCCACTGCCCCACCAGTTCCACGAAAACCCCCACGAAAGCAGGGATCACGATGACCATCGAAGCCACGACGACCTCCCGCCCCACCGACGTGCTCGCCGCCGAACGCGCCGTGCGCGACTACATGGCGGCGGTCGGCCTCGACGTCGACCACCCCACCCTGCTCGACACGCCGCGCCGCGTCGCGCACGCCGGCCTCGACCTCTACTCGGGCCTCGGCGGCGACCCCGCGAAGGCGCTCGGCGGCGGCGAGCCCATCGAGGGCGTCTACCCCGGGCCGGTCTCGGTGCTCGAGGTGCCGTACTCCTCGATCTGCGAGCACCACCTGCTGCCCTTCAAGGGCGTCATCTCGGTGGTCTACCTGCCCGACCGCATGCTCGCGGGCATCGGCGACTTCGACGCGATGATCCGCGTGCTCGCCGCCCGCCCGCAGATGCAGGAGCGCCTCGCCGACGAGATCGCCGACACCGTGGCGACCACGCTCGACGCGAAGGGCGTGCTCGTGCTCCTCACCGCCGAGCACGCCTGCATGTGGGCCCGCGGCGAGCGCACCGTCGGCGCCACGGCACGCTCCCTCGCCGCCCGGGGCGTCTACGACACCGACCTCGCCGCGCGTGCCGAGGCGCGCATCCTGATCGGTCTCTGATCGTGTCGCCGCACCCCGCCCGAGCCTCTCGCCCCCTCCGCTCCCCCGAGGTGTCGGGCGTCGCGGCGCGGGGCGGCGTGGCCCTCCAGCCCGTCGGAGCCACCGAGCAGCACGGCCCGCACCTCCCCGTCACCACCGACTCCCTCATCGCCGAGGCCCTCGCCACGCGCGCCGCGGCCCTGCTGCCCGACGACCTCCCCGCGTGGCTGCTCCCCACTCTGGCCTACGGCCTCTCGCCCGAGCACGCCGGGCGCCCGGGAACCGTCTCGCTCTCCACCACCACCCTCCTCGCGCTCTGCCTCGACCTCGGCCGCGCCGTCGCGGCCAGCGGCCTCGGTACGCTGATCTTCGTGAACGCGCACGGAGGGAACCCCGACTTGCTCAGGGTCGCCTGCCGCGACATCCGTGCCGACAGCGGTGTGCGCGCCCATGTCGTGCACGCCCCCGCGCTCCCCCTTCCCGACGAGCTGGTCGAACGGATGCGCGAACCCGCCTTCGACATCCACGCCGGCTTCTACGAGACCAGCGTCATGCTGGCCCTCCACCCCGAGACCGTCGACCTCGCGGCGGCCCAGCCCGACGGTCTCGCCGTGCGCTCCGCCCTCCGCGGACTCGAGCAGGTCAGCCTCTTCGGCGGCGTCTCCCTGCCATGGTTCACCGACGATCTCTCGGTCTCGGGCACCATCGGCGATCCCACGGGCGCCGACGCGTCCTGGGGCGAGGCGGCTCTCGCCGCCCACTCGACAGCCCTCGCCCGAGCCGTCGAGGAGCTCGCCCGCTTCGAGTACCCGCCGCTCCGCGGAGCCCCGGCATGACCACACCCGACGCCCCCGCCGCCGCTTCCACACCGGTCCCCTCCGGCGACGCACCCGCTCACACCCCCACCCTCGAGGCCCCCGCGCGCACCCACACCCTCCAGGAGGTGGCCGTCGAGGCCGGTGTGAGCCTCGCCACGGCGAGTAACGCGCTCTCGGGCAACCGCGGCGTGAGCGCGGCCATGCGCGACCGGGTCTTCGAGGCGGCGAAGCGCCTGGGCTACCCGCGCGGCGGCACGACCCGCGGGCGCAAGACCGAGCGCATGACGGTCGGCATCGTGCTGCCCGACGTGCGCAACCCCGCCTACGCCGAGCTCGCCCACGCCTTCGAGCGCGAGGGCCAGCAGCGCGAGTGGTCGCTGGTGCTGGCGAGCAGCGACTACGAGCCCGAGAAGGAGCTCGAGGCCCTCGCCCGCCTGGTGCAGTCGACCGACGGCGTGGTGCTGTCGCCGAGTCGCCCTCCGCGCTCCGGCATCCACCTGCTGCAGGCGAGCCCGGTGCCGATCGTCGCCTGTGACGAGCCCGCCGACTCGCCGCTGATCGGCGCCTCCGTGCGCACCGACAACTTCGGTGGCGGCCGTGCTGCGGCCCATCACCTGGTCGATGCGGGCGGCACGCGCTTCGGCATGCTCGGCGGCGCCGGCTACCTGCCCTCCACCGAGGAGCGAAGGGAGGGGTTCTTGGCCGGTCTCGCCGACCGGGGCGTCAGTGCATCCGCCGTGCACATCGTGGGCGACGTCTACGGCATGGACGGCGGCCAGGCAGCCATGAACGAGCTCCTCGAACTCGACCCCGCCGTCGACGCGGTGTTCGCGGTGAGCGACATGCACGCCGTCGGCGCACTGTTCGAGGCGCAGCAATCGGGCCGTTCGGTGCCGGGCGACCTGCTGCTCTGCGGTTACGACGGCATCGGCTGGACGCGCAAGATCTCCCCCACCATCACCACAATCCGCCAGGACTGGCCGGCCGTCGCGACCCGCGCGCTCGACTACCTCGCCGCCATGATGCGCGGCGAGCCCGGCGGCCGCGCCATCATCCCCGTCACCCTCCTCCCCGGCGAGTCCACCCACCGCTGATCCCCACACCCGCGCCACCCCGGTCGCGCGAACTGCCCTCGACCCGCCCCGTGCGAGCACTTCGCGCGACCAACCCGCGCGCGCCGCCAAGCCCGAGCACGCGCGATGCGCGCGTAGTCTGTTTCAGGCAAGAAACAGAGGTACCCGTGAGCACCACCGTCCCGACCCCCGCCCACACCGTCCGGCCCGTCCGCCCGCACGAGTTCGAGGCGGTGGGAGACCTCACGCGACGCGCGTTCGCCGCCGGCCCCTACGGCCACCTGCCCGTCTCCCCGGAACGACGGATGCTCGAACGCGACACCGGGTCCCGCCTCCGCTCGGGCACCGTACTGGTCGCGGTCGACGCCGATGAGCGCGTCGTGGGGTCGGCGACCCTCCTCCGCCCTGGTACTCCCGAGGCGCGGCTGGCGGCGGAGGGCGAGGCCGAGATCAGGCTCCTCGCCGTCGACCCGACCCTGCAGCGCTCCGGCATCGGCGAACAGCTCGTCGAAGCGTCGCTCGCCGAGGCTCGCCGCTGGGGATCGCGCTTCGTCGTGCTCGACACCGGCGCCCTCAACGTGAAGGCGCAGCGCCTGTACCTGCGGGCCGGCTTCCGCCGTGCGACCGATCGCGCCGTGAGCGCCTACCCGAACACCCACGACCTGCCGCACGTGTACGTCTACGACCTCGACGACCGCGAGGGCGTGCGCATCCGGCTGGCCCGTGAATCCGAGTACGAGGCGATCGGCGAGCTCGCCGTCACCGCGAACACCCACGACTACCGGCTGCCGCAGGGCTACCTCGACGAGATCCGCGACGTCGCTCCCCGCGCCCGCGAGCACGAGGTGTGGGTCGCCGAAGACCTCGCCACAGGCGTCCTCCTGGGCACGGTGGCCACCCCGCGCGCCGGCGGGCTCATCTCCGAGCTCGGGCGTGAGGGCGAGCTCGACTTCAGGCTGCTCGCCGTCGCCCCCGACGCTCGCGGGCGGGGCGTCGGCGAGCTGCTCACCCGCCACGTCATCGCGCTGGCCCGCAGCCGCGGCGCCGAACGCGTCGTGATGAACAGCGGCCCTGTCATGCTCGCCGCGCATCGCCTGTACGCGCGGCTGGGCTTCTGCCGTCTCCCCGATCGCGACATCGTCATCACCGAGGACGGTGCACCGCTCACCCTCTTCACCTTCGGCCTCGACCTCGACCTCGGTCTCGACCTCGACTGAGACCTCGGTCTCGACCTCGACCGAGCCGGACTACCGTCGCCGCGCTCACCCCTCGACTCCGTTCCCTTCACGGCGTCCCCCCGGCAGTCGGGTGGCGTTCTGCTAACGTTCCGTTACCAGAACGATCGGATGCTCGATGGACGACACCTTCGCCCTGCGTCTCAGACACGCCCGCGATGAGCGCGGTCTGTCGCTGTCCGAGCTGGCGCGCCGCAGCAGGATCGGCAAGGGAACCATCTCCGAACTCGAGAACGGGCGGCGCGGCGCGCGCCTCGACACCCTCTTCGCGTTGTCGACGGCACTGGAGGTCCCGCTCGGCGAACTCATTCCGAGTGCCGGCGGCGACGAGCCCCCGGTGGTCGCGGGCGACTCGGTCATCGCGACACCGCTGGCGACCTGGCGCAGCGGTGGCGAGACCATCGAGGCGTACCGCGCGTCGGTCACGACGACGACACAGCACTCCGAGGCACACGGAGCCGGCGTCGATGAGACGGTCACCGTGATCCGTGGACGCGTCGCTCTCGGGCCAGAGCCCCTCGAGCGCGAGCTCGGCCCGGGCGACAGCCTCCGCTATCCGGGCGACGTGCCCCACGTGTTCACCGCCCTCGGCGGTGAAGCCGAAGTGATCCTGCTCATGCACTACCCCGCATCCGCTCGTCGAGAAAGGCACGCGCAGTGACCGAAGACCAGACGCTCCCCGAGCGCAGCCGCATCGTTCAGGAGCACCTCGATGCCGCCGGCATCTCCGGGAGGGTGCGCGAGCTCCCCAGCTCGACCCGCACCGCGGCCGACGCCGCCGCTGCACTGGGATGCGCGATCGGCGCCATCGCGAGCAGCCTCCTCTTCGTCGTCGACGACGAGCCCGTGCTCGTCATGACCAGCGGCCGTCACCGTGTCGACACCGACCTCGTGGCGGAGCAGCTGGGTGCCGCATCCGTCACCATGGCCCCCGCCAGGCTCGTGCGCGACACCACCGGCCAGCCGATCGGCGGCGTCTCCCCCGTCGGCCACCCCGCGCCGCTCCGCACGATCGTCGACGCGGCCCTCGCCGACTACGACGTGATCTGGGCGGCGGGCGGCACCCCTCACGCCGTCTTCCCCCTCACCTTCACCGACCTCGTCACCCTCACCTCAGGCACCCTGCTCCGCATCGCCCGCGATTGACATCCGGAGCGAGGTGCGGAGGCAGGCTCAGACGAAGCCCGCTCTGAGGGCATCGAGGTGGGCTCGGCTGGCGCGCACAGCTCCATCCGGATGGCGATCGGCGATCTCGTCCACCACGGCCGCGTGCGCATCCTGATCCGCGCTCTCATCCGGTTCCGGGCGGAGCCGGAGCATGTCGACCATGGCCCGGCGCACACGCGGTACGAACCCGTCGAACAGCTCGAGCAGCACCTCGTTGTGCGCCGCAGCCACGATCGCGCGATGCAGCACCATGTCGGCGTCCACGTGCTCCTCGACGCTCCGCCCTGGCACGGTGCGCGTGGCCAGTGCGCCTCGCATCGCGCGCAGATCGGCCGGGCTGCGGCGGGTCGCGGCGAGCGCCGCCGCCTCCACCTCGATCGCAGTGCGGGCCTCGATCACGGTCACGATGTCGGCGCGGCGCAGCACCTGCCCCCACTCGTCGGGGGCGTCGAGCGCTGTCACGTACACGCCCGAGCCGTGCCGCGCATCCAGCACGCCGCGGCCGGCGAGTTGCCGGATCGCCTCCCGCACCGTCGACCGCCCCACCCCGAGCTGCGGGGCCAGGGTGGTCTCTCCGGGCAGCCGGGCGCCGAGCACCCACTCCCCCGCCCTGATGCGCGTGAGCAGGTGCTCCGCCGCCTGATCGGCAAGCGGAACGCGGGTGAGTCGAGCCATTCTTACTCCTCTACTTGTCTGAGGACTTTGTGCTACAGTCTAGCCGTGCTCACCGTCACCTTCCTTCTTCTTCGCCGCCACGGCGGGGCGTAGCCAGACCGGCTCCCCGTCGTGGAGCCGAACAGCGCGCCGGTCTGCCCCGCCTGAAGACCGTGAAGGAAGTACCCATGCCCGCCCCGACCACGACCACGACCGCGACCACGACCGCGACAGGCGCCTGGAACCGTCAGCGCCCATCCGGCATGCCCTCCCATCGGTACGCCGACGCCTATTCCAGGGTCGACGTGCCGCTCGGCGCAGACCGACGCTGGCCGAGCCGCCGGCTCACCCAGGCGCCCCTCTGGGTGCCCGTCGACCTGCGCGACGGCAACCAGGCCCTGGCCGAACCGATGGACCCGGAGCGGAAACGCCGGTTCTTCGAGCTGATGGTGCGGATGGGGTACGCCGAGATCGAGGTCGGCTACCCCTCGGCGTCGCAGACCGACTACGACTTCGTGCGTCTGATCGCCGACACCGGCATCGCACCCGACGACGTCACGATCGTCGTCTTCACCCCCGCCCGTCGAGACCTGATCGAACGCACCGTGGAGTCGATCCGCGGCATCCGCAACGAGGTCGTCATCCACATGTACACGGCGACCGCCCCGATCTGGCGCGACACCGTGCTGGGCAAGAACCGCGACGAGCTGCGCGAGCTGATCCTCGCCGGCGGCCGCGACGTGCTGGAGTTCGCAGGCCATCTGCCGAACGTGCGGTTCGAGTTCAGCCCCGAGGTGTTCAACCTCACCGAGCCCGACTACGTCATCGAGATCTGCGATGCGATCACCGAGCTCTGGAATGCCGGTCCCGAGAGGCCGGTCATCCTGAACCTCCCTGCCACGGTCGAGATCGCCACCCCGAACGTGTACGCCGACCAGATCGAGTACATGCACACCCATCTCGCCCGACGCGACGGCGTCATCCTCTCGGTGCACCCCCACAACGACCGCGGCACCGGCATCGCCTGCGCCGAGCTCGCCGTGCTGGCCGGCGCGCAGCGCGTCGAGGGGTGCATTTTCGGCAACGGAGAACGCACGGGGAACGTCGACATCGCGACCCTCGCGCTCAACCTGCACGCGCAGGGCATCGATCCGATGATCGACTTCTCCGACATCGACGAGATCCGCCGCACCGTGGAGTACTGCAACCGCATCGAGGTGCACCCCCGCCATCCGTATGTCGGCGACCTGGTGCACACCGCATTCAGCGGAACGCACCAAGACGCCATCAAGAAGGGTTTCGCCGAGCACCGTGCCCGGGCCGCAGGCGAAGGCCTCGACGAGGGTGAGATCGCATGGCGGGTTCCCTACCTGCCGATCGACCCGGCAGACCTCGGGCGGAGCTACGACGCCGTCATCCGCGTGAACTCGCAATCGGGCAAGGGCGGCATCGCCTACCTGCTTCAGACCGAGTACGGGGTCGATCTGCCCCGGCGCCTGCAGATCGATCTCTCCCGCCACGTGCAGCAGCACACCGACACGACCGGCGACGAGGTCACCGCCGCCGACATCTGGGCGATCTTCACCTCCGTGTACCTGCCGGAGGATTCCGATCCGAAGGTGCGCCTGATCTCCGCGCGGGCCGACGAGGCGGCCTCGAACACGGCGGTCACCGTGCTGGTCGATGGGGTCGAACACCACTCCGTGCACGGAGGTACGGATGCGGTGGAGGCCCTCGTCGTCGCCCTCGACACCCTCGGCATCGCAGTCGAGATCCTCTCGATCCAGCAGAG
Source organism: Herbiconiux sp. A18JL235 (assembly GCF_040939305.1). Classification (NCBI taxonomy): domain Bacteria; kingdom Bacillati; phylum Actinomycetota; class Actinomycetes; order Micrococcales; family Microbacteriaceae; genus Herbiconiux; species Herbiconiux sp. A18JL235. The sequence goes on from NZ_CP162511.1 coordinate 2,723,373, forward strand.
CGAGATCCGATCGGGGGCGGTCACCGGCTTCCTCGCCGTGCTCGAGTACCGCACTCCCGAGGGGTCCGCCTGGGCGGCGGGTCGTGCCCCCTTTTCCCTCTCCGCCACCCTGGCAGCGGTCGTCAGCGCCGCGAACGTCGCCGCGCCTGCGCGCGAGAGCAGGGATGGGAGCAGGGGCGGGGCGCGTGAGGCTGCACTCGCCGTCGACGCGACCTCCTGAGGCCGCTCGCCCACCAGGCATTTTCAATAAAGTGGTATTCTAGTGAATCAAGAAGGATGAGTTGCGAGGGGGGGTCGGTGTGGGTGAGGTGACGCGCAGGACGATGCTGGTGGGTGCAGCCTGGACGGTGCCCGTGGTTGCGGTGACGGCTGCCGCCCCCGCTGCCGCGGCAAGTGGGGGCGGCGTCCCGTTGCTGTACTGGGACCGTGCGTCGGTGTCGGATGGGGAGCAGGCTCAGGCCCTCGTGCGAATCCCGGCCGGGCTGCCGGCGGGGAGGGCGACCTTGCAGGTGAGCCCCGATGTCATCGGAGAATGGTTGATCAGGCCCGTGGAATCCGTATGGGTTCCTGACATCACACTCGCGTACCGGTATCAAGCGTGGAGATTCGATGATCCCGCACCAGGCCTCTACTCGTTTCAGATCGAGTTCACCAGAGCGGTGCAAGACGCCCGGCCGGTCGTGTTCACCCCACGCCTCTACATCGAGACTGACTTGATCGCGACGGGCGCCACGATCGCGGCAGCGTGACCGCGCAGACCGACGCGCCGAGAGCCGGAGCAGACGCGGTCATGAAAAGAGGAGAGGGCCGCCCGAATGGGCGGCCCTCTCCTCTTTTCTGTCGGGCTGACAGGATTTGAACCTGCGACCCCTTGACCCCCAGTCAAGTGCGCTACCAAGCTGCGCCACAGCCCGTGGCATGTCATGCGGATCCGCGGGCGGCTCCGAACAACTTGTCTATAGTAGCGCCTTCTCGAGCCCCCGAAGAACACTCGCGCCGCCGACCCGGCAGCGCACCCGACAGGAACACCGTCCACAAGTCACGCTCCCGTAACAGAAGCCCCGAGTGCCCCGGAAACGGCCCTGGCGCGTTCATGTGGATGCATAGAATCGACCCCAGAGATGCGCTGCGGGGATGACCCGGACGGCCCCCGCAGCGCTCTCACCCAATTTAGGTAGCGAGTTTGGGACTGACAGTCCAAAACCGGGGTTTTCCCCGACTTCGCCGTTGCATAATTGACCATGCCCGAGTCAACCGCCTTACCCGCAGTAGTTTCCCGACGTCAGGGCGCGTCCGTCAACCTCGCCGAACCCCGAGCGGCGAGAACCCATGAAGCCTTGACGACCGCCCTGTTCGAGCTCCTCCGTGAGCACGATCTCACCGAGATCAGCATCTCCGAACTGTGCCGCACCGCCGGCGTTCACCGCACCACCTTCTACGGCCATTACGGCGACATCTTCGCCTTCGCCGCCGACTCCTTCGCGAGCGTCCTCGACGATATGACGAACGGAGGCGACGAACCCGAATCCGTCACCACCGCATCCGTCGCCGCCGAGACCGCGCCTGGGAGCACGACCGGTGTGGCCGGCGAGAGTGCCGAGAACCCGGAGGGTGCAAAGGGCCTCGCGGCCACCGACCTCACCGGACTCGACCACGCCCAGCTCGCCACCCGCGGCACGGATGCGGTGCGCCAGGCCTTCGAGCACGTGGCTGAGAACCGCGCCGCCTATCGCATGATGTTCAACACCCGTGTCGACGTAGGCTTCCGCCGCGAGCTGTTCGTCCGCATGTTCCACCTCGCCTCCCTCAGCATCGCCGCCTGGCGGAAAGGCGACACCTCCCCCGCCATCGACACCCCCACCGCCGCCGCGTTCATAGCGGGAGGCATGGTGGGCGTGCTCGAAGACTGGGCGAACAGCGACGACACCGACATCGAGGCCCGAACCTCGTCGGTCGTCGTCCTGTCCACCGCGTGGTGTGCCATGCCCGACCTCTCCCATGCCGTGAAATAGAGGGGTGCCCCTCACCCCATCCGATGCGTCCGGCGAGCCCTCCGCGGCCGCCCCGCACCCTGCATCCGTTCCCCTCGCACTGGCGATCGACGTCGGCGGCACCAAGGTCGAATCGGCCCTGGTCGCCGCCGACGCCACCGTGCTGCCCGGCACCCGCCACCGCGCCCCCACCGGGGCCGGCACCAGCTCCGACGGGATAGCGGATGCGGTGGGCCGCGTCATCGACGCCACCCTCGCCGCCGCCCCACCCGGCGCGGTCATCGCGGGGGCGGGGGTCGGCTGCGCGGGCCCCATCTCCGTCGAACGCGGCACCGTCTCCCCGCTCAACCTCCATGCCTGGCGCGAGTTCCCGCTCGCCGAGCTGGTGCGGGAGCGGTCGGGTCTCGACCAGGTGGTGCTGCGCCTCGACGGCCTGTGCATCCTGCTCGCCGAACTCTGGGCGGGCGCCCTGCAGGGCTGCCGCAATGCCATGGGCATGGTCGTGTCGACCGGCATCGGCGGCGGACTGCTGCTCGAGGGCAAGCTCGTGAGCGGGCGCACCGGCAACGCCGGGCACGTCGGCCAGATCCAGCTGCACACCCGCGCTGACGACAGCCACGGGCTCGACCTCTCCGTCACCCTGGAGGGCATCGCCGCCGGCCCGAACATCGTCGCCTGGGCGCGCGAACACGGGTTCACCGGGGCCTCGGGCGAAGACCTCGCCGCCGCAGCCTCCACCGGCGACCCGCTCGCCCGCGCGGCGATCGAGCGTTCGGCCCGTGCCGTGGGCGAGGGCATCGCGAGCGTCTGCGCCCTCGTCGACCTCGAGGCCGTGGCCATCGGCGGCGGCTTCTCGAAGGTGTCGCCCGATTACATCGACCTCGTGCAGGCCGCGGTCGACGAGGTCGCCCCGCTCAGCACCATCCCCGGCGTGCGGGTTCTCCCGTCAGCCCTCTCGGGCGACGGGCCGCTCATCGGCGCCTCGGGCCTCATCCACCACCCGCACTACCTGCCCTAGGCCACCTCGAGGCGCGCGCTACCGCTTGCGCTTCTCCCGCACCCGCATGTTCACCACGATCGGCGAGCCCTCGAACCCGTAGATCTCGCGCAGCCGGCGCTGAACGTAGCGCCGGTACCCCGGGTCGAGGAACCCGGTGGTGAACAGCACGAAGGTCGGCGGTCGCGATGCCGCCTGGGTGCCGAACAGGATGCGCGGCTGCTTGCCACCGCGAACCGGGTGCGGATGCGCGGCCGTGAGCTCCGCGAGGAACGCGTTGAACTTGCCGGTCGGAATGCGGGTGTCCCACGAGTCGAGGGCGAGCTCGAGGGCGGGAACGAGCTTCTCGAGGTGCCGCCCGGTGCGCGCCGAGATGTTCACCCGGGGCGCCCACGTCACGTGGTGCAGGTCTTGTTCGATCTCGCGTTCGAGGTAGCGGCGACGGTCGTCGTCGAGCAGGTCCCACTTGTTGAAGGCGAGCACCAGTGCGCGGCCCGACTCCAGCACGAGGTCGATGATGCGCAGGTCTTGGGTCGAGATCGGCTCGGTGACGTCGAGCACGACGACGGCCACCTCCGCCTTCTCCAGAGCGGCGGATGTGCGCAGCGACGCATAGAAGTCAGCCCCCTGCTGCAGGTGCACCCGCTTGCGGATGCCGGCCGTGTCGACGAAGGTCCACACCTTGCCGCCGAGCTCGATCTGCTCATCGACGGGGTCGCGCGTGGTGCCGGCCATCTCGTTCACCACGACCCGCTCCTCGCCGGCGGCTTTGTTGAGCAACGAGCTCTTGCCCACGTTCGGTCGCCCCAGGATGGCGACGCGCCTCGGCCCGCCCACCTCCTGCTTCGCAACGGCCGACACCTCGGGCATCTTCTCCATCACGAGGTCGAGCAGGTCGGCGACACCCCGCCCGTGCAGCGCCGACACGGGGTGCGGCTCGCCGAGCCCGAGCGACCAGAGCGCGGAGGCAGCGGGCTCCTGCCGCACGTCGTCGACCTTGTTCGCGGCGAGGAAGACCGGCCGCTTGGCACGACGGAGCAGTTTCACGACGTGCTCGTCGGTCGCGGTGGCCCCCACGTTGGAGTCGACGACGAACAGCACCACGTCGGCGAGGTCGATGGCGACCTCCGCCTGGGCGGCGACCGCGGCGTTGATGCCCGCGGCATCCGGCTCCCACCCGCCGGTGTCGACCAGTGTGAACCGCCGCCCGGCCCACTCGGCCTTGTAGGCCACGCGGTCGCGGGTGACGCCTGGGGTGTCTTCGACGACCGCCTCACGACGGCCCAGGATGCGGTTCACGAGCGCCGACTTGCCCACGTTCGGCCGGCCCACGATGGCGAGCACGGGGAGTGCGGGCAGGAAGAACTGCCCGTCGGGGTAGTCGTCGCTCAGCTCGAGCAGATCGAGGTCGCCCTCGTCGAGCTCGTAGTCGTCGAGGCCGGCGCGGAGCGCCGCTGCGCGCTGTTCGGCGAGGTCGTCGTCGACCCCGTCGAGCCGCGAGGCGAGGTCGTCGGCCTCGGCCTCGAACTCCTCGCCGTCGGCGTCGACGTCGTCGGCGCCGCCCGGGCCGTAACCCGAGAGCTCGTCGTTCGAATTCTGCTTGTCCACCATGCGAGGTCCTCGCTGTCTGTCGGGCCCGCCCTAGTGGGAGCGGCCTGTTGTCGTGAGATCGATGCGGTCGTGCACGACCTCCACCACCCGGGCGACGGTCTGGTCGAAGTCGAGGTGGGTCGAGTCGACGGTGGTCACACCGTCGGCGGCGTTCATGAAGTCGACGACCCGCGAATCCGCCTGATCGCGAGACCGCAGCGCGGCTCCGACCTTCTCGGCCGACTCGCCCGTCAACTCCTTCGAACGCCTCGCCATTCTAGCCTCTTCACTGGCCGTGAGCAGGATGCGCACCGGAGCATCCGGAGCCACCACCGTCGTGATGTCACGCCCCTCCACGACGACCCCGGGGAACGATGAGGCGGCGACGATCGCCCTGAACCGCTCGTTCAGCCACACCCGCACCTCGGGCACGCGGGCGACGAGACTCACCACGGCGGTGACGCGCGGCTCACGGATGGCGTCGGTGACCTCGGTCTCGCCCACTCGCACGAAGTAGTGCTCGGGGTCGGTGCCGATGCGGAAGTCGAAGTCGTCGAGCTCTGCGATGACGACGGATGCGTCCTCCGCGTCGACCTGCCGCTCCAGCAGGCTCCAGGCGAGCGCCCGGTAGGAGGCGCCCGTGTCGAGGTACCCGAAGCCGAGCTCCCGCGCCGCCGCCCTGCTCACGCTCGACTTGCCGCTGCCCGCGGGCCCGTCGACCGCCACCGTGACGGGTTCCCGCACGCTCACGCCGCTCTCCCTCTCGCTCTCGTTCATCCTGCAATCCTCCACCCGCGCGCGGCGAGCGCCTCCGTCAGCCGCTCGAGCACCTCGGGCAGCACCGAGATCTCGGCGAGACCCACCTGCGCCCCGGGTGAGTGCTCGAGCCGCAGATCTTCGAGGTTCACTCCCTCTTCCCCGACCTCGGCGAACAGCCGCGCGAGCTCCCCTGGCCTGTCGTCGACCATGACCACGAGCGAGGCGTACTTCTTGTCCTGCCCGTGCTTGCCCGGAATCCGTGCCACCCCGGCGTTGCCCGCCGCGAGCCCCTCGGCGATGCCCCGCCGCGCTCCCGGCGCGGCCGGGTCGGCCAGCGCGCCGATGAACCGGTCGAGGTCGTCGCGGAACAGCTGCAGCTGCTCCACCACGAGCGGCGCGTTGGCGCCGAGGATCTGCACCCACAGCTCGGGGTCGCTGGCCGCGATGCGCGTCACGTCGCGCAGCCCCTGCCCGGCGAGGTTCACCGCCGAGTCGGGTGCGGCGATGAGCCGCTGCGCCAGCACCGACGACACCACCTGCGGCACGTGCGACACCAGCGCCACACCCGCGTCGTGGTCGGCAGCCGTCATCTCGACGAGGGTCGCTCCGAGGTCGAGGATGAGGTCGTCGACCGCCGCCGCCGTCTGGTACGAGATGGCAGGATGCCCGGCCACCACCCACGGGCGCCCCACGAACAGGTCGGCACGGCCCGACATCGGCCCGCCCTTCTCCCGCCCGGCGAGCGGATGCGACCCCACGTAGCGGGTGAGGTCACCGCCCGCGGCGGCCACCGCATCAAGGATCGGCTGCTTCACACTCGCCACGTCGGTGACGACAGCCCGCGGGTAGGCCGAGAGCTCGCGCACGATGACCGTGGCCGTCACGTCGGGCGGCACGCACACCACGACGAGCTGCGGTTCGTCGCCGTCGGTCGTCCGGCGCCCCGCCCCGTAGTCGATGGCGATGCTCACATTCGTCGGCGACGCATCCGACAGGATCACATCGACCCCGCGCGCACGCAGTCCGAGCGCGATGCTGGTGCCGAGCAACCCCACCCCGACCACCCGCACGGGCCCCGTCAACCGGCTCTCCACCACGACTACTTCCCCTTCTTCCGAGGCGCGCCCTGCCCCGCGGGCGCCGTGCTCTTCGTGTGAGATGAGGCGCGCTTCTCAGGCGCCGCGGGCTCGTCCGCCGCATCCGCCGCCGCATCCGCAGCGGCATCCGCCGCTCCCTTCGCCGCGGCGTCCCGCGACAGCGTCAGCAGCGCCCCCACCTCGGCCCTGCTCAGCTCCCGCATCCCGCCGGCCTTCAGCGTGCCGAGGTTGAGCGGCCCGAACGACCGCCGCACGAGCTCCACGACGGGGTGCCCGACCTCGGCGAGCATCCGCCTCACGATGCGGTTGCGCCCCGAGTGCAGGGTCAGCTCGACGAGCGAGGTCGACCGCTCCACGTCGAGCAGCCGCGCCTTGTCGGCGGCGATCGGCCCGTCGTCGAGCGTCACGCCCGCGGTCAGCCGCGCCACCGTCTGCGGAGTCACCCGCCCCTCCACCTTCGCGATGTACGTCTTCATCACCCCGAACGACGGATGCGCGAGCACGTGCGCGAGATCGCCGTCGTTGGTCAGGATGAGCAGCCCGCTGGTCTCGGCGTCGAGCCGGCCCACGTTGAACAGCCGCTCCTCGAACGAGTCGGTGAACCGGCGCAGGTCGGGCCGGCCGCGCTCGTCGGAGAGGGAACTCACGACACCGACGGGCTTGTTGAGCATCACGTAGCGCTTGGCGGGGTCGAGCTGCACGGCGACACCGTCGACGGCGACGAGATCGGTGGCGGGGTCGATGCGCCGCCCGAGCTCGGTGACGATCTCGCCGTTCACCTCGACCCGCCCGGCCTCGATCAGCTGCTCCGACACGCGGCGCGACGCCACACCGGCTGCCGCCATCACCTTCTGCAGCCGCACGCCCTCAGGCGCTCGATCGTCGTTCCACGGCGGGATCTCGAACGGAGTCATCGCACCTGTCCTGTCTCATCGAAACCTTCGCTGCCGTCGTCGAGCAGCGGCGAGATGCGGGGCAGCTCGTCGAGGGAGTTGATGCCGAGCTGCGTGAGCAGCAGATCGGTCGTGCCGTAGAGGATGGCGCCCGTCTCGGCCTGCGTCGACACCTCCGTGATCAGCCCGCGGCTGAGCAGCGTGCGCACCACCGAGTCGACGTTGACGGCGCGGATGCTCGCCACGGCCCCCCGGGAGATGGGCTGCTTGTACGCGATCACCGAGAGCGTCTCGAGCGCCGCCTGCGACAGCCGCGACGGGTTCTGCGTGGTGACGAAGTCGCGCACCAGGCCGTCCCAGTCGCCGCGCACGTAGAACCGCCAGCCGCCTGCCACCTCACGCAGCTCGAAGCCGCGCCGCACGCTGCCGGGAGCGACGCCGTCGTAGTCGTCGACGAGTCGCTCGATCGCCTGGCGCACCACCGCGACGGGTCGCCCGACGGCGGTGGCGAGCGCCACGAGCCCCTGCGGCTCGTCGGCGACCATGAAGATCGCCTCCAGCGCCCGGTCGACATCGACGGTCGCAGGCTCGGCGGTCTGCACCGTCTCGGCGGCCTGCACCGTCTCGGCGGTCTCGGCCACCGTCTCTCCGTCAGCTGTCATAGTCCGCCCCCAGGTTCGCGAGGTTCTCCTCGCTCCAGTCCTCCGCCGTCCAGGTGAGGGTGAGGTCGCCGAGCGGCTCCAGCTGCTCGAACGAGATCGACGCGTGCCGGTACAGCTCGAGCACCGCGAGGAACCGCGCGATCACCACACCCTTCTCGACGATCCCCGCGATCAGCTCCCGGAACGACACCGCCCCGCCCCGCCGCAACACCGCCACCACGTGTGCGGCCTGCTCTCGGATGCTCACGAGCGGCGCGTGCAGGTGCTCGAGCCCCACCACCGGCAGCTCACGCGGTGTCATGGCCACGACGGCGAGCGCGGCGAAGTCGTCGGGCGAGAGCGTCCAGACAAGTTCCGGTGTCTGCTGCCTGAACTTCTCCTCGAGCCGCACCGCGCGCGGCCAGCGTGTCGCCTCCTGCTCGAACCGGTCGGCGAGCCACGCCGACACCACCTTGAAGGCGCGGTATTGCAGAAGACGCGCGAACAGCAGGTCGCGCGCCTCGAGCAGCGCCACGTCTTCGGCGTCGACGAGCTCTCCCTGCGGCAGCAGCCCGACGATCTTGAGGTCGAGCAGTGTCGCCGCCACCACCAGGAACTCGGAGGCGCGGTCGAGCTCCTCCGCGGAGTCCAGCCCTTTGAGGTAGGCGATGAACTCGTCGGTCACCCGGCTGAGCGAGACCTCGGTGATGTCGAGCTCGTGCTTGGTGATGAGCGAGAGCAGCAGGTCGAACGGCCCCTCGAAGTTGTCGAGGCTGAGCGAGAACCCGGGCGCCGCCTCGGGAACCGTGGGGGCCTCGTCGACCGCGGCAGCAGCATCCTGCACCACCGCCGGCCCGCCCGCCGCGCGGCGCTCAGGCGATCGCGCCACGCGCGACGAGCTCCCTGGCCAGCTGCTTGTACGCCTTGGCGGAGTTGTGCTCGGGTGCGAACTGGGTGATGGGCTTGCCCGCCACCGTCGCATCCGGGAACTTCACCGTGCGCCCGATCACCGTCTCGAACACCTTGTCGCCGAAGGTCTCCACCACGCGCTCGAGCACCTCGCGCGAGTGCAGGGTGCGCGGGTCGTACATGGTGGCGAGGATGCCGTCGAGCACGAGCGCCGGGTTCAGCCTGTCGCGCACCTTGTCGATGGTCTCGACGAGCAGGGCCACGCCGCGCAGCGCGAAGTACTCGCACTCGAGCGGGATGAGCACGCCGTGGCTCGCGGTGAGCGCGTTCACGGTGAGGAGGCCGAGCGAGGGCTGGCAGTCGATGAGGATGACGTCGTACCGGTCGCTCACCTTGCGCAGCACCCGCGCGAGGATCGACTCGCGGGCCACCTCGCTGACGAGGTGCACCTCGGCGGCCGAGAGATCGATGTTCGCCGGGATGATGTCGAGCCCGGGAACGCTCGTGGGCTGGATGGCCTCGAGCGGGTCTTTGACGTTGCCGATCAGGAGGTCGTAGATGGTGACGGCGTCGTGCGTCTGCACCCCGAGCCCCGCCGACAGCGCCCCCTGCGGGTCGAAGTCGATGGCGAGCACACGCCGGCCGTACTCGGCGAGCGCGGCCCCCACGTTGACCGAGGTGGTGGTCTTGCCCACCCCGCCCTTCTGGTTGCAGAGCGAGATGATGCGCGCCGGCCCGTGCGAGGGCAGGGGCGCGGGCACCGGGAACTCCGTGACGGGCCGGCCCGTGGGCCCGAGCTTCGCCACCTCGATGCCGTCGAGCTCGGAATCCGCGGTCTTGGCCGTTCTCGTGTTCCTGCTCGGCACCGACGTCACTCCTGTTCCAGCCCGCCATCCCGGCGGGCCTGATCGATTCTAACGGGCGGGGCGCATCCTGGTCTCCTGCCTCACCGGGCGCGCGGATGCGCGGTGAGATACATGTCGATGAGCGTGTCGGCAGTGAGCTGCGTGTAGAGCTGGGTGGTGGCGACGGAGGAGTGGCCGAGCAGGTCTTGCACGACCCGCACGTCGGCCCCGCCCTGCAGCAGGTGCGTGGCGAAGGAGTGCCGGAAGGTGTGCGGCGAGATGTGCACCTCGAGCCCCGCCCGCTCGGCGGCGGCCTGGATGACGAGCCACGCGCCCTGGCGGCTGAGCCGCTGGCCGCGGATGCCGAGGAAGAGCGCCGGCGTCGAGGTGCCCCGCCTCGACAGCTCGGGTCGCACGCGCACGAGATAGGTGTCCAGGGCGGCACGGGCGTAGCTGCCGACGGGCACGATGCGCTGCTTGCTGCCTTTGCCGGTGACCCGCACCATGTCGCCGTCGTGCACGTCGTCGACGTTGAGTCCGACGAGCTCGGAGATGCGCGCCCCGCTGGCGTAGAGCAGTTCGAGCAGGGCCCGGTCGCGCAGCGACACCAGGTCGTCGGCGGCCGTCGCGCCGAGCAACCGCTCCATCTGCTCGATGCTGATGGCCTTCGGCAGCCTCAGCCCGAGCTTCGGCGGCTTCACCTCGCGGGCGACGTCGGTGGCGACGGCTCCCTCCTCGGCGAGGTACCGGTGGAACCCGCGCACGCTCGACAGGATGCGCGCGACCGACGCAGCGCTCATCACCCCACCGTCGCCGGTGCGGAGCGCCTGGGTGAAGGCGGCGATGTCGGCCTCGGTCACCTCGCCGAGCGCGTCGACCCCGGCCTCGGCCAGCCACCCTGCGTACCGGGCGAGATCCCGCCGATACGCGGCCACCGTATTCTCCGACAGTCCGCGCTCCACGGTCACGTGCCGTAGGAAAGCCTGCATCGAGCGCTCCACCCCGGGCGGGACCGGCCTCCCCGGCCCCGAGAGCGCGACAGTTCCCGTAGACGCACCACCCGGCGGCTCGTGGGGAGAACTCCGCGCGTCCACGCGCTCAGCCACCCTGGCGCTCCGGCCACGCGGCGTCGGCGGGCCGCAACGTGCTCCAGCCCCTGGCGCGTGACGCCTGGGCGGCGAGCGCCCCGATCACGAGCGACGGGTTCTGCACCCGGCTCGCCAGCACGGCGTCGACGAGCTCGTCGAGTCCCACCCAGCGCTGCTCCATGTCGGCCTCCTCGCCCTCCCGCTCGAAGGTCGATCCGGCTTGCCGCAGCCCCCGCGCCAGGTAGATGCGGATTGCCTCGTTGTTCCCTCCGGGAGTCGTCAGGTAGTCGATCAGCACGTGCCACTCGTCGGCCTCGAGGTCGACCTCCTCGGCGAGCTCGCGCTGCACCGCGGCGAGCGCCGGCTCCCCGCCCACGTCGAGCAGCCCCGCGGGCGGCTCCCACTCACGCCGCCGCACCGGGTGCCGGTACTGCTTGATGAGCAGCACACGGTCGTCGTCGTCGAGCGCGAACACCGCGACGGCCCCCGGGTGGTCGACGAAGTCGCGCCGCAGCGTGCCGTCGCCGTAGGCGAAGGTCTCCCGCCGCACGTCCCAGATGTAACCGTCGAACACGACGTCGCTCGAGGAGACCTCGACCGACGTCACCTCATCGGCGAGGAGTGCGTGCGTCCCTCGCGCCCCCTCGGCCGGCCCCGACCCGCCCGTCTCAGGCATCCGCGTCCTGCACGGCGAACAGCCTGCTGGCCTCCTGGCGCTCGAGCGCCGCTCCCACGAGCCCCTTGAACAGCGGATGCGGGCGCGACGGCCGCGACCGGAGCTCCGGATGCGCCTGGGTAGCGATGTAGTACGGATGCACGTCGCGCGGCAGCTCGACGTACTCCACCAGGTGCCCGTTCGGTGACAGCCCGGAGAACCACAGCCCCGACTCGGCGATCTGGTCGCGGTAGCTGTTGTTCACCTCGTAGCGGTGACGGTGGCGCTCCGACACGCTCGACGCCCCGTAGACCTCCTCCGCGATCGATCCGGAAGCGAGTGAGGCCTCGTAGAGACCGAGTCGCATCGTGCCGCCGAGGTCTCCCCCGGCGATGATGTCGACCTGCTCGGCCATCGTCGCGATGACCGGGAACTCGGTGTCGGGATCGAACTCGCTCGACGACGCGCCCGGCAGCCCGGTGACGTGCCTCGCGTACTCGATCACCATGCACTGGAGGCCGAGGCAGAGCCCCAGGGTGGGGATGCCGTTCTCGCGCGCGAACTGCAGCGCGCCGAGCTTGCCCTCGATGCCGCGCACGCCGAACCCGCCCGGCACGCAGATGCCGTCGACGTCGGAGAGCTCGCGGGCCGCGCCCTCGGGCGTCTCGCAGTTGTCCGACGGGATCCACTTGATCTTCACCTTGGCCCGGTGCGCGAACCCGCCGGCGCGGAGCGCCTCCGTCACCGAAAGGTAGGCGTCGGGCAGGTCGATGTACTTGCCCACGAGTCCGATCGTCACGTCGTGCTTGGGCTCGTGCACCGCATCCAGGATCGGCTGCCACCTCGTCCAGTCGACGTCGCCGGTGGCGTCGCCCAGGTCGAGGTGGTCGACGATGTAGGCGTCGAGACCCTGCGAGTGCAGCATCGTCGGGATGTCGTAGATCGAGGGCACGTCGACGGCGTTCACGACAGCCGCCTCGTCGACGTCGCACATGAGCGCGATCTTGCGCTTGTTGCTCTCGGAGACGGGCCGGTCGCTGCGCAGCACCAGAGCATCCGGCTGGATGCCGATGGAGCGCAGGGCCGCCACCGAGTGCTGCGTGGGCTTGGTCTTCTGCTCGCCGGAGGCGTTCATGAAAGGCACGAGCGAGACGTGCACGAAGAACACGTTCTTGCGGCCGAGCTCGTGGCGCACCTGGCGGGCAGACTCGATGAACGGCTGCGACTCGATGTCGCCCACGGTGCCGCCGATCTCGGTGATAATGACGTCAGGCCGCGACGCGTCGTGCGCCTGCAGCCGCATGCGCCGCTTGATCTCGTCGGTGATGTGCGGGATGACCTGCACGGTGTCGCCGAGGTACTCGCCGCGCCGCTCCTTGGCGATGACGCTGGAGTAGATCTGACCTGTGGTGACATTCGCCGCCTGGTTGAGGTCGATGCCGAGGAAGCGCTCGTAGTGGCCGATGTCGAGGTCGGTCTCGGCCCCGTCGTCGGTCACGAACACCTCGCCGTGCTGGAACGGGTTCATCGTTCCCGGGTCGACGTTGAGGTAGGGGTCGAGCTTCTGCATCACGACGCGGAGCCCGCGTGCGGTGAGCAGATTGCCGAGGCTCGCCGCCGTGAGGCCTTTGCCGAGAGAGGAGACGACACCCCCTGTGACGAAGATGTGCTTCGTCAGTTTCGTCTCGTTCGTACGTTCCGCGTCATGAGCTTCATCCACGGAGTTCCATCCTAACAGTGCTCTCGTCGACCTGGTCGTCCGCTGCCGCATCCGTGTCGCCGTCGGTTCCACCGGCGGGCTTGCCTCCGGGCGGAACGGATGCTGCGTCCTCCGCCTCCACGGCGGCGCCGCCCGGCCATCCCGCCGGCCGCTGCAGAACCTCGACGAGCAGCAGCAGCACCACAGCCACCACGGCCGTCCACACGATCTGCCCGGTCGAGAGCGGCCTCACGAACACGATGACAGCGGCGGCGATCACCCCGATGAGCACCTGCACGAGCACCCGCTGCCTGCCGAGCGCCCGCCCGAACGCTCCCGTCGAGATGCCGCGCCGGTCGCCGACCCGGCGCAACCGGCCGACGCCTTCGCCGAACGCCGACCGCAGCGCGGGTGCGGGTCGCCAGGGCCCCAGCACCCAGCTGACGACCATGACGGTGAAGCCGAGCGTCGCGACCGCGGCGATCGTGGAGGCGATGAGCGAGGTGACCCCGTCGTAGACGGCCGACACGGCGGGGCCCGGAACGTACTGCGCTGTCGAGGCGATCGCCACGACGTTGCCGACGCGCAGCGCGATGCCGAGGAGCACCATCAGCACCCCCAGCGCGAGCCCGGTCGCGAACAGGGTCACGACCCGCCGCTTCGCGACGGCAACACCCGCAGCGAGGAAGAGCAGCGCGACGACGGGCAGCCACTGCCCGACACCCACCGCGAGCCCGTAGATGAGGGTGAGCTGGCTGAGACTCGCCGACTGTGCCACCACGATGCCGATGTCGACGCTCGGGATGGCTTGCGCGAAGCCGAGCCCCTGCGCCACCATCGCCCCCTTCACGGCGTCGATGATCGGCCCCAGCTGAATGCTGAGCTCCCCCGTCGACGAGATCGACAGCGCCCTGCCGGGGTCGTTCGTGAGCGCCGCCACCAGCTGCTGGTGACTGATGCGGAGGGTCTGCTGCCAGATGGTCTCGAACGCCTCCGAGTCGACGAAGTTCGTCACGACAGTGGTCGCCAGGGTTCGCAGCCCGAGCGCGGCGGGCGTCTCCAGGGCCTGCAGGGCAGCGGATGCGCGGGGCGGCAGCCCCAACTGGTCGACGGCCTCGAACACCTCCCGGGTCGACTGCTCGAAGTCGACCTGCTCGTCGACCACCCTCATCACCTGGTCGACCAGGAACGCCTTCACGTCGGGGTCGTGGGCCAGCGGGCCGAAGGTCGCGACGAAGCGGTCGGTGTCGACGAGCTGCCCCTGCGCCCAGGAGCCCACCACCGCGACGGGCGCGAGCAGCAGCCCGATGACGACGAGCACCACCGATGCGACGGTGCGCCCGCGGTGCCGGCGGTGACGGGGCGCCTCCTCGGAAGTCGGAGCGGCCCGGTCGGCCAGCACCGCATCCGCGCGCTCGGCGGCAGCACGGGCCTCGTCGCGCAATAGCGTGTTCTCGGCCTGCAGGCGCTCCACCAGCTCCTGCAACTGACCGTTCGTGAGTCGCGCCATCGTCCACCCTCCACCCCGGGCCGGAAGCCGACGCTTCTCAGCTGGCTATCAGTGTGGCACAGCGAGCGCCCGCGCCGTCTCGAGCAGTTCTGCGGCGTGGGCGAGCCCTGACTCGGAGTCGGGGAGCCCGGAGAGCAGCCTCGCCATCTCGGCGAGGCGCTCCTCGCCCGAGAGCGGAACGATGTTGCTCGCGGTCACCGGGGCGTCGAGGTCTTTCTCGATACGCAGGTGGTTGGTGGCGAAGGCGGCGACCTGCGCGAGGTGGGTGACGACGATCACCTGCGAGGTCGCGGCCAGAGCGGCGAGCCGGCGCCCGATCTCGATGGCCGACGCGCCACCCACACCCGAGTCGACCTCGTCGAAGACGAAGGTGGGAACCGGGTCGGCGGCCGCGAGCACCACCTCGATGGCGAGCATGACGCGGGAGAGTTCACCGCCCGAGGCCCCCTTGTTGAGCGGACGGGGCTCGCTGCCCTCGTGCGGGCGGAGCAGGAACTGCACCGTGTCTCCACCAGAGCTCGCGAGCTCTTCGCGCGGCAGCACCTCGACGACGAAGCGGGCGTTCGGCATCGCGAGCGCGGCGAGCTCGCGGGTGACCTGCTCGGAGAGCGCCTCGCCTGCCGAGCGTCGCAGCACGGTGAGGCGTTCGGCGAGCCGCCCGAGCTCGGTGAATTCGTCGTCGACCAGCGCGGTGAGCTCGTCGATGCGGTCGGAGTCGGAGTCGAGTTCGAGCAGCCGCGGCTCGGCCTCGGCGGCGAACGCGATCACGTCGCCGAGCTCGGGGCCGTACTTGCGAGTGAGCGCTCCGAGGTCGGCCCGGCGCTCCTGCACCCGGTCGAGCTCGCCCACCTCGTCGGTCTCGAGGGTGGCCGCGTAGCTCGCCAGCTGGGTCGAGAGGTCGGAGACGAGGAAGCTCGCCTCGGCGAGCGCCGAGACGATCGGAGCGAGCGCTTGGTCGTGGTGCGCGACCCGCTCGAGGCTGCGGCGCGCGGAGTCGATGAGCCCGATGGTGTCGGGCCCCTCGCCGCTCTCGCTCGAGATCGACTCCTTCGCCTCGGCGGCGGCGAGCCTCAGGTCTTCGAGATTCGTGAGGCGACCGGCGAGGTCGGCCAGCTCGGTGTCTTCGCCCGCGACCGGTGCCACCGCGGCGATCTCGTCGATGGCGGCCCGCAGCTGCTCGGCCTCTCGCAGACGGGCGCTGCGTTCGCTGACGAGCGCCTCGATCTCGGCGGTGTGACCCTGCCACGACGAGAACAGGGTGCGGTACTCGGCGAGCAGGTCGGCGAGCTCTCGGCCGCCGTAGCTGTCGAGCGCGCTGCGCTGGGCCGATTGGCTCTTCAGCCGCAGCTGATCGCTCTGACCGTGCACCACGACGAGCGCGTCGCCGAGCTCGGAGAGCACGCTGATGGGGGCCGAACGTCCCCCGACCACGGCTCGCCCCCGCCCCTCGGCAGACACCGACCGCGACAGGATGACCTCGGCCGGCCCCTCGGCGACCTGGTCGTCGACGTCTCCTCCGGCTTCGCGCACCCGCTCGGCCACGACGCCGTCGCGGGGCACGAGGATGCGTCCTTCGATCCAGGCCTGAGCCGCCCCGCTGCGCACGGCGCCGGAATCGGAGCGTTCGCCGAACAGCAGCCCGAGGGCCGAGACCACCATGGTCTTGCCCGCGCCGGTCTCACCGGTCACCGCGGTGAAGCCGGGGCCGAGCGGCAGAACTGCCTCGCCGATGACGCCGAGGTCTCTGATGGAGAGTTCTTCAATCACTGTCGATGGGGCCTCTCCACCCGTTGACGGGCAGGTTGAACTTGCGCACCAGCCGGTCGGTGAACGGTGCCTGGTGCAGGCGGGCGAGCTTCACCGGCACCGGGGACCGCCTCACGACCACGCGGGCCCGCTTCGGCAGGTCCCACATCCGGCGGCCGTCGCTCCACAGCACCGCTCCGCCCTGTGTGCGGTCGAGCACCTCGACGGCGAGTGCCGAATCGGGGCCGACCACGAGAGGGCGGGCGAACAGCGCGTGGGGGCTGAGCGGCACGAGGAGCAGGGCGTCGAGGCTCGGCCAGACCACGGGGCCGCCTGCTGAGAAGGAGTAGGCGGTGGAGCCCGTGGGGGTCGACATCACCACTCCGTCGCAGCCGAAGCTCGACAGCGGGCGACCGTCGACCTCGACGACGACCTCGAGCATCCGCTCCCGGCTCGCCTTCTCGACGGTGGCCTCGTTGAGCGCCCAGGTCTCGTAGACGACCTCCTCGCCCACCTTCACCCGCACCGAGAGCGTCATGCGTTCCTCGACCTCGTAGTCGCGCGCGAGTGCGCGGTTCACCGTCTCGGTGAGATCTTCGCGATCGCTCTCGGCGAGGAACCCGACGTGCCCGAGGTTCACGCCGAGCAACGGCACGGCCGAGCCGCGCACCACCTCGGCGGCGCGGAGGATGGTGCCGTCGCCGCCCAGCACGATCACGAGCTCGAGGTCGTGCACCGAGACGCCGCGGCCGAGGGTCTCCACCTCGCCCAGCTCGCCAAGCACCTCGGCGTCGTCGTCGGAGTCGAAGGGGGCGAGCACGGGACGGACTCCCGCCGCCCGAAGCTGCCGGCACACGCTCTCGGCAGCCTCCACGGAGTCTCGGCGGCCGGTGTGCAGCACCACGAGCATGTATCGCTCAGCAGACACGCTCAGGCTCCTGTCATCTCGGTCACTCGCTCCAGCCATTCTGTCGGATGCGTTCCCACTCGCCGGTCGAGCCAGACGAGGTACTCAAGATTGCCTGCATTTCCCGCGATCGGCGAGCGGATCAGGCCGGCTGTGGACAACCCGAGGTCAAAGGCCGCCCAGAGCACAGAGGCTACGGCATCGGCGCGGAGGGCCGGATCTCTGACGATCCCTTCTTTCACACCGGTGCGCCCCACCTCGAACTGCGGTTTCACGAGCAGCACGAAATCGGCCTCGGGTGTCGCCACCGCCTGGAGCGCCGGCAGCACGAGGGCGAGCGGGATGAACGAGAGGTCGGCGACGACCAGCTCGGGCGCCTCCTCCACACCGGATGCGCCCGCGAGCGTCTCGGGGGTGGCGTAACGGAGATTGAAACCCTCGACCTGCACCACGCGGTCGTCTCGAGCGATGATCGGGTCGAGCTGGCCATGGCCGACGTCGGCGGCGATGACCTGCCGCGCGCCCCGCTCGAGCAGCACCTGTGTGAACCCGCCGGTCGAGGCACCTGCATCGAGCGCGAGTCGCCCCTCGACGCGCACACCGTCGAACGCCTCCAGGGCGGCGAGGAGCTTGTTGGCACCTCGGCTGACATAGCGGTCGACGGCATCGACCGAGACGAGCTGGCCCTCACGCACCGCGAACGACGCTTTCACCACCGGCTCGCCGTCGACACGCACGTAGCCGTTGGCGATCAGTCGTGCCGCGTGGGTGCGCGACCGCGCGAGTCCGAGTGCGGCGACCGCTGCATCGAGACGTGCTTCAGGCATGGGCTCCCTGATCGCCCGGCACCGTCGCCGCAGCCACGGAGTCACCGCCCTCGAGCCGCCTGGTGAGCTCGTCGTGAACCTGCGCGTAGGCCTCGGCCCTGGCCCCGAGGGGCTGCTCCTCGATCACCCGCAACCGCGGGAGGAGAGCGTCGTCGTGGTCGTCGTGGTTCACCATTCCAGCGTACCCCGCGCATCCGACAGCCGGCCCGGCCGCCGGCGCACGGTCACGGTCTCCGTCTCCCGGAGGCGCGTCAGCTGTAGATCGCCGGGTCGACGTCGAGCGCGTGGATCGACAGCCCGGAGTTCCAGATCGCTGCGCTGCCCGCACGCACCAGATCGGTCGCCGAATCGCCCGCCTTGGCCACTCGCACGACGTGGCCCTGCATGCGCACGACCGACGACCCGACCTTCGTCTCGCTTCCGTCTTTCGATACCGTTGTGGCCGGGTAGGGCTCGAACAGTCCCCTCAGGTCGTCGACGATGAAGTCGGGGCGCTGCCCCTTGGCTGCCGCGAGCAGTTGCTTCGCCCGATCGATGCCGGTGAGAACGTGGATGGCGCGGAGCCCCGCGCGCTTCGCCCCCATCGTGTCGGTGTCGAGTCGATCGCCGATGAAGGCGGCGTTCGACGCCCCGAAGCGCTCCTTGGCGACCTCGAAGATGGGGGTCTCAGGCTTTCCGGCGACGACGGGCAGGCGGCCGACGGCGGTGTGCACGGCCGACACGAGGGTGCCGTTGCCCGGCGCGATGCCACGGGCGACGGGGATGGTCCAGTCGGTGTTCGTGGCGACCCAGTGCACGGCGGGGTCGTGGAGCGCGAAGCTCGCCTCGGCGAGCTGGGTCCACCCCACCTCGGGCGCGAAGCCCTGCACGACGGCGGCGGGGCCGTCGTCGACCGAGCGCGTGACGACGAAACCAGCCTTCTCCACCTCCGAGACCAGGCCGACGCCGCCGACGACCAGCACCGTCGCACCGGGGTCGATCAGGGTCGACATGAGGCGCATCGCCGCCTGGGGCGAGGTGACGACGTCGCGCGGCGCCACCTGCAGGCCGAAGCCGGAGAGATGCTCGGCGACCTGCGCATCGGTGCGCGACGCGTTGTTCGTGATGTAGCCCACCCGCAGGCCCTCCGAGCTCGCACGGAGCAACGAGTCGACAGCGTGCGGAATGGGATCGGGCCCTTGGTAGACGACTCCGTCGAGGTCGGCCAGCACCGCGTCGACGCCGTCGAGCGGCGTTGCTCCCTGCGCGTCATTCTTCTTCGTGAACAGCCCCATCGTCCTCTTCCTCGTCGAACACCTCGATGACGTCGTCGTCGCCACCGTTCACCGCCTCGTCGGCGATGCGGGCACGGGTGCGCCAGGCCGCCGACTCCTCCTCGCGGCCGAGCTCCTCCAGCACCTCGGCATAGGCGTCGAACAGTTCGGTGCTGTAGGAGAACGCCACGTCGGGGTTCAGCTGAGGGATCTCGAGCTCGGTCAGCGCCGCCTCGGCCTGACCGAGATCGAGACGCGCTCCCGACATCGCGATCGCCACGGCGACCTGTGCCGGCACGGAGAGGGTGGATCGGTCGACCGCGCGACCCTCCTCGAGGCCACGCTCGGGGCGCCCCATGCCACGCTCGCTGTCGATCATGAGCGCGAGCTGTTCGTTCGAGCCCGAGATGCGCCGGTAGGTGCGCAACTCCCGGAGCGCCAGGGCGTAGTCGCCCGTGGCGTAGGCCGTTATCGCAAGGGTCTCGCGCACGACGCCGATACGACCCGCCCGGCGCGACGCCGAGATCGCGTGCTGGTGCGCCTCTTCGGGGTCGGTCTCGATGAGCCGGCTCGCCATCACGAGATGACGGGCCACGTCTTCGGCGTTCTCCTTGTTGAGTGTCTTCAGTTCGTTCCGTGCGACCTTGTCGAGGTCGCGAGGCGTCACGTCGTCGGGAAGGAGCGGATCGTCGTGACGATTGCGCACCATGCGGAGCTCGCGCGCGCGCAGCTCTTCCTCGGTCAGCTGCGGACGTTCGAACCGCGACGCGTCCTTATCGCCACGGGCGGGCTTGCCGTCCTTGGTCCACAACCGTCGCTCCCCCGGGCCGCCCCGCCCGTCACGCTGCGGTCGACCGTCACGCTGGGGCCGGCCTTCCCGCGAGGATCGCCCGTCCCTACTGGGATAACCCTCACGCTGCGGGCGGCCGTCGCGACCCTGGTGACCATCGCGCTGCGGGCGACCCTCGCGCGACCCGTCACCGTCGCGCTGCGGACGACCATCGCGCGACTGGCGACCATCGCGCGGCGCGTAGCCGTCGCGCTGCGGACGACCGTCGCGCTGAGGGCGATCATCTCGCGACCGACGCCCGTCGCGTGGCGCGTAGCCGTCGCGCTGCGGATGGCCGTCGCGCTGAGGGCGATCGTCACGCGACTGGCGCCCTTCGCGCGGCGCGTAGCCCTCGCGCTGGGGGCGGCCGTCGCGACCCTGGTAGCCATCGCGCTGCGGGCGGCCGTCGCGTGAGGGACGCCCGTCGCGAGGAGCGTAACCGTCGCGCTGCGGGCGGCCTTTGCCGTCGTCCCGGCGTCCGCCCGACCCCTGATCAGGGCGCGAGCTCGAGTCGCGACGCGGCGTGAACGGCCGCTTGTCGGAGTTCGATCGCACCGGGCGATTGCCATGGGGTCGCGACGGCTGCGAGGCACCACGGTCACCTCGTTCAGGACGACGCTTCTCGTCATCGGCATCAGTCACGACAGAACTCCTCAGGATCTTCATTCGGCAGCCTGCTAGTTTCTCGGACTTAACGCAAAATGGCCACCCGAGAAATCGGGTGGCCATCTTACAAAGAAGTCCGGCGGTGTCCTACTCTCCCACAAGGTCCCCCTTGCAGTACCATCGGCGCTGAGAGTCTTAGCTTCCGGGTTCGGAATGGGACCGGGCGTTTCCCTCTCGCTATGGCCGCCGAAACACTATTGATGTATAGGTTTCAACAGTCCAACACGTGGTGTTGGTGTTGGGTTCTCGACCGTACATCGAGAACCACTCAGTAGACGCGAGCATCAGGCCCCACATGCCAGCCTTACAACATGCATGTGAGTAGTGATTTATCAAGTTATCGGCTTATTAGTACAGGTCAGCTCCACGAGTCTTTCGTCCTCGCTTCCACATCCTGCCTATCAACCCAGTAGTCTAGCTGGGAGCCTCTCACCCGAAGGTATGGAAATCTCATCTCAAGGCCGGCTTCCCGCTTAGATGCTTTCAGCGGTTATCCATCCCGAACGTAGCTAATCAGCGGTGCTCCTGGCGGAACAACTGACACACCAGAGGTTCGTCCAACCCGGTCCTCTCGTACTAGGGTCAGATCCTTTCAAATTTCCTACGCGCGCAGCGGATAGGGACCGAACTGTCTCACGACGTTCTAAACCCAGCTCGCGTACCGCTTTAATGGGCGAACAGCCCAACCCTTGGGACCTACTCCAGCCCCAGGATGCGACGAGCCGACATCGAGGTGCCAAACCATGCCGTCGATATGGACTCTTGGGCAAGATCAGCCTGTTATCCCCGAGGTACCTTTTATCCGTTGAGCGACAGCGCTTCCACAAGCCACTGCCGGATCACTAGTCCCGACTTTCGTCCCTGCTCGACTTGTCAGTCTCACAGTCAAGCTCCCTTGTGCACTTACACTCGCCATCTGATTGCCAACCAGATTGAGGGAACCTTTGGGCGCCTCCGTTACTCTTTAGGAGGCAACCGCCCCAGTTAAACTACCCACCAGGCACTGTCCCAGGACCCGATCAGGGTCCGTAGTTAGATATCCAGAGTGACCAGAGTGGTATTTCAACAATGACTCCACCCGAACTAGCGTCCGAGCTTCACCGTCTCCCACCTATCCTACACAAGCCACACCGAACACCAATACCAAGCTGTAGTAAAGGTCACGGGGTCTTTCCGTCCTGCTGCGCGTAACGAGCATCTTTACTCGTAGTGCAATTTCGCCGAGTTCGCGGTTGAGACAGCTGGGAAGTCGTTACGCCATTCGTGCAGGTCGGAACTTACCCGACAAGGAATTTCGCTACCTTAGGATGGTTATAGTTACCACCGCCGTTTACTGGGGCTTAAATTCTCAGCTTCGCCTTGCGGCTAACCGTTCCTCTTAACCTTCCAGCACCGGGCAGGCGTCAGTCCGTATACATCGTCTTGCGACTTGGCACGGACCTGTGTTTTTAGTAAACAGTCGCTTCCCACTGGTCTCTGCGGCCTTCAACGCTCCAGGAGTGAATCCCTTCACGCGTCCGGCCCCCCTTCTCCCGAAGTTACGGGGGCATTTTGCCGAGTTCCTTAACCACGATTCTCTCGATCTCCTTGGTATTCTCTACCTGACCACCTGAGTCGGTTTGGGGTACGGGTGACTAAAACCTCGCGTCGATGCTTTTCTTGGCAGCATAGGATCACTGATTTCGTCCGTGAGGACTACCCATCGAGTCTCAGCCTGTATGAGAGACGGATTTGCCTATCTCTCGGCCTACATTCTTAGACCGGGACAACCATCGCCCGGCTCAGCTACCTTCCTGCGTCACACCTGTTAATACGCTAACCGCACCAGACGGGTTCGAGCGTTAGACCGGACTGCTTCACCCCGAAGGGATCCATCTGTCCGGGTTAGGACTCTTAGCACTACTGGATTGGCTTGGGCGGTTTTTCGTCAGTACGGGAATATCAACCCGTTGTCCATCGACTACGCCTGTCGGCCTCGCCTTAGGTCCCGACTTACCCAGGGCGGATTAACCTGGCCCTGGAACCCTTGGTCTTTCGGAGGACGGGTTTCTCACCCGTCTTTCGCTACTCATGCCTGCATTCTCACTCGTGTGGCCTCCACGGCTGGTTTCCACCGCCGCTTCACTGCCCACACGACGCTCTCCTACCCATCCACACGACTGGACCACGAAGGCCTGTCACTAGTGCGAATGCCACGAATTCGGTGGCGTGCTTGAGCCCCGTTACATTGTCGGCGCGGAATCACTTGACCAGTGAGCTATTACGCACTCTTTCAAGGGTGGCTGCTTCTAAGCCAACCTCCTGGTTGTCTGTGCAACTCCACATCCTTTCCCACTTAGCACGCGCTTAGGGACCTTATTCGGTGGTCTGGGTTGTTTCCCTCTCGACGATGAAGCTTATCCCCCACCGTCTCACTGCTGCGCTCTCACTTACCGGCATTCGGAGTTTGGCTAACGTCAGTAACCTTTTGGGGCCCATCGGCTATCCAGTAGCTCTACCTCCGGCAAGAAACACGCAACGCTGCACCTAAATGCATTTCGGAGAGAACCAGCTATCACGAAGTTTGATTGGCCTTTCACCCCTATCCACAGCTCATCCCCTCCATTTTCAACTGAAGTGGGTTCGGTCCTCCACGACGTCTTACCGTCGCTTCAACCTGGCCATGGATAGATCACTTCGCTTCGGGTCTAGAACCAGCGACTCATTCGCCCTCTTAAGACTCGCTTTCGCTACGGCTACCCCACACGGGTTAACCTCGCCACTGATCACTAACTCGCAGGC
Organism: Herbiconiux sp. A18JL235; assembly: GCF_040939305.1. Taxonomy (NCBI): domain Bacteria; kingdom Bacillati; phylum Actinomycetota; class Actinomycetes; order Micrococcales; family Microbacteriaceae; genus Herbiconiux; species Herbiconiux sp. A18JL235. The sequence continues at coordinate 2,747,056 of NZ_CP162511.1, forward strand.
TCATTCTTCAAAAGGCACGCTGTCACACCAACAAGGGTGCTCCAACGGTTTGTAAGCAAACGGTTTCAGGTACTATTTCACTCCCCTCCCGGGGTACTTTTCACCTTTCCCTCACGGTACTTGTCCGCTATCGGTCATCTGGGAGTATTTAGGCTTATCAGGTGGTCCTGACAGATTCACACGGGATTTCTCGGGCCCCGTGCTACTTGGGATACTCTTCACGCCATTGCACCATTTCGGCTACGGGGTTGGCACCCTCTATGACCGGCCTTTCAATGCCGTTCGCCTATAATGCGCTGTAACGTTCGCTGTACGGCAGTAACAGCAGAAAAGTCCCACAACCCCGACCATGCAACGCCTGCCGGCTCTCACACATGATCGGTTTAGCCTCTTCCGGTTTCGCTCGCCACTACTCACGGAATCACTGTTGTTTTCTCTTCCTGTGGGTACTGAGATGTTTCACTTCCCCACGTTCCCTCTACCCGCCCTATATATTCAGGCGGGAGTCACCGGGTCACCCAAAGGGCCCGGCGGGGTTTCCCCATTCGGAAATCCTCGGATCACAGCTCTATTATCAGCTCCCCGAGGCTTATCGCAGATTTATACGTCCTTCTTCGGCTCCAGATGCCAAGGCATCCACCGTTTGCTCTTAGAAACTTGAAATCACATGAGTTGAATCGATCGGCCCACCATAAAGATGAGCAGATTGACCAATGATCTACCAGCACTCAAAGAGTGCTGTCGATCTTTGTGATCCAGACATAAATGCCTGAATCTAAGATGCTCGCGTCCACTGTGTAGTTCTCAAAGTACGGGCGGTACCCTCCCCCGCAACCCCGAAAAGGGGAAACAAGGAAAGGGTCCAGAGGTTCAGCCCACCCGACCCGAAGATCGAATGTTCCGGTCCCTCAGGACCCAACAGCGTGCATGCACAACCATCCCGACTCTCATCCGTTCCAGACTCCGAAGAGCCGTACTGAAACAATCACCGTTCCTGCTGCACCAATGTCAATGTTCCACCCATGAGCTCCATCAGAGGACATTCGCCTCTGCATGGCTCTGGACAACCACAAGGGCTGCCAGTGCTCCTTAGAAAGGAGGTGATCCAGCCGCACCTTCCGGTACGGCTACCTTGTTACGACTTAGTCCTAATCACCGATCCCACCTTCGACGGCTCCCTCCACAAGGGTTAGGCCACCGGCTTCGGGTGTTACCGACTTTCATGACTTGACGGGCGGTGTGTACAAGGCCCGGGAACGTATTCACCGTGACGTTGCTGATTCACGATTACTAGCGACTCCGACTTCATGAGGTCGAGTTGCAGACCTCAATCCGAACTGAGACCGGCTTTTTGGGATTCGCTCCACCTTACGGTATCGCAGCCCTTTGTACCGGCCATTGTAGCATGCGTGAAGCCCAAGACATAAGGGGCATGATGATTTGACGTCATCCCCACCTTCCTCCGAGTTGACCCCGGCAGTCTCCTATGAGTTCCCACCATCACGTGCTGGCAACATAGAACGAGGGTTGCGCTCGTTGCGGGACTTAACCCAACATCTCACGACACGAGCTGACGACAACCATGCACCACCTGTTCACGAGTGTCCAAAGAGTTGACCATTTCTGGCCCGTTCTCGTGTATGTCAAGCCTTGGTAAGGTTCTTCGCGTTGCATCGAATTAATCCGCATGCTCCGCCGCTTGTGCGGGCCCCCGTCAATTCCTTTGAGTTTTAGCCTTGCGGCCGTACTCCCCAGGCGGGGAACTTAATGCGTTAGCTGCGACACGGAGACCGTGGAATGGCCCCCACATCTAGTTCCCAACGTTTACGGCGTGGACTACCAGGGTATCTAATCCTGTTCGCTCCCCACGCTTTCGCTCCTCAGCGTCAGTTACGGCCCAGAGATCTGCCTTCGCCATCGGTGTTCCTCCTGATATCTGCGCATTCCACCGCTACACCAGGAATTCCAATCTCCCCTACCGCACTCTAGTCTGCCCGTACCCACTGCAGGCTGGAGGTTGAGCCTCCAGTTTTCACAGCAGACGCGACAAACCGCCTACGAGCTCTTTACGCCCAATAATTCCGGACAACGCTTGCACCCTACGTATTACCGCGGCTGCTGGCACGTAGTTAGCCGGTGCTTTTTCTGCAGGTACCGTCACTTTCGCTTCTTCCCTACTAAAAGAGGTTTACAACCCGAAGGCCGTCATCCCTCACGCGGCGTTGCTGCATCAGGCTTGCGCCCATTGTGCAATATTCCCCACTGCTGCCTCCCGTAGGAGTCTGGGCCGTGTCTCAGTCCCAGTGTGGCCGGTCACCCTCTCAGGCCGGCTACCCGTCGTCGCCTTGGTGAGCCATTACCTCACCAACAAGCTGATAGGCCGCGAGTCCATCCTTGACCAAAAAATCTTTCCAACCACTAACCATGCGGTTGCGGTTCGTATCCAGTATTAGACGTCGTTTCCAACGCTTATCCCAGAGTCAAGGGCAGGTTACTCACGTGTTACTCACCCGTTCGCCACTGATCCACAAGAGCAAGCTCCTGCTTCACCGTTCGACTTGCATGTGTTAAGCACGCCGCCAGCGTTCGTCCTGAGCCAGGATCAAACTCTCCGTAAATGATTACGCGCAACACGACCAACCGGAATAGGTTGAAACCATGCTGCAAGTTCGAAACTGACAGAACAAATCATTACTGACTTGCTTTGTTGTTCTAAATGTTTTCCAAAGGAATCCGTAGCCAACCAAAAAGGCCAGCCAACGGGTATTTGGCATTTGACATTGTGCACGCTGTTGAGTTCTCAAGGATCGGACGCACCGAAACCAAGCCGTCAGGCCGCCGTTCCGGGCAACTTCTCCAACCTAGCATAACGGTGAACGGTGTCTGAACGACAGGCCGATTCAGGTTATTTCTAGGAGTGGTGGTCTCCACTTGAGGCCGGCAAGCTCTTCCGCTTTTTCCGCACCTGTGGGGTGACGAGGGATTACATTACGCGGAGATTTCGAGACCCTGCAAATCACCGTGCATCCCGGGCGTGTCGCGCCTCATTTCCGTGCTTCAGGCCTTCGGATGCTTCTTGTAGGCCGACACCGTCGGGTCGCCCTCCAGGTGGAAGCGCCAGTCGAACGGCACTCCTCCGCCGTCGCCGCCGACCCCCGTGCGAAGAGTGCGAACGACGGCCCCGGCCGGCGCCTGCGCCGGCACCCGAAGGGCGAAGGGCGACGCGACCAGCGACGCGCCGTCGTCGGTCATCGCGATGCCGAGGGCGCGCACGAGGTTCGCCGGTCCGCGCGCGAGATCGCGGTCGGACTTGGCCGTCGGTCTCCGCGAACGTGCGAGGTCGAGACCGTCGATCACCTCTCCCCCGCGGAGCAGCACCGCTGATGCCTCACCCTCGGGCGAGCACACCACGTTCGCGCAGACGTGCATGCCGTAGGTGAAGTACGCGTAGAGGTGTCCTGGTGCTCCGTACATCGAGGCGACTCGGCGGGTCTTCCCGCGGAAGGCGTGCGAGCCCGGGTCGACTCCCTCCCCGAGGTACGCCTCCACTTCGGAGATGCGCACCGAGACCGGGCCGGCCGGGGACTCGTGGGTGAGCACCGCGTCGAGGAGGAGCGGCGCCACCTCGAGCGCGTCGGCCGAGAAGTCGATCATGCGGGCGGGCAGATGCTCAGAACAGCTTCACGCCCAGCGAGGTGCTGACGACGACCGCCGCGACGATCACCAAGGCGGCTGCCGCGATGAGGATCCACACCACGCGACCCGAGAGCGGGCGGCGCCAGAACCCCGGGTCACCGGGATCGCGCTCGGGCTTGCCGTTCTTCGAACCATCGTGACCGTTCGTCATCGCACACCGCCGCCCACCGCATCCTGGTCGGAGACGAGAGCACGCACCCGCTCGGTGAGCGCGGCGAGCTGCTCGCGCACCCGCACCCCGGCGGTGCCTCCCGAACCGTCGCGACTCGCGACCGAGCCCTCGATGGTGAGCACGCTGCGCACCTCAGGCGTGAGGTGCGGGGAGATCGCACGGTACTGCTCGTCGCTCAGCTGGTCGAGCTCGAGCCCGTTCTCCTCGGCGAAGCGCACGAGTTCACCGGTGATCTCGTGGGCGTCGCGGAAGGTGACGTGCTGCTTCACGAGCCACTCCGCCACATCCGTCGCCAGCGAGAACCCCTGGGGTGCGAGCTCGGCCATGCGCTCGGTGTGGAAGGTGAGGGTCGCCACCATGCCGGTGAACGCCGGCAGCAGCACCTCGAGCGTCGTGATCGAGTCGAAGACGGGCTCCTTGTCCTCCTGCAGGTCTCGGTTGTACGCCAGGGGCAGGCCCTTGAGGGTGGCGAGGAGGCCGGTGAGGTTGCCGATCAGGCGCCCGGCCTTGCCGCGCGCGAGCTCGGCGATGTCGGGGTTCTTCTTCTGCGGCATGATCGACGAGCCCGTGGAGTACGAGTCGGACAGCGTGACGAAGCCGAATTCCTTGGTGTTCCAGATGATGATCTCCTCGGCGAAGCGGGAGAGGTCGATGCCGATCTGGGCCGTGACGAAGGCGAACTCGGCGACGATGTCGCGCGACGAGGTTCCGTCGATGGAGTTCTCGACACCCCGCGCGAAGCCGAGGTCGCGCGCCACCAGCTCGGCGTCGAGCCCCAGCGTGTTGCCGGCGAGCGCCCCCGAGCCGTAGGGCGAGGCGTCGGCCCGCGCATCCCAGTCGCGCAGGCGCTCGATGTCGCGCACCAGCGGCCAGCAATGGGCGAGCAGCTGATGCGCGAGCAGCACCGGTTGCGCGTGTTGCAGGTGCGTGCGCCCGGGCAAGATGGCGCCGAAGGTCGAGTCGGCCTGCGCTGCGGCGGCGTCGATGAGGTCGACCAGCAGAGCGGTGAGGGTCGCCGCGTGGTCGCGGAGGAGCATGCGGATGAGCGTGGCGATCTGGTCGTTGCGGCTGCGGCCGGCGCGAAGCTTGCCGCCGAGCTCGGCTCCCGCGATCTCGATGAGCCCCCGTTCGAGCGCCGAGTGCACGTCTTCGTCGCCCGCCTCGGGGCGGAACGACCCGTCGTCGACGGCCGCCGAGAGCGAGTCGAGGGCCTCGAGCATGCCGGCCAGCTCCGCCGAGTCGAGGTAGCCTGCTCGGGCCAAGGCGTTCGCGTGCGCGCGCGACCCCTCGATGTCGTACTGCGCGAGCTGCCAGTCGAAGTGCGTCGAGCGGCTGAGTTCGGTGAGCTCAGGCGCCGGGCCCCCCGCAAAACGACCTCCCCAGAGCGCGCCGGCCTCGGCGGCCCGGTTCGCGACGTCGCCGCTCATCAGAAGCCCGCCTTGCGAACGGGCGTTGCCGCGGCGGCGTCGTTCTGCTCGAACAGCCAGACCAGCAGCGCCTTCTGCGCGTGCAGACGGTTCTCCGCCTCGTCCCAGATGACGCTCTGCGGCCCGTCGATCACCTCGGCCGCGACCTCGTACCCGCGATCGGCCGGCAGGCAGTGCAGGAAGAGCGCGTCGGGCTTCGCCATTGCCATGAGGGCCTCGTCGACCTGGTATCCCCCGAAGGTCTTCACCCGCGCGGCCTTCTCGTCCTCCTTGCCCATCGACACCCAGGTGTCGGTGACCACGACGTCGGCACCGGCCACCGCATCCGTCGGCGAGGTGAGCACAGCGATCGATCCGCCCGTCTCGGCGGCGCGCTTCTCGGCGTCGGCGACGACGGATGCGCTCGGCGCGTAGGGGGCGGGCGCCCCGATGCGCACGTGCATTCCCGCTGTCGCGCCCGCGAGCAGGTACGACTGCGCCATGTTGCTCGCGCCGTCGCCGAGGAACGCGACAGTGAGGCCGGCCAGTTCACCGCGGTGCTCGCGGATGGTGAGGAAGTCGGCGAGCAGCTGACAGGGATGGAAGTCGTCGGAGAGCGCATTGACGACGGGCACCCGCGTTCCTGCCGCCATCTCTTCGAGACCGGCCTGCGCGTAGGTGCGCCAGACGATCGCGGCCACCTGCCGCTCGAGCACGCGGGCCGTGTCGGAGGCGGTCTCCTTGCCGCCGAGCTGGCTGGCCGCGGTGGAGATGATGAGCGGGCTGCCGCCCAGGTCGGCGATGCCCACGGCGAACGACACCCGGGTGCGGGTCGACGACTTGTCGAAGATGACCGCCACCGTCTGCGGGCCCTCCAGCGGGCGTGCGGCGAATCGGTCCTGCTTCAGCCGGGCGGCGAGGTCGAGGATGTGGGCCTGTTCGGCCGGGGTGATGTCGTCGTCGCGGAGGAAGTGCCTGGTCATGAGTCACCTTGGTTCGTGGGGGAAGCAATCAGGATAGCGGGAGCGGATCGCGAGCGAGCGATGCCGCCCGCGGCAGCGGCTGTCAGCGGGCGCCGTCGACCGCGGCGAACGCCGCGCGCAGACGGTTGCCGAACTCGCGCACCTCGTCGTCGCCGATGATGAGCGGCGGCGCCAGCCGCAGGCTCGAGTCGTTCGGGGCGTTGATGATGAGCCCGGCGTCGAGGGCGGCGTTCGAGAGCTCGACCGCGACCGGCTCGGTGAGCCCGACGCCGATGAGCAGCCCCTGGCCGCGCAGCTCCCCGATGAGCGGGGAGTCGATCTCGCTGATGACTGCGCGCACCTCGCGGCCGCGCCTGGCCGCGTTCTCGACCAAGCCCGCGGTCTCGATCTCGGTGAGCACCGCGTTCGCGGTGGCCGTGGCGAGCGGGTTGCCGCCGAAGGTGGAGCCGTGCATGCCCTTCGAGAACAGGTCGGAGGCCCAGCCGAAGGTCACCAGCGAGCCGATGGGGAACCCGCCGGCCATGCCCTTGGCGAGGGTCACCGCATCCGGTGTGACCCCGTCGTGCATGTAGGAGAACCACTCGCCCGTGCGGCCGATGCCGGTCTGGATCTCGTCGAGCACGAGCAGCACCCCGTGCCGCTCGGTGAGCTCACGGGCACGCTTGAGGAAGCCGGCCGGCAGGCCGAGCACACCCGCCTCGCCCTTGATCGGCTCGATGACGAGGGCGGCGACGGTGTCGTCGATCGCCGCGTCGAGCGCCTCGATCGTGGTGTCGATGTGCTCGACGCCCGCGGGCATCGGCTCGAAGGGCTCGCGCATCGCCGGTTTGCCGGTGAGGGCGAGCGCCCCCATGGTGCGGCCGTGGAACCCGTTCTCGAGCGCGATGATGCGGGTACGGCGCTCGGTGGAGTTCAGGCGCGCGAGCTTGAACGCCGCCTCGTTGGCTTCGGCCCCCGAGTTGCAGAAGTAGGCGCGACCGCCCTCACCGGCCCCGGTCAGCCGGGTGAGCCGCTCGGCGAGCTCGAGCTGGGGCGGCGTCGAGAAGTAGTTCGACACGTGCGCCAGGGTCGCCGCCTGCTGCGACACGGCGTTCACGAACACCGGATGCGCGTGGCCGAGCGAGTTCACGGCGATGCCGGCGAGGAAGTCGAGGTACTCCTTGCCTTCTTCGTCCCAGACGTACGCGCCCTCGCCGCGCACCAGCAGGCGCAAGGGCATGCCGAGCGTGCGCATGATGTGCGTGTCGAAGCGGCTCTGCCACGAATCGGATGCGGTGACCGTCACGGGTTGACGCCTTTCGGTTCAGTGGGCGGCGGCCGGCACGACCTCGGTGCCGACACCACCCTGGGTGAAGACCTCGAGGAGGATGGAGTGCGGCTCGCGGCCGTCGATGATGGCGGCCTTCGCCACTCCCCCGTCGACCGCCTCGAGACAGGCCGACATCTTGGGGATCATCCCCGACTCGAGCGAGGGCAGCATGGCGCGCAGCTCCTCGCTGTCGATGACGGAGACCAGCGAGTCGCGGTTCGGCCAGTCGCTGTAGAGACCGGCCACGTCGGTGAGGATGACGAGCTTCGCGGCGGAGAGTGCCACGGCGAGCGCCGCTGCCGCCGCATCGGCGTTGACGTTCAGCACCTGCCCGGGCTGGTCGACGTCGGGAGCGATGGAGGAGACGACGGGGATGCGCCCGGCCTCGAGCTGCGCCATCACGCCCTCGGGGTTCACCCCCACGACGTCGCCGACGAGACCGAGGTCGACCATCTCGCCGTCGATCTCGACCCCGCGCTTGCGCCCTTCGAAGAGCCCCGCGTCCTCACCCGAGAGCGCAGCCGCGAGGGGCCCGTGCTCGTTGATGTGACTCACGATGTCGCGGCTGATCTGACCGGTGAGCACCATGCGCACGACGTCCATGGCTTCGGGACTCGTGACCCGGTAGCCGCCCCGGAACTCGCTCTCGATGCCGAGGCGATCGAGCATCCGGGAGATCTGCGGGCCGCCCCCGTGCACGACGACGGGGCGGATGCCGGCGTAGCGCAGGTAGACGATGTCTTCGGCGAAGGTGCGCTGCAGCTCGGGGTCGACCATGGCGTTGCCGCCGAACTTCACGACGATGATCTGGCCGTGGAAGCGCTTCAGCCAGGGCAGCGACTCGATGAGCGTGCTGGCCTTGACGTGCGCGAGCTCGGCGTCGGCGGCGGTGGGTGCGGTGTACTCGGGCATCAGCTGGCGTACGCGCTGTTCTCGTACACGTAGTCGTGGGTGAGGTCGTTGGTGTAGATGGTGGCCGTCGCGTCGCCCGACTTGAGGTCGATGAGGATGCTCGTGGCCCGCGGGGTGAGATCGACGAGCTCACGGTCGTCTCCCGGCTCCCCCTCACGGCACACCATCACCCCGTTCATCGAGACGTCGATGCGGTAGGGATCGAACTCGGCGTCGGTGGTGCCGAGCGCCGCGAGCACCCGGCCCCAGTTGGGATCGTTGCCGAAGATGGCGGCCTTCAGCAGGTTGCTGCGCGAGACGGCCCGGCCCACGACGACCGCGTCGTCTTCGCTCGCGGCGTTCACCACCTCGATCGCGATGTCGTGGCTCGCCCCCTCGGCATCGCGCTGCAGCTGGGTGGCGAGGTCGAGGCAGAGCGCGGTGAGAGCCGTGGTGAACTCCGCCTCGTCGGCGGCGACACCGGATGCTCCGGAGGCCATCAGGGTGACGGTGTCGTTGGTCGACATGCAGCCGTCGGAATCGACGCGGTCGAAGGTGACGCGAGTGGCGGCGCGGAGCGCCCGGTCGAGGGTGGCGGCGTCGAGGTCGGCGTCGGTGGTGATGACGACGAGCATGGTCGCGAGACCCGGTGCGAGCATCCCCGCTCCCTTGGCCATGCCGCCGATCGACCAGCCGGCGCGCGACTCGATCGTCGACTCCTTCGGCTTCGAGTCGGTGGTCATGATGGCGAGTGCCGCATCCGCACCCCCGTCGCGCTCGCCCGAGAGGGCGGCGACCGCCGGGGGGACGTTGTCGAGGATGGCGTCGCGGAAGCTCTGGTCGCCGACCCCGATGAGCCCGGTGGAGCACACCAGCACGTCGCCCGCGGCAACGCCGAGCGCGTCGGCGACGGCCTCGGCGGTGGCGTGCGTGGTCTGGAAGCCGAAGGCGCCCGTGAAGCAGTTGGCTCCGCCGGAGTTGAGGATGACGGCGTCGATTCGGCCGTCTTCGATGACCTTCTCCGACCAGAGCACGGGGTTCGCCTTCGCCCGGTTGGAAGTGAACACCGCGGCGGCGGCCTTGCTCGGGCCGTCGTTGACGACGAGCGCGAGATCGCGGGCGCCGGTGGACTTCAGGCCGGCGACGACTCCTGAGGCGCGGAAGCCTGCGGGATGGGTGACGCTCACGGTGCGACTCCGTTCACGGGGAGGCCGAGCTGCTCGGGCAGGCCGAGCGCGAGGTTGGTGGACTGGACGGCGGCGCCGGCGGTGCCCTTCACGAGGTTGTCGAGCGCGGTGACCGTGACGACGCGCTCAGCCTCCTCGTCGACGGCGATCCCGACGACCGCCGTGTTCGCGCCCGTCGTGTCGGCGACCCGCGGGAAGGCACCCTCGGGCATCAGGTGCACGAAGGGCTCGTCGGCGTAGGCGAGCTCCCACGCCGAACGCACGTCTGCGGCGCTCACCCCGGGCTGGAGACGGGCCGTGGAGGTGGCGAGGATGCCGCGCGACATCGGCACCAGCACGGGTGTGAACGAGACGGTCACCTTCTCGCCCGCCGCGCCGGTGAGGTTCTGCACGATCTCGGGGACGTGGCGGTGCACTCCGCCGACTCCGTAGGCGTGGGCCGAGCCGAGCAGCTCGCTGGCGAGCAGATCGGTGCGGAGCGTCTTGCCCGCGCCCGAGGGGCCGACCGCCAGCACGGCGACGAGGTCGACGGGCTGGATGACTCCCGCCCGGAGGCCCGGCGCGAGGCCGAGGCTGACCGCGGTGACGTTGCAGCCGGGCACGGCGATGCGGTTGACGCCCGCGAGCCGGTCGCGCTGCTTGCCGCCGTCGGCGAGCACCAGCTCGGGGAGTCCGTACGGCCACGAACCGTGGTACTCGGACTTGTAGAACCTCTCCCAGGCCTCACCACTCGTGAGCCGATGGTCGGCTCCGCAGTCGACGACGACGCTGGCATCGCCGAGCTCATCGGCGAGCGCCCCCGAATGGCCGTGCGGGAGGGCGAGGAAGACCACGTCGTGGCCCCTCAGCGTCTCAGCGCTCGTCTCCTGGAGCACCAGGTCGGCGTAGCTGCGCAGGTGCGGCTGGAGAGCGATGAGACGCTGGCCCGCGTTCTTGTTCGCCGTGACCGTGCGCACCTCGAACTCCGGATGCGCGGCGAGGAGGCGCAGGATCTCGCCGCCCGCGTATCCGCTGGCTCCGGCGATGGCGACTGTGTAGACCATCTTCCCAATCTATCGCTCAGGCCCGGCGGCGAGTGCCGCGGGCGATCTGCTCCCGCGGCACCCCGCTGCGGGTCTACTCCCTGACCGTCGCCTGGAACAGCTCGGCCGCACGCGCAGCGCCGGCCAGCTTCGCCTCCGAGGCCTCGGCGGCGGTGAGCGTTCGGTCGGCCGCGCGGAAGCGCAGCGCGAAGGTGAGCGACTTCGCAGCGTCGGGCAGACCCTGGCCGCGGTAGTCGTCGACGAGACGGATGCTCTCGAGCAACTCGCCGGCACCCTCTTCGACGGCGCGCTGCACCTCGCCTGCCACCGTGTCGACCGGCACGACCAGCGAGAGATCCTGCGTCGCGGCTGGATAGCCGCTGATGGGCGCCACGTCGATGCCGGTTCCGGCAGCGGCGATGACAGCGTCGAGGTCGAGCTCGAGCACGCCCACCACGCGGGGCAGGTCGAGCTCCTTGGTGAGCGCGGGCAGCAGTTCGCCGGCGAAGCCGATGCTCCGCTCCCCTACGGGGGTCTCCACGAACAGCTCGGCCGTGCGCCCAGGGTGCATCGACTTGTGCGCACCCGGTGCGACCCGCAGCGCGACGGCGAGTGCCGACTCGAGCAGCCGCACGACGTCGAGCACATCGGCGATGCCGGCGGGAACGGCGGGCTGGCCCGGCTGCTTGTCGACCGAGTTGCCGAGCACGAGCGCGGCCACGTGACGAGGCTGCGGCGGGATGCCCTCGTGCAGCTCGCCGAGCTGCGCGGCATCGGGCAGCGCGGCCCCGACGGGCAGCTCGGCCTGCCCGTAGCGTCGGTCGGCCTCGGGAAGGAACACGAGACCGATCTCGAACAGCGCCAGGTCGGTCAAGCCGCGCGACAGGTTGCGCCGCGCGATGTCGATGAGCCCGGGGATGAGCGAGGTGCGCAGGAGGGCCGCCTCACTGTCGAGCGGGTTGGCCACGCGGATGGCGGGCACCTCGACCTCGTCGGGGCTGCCGAACCGCACATTCTGCTCCGCACTGAGGAACGGGTACGCGAGCACCTCGACCAGCCCGCCCGCGGCGAGCACGTCGGCGGTGCGGCGGCGGGTGACCTGCGCGGGGGTGAGCCCGCGCCCGGGCGGCGCGATCGGGAGGATCGAGGGGATGCGGTCGTAGCCGACGATGCGCGCCACCTCTTCGGCGAGCGAGGCCTTGTCGATGAGGTCGGGGCGCCAGCTCGGCGGCGTCACCTCGAAGCCCCCCGCGTTCTCCTCGACCGTCGAGCCGATCTCGGCGAGCGAGCGGGCGATGTCGTCTGGCGTGAAGTCGACCCCGACGAGCTTCTGCACGAAACCGAACGGCAGCATGATCGAGCCGGGCTCGGCGTGCTCGTGGTGCACCGAGCCGAGGCCGTCGGCGGTGCCCCCGGCGAGCGTCTCGAGCAGCTCGACCACACGGGCCGCAGCGGGCTGGGCGACCTTCGGGTCGACACCGCGCTCGAAGCGACGGGACGCCTCGCTCGGCAGCTTGTGCCGCCTGGCGGTGCGCGCGATCGACACCGGGTCGAAGTTCGCCGCCTCGATGAGCACGTTCACCGTGCCGTCGCCGATCTCGGTGGAGGCTCCGCCCATGACACCGGCGAGCCCGATGGGGCCGCGGTCGTCGGTGATGAGCAGGTCTTCGGGGTCGAGCGTGCGGGTGACTCCGTCGAGGGTCTCGAGGGTCTCCCCCACGGTGGCGCGACGCACGACGATGCCGCCCTGCAGCGCATCCAGGTCGTACCCATGGATGGGCTGCCCGAACTCGAGCATGACGTAGTTCGTGATGTCGACGACGAGGGAGATCGAGCGGATGCCGGCGAGCTTCAGGCGTGAGACCAGCCAGGCGGGTGACTTCGCCGTCGGGTCGATGCCCCGCACCGTGCGCGTCACGAACACCGTGGCGCCGACGCGACCGCGGATGGGCGCCTCGTCATGGATCGCCACCGGAAAACCCGAGGCGGCGACGGGCGTGACCCGATCGACCGGGTCGCGGAAGCCCGCACCGGTGGAGTGGGCGTACTCGCGGGCGATGCCGCGGATGGAGAAGGCGTAGCCGCGGTCGGGGGTGACGTTCACCTCGACGGCCGAGTCGTCGAGCGAGAGCAGCGCCAGCGCGTCGGTGCCCACCTCGGGGTCGAGACCGAGCGTGGTGAGTCGCAGGATGCCGTCGTGGTCGTCGCCGAGGCCGAGCTCGCGCGCCGAGGCGATCATGCCGTCGGAGACGTGCCCGTAGGTCTTGCGCGCGGCGATGGCGAAACCGCCGGGAAGCACGGCGCCCGGAAGCGTCACCACCACCTTGTCGCCCACGAAGAAGTTCGACGCGCCGCAGACGATGCCGCGCACGTCGGCACCGCCGTCGGCAGCGAGCTGCCCCTCAGGGGCCACCCGCACCTGGCACCACCTGATGGTCTTGCCGTTGGACTGCGGCTCCTCGACGAAGGAGAGCACCTGCCCGACGACGACCGGGCCGGTGACGTCGAAGCCGTGCGACCCCTCCTCCTCGAGCCCCACCTTCACGAGTGCCGCGTGGATGTCGGCGATCGACGCGTCGGCGGGGACGTCGACGTACTCTGCGAGCCAGCTGATCGGTACACGCATGACTAGACCACCATTCCGAACTGCTGGGAGAATCGCACGTCGCCCTCGACCATGTCGCGCATGTCGTTGAGGTCGTTGCGGAACTGGAGGGTGCGCTCGATGCCCATGCCGAACGCGAACCCGGAGTACTCGTCGGGGTCGATGCCTGCCGACCGCAGCACGTTCGGGTTCACCATGCCGCATCCGCCCCACTCGACCCAGCGCGCCCCGCCCTTGGCGTTCGGCTGCCAGACGTCCATCTCGGCGCTCGGCTCGGTGAACGGGAAGTAGTTCGGGCGCAGACGTATCTTCGCACCCTCGCCGAACATCTGCCGCGCGAAGTGCTCGAGCGTGCCGCGCAGGTGCGCCATGGTGAGACCCTTGTCGATGGCGATGCCCTCGACCTGGCTGAACACGGGGGTGTGCGTGGCGTCGAGCTCGTCGGTGCGGTACACCCGGCCCGGGGCGATGACGTACACCGGCAGCTCGCGCTCGAGCAGGCTCCGCACCTGCACCGGGCTGGTGTGGGTGCGGAGCACCAGGTGCGACTCGGGCGGGTCGATGAAGAAGGTGTCCTGCATGGCGCGCGCGGGATGGTCGGCGTCGAAGTTCAGCGCGTCGAAGTTGAACCATTCGCTCTCGACCTCGGGGCCCTCGGCGACCTCCCACCCCATGCCCACGAAGATGTCGGCGATGCGGTCGCCGAGGAGGGACAGCGGATGGCGGGCCCCGATGCGGCGCCGGCTCGGCACGGCGGTCACGTCGACCGCCTCGTCTGCGAGGCGGGCGCTCTCCTCGAGGGCGACGACGTCGAGCTCGCGGGCGGCCACCGCCTGATTGACGCGGGCCCGGGCCTGGCCGACGAGCTTGCCCGCGGCGGCCTTCTGGTCGCCGGGCAGCGACTTGATGGCGGCGTTGAACGCGGCGAGCGGAGAGCTCTCGCCGGTGTGCTCGGAGCGCACGCGGCGCAGTGTCGCGGAATCGGAAGCGGTCTCGAGGGCCGCGAGCGCCGCGTCGACCGCGTCGTTCACCGCCTGCTCGGTGATGGCGATGGGTTCAGACACGAGTCACAAGTTTACGCGGTGCTACTCCGTGGTGCGGTCAGCCGGGTCGACGTTCGTCACCAGAGTCGCGTTGACGGCGCCGCCACCCTCGGTCGGTATGACGTTGGGGATGACACCGCCGATGCGCCCGGGGCGCCGCAGTCGCCGGCGGGCGAAGCGCCGGGTGAGCGCCGAGAGCGTGAGGTTCACCGCGAGGTAGATGATGAGCGTGATGACGAACAGGGTGAACAGGAAGCGGTTGCCGTAGTAGCTGCCGAGGTTGTTCATCGTGGTGCGGATGAGTTCGTTGTACCCGACGATGTAGCCGAGGCTGGTGTCTTTGAGCAGCACGATGAGCTGGGCGAGCACGATGGGAAGCATCTGCCGGAACGCCTGCGGGAACTCGATGAGCATCCGGGTCTGCAAGGCGGTGAGGCCGACGCTGAGGCCTGCCTCTCGCTGACCGCGGGGCAGTGACGCGATGCCGGCCCGGAGCGCTTCGCCGATGATCGCGCCGTTGTAGAGGCCGAGGCCGAGCACCACGGCCCAGAACGCCCCGGTCGAGCCCACGAGCAGGATGAAGAGCATGAGCAGCAGCACGGGCATGCCGCGGAAGAACTCGAGCACCACGGTGGCGGGGATGCGCACCACGGCGAGCGACGAGGTGCGCAGCAGCACGAAGAGCACGCCCACGACGAGCGCCATCACGGCGGCGATCGCCGCGGCCTGCAGCGTGTTGAGGAGACCGCGGCCCACCGCCCCCCAGAACTCGGGATCGGTGACGAGGGGCTCCCAGCGAGAGGCGTCGAAGAAGCCGGGGAGCGTGATGCCGCCCGACTCCCGCGGCTGCGCCAGGGTGAACAGGCCCCAGCCGAGAACGGCGACGAGCACCACGAGCACCACGATCGAGGCGATGAGGGAACGCCTGCGGGCCTTCGGCCCTGGGGCGTCGAACAGGACGGAGACGCTCATCGCTGCACCGCGAATCTCTTCTCGAGCCGCCCGGCCAGGATGCCGAGCGGGATGGTGATGAGGAGGTAGAAGGTCGCGACCGCGAGGAGCACCGCCACCACGGCGTTGCCGTTCGCGTTGGCGAGCGTGCGCCCGACACCGAACAACTCGGCCACGAAGAACGCTCCGGCCACCGAGGTGTTCTTGGTGAGCGCGATCATCACGTTGATGAGGGGCGGGATGACCATGCGGAAGGCCTGGGGGAAGATGACGATGGTGACCGTCTGCCCGAAGCCGAGGCCGAGACTCCGCGCCGCCTCGGCCTGACCGATCGGCACACCGTTGACGCCCGAACGCAGGGCCTCGGCGACGAACGGCGAGGTATAGGCGGTGAGGCCGATGACGGCGCACCAGAAGTAGGGCAGCTCCGACCCGAGGTAGGGGAGGATGATCGCGCAGAAGAACAGCACCAGTGTGAGCGGCGTGTTGCGCAGCAGCTCGGTGTAGACCGCGGCGAAACCCGAGAGGGTGGGCACCGGCGAAATGCGCATCACCGCCACCACCGTGCCCACGACGAGTGCCGCGAGGCCCGAGAGCAGCAGCAACGACAGGGTCTGGCCGAATCCCTCGAGATACAGCGGCAGATTGTCGATGACGACGTTCACTCGGGCCTCGCTTCACTCATCCGTCATCGCCTCAGTAGCGGTCGACCGCCGGGGGCTCGACGAAGGGCAGCACCGTGCCCGCCGTGCCCTCCCAGGCCGCTTCGTAACTGCCGTCCTCGTACGACTCCTCGAGGGTGTCGTTGACGAAGTTCCGGAAGTCGGTGTCGTCTTTGGCGAGACCGATGCCGTAGGGCTCGTCGGTGAAGGGCTCACCCACGACCTTGAACTCGCCCTCGTTCTGGGCGGCGAGGCCGGCGAGGATGACGTTGTCGGTCGAGACGGCGACCACCTGGCCCGTGCGCAGCGGCTCGAGGCAGTTGGTGTAGGTGTCGGTGAGCACCACCTGGGCGCCGAGCGCCTCGAGGTTGGCCGCCGGGGTCGAACCCGTGACGGAGCAGACGGGCTTGCCGACGAGGTCGTCTTCGCTCTCGATGGTGTCGTCGTCGGCGAGGGTGAGGATGCTCTGGCCGGCCATATAGTACGGCCCGGCGAACGAGATGACCTCCTTGCGCTTGTCGTTGATGGTGTACGTCGCCACCACCAGGTCGACCTCACCGTTCTGGATGAACGGCTCGCGGTTGGCCGAGACGGTCTCGACCCACTCGATGTTCTCGGGGGCGATGCCGAGCTTGCCGGCGATGATCTTGCCGATCTCGACGTCGAAGCCCTCAGGGGTGCCGTCGGGGCCGACGAGACCGAACAGGGGCTGGTCGAACTTCGTGCCGATGGTGATCTTGCCCGCGTCGGCGAGCGTCTGCATCGTGGAACCTGCGGCGAAGGTGGGTGCTGCCTCCACCTCGGGCTCTGCGGTCTCGCCCGAGCCCCCCGCGCATCCGGCCAGTGCCACGGCGGTCACCGCGGCGATCGCGAGAAACGATAGCTTCTTGTGCCTCATCAGTCGTACCTCTCTGTGCTGTGCCCCCGCCGCTCGTGTGCGCCGGGGAGTTACCCGCCTAGTGGGCGAGGATCTTGGAGAGGAAGTCCTTCGCCCGCGGCGACTGCGGGTTCGTGAAGAACTCCTCGGGGGCCGCTTCTTCTTCGACGCGACCGTCGGCCATGAAGATGACCCGGTCGGCGGCCTTGCGGGCGAAGCCCATCTCGTGGGTGACGACGATCATCGTCATGCCGTCTCGGGCGAGGCCGACCATGACGTCGAGCACCTCGTTGATCATCTCGGGGTCGAGGGCGCTGGTGGGCTCGTCGAGCAGGATGAGCTTCGGGTTCATCGCCAGCGAGCGGGCGATCGCCACGCGCTGCTGCTGGCCACCCGAGAGCTGGGCGGGCAGCTTCTGCGCCTGGTTCGCGACGCCCACCCGCTCGAGCAGCTCCATGGCGCGCTTCTCGGCCTCCTTGCGAGAGACCTTGCGCACCTTCATCGGTGCGAGCGTGACGTTCTCGAGCACCGTCTTGTGCGCGAACAGGTTGAACGACTGGAACACCATGCCCACGTCGGCGCGGAGCCCGGCGAGGGCGCGGCCCTCGCTCGGCAGCACCTTGCCGTCGATGGTGATGGTGCCGGAGTCGATGGTCTCGAGACGGTTGATCGCCCGGCAGAACGTCGACTTGCCCGAGCCCGAGGGGCCGATGACCACGACCACCTCGCCGCGGGCGACCGAGGTGGTGATGTCGCGGAGCACGTGGAGTTCCCCGAAGTGCTTGTCGACGTGGTCGATGACGACCAGCGGTGCGGCATCGTCGCCGCGATCGGTCGTCGCCCCTCGAACGGGGGTGATCGGCTCATCCATGGGCTTCACCCAACCACACCCGAACGGGGGGCCGCAACGCGTCATAGAGTTCCGTGACTGAACCGAAACATCCTCGAAACGTCAGGAGCGGTGGGCGAAGGCGCTCTCGTAGAGGCACACCGACGCAGCGGTGGCGAGATTCAGCGACTCTGCCTGCCCGTAGATGGGCAGCGAGACGGCGCGGTCGGCCTGGCGCAGGTCGTCGTCGTCGAGGCCTCTCGCCTCGTTGCCGAACAGCCACGCGGTGGGCGCCGACAGAACACCTGCGGTGCGCACGTCGAGCAGGTCGTCGCCCTTGATGTCGGCGGCGAGCACCTGCAGGCCGGCCTCGCGCGCGCGGTCGAGCACGTCGGCGAGGGTGGCGTCGACGGCGACGGGGAGGTGGAACAGCGAGCCGGTCGTGGAGCGCACGACCTTCGGGTTGTAGAGGTCGACCGAACGGCCGGTGAGGATGACCGCGTCGGCGCCCGCCGCATCCGCCGCCCTGATGATGGTTCCGGCGTTGCCCGGGTCGCGCACCTCTTCGAGGATGGCGATGAGGCGGGGGCCTGAGGCGAAGATCTCCTTGACCGCCGTGGGGAACTGCCGGCACACCGCCACGAAGCCCTGCGGCGTCACCGTGTCGGCCATCGTGTCGAGCACCTGCTCGGTGACGAAGTCGACGTCGAGGCCGCCGGCTGCGGCCCTCTGCGCGATCTCGGTGTAGCGCTCGAGCGCCGTCGGGGTGGCGTAAAGCTCGACGATCAGCTCGGGATTGAAGGTGAGGGCCTCCCCCACCGCCTGCGGCCCCTCCAAGAGAAAGAGCCCGGTCTCAGACCGGGCTCCTTTCTTGGCGAGTTTCGCCACAGCCCTAACCCGAGGTGATCGCGGATTGTCCAGCATGTGGCGCTCTCTCTTCTGTTGTGTCGATGCGGTGTCGCGGACTACGCGGCGGTCTTCGGCGCCGAGGTGTCGGCGGGAAGGGCGGCCTTCGCGCTCTGCACCAGCGCAGCGAAGGTGGCGGGCTCGTTCACGGCGAGCTCGGCCAGGATGCGACGGTCGACCTCGATGCCGGCCAGGGCGAGACCCTGGATGAGGCGGTTGTAGGTGAGGCCGTTCTGACGCGAGGCCGCGTTGATGCGCTGGATCCACAGGCGACGGAAGTCGCCCTTGCGGGCACGGCGGTCGCGGTAGGAGTAGACGAGGGAGTGGGTGACCTGCTCCTTCGCCTTGCGGTAGAGGCGCGACCGCTGACCGCGGTAGCCCTCGGCGCGCTCGAGGATGACCCGACGCTTCTTGTGGGCGTTGACGGCCCTCTTCACTCTTGCCATTGTTCTTGTCCTTCTAGGTCTCGGTCGGCTGCTGCAGGGCTACTACAGGCCGAGAAGCTTCTTGGCGACCTTGGTGTCTGCCTTCGAGAGCAGCTGGTCGTGGTTCAGGCGAGCCTTGCGCCCAGGGGCCTTGACCTCCAGGTTGTGGCGCATTCCGGCCTGCTGCTTCATGATCTTGCCGCTGCCGGTGACCTTGAAACGCTTCTTGGACCCGGAATGGGTCTTCTGCTTGGGCATCGTGGTTCTCCTCGTGTTGTTCGGGCTTGTCGCGGCCGTGACGGCCGGGGGTGGTGTGCTACTCGGCCGCGGCGGCGGGGGTGGCCGGCGCCTGGTCGGAGTTCGTGGGAGCCGCGTCGGCGTCGCCGCCGTGGTTGCGGGCCTTCGTGGCGTCGCGGCGGGCGTTCTGCTCGGCCTTCGCCTCGGACTTGTTCTTCAGCGGACCGATGACCATCACCATGTTGCGGCCGTCGATCGTGGGGTTCGACTCGACGGTGCCGAACTCGGCGACGTCTTCGGCGAAGCGCTGCAGCAGGCGCACGCCCTGCTCGGGGCGGGACTGCTCGCGGCCGCGGAAGAGGATCATCGCCTTGACCTTGTCGCCGGCCTTGAGGAAGCCCTCGGCACGCTTGCGCTTGGTCTCGTAGTCGTGAACGTCGATCTTCAGGCGGAAGCGAACCTCTTTGAGGATCGTGTTGGCCTGGTTGCGACGCGCTTCTTTCGCCTTCTGCGCGGCTTCGTACTTGAACTTTCCGTAGTCCATGATCTTGGCGACCGGGGGCTTGGAGTTCGGTGCGACCTCGACGAGGTCGAGGTCTGCCTCCTGGGCAAGACGGAGTGCGACGTCGATGCTGACGACGCCGACCTGCTCGCCGCCCGGGCCCACGAGGCGGACCTCGGGAACTCGGATACGGTCGTTGGTACGGGGATCGCTGATGCGTTGCTCCTTAGTTTCGTGTGTTGACGAAAGCGGAGCTGCCCCGTGCACGCGCAACCTTCACGCGGCACCACACCCTGACTCTGTCTCTATCGCGTCGCCCGAAGGGCGAACCATAAACACAGGGAGTGCAATCGACCCGGTAACCTGATGAAGCGGTATGCGCGGGTGGGAGATTCTCCACTTTCATACTGAGACCAATGGCCTCAGAGCCTCGAAGAGTCTAGCAGAGTCTGGGCCGAAGTAGTTAGGACTTCTCGCGATGAGCGACATCACCTCCCCCTACGACCACGACGAGGCGCCGAGCGACGCCGTGCGCGACATCGCCGAGGTCTCCGCGGTCGAGGTCATCACCACCACCGCCGTGCACCTCATGAGCGCCGCCGCCGTGAAGTGCGGGCTCGCCGACGACCCCGAGAACCAGATCGACCTCGACGAGGCGCGCAAGCTCATCATCGCGCTCGCCGGTCTCGTCACCGCCTCGGCCCCCGAGATCGGCGATCAGCACGCACGCAGCCTCCGCGACGGGCTGCGTTCACTGCAGCTGGCCTTCCGCGAGGCGTCGATCATCCCCGACCCCATCGGCAAGGGCCCGGGCGAGAACCTCACGGGTCCCGTCAGCTGACAGCGGTCAGCCGAACCGAGAGCGAGTCGACCCGTTCGGCGATGAGCGGATGCTCGCTCCAGCGCTGCTGCAACCGCGCCATGAGCGCACCCAAAGCCTCCTGATCGAGGCCAGGGGCCAGAGCCAGCACGACCACGACCTCGGCGCCCGCGAGCCGGGCGTGCGGGTCGCCCGCGACGAGTCGCACGCCGGCGACCACCACTTCGTCGGCGACCGAGAGCTCGAAGGCGCCGGCGACGGCGGGGTCGGCGAGTGCGGGCACCCACGGCTCCCCCTGGGCCAGGGCCCACACCATCGGGCGGCGCAGGGCGAACTCGGTGGGGGAGGCGGGGTCGATGACGACGAGTTCCGTTCCTTCCGCCGCCGCGGCCAGGGCGACCCTCCGCGCCTCGACCGGGATCGGCCGCGCCGAGGGGTTCCAGCGCGACAGCGCGTCGACCGAGCTGAAGGCGGGCAGCACCGTCCTGCCGTCGGGGCCGGCGACCGTGACGAGGGAGAGCTCCTGGGTCTTGTCGACCCGGAGCCCCGCCTCCGTCACCCCCTCGTCGCCCGCATGCGCCACGAGGGGCACGAGCAGTCGAACGTCGCGGAGGGCGTCGACGACGTCGACCTGGCCGGCCTCACCGCCGGCGAAGGACGTCAGGGCGGCGAGCAGCAGCGGCGGTGCCGCGCCGTCGTCGGTGTCGTGTGTCGTGTCGTGGGCGGCGAAGTGCCGACCCTTCCACGGCTGGCCCGCCGAGTCGGCGAGGTGCGGGTCAGTCGGATGCGACATCCAGCGCCTCGGCCAGGGTGAAGGCACCGGAGTACAGGGCCCGGCCGACGATGGCGCCTTCGAGGCCGAGCGGCACGAGGGCACGCAGTTCGGCGATGTCGTCGAGGCTCGAGATGCCGCCCGAGGCGATGACGGGGCGCGAGGTGCGCTCCATCACCTGGCGCAGCAGCTCGACGTTCGGGCCCTTGAGGGTGCCGTCCTTCGTGACGTCGGTGACCACGTAACGCGCGCATCCGGCTTCTTCGAGGCGGTCCATCACCTGCCAGAGGTCGCCGCCGTCCTGCGTCCAGCCACGGGCGGCGAGCGTGGTGCCGCGCACGTCGAGGCCGACAGCGATCGCCTCGCCGTACTGCGCGATGACGTGGGCGGCCCACTCCGGGTTCTCGAGGGCAGCGGTGCCGAGGTTGATGCGCTTGGCGCCCGACTCCAGGGCGGTCTCGAGGCTCTCGTCGTCGCGGATGCCGCCCGAGACCTCCACGTTGACGCCTTTCGCCTGGCGGATGACCTTCTTGATCACGCCCAGGTTGCTGCCGCGACCGAAGGCGGCGTCGAGGTCGACCAGGTGGATCCACTCGGCGCCCTGGGAGATCCAGTCCGCGGCGGCGTCGACAGGGTCGCCGTGATGGGTCTCGGTGCCCGCCTTGCCCTGGGTGAGCCTCACTGCCTTCCCGTCGGCGACGTCGACGGCTGGCAGCAGCACCAGCCCGGGTGCCTTGTTGAACTCACTCATTGTCGGTTCCTCGATCGTGCGAATGCGGGCGGCGGCCCCCCGCGATAGTAGCGACTCGTCGCGGCCAGGTCGAAACGGACCCCGCCCGGCCCAGCCGGGCGCGATCCGATCCTGGTCACCTCAATCGAGGGTACCGAGCCAGTTGGAGAGCAGACGGATGCCGGCGTCGCCGGACTTCTCGGGGTGGAATTGCGTCGCCGAGAGCGGGCCGTTCTCCACCGCCGCCACGAACCTCGCGCCGTGCTCGGCCCAGGTGACCAGCGGCGGGCGGTGGGTCTTGTCGGGGGTGAGCTCCCACTCCTGCGCGGCGTAGGAGTGCACGAAGTAGAAGCGCTGGTCTTCGATGCCGTCGAAGAGCACGGTGCCCGCCGGGGGCTCGACCGTGTTCCAGCCCATGTGCGGCACGACCTCGGCCTCGAGCAGCTCGACCGTTCCCGGCCACTCGCCGAGCCCGACGGCCTCGACCCCGCGCTCGTTGCTGTCGGAGAACATCACCTGCATGCCGACGCAGATGCCGAGCACCGGCCGGCCGCCGGCGAGGCGTTTGTCGATGACCTCGCCGCCGCGCACGGCGGTCAGCTGGTCCATGACTGCGCTGAACGCGCCGACCCCGGGAACGACGAGGCCGTCGGCCTCGAGTGCGGCAACCCTGTCTCCGGTGACAGTGACATCGGCGCCTGCGCGCTCGAGCGCCTTCGCCGCGGAGTGGATGTTGCCGCTGCCGTAGTCGAGCAGCACGACGTTCGGACGCCCGCGCGTCACAGTGCGCCCTTCGTCGACGGGATGCCGCTCACCAGGGGATCGAGGGCCTTCGCCTGCCGGAAGGCGCGGGCGAATGCCTTGAACTCGGCCTCGGCGATGTGGTGCGGGTCGCGACCGCCGAGCACGGTCACGTGCACGGTGAGGCCGGCGTTGAAGGTGATGGCCTCGAACACGTGCCGCACCATCGACCCCGTGAAGTGCCCGCCGATGAGGTGGAACTCGAAGCCGGCGGGCTCGCCCGTGTGCACGAGGTAGGGGCGGCCGGAGATGTCGACGACGGCCTGCACGAGCGCCTCGTCGAGGGGCACGAGGGCGTCGCCGAAGCGCGAGATGCCCGACTTGTCGCCGAGCGCCTGACGGATGGCCTGACCCAGCACGATGCCGATGTCTTCGACGGTGTGGTGCACGTCGATCTCGATGTCACCCTTCGCCCGCACCGCGAGGTCGGTGAGGGAGTGCTTCGCGAAGGCGGTGAGCAGGTGGTCGTAGAACGGCACGGAGGTCTGGATGTCGGAGACGCCGGTGCCGTCGAGGTCGAGCGAGAGCTCGATGCTCGACTCGCTCGTCTCGCGCTCGAGGCGGGCGGTGCGGGGTGCGGTCATGTCGAGAATCCTATCGAGCGGTGTCTCGGCCCGGAGCGGAGCCTGCGGCAGGGGCGGGGGTGAGTTCACGCATAGCGTCGAGGAAGGCCGTGGTCTCCGCCGTGGTGCCCGCGCTCACGCGCAGGTGACCGGGGATGCTGAGGTTGCGGATGATGATGCCCCGGGCGAGGAGGGCCTCGAAGAGCGCCTCGGGGTCGGCGACGCCACCGAAGAGCACGAAGTTCGCGGCGCTCGGCCACGGGTGGTATCCGAGCTCCGTGAGCTCGGTGACGATGCGGTCGCGCTGTGCCGTGATGTCGTCGACCATCGCGAGCATCTCGGGAGCGTGGTCGAGGGCGGCCACCGCCGCGGCCTGCGTGAGCGCGGAGAGGTGGTAGGGCAGGCGCACCAGACGGATGGCGTCGGCGACCGCGGGGTCGGCGGCGAGGTAGCCGAGGCGGGCACCTGCGAACGCGAAGGCCTTGCTCATCGTGCGCGACACGATGAGACGGGGGCGCCCCTCGAGGAGCGTAAGCGCGCTCGGCCGGTCGTGGGGCATGAACTCGGCGTAGGCCTCGTCGACGACGACCATCCCGTCGGTGGCGTCGTAGGCGGCAGCGATGGTGTCGAGGTCGAGGGCGGTGCCGGTGGGGTTGTTCGGGGCGCAGAAGAAGACGAGGTCGGGCTTCGTGCGCTCGACCCACTCGACGGCGGTCTGCGGCGAGATCTGGAAGTCGGCATCGCGTTCGCCTGCGATCCACTCCGTACCGGTGCCGTGGGCGATGATCGAGTGCATCGAATAGGTGGGAGGGAAGCCGAGCACGGATCGCCCAGGTCCGCCGAACGCCATGAGGATCTGCTGCAGCACCTCGTTGGAGCCGTTCGCCGCCCAGATGTTGTCGCGACCGAGCCCGTGGCCGAGGTACGCGGCGAGGGAGTCGCGGAGGGCGGTGAACTCCCGGTCGGGGTAGCGGTTCACCTGCAGCAGTTCACGGGCGATCGACTCGATGATGTCGCGAGCGACGTCTTCGGGAATGGGGTGGGTGTTCTCGTTGACGTTCAGCTCGACGGGGAGGTGCAGGTGCGGGGCGCCATAGGGCTCCAGGCCGCGCAGGTCGTCTCGGATGGGGAGTTCGTCGAGGGTGGTCACCCCAGCGATTCTATCGAGTCGATCAGTGCGCCACGGTCGCCGGGGAGGCGCCTCGGCCCGGCCGCTCAGTCGGCGAGGTCGGCCGGGATGGCGATGCGCTGGCCGGGCTGCACCGAGGAGGACGTGAGCTGGTTGAGGCTCATGATCTCGGCGATGACGTCGCGCGGGTCGGCCTCGGGGGCGAGTGACTCGGCGATGCCCCAGAGGCTCTGGCCACCGGCGACGGTGACGTACTCGAAGTCGGCGGCGGAGCCGGCCCCGGTGGCGATGGCGGAGCCGCCGCTCAGGAGCGCCACCACGGCCAGCACGGTGATGACGGGAACGGCAACGAGTGCCGCCAGAACCCGGCGGCCGCGGGCGGTGATGCGCAACTTCGGCGCGGCGACGGTGCTGCTGACGGTGGTGCGGGTGGCGGCGGGGGTGGTGGTGCGAAGAGAAGCCGTCACAGGTGCTGCGATGCTCATGATTCCTCCTGAGGGTTCGCACCGGCGCTCGGCCGGGAGCGCCGGTGCGAAGTTGTGTTCCGAATCTATATTCGAATATGGGTCTCGTCAAGTCGAAATCTCTGCCCGAATGCTGCGACACACTCGAACATAGATATGTATTCGAGCAGTTCTCGGATACAGTTTCGATCGACAGGTGAACTCAATCACCAGCCACCGACATCGGATGTCGGAACCCTCGAGAAGGCAGGACACCGTGGCCATCGACCCGGCACGCACCAGGCGGCGCAAGAGCCTCAGCGACAAGCAGCTCGCCATCCTCGACGTCATCCAGCGCTCGGTCTCGGCCAGGGGTTACCCGCCGAGCATGCGCGAGATCGGCGACGCCGTGGGCCTGTCCTCCCTCTCCAGCGTCACCCACCAGCTCAACCAGCTCGAGCTGAGCGGCTACCTCCGCCGCGACCCCAACCGCCCGCGCGCGATGGAGGTGCTCATCGACGTGCCCGGCATCGAGGAGGCACCGGCGCCCGACGCCGATTCCGCACCGCCCGTGGGCGACGCCACCCTCGTCCCGCTGGTGGGCCGCATCGCGGCGGGCATCCCGATCACGGCCGAGCAGCAGGTCGACGAGGTGTTCCCCCTCCCCCGCCAGCTGGTCGGCAACGGCGAGCTGTTCATGCTGAAGGTGGTCGGGGAGTCGATGATCGACGCCGCCATCTGCGACGGCGACTGGGTCGTGGTGCGGCAGCAGCAGACCGCCGAGAACGGCGACATCGTCGCCGCCATGCTCGAGGAGGAGGCGACGGTGAAGGTCTTCCGCCAGCGCGACGGGCACACCTGGCTGCTCCCCCGCAACTCGAACTTCGAGCCCATCCTCGGCGACCACGCCGTCGTGCTCGGCAAGGTCGTCGCGGTGCTCAGGGCGGTCTGAGCCCGCCGACACTCAGCGGGCGATCGCGAACTCCTCGAGGCGTTCCTCGAACTCCGGGTTGATGAGAGCGCGCACATGGGTGCCCGCCTCCACGTATTCGGTGCTCAGCACGGTGTTGCGCTCGTGCAACAGGGTCACCAGGTCGCCACGGTCGTAGGGCACCAGCAGGTTCATCTCGAGGCTCGGCCGCGGGATGAGCTCGTCGATGCGCGCCAGTAGCTCGGGGATGCCCTCGCCGGTGCGTGCCGAGACGAACACCGCCTTCGGCTCCAGGCCGCGGAGCACCAGCTTGTCGTCGTCTGAGACCAGGTCGCTCTTGTTGAACGCGATGATCTCGGGAATGCCGCGGGCACCCGCCTCGCCCATCACGTCGCGCACCGTCGCGATCTGGCCCGCCGGGTCGGGGTGCGAGGCGTCGACGACGTGCACCACCACATCCGAGTCCTGCACCTCCTCGAGCGTTGAGCGGAACGCCTCGACCAGCTGATGCGGCAGCGCGCGCACGAAGCCGACGGTGTCGGCGATCGTGTAGGGGCGGCCGTCGGCCGTCGTGTTCTTGCGCACCGTGGCGTCGAGGGTGGCGAACAGGGCGTTCTCCACCAGCACGCCCGCACTCGTGATGCGGTTGAGCAACGACGACTTGCCGGCGTTCGTGTACCCCGCGATGGCCACGCTCGGCACCGCGTTGCGGCGCCGGTTGGCGCGCTTGGCGTCACGCGCGGGCTTCATAGCGGCGATCTGACGGCGCAGCTTCGCCATGCGGGTGTGAATGCGCCGGCGGTCGAGCTCGATCTTCGTCTCACCCGGTCCGCGCGAACCCATACCGGCGCCCGCGCCGCCCACCTGGCCACCGGCCTGGCGCGACATCGACTCACCCCATCCGCGGAGCCTCGGCAGCAGGTACTCGAGCTGCGCGAGCTCGACCTGCGCCTTGCCCTCGCGGCTCTTGGCGTGCTGGCTGAAGATGTCGAGGATGACCGCGGTGCGGTCGATCACCTTCACCTTCACCACGTCTTCGAGCGCGCGCCGCTGGCTCGGGGCGAGCTCGGTGTCGGCGATGACCGTGTCGGCGCCGAGCGACTGCACGATCGCCCGCAGCTCCTCGGCCTTGCCCTTACCGAAGTAGGTACTGGGGTCGGGGTGTGGGCGCCGCTGCAACAGGCCGTCGAGCACCACGGCACCCGCGGTCTCGGCGAGGGCCGCGAGCTCGTGCAGCGAGTTCTCGGCGTCGGCGAGCGTGCCCTGCGAGTAGACGCCGATGATGACGACGTTCTCGAGCCTCAGCTGCCGGTACTCCACCTCGGTGACGTCGTCGAGCTCGGTCGAGAGCCCGGCGACCCGTCGGAGCGACTGGCGGTCTTCACGGTCGAACTGATCGCCGTCGAACCCGCTGTCGGCCGTGGTCTCGGCGCGCTGCAACGCCTGGGCCGCGCCTTCGGTGAAGAGCGAGTAGGCGCTCGCTCTCGACCCGGCGGAGGCGAGGATGCGCGACACCGCGTCGTCGGAGGCGGCCGCGTCGCCCGAGGTGGGAACCGATGCGCGTGGCGAGGCGTCGACGCCGGTCGCGTCGCGCAGGGTGCCGTCGTCGACGGCGTCGTGGTCTGACATCGCAGTCAAGAATAGTCTCCTGGTTTGCTAGATTCCCTCTATGGATGGCGAGCACTACTTCTCTGCGCAGCCGGCGGGAGAGTTGTCGCTCCGCGAGATCACCGTCGAACTGGCCGGTGCCCCGCGCCGCCTTCAGACGGCATCGGGTGTGTTCAGTCCCGAACGCCTCGATGCGGGCACCCGCGTGCTCCTGTCGAATGTCCCGTCGGCTCCCCCTGGCGGGAATCTGCTCGACCTGGGGTGCGGGTGGGGACCGATCGCTCTCTCACTCGCCCTGGAGTCACCGCACGCCACGGTGTGGGCGGTGGACGTCAACGAACGTGCTCTGGATCTGGTTCGACGGAATGCTCACATGTTAGGCCTCGATCATGTCAACGCCGTGAGGCCCGAAGATGTTCCCGACGAGGTGAGATTCACCACGATCTGGTCGAACCCACCCATCCGCGTCGGCAAGAACGAGCTGCACTCCATGCTGCAGACCTGGCTCCCGCGGCTCGACATCGGGTCG
This sequence comes from Herbiconiux sp. A18JL235, assembly GCF_040939305.1. Classification (NCBI taxonomy): domain Bacteria; kingdom Bacillati; phylum Actinomycetota; class Actinomycetes; order Micrococcales; family Microbacteriaceae; genus Herbiconiux; species Herbiconiux sp. A18JL235. The sequence goes on from NZ_CP162511.1 coordinate 2,775,085, forward strand.
GACGCCTGGCTCGTCGTGCAGAAGAACCTCGGCTCCGATTCGCTGCAGCGCTGGCTCGACGCCGAGTTCGCCGGTATGTCGGTGATGCGCACGACGACCAACCGCGGTTACCGCGTGCTGCGGGTGCGCAACCACGCAGCGGGCTGACCCCCGAGAGCGAGACGCCCGTTCGGTGCGACCCGCCCGGCCGTCAGCGAGCGGCTACGCGATCGCGAGATCGCCCTCGTAGACGAGCTCGGCCGGGCCGGAGAGAGCGACATGCTCGCCGTCTTCGGTCGGGAACATGCGCACGCCCACGACCCCGCCGGGCACCGCGACGCTCCAGTGGTCGGGGGCACCCGCACCGGCCCAGTGGCGCGTCGCCAGGGCCGCCGCCGCCGCGCCCGTGCCGCAGGAAAGGGTCTCGCCGCTCCCGCGTTCGTGCACGCGCATCCTGATGTGCCCCACACCGTCGCGCACGAGCGGCTCGCTGGGCACCACGAACTCGACGTTCGCGCCGTCTTCGGGCTCGGGCTCGACGTGCGGGATGAAGGTGAGATCGGCCTCGGCCAGCTCGTCGTCGTCGGCGAGGGCGACCACGACGTGCGGATTGCCGACGTTGATGCCGAGACCCGGCCGCGGCACCTGCAGGTTCTTGGCCCGCACGAGCGGCTCGCCGCCGTCGAGCCGCCAGCGGCCGAGGTCGACCTGGAAGCCGAGCTTGCTGCGCTGCACGTCGCGCACACCGGCACGGGTGCCGATGACGAGGGTCTCCCCCGCCGCCAGCTCGGCGAGCCCGTTGTCGAGGAGGTAGCGGGCGAAGACGCGGATGCCGTTGCCGCACATCTCGGCGATCGAGCCGTCGGCGTTGCGGTAGTCCATGAACCACTCGGCGGCCGGGTCTTCGGCGAGGGCGGCCGCCCCTTCGGGGATGTTCTCCGACCGCACGGCCCGCAGCACACCGTCGGCACCGACGCCGAAATGACGGTCGCAGATCGCAGCGACCTGGGTGGGAACGAGGTCGATCTGCCCGTCGGCGTCGGTGAAGAGAACGAAGTCGTTGCCAGTCCCCTGGCCCTTGGTGAAGTGGAGGTCAGCGGGCATGGAATCAGTCTAGGGTCAGGAGACGGCGGCCAGGGCGTGGCCGACGGCTGCCTCGACGGAGGCCGGGTCGAGGGCATCGGCGTCGAGGGCGTCGGGGTAGCGCTTGAACCAGCTGACCTGGCGACGGGCGTAGCGGCGGGTGAGGGCCTGCGCCTCGGCGATGGCCTCGGCGCGCGGCATCGTGCCGTCGAGGTCGGCGAGCGCCTGAGCGTAGCCGATGGCTCGGGATGCCGTGGTGCCGTCGCGGAGACCGTGCGGAACGAGGGCGGCGACCTCGTCGACGAGGCCGCGCCCCCACATCCCCACCACGCGCTCATCGAGCCGCGGCACCAGGGCCTGACGCTCGACGCCGAGCCTCACGATCGACAGGGGTCGCCACGGCACAGGCTCGTCGGGCAGGGTGCCGCTGAGAGGTTCACCGGTCAGTTCCACCACCTCGAGCGCGCGCACGAGACGGCGGCCGTTGTACTGCCCGATCGAGGCGGCCGCCTCGGGGTCGAGCACCTTCAAGCGGTCGTAGAGGGCGCGCGCGCCGGTCTGGCCGAGTTCGGCCTCGATCCTTCTCCGCACCTCGGCGTCGCGGGCGGGGAAACGGAAGTCGTGGATGACCGAGGAGACGTACAGGCCCGACCCGCCCACCAGGAGGGCGACGGCACCGCGCGCCTGGATCGCCTCGATGCACTCCCGCGCCTCCCGCTGGTACGCGGCGACCGAGGCGTCGGCTGTGACGTCGAGCACGTCGAGGAGGTGGTGCGGCACTCCGCGCCGTTCGGCCGGGGCGAGCTTGGCGGTGCCGATGTCCATACCGCGGTAGAGCTGCATGGCGTCGGCGTTGACGACCTCGGCGGCCACGCCGCGCTCGTCGAGGCGCTCGGCGAGGCGAAGGGAGAGCTCCGACTTGCCGGTGCCGGTGGCGCCGACCACGGCGATCAGTCGCGCCTGCTCCTCCCCTGCCGAGGCGGACGCCTCCGGGGCCACCCTTCAGCCCCGCAGATCGTCGGTGGAACTGTAGATCGGCACGGTCGCGACGCGCGGGGTCGACGGTGCACCCGCACGCAGGGCCGGCAGCCCCAGCGAGACCCGCCCCGGCGCGGAACCCTCGCCCGCGCTGGCACTGGTGGCGCTCGGCACGGCGCAGGACTCGGCCTCGCTCCTGTCCCAGGCATCACCCGCGCGGGTTCGCCGAACCTCGAGCGGGGTGCCGTCGCTGTCGGCGATGAGGTAGTACGGCGCCGCCTGGGTGACCGTGACCGACACGACGTCGCCCGGGCGCGGAGCAGCCGAACCCTCGGGGAGCTCGAAGTGCACCAGCCTGCTGTCTTCCGCGCGACCGCTCAGTCGCTTCGTCTCGCCGTCCTTCCGGCCCTCGCCGTTCGCGACCACGAGCTCGACACGTCGCCCGACGATCTTCTGGTTCTCCTCCAGCGAGATGCGGTCTTGCAAGGCGACCAGGCGGTCGTAGCGCTCCTGCACCACCTCGCGCGGCACCTGATCGGGCATGGTCGCCGCGGGGGTGCCTGGTCGGATCGAATACTGGAAGGTGAACGCCGATGCGAAGCGGGCCTGCTCGACGACCCGAAGGGTCTCCTGGAAGTCCTCCTCGGTCTCGCCGGGGAAGCCCACGATGATGTCGGTGCTGATCGCGGCGTTCGGGATCTTCGCGCGCACCCGGTCGAGGATGCCGAGGAACTTGGCAGAGCGGTACGAGCGCCGCATGGCCCGGAGCACGCGGTCTGACCCCGACTGCAAGGGCATGTGCAGCTGCGGCATCACCGCGGGGGTCTCCGCCATGGCGTCGATGACGTCGTCGGTGAACGCCGCCGGGTGCGGGCTGGTGAAACGGATGCGTTCCAGGCCCTCGATCTCTCCGGCCGCCCGGAGGAGCTTTCCGAAGGCCAGCCGGTCGCCGAACTCGACGCCGTAGGAGTTGACGTTCTGGCCGAGCAGAGTGACCTCGAGGGCACCGTCATCGACCAGCGACTGCAGCTCGGCGAGGATCTCACCCGGGCGACGATCTTTCTCCTTGCCGCGGAGCGCCGGCACGATGCAGAAGGTGCAGGTGTTGTTGCAGCCCACGGAGATGGAGACCCAGCCGCTGTAGGTGGAGTCGCGCTTCGTCGGGAGAGTGGAGGGGAACGTCTCGAGCGCCTCGAGGATCTCGATCTGCGCCGCGTCGTTGTGTCGAGCGCGCTCCAGCAGGCTCGGCAGTGCTCCCATGTTGTGGGTGCCGAAGACCACGTCGACCCAGGGGGCCTTATCGAGGATGACGTTCTTGTCTTTCTGGGCGAGACAGCCGCCGACCGCGATCTGCATGCCCTCGTGGCGACGCTTCACCGAAGCGAGGTGTCCGAGGTTGCCGTAGAGCTTGTTGTCGGCGTTCTCCCGCACGGCACAGGTGTTGATCACGACGACGTCGGGCTCCACGCCCTCAGCCCTGACGTAACCCGCAGCTTCGAGCGAGCCGCTCAGACGTTCGGAGTCGTGGACGTTCATCTGGCAGCCGTAGGTGCGGACCTCGTAGGTGCGTGCCCGCCCCGACGCGTCGCGTGACGCGTTCGACGCTGCGATGATCGTCGGTGCTTCGCTGACTGTGCTCATGGTGCGACCAGTCTACGAAACCGCGGCAGGCCGTTCGCTCTCGACCGACGCCGCCGCAGCGACCCTGTCAGCGGAAACGCACACGGCTTGCGGCCTTGCGGGTGGCCATGGCACGCCGGGTCGCCTCGCGCACGATGCTCGAACCGAAACCACGGCGAGCGAGGAAGCCGTTGAGCCGACGCTCGGCGGTCTCGTCGTCGTAGCGCGACAGCTGGCCCACGCGCTTCACAGCGGCCTCGACGGCGAGCTCGAACTCGTGGTCGTCGTCGAGGTTCTCGAGCGCCGCCGTGACGAGTTCGGAGGGGATCTTGCGGGCATGGAGCTCGCGCGCGATGACCGCCCGGCTCTTGTGGCTGCGCTCGCTCAACCGCGCCACCAGCGCTTCGGCGAGGGCCGCGTCGTCGAGGTAGCCCAACTCTTCGTAGCGCGCGACGAGCCCGTCGGCCTCGGCTCCGCTCGCCCCCTGGGCCACGAGCAGCTCGTGGGCCTCGCCCGAGGAGAGCTGCCGGCGCCCGAGTGCCCGCACGACGGTGTCGCTCACCCGCTCGAGCCGCTCCTCGTCGGAGAGCTCGACCGGAGCCGGGAACTCGATGGGTGCGGGAGAACCGACCGCGGCCGGGAACTCCACCGGGGCGCCCGACGCGGTCTCGTGGTCGGCGTCGCGCCCGGCCGGGTGCGACGAGCGAGCGGGGTGCGCCGATCGAGAGGGCAGGCCCACGGGCTCACGGGTGCCCGCACCGTCAGCGCCCGACTCGGGCGCCGACGGGCGCGTCCGCCCACGGCGGCGCACCGAGTCGAGGTTGACGATGTCGTTCATCGTGGGTCAGGCTCCCTTGCGCGAGGCCAGCTTGGGCTCGATCGAATCGACGTTGCCAGCAGCGGCAGCTGCAGCCCCCGCCTCGCCCACACCGAGCTTCGCAAGGATCTTGTTCTCGATCTCGAGCGCGACATCGGGGTTTTCTTTGAGGAAGCGCCGCGAGTTCTCCTTGCCCTGGCCGAGCTGGTCGCCGTCGTAGGTGTACCAGGCACCCGACTTGCGCACGATCTCGTGCTCCACACCGAAGTCGATGAGGCTGCCCTCGCGGGAGATGCCGACTCCATAGAGGATGTCGAACTCGGCCTGCTTGAAGGGCGGCGCCATCTTGTTCTTCACGACCTTCACACGGGTGCGGTTACCGACCGCCTCGGTTCCCTCCTTGAGGGTCTCGATGCGACGGATGTCGAGACGCACCGAGGCGTAGAACTTCAGCGCCTTACCACCGGCAGTGGTCTCGGGGCTGCCGAAGAAGACACCGATCTTCTCGCGCAGCTGGTTGATGAAGATCATCGTGGTGCCGGTCTGGTTGAGGCCACCGGTGAGCTTGCGGAGCGCCTGCGACATGAGGCGTGCCTGCAGACCCACGTGCGAGTCGCCCATCTCGCCCTCGATCTCGGCGCGGGGCACCAGGGCCGCCACGGAGTCGATGACGATGATGTCGATGGAGCCGGAGCGCACCAGCATGTCGGCGATCTCGAGCGCCTGCTCACCGGTGTCGGGCTGGGAGACCAGGAGAGAGTCGATGTCGACCCCGAGCTTCTTCGCGTACTCGGGGTCGAGCGCGTGCTCGGCGTCGATGAAGGCGGCGATGCCGCCCGCCCGCTGGGCGTTGGCGATGGCGTGCAGGGTGAGCGTGGTCTTACCCGACGACTCAGGGCCGTAGATCTCGACGATGCGGCCGCGCGGGAGACCGCCGATGCCGAGCGCGACGTCGAGGGCGATCGACCCGGTCGGAACGACCTCGACCGGCGCACGGTCATCGCTGCCGAGGCGCATCACCGAACCCTTGCCGAACTGGCGGTCGATCTGGGCGAGGGCGGTCTCGAGTGCTTTCTCACGATTTGCGTCTGACGGCATTTCGGTCTCCTTCGTGCTGTGCGACCTGGCGGCCGGCGATGGTGTGCCCACAGGCTGTCGTGTTCGCGCCCCTCACGGGGTGGCGACGACAGGGCGTCGACGAGAGTTCGTCGAACACCCTTCACGTTAGAGAAGACCACCGACATCGAAGCTGCCGGCCGACTCATGTGTGGAGAACGTGTTCGAATCTCTCACTGTGCAGAACTCTACGCCGCACCGAAGATATGTTCGAGAGTCCCGCGGCGTGTTGCGAACACGAAAAAGCCCCCGGCCTCTGCCGGGGGCTTTTTCGATCACGTCTCTCGTGGAGCGGGAAGTCCTGCTCCGTGCCAGCGCTGGGGCGGCACATCCGCCGACCGGCAGACCGCGAGCCACACCTCTCGCGGGGGGATTCCTGCCTTCAGCGCCTGTTCGGCGGTTCGGTCGCCGAGGTCGACCAGGACGACATCGCTCGTCACCACCTGCCCGTAGGCCGGGCCGAACTCGTCGGCGACGGCCTGCCTGAACTCACTCAGCCGCACTCCGTGCCGCAGTCGTTCAGCGGGCGACGAGGTCGGCGTCGAAGTCGGCGACGAACTCGTCGGGGATGGTGTCGGGGATGGGATCGATGCCCTCGACGATCGCGAGACGGTCGCCCACCTCGCGCATGATGACCGAGATCGGGGTGTCGAGAGCTTCGGCCACCGAGGCGAGGATCTCGCTCGAGGCCTCCTTCTGACCACGCTCGACCTCGCTCAGGTAGCCGAGGGCGACGCTCGCCTTACTTGCCACTTGACGAAGGGTACGACCCTTCTGCAGGCGGAAGTCCCGAAGCACGTCGCCGATTTCCTGACGAACTAGAATCACTGGACCCTCCTTGCGTTCCTGTCACGGTCTGTTCGAGTGGCTCTTCTGACCACGTTACTGCAGTGGTTCGTAGCAGTGACTCTAAACGACTGGGACTGAACAATACTTGTGAATGACACCAGATGTAACGTGATCGAAACGGCGCCCATTCCCTCTACGGAGCTCACAGGGAATCTCTCAGGATTCGCAGCGCCACCCGTACGGTCTCGGCCCTGATCGCTGCCCGATCGCCGCTCAACTCGAGGGCATGGCTGCGCACGTCGGCACCGATGGCGACGCCCACGTACACCGTTCCCGGCGCCGCCCCGTCCTGCGGGTCCGGCCCGGCCGCACCGGTCGTCGAGATGCCGATCTCGGCCGGGGTGCCCTCGACGGCGAGCGCGCTGCGCACACCGACCGCCATCTGCATCGCCACGTCGGCGTGCACGGGGCCGTGGGCCGCCAGTACCTCCGCGTCGACTCCGAGCACCGTGTGCTTCACCGCGGTGTCGTAGGCGACGACTCCGCCGCGCAGCACCGCCGACGCTCCGGGAACGTCGACCAGCGCCGAGCACAGCAGCCCACCCGTGAGCGACTCCGCGACCGCGATCGTGGTGCGGCTCAGGGTGAGGGTGGCGACGATGGCCGCAGCGTCGTCGTTCACCGCGGCCACAGCATCCGTCTCGCTCACGCGCCGGCCGCCGGCTTGCGGTTGAGCCGCCAGGCCTGCACCAGATAGTCGATGCCGGTGACCACCGTGAGCACCACGGCCGCGGTCATGGTGACGCCGTTCACCCAGTTCACCCAGTCGCCGAAGAGCTCGGGGAAGGGCAGCAGTGCCAGCGAGATCGCGACCGACTGCACCAGCGTCTTGAGCTTGCCGCCCCGTGACGCCGGGATAACGCGGTCGCTCAGCTGCACGAACCGCCACACCGTGATGCCGACCTCGCGGACGAGGATGACGATGGTGACCCACCATGGCAGTTCGGCGAGGATCGACAGACCGATGAGCGCGGCGCCCGTGAGCACCTTGTCGGCGATCGGGTCGAGCAGCTTGCCGAGATCGGTCACCAGGTTGCGGCTGCGGGCGATGTGGCCGTCGATGCCGTCGGTGGCGATGGCGAGGATGAACAGCACCGCGGCGGCCCAGCGCAGGGCGCCGTTCTGGCCGTCGTCGACCAGGAGCATGACGAAGAAGACCGGGGCGAGGAGGATGCGCACGATCGTGATCGCGTTCGGCAGGTTCCAATTGCTGGGCTTCGCCGCGGGTGCCGACTCCTCGTTCGAGGTCACGCGATCACTCCCTGCCGGTCAACTGCCAGGCGTCTTCGCTGCCGGACTCGTCGTCATCAGCGTAGCGGTCGTCGTCGGTGTACGACGACGGCGCCGGCGACGGCCCGCCCGAGGGCCGGGCGGCCGAGGAGCCGCCGGCATCCGGAGCATCGCCGCGCAGCATCGCCAGCACCTGCGGCAGCTGGTCGGGGGTGACCAGCACGTCGCGGGCCTTCGAGCCCTCGGAGGGGCCGACGATCTCGCGCGACTCCATGAGGTCCATCAGGCGGCCGGCCTTCGCGAAGCCCACCTTGAGCTTGCGCTGCAGCATCGAGGTGGAGCCGAACTGCGTCGTGATGACGATCTCGGCGGCGGCGAGCAGCACCTCGAGGTCGTCGCCGATGTCGGAGTCGATCTGCTTCTTCTCGGCGGTGACCGCCACGTCGTCGCGGTACTCCGGGCGGGCCTGGCGGGTGACGTGCTCGACGACCTTCTGGATCTCGCTCTCGGGAACCCAGGCGCCCTGCACGCGGATGGCCTTCGACGACCCCATCGGGAGGAACAGGGCGTCGCCCTGGCCGATGAGCTTGTCGGCGCCCGGCTGGTCGAGGATGACGCGGGAGTCGGTGACGCTCGTGACCGCGAAGGCCAGGCGCGACGGCACGTTCGCCTTGATGAGACCCGTCACGACGTCGACAGAGGGGCGCTGCGTGGCCAGCACCAGGTGGATTCCGGAGGCGCGGGCCAGCTGTGTGATGCGCACGATCGAGTCTTCGACGTCGCGGGGGGCGACCATCATGAGGTCGGCGAGCTCGTCGACCACCACGAGGAGGTAGGGGTAGGGCTTCAGCACCCGCTGCGAGGCGGGCGGCAGCCGGATCTCGTCGTTGATGACGGCGCGGTTGAAGTCGTCGATGTGGCGGAAGCCGAAGCTCTCGAGGTCGTCGTACCTCATGTCCATCTCCTTCACCACCCACGACAGCGCCTCGGCCGCCTTCTTCGGGTTGGTGATGATGGGGGTGATGAGGTGCGGCACGCCCTGGTAGGCGGTGAGCTCCACGCGCTTCGGGTCGATGAGCACCATGCGCACCTCGCTCGGCTTCGCGCGCATCAGCACGCTCGTCACCATCGAGTTGATGAAGCTCGACTTGCCCGAACCGGTGGAACCGGCGACGAGGAGGTGGGGCATCTTCGCGAGGTTCGCCAGCACGAACTTGCCCTCGACGTCTTTGCCGACGCCGATGGTCATGGGGTGAGGGTCGTTCATCGCCTTCTGCGACCGCAGCACGTCGCCGAGCGAGACCGTCTCCCGGTCGGTGTTCGGGATCTCGATTCCGATGGCGCTGCGGCCCGGAATGGGCGAGAGGATGCGCACCTCGTTCGAGGCGACCGCGTAGGCGAGGTTCTTCGACAGGGCGGTGACGCGCTCCACCTTCACACCGGGGCCGAGCTCGATCTCGTACCGCGTGACGGTCGGGCCGCGGGAGAAACCGGTGACCTGCGCGTCGACGGAGAACTGCTTCAGCACATCCGTGATGGCGCGCACGATGTCGTCGTTGGCCGCTGAGCGCGACTTCGACGGCTCACCGGTCGACAAATGCGTGACCGAGGGCAGGCGGTAGTTCGCCGGGTCGGATGCAGGGGCCGGTTCGGGCATGCCGTCGACGGCTCCGGTGGGGTGCGCATCCGGAACCGGGGTGGCGAAGGCGTCGAGCGCCTCTGTGCCGTCGTCGTCGAGCAGGCCGATGGTCTGCTTACGACCCGGGAGCACCTCGCCGGTGATGCGCTTGATGGCCTGCTCGGCGGCCTCCATGTCATGGAGCAGGCCGCTGCCGAACGCCTCGGTGCTGTCGAGGTCGCGGGCTGCCGATGCCGGGCCCGCGCCACCGGCCGCAGCGGTGTCGAACTCGGCGGGGCTCATGTACGGGCCGTCTTCGGGCGGGGGCGTGCGGTCTTCGATGCGCGGCGCCATGAGGGGGGTCTCGAACTCGGGGTCGACCTCGCGCTCGCTCTTGTTGCGGCGCCACCACGGGAGGGCACCGCCGTCGTCGGGCTGGGCGTCGAAGTCGAGCATGTTCGGGTCGTCGGCGGGGTCGACGGCGCCTTTCTTGCCGCGCTTACCCGCCGTGCCTGCGGTCGACGCCGCAGCGTCGCCGGGGGCGGCGGCCGGGTCGTCGTCGCTCGGGGCCGGAGCGCCGAAGAGGTACGCGTAGAGCTCGCGCGCGCGGCGACCGATGCGGTTCGGCGGCGTCTTGGTGATGATGAACAGCGACAGGGCGCAGAAGAACACCAGCACGATCGTGGCCCCGACCGGGGTGATGAGAGTCATGAGCGGGGCACCGGCGATCCAGCCGATGATGCCGCCGGCGACCGCGAGGCCCTCGATGCCCGCCGCCGGGTCGGGCGCGCCGCCGTAGACGTGGCAGAGACCCGAGACCGAGACCAGGAACACGGCGAGGCCGATGCCGATGCGGCCGTTGTCGTTCACCGAAGCCGGATGCCGGAACAGCCACAGTGCGAGCAGCAGCAGGATGACGGGGAGTGCGTAGGCCACCCGGCCGAACAGACCGCCGAAGGTGTAAGCGTTGATCGAGACCGCGACGGCGTTCGACGCGAGGAACCACTCCGTGACAGCACCGGCCACCGCGAGCAGGAAGAACAGGAACGGCAGACCGTCGCGCCGCTCCTCCTTGGCCAGCTTCTCGGGCCCGAACGCGCGCGCCGCACCACCCACCACGTGAGCCATGCCGAGCCACAGCGACACCAGCGGGTTCGGCTTCTCCTCCGACACCACCGGATACTTCACCGTCTTCTGCGCCGCCGTGCGCTGCGCCGGCTTCCGTGGCGCAGCCCCGGTCGCACGCGCCGAAGACCCCCTCGTGCTCCGAGGCGTCGACTTACTACTCGTGGCCATGAAATCACGCTATATCGAGGCGATGACATCGCCTCGATGCCGCGCCGTGCTGGCTGTGCTGGCTGCCGGCGGGGCCGTGCTTCGCGCGGCTCCGCCGGGGCGCGCCGCCGCTTCTGCGGCGCGCCGCGATATGTGAAGGGGTGGTCGCTCTCGCGGCCACCCCTTCACCTTGGGTCGTCAGGGCAGGGCCTGTTGCGTGCGTACTCGGGGTGCGGGTGCGGGGTGGTGCAGACAGCGCGCGCGCTGTTGGTCGCGGAGAGTGTCGCTAAGAGCGGGAATGGGAGCATGTTGCGCTACCTACGCGGGACAGGCGCCCCACCTGTGCGGGCGTGCGGGCGTGCCCGCGGGCGAGCAGCGCTCCCGGCCCAGCGAGAGACGGGGCGCGCCATCTGCGGGTGGGTGCCGGCAGCCGGTCGAAGCGGCGGGCCGTACTCGACGACCCAGGGTGAGTGCGCGACCGCGCCAGCGACCGCGCACTCACATGTCGCGTCGCGCCGGGCGAGGACCGGCGCGCCCCGGCAGAGCCGCGCGCAGCACGGCCCTGCCGGCAGCTAACACAGGTCACGCCTCGATGACCAACGGCACGATCATCGGGCGGCGCCGATAGGAGGTGTTCACCCAGCGGCCGACGGTGCGGCGCACGACCTGCTGGAGGGCGTACGGCTCGCGCACGCCGTTCTGAGCGGCTTCGGCGAGGGCGGCGCTGATCTTGGGCTTGACGGTGTCGAAGACGGAGTCGTCTTCGGCGAAGCCCTTGGCGTGGATCTCGGGGCCGACGACGATGCGCCCGGTGAGTGCCTCGACCACGACGATGATCGAGATGAAGCCCTCCTCGCCGAGGATGCGGCGGTCTTTGAGGTCGGCGTCGGTGATCTCGCCGACGGTGGAGCCGTCGACGTACACGTAGCCGAGGTCGTACTGGCCGACCACCTTCGCCACCCCGTCGCGCAGGTCGATCACGGTGCCGTCCTCGGCGATGATCGTGTTCTCCTTCGGCACCCCGGTGTCGATGGCGAGCTTCGCGTTCGCCACCAGGTGACGGTACTCGCCGTGCACCGGGAGCACGTTCTTGGGCTTCAGGATGTTGTAGCAGTAGAGCAGTTCGCCCGCCGCGGCGTGACCCGAGACATGCACCTTCGCGTTCGCCTTGTGCACGACGTTGGCGCCGAGCTTCGTGAGCCCGTTGATGATGCGGTAGACGGCGTTCTCGTTGCCCGGGATGAGGCTGGAGGCGAGAATGACGGTGTCGCCCTCCCCCACCTCGATCTGGTGCTCGTTGTTCACCATGCGCGACAGCACAGCCATCGGCTCGCCCTGCGACCCGGTCGACATGTAGACGATCTTGTCGTCGGGGATGTCGCCGGCCTTCTTGAAGTCGACGAGCACGCCGTCGGGCACCTTCAGGTACCCGAGCTCAGCGGCGATCCCCATGTTGCGCACCATCGAGCGCCCGAGCAGCGCCACCCGGCGCCCGTTCGCGTGAGCGGCGTCGAGCACCTGCTGCACGCGGTGCACGTGGCTCGAGAAGCTCGCGACGATCACCCGGCGCGGCGCGCGCTCGATGATCGACTCGAGCACGGGGCCGATGTCGCGCTCGAGAGGGGTGAACCCCGGAACATCCGCGTTGGTGCTGTCGACGAGGAAGAGGTCGACCCCCTCCTCGCCGAGACGCGCGAAGGCGCGCAGGTCGGTGAGGCGGTCGTCGAGCGGCAGCTGGTCCATCTTGAAGTCGCCGGTGTGCAGCACCACGCCGCCCGGCGTCTTGATGGCGACGGCGAGCGCATCCGGAATCGAGTGGTTCACCGCCACGAACTCGCACTCGAACGGCCCGAGGTTCTCGATCTGCCCCTCGGCGACGTCGAAGGTGTAGGGCGTGATGCGGTGCTCCTTGAGCTTCGCCTCGACGAGCGCGAGGGTGAGCGCCGAGCCGATGAGCGGGATGTCCTCCCGCAGCTTCAGCAGGTAGGGCACCGCACCGATGTGGTCTTCGTGGCCGTGCGTGAGCACGATGCCGACGATGTCGTCGAGGCGGTCGCGCACGATGCTGAAGTCGGGGAGGATGAGGTCGACACCCGGCTGGTGCTCCTCAGGGAAGAGCACGCCGCAGTCGACGACGAGGAGCTTGCCCTCGTACTCGAACACGGTCATGTTGCGGCCGATCTCTCCGAGACCGCCCACCGGGGTGATGCGGAGCGTGCCGGCTTCGAGGGTCGGCGGATCGTAGACGGGGCTGGTGTTCATAGGCCCTCCTCAGTTCTCGTGGGTCGTCGTGCGGTGCGTGGCGTCGTGCTCACGCTGTGGTCTGTGGTGCTGTGCGCTCGGTCGCGCCGCCCGACGTCGAGGGCGCTCAGCGGGTGGTTCCCGCCACCTTCGGCAGCGCTCCACCGGCGGCGGCGTTGCGGTCGGGGCGGAAGTTCTTGAGCTTCAGGCCCTCGATGCCCTGCACCAGATCGATCTCGTCCTCGATCTGGGCGGCCTCCCACTCCTCGGGGCCGACGAGCGGAAGGCGCACGCGGGGGCTGCCGATGCGGCCGAGGCCGTGCAGGATGTACTTCGCCGCCACGGTGCCCGGCACATGCGTCATGATGGCGCGCACCAGCGGCTCGAGCGACTGGTGGGCCGCGGTCGCCGTGGCCAGGTCGCCCGCGTTCACGGCGTCGACGATGGTGCGGTAGGGGGCGGGCGCCACGTTCGCCGTGACACCGATGAGCCCTACGGCCCCGATCGACATGTGCGGCAGCACGTTGGCGTCGTCGCCCGAGAAGTAGAGCAGCTCGGTCTGGTTGATGACCCGGCTGACCTCGCTGAAGTCGCCCTTCGCGTCTTTGATGGCGAGCACGTTGGGGTGCTTCGCGAGGCGCAGGATGGTCTCGTACTTGATCGGCACACCGGTGCGGCCCGGGATGTCGTAGAGGATGACGGGGAGATCGGTCGCGTCGGCGATCATGCGGAAGTGGGTGAGGATACCCGCCTGTGTCGGCTTGTTGTAGTACGGCGTGACGACGAGGTTGCCGTCGGCCCCCGCCTTCTCACTCTGCCGCGCGAGCTGCATGGCGTGAGCGGTCTCGTTCGAACCGCCGCCCGTGATGATCTTGGCGCGCCCCGCCGCGACGTCTTTGCCCACCTCGACGAGCCTGATCTTCTCGGGGTCGGTGAGGGTGGAGGTCTCCCCTGTCGTTCCCGACACCACGATGCCGTCGGCGCCGCCGACGATGAGCTCGTCGATCAGCTTCTCCACGCCCGGCCAGTCGACCTCGCCGTCGGCGGTGAACGGGGTGACCATGGCGACGAGCACCTGGCCGAACGGGTTCTCGGCAGTTGAAGCAGTAGACACGACTACAGGCTATCGGTCAGAAGCCCAGCCTTCCGAGCTGCTTGGCGTCCCGCTGCCAGTCTTTGGCGACTTTCACCCGGATGTTCAGGTAGACCTGCCGCCCGAGCAGGGGTTCGATCTGCGCCCGTGCCCGCGCACCCACCTCACCGAGCCGCGACCCCTTCGGCCCGATGATGATGCCCTTCTGGCTGTCGCGCTCGACGAACAGGTTGGCGTAGATCTCGACCAGGTCGCGGTCGTCGCGCTCGGTCATGTCGTCGATGGTGACCGCGATGGAGTGCGGCAACTCGTCGCGCACGCCCTCGAGCGCCGCCTCCCTGATGAGCTCCGCGATGCGCGACTCGAGGCCGGCGTCGGTGTACTGGTCGTCGGGGTAGAGCTTCTCCGAGCGCGGCAGCAGCGCGATCAACTCGCTCACCAGCACGTCGAGCTGGATGCGGTCGGTCGCCGAGACCGGGATGATCGCCTCCCAGTCGCGCAGCTCCGACACGGCGAGTAGCTGCTCGCCCACCCGCTGCTTCGACGCCTGGTCGATCTTCGTGACGATCGCCACCTTCTTCGCGCCCGGATAGGCGTCGAGCTGTTCGTTGATGAAGCGGTCGCCCGGGCCGAGCTTCTCGTCGGCGGGGAGGCAGAAGCCGATGACGTCGACGTCGCCGAGGGTCGACTGCACGAGCGAGTTCAGCCGCTCACCGAGCAGCGTGCGCGGGCGGTGCATGCCCGGGGTGTCGACGACGATGATCTGGCCGGCAGGCTCGTGGACGATGCCGCGGATGGTCTGCCTCGTGGTCTGCGGCTTCGAGCTCGTGATGGCGACCTTCTCACCCACCAGCGCGTTCGTGAGTGTCGACTTCCCGACGTTCGGCCGACCCACGAAGGTCACGAACCCCGCTCTGAAGTCGTCGCTCCCCTGCTCGCTCATGCTCTCTCCTTCGTGTCGTCGTTCGTCGTGGTCTTACCGGCCTTCGGCAGCTTCACCGGGCCCGTGGCGACCCGCACCGGGCCGGTGTCGCCCTCGTCGTCTCCCCGTGCATCCGGATCGCGCCGCACCGTCGCGGTGACCAGCCGCTTTCGTCTGCCCTCGGTGCGGTCTGCCGTGAGGATGAGGCCCGCGATGCGCGCCTCGTCGCCGGTCTCAGCGAGCCTGCCGAGCCCCTTGGCGAGCAGGCCCCCCACGGTGTCGACGTCGTCGTCGTCGAGCTCGAGTCCGAACAGCTCGCCGAGTTCGTCGACCGGCAACCTGGCGCTCACCCGGAAGGTGTCGACGGCCTCGAGCGGCTCGACCTCGACCATGTCGCGGTCGTACTCGTCGGAGATGTCGCCGACGAGCTCCTCGAGCAGGTCTTCGAGGGTGACGAGGCCTGCGATGCCGCCGTACTCGTCGACCACCATGGCGAGGTGGTTCGACTCGGCCTGCATCTGCCGGAGGGTGTCGTCGACCTTCTTCGACTCCGGGATGAGCAGGGCCGGGCGGGCGAGCTCGGCGACCGTCGTGGTCTCCAGCTTGGCCGGGCGTTCGTAGCTCAGCCGCGCGACGTCGCGCAGGTAGAGCACACCCGAGATGTCGTCGACCCGGCCACCGACCACCACGGGCATGCGCGAGACGCCCTTGCTGAGGAAGAGCCCGAGACCGTGCCCCACCGTGTCGTCGTCGTCGACGGTCACCATGTCGGTGCGCGGGATCATCACCTCGCGCACCACCGTGTCGTTGAACTCGAGGATCGAGTGGATGAGCTCGCGGTCGTCTTCCTCGAGCACCTCGAGCTCGGTGGCCTCGTCGACCATGCTGAGCAGCTGCTCCTCCGAGGAGAAGGTGCCCGAGCGGATGCGCCCCGGGGTCACCCGATTGCCGATGGCCACCAGCGCGTTCGCCAGCGGACCGAGTACCACGCGCGTCACGTGCACGGGCACGGCGCCCCAGCGGACGATGGCTTTCGGATGCGCACGGCCGACGCTGCGCGGGCTCGATCCCACGAGTACGAACGAGACCGCCGTCATCACCACGGCCGACAGCACGAGGGCGATCCACAGCTCGTCGATGGTGAACGCGAACGAGATGGTGATGAGCACCGCCGCCGTGGTCTCGAACACCACGCGGGCGAAGTTCGCGGCGTTGAGGTGGGCCGCGGGGTCTTCGGCGATGGCCCGCAGCGACCGCTTCGCGCGCGCCCGCTCGGCGAGCTCGAGCAGATCGCCGCGGGAGAGCGAGAGCACCGCGGTGTCGATCGCCGCGAACAGGCCGCCCAGCGCCACCAGCACGACGGCCGCGAGGAGGAACAGGACGATGGTCATTACTTACGGCGGCGCTCGCTCATCGCGAACCCCACGAGGATGTCGCGCTGGATGCCGAACATCTCGCGCTCCTCGTCGGGTTCGGCGTGGTCGAAGCCGAGCAGGTGCAGGATGCCGTGGGTGGTGAGCAGCAGCAGCTCCTCCAGAGTGGAGTGCTTCGCAGCCTTGGCCTGCTCCTCGGCGACCTGCGGGCAGAGCACCACGTCGCCCAGGAGGCCAGCCGGGGTGGGCGCGTCTTCGGTGCCGGGGCGCAGCTCGTCCATCGGGAAGCTGAGCACATCGGTGGGCCCGGGCTCGTCCATCCACTGCACGTGCAGCTGCTCCATGGCCGCCTCGTCGACCAGGACGATGGCGAGCTCGGCGTCGGGGTGCACATGCATCTGGTCGAGCGCATAGCTCGCCAGACGCAGCAGCGCCGTCTCGTCGACCTCGATTGACGACTCGTTGTTCAGTTCGATCGACACGTGCGCATCCTCATCGCTTGTTCCTGTACCGGCGGTCGCGCTCGCTCGGGCCCTGATAGCCGGGGTTCTCGCGACGCGCGAGCTCCACCTGATCGTATTTCGTGTACGCGTCGACGATCTGCCCCACCAGCGTGTGCCGAACCACGTCGGCACTCGTCAGCGTGGCGAAATGGATGTCGTCGATCGAGCCGAGGATGCGCGTCACCACCTGCAGACCGCTGGTGCCGATCGGAAGGTCGACCTGGGTGATGTCGCCTGTCACCACCATCTTCGAGCCGAAGCCGAGCCGGGTGAGGAACATCTTCATCTGCTCGGGTGTCGTGTTCTGCGCCTCGTCGAGCACGACGAAGGAGTTGTTGAGCGTTCGACCTCGCATGTAGGCCAGGGGCGCGACCTCGATCGTGCCGACCGCGAGGAGCTTCGGCACGATCTCCGGGTCCATCATCTCGTTGAGCGCGTCGTAGAGGGGCCGGAGGTACGGGTCGATCTTGTCAGTGAGGGTGCCGGGCAGGAAGCCGAGCCGCTCCCCCGCCTCGACGGCGGGCCGGGTGAGGATGATGCGCTCCACCTCCTTGCGCTGCAGCGCCTGCACGGCCTTCGCCATGGCGAGGTAGGTCTTGCCGGTGCCGGCAGGGCCGATGCCGAACACGATGGTGTTCTCATCGATCGCGTCGACATAGCTCTTCTGGCCGGCCGTCTTCGGCCGCACGCTCTTGCCGCGGGCCGTGACGATGGCCTGGCTGAGCAGCTCGGCGGCAGGATGCGCCGACCGGTCGTTCTCGAGCATGCGCGCCGAGCTCGTGACCTCGACGGGCGTGACCTCGTGGCCGCTGCGCACCAGCTCGAGCAGCTCCTCGACCAAGCGCCTGGCGCCGTCGACCTGAGCGGATTCGCCCGAGAGCGTGATGTCGTTGCCGCGCACGAGCACGGTGACCTGCGGGAACTGGCGCTCCATGGTGGTGAGCAGCCGGTCTTGAGGGCCGAGCAGGCGCACCATCTCGACGCCGTCGATGTGCAGCTTGGCTTCGGCGGAAGGGGTGCGCGAGGCGGCGCCCTGCGAGGCGCGGTTCGCCGGAGTGGTGGCTCCGGATGCGCGGGTGGCGGAGTCGGTGACGGACGGGGTGGACGGGGTTTCAGCCAAGTGATGATTCCTTCAGGCCGCCCGCGAGAACATGGGCGTGCACGTGGAAGATGGTCTGACCGGCGTTCTCGCCGGTGTTGAAGATGAGACGGAACTCGCCGTCGGCGCGTTCCTCGGCGATCTGCTTCGCCGTGGCCACGAGCTCGGCCAGGAGGGCCGGGTCGCCCGCGGCGAGCTCGACGACGTCGCGGTACTGCTCGGTCTTCGGCACGACGAGCACATGCACGGGGGCCTTGGGCGCGATGTCTTCGAAGGCGATGACCCGATCGGTCTCCCGCACGATCGTGGCGGGGATCTCACGGGCGACGATGCGCGAGAAGATCGAGGGGGACGATTCGGTGCTGGACATGACTCCATCTTAGTTTCGGGTGCGGCCGGCCAGCAGGGGTGGCGCCCGGCGCGGGGCCGTGGTTCGCTACCAGCGTCCGAATGCCGCGTTCAGCACCGCGAGCGCCGCGGGGCCGGCCGTCGACGTGCGCAACACCTCGTCGCCGAGGCGCACCGCAACCGCTCCGGCCTCGCCGAGCTGCTCGAGTTCGCGAGGGGAGATGCCGCCCTCCGGGCCGACGACGAGGAAGACGGTGGGCTCGGCGGGGGTCGTGCCGGTCGCCGTGCCCGGTGCCGCGGGGCCGGTCGCGGTGCCGGTCGCGGTGCCGTGCCCGGCACCGGTCGAGGCGCCGCCGAGCGGCTCGAGCGCGACCTCCGTGAGCCTCGTCTCGGCGGAGGGCTCGAGCAGCAGCATCCGCCTGCCCTCGCCGGCGCCGGCGCACTCGCGCGCGAGCGCCGCGAGCTCGCCCGTGTCGACGAGGTCGCCCACGGCGGGAACGAACGGCCTGATCGACTGCTTGGCCGCCTCGCGGACGATCGTCGTCCAGCGCTCGACGCCCTTCGCCGCCTTCTGCTCGTTCCACCTCGACACCGAACGCTCGGCCTGCCACGGCACCACGGCCGCCACGCCGAGCTCGGTCGCGGCCTGGATGGCGAGCTCGTCTCGATCGCCCTTGGCGAGCGCCTGCACGAGCACCAGCCGGGGCGACGGAGCCTCGTGCACCTCGGAGCGCTCCACCGCGATGTCGAGCTCCTTGCCCTCGACCCGCACCACGACACCGTGCACCACGAGACCGTTGCCGTCGCCGAGCGCGGTGTGCTCGCCGACCCGCAGCCGGTTGACCGTGACCGCGTGACGCGCCTCGTCGCCCGAGAGGGTGACCACCTCGCCGACCTCGTGAGGCGCGAGCGCCAGATCGGGGCGCAGGAACAGAGAGCTCATCGGTTGCCCGTCAGACGTTGAGGAACCGGTCGCGCAGCTTCGCGAACAGGCCCTGCTGGAAGTGGCCGAGACTCGGCGCCGGGTACTTGTGCGCGGCGGCGAGCTGCTTCACCAGTTCCTTCTGCTTGTGGTCGAGCTTCGTGGGAGTGACCACCTGCACGCCGACCTTGAGGTCGCCGCGGCCGCTGCCGCGCAGGTGCGTGATGCCGCGGCCCTTGATGGTGAGCACGTCGGCGCTCTGGATGCCCGGCCTGATCTCGAGCTCGACGTCGCCGTCGAGGGCCTTGATGGTCGTGGTGGTGCCGAGCACCGCATCCCACATCTGCACCTCGAGGGTGCAGAGCAGGTCGTCGTCGTTGCGCGAGTACACCTCGTGGTGCTTCACCTTGATCTCGAGGTAGATGTCGCCCTGCGGGCCGCCCGCGGGCCCCACCTCGCCATGACCCGGCAGCTGCAGGCGGAGGCCTGTGTCGACGCCCGCGGGGATGTCGATGGGGATGGTTCGGCGCGCGCGCACGCGGCCCTGGCCCTGGCAGGTGTGGCACGGGTTCGGGATGATCGTGCCGTATCCGCGGCAGGTGCCGCACGGGGCGCTCGTGACCACGTTGCCGAGAAGCGACCGCACGGTGCGCTGGATCGACCCCGAGCCGTGGCAGATGTCGCAGGTGACCGGACTCGTGCCGGGTTGGCAGCAGGAGCCGTTGCAGGTCTCGCAGAGCACTGCCGTGTCGACTTCGAGGTCGCGGTGCGTGCCGAAGACCACTTCGCCGAGGTCGACCTCGACGCGGAGCAGGGCGTCCTGCCCACGCTCGGCCCGCGACTTCGGGCCGCGCGAGCCGCCGCCCTGCCCGCCGAAGAAGGTCTCGAAGATGTCGCCGAAGCCGCCGAAGCCCTGGGCGCCGCCCCCGCCGAAGCCGGGCTGGGGGCCGCGGTCGTAGTCGCGGCGCTGGCCGGGATCGCTCAGCACGTCGTAGGCGTGGGTGACCTGCTTGAACTTCTCCTGAGCATCCGGGCTCGGGTTCACGTCGGGGTGCAGTTCGCGCGCCAGCCGACGGTAGGCCTTCTTGATCTCCTCGGGCGTCGCTTCGCGCGACACCCCGAGCACGTCGTAGTGGTCAGCCACCAGGGGCTTCTCCTTCGGTATCGGTCGTGGGTCGGAAAGTCTTCGGGTCGGGAGGCGCGAACGGATGCGCGGGGCGCTCAGCCCTGCGCGCCCGCCTCCCCGAGGGTGCGGGAGAGGTAGCGGGCCACGGCGCGCACCGCGGAGATGTTGCTCGAGTAGTCCATGCGGGTGGGGCCGAGAACGCCGAGGCGTGCCACGGCCGTGCCGATGCCGGTGTAACCGCTCGCGAGCACCGAGGTCTCGCCGAGGCCGAACGATTCGTTCTCGCGGCCGATCGAGACCGAGATGCCGCGCTGATCGGCCTCCATCTCGCTGAACAGGCGAAGCAGCACCACCTGCTCCTCCACGGCCTCGAGCACCGGCAGGATGCTGCCGTGGAAGTCGTCTTCCGTGCGCACCAGGTTCGCGGCCCCCGCGATCAGCAGCTTCTCCTGCCGGTTCGCCGTCACCTGCTCCTGCAGCGTCGCCGCGACCACGGTCGCCGTGGGTGCCCGGTCGGGGGCGAAGCGGTCGACCGCGCCGGGCAGCGCTGCGGCCGCTTCGAGGAGACCGAGGCCCGAGAGCGTCTCGTTGAACCGCTGCCTCAGCTCGGCGATGAACGCGTCGTCGAGGTCGGCGGGCACCTCGACGATGCGCTGGTCGACGTGGCCGGTGTCGGTGATGACGACGGTCATGAGACGCCGGGTGGCGAGCGCCACCAGCTCGACGTGGCGCACTCGCGCCTGCGAGCGCGAGGGGTACTGCACCAGGGCGACCTGGTGGGTGAGCTGGGAGAGCAGACGCACCGTGCGGGCGAGCACGTCGTCGACGTCGACCGAGGAGCCGAGGAAGGTCTCGATGGCGTGCCGCTGCGCCTGCGTGAGCGGACGCACCTCGGAGAGGTGGTCGACGAAGAGGCGGTAGCCCTTGTCGGTCGGCACCCTGCCGCTCGAAGTGTGCGGAGCGGTGATCAGCTCCTCCTCCTCGAGGAGGGCCATGTCGTTGCGGATCGTGGCGGCCGACACCCCGAAGGAGTGGCGCTCGGCGATGCTCTTCGACCCCACCGGCTCGCGCGAGGCCACGTAGTCCTGCACGATGACGCGCAGAACCTCGAGACTGCGTTCGGAGACCATGGCGACACCGTCCTCTCGCTGGCACT